>CAVYWG010000021.1:0-102930 GCA_963772075.1 uncultured Solirubrobacterales bacterium | reverse complement strand
GACGGCAACGGTCCCGTGACCGCGGAATCCTCGTTCAACATCGAACACAGAACCCAAGCGGTGCCCCGTGCCCCGGCGCCACCCTGCCGTTCAACCCGACTGTGAACGCGGGTGCGACGAACATCCAGGCGGGGGCGTTCTCGCCGCTGACGGTGACGGTGAACCGCAAAGACGGCGAACAGAACCTGAAGTCGATCGAAGGGAAACTGCCGCCGGGCCTGTCGGGTGTGCTGACGGGTGTCGAACTGTGCCCCGAACCGCAGGCCAACGAAGGGCTGTGCGGGGAAAACAGCAAGGTCGGCGAAGCGACGATCGGTGTTGGTATTGGCAATGACCCGTTCACGGTCACCGGCGGGAAGTTCTATCTCACCGGCCCGAGCAACGGCAGTGGTGGCTGCACGGTCGGTGAAGCGGTTGCGCGCCGTTCGTCGACGTTCGAGGTGCCGCGAAGGCTGGCCCGTCGACCTCGCGAACACGAAGAACAACCTCCCCGTGCGACTGTGTGCTGGTCAGGGCAGATCGAACTGACCGCAGACCGCCGTGATCATGATCACGACGGACCCGCCCGGCTCCCCGGACTCGATCCCGACGATGATCGAAGGGATCCCCCTGGAAATCCAGCACGTCAACGCGACCACCACACGCGGGAACTTCCAGTTCAATCCAACCAACTGCTCAAAGATGGCGCTCACCGGCACGGTGCAGTTGAACGAAGGTGGCACGAGCACGATCACGACCCCGTTCCAGGTCACCAACTGCGCCGCGCTGAAATTCGAACCGAAATTCAGCGTCTCGACATCCGCTAAAACGAGCCGCACTAGCGGGGCGAGCCTGAGCGCGAAGCTGACCTACCCGAACGTGCCGCAGGCACCGACGCGGACATCGCGAAGGTCAAAGTCGAACTCCCCAACAGCTGCCGGCGCCGCCTGACGACGCTGCAGAAGGCGTGCACCGCGACGCAGTTCGAAGCGAACCCCGCCGGCTGCCCCGCCGCATCGAAGATCGGCTACGCGGTCGTGCACACCCCGTTGATCCCGGTCCCGCTGACCGGCCCCGCGATCTTCGTCATCCACGGCGGCGAAGCGTTCCCGTCGCTGACGCTCGTGCTACAGGGCGACGGCATGACGATCGACCTCGTCGGCACGACGTTCATCAGCAAAGCCGGCATCACCTCGACGACGTTCAAGACGGTCCCCGACCAGCCTTCTCGAGCTCGAACTAACGCTCCCGAGGGCCCCTACTCCGCGCTGACGACCGCCGGGAACCTCTGCACCGCCAAGAACCTCACGATGCCGACCGAATTCCTCGCCCAGAACGGCGCCGAGCTCAAGCAGAGCACGAAGATCGCGGTCACCGGCTGCCCGAAGACCAAGAAGACCACCCACAAGAAGAAGCACAAGCACAGGGCCAAGACCAAGCACAAGACGAAAGGCAAGCACGGGAAGAAGTAGCGCGGGGCGCGGAAATTTGGGACTCGATAGCCATGTCGTGTTGACCCGCGAGCGTGTGAGCGACCTCAAGCGTGCGCGGATCCTTACCGCGATCACCGAGCTGACGCGCGAGCGCGGGGTGCGGGGCGTGACGGTCGCGCACATCGCGGCCGGCGCGGGCGTCTCGCGGCGCACCTTCTACGAGCAGTTCAACGATTGCGAGGACTGCCTGCGGGCAGCGTTCGAGCTCGCGGTCGAGCGTGCCGCCGAGACGGTGCTACCGGCGTACGAGGCGGCCGGCGGCTGGCAGGAGAGGATCAGGACCGGTGTTGACGCGGCGCTCGGGTTCCTCGACGCTGAGCCCGCGATGGGCGGCCTCTGCATCGTCGACGCGCTCGCCGCGGAAGGCGCGGTGCTGGAGCGCCGCGCGCGCGTGGTGAACGCGCTGGTCGACGTCGTGCACGAGGGGGGAGTCGCTCAGCGCTCCGCCGTCGCGCGTGGCGCGAAGACGAACGGTCGTTCCCTCGCCCGGGGCTCCGCCGGCCGGGGCGGGGGATCCGGGCGACCCCCGCGGATCGTCGCCGAGGGCGCGGTCGGGGCGGTGCTCGCGGTGATCCACGCCCGCATGACCGCCGTCGACCCCAAGCCGCTGAGCGGCCTACTCGGCCCGCTGACGAGCATGATCGTGCTGCCCTACCTCGGGCCCGAGGTGGCCGAGCGCGAGCTCGCGCGGCGCCCGCCCCGGCGCAGAACCGCTCCGGCGGCGCCGCCCACCGGTGACCCGTTGCGCGAGCTGGACATGCGCCTCACCTACCGCACGGTCCGCGTGCTGCTCGCGGTCTCCGAGCGGCCGGCGGCCTCCGGTCGGCAGGTCGCCGACGCCTCGGGCGTCACCGACCCCGGCCAGATGTCAAAGCTGCTCTGGCGCCTGGCCCACCTCGGCCTGATCGCCAACGACGCTCCCATCCTCGGGCGCGGCGAGCCAAACGCCTGGAGCCTCACCCCGAGGGGCCAGGAGGTTGAACGGGCGATCCGCGCACAGGTGGTGAGGCATCAAGATGCCTGACTGGTATGCTTTGATGCCGTGCGAACGACGGTCCGGCTCGACGATGACCTGCTGGCGGAAGCGAAGCAGCGTGCGGCGGCCGATCGCACAACGTTGGGGTCGCTGATCGAAGACGCGCTCAGGCGGGCGCTCGCTCAGCGCTCCGCGGAGCGGGCTGGGCGCATCACGATACGTCCGTTCGGCGATGTACAGACGCTCCCCGGCGTGGACCTGGACGACTCGGCTGCGCTGCGCGACCTGATGGACGGCCTGCGCTGGCGCCATCCCACCCCCGCGTGAAGAGCCTCACTCTCGGATCCCGATCAGCTCGCTGGCCCGGTCGCCCTCTATTCCGGCACGTTCGAAACGTTGCATACTCCACGTTCTATAGGTATGGCCAGGCGGGTCGGATGCTGCGGCCGCCGTGAGCGCCGTCGTGGCTCAGTCGAAGATGTCCGCGGCGGTGAGCGCCAAGGTGTCCGTCGCCACGCCGGTCAGGCGCTCGCGCGCGCAGACCGCGTAGCGCGGTGCGGGGGCGACTCGCGGGAGCGCCTCTGCCTTGCGTTGCAGCTCGCGCACGGTGCGGGCGGCGTCGGTGCTGCGCGCCCACTTGGCCTCGCCCAGCAGGACCGCCTCCTCGCCGCGCCCCGCCAACGCGACCGCGTCGATCTCGACCGCTGGGTGCTCGGACCAGAACGGGCCGATTCGTACGATGTCGGGGGCGAGTGTCCCGTTGGCGGCGAGGCGGCGCAGGTGCGCGCGGAAGGCCTCCTCGAAGCGGGGTCCCATGTGGTCGTCAAGGCGTGCCATCAGCGGCGAGAGGATGCTCGGCCCGAGGCCCCGTTCGATCTCGGCGCGGTAGGGCTCGACGATGCTCAGCCAGAACGCGAGGAAGTTGTCGGCGATGCGGTAGCTGCGCCGGCGGGTGCGCGAGCCGGCGTCGGTCACGGGCACGACGCGCTCGACGAGGCGTAGCTCGATCAGCCGCTCCAGCGTCCGTGCCGGCTCCGCGCGGACGGCCTGCTCGATCTCGCCGTGCTTGCTGCGCCCGGCGGCGATCGCGCGGAGTACCAGCGTTCCGAGGCCGCCGGTGTCGCCTTCGGTCGCTAGCACGAGCCGTCCCTCGTCGAGCAGGCGTCCGCCCGGACGGCAGACCAGCCGTGCCAGGTTCTCGCGCACCGATTGCTGTTCGTCCCACCAGGTCAGATACAGGGGGATACCGCCGAGGATGCCCCACACGAGCGCGCGGGTGGGCGCCGGGAGTTTGCCCAGCATCGCCGATGCCTCGTGGGGCGCGAACGGGTGCAGGGGCAGCGCTAGGTCGATCCGGCCATACAGCGGCGCGCGCTCCTCCTGGATCGCCTGCATCGTGCGCACCGCCGAGCCGCACAGCAGGATGCGCAGCCGGGTGCGCTCCCGTGCGTGATCGGAGAACGCGCGCAGCACCCCCGGGAGCTCGGGCGCGGCACCGAGCAGCTCGGGGAACTCGTCGAGCACGAGCAGCAGCGGCTGATCGCCGGCGCAGGCCGCGAGGCCTTCAAGCGCGTCCTCCCAATCCACGAACGGCCGTCTCGACAGATCGCGCGTGCCCTGGTTTGCACACACGGCCTCGGCGGCGTGGCTCAGCACGCGCAGCTCGTCCGGCGCGGGGCGCCCCGCGCCGGTGTGAAACACAGTCCGCCGGCTCTCTGCGAACGCGCCCAGCAGCGCGGTCTTGCCGACCCGTCGACGCCCCCACACGAGCGCCATACTCCCACCGGGCGGCTCCTCCCACCAGCGGCTCAAGGCCTCCAGCTCGGCGACTCTGTTCACGAACACACACCCAGTGTAACCGACATCGACCGTAGGTTACGTCCGATGTCAGTTAGGTCGGCGGCTCGACGCCGGGCCCGAGCATGCTGCTGGCATGCTATTCTCGTCCGGTGAGCGCGATCCAGGTCAAGAACGTCCCGCCCGAGTTGCACGAGCGCCTGCGCGCACGCGCACGCTCGGAGGGCCGGAATCTGAGCGACTATGTGCGTGACGTGCTCGAGCGTGACCTGATGATGCCGACCATGCGCGACTGGCTCGCCGGCCTCGCTCGGGACGAACCTGTGTCGAATCTCTCCTCGGAGGAGATCGTCGCGACCATCCATGCCGGCCGCGAGGAGCGCGATGCCCAGATCCGCCACGCCCTCGTGGATCGCGATTGACGCCTCCGCGCTGGTCGAGCTCTTGTTGGAGACGCCCTCCGGGCGTGGGATCGCCAAGCAGGTCGCCGGAGCGCGGCTGCTCGCGCCGGACATTGTCAATCCGGAGGTCATGCAGAGTCTGCGGGGCCTCGAGCGGGCGGGCAAGGTCTCCAGCGAGCGCGCCGCGACGGCGATCTCGAGGTTGGTTCACAGCCCGATCGCGCGCGTACCCACGACCGGCTTGCTCACCGGCGCATGGTCGCTGCGTTTCAACCTGTCGGCGTACGACGCTTGCTACGTAGCGCTTGCGAGGGCGCTTGACTGCCCGCTGCTGACGGCCGACGCTCCCCTGCGCCGCGCGCCCTCGCTCGGCGTGACTTTTCTTTGACCAGGATCGTCGGAGACAGTGCCCGGGGACTCCGAGCCCGCCGCCCGCGAGCCCCGCGTGTAAAGAACCAAGAGGAACGCGACCGCAACACGCAAACCGCGCTAGACTTGCGGGACCTCGCGCCAGGCGGGGTTTTTCTTCGCCTGGGGCAAAACCTTTGCACACGACGACAGTGGAAGAGTGGGACCCGAATGGCCCGCGGAGACGTACGCATCGCAGTCACGCTCGCTTGCGAGGAGTGCAAGCAGCGTAACTACCAGACGAATAAGAGCAAGCGCAACAACCCCGACCGGATCGCCCTGCGCAAGTACTGCCGCTGGTGTCGCCGGCACACCGGGCACCGGGAGACCCGCTAGCGCGGGAGCGCGCAGTGGCCCGTGACCGTAAACGCGCCAAGCAGCGCCGGGAGCGGCGTGCCCCAAGGGGCGCGCCCACGGCCACGCATGCCGAGATCCACCGCGCGGATCTGCCCGGCGCGCTCGAGCACGCCTCGGGCGAGGTCGACGAGTTCGACGCCGCGCTCATCGCCGGCGCCGGCGGCGTGCCGATACCCGCGGACGAGGTTGCCGAGGAAGCCGATGACGGCAACGGCTCTGGCCCCGCCGGCGAGCCCAAGGCGCTCGTCCGCGAGTCGGAGTCCGAGGCCGCGGCCAACATCGAGCCTGAGCGGACGCTGCCCGACTACCTCATCGGCGGCGCCCACATCGAGACCGCCCCGGGTGGCGGCGGCGGTGGCCGCGGCAGTGGCGGCGGCGTCGCGCTGGAGCCCGAGAGCGAAGGCAGTGGCGGCGACGAGATCGAGCGGGTCGCCGAGCGCCGCGAGCACAAACGCTCGCTGCCGGCCCGTGGGATCGCCTTCCTGCGCGCCTCGTGGGCGGAGCTGCAGCGCGTACAGTGGCCCGATCGCCCGCAGGTCTCGCAGGCCACGGCGGTCGTGCTCGGCTTCGTCGCGGTCGCCGGCGTCTATCTTGGCGCCGCGGACTGGGTCGCTCAGAAGATAATCAACTTCATCCTCTAGCCGCCCATGTACATCAACCCCTCTGATAGGCCCTCATAGGAGCCCTCTGAATGTTTCGCTGGTACGTCGTCAACACATACTCCGGACACGAGAACAAGGTCAAGCACAACCTCGAACACCGTGTCGTCTCGCTCGGCCAGCAGCGCGCCGTGCGCAACGTCGTTGTCCCCACCGAAGCCGTTTCGGAGATGAAGGACAACCAGAAAATCACGGTGGAGAAGCGCACGATGCCCGGCTACGTGCTCGTCAACATGGAGCTCAACGAGGATTCGTGGGGCGTCGTCAAGGGCACCCCGGGCGTCACCGGCTTCGTCGGCGCGGCACAGGAGCCGGTGCCGCTGACCCAGGTCGAGGTCGATCGCCTGCTGCACAAGGAGGTCGCCACGGCGCCGCGCACACGCGCCCAGTTCGCGATCGGCGAGACCGTCAAGGTCGTGTCCGGGCCGCTGTCGGACTTCTCGGGCGAGATCTCCGAGATCAACGACGACGCCGCCAAGCTCAAGGTCCTGGTATCAATCTTCGGCCGCGAGACCCCCGTTGAGGTAGGTTTTGATCAGGTGAAAAAGCTCTAATGGCCAAGAAGGTTCTGACAACGATCAAGCTGCAGGCGCGCGCCGGGCAGGCATCCCCTGCCCCGCCGGTCGGCCCTGCGCTGGGCCAGCACGGCATCAACATCATGGAGTTCTGCAAGGCGTTCAACGCCCAAACGCAGAGCGAAACGGGCACGATCGTGCCGGTCGTGATCACGGTCTACGAGGACCGCTCGTTCACGTTCGTCACGAAGACGCCCCCCGCGGCGGTGCTGATCCGCGAAGCGCTGCGGCTGGAGAAGGGCTCCGGCGAGCCGCATCGGCTCAAGGTCGGCAAGCTGACCCGCGCGCAGCTGGAGGCGATCGCCGAGCGCAAGCTGCCCGATCTGAACGCCCACGACGTCGAGCACGCCTCGCGGATCATCGCCGGCACGGCCCGCTCGATGGGTGTGGAAGTGGAGGCGTAGCGATGGCCACCCACTCCCGTCGCCACACCGAGGCGCTCGCGAAAATCGACCGCGAGCGCGAGTACCAGCCGGCCGAGGCGATCGCACTCGTCAAGGGCCTTGCCGCCGCGAAGTTCGACGAGTCGGTCGAGGTGCACATCCGCACCGGCCTCAACGTCCGCCATGCCGACGAGCAGCTGCGCGGTACGATCGCGCTGCCCAACGGGCTCGGCAAGGACATCAAGGTGGCGGTCTTCGCGCAGGGCGCGAAGGTCGCCGAGGCCGAAGCGGCCGGCGCCGACGTGGTCGGCGCCGAGGACCTCGCGCAGCGCATCCAGGAGGGCTTCGACGAGTTCGACGTCGCGATCGCCACCCCCGACCTGATGGCGGTCGTCGGGCGGCTTGGGCGGATCCTCGGGCCCGCCGGCAAGATGCCCAACCCGAAAGTCGGCACGGTCACGATGGACGTCGCCAAGGCGGTCGAAGAGTCGAAGTCCGGCAAGGTCGAGTACCGCACCGACCGTACCGCGATCGTGCACCTCGTGATCGGCAAGGCCTCCTTCGGCGAGCGCGCGCTGCTCGAGAACTACGCCGCCGTCGTCGAAGAGCTGATCCGCGCCAAACCGTCGGCCGCCAAAGGGCGTTATCTGCGCACGATCACGCTCGCCTCGACGATGGGGCCCGGCGTGAAAGTCGACGCTTCCCGTACCCGCGACATCGTTGAGGAGGCCTCGCCCGCGGCTGTCGCCGCCTGAGTCCTCTCCAACGGCAACCTAAGACCCCCGGCCGCTGTCGCAGCAGAAGTCCGGGACAGGAGCCACAGTGAACCGAGACCAAAAGGCCGCGGCGATCGCCGAGATCGCCGCCGACATCGAGAGTTCCCAGGCGGTGTTCGCCGTCGACTACCGCGGCATCTCCGTGCCCCAGGCCGCCGAGCTGCGCGCGAAGCTGCGCGAGGCCGACGCCGTCTTCCGCGTCGTCAAGAACTCGCTCACCGAGCGCGCGGCCGACCAGACCGGGGCGGAGGATCTCAAGCCGCTGCTGCAGGGCCCCACGGCGCTGACCTTCGTGCGGGGGGACGCCGCGCTGGCCGCGAAGGCGATCGCCGACTACGCGCGTCTCACGCAGCTGCTGCCCTTCAAGGGCGGCGTGATGGAAGGCGCCGCTCTCGACCCCGACCAGCTGCGGGCGATCTCGCGCCTGCCCTCGCGCGAAGTGCTCTACGGGCAGCTCGTCGGCGTCGTCGCATCGCCCGTGTCCGGACTTGTACGCACCCTCGGGGCGCTCGTCGGCGGTCTCGCCGTGGCGCTCGGGCAGGTGCGCGATCAGAAGGAAACCGCAACCACTTCAACCGAAGGAGACTGAGATGGCTACCACAGACACACAGGCTTGGATCGAGGAGCTCAAGGGCATCTCCGTGCTCGAGCTCGCCGAGCGCATCAAAGCGCTCGAGGAGGAGTTCGGCGTCTCCGCTGCGGCCGTGGCTGCACCCGTCGCGGCAGCGGCTGGCGGCGGCGAGGCGGCCGCCGAGGAAGAAGGCCCCTCCACGGTGGACGTGATGCTGACCGGCGCCGGCGACAAGAAGATCCAGGTGATCAAGGTCGTGCGCGCCGCCACTGGCCTCGGCCTGAAGGAGGCCAAGGCGCTCGTGGACGAGGCCCCCAAGCCGGTCAAGGAGGGCATCGAGAAGGACGAGGCCGACAAGCTCAAGCAGGAACTGGAGGAGGCCGGGGCGTCGGTCGAGCTGAAGTAGTCTGGGCGTCTTTACCCGGCGCTAACAATTTGGCGGATTTTCCGGTAGAATCGCGCTCGCTGGCCGATAGCCGCAGCCGCCTCAGAGGCATGGAGACCGCGCCACATACGCGGTTCTCCGGAGGCGGGGTCCGTGAGCGCTGGCTGCCCACTTGAGGGTGGCGGTGGCGTGTGCTATCTTGACGGGTCGCGCTCGCCTTGCGCTGTTTTGCACTCGTCGTGTCGTCTCTCTCCTCGAAGGAGTCTTCCTTGGCTGCTGCTGATGCCCTCCGGACGCGCCGGACCTTCGCGCGTCTGAACAAGTCCTGCGATGTACCCAACCTGATCGATATCCAGCGCCGCTCGTTCGAGTGGCTCACCGACTCGCAGAAGGGTGGTCTGCGGGAGACGATCGACGACATCTCGCCGATCGAGGACTACACCGGCAACCTCGCCGTCCAGTTCGGGGAGATCGCCTTCGACGAGCCGGTGGCCAACCTGGAACAGTGCCGTGAGAAGGATCTGACCTACGCGCGCCCGCTCACCGTCACGGTTGCCTTCATCAACCGCGAGACGGGCGAGATCCGCGAGCAGTCGGTGTTCATGGGCGACTTCCCGTGGATGACCGAGCGCGGCACGTTCGTGATCAACGGCACCGAGCGCGTCGTCGTCACGCAGCTCGTGCGCTCCCCCGGGGCCTACCTGATGGAACCGAAGGATCGCGAGAAGCAGGTGTTCATCGCCAACCTGATGCCGGCCCGCGGCTCGTGGCTGGAGCTCGAGATCGACAAGAAGGGCAAGGTCTACGTCCGCATCGACCGCAAGCGCAAGCTGCCCGTCACCGTGCTGCTGCGCGCGATGGGCTACGCCGCGGACGAGGAGATCATGCGGCTCTTCGAGAACTCGCACTACATCGCCAACACGCTGGACTCCGACACGGAGGCGACTCGCACCGAAGAGGGCGCGCTGATCGAGCTCTTCAAGAAGCAGCGCCCCGGCGAGCCGCCGTCGGTCGAGAACGCCAAGGCGTTGCTCAACCAGCTGTTCTTCGACCCCAAGCGCTACGACCTCACGCGCGTGGGTCGCTACAAGCTCAACTCGCGCTTGAACCAGCAGACCGACCTCGACGTGCGCACGTTGACCAAGGACGACATCGTCGCGCTGATCAAGGAGCTCGTATCGCTGCCCAAGCGCCTCGGGCTGCCCGAGAAACCGGAACTGGAAATCAAGGACTACGCGGCCGAGGCGATGTCGATGCCGCGCGAGCCTGTCGCTGATCACCTCGACGAGTACGAGCACTTCGGCAACCGCCGCCTGCGCACCGTCGGCGAGCTGATTCAGGAGGCCTTCCGCATCGGTCTCTACCGCATGGAGCGCGTCGTGCGCGAGCGCCTCACCACCGAGGACGCCGATACGATCACGCCCCAGACGATCATCAACATCCGCCCCGTGGTGGCCGCGCTGAAGGAGTTCTTCGGCTCCTCGCAGCTATCGCAGTTCATGGACCAAACCAACTCGCTGGCCGGCCTCACCCACCGCCGGCGTCTCTCCGCGCTCGGGGCCGGCGGCCTCACGCGCGAGCGCGCGCCGATCGAGGTGCGCGACGTGCACCCCACCCACTACGGGCGCATGTGCCCGATCGAGACCCCCGAGGGGCCGAACATCGGCCTGATCGGCTCGCTCTCCTCGTTCGCCGAGGTCTCCGAGCACGGCTTCGTCACTACGCCCTACCGCGTGGTCAAGGACGGCGTCGTCACCGAGGAGATCGTGCGCCTGGACGCCACCCAGGAGGAGGAACAGCTGATCGCCCAGGCCAACACGCCCGTGGAGGAGAAGACCGGCAAGCTCAAGGGCACCGAAATCCTCTGCCGCACGCAGGCCGGCCAGTACGTCACGGTCGGCCCCAAGGACGTCGATCTGGTGGACGTCTCGCCCGAGCAGATTTGGTCGGTCGCCACCGCGATGATCCCGTTCCTCGAGCACGACGACGCCAACCGCGCGCTGATGGGCTCCAACATGCAGCGCCAGGCGGTGCCGCTGTTGAAGGCCGACGCGCCGCTGATCGGCACCGGGATGGAGCGCCGCGCGGCGCTCGACACCGGCGATGTGCTGCTGGCAGGCAACGCCGGCACCGTCGAGTTCGTCGACGCCACCCAGATCGTCGTGCAGACCAACGACGGCAAGAAGGACGAGTACGAGTTGCAGAAGTTCATGCGCTCCAACCAGGGCACCCTGATCCACCAGAAGCCCCGCGTGAACGCGGGCGAGAAGATCAAGGCCGGCAACGTGCTCGCCGACGGGTCCTCCACCGACAAGGGCGAGATGGCACTCGGCAAGAACCTGATGGTTGCCTTCATGTCCTGGGAGGGCTACAACTTCGAGGACGCCATCATCCTTTCCAAGCGCCTCGTGCAGGACGACGAGCTCACCTCGATCCACATCGAGGAGTACGAGATCGACGCCCGCACCACGAAGCTCGGCGAGGAGGAGATCACCCGCGACATCCCCAACCGCTCGGAGGAGTCGCTGCGCAACCTCGACGACCGCGGCATCGTACGCGTCGGCGCCGAGGTGCTCTCCGGCGACCTGCTCGTCGGCAAGGTCACGCCCAAGGGCGAGACCGAGCTGACCGCCGAGGAGAAGCTGATCCGCGCGATCTTCAAGGAGAAGGCGCGCGAGGTTCGCGACACCTCGCTGAAGGTGCCCCACGGTGAGGGCGGCGTGGTGATCGACGTGAAGACCTTCTCCCGCGACGCCGGCGACGACCTGCCGCCGGGGGTCAACGACCTCGTGCGCGTGTTCGTCGCCAAGAAGCGCAAGATCTCCGAGGGCGACAAGCTCGCGGGCCGCCACGGCAACAAGGGTGTGATCTCGAAGATCGTGGACGTCCAGGACATGCCGTTCCTCGAGGACGGCACGCCCGTGGACGTGATCCTCAACCCGCTCGGCGTGCCGAGCCGCATGAACGTCGGGCAGATCCTCGAGACCCACCTCGGCTGGGTGGCCGCCAAGGGCTGGTACGACGACGGCACCGACGCCTACCAGGAAGCCAGCGGCGAACGCAAGAACGGCGATCCCGCGCGCGTGTACGTCTCCACGCCCGTGTTCGACGGGGCGACCGTCGAAGACGTCGACGCGGCGCTCGTCAAATGGCAGGACGAGCACACCGGTCGGATCCGCATGGATGTGGACAAGAGCCGCCGCGCCGGTGAGCAGGCGTCGGGCAAGATGACGCTCTTCAACGGGCGCTCCGGCGAGCCGTTCGCCCAGCAGGTGACGGTCGGCTACATGTACATCCTGAAGCTGCTGCACCTCGTCGACGACAAGATCCACGCCCGTTCGACCGGGCCCTACTCGCTCGTCACCCAGCAGCCGCTGGGCGGCAAGGCGCAGTTCGGCGGCCAGCGCTTCGGCGAGATGGAGGTGTGGGCGCTGGAGGCGTTCGGCGCCGCTTACACGCTGCAGGAGATGCTCACGATCAAGTCCGACGACACCGTCGGGCGTGTGAAGGCCTACGAGGCGATCGTCAAGGGCGAGAACATCGCCGAGCCCTCGATCCCCGAGTCCTTCAAGGTGCTGCTCAAGGAGATGCAGTCGCTGGCGCTCGACGTCAACGTCGTCTCCGAAGAGGGCCAGCGTGCGGAGATGCGCGACGAAGACGACGACCTGCTGCGCGCCGCCGAGGAGCTCGGCATCGATTTGTCAGGAGTGCGCGCACCGGCCCCCGACGCCGCCGACGAGGCGGTCGAGGGCGAGGACGACACCGACGCCGGCGAGACGGGCGTAGAGCCCGCGGCGGTTGCGGGCGCAGTGGTCGAGGACGCCGACTCCGCCGATGAGCTGGAGGAGGTCGAGGAGGATCTCGGCGTCGATGAGCTGCTGGCCGACGGGGCGGGCATCGACATCGAGGCGGTGCTGGGCGACGTAGCGCTCGAGACGGACTTGGTCGACGAACCCGCGAACGAAAGCTGAAACAGAAATGATCGACATCAACAATTTCGACGCCATCGAGATCGGCCTCGCCTCCTCCAAGCAGATTCGCGGCTGGAGCTCCGGCGAGGTGACCAAGCCCGAGACGATCAACTACCGCACGCTCAAGCCCGAGAAGGACGGCCTCTTCTGCGAGCGCATCTTCGGCCCGACCAAGGACTGGGAGTGCTACTGCGGCAAGTACAAGCGCGTGCGCTACAAGGGCATCGTGTGCGAGCGCTGCGGCGTGGAGGTCACGCGCTCGAAGGTGCGCCGCGAGCGTATGGGCCACGTCGACCTGGCGGCGCCCGTCAGCCACATCTGGTTCTTCAAGGGCGTCCCCTCGCGCATCGGCTACCTGCTCGACATGGCCCCGAAGGAGCTCGAGAAGGTGCTGTACTTCGCCGCCTCGATCGTTACGTGGGTCGACGATGAGGCGCGCACGAAGGACCTGGAGACGCTCGAGGTCGAGGTCAACAAGGTGCTCGACTCCTACACCGCCGAGCGCGAGGAGCGGGTGCTCGAGCTGCGCGAGTCCCTCGAGCGCCGCGAGAAGTACCTGGAGAGCGGCAAGCAGACGGGCTTCTCCGACGAAGACCACCTGTGGGCCGACTCGCTGGACATTAACCTCAACAAGCTCTCCGACGAGGAGCGCGAGAAGCTGCTCAAGGAGCTGCGCAAGGCCTTCGAGGCCGACATCTCCGACACCGAAGCCTACATCGAGGATGCGGCCGAGCGGATGCGCAACGTGTGGGAGCTCTTCAAGACGATGGAACCCAAGCAGATCGAGCACGACGAGACGACCTTCCGCGAGCTCAAGGAGCGCTTCGGCTCGCCCTATGGCTTCGGCGAGTACTTCCGCGGCGGGATGGGCGCGGAAGCGATCCGCGACCTGCTCCAGCAGGTGGACCTCGAGGCCGAACGGGTCGAGCTCGAGGATCAGGTGAAGACCGCCAAAGGCCAGAAGCAGGCGCGCGCTGTCAAGCGCCTGAAGGTCGTCTCCGCCTTCCTGCAGTCGGGCAACCGGCCCGAGCAGATGGTGCTGGACGCCGTCCCGGTGATCCCACCGGAGCTGCGCCCGATGGTGCAGCTCGACGGCGGGCGCTTTGCCACCTCCGACCTCAACGACCTCTACCGGCGCGTGATCAACCGCAACAACCGCCTCAAGCGGCTGCTTGACCTCGGCGCCCCCGAGATCATCGTCAACAACGAGAAGCGGATGTTGCAGGAGGCCGTCGACGCGCTGTTCGACAACGGCCGCCGCGGCCGACCCGTCACCGGGCCGGGCAACCGTCCGCTGAAGAGCCTGTCGGACATGCTCAAGGGCAAGCAGGGCCGCTTCCGCCAGAACCTGCTGGGCAAGCGCGTGGACTACTCCGGGCGCTCGGTGATCGTGGCCGGTCCCTACCTGAAGCTGCACCAGTGCGGGCTGCCGAAGATCATGGCGCTGGAGCTGTTCAAGCCGTTCATCATGGCGCGCCTGGTCGAGCGCAAGTCCGCGCAGAACATCAAGGCCGCCAAGAAGATGGTGGACTCGATGATCGGCGAGGTGTGGGACGTGCTCGAGGAGGTCATCCACGAGCACCCCGTGCTGCTCAACCGCGCACCGACGCTGCACCGCCTCGGCATCCAGGCGTTCGAACCGCTGCTCGTGGAGGGCAAGGCGATCCAGGTGCACCCGCTGGTGTGTCACGCCTTCAACGCCGACTTCGACGGCGACCAGATGGCCGTCCACCTGCCGCTCTCCGCGGAGGCGCAGGCGGAGGCGCGGATTCTGATGCTCTCCTCCAACAACATCCTCTCTCCGGCTCACGGCGCGCCGCTGGCGACGCCGACGCAGGACATGATCCTCGGTGCCTATTACCTGACATACGGCCCCGAAGCCGACGAGCTGACCGCCAAGCAGGAGCTGCTCGCCGGAGGCAAGTGGCCCGCGAGCGAGCAGCGTCCGCACGTGTTCCGCACCGCGCAGGAGGCCGAGCTCTCCTACGAGGCGGGCGTGGTGACGTTGCACGACGTCGCCGAGTTCCGGCCGTTCGGCCGCGAGGGCGGGCACCTGCTCACCACCGTCGGGCGGATCGTCTACAACGACCGCATCGAGCGGGCGCTGGCGGAGGCGTTGGGCGAGGAGTTCGATGCCTCCAAGTACACGTTCGTCAACCAGTCGATGAAGAAGCGCGACACCACGCGTCTCGTGGACGCGCTCGTGCAGGCCTATGGCGCGACCACGATCTCGCTGGTGCTCGACGCGTTCAAGGACCTCGGCTTCAAGTACTCAACCCAGGCCGGCATCACGATCTCCAAGAACGACGTCGTGATCCCCCCGCGCAAGGGCGAGATCCTCAAGAAGTACGAGGACATCGTCGCGGAGATCTCCGAGCAGTACGACATGGGCCTGATTACCCAGGAGGAGCGCCACGAGGCGGTCGTGGAGAAGTGGAACGCCGCGACCGACGAGGTCGCCGACGCGATGATCGAGAATCTCGACACGCTCAACCCGATCTTCATGATGGCCAACTCCGGCGCCCGCGGCTCGTTCAAGCAGATCCGCCAGCTGGCGGGGATGCGCGGGCTGATGGCCAACCCGAAGGGCGAAATCATCGAGCGCCCGATCAAGGCCAACTTCATGGAGGGCCTGTCGGTGCTCGAGTACTTCATCTCCACGCACGGCGCGCGAAAGGGCCTCGCCGACACCGCGCTGCGCACCGCCGACTCCGGCTACCTGACCCGCCGTCTGGTGGACGTCGCCCAGGACGTGATCATCCGCGAGCCCGACTGCGGCACGGAGGAGCACATCGAGATGGCGATCTTCAAGGACGGGGGCGACCCCAACGACAACCTCGTGGGGCGGTTCGCCGCACAGGAGATCGCCACCAAGCGGGGCCGCAAGCTCGTCGAGCAGGGCGTCGAAATCGGCCGCGCGGAGTTTGCCGAGATCGTCAGTGCCAACCAGGACGACCACGACCGCGGCACGCAGGTGACGGTGCCGGTGCGCTCGGTGCTCAAGTGCCGCGCGCAGAGCGGGGTCTGCCAGGCTTGCTACGGGCGCGCGATGGCGACTGGCCAGATGGCTCAGATCGGCGACGCCGTCGGGATCATCGCGGCCCAATCGATCGGCGAGCCCGGCACGCAGCTGACGATGCGCACCTTCCACACCGGGGGCGTCGCGGGCGCGGACATCACGCACGGTCTACCGCGCGTGGTGGAGCTGTTCGAGGCACGCAAGCCGAAGGGCCTCGCGCAGATCGCCGAGCAGGATGGGACCGTCGGGATCGAAGAGACCGAGAAGGCGCTCACCGTGGTGATCATCGATGCCGCCGGCGAGGAGCACCGCCACGCCTTCCCACGACGCACGCGTCTGTTCGTGCGCCAGGGCGAGCAGATCGCGGCCGGCAAGCAGCTCAACGAGGGCTCGCTGTATCCGCACGACCTGCTGAAACTGCGTGGGCGCACCGAGACCGAGCGCTACCTCGTCAACGAGGTGCAGGAGGTCTACAAGTCCCAGGGCGTGGACATCAACGACAAGCACATCGAGCTGATCGTGCGCCAGATGCTCAAGAAGGTGCGCGTCGACCAGAAGGGCGACACCGACTACCTACCGGGCCAGTTCGTTGACCGCTTCGAATTCGCGCGCGTCAACGATGAGCTCGACGCCGCCAAGAAGGAGACGGCGCAGTTCGAGGACATCATCCTCGGCATCACGAAGGCGTCGCTGAACACCGACTCGTTCCTCTCGGCGGCCTCCTTCCAGGAGACCACGAAGGTGCTCACCGACGCGTCGCTGGAGGGCAAGACCGACCGTCTGCTGGGGCTCAAGGAGAACGTGATCATCGGCAAGCTGATCCCGGCGGCCACGGGCCTCAAGCGCTACCGGCGGATCGAGATCGAGCCCTCCGAACCGCTCCCGCGCGCGATCGACGAGGTCGGCCTGCTCGACCACGAAGAGATCGCCGCAGAGCTCGGCCTGCAGAGCGGCGACCCGCTCGGCGGCGCCTACGGCCAGGAGTTCGACGCCGACCTCGCCTCGCTGGAGCGGATCGGCGCCGGCGACTCCGATCCAGGGTTCGTCGAGGAACTGGCCGAGCTCGAGGTGCCTGAGGTCGTCGAGGAGTAGCCGGGAGGCCGGCTGGCCGAAGCGGGGACTCCCGCCGGAGGCGGGTGTCTCTCGGCTTCGAATCGAGCCCCTCCTCGTTTAGTCAATCCACGCGCGCAGCTGCGAGGACTCCCGCTCGGTTAGCCCCTGGGCGGGAGTCGTCTGCACCAACAGTGTCGGCGCCCGTCGTGCGCCGGCCCAGACGCGGCAGGCGTCGTCGAGGCAGTCGTCGATCCACGCCAGCGGGCGCATACCGGCGTACGCGTCGATCGCCGCGAGCTTCCAGTGGCCGTGCAGGGATTTGGTGGCGGAGCAGCTTGAGCCGTTGGCGATCGTCGTACTGGCGCCGCGCTCGAAGCTCAGGTGGGGAAGCCCTTGGGGCAGGCCGAGCAGGTGTGGGAGGTACTCGTCGGCCTTCTCCTCCCAGCCGCTGCACCACACCAGCTCAAACAGAGACACCAGCGCGAGCAGGTTCCGGGCGGCGGTGGCCGAAAGGAAGTGGGGTATGCCGTCGATCGAATGCCAGGACCCCTCGGGAGGATCGTGCGCGGGGAAGCCAAACAGCGAAAGCACCCCGTCGATGTCCACCATCAGCAACGGCTTGTGCATGCAGTCCTCCTTAGCGCGCCCTTTAGGTTGCTCACAGGTTGGTACGGCTAATCTGCCCGGATCGACTCGGCGCAGTAAAGCATCCAGCGGCGGGTGCCGATGGAGCTGCACCCTGTCCCCCACCGCCTCCCCCACCCCAATATGACCCTAGATCTCGGCATCCTGCTCTCGCTCGCCTGCGCCTTCGTGGCGAACCTCGGCTTCTTCTACAAGTACCGGGGGGCCAACGAGGTGGGCGCGGTCAACGTACGCCACCCGCTGCGCTCGGCGAAGGTGCTGTTCTCCTCGAAGTGGTTTGCCGTCGGGATGCTCGTGGCGGTCGCCTCGTGGATCCTGCACGTGGGCGCGCTGGCGCTGGCGCCGATGTCGGTCGTGCAGGTGTCCCTCGCGGGCGGCGTAGTGCTAATCGCAGTGATGGCCGATCGCATGTTCGGCTTCAAGGTCGGCCCGCGGCAGTGGGCAGGGCTATGGCTGATGGCGGCGGGCCTAGTGATGTTGGGGCTGACGCTACCGGCGATGCACGGGGCCGACGCCCGCTTCTCGGACCCGGCGATGATCTCCTTCGAGGCCGGCCTGTTCGGAATCGGCGGTCTGCTGATCATGGGCCCCCGCATGGGCGGCCGCACCGAGCACCACGGGGTGATGCTGGGGGCCGCGGCGGGGATCCTGTTCGGGGTGTCCGACACATCGATCAAGGCGCTGACGGGGATCGTCGGCGCGCACGGCGTGCTCGCTGTGATCCTCAGCCCGTGGCTAGCAGTGGCGGTAGCGGCGTCGATCGTCGCCTTCTACGCCTCCGCGCGCGCGCTGCAGGACGGCGAGGCGGTGCCGGTGATCGCGGTGACGGGGACCGCCGCCAACATCGCCGGGATCGCCGGCGGGATCATCGTGTTCGGCGACCCGATGCCGGGCACCGCGGTGGGCGTCGTCTTCCAGGCGCTGGCGTTCGTGCTGGTGATCGTGGCGGCCGCGCTGATGCCCGCGCCGATGCGCGCGGCGGGCATTGCCCCCGAAGCGGCGTAGCGCTAGCGCTGCTACCATCCCCGGCCGAATGCCAACTACCTCGCAGCTAGTGCGCAAGGGCCGCGAAGCCCCGAAGAAAAAGCTGGCCACCCCGGGACTGAAGTCGGGGAAGGGCCGCAAGAAGAAGGTCGTCGCCCCGCAGCGGCGCGGGGTCTGCACGCGCGTGTACACGACCACCCCGAAGAAGCCTAACTCCGCACTGCGCAAGGTCGCGCGCGTGCGCATCTCCGGCTCGATCGAAGTGACGGCGTACATCCCCGGCGAGGGCCACAACCTGCAGGAGCACTCCGTCGTGCTGGTGAGGGGTGGACGCGTGAAGGACCTTCCGGGCGTGCGCTACAAGGTCGTGCGCGGCACGCTCGACGCGGCCGGCGTCAACGACCGCAAAAAGGCGCGCTCGCAGTACGGCGTGAAGAAAAAGTAGAGACAAGTACATGCCCCGCCGCGCAGCCGCCCACGTACGCCCAGTCGAGCCCGACGCCGTGCACCGCTCGAAACTGGTGCAGCAGGTCATCAACAAGGTGATGCTCGACGGCAAGAAGTCGGTGGCCGAGCGGATCGTCTACGACGCGCTGGCGATCCTCGGGGAGCGCAGCGACAAAGACCCGCTGGAGACACTGGAGGCGTCGATCAAGGCGCTGACCCCCAACCTCGAGGTCAAATCGCGTCGCGTCGGAGGCGCCACCTACCAGGTGCCCGTCGAGGTCGCGCCGCGCCGCGCCCGCACGCTGGCGGTGCGCTGGCTGGTCGAGTTCGCGCGCCAACGCCGCGAGAAGACGATGGCGCAGCGCCTCGCGCACGAGCTACTCGACGCCCAGTCCCAGCAGGGCGGCGCCTACAAGCGCAAGGACGACATCTTCCGCATGGCGCAGGCCAACAAGGCCTTCGCGCACTACCGTTGGTGAGCGGGCGCCCCGAAGGGGGTTGAAGCCGTCGCTAGGGTGAATTGATGGCGTCTCCCGCAGCTCCCAATACGACCGGCCCGGCCGCGGGCGAGCGTATGAGCTACGAGGCCGGCCACATCCCGCGCCACGTGTGGGTCGTGTGCGGCGTGGTGATCCTGGGGATGATGATGTCGATCCTCGACACCACGATCGTCAACGTGGCGTTGCACACGCTCTCGAGGGACCTGCACAGCCCACTCTCGCAGGTGCAGTGGGTGATCACCGGCTACCTGCTCTCACTGGCGGCGGTGATCCCCGTGACGGGGTGGGCGGCGCGGCGCTTCGGCGCCAAGCAGGTGTACTTGGTATCGCTGGTGCTGTTCACCGCCGGCTCGGCGCTGTGTGGCCTAGCGGGCTCGCTCACCTCGCTGGTCGTGTTCCGCGTGCTGCAGGGTGCGGGCGGCGGGATGATCATGCCGGTCGCGATGATGATCATGGCGCAAGTGGCGGGCCCCCAGCAGATGGGCAAGGTTATGGGGATCGTCTCGATGCCGGCGATGATCGCGCCGATCCTCGGCCCGGTGGTGGGGGGCCTGATCTTGCAGAACCTGCATTGGTCGTGGATCTTCTTCGTAAATATCCCGATCGGGGTGATCGCGGTCACGCTCGGCTGGAGGATGCTGCCTCATACGGAGCCCGGGGAAGCTGAACGACTGGACGTGTTGGGCTTGGCGCTGCTACCGACGGGGTGCGCGGCGCTCATCTACGGCATCAGCGAGCTCGGTTCGGGCGAAGCGTTTGGCTCGGGCAAGGTGATCGTGCCGGCCGTCGCGGGACTCGTGTTGATTGTGCTCTTCTGCCTGCACGCACTGCGCGTGGAGCGCCCACTGCTTGACATCCGCATGTACTCCAACCGCGTGTTCGCGGGGGCTGCGTTCGTGAACTTCGGCCTCGGGGCGGCGCTGTTCGGGGCGATGATCCTGGTGCCGTACTACTACCAAGTCGTGCGCGGGCAGGACGTGATCAGCACCGGGCTGCTCACCGGGCCGCAGGGGATTGGGGCGCTGGTGGCGATGCCGCTCGCGAGCCGCCTAACCGAACGCTTCGGCGGTGGGCGCGTTGCGCTCACGGGCGTTTCGGTGCTATGCCTCAGCACGATCCCCCTCACGTTCGTGGGGGCGCACACCTCGATCGTGGCGATCTCGGCGGTGCTGGTCGTGCGCGGCCTCAGCATCGGGCTGTGCTTCATGCCGGCGATGACTGCCGCCTTCGCGTCGATGCGTCCCGAGCAGGTCTCCGACGCGACCCCCCAGCTGACCGTGCTGCAGCGCACCGGCGGGGCGATCGGCACGGCGGTGCTCGCGGTTGTGCTGCAGCGCGCCGGCGTGGACGCCCTCACGGCGCAGGCGCGTGCGAACGCGTTCGACACCGCCTACTGGTGGGCGTTGGGGATCGCGGCGCTGACGCTGATCCCCTGCACGATGCTGTTGCGTGCTGAGCGACCTCGAGATCCGGCACCCACGGCGGCCGCCGAGGGTCGCGGCGATGTGGAGAGCGCTGAGCACCCAGAGCACCCCGAGCGGGTCGCGGAGCCGGTGGGAGCCTGAACGATGCTGGCGGTCGGTGCAAGCACGGGGTGTCTGCGCGGTCGACTCTAGCGGTCGCTTCGGCGTGCGGGCGGTCGAACGTTGGTCTACTGGCACTCCGCACCCGTGGGGAAACGGTGGCGCTGGTCGACGCCTACGGCTACAAAGAAGCCGAAGCGGATCTTGCGAAATATCGCGAAAAGTATGGTCTTTCCGCGTGCACCAAAGCCAACGGCTGCTTCAAAAAGGTCAATGAGAAAGGGGAAGAAAAAAACTATCCGAAAGAAGGCGAAGCGCTCGAAAGCGACTGGTCGCTGGAGAGCGCTCTGGATATGGACATGGTCTCCGCCGCCTGCCCCAACTGCAAAATCCTGCTCGTGGAGGCGACCACCCAGGAACCGAAAGACACTGCCGCCTCTGTCGAAGAGGCGGCAACCCTCGGCGCGACTGAGATCAGCAACAGCTACGGCTACCCCGAGAACAACGAAACGTGGTGCCCTGCCAAAAAAGGCTGTGCGGAATATCTCGCGGCCTACAAACACACCGTCCCCGTGACGGTCTCCGCGGGCGACTCGGCTTACGACAACGGCGTGGGTGCCCCCAGCTGGCCGGCCACCTCGCCCAACGTGATCGCCGTCGGCGGGACCAACCTCAACAAAGCGAGCAACTCCCGGGGCTGGAAGGAGACCGTCTGGGACGACAGCGGCAGCGGCTGCAGCCTCTACGAGGCCAAGCCCGCGTGGCAGCTCGACACGGGCTGCACCAAACGCACCGACAACGACATCTCGGCGGTGGCCTCCCCGGAGACGCCGGTGTCGGTCTACAACACGCCGTACGTCGCCGGATGGACGAACGTCGGCGGCACGAGCGTCTCATCGCCGCTCGTCGCGGCGATCGAGGCCCACGCGGAAAGCGCGGTCAAAAGCGCAGGCGCCGAAGTTTTTTACAAGCACCCGGGAATGCTGTACGACGTCACCTCGGGCTCCAACGGAACCTGCACGCCGCCGGCCGAAGATGCGTACCTGTGCGAGGGTGAAGTCGGCTTCGACGGCCCCACCGGCTGGGGTACGCCGCACGGCGTACCCCACCTCAGCGGCTGGTTCACGCGCTCGATTCCCAATCTATCGGCCAAGCGGGACGCCCAGAACACCAGTATCGCAAGCGTCTCGTGTGTGTCCAGCGAAAGCTGCACGGCCGTCGGGCACGACGGCCCAGCCGGTGCAGAAAAACCGCTGGTGGAGCGTTGGAACGGCAACGCATGGAGCCAGGTGGAAGTCCCCACGCCGGCCGGCGCCAAAAGCTCCGTCCTGAGCGGAGTCTCGTGCGTGAAAGTCGAGCTCTTCCCGGAAATCGTGGAAGAGTGCGACGCGGTCGGCCATTACATCAATGGCTCCAGCGCCGAAGTGGCGTTCGCCGAGGAATGGAACCGCGAAGGCTCCCGAGCGTGGGTAGTCAAGGCCGTTGCGGTTCCCGCCGAAGCGAAAAGCAGCACGCTGAGCGCGGTCTCGTGCGGCGAAAAGATCTGCCTTGGCGTAGGGCACTACGTCAGCAGCACAGGCAAGGAACTGACGCTCGTCGACAAACCCGCTGTCGGCGAATGGACGATCGTGGAAACGCCGCTACCGGCGGAAGCGAAAAGCGCGACTTTCCTGGGAGTGTCATGCCTGAAAACTGAATTCGAAGCCTGCGATGCGGTCGGGCACTATGTGAGCAGCACGGGCACGGAAACCGTCCTCGCCGATGTGCTGCTCCTCGGCAAATGGTCGCTGCAAGCGCCGCTGATCCCGGCGGAAGCTAAAAGCAGCAGCTTCAGCAGCGTCTCCTGCCCGGAGGCGTGCACCTTCGCTGGTCACTACGTCAACAATGCCGGTAAGGAAGTCACGCTGACCGAGTACTGGACCCTCGAAAAATGGGAACTACAGGAATCGCCGAGCCCAGCGGGTGCCAAAAGCGCGAAGCTCTCCGGTATCTCGTGCCAGGGGCCGGAAGCCTGTACCGCGGTGGGCTCGTACGTCACTAGCGGCGGGGTCGAATCGACGCTCGCCGAGACGATCACGAAAACGGGAAAAAAATGGGAACTGCAGGAATCCCCCAATCCGGCCGAAGCGAAAAGCTCGGCGCTCGCCGGCGTCTCCTGCGTGTCTGCCGAAGCGTGCACCGCCGCCGGGCACTATGTGAGCGGCGCCGGCGCCGAACTGGCGCTTGGGGAGGTGTTCACCAGCACCGAAAAAAAATGGGCGATCCAGACGAGTCTGGCTCCCAAAGAAGCCACCGGTAACCTCGCCGGCGTCTCGTGTAGCGCGACCGAAGCGTGCACCGCGGTCGGGCACTACCTCAACGACGCCAACACGCAGCTGACGCTGGCGGAGCGTTGGAACGGCAAAGAATGGGCATTGCAGGAAACGCCCAATCCGAGCGGCGCCAAAGGCTCCACGCTCACGAGCGTCTCCTGCTCGGGTGCGGAAGCGTGCACGGCGGTGGGGCACTACGTGACCAGCGGCGGCGTCGAAGAGACGCTGGCGGAGGTGTGGAGCGCCAAAAAATGGACGGTCCAGGAATCCCCCAACCCGGCCGGCGCGAAAAGCTCGGCGCTCGCGGGGGTCTCGTGCACGGCGGCGGAAGCGTGTACGGCGGTGGGGCGCTATGTGACCAGTGGCGGCGTCGAAGAGACGCTGGCGGAGGTGTTCACGAGCACCGCCAAAAAATGGGCGATCCAGGAATCCCCCAACCCGGCCGAAGCCAAAGCGAGCAGCCTCGCGGGGGTGTCGTGCACGGCGGCGGAAGCGTGTACGGCGGTGGGGCGCTATGTGACCAGTGGCGGCGTCGAAGAGACGCTGGCGGAGGTGTTCACGAGCACCGCGAAAAAATGGGCGATCCAGGAATCGCCGAATCCGGCGAGCGCGAAAAGCTCGGCGCTCGCGGGGGTGTCGTGCACGGCCGCGGAAGCGTGTACGGCGGTGGGGCGCTATGTGACCAGTGGCGGCGTCGAAGAGACGCTGGCGGAGGTGTTCACGAGCACCGCAAAAAAATGGGCGATCCAGGAATCGCCGAATCCGGCGAGCGCGAAAAGCTCGGCGCTCGCGGGGGTGTCGTGCACGGCTGCCGAAGAATGCACGGCGGTCGGGCACTATGTGACCAGTGGTGGCGTCGAAGAGACGCTGGCCGAGGCGATCACGAGCACAGGCAAAAAATGGTCGATCCAGGAAACCCCCAACCCGGAAGGAGCGCAGGCCAGCAGCCTGGCGGGCGTCTCGTGCAAGACCGCGAGCGTCTGCACGGCGGCGGGCCACGCAACCGAAGGGTCGGGCACGGAAACGGCACTGGTGGAGGAACACGCGTAGGCGCTCAGTCGTCGAGGGCGATGGCGCCGGGGCACTCGGAAGCGATTTCCAGGGCCCCGGCGCTAGGCCGTGCACGCGCGCTCGGGCTCCCGGCGCTGGTGGGCTGCCTGGTGGCCTGCGGCTGCGGCGCTGGCACGGGCTCGGTCGACTCGGGTTTCGGGCATGTGCCTCCTGGCGGCGTGGGGACGGCCGGCTCTAATCCTGGAGATACGCCTCGTGCCAGTGTGGGAACGGCGCGCTCGGGTGGGTTGACCGTAACGCTCGTGGTGGCGCCGGCGGCCACGCAAGCCGGCGGTACCGTGACGGTCGAACTCACCGCCCGGATACGGCACGCCCCGGGAGCCGTGGGGTATCTGCTGCGCTACGGCGATGGAACCGGCGCCGGGTCGGGCGCGGTGCCGCAGTTCTGCATCGCCGGGTCCGCGCCCGCGACGCACCGGCGGTGGCGGCTGAAGCACCGCTACCGGGTCACGGGCCGCTACGTGGTGAGCGCGCGCGTGTTCGTCAACTGCACCCCGGATCGTGCCACGGCGAGCGCGCCGGTGCGCGTGGGTCAGTAAGGATGCTGGTGGACTACGGTTTCCAGCGAGTGGGATCGGGTTCCGGCAGGGCGGGATCGGGTCCTCGCTCTGCTCGGCGCGGGTGGGATGGCGTCCCGGAGGCTTCTGCTATAGTCGGCCTCCGCTCGGCGGGCGGCTTAGGTGTGCGAACAGTGCCGCTGCGGGGCGCGACATCAAGATGAAGACCCTGACCACATAGCGACGCGAACCGGCCTCACTGCAAGCAGCGCGCGCGGGCCCAGGGGGCCCGATTTTTTTGCCCTGATCCGCCTTGTGACTAAGGCAGCGCTGCATCCCTGCCTCAACCTCAACCACTGCCAGCAGCGCCCATCGCCACCGTCCACCACCGCCACCACCACCACACACCAAGCCCATGCCACGCAAGTTCACACTCGAGAACACCCGCAACATCGGGATCATGGCCCACATCGACGCGGGCAAGACGACCACGACCGAGCGCATCCTCTACTACACGGGGCGCACCTACAAGATCGGCGAGGTCCACGACGGCGCCGCCACGATGGATTGGATGGAACAGGAGCAAGAGCGCGGTATCACGATCACCTCGGCCGCGACTACGGCGGAGTGGAAGGACAACCGCATCAACATCATCGACACCCCCGGGCACGTCGACTTCACAGTCGAGGTTGAGCGCTCGCTGCGCGTGCTCGACGGGGCGATCGCGCTGTTCGACTCCGTCGCCGGCGTCGAGCCGCAGTCGGAGACCGTGTGGCGCCAGGCCGACAAGTACCACGTCCCGCGGATCGCTTACATCAACAAGATGGACCGCATCGGCGCGGACTTCGAGCGCGGCGTGCAGACGATGATCGACCGCCTCGGCGCCCACCCCGTCCCGATCCAGCTGCCGATCGGCGCCGAGGCCGGCTTCGAGGGCGTGGTCGACCTCGTGGCGATGAAGGCGATCGTCTACAAGGACGAGCTGGGTAAGGAGCAGGAGGAAATCGATATCCCCGCTGCGCTTGCCGACGCCGCCGCCACCGCGCGCGAGCACCTGTTGGAGGAGGTGTCCCACTACGACGACGGCCTCGTCGAGCTGATTCTCGAGGAGGCCGAGATCTCCGATGAGCGCCTCAAGCAGGCGATCCGCACGGCCACCCTCTCCACCAAGCTCACCCCCGTGCTGTGCGGCTCCTCCTTCAAGAACAAGGGCGTGCAGCCGCTGTTGGACGCCGTCATCGACTATCTCCCCTCCCCGCTGGACGTACCCCCGATGACTGGCACCGAACTTGTCAAGGGCGAGGAGGGCGAGCGCGAGGTGGAGCGCAAGCCCGACGACTCCGAACCCTTCACCGCGCTGGCCTTCAAGATCATGGCTGACCCCTACGTCGGCAAGCTCACCTACTTCCGCGTCTACTCTGGGCGCGTGGAGGCAGGCTCGCGCGTGCTCAACGTCAACAGCGGCCGTACCGAGCGCATCGGGCGGATCCTGATGATGCACGCCAACGACCGCGAGGAGGTCCCCGAGGTGTACTCCGGGGACATCGCCGCGGCGGTCGGGATCAAGCAGGTGATGACCGGCGACACACTCGCCGCCCCCGACGCCCCCGTGCGCCTGGAGACGATCGTGTTCCCCGAGCCCGTCATCAAGGTTGCGGTGGAGCCGAAGACCAAGGTCGACCAGGAGAAGATGTCGATTGCGCTGGGGCGCCTCGCCGAAGAGGACCCCACCTTCCAGGTCCGCACCAACGAAGAGACCGGCCAGATCGAGATCTCCGGGATGGGCGAGCTGCACCTGGAAGTGCTGGTGGACCGCATGAAGCGCGAGTTCGGCGTGGAGGCCAACGTCGGGCGCCCCCAGGTCTCCTACCGTGAGACCGTGCGCGGCACCGCCGAGAAGGTCGAAGGCAAGTTCGTGCGCCAGACCGGTGGCTCCGGCCAGTACGGCGTGGTCTACATCAACATCGAGCCCGCCCCTGGCGAGGGCTTCGATTTCGTCAACAAGATCAAGGGTGGCGCGATCCCCTCGGAGTTCATTCCCGCCGTCGAGAAGGGCGTCGAGGAGGCGTTGGAGAACGGCGTCAAGGCGGGCTACCCGATGGTGGACGTGCGCGTCACGCTCGTGGACGGCAAGTACCACGAGGTGGACTCCTCGGAGATCGCCTACAAGGTCGCCGGCTCGCTCGCCTTCAAGGAGGCCGCGCGACGCGCCAAGCCGGTGCTGCTGGAGCCGATCTTTGCGGTGGAGGTCGTCACCCCCGAGGAGTTCATGGGCGATGTGATGGGCGACCTCTCGCGCCGGCGCGGGCACCTGCACGGCTCCGAGCAGCAGGGCAACGCGCAGGCGATCCACGCGCTCGTGCCGCTCTCCGAGATGTTCGGCTACGCCACCGACCTGCGCTCCAACACGCAGGGGCGAGCCACATACACGATGCAGTTCGAGGGCTACGAGGAGGTACCCCCCAACATCGCGGAGAAGATCATCGAGCAGCGTACGGGGGAGCCGGTCCCGGCCTAGCCAGTGGACCAGCGATCACGAAACTTGGCATTTAGATAGATTTCTCGGGTTCGCTTCACGCAGGCGAGCACAACAGTCGATTCCAGAGGAGCAGAGCAAAGTGGCGAAGGAGAAGTTCGAGCGCGACAAGCCGCACGTCAACGTCGGCACCATCGGTCATATCGATCACGGCAAGACGACGTTGACCGCTGCCATCACCACGGTGCTGGCCGAGAAGGGAGGCGCCGAAGCCCGCAGCTTCGAGGAGATCGACAACGCTCCCGAGGAGAAGGAACGCGGGATCACGATCGCCACCTCCCACGTCGAGTACCAGACCGACAAGCGCCACTACGCGCACGTGGACTGCCCCGGTCACGCCGACTACGTCAAGAACATGATCACCGGCGCGGCGCAGATGGACGGGGCGATCCTGGTCGTGTCTGCCGCCGACGGCCCGATGCCCCAGACGCGCGAGCACATCCTGCTCGCCCGCCAGGTCGGCGTCCCCTACATCGTGGTGTTCCTCAACAAGGCCGACATGGTCGATGACGAGGAGCTGCTCGAACTGGTCGAGGTCGAGGTGCGCGAGCTGCTCTCCGAATACGACTTCCCCGGCGACGACATCCCGTTCGTGATCGGCTCGGCGTTGAAGGCGCTGGAAGGCGACGAGACCTACAAGCAAAAGATCCTCGATCTCGCTGCGGCGCTCGACGACTACATCCCCGAGCCGGTGCGCGAGCTCGACAAGCCGTTCCTGATGCCGGTCGAGGACGTCTTCTCGATCACCGGTCGCGGCACGGTGGCGACCGGGCGTATCGAGCAGGGGATCGTCAAAACCGGCGACACCGTCGAAATCGTGGGCGTCCACGACTCCACCTCCACGGTGGTGACGGGCGTCGAGATGTTCCGCAAGATCCTCGACGAGGGCCGCGCCGGCGACAACGTCGGCTGCCTGCTGCGCGGCACCAAGCGCGAGGAGATCGAGCGTGGGCAGGTGCTGTGCAAGCCCGGCTCGATCACGCCGCACACCAAGTTCAAGTCCGAGGTCTACGTGCTCAAGAAGGAGGAGGGTGGACGCCACACCCCATTCTTCTCCGGGTATCGGCCGCAGTTCTACTTCCGTACCACTGACGTAACCGGCGTGGCTAAGCTGCCCGAGGGCGTCGAGATGGTGATGCCCGGCGACAACGTCCAGATGGAGATCGAGCTGATCCAGCCGATCGCCATGGACCAGGGCCTGCGCTTTGCGATCCGAGAGGGCGGTCGCACGGTGGGCTCGGGCGTGGTCAGCGAGATCATCGAGTAGTGCCAAAAGGCGCTCCTGGGAGGACCCGGGGGCGCTTTTTATTGCCAGACAGATACGACGATGCAGCTCCGTCCAGCGCGGTGCGGCGAAGAACGTTCGCGCGCCTTGCCGGGCATCCAGACAATGACGCTTCCTCCAGATAGAGACGACTGACTTTCACATGGCACCAGCCGCACAGAACAAGATCCGAATCAGGCTCAAGGCGTATGACACCTCCGCGATCGAGTCGGCCGCGAAGGAGATCGTCGAGACCGCGACGCGCACCGGTGCCACCGTCTCCGGACCAGTGCCGCTGCCCACAGAGAAGAACGTGTACTGCGTGATCCGCTCCCCCTTCAAGGACAAGGACTCGCGTGAGCACTTCGAGATCCGCACGCACAAGCGGCTGATCGACATTCACCAGCCGACCCCCAAGACCGTCGACTCGCTGCAGCGCCTGGATCATCTGCCTGCGGGCGTCGACATCGAGATCCGCCTCGCCACGTGAGTGGGCCATCCCATCTCGCTCCTCCCCCACGACCGACACCCACCATCCACTCCACCTCAATATGCCCGCGATCCTCGCCAAGAAGCTCGGAATGACTCAGCTGTTCAAGGAGGACGGCTCGGTGGCGCGCGTCACCGTGCTGGAAGCCGGGCCCTGCCCCATCACCGCGCTGCGGAGCACCGAGCGCGACGGGTATGACGCGGTGCAGTTGGCGTTTGGCGCCGCCCGCGAGAAGCACCTCACCAAAGCGGAGCTGGGGCATCTGAAGAAGGCCGACGCGCCCCCACTACGCCACCTCGTGGAGTTCAGGATCCCGCCCGCCTCGCCCGCTGCGCTGAAGCTTGGCGAGAGCGTCACCGTCGCCTCCTTCGAGGTTGGCGCCCGTGTGAAGATCGCCGGGGTCTCCAAGGGCAAGGGCTTTCAGGGCACGATCCGTCGCCACGGCTTCAAGAGCGGCCCCAAGTCACATGGCTCGCATAACGTCCGCGCTCCCGGCTCGATCGGCGCCTCCGCCACGCCCGCGCGCGTGATCAAAGGCATCCGCGGGCCCGGCCAGATGGGAAACCGCCGCGCCACCCAGCCCGGCCTGGAGATCATCGCCGTGGACACCGCCCAAAACCTCCTGATGGTGCGCGGCTCGGTACCCGGCCCGCGCGGCGGCGTTGTGGAGGTGCGCGCCGATGGCTGAGACCGTGAGTTGCTCCGTGCATCGTCCCACCGCGACGGCCGACGGCCAAACGACGGAGGTGCGTGCGGATGGCTGACGCCACGCTCAAAGCCCCCGTGTTGGGGGGCGCCGCCAGCAAGACCATTGGGTTGGACGGCGCCGCCTTCTCCGCCGAGTTCCACGGCCCGCTCGTGCACCAGAGCGTACGTGCCGAGCAGGCCGCTCGCCGTCGCGGCACCGCGGCCACCAAGACTCGCGCGATGGTGTCCGGCGGCTCGGCCAAGCCGTGGCGTCAGAAGGGCACCGGGCGTGCCCGCGCTGGCTCAAGCCGCTCGCCGATCTGGACCGGAGGCGGCACCGTGTTCGGGCCCCAGCCGCGCTCCTACACCTTCAAGGTCAACCGCAAGGAGCAACGTGCCGCGCTGCGCAGCGCGCTCTCGCTGCACGCCTCGCGCGGTTCGCTCGCCGTGCTCGACGCGAGCGCCTTCACCGCGCCCAAGACCAGCCAGGCGATGGACCTGCTCGATGACTGGGACCAGCCTCGCCCCACCCTCGTCGCGCTCGCGCTCGAGGAGTCGGATGCGGCGCTGTCGTTTCGCAATCTCGCCCGCGTGGCGGTGCTGGCGCATGAGGATGTGGGGGTCGCCGACCTCGTGGGCGCTGCCTCGCTGGTGCTCTCACAAGCCGCGCTCGACGCGCTCACCGCTCGCGTCGGCGGCGGGAAGGGTGAGGCGTGATGGAGCACTACCAGGTCATCATCCGCCCGGTCATCTCCGAGAAGAGCTACGCGCTCTCGGCGTTCGGCCGCTACACCTTCCGCGTGCACCCCGACGCGCACAAGACCATGATTCGCCAGGCGGTGGAATCGCTGTTCAAAGTGCACGTCGTCGATGTGCGGACCCAGAGCGTGAAGTCCAAGCCCAAGCGCCGTGGCGCGATCAGCGGGCGCACCCGCACCTGGAAGAAGGCGATTGTGCAGGTGCGCGAGGGCGAAACGATCCCCGTCTTCCAGTCGCTCGAGGGCGTGTAGGCGAAGCCGGAAGCGTGTAAAGAGAGAGCAACCAACACCATGCCAATTCGCAAACCAAAGCCAACTTCCCCCGGCCGCCGCTTCACCTCCTACGCCGACTTCGCGGAGATCACCAAGAGCGAGCCCGAGAAGACGCTCGTCGAGGGTTTGAAGAAGAGCGGCGGGCGCAACGCCCACGGGCGCAAGACCGCCCGCCACCGCGGCGGCGGCGCGAAGCGACTGTACCGCCGGATCGACTTCAAGCGGCGCAAGGACGGCGTGCCCGCCAAGGTCGCCGCGATCGAGTATGACCCCAACCGCTCCTCCTACATCGCGCTGCTGCACTACCTCGACGGCGAGAAGCGCTACATCCTCGCGCCCCAGCGGCTGACCGTCGGCATGACCGTCAGCTCTGGCGAGGGCGCCGACATCGCCGTGGGCAACTGCCTCCCGCTGGCGCGGATGCCGGTGGGCACGGTCGTGCACAACGTCGAGCTCCACCCCGGCCGCGGCGGGCAGATGGCGCGCTCCGCGGGAGCCGGTGTGCAGCTGATGGCAAAGGATGGCGAGATGGCCACCCTGCGGTTGCCTTCCGGGGAGATGCGCTTGGTGAGGGCCGAGTGCCGCGCCACCGTGGGCACGATCGGCAACTCCGACCACCAGAACATCAAGGTGGGCAAGGCCGGGCGCAAGCGCCACATGGGTGTGCGCCCCCAGACCCGCGGTGTGGCGATGAACCCGGTTGACCACCCGCACGGAGGCGGCGAGGGTTCGACGACCGCCGGGCGGCACCCCGTCACTCCGTGGGGCGTGCCGACGCTCGGGTATCGCACGCGCAAGAAGAACAAGACCTCCAACCGCTACATCGTGCGCGGCCGTCGCCGCGGGAAGGGCAAGCAGCGATGAGTCGCTCAAGCAAGAAGGGGCCGTGGGTGGAAGAGCGCCTGATGAAGCGCATCGAGGCGCTCAACGCGGAGAATCGCAAACAGATGATTCGCACGTGGTCGCGGACCTCGACGATCTTCCCCGACATGGTCGGCCACACGATCGCGGTGCACGACGGCAAGAAGCACATCCCCGTGTTCGTCTCGGAGTCGATGGTCGGGCACAAGCTCGGCGAGTTTGCCCCCACCCGCCACTTCCGCGGGCACGCAGGGTCCGGGAAGGTCCGATGAGATGAACGCTGAGGACGAGAAAGCGAACGAGACGCCGGGCGACGCCCCGGTGGAGCCGGCGGCCAAAAAGCCGGCTGCGGAAAAGCCTGCTGCCAAAAAGCCTGCTGCCAAAAAAGCTGCTGCGGACAAGCCGGCTACCAAAGCCGAGAAAAAACCAGCTGCCGAGAAAAAGCCGGCCAAAGCGAAGAAGGACCCCAAGGCGGATGAAGAGGCAGACGAACAGCCGACCGCGGAGCCGGTCGCCGAGGAGTCCCCGGCCGAGGAGACCGCCCCGGAGCCCAAACCGGCGGTCGCCGCAAAACGCAAACCGGCCGAGCGCCGCCAGGTGGTGCACGCCAAGGCGCGCTACGTGCGGACCTCCGCGCGCAAGGCGCGAATGGTGTGCGGGCACATTCGGGGCAAGTCCGTGCCGGAGGCACGCGCTATCCTCGCTTTCACGCCCCGCGACGTGGCCCGCGACTGGAGCAAGCTGCTCGAGTCAGCGGTGGCCAACGCGGAGAACAACCACGAGCTGCTCGAGGACGACCTGGTCGTCCGCGAGGCCTACGCCGACGAAGGGCCCACGATCAAGCGCTTTCGGCCGCGCGCCATGGGTAGGGCGACGCCGATCCGCAAGCGCACCAGTCATCTCACGATCACGCTCACCCCGCGGTCGTAGAGGCGAGACACCGAGAGAAGAGGATCGAGACGAGAGAAGATGGGACAGAAGGTTCATCCAGAGGCCATGCGCGTGGGCTACATCCACGACTGGAAGTCCAACTGGTTCAACGAGCGCCACTTCGCGGAGTACCTCGCGGAGGACATCCGCGTGCGCCGGGACATCACCGACCGTCTCGCCCACGCGGGGCTCTCCGACATCACGATTCGCAAGGACGCCGGCGAACTGGAGGTCAACATCCACACTGCCCGCCCCGGGATCGTGATCGGCAAGTCGGGCACCGAAGTGGACGCCCTGCGGCGCGATTTGCACCGCATGACCCAGAAGCAGATCAAGGTCAACATCCTCGAGATCAAGCGCCCCGAGCTCGACGCCAAGCTCGTCGCGCAGTCGATCGCCGAGCAGCTGCAGAACCGCGTCGCCTTCCGCCGCGCGATGAAGCGCGCGCTCACCAGCGCGATGCGTTCGGGCGCCAAGGGCGTCAAGGTGCAGGTCGCCGGGCGACTCGGCGGCGCCGAGATGGCGCGCACCGAGAGCTACTCCGACGGCCGGGTGCCGCTGCACACGATGCGCGCCGACATCGACTACGGCTTCCACGAGGCGGCCACCACGTTCGGGCGCATCGGTGTGAAGTGCTGGGTCAACAAGGGCGAGATCATGCCCGAGGGCTACACCGGTGCTGACCTCACCGACATGACCGCTCCGCCTCCGCCGAGCGACGGCCGCGACGGCCGCGGTGGTGGACGTGACGGACGCGAAGGGCGCGGCGGTGGCGGCCGGGGCCGCGGTGGGGCGGGCGGTGGCGGCGGCCGCGGTGGCGGCGGACGTGGGCCTGGCGGGGCGGGCGGGCCCGGATCTGGTCGCGGACCGGGTGGCGGCGGTGGCCGTGGGCCAGGCGGTCCAGGCGGCGGTCGTGGCGGCTCCGGCGGCGGTCGTGGCCCGGGTGGGCCCGGATCATCGGGCGGCGGTCGTGGTCCCGGTGGGCCTGGTGGCGGCGGCGGTGGCCGCGGTCCTGGTGGTGGCCGCGGCGGCTTCGGTGGCGGTGGCGGTGGCGGTCGTGGGGCGGGTGGGCCCGGATCATCGGGCGGCGGTCGTGGGGCCGGTGGGTCCGGATCCGGCGGTCGTGGCGGCGGCAGTCCCGAGGTGACCCGCTGATGCTCTCCCCCAAGCGCGTCAAGCATCGCAAGCAGCACCGTGGCCGGCGCGGCGGAATGTCGCGCGGCCAGGTGAAGGTGCAGTTCGGCGAGTACGGCCTGAAGTCGCTGGAGCAGGGCTGGCTCACCAACCGCCAGATCGAGGCCGCGCGTATCGCGATGACGCGCAAGATCAAGCGTGGCGGCAAGGTGTGGATCAACGTGTTCCCCGACAAGCCCGTCACCAAGAAGCCGGCCGAGACCCGCATGGGCTCCGGCAAGGGCTCCCCCGAGGGTTGGGTCGCCGTGGTCAAGCCCGGGCGCGTGATGTTCGAGCTCGCCGGGGTGCCTGAGCCGCTGGCCCGCGACGCGATCCGGCTGGCTGCACACAAGCTTCCCGTCAAGTCCAAGTTCGTGATGCGCGAGGAGTGACGATGAGCGCGAGGCTCGAACATCGGATCCAGCGCAACCGCACCCAGGTGAGTGGGAGGCAGACCCGGCGATGAACGCCAAGGAGATGCGCGACATGCCAGACGACGAGCTGGCCGAGCAGATCGGCACGCTGCGCAAGGACCTCTTCGGGCTGCGCTTCGCCAACGCGACCGGCGAGCTCGAGAACACCGCCGGCGTGAGCCGCGCCAAGCGCGACCTCGCGCGCGCGCTCACTGTGCGCCGCGAGCGAGAGCTGGGGATGTGACGAGTAGATGGCCGACGAACAGGACAACGAGATGAGCGACAAGCAACAGCCCGAGGAGACCGCAGCCGAGCAGGCCGCGGCGCCTGAGCAGACTCCCGAGCCGGTGGCGGCCGCCCCCGAACCGGCTGCCCCGGACCCGGACCCGGCGGCGGAGGCATCTGAGCCTGAGGCCGAGGCCGAGCCGGGCCCTGAGCCTGAGGCCAAGGCCGAGCCGGCCCCTGAGCCTGAGGCGCAGGCCGAGCCGGCCCCTGAGCCTGAGGCGCAGGCCGAGCCGGCCCCTGAGCCTGAGGCGCAGGCCGAGCCGGCCCCTGAGCCTGAGGCGCAGGCCGAGCCGGCCCCTGAGCCTGAGGCGCAGGCCGAGCCGGCCCCTGAGCCTGAGGCGCAGGCCGAGCCGGCCCCTGAGCCTGAGGCGCAGGCCGAGCAGACCTCAGAGCCAGCACCCCCGGCCGCGCGAGCCGCCGCGCCCGCCGCCCAGCCCGTCGAGCAGCTCCCGCCGAAGGAGCGCCGGCGCAAAGCACGTTCGACGCACGTCGGCAGCGCCCGCCAGGCGCGCACGCCCGAGGAGCGCCAGACCGAACGCGATGCCACACGTCGTGCGAAGGCGGTCAAGCGCCGAACGCGGCGCTTGCAGGAACGCACCAAACGGGCCGAGCACCGTGCCTCGACGCCCGCTGCGCAGCCGCTCGCGCCCGTGCACCCCCCGCGTGAGGGTGCCCGCCGGGAGCGCCAGGGCGTGGTCGTGTCGAACAAGGCCGACAAAACGATCACCGTGCGTATCGATGTCGCCCGCCGGCATCGACGCTACGAGAAGATCGTGCGCAGCTCCTCCACGCTACACGCCCACGACGAGAACAACGAGGCGCACGAGGGCGATGTGGTGCGCGTGGTCGAGAGCCGCCCCCTGTCGCGCACCAAGCGCTGGCGACTGGCGGATGTGTTGGAGAGGGCACGATGATCCAGAACGAGACGAGGTTGCGGGTGGCCGACAACACCGGGGCGCGCGAGATCCTCTGCATTCGCGTCAAGGGCGGCTCGCGTCGCCGGTATGCGCACGTGGGGGACGTGATCACCGCCACCGTCAAGCAGGCCACCCCCCACGGCACCGTCAAAAAGGGTGACGTGGTGACGGCCGTGGTCGTGCGCACAAAGAAGCCGTTTGGCCGCGACGATGGCACCTACATCTCCTTCGACGAGAACGCTGCGGTGATCATCGACGAGCAGAACAACCCTCGTGGCACGCGTGTGTTCGGCCCCGTTGCGAGGGAACTGCGCGAGCGTAACTTCATGAAGATCGTCTCGCTCGCCCCGGAGGTAATCTGAGCATGGCGCGGGCCAGGGCACAGACGGGTGGTTCGAGCAAAGGCGGATCGCGGGCAAGCGGTGGCAAGAGCACGGGCGCGAAGCGCACCGGTACGAAGCGTTCGAGCGCCCCAGCGAAGGCGGCACGACGTACGCTGCGGATCCGCTCGGACGATCGCGTGCAGGTGATCGCGGGTAAGGACCGCGGCAAGAGCGGCCGCGTGTTGCGCGTGGAGCCGGGCAAGGAGCGCGTGTACGTCGAGGGCTTGAACATGATCAAGCGCCACACCCGCCCGCAGCAGACACAGAACGCCGGCCGTTACGGCGGCGGTGGCCCCACCATCGGCGGTGTGATCGAGCGCGAGGGTCCGATCCACGTCTCCAACGTGATGCTGCTGGATCCCAAAGGCGGCAAACCCACGCGGGTGGGGATCGAGCGGGAGAATGGCAAACCCTTCCGGGTCGCGCGTCGTACGGGAGCGAGGATCGACTGATGAGTACAGAAGGCCCCGCACGCCTGAAAGTCCGCTACATGGAGGAGATCCGCCCGCAACTGATCGAGCGCTTCGGCTACTCCTCCTCGATGCAGACGCCGCGCCTGGAGAAGGTCACGCTCAACATGGGCGTGGGCGACGCCAAGCAGGACTCCAAGGCGCTGAAGGCCGCCCAGGACCAGCTTGCAACGATCGCCGGCCAGCAGCCCAGCGTGCGCCGCGCGCGTAAGTCGATCGCCGCGTTCAAACTGCGCGAGGGGATGCCGGTGGGGGTATCGGTGACGCTGCGCCGGGAGCGCTCCTACGAGTTCCTCGACCGCCTAATCTCGATCGCGATTCCTCGAATCCGCGACTTCCGTGGTCTGCGAGCCCGTTCGTTCGACGGCCGCGGCAACTACTCGATGGGCGTGCGCGAACAGATCATCTTCCCCGAGATCGACTACGACACGATTGACCATGTGCGCGGGCTGGACATCACGATCACGACGAGCGCGCGCACGGACGTCGAGGCATTCGCGCTGCTCTCTGCGCTGGGGATGCCCTTCTCGACCTACGGCCGCCCCAAGGAGTTCGCGGGCATCGCCGATACCGCCGACGCCGAGCAAGAGGAGACAGACTGATGGCTAAGACCTCGCTGCGCGTCAAGCAGGCGCGGACGCCGAAGTACAAGACGCGTGCCTATACTCGCTGCAACCGCTGCGGACGGCCCAAGGCGGTTTACCGCAAGTTCGGGCTCTGCCGCATATGCCTGCGCGAGCTCGCCCACAACGGCCAGATCCCGGGGATGACCAAGTCCTCGTGGTAGGGCGGGAGTATTAGCATTGATTTCAAAAGCCGTGCGCCATAGCACACACGTTTTAAAAAGTGACTACAACAACCCAACCCCACCAAACCCCCCGCTGAAGCCATGCCGATGACCGACCCCATTGCGGACTTCCTCACGAGGATCCGCAACGCGATCCACGCCGCCCACGAGACGGTGCAGATCCCCGCGTCCAAACTGAAGACCGAGCTCGCGAGGATCCTCACCGAGCAGGGTTACATCGAGAGTTGGTCGGTCGCGCCTGCGCCCGATGGCGGTGCCGGCCAGGTGATCGAGATCCGCCTCAAGTACACCGCCGACCGTCGCTCGGCGATCGCGGGACTCAAGCGCGTATCGCGACCGGGTCAGCGCACCTACGTGCAGGCCGGCGGGATCCCAAAGGTGCTGGGCGGGATGGGAACGTCGATCGTCTCGACCTCCCAGGGCGTGATGACCGGCCACGACGCACGCGCGGCCGGCGTCGGCGGCGAGGTCCTGGCACAGGTCTGGTGAGCACGGTGGCCCGTCCCCCACACCCGTACGCCACGGTCCGCCCCCGACCCGCACCTGCCCGAGGGGTCAGGTAGACATGTCCAGGATCGGAAGACAGCCAATCCCCGTGCCGAGCGGCGTGACCGTCGCGATCGAGCCGGAGACGGTGCGCGTGAGCGGGCCGAAAGGCGAGCTGCAGGAGCGCGTGCACCGCGACATCCAGGTCGTCCAGGAAGGGGAGCAGCTGCTCGTCACCCGCCCCACCGACCGCGGCGAACATCGCGCGCTGCACGGGCTCACCCGCACGCTGGTGGCCAACATGGTGCAGGGCGTTACCGCGGGCTACGAAAAGCGCCTGGAGATCCAGGGTGTGGGCTACCGCGCGCAACTGAAGGGCAAAGACCTAGAGCTCGCAGTCGGCTACTCCCACCCCGTGCCGATCCCGGCGCCGAGTGGGATCGAATTCGAAGTGCCCCAGCCCACGAGGATCGTCGTGAAGGGTATTTCCAAGCAGCTGGTAGGGGAGACCGCGGCGATCATCCGCAAGCAGCGCCCGCCAGAGCCTTACAAGGGCAAGGGCATCCGCTACGAGGGCGAGTACGTGGCCCGCAAGGTCGGCAAGCGCGCATGAGCGTCGTCAATGATGTCGTGAGGAATGATGTCGTGAGCAGAGTGGGTGGGCGCGCATGAGCGTCGTCAATGATGTCGTGAGGAATGATGTCGTGAGCAGAGTGGGTGGGCGCGCATGAGCCTCATGACCAAGCCCGAGCGCCGGCTGAAACGGCGCCGCCGGGTGCGCGCGAAGATCGCCGGCACGCCGACGCGACCGCGGATCTCGGTGTTCCGCTCCAACAAGGGGCTGTCGGCACAGGCGATCGACGACCTCTCCGGCCGCACACTGGCGGCGGTCAACTGGTATGAGCCCGAGTTGCGCACGCTCGCGAAGGCCGAGCGCACCGCCCGCGAGGGCGCGCTGCTCGCCGAGCGCGTGAAAGCAGCGGGGGCTACCGAAGCGGTGTTCGACCGCGGCGGTTATCGCTATCACGGACACGTCAAGAACTTCGCAGAGGCGCTGCGCGAGGCGGGCATAGTCGTCTAAGACCCGTCGCTCCAACCAGATCTTCCCGACCAAGGACCTCTTCTCTTCACCACCTTTACGGCTCTCCTCGCTTCCACTCCGCCACCTCCCTCTTCCACCAGCCGCTACCCTCGACTCTCACCATGTCCACCATCCCCACAGATCGCTCCGTCAACGCCGCCGGCCTGGACCTCCAGGAGCGGGTGGTCGAGATCAACCGCGTCGCCAAGGTTGTCAAGGGCGGCAGGCGCTTCTCCTTCACGGCCCTCGTCGTGGTTGGTGACGAACGGGAAGTGGTCGGCGTCGGCTACGGCAAGGCGACCGAGGTGCCGCTAGCGATCCAGAAGGGTGTGGAGCGCGCCAAGAAGGACCTCTTCCGCGTCCCCCGGCACGGGAGCACGATCACCCACCAGACCACCGGGATCTTCGGCTCCGGCCGGGTGCTGCTGAAGCCCGCAGCACCCGGCACCGGCGTGATCGCCGGCGGCGGCGTGCGCGCCGTGCTGGAGCTGGCGGGGATCCACGACATCCTCTCCAAGAGCCTCGGCACCCAGAACCCGATCAACCTCGTGAAGGCGACGATCACCGGTCTGCGCGGGCTAAACACTCCCGAGGAGGTCGCCCGCTTGCGCGGCCTGACGATCAACCAGGTGCTGGGCCTCGCTGACAAGCCTGTAGAGGGGGAGACGTTGGAGGCGATCGCATCAGATGGCTTGCCTGCCGAGGAGTCGCCGGCTGCGGCTGAGTCCGTCGAGACGGCGCCGGAGGCCGAGACGGAGACACCGCCGGAGGCAGAGACCACCGAGGAGACCCCGGCCTGATGGCTGCCATCACCGTCATCCAGCGCCGCTCGAGCAACGGCTCGAACAAGCGCCAGCTGGACACGCTGCGCTCGCTGGGGCTGCGCAGGATCGGCCACACGGTGCAGGTCGACGACAGCCCTCAGGCGCGCGGGATGCTGCACGCCGTGCGCCACCTCGTGGAGGTTGAGGACGGCCCGGGTGCGGCAAAGCGGGCGCCGGCGTCGGGTGTGAAGGGCAGCGCCAGAGGCGCTGTGGGCGTAGAGGCTGACGCGGAGGCGTCGAGGTGAGCCCCGCGGACGACAGCGAGCAGGAGCCCCGCATCGGCCTGCACAGCCTCGCCCCGGCGCCGGGAAGCCGCCGGCCGCGCAAGCGAGTAGGGCGCGGCGAAGGCTCGGGCACGGGCAAGACCGCCGGCAGAGGGCAGAAGGGGTACGGGTCGCGCTCGGGCGCCAAGAGCAGGGCCCGCTTCGAGGGCGGGCAGATGCCGATCCATATGCGGATGCGCAAGCTCAGGGGCCCGCACATGAAGAAGTCGATGCCGTTCGAGCCGTTCCGCACGCACACGCAGCCGGTCAACATCGGCGACCTCGACGCGCGCTTCGAGGCGGGCGCGGAGGTCACGCTGGAGTCGATGCGCGACAAGGGCCTGGGAACCCGCAAGGCGGTGCCGGTGAAGGTGCTGGCGAAGGGCGAGCTCGGCAAGGCGCTGACGATTCACGCGCACGCCTTCAGCGCCAGCGCGCGCGAGCGCATCGAGGCGGCCGGCGGCAGCTGCGTCGTGCTCGACGAGTCGGCGGCTTGAAACATTCTTGAGAAGACCCGCGCGCGAGCGGCGCATGGGGTCTAGAATCGCCTGATGCTCTCCACGATCCTGAACGCCTTCCAGGTGCCGGACATCCGGAAGAAGATCGGCTTCACGGCGGCGATGCTGCTGATCTACCGCCTCGGCTCCCACCTGCCGGTGCCCGGGGTCAACCTGACCGCGGTCAACAGTATCCAGAAGCAGCTCGGCGGCTCGAACATCCTCGGCCTGCTGAACCTCTTCTCTGGCGGGAGCCTCTCGCGGATCGCGATCTTCGCGCTGGGGATCATGCCGTACATCACCGCCTCGATCATCCTGCAGCTACTGCAGGTTGTGGTGCCCTCGCTGGAGAAGCTCTCCAAGGAAGGCGAAGTCGGGCAGGCGCGGATCACGCAGTACACGCGCTACCTGACTGTGGGGCTGGCGTTCGCGCAGTCGGTGGGCTACGTGTTCCTGTTCCACTCGCTGCAGGCGAGCGCCGGGGAATCGGTCGTCACGAAGTTCGACTTCCCGCATATCTTCCTGATCGTCGTGTGCCTGACGGCGGGTTGCGTACTGCTGATGTGGATCGGCGAGTTGATCACCCAGAAAGGCATTGCCAACGGCATCTCGCTGCTGATCTTCGCCTCGATCGTCTCGCGTCTGCCGACGGGGATCCAGGCGTGGTGGACGAGCCAGAACCAGGTGTTCAAGGTGATGATGCCGTTCCTCGTGCTGGTCGTCGTGGCGGCGGTCGTGTTCGTGATGGAGGGCCAGCGGCGGATCCCAGTGCAGTACGCCAAGCGCGTGATTGGGCGGCGGATGAGCGAGGGCGGCCAGACGTACCTGCCGCTGCGCGTGAACATGGCGGGGGTGATCCCCGTGATCTTCGCGGCCAGCATCATGGCGTTCCCACCGACGATCGGGCAGCTGATCAAAACCCACACCGGCCAGGAAGTGTCCGACTTCTTCAACCCGAAAGGCTGGCATTACATCGTGGGGGAGTCGATCTTCATCGTGATCTTCACGTACTTCTACACGGCGGTGACCTTCAACCCCGTAGACCAGGCGGACAACCTGAAGAAGTACGGCGGCTTCATCCCCGGCGTGCGCCCGGGGCGACCGACCGCTGAATTCCTCGACCGCATCCTCGCGCGCTTGACGTTCCCCGGCGCCCTGTTCCTCGCGGCGGTGGCGGCGCTACCGACGATCCTGTTCGACCGCACCCACGTGGAACTACAGCTGGGCGGCACCTCGATCCTGATCGTGATCGGGGTCGCGCTGGAAACCATGAAGCAGCTCGAGGCGCAGCTGATGATGCGAAGTTACGAGGGGTTCTTGAAGTAGGCCTTTGTTGGGGGGTGGTCGGGAGGGGGGCCTGCCCCCTTCCCGCGCTAGTGCGAGGGGTTCTTGAAGTAGGCCTTTGTTGGGGGGTGGTCGGGAGGGGGGCCTGCCCCCCTCCCGTTGAGTGATGATGCGAGGTTACGAGGGGTTCTTGAAGTAGGGCGTTGCCCGCTCCCTGGGTCCGAGGAGTCTGAATTCTTGGGAGCGGGTAGGCTTGAGTAGTCGTGTCCGAGCTGAACTTGATCTTGCTTGGCCCGCCTGGTGCAGGCAAGGGCACCCAGGCGGACCGCCTGCAGAGCGATTTCGCGCTGGCGCACATCTCCACGGGAGACATGCTGCGCGCTCAGGTGCAAGAGGGCACCGAGCTGGGCAACGAGGCACAGCAGTACATGAACGCCGGCAAGCTGGTGCCAGACGAGGTGATCGTGGGCATGATCACAAAGCGGATCGGCGTCGACGACGCCCGCGACGGGTTCCTGCTCGACGGCTTCCCGCGCAACGAGGCGCAGGCACAGGCGCTCGGGGAGGCGCTCGACGGCTTGCAGCGGAGGCTGACCGCGGCGCTGCTGATCGACGTGCCCGACCAGGAGGTGGTGCGCCGCCTCGGTGGCCGGCGGGTGTGCGTGAAGAACCCCGCCCACATCTACCACGTCGAGTTCGACCCGCCCAAGCGCGAGGGGATCTGCGACCAGGACGGCTCGCGGCTGATCCAGCGCGATGACGACAAGGAGGAGACGATCCGCACGCGTCTGGAGGTGTACCACGCCCAGACGAAGCCGCTGATCGGCTACTACGAGGAGCTGGGACTGCTGCGTCGCTTCGACGGGAGTCGAACCCCGAACGAGGTGCACGCCCACATCCGCGCGAGCCTGGCGACGCTGCGGTTAGAGGACAAGCTCTGATAGCCACCTCCGATAGAGGGTACGTGCCGCCCGAGGAGCCGCACGTACCCATTTCTCGGGGGGCGGGTGGACCCGCCCCAGCACTGGTGCCGTCGCCGGTAGATCGAAGCTAAGCTCAGATCAGATGATCATCAAGAAGACCCCCGCGGAGATCGAGAAGATGGCGGCGGCGGGCGAGATCCTCGTGCAGACGCTGCAGCTCGTGGAGCGCATGATCCGCCCCGGCGTGCGTACCGTGGAGCTGGACACGGCCGCCGAGCGCTTCATCCGCTCACACGGAGCGACCCCCACCTTCAAGGGCTTTCGCGGCTTCCCCGGCTCGATATGTGCCTCGCCGAACGCGATGGTGGTGCACGGCATTCCCGGTCGCTACCGCCTCGAGGAGGGCGACATCATCTCGATCGACGTGGGCGTCACGCTCGACGGCTGGGTGGCGGATGCCGCGCGCACCTTCCCCGTCGGCGAGATCGGCGCCGTCGAGCAGAACCTCCTGCACGCCACCCGCAAGGCGCTGTTCGCCGGGGTGGAGCAGTGCCGCGCCGGCGCCCGCATGGGCGACGTGTCTCACGCGATCGAGCGCGTGGCCGAGGGCGCTGGGCTGTCGATCATCCGCTCACTGGTTGGCCACGGTGTGGGTCGCTCGATGCATGAGGACCCCCAGGTGCCCAACTACGGCCGCCCGGGCAAGGGCCCACGGCTGGAGGAGGGGATGGTGTTGGCGATCGAGCCGATGACGACCGCTGGCCGCCCGGCGGTGCGCGTGGGAGGCGACGGGTGGGGGGTGTTCTCCCAGGACGACTCGCCGGCAGCCCACTTCGAGTTCACGGTCGCGATCACCACGAACGGCCCGCGGGTACTCACGCCGTGGCACCTGCGGGAGCGGGCCGACCAGCCGTCGGCGAACGGCCACACCGCCGCCGCGGCGCCCCCGGTGGGCGAGCAGGTCGCGAGCGCGAGCTGAGCGCTGCTACTTGGCGGGCGGGGTGCGAGCGCATGGGAGCGGTGCCGCACGGCTGGCAGGGCGCGAGCGCGGGCCGAAGCTAGCTGCTACTATCGACTGTCCGCGCGCACGCGAAAGCGTTCCGTGCTGCGAACGTATCCTCGATCGAGTAGCGGCGGCCGTCCCGGCAGCCAGAGCCCGGCCGAGGACCAGCCGAAAGGGATCATGAAGGTACGACCGTCGGTGAAGCCGATGTGCGAAAAATGCAAGATCATCCGCCGCCACGGAGCGGTGCTGGTCATTTGCCAGAACAAGCGTCATAAGCAAAGGCAAGGCTAGGCAGTGGCACGCATCGCCGGGGTCAACCTGCCTCTCAACAAGCGCTCGGAGATCGGGCTGACGTACATCTTCGGCATCGGGCGCTCGACCGCCAACAAGCTGCTGGCCGAGGTGGGGGTGAGCCCCGACACCTACGTGCGCGACCTCACCGAGGACGAGGTGTCGCGCCTGCGTGACGCGATCGACTCCGACCTCACCGTGGAGGGCGACCTGCGACGGGAGCGCTCGCAGGACATCAAGCGCCTGCAGGAGATCGCCTGCTACCGCGGCCTGCGCCACCGTCGCGGCCTGCCCGTCAGGGGCCAGAAGACGAAGACCAACGCGCGTACTCGCAAGGGCCCCAAGCGGATGCAGGTCGCCGGCAAGAAGAAGGCAGGGAAGAAGTAGTGCGCCGCACGCAGGACATCTTGCTCCCGGCCCGTGTCGGCCAGCCGTTGGCCGCGACGCCCAGGGGAGGCCGCTGATGGCTGCTCCCAAGCGCGCGCGCGGCAAACGTAAGCCGAAGAAGAACATCCCCGTGGGGCAGGCGCACATCAAGACGTCGTTCAACAACACGATCGTGTCGCTCACCGACGTCCAGGGCAACGTGATCGCCTGGGAGTCCGCAGGCGGCGCCGGCTTCAAGGGCTCGCGCAAGTCCACGCCGTTCGCCGCGCAGGTGACCGCCGATGCGGCCGCGCGCAAGGGCTTGGAGCAGGGGCTGCAGAAGGTCGAGGTCTACGTCAAGGGTCCGGGTAGCGGCCGCGAGACCGCGATCCGCTCGCTCTCCGCCGCGGGCCTCGAAGTGACGGGCGTCAAGGACGTGACCCCGCAGGCGCACAACGGATGTCGCCCACGCAAGCGCAGGAGGGTGTAATGGCTAGGGACTCGAGCCCCCAGTGCAAGCAGTGCCGCCGCGAGGGACAGAAGCTGTTCCTCAAGGGGGAGCGCTGCCTGACCGACAAATGCGGCGTCGAGCGCCGCGCATACCCGCCGGGCGAGCACGGCAGGGGGCGCCAGAAACAGAGCGAGTACCGGCTGCAGCTGCGCGAGAAGCAGAAGGCCCGCCGCTACTACGGCGTGCTGGAGAAGCAGTTCCACGGCTACTACGAGAAGGCATCGCGCCAGCCCGGGATCACCGGCGAGAACCTGCTGGCACTGTTGGAGTGCCGTTTCGACAACGTGCTCGTGCGCCTCGGCTTCGCCGCCTCGCGCCGGCAGGCGCGCCAGCTGATCCTCCACGGCCACTGGACAATCAACGGCCGGCGCGTGAACATTCCCAGCTACCAGGTGCGCCCGGGCGAGGTGATCGCGATCAAGGCCGACACTCCCGCGACGCAGGTCATCCGGGACGCCACCGAGCTCACCGGGCAGATTCCGGCGTGGCTGCAGGCCGATCATGAGTCGCTCACCGCGAAGGTGCTGCGCAGGCCGGAGCGGCGCGAGGTGGCGGCGCCGGTGCAGGAGCAGCTCATCGTCGAGCTGTACTCGAAGTAAGGGCTTTGCCGGCATCGTCCTCACTTGCGGGCGATGCCTTGGAGCCGGTGCCCGATGAGCACCGGTGCGAGAACACGACGACAGGACGCTGATGCTCGACTTCCAAATCCCCCGGATCACAAGCGAGTCCGTGGAGCAGAACCGCGGCACCTTCACGATCGAGCCGCTCGACCGCGGGTTCGGCTACACCTTCGGGAACTCGCTGCGCCGCGTGCTGCTCTCCTCGCTGGCGGGCGCCGCTGTCACCAGCGTGCGCATCGAGGGGGTGGCCCATGAGTTCTCGACGATCACCGGCGTCAAGGAGGACGTGACCGACATCGTGCTCAACCTCAAGGGGATCGTGTGCCGGATGCACTCCGACGCCTCCGAGGTGGAGGCTCCCCTCGTCGTCACCGGCCCGGGCGAGATCACCGCGAAGGACATCGACTTGCCGGCCGGCGTGGAGATCCTCAACCCCGACGTGCACGTGGCGACGCTGGAGAAAAAAACCAAGCTGGAGCTGTACATGACGATCGGCCGCGGCCGTGGGTACCGCCCGGCGGAGGAGAACAAGTCGCCCGACCAGCCGATTGGGGTGATCCCGATCGACTCGATCTTCTCGCCGGTGCGGCGCGTCGCGTACGCGGTCGAGCAGGCGCGCGTGGGGCAGAAGACCGACTTCGACAAGCTCACCCTGGACATCGAGACCGACGGCTCGATCGAGCCGCAGGCGGCGCTGCGCGAGGCCGCGGAGCTGCTCATCAGCCAGCTGGCGATCTTCACCGACGCCGACCGCATCCAGGAGCTGCGCGCCTCACCGGGTGGGCAGCTGGACGGCCACGGCCTTGCGGTGGCGGGTGCCGGCGGACAGGCGGCGCTGCAGGGCGAGGAGTGGGGCATCCTGATCGAGGAGCTGGAGCTGGGCGTGCGCTCCTACAACTGCCTCAAGCGCGCAGGGATCCAAACCGTCGGCGACCTCATCTCAAAGTCCGAGGCGGAGCTCAACGCGATCCCAAACTTCGGCAAGAAGTCGATCGACGAGGTGATCGAGACGCTCGAAGGCCGCGGGTTGCACCTCCGCCAGGACTAAACTCCAAGACCATGCGACACCAAAAGACCCGCAACAAGCTCAGCCGCGACTCCGCGCACCGCAAGGCGCTGCTCATGAACCTCACCAAGGAGGTGCTCGAGCACGAGCGGATCAAAACGACCGAGGCGAAGGCGAAGGCCGTGAAGCCGGAGATCGAGAAACTGATCACGCTAGCCAAGCGCGACGACCTGCACAACCGCCGCCAGGCCCTCGCGGCGCTGGCGCAGGACAAGTTCGCGGTGCACCGCCTGTTTGTCGAGGTCGCCCCCCGCTACACGGATCGCCCCGGCGGCTACACACGTATCCTCAAGCTCGGCCCGCGCCGCTCGGACTCCACCGAGATGGTGTTCCTCGAGCTGGTGTAGGCGGCTGGTCACCAAGCTGACTATCGAGTACGACGGCGGCGAGTTCGCCGGGTGGGCGCGCCAGCCGGGGTTGCGCTCCGTGCAGGAGGAGCTGGAGCGTGCACTGCGCACGATCCTCGGCGAGCGCGGCACCGACGGCGAGCCGCTGACGCTGACGGTGGCGGGGCGCACCGACCGCGGTGTGCACGCGTGGGGGCAGGTCGCAGGCTACGCGCACGAGGCGGTGGACCCCGCGCGCCTGAATGCGCTGCTACCCCCCGACGTCGCCGTGCTTGCCGCCGAGCCGGCCCCCGCGGGCTTCGACGCGCGTCGCGACGCGCGCAGCCGCACGTACTGCTACCGCGTGCTCAACCGCCGCGAGCGCGGGGTGTTCACGCGCGCCGGTGCGCTGTGGTGGCCGCAGCCGATCGACCGCGACGCGCTCGACGCGTGCACCGACGCGCTCACGGGCACACACGACTTCACCGCGTTCACCCCCACCGAGACCGACCACGTGCGTTTCGAGCGCGACGTGTGGGCGGCCGAGTGGTGCACCCGCCCCGCCCCGGGCGCCGAAGGGGGGCTAGCCGGCGGGGGGTCATGGCCAACGGCGCCTCCCGAGCACGCACGCGAGCTCGCCGAGGGCGACCTGCTGGAGTTCTGGATCGAGGCGGACACGTTCATGCGCCACATGAACCGCGTGTTGGTCGGCACGATGTTGGAGGTCGCTGCCGGACGGCGCACCGTGGAGGAGTTCACGCGCCTGCTGGAAGGCCGGCCCCGCCCCGAGGCGGGCCCCACTGCGCCCGCGCACGGGTTGGCGCTGGCGTTGGTCGCATACAGGTAGGCCACATCGGCCGTCGGGAATGGGTGGGCGGGTCCCTATCCTGGGAAGACATGCTCAACGTACTGCTCACCAACGACGACGGGATCGAGGCCGACGGGCTGCGCGCGATGCACGCCGCGCTCGCGATGCTGCCGGACGTGCGCCTCGCGGTGATCGCGCCCGACGGCAACCGCTCGGCGATGGCGCGCTCGATCACCACGCGGCGGCCGTTGTGGGTCGAAGAGGTGGAGCTCCCCGACGGCAGCCCGGGGTATGCCACCGACGGCACACCCGTGGACTGCGTGCGCCTCGCTCGCCTCGGCGTGGTCGAGGGCTTCGACGCCGACGTGGTCGTGGCTGGCATCAACCACGGCGCCAACCTCGGCGACGACATCACCTACTCGGGCACCGTCGCCGCCGCGCTGGAGGGAGTCGTGTTGGGGCTGCCCTCGATCGCCGTCTCTCAGCAGTCGGGGGCGCGCGCCCTTGACTACCGCTTCCACGGCGGCTTCAACTTCGACGTCGCCGCCGGCTTCGTCGCGCGCCTGGTCGAGCGCCTGGAGTCGCTGCCGCTGCCGCCCAACACGCTGCTCAACGTCAACGTCCCCGCCGGGCGCCCGGAGGGTGTGGAGGTGGCGCGCCTCGGTAAGCGCATCTACCGCGACGAGCTGAAGCTCGAGCGCGAGGAGGCCGGCCCCCCAGCGCGACGGCGCTACTGGATCTACGGTGACGACCCCGGCTTCCAAGACGAGCCCGGCACCGACCTCGCCGCCGTCGCCGCCGGCCGCATCGCGGTCACACCCATGCACTTCGATCTCACCTACCTACCGGGCATCGAGGCCCTGGGCGGCTACGACCTGAACGGCCTGCTCGACGCCGCCGAGGTAGAGGCCGGCTGACAACTGTCTGCAAAACTGATACCTTACGGTTGCCCGTTGGGGAAGGGTAGCCGGGACACCTTCCGCTACGCGGAATAGTTTCGCCTGGTATCTTCCGATCATATGAATTGGATCACAGGGGGTCGCGCAGTGTCGACTGGCGTCGTCGTCTCACGTAGTCCGATCTTTGCCACGATTGCGTTGTTGTGCGCAGCGCTGGCTGCGCTCGCGCTGGGCAACGCGAGCGCATGGGCCTCGCCCCCGCCGAGCCACACGCAGTCGATCGATTCGCCCAACAGCCTGAACGCCGTCTCATGCGTACCGCAGACGACCGACTGCGTAGTGGCCGACAGCGACGGCAACACGCTCGATGCGACGAACGTGAGCGTGAGCGCGTCGGCCACCTGGACACCGTGGAGCGGGCCGGCGGGCATTGGTCCCAGCGAGGCCGTCGCGTGCCCGTCGAGCTCACTGTGCGTGCTCGCCGACGGTATCCCCGAACCCGGAGAACCCAGCGTCGGCGGCAACATGTACTACGCGACCTCGCTGGGCGGCTCGTGGACAGAGGCGTTCAACCCGGCGTTTGGCGCGGTGGCGATTTCCTGCGCCTCCTCGTCCTTCTGTGTCTCCGGAGCGGAAGGCGATGGCGACATCCGCTACGCGACAACCCCTGCCTCCTCAGAATGGTTCGCGGTGAACGGAATCGGGTCGGGCGCGATGAACGGCGTCGACTGCCTCTCCTCCTCGTTCTGCGCGGTCGCGAACGGCAGCGGGCACGTCTACGTCGCCGACACCGCGGAAAAAATCAAGCAAGGCCATCCAGCGACGGGTTGGACCTCCACGGACATCGACGGCTCGACCCCGTTGCACGGTATCGCCTGCACATCGAGCACGTCCTGCTTCGCGGTCGACGGCGAAGGCAACATCCTCGACCTCACGATCGACAGCAGCGGCGAAGCGACGGTGTTCAAGCACGACATCGACGCCACCAACGACCTGACCGCGATCACCTGCACGGAAAGCTTCCTGTGCGTCGCCGTGGACAGCAAGGGCAATGTGTTCGTGTCCAGCGACGGCGGCTCGACCTGGAACGAGCAGCTCGCGCTCGGTGGCGACCTGACCAGCGTCTCGTGCGCGTCGAGCTCACTCTGCGTAACCGCCGACACGGCGGGCAGCGTGACGGCGTTCGCCTCGCCGCTGTTCCCGCTCGCCGTGTTCATGACCGGCGAAGGGGAAGTCACCCTGACGCCCGCCGGGATCAAATGCGCAACCGAAGCATGCTCGTACGCGCTCGCAGGGGAAGTGACGCTGACGGCGGCCAGGGCTAACGCGGGCTACGAATTCGCCGGTTGGATCGGCTGCAGGAAAGCGTCTGCGACAACCTGCACGGTGGATGTGACCGCCGCGAGCGAAGTCACCGCGGTGTTTTTGAAAGCTGCCACGGAAGGCCCGACGGGTAAAGAAGGCCAGGCGGGCAAAGAAGGAGCGGCCGGCAACGAAGGCAAACTAGGCGCCGCTGGCCCCGCAGGCGAAAGGGGCGCCCCCGGAGCGCGGGGTGAAAAAGGTCCCGCCGGTCCGACCGGACCCCGGGGTCCCACCGGCAAGGCCGAGCTGGTGACGTGCAGAACCGCCAGAGGCAGGCAGCAGTGCACCGCCAAGCTCGTCTCGGACACGGTCAAGTTCACGGCCGATGGGGCGGCCGCACAGGCCACCCTCTCCCGTCAAGGCGTGGTGTACGCGGCGGGGACGGCCCGCCTCGGGCGCGGGCGCATGAGCATGCGGCTGCTCCCCGTGCGCCGCCTGCGACCGGGTAGGTATACACTCACCCTGATCAGCGGCGCGGGGCGCCACGAGCGGATTAGCAGCGAGTCTTTCACGCTCCGCTAGTGTCCCTCCCGCGAACGTTGCGCGTGCCTCGCGGCGCGGATCTGGCTGTGCGAAGAGAGACGCGATGGGATGGGAGACCCACTGGCGTCGAGACGTGCCTGGGTCCATCTCCCCGCTCTGGCAGGACGGATGGGATCGCCTGGGCGCCCGGACGGTGTCGGGCGCCTTCCCCGTCGAGCGCTACTTTACGATCGTAAAGCTCAGCGAAACGGGCGCCGAGTTGTGGCCTGTCGTGTCGCTCGCGGTGATAACTAGCTCGTAGCGGCCTGGCCTGAGTTCGTTCGCGCGCGAGATCCGGCCCGCGAAGGCCACGGTGTTGGTGCCGCTGTGGCCGGCGAGGGAGAGCGTCCCCCTTGTCACGGCGTAGCTGCAGCTCTTGCGCCTCGTGTTCTCGTGGGTCGCAGCGAGGCAGCCGTGACCGCTGCGGCGTCCTTCCATGAGCTGGAGGAAGCTGAGGCTCACGGTGGCCTGTTCGTCGAGCGAGAACGAGAAGGTCGTTCCAGTCGGGGTCTTCGCGTGGCCGACGTGATGGGCGGGCGGGTTGCCCTCGCGCCAGCGGGTCGCGGACTGTCGTGCGTTTTGTATGGACGGCGGAGGCGTCGGCGCTGGAAGTGGCGGCGTGAACGCCGTGAACGACGGGGTGGGCGGGGGCGGTTCCAGCGGAGTGGCGGGCAGAGTCGAGAACGCTGCTGTGACGGCCGTTGCGGAGCCGACCGTCACCTGGCAGGCGCCGGTGCCCGAGCAGCCTGCGCCTTCCCAGCCGGCGAACCTGGAGCCGGGCGCGGCGATCGGCGTCAGCGTGATCTGTGTCCCCGGCGGGTAAGCGTACGAGCAGGTCCCGGGACAGGCGATGCCCGAGGGCGAGCCTTCCAATAAGCCGGCGCCCGATCCGGTGAGCGACACGCTCAGGACCGGCAGCTTTTCGAACGTCGCGGTGACGGCTGTTGCGGCGCCCACCGTCACCTCGCAGGTTCCGGCGCCCGAGCAGCCCGCGCCTTCCCAACCGAGGAACCGCGAGCCGGATGTCGCGCTTGCGCTCAGCGTCACCCGCGTGCCGGGTTCGTACGCGTAGGAGCACGTCCCGGGGCACGCAATCCCCGACGGGGAGCCCGCGACGCTCCCCGAGCCCGAGCCCGCGGATGCGACGCCCAGCCGCACGCCCGCGGGCACCGTCACCTGATCGGAGATCTCAGCCTGTGAGGAGCCGTTGCAGCTGATGGTCTGGCCGGTGAAGATCTGTTCTGTCGAGCAGCCCGCCGCGTCGGTCACCGTCAGGGTCGCGGTGTAGGCGCCCGGGGTGGTGTAGGTGTGTGCGGTGGTTGCGCTCGACGTGGTTTCGGTCTGCCCGTCGCCGAATTCCCACCGGTAGCTGGCCAGCGGGTAGTCCGGATCGCTCGATGCTGTCGCGTCGAACGGCGTCGGGTCGCCGGTGGGCGCCGCTGTCGGCGTGAACGCGGCGACGGGACCCTCGTCGGGGCTGACCGCGAGCTCGGTCGGGGCGTAGCCGGTCGTGAACGGCGAGCCCGAGATTGCGCTGAGGCTACCGCCGGCAGCGACGGACAGCGCCGTGACGGTCGAGTTTGTGGGTTCGCCCGGTTCCCATTCAAAGATGCCGTAGTTGGAGACGTAGACGTACCTGCTGTCGGGAGTGACCGCGACGCTGTTCGGGTCGTCGCCGCGCGGGCGGAAGGGCGAACCCGGAACGGGGGTCAGGGCACCATCCGCGGCGATCGAGAACGCCGGGATCCCGCCGTTTGCGCTCGTGTACACGTACCTGCCGTTGGGGGCGACGGCCACCCCGAGTTCGTCGTAGGCGGAGGGGAAGGGCGAGCCGGGAACGGGCGCGAGCGTGCCGTCAGCGGCGATCGAGAACGCCGTGAGCTTTTCCAGCGACGCGCTGGCCACGTAGAGGTCTTTGCCGTCCGGGGTCAGCGACACCGCGCGCGGCCATTCTCCCGCGGGATACGGGGAGCCGCCGAGCGGGCTCAGCGCCCCGTCTTCGGCGATCGAGTAGGCCGACAGGTCGGCGGATTCCTCGTTGGTCGCGTAGAGATAGCGGCCATTCGGGGCGATCGCGAGGTTGGTCGGGCCGCTGCCGGCCGGGAACGGGGAGCCGGAGACGGCTGTCAGGCTTCCGTTCGCTTCGATCGAATACGCCGAGACGTTGTTCGCGCCGCCGTTTGTGGCGTACAGGTGCCTGCCGTCTGGTGCTATGGCCAAGCCCCATGTGCCCGGCTTCGCGGGGAACGGCGAGCCCGCGACCGGACTCAAGCCGCCGCCGGGCGCGATCGCGAACGCGGACACCCCTCCCGACCAGGTGAAGTCGGCGACATAGAGGTACCGGCCGTCTGGGGTGACGGCGGCGCCGAGCGGCACGGCTGCTTCCAACGGCGAGCCCGCGACCGCGCTCAGGCTGCCGTCGGCGGCGATCGAGTACGCGGAGACCGTGCCCGCTCCATAGTTGGACACGTAGAGCGTGCCGACCGCCTGGGCCGCGGGCGCCGCCAGACCGAACATCGCCAGACCGAGCAGAGCAGTCAGAGCACGGCGCCTCGAGCCGCGTCGCCGACCGGCTCCCGTCTCCTCGATGTGCATGTCTTGGTCATGCATCCAACCTCACCTGAGGCAATTGTACAGACGACTCGAATGCGCGCAAGTCAGGCACATTCGGTCTACAAAAATCCCGCTATTTGCGATAAATCTATCGCGCAAACGAGTCCAACCTATTGACACGATGTGCGGGTTCGGGTATGCAGTACGCCGTAAGCCGATAGCCAGGACATAGGGAGGTGGGGAGCGTGAGTCGACACCAGAGACAACACAGGACTGTGCGACCGACTGGGGCTGGTAGTACGCGGCTGCGTACCGGTCTTGTCTGTGGCGCGGCGAGCATCGGGGCGGCGATCGTCGCGGTCGCGCTTGCGCTGATCGCCTTGAGCACGGTCGTGTTGGCGCTTGGCGCAGGCGGTGTTGGCGGCATCGCCCTATCGGGGCACCCGTGGCGTGTCGCGCTCGAGGACGGGGCCGTCGCTTTCTATCTCGTGCAACTCGTAAGCCTGTCGTTCTTCGACCATTCGGCGGGGCTGCGCTTCGCTGCTCTGCCCGGCCTTGCGCTCGTCGCGGTGGCGATAGCGGCTTCAGCAATGGTGGCGGTGCGGTTGGTCGGCGGCTCCGTGCGCAGGCGCATGTTTGCGACGCTCCTGATGGCTGTCGCCTACGCCTTGCTCGCGGGGCTTGGCGCGCGCCTGCTTGCGCTGCGCTTCACGGGCTTTTACGTCGGCAGCGACACGGCGATGGCGCCCGCGGGCGTCGAGGCGTTCGTGCTGCCTTTGATCTGGGGCTGCTGTTCGCACCCGTGGGCGGGCTCGTGGGAGTGTTCGGCAGGCGCTGGCGCGAGGAGGCGCATCGGCTGCTCGGGGCGTGGGCGATACCTGTCGGGGGCGCACTGCGTGCGTTGGCGATCGGGCTGTCGCTCGCGTGTACCGTGACGACTATCGGCGGTGTCGTTCTGGTCGCGGGCAGCAGCGGGCTTCGCGCGCTCGCCGCCGGCGGCGCCGGTCATCTCCTGGCGGCGCTGGGCGGGGCGCTGATCGTGCTTCCGACGCTGGTGCTCGGAGTGTTTCTGTCCTGCTTCGGGGTGGCGTTCGACTGGCATGTCGAGGCGCTATCGCGCACGCAGGGATCGGGCTCGATCCTTGGTGGGACTCTCCCGAGCATCGGCTCGACCTCGACGCACGGCGTCCCGCCCGCGCTCGTCGTCATGTTCGCGCTCGCCACGGCGACGGTCGTCTGCGCCGGCTGGCTGACGGCACGGCGCAGCGGCAGGGATGTGTCGCTGGGCATGGCCAATGCGCTCCGCGCCGGCCTACTGATGACGCTCGCGTGCTGGCTGTTTGGACTGCTCACGCGCGTCGACGCCCAGGCGGGCGGCTATCTGGGGCTGCATCTGCGGGCCGACGCCGGTTCGCTTCTGTGGCTTGCGCCGCTGTGGTGCCTGGTCGGGTCGCTCGTCGGGGGCGCGGCGTACATCGCGACGCGCGGCGCCCCCTCGCGCCGGCAGCTCGCGGCGGCGCTGCTGGGCGCCCTGCGATCCGTGCCGCGGGCGCTTGCAGGCGGACCGGGCGCATGGCGGCGGGGGCTCGCGGCGCCGGCGGCGCTCTCGCTCGGCTTCATCTCGCTGCCGGCGATGCTGATCGGGATCGGCGGCTCCGCCGGCGCGACTCCGCCGAGCCAGCCGGCCGCCGTCTCGCTCGCGCCGGTGAGGCAGGCCGCCGAAGTGACGCTCCGCCACCTCGCCGTGGCGCGCTCGGGCCTGTCGGTGTCGGTCGACCAGGACTCGCGCGTGGCCGACGCCGCAATCGCCCGCATACCCCTCAGCTCACTGGGGGTCTCGCCCGCCGCGTCTCCGGTCGCCAAGGCGCGGGCGGTGCTCGCCCGCTACGGCAATCTCTTCGGGGCATCCGGCCGCCCCGGTGAACTCGGCGAACCCGAAGTCGCCGCCGACCCGATCACGAAGACCAGGTCGCACGTCTACTTCAAACAGATGGTCGACGGCGTGCCGGTGTTCGGCAACACCATCGGCATCCGCCTCTCGCGCGACGGGCGCTACGTCGAATTCGATGAACGGCTCGTTCCTGCCCGACGTAACGCTCGCCACTGCGAAGCCCGCCCTCAGCAGCGCGCGAGCCGTCTCGATCGCGAAGGCGCTGCTCCCGGCCGGCGGGCTCGTCCACGCTCCGCGCCTGGAGATCTACGCCGGACCGGCCTCGCAGGAATCCGGCCCGAATGCCCGTCTCGCCTGGTTCGTGTGGCTCGCGGCCGGTCCGCAGAACGCATCGAACGAATACGTCGTCGACGCGACCACGGGGAGCATCCTGCACGTGTTCGTCAGGGCCTTCTACTCCGAAACGCCCGACGTCGAGATCGACAACGCCGAAAACAAAATAAAACTGCCGGGGGAAAAAGCCCGTTGGCAAGGAGAAGGCGTCACCGAACCAAAAGAAGTTGACAATGCCTACGAAGATCTCGAGGAAGCGTTCGAATTCTACCGGAAAATAAAGCGCGAACCCCGCTGGTTCGGGTATAACGAACAAGGGACCGAGCCCGAGCTCGCCACGGTTGACTACGGCGCCAAAGGATGCGAAGCGTCTGAGTGGTATTCAGCGCTTCAGGAGATATATCTCTGCGAAGGCTTTGCCAAAGCCCCCGACGTCGTCGGGCACGAGTACGCCGGGGCCGTGATCGAACACAGCGAAGGCGAGGTGGGCGAAGGCCAGGCGGGTGCGATAGCTGAGGGCTTCGGCGATGCAATGGGCGAAGCCCTCGAATCGTACAAAAAAACAAGCAAAAAGAAGCGGAAGAACCGGCATCGGAATGGAAGTACGGCATCAAAGCCCCAGGTGGCACTCAGCGCAATCTCAAGGAACCAAATGATTGAAAAGCTCGAAGTCGAAGGGAAAAAATACCACGACCCCGAAAAGCTGTCGGAATACCTCGTCGCCTGCATCGACGGCGAAGCGTTCCACGAGAACAGCACGATCATCAGCCACGCTTTCTATCTGCTCGCCACGAAAACGACCGTCGCGACCGCCGCGAACATCTTCTTCGACATGCAGGCGGCCGAACTGAAAGGACAGCGACACCCCGAATTGGAGCAGGCGGAGAAAGCGGCGGTGGCGGCGGCAAAGGCGCTCTACCCGGCCGAAAACCCCGAAGAATTGAGCACCCAGGCCAAGGACACCCAATCCGCGTTCGAAGCCGTCGAACTCAACGGCGTGAAGCCGATGCCCACGAGCCCATCGATCGGCTGCACCAAAATCTGCACCTTCCAGGATGCGCTGACCGAGCAGGAGCCGGCGCACGGCACCGCTTCGACGCTGACAATGCTCGCGACGCTGTACAAGGCGCGCGGCGCGCTGGCGCACAACTCCGCTGCCGGGCGCCACTTCATGCCGCTCTACGAACAGAACATGGGCCGGATCACCGAACTGGTGTCGCGCGATCCGACGCTCGAGGAAACAGCGGTGAACGGCCTGGAGGAAATCGGCCCCGCGCTGAACGCGCTGGCCGAAGGCAACGGCCAGAAGTACAAGCTCTCGGCCGTGGAGATGACGAAAATCGAAGCGGCGCTCAAGCGGCTCGCGCAGGACGATCGCCTGATCAGCGGCGGCGGCACGCTCGCGGCGATGATCGAACGCGAACTGAAGTGGCTGCACCTCTCCAGCTACGCCGGCATGACCTACGCAGAAGGGCTTCGCGCGGCTGAACGCCGAAGTGAAACCGCTGACGTCGGGCACGCTCGTCGACCCCAACTGCAGCGGCACACCATACCATAACGAATTCCAGGTCAACGGCTTCACGATCGACACTCCCGGGCATCACAAGCCCAGCGAAGTGTCGCCGATCGTCGCCTCCGGCGTCGCCTGTGGCGCGGCCGTCGAAGTGGCGGGCAGTCCGACGGAATGCGAGGACAAATCGGCGCGCTCAACGAAAAGCTGAGTCTCGAACTGCCGCCGGGCGACGAAATCAACTCGATCGAAAGAAATGGAATCTGGCTCGTACGTCGGCGAGACGTCGGGACGCATCATCGCCTGCGCTGGCGCCGACAGCAAAGTCGTCTACGGCGTGACCGGCATCACGTCGATCAAAAGCTGGAGCGCCTAGGAATGTCCGACGGCCGCGATCGCGTGCTACGAAGATCCGGAGCACGTTCAAAGAAGGCTAGTGCGCTGGTGAAGGCCACGGCTACGGCTGGGTCAAAGAAAGAGCGAAAAACTCGTGTTCACCACTGGCGCCGTGAAGGACACGGTCGAAGAAGGCTGGAGCACCTCGAAAACGTGCCGGTAAGCTTCGGGGAGTTCACGGTAAAACTATGCGCGCGCGCCGGCAAACCCGGCACCGACACCTGTGGTGGCAGCTCGGCGCCGTGGGTTCACAAGAACGGCGAAGAAAGCCAGCCGGTCGGCTGCCCGTCGACTACGAAAAAGGGCCGCTACGTCGCGACGTGACAAACACGGCCAAAGAAACGACCCAGCCGGAGTGGCACTGCGTGTACTGGGGCGAATACGACCACAAACAGGTGGCAGACAGCGGCAAGAGCCTGAGCGCAGTGTCGTGCGTGCCGGAAACGCAGGACTGCGTGATCGCCGACGGCAGCGGCAATGCGCTGTACTCGACCAACGTGAGCGCCACGGCGGCGTCGATCTGGACCGCTTGGAGCGGGCTGACCAGCCCCGGCGAGGCGCTCGCCTGCCCGAGCGCGGCGCTGTGCGTGTTCGGCGACGGCAAAGTGAGCGAAGGCGGCGGCGGCGACATGTACTACGCGACCTCGCTCGGCGAAACGTGGAAAGAAGCGTTCAAACCGACCCACGGCGTGTTGGCCGTCTCCTGCCCGTCGGCGTCGTTCTGTGTCGCCGGGCAGGAAGGCGGTCACATCAGGTACTCGACCAAACCGAAATCGGCGGAATGGACCGAAGTGACCGTCGGCTCCAGCGCCATGAACGGCTTGGACTGCATTTCGTCTTCCTTCTGCGCGGCCGTGAACGGCGCGGGCGACCTCTACGTGGCGAACAGTGAAGCGCATGTCAAGGAAATGGCCGGCTGGAAATTGACGGACATCGACGGCTCGACCGCACTGCACGACGTGGCGTGCAGCTCGACGACGGCTTGCGTGGCGGTCGACGGTGCGGGCGACGTCATCGAGCTCGCGGTCAACAGCAGCGGCGAAGTCAAAGAACCAATCAAGCGCGACATCGACGGCACGAACAGCCTGACGGCGGTGAGCTGCGCGCCGAAGCGGCGTCTGCGCCGCCGCCGACAGCAAAGGCAACATGTTCGTGTCAAACAATGGCGGAGCCAGTTGGCATCTGCAGCATGCGCTCGGCGTGGACCTGACGAGCGTTTCGTGTGCGTCGCCTGCGCTGTGCGTCGCGCCGACACCGAAGGGCATGTCACGGCTTTCATCCCACAGCCCACCCCGCCAAGCTATACGCAGAAGATCGACTCGGGCAACAGCGTGAACGCGGTCTCGTGCATACCGTCGACGACGGAATGCGTGGTGGCCGACAGCAAAGGCAACGCGTTGTACGATGCGGCAGTCAGCGACGTTCGCGTCGAGCAAATGGACATCGTGGAGCGGGCCGCCCCAGTCCCAGCGAGGCGATCGCGTGCCCGGCCAGCTCGTTGTGCACGCTCGCCGATGGCGAAGCCGAACCGGGCGAGATCGGCGGCAACATGTACTACGCGACGTCCCTGGGTGGGGCGTGGACAGAAGCGTTCAACCCGGCATATGGAGTGCTGGCGATCTCCTGCGCCTCGACCTCGCTCTGTGTTGACGGGCAGGAAGGTGCCGGCTACATCCGCTACTCGACCAAACCGGCGTCGAGCGAATGGACCTCGCTCAGCATCGGCTCGGGCGCGATCAACGCCGTCGACTGCCTCTCATCGTCGTTCTGCGCAGTCGTGGACAGCTCGGGTCACGTGCACGTCGCGGACACGGAAGCGAAAATCAAGGAAGCAACCGGATGGAAGTCCTCGGACATCGAAGGCTCGACGGCCCTGCACGGCATCGCCTGCATCTCGACGACGACATGCTTCGTGGTGGACGATACGGGCAACATGCTTGAAGTGACGATCAACGGCAGCGGCGAAGCGACGGCGACCAAAGAAGACATCGACGGCACGAACGAGCTGACCGCGATCGCCTGCACAGAAGGCGTCAGGTGCGTCGCCGTCGATAACAAGGGCAATGTCTTCGCATGGAACGCCATAACTGGCGCCTGGAACAGCGAGTACGCGCTCGGTACGGATTTCACCAGCGTATCGTGCTCGGCCAAGACGTTGTGTCTCGCGGCAGACACGACAGGTGAAGTCACAGCGCTCGAACCAGAATCGGAATAGGGACTGCACGGTCGCACGGGACATCGGCAACCGGTGTGCCTTGCCGGTATGCAAAATGCCAACAGTGGTACACGAAACGCGTCGTAAAGCGACGGCTGAGGACAAAGCGGGATGGATAGCGAGTCGGTGATTGTGGAGCAGAATGGAAATGGAGGGGCCCCCTCCGCGCTACGGTTCGTCCGCAGCCACGGCGACGGGTATGTGCTGACTCGCGGCGATGGGCGGCGCGTAGATGAAGAGATTGCGAGCGCGGCGCTGTCGCTGTCCGACCTGCACACACGGGTTGAAGGCGCTCTGGCGGAGATCGAGTTCGAGGTGCCCGCCGGCGCCGAGCGGCTCGCCGAGGCCGCCCGCTACGCGCTGCTGGCCGGTGGCAAGCGGGTGCGGCCGGTGTTGGTGCTGGCCACCGCTCAGGCGCTGGGCCTGACGACCGAGGAGGTGCTGCCGACGGCCTGCGCGATCGAGTGCCTGCACACCAACTCGCTGATCGTCGACGACCTGCCGGCGATGGACAATCACACAAGACGGCGTGGCCGCCCGACGCTGCACCGCGTGTACGGCGACAACATCGCGATTCTCGCCGGCTGCTCGCTGTTGAGCGAAGCCCAGCGCCTGATCCTCGAGCGCCAGCGCGGTTCCGCCAGGCTGCGGAATCTCTTGCTGCGAATCGTGCTGCAGGCAACCGGCACCACGGGCATGGTCTCCGGCCAGTTCCTTGATGTGACTGGATACCGGCCCCGCGATGCGGGCGACCTCGAGCGCATGCAGATGCTCAAGACCGGAACGCTGCTCGTGGCGTGCGTGCGTTGCGGAACGCTGCTGGCCGGCTGCGAGATGAGCGGGGCGTTTACCACCTTTGCCCACAACCTGGGAGCCCTTTTCCAGGTCGTCGACGACATCCTCGACGAGACCGGCAAGGCGCGGTGGCTGGGGAAGATCCCGCGCAGCGACCGGCGCGCGGGAAAGCTGACCAACGTCACCATGTTCGGCCTTGAACGTGCCCGTGACACGGCGACAGTCCTGCACGAGCGCTGCAGGGTGAGCCTCGATGAGATCGCCTCGAGCGTGCCCGGCTCCGTCCAAGCGTTGCGCGAAATCGCGGATGGCGTCTATCGGCGGGACAGGTGAGGAGCATGAAGACGTGGCTGGTGTCCACCGGCGCGACAGGTGAGGAGCCATGAAAGTCTGGCTGGCCTCTCGAATGTGGTGGTTGCCTCTCACGGCGACGGGCCTGCTCGGAGATCGGGGCTCGCGGGGGCGTTGGCTGTGCGTGCCGGGGCTGGTTGCGTTCACCGCTCTCGTCTCGACGTCGGGCAAGGTCACGATCCGGCGACCTCGTCCAAGCGTGGGCTACAGCGCCCCCCCGATCGGACGTTTGGGCCTGGCGAGCAGCTTTCCCAGCACGCACGCCGCATGTGGATTCGCGATCGCCGGCTGGATGTGGCGCTCTCGTCGACGCAGCTGGCTGCATCTGCTCGCCGCGACGGTCGGATATACGAGGGTTCGCAGGCGCGCTCATCATCGCATCGACGTGCTGGCGGGCGGCACCCTGGGATACGCGATCGGGCGGTGCGCCGACTGGACCTGGGAGACACTGATGCGCGCCAGGGGGAAACGACCGGAGGGGATGGATTAACCATGCGACACATCAAAGTCGTCGGCGTCGCCCTTATCGCGGTGGTCGCGATGGGTGCGCTTGTGGGCGGCGGTGCGTCACCGGCGCGGGCGAGTCTTCCACTGCCGAGCTCGGCGACCGGAACGCGCTACGCGAGGGTCCGGCAGGTGTGCCCGGCGCCGAAGCTGGGCGACGCGAGCTGCTTTGCGCTGGCGCTCGTGCCCGCTGCGGCGGGCGCCGCCGGCGTACAGCCCTATGTGGTTGGCGCGGGCTCGTCCTCCAAAGGGCCGGCGGGCGGGCTCACCCCTGCGGATCTCGCGAGCGCGTACGGCTTCTCCCCCGCGGTGGGTGGGGCCGGGCAGACGGTCGCGATCGTCGATGCCTACGACGACCCGGATATCGAAAAGGACCTTGGCACGTTTGACAGCCAGTACGGGCTCCCGGCCTGCACGACTGCGAATGGCTGCTTCGAGAAGGTCGGCCAAACGGGGAGCACCACCTCGCTGCCCGCAGTGGACACGACCGGTTGGTCGCTTGAGATCTCACTCGACGTGGAGACCGTACACAGCGTCTGTGAGAGCTGCAAGATCCTGCTGGTCGAGGCCGAATCGGAGAGCCTTGCCAACCTCGCGGCGGCGGTCGATGAGGCGGTGACGCTGAAAGCGACCGAGGTCTCCAACTCATATGGTGCGCTGGAGAACGAAATGGGGGCATCCGAACAGGCCGCCTACAACCATCCCGGCGTGGTGATCGCGGCCTCCGCTGGCGATTCCGGCTACCTCAGCTGGGACGAGGTCGCCGCATTCCTCTCGGCGCCCGGGATGCCAAACGCGCCCGCGGCGCTGCCGTCGGTCGTGGCGGTCGGCGGGACCTCGCTCGAGCTCGAGGCGAACGGCACGCGTGCGAGCGAGTCGGTGTGGAACGACAGCGGCCGTCCTTCCTACGAAGAATTCAAAGAGTTCAGCGCGACCGGCGGCGGCTGCAGCACGCTGTTCGCCGCCCCCTCGTGGCAGCTGAACGTGCCGGGGTGGGCGAGCACGGGCTGCGGGACCAAACGCCTCGACAACGACGTCTCCGCGTTGGCCGACCCGTACACCGGCTTTGACGTCTACGACAGCTACGTCTACGAGCCGGAATTCACGCCGGGCTGGCTGACGGTCGGCGGCACCTCGCTCTCCGCGTCGCTGATCAGCGCGCTCTACGGCCTCGCCGGCGGCAGCCACGGGGTTGGCTACCCGGCGGCGACGCTCTACGCGCATCTCGGTCAGGCGTCCGCGCTGTATGACGTCACCACGGGTGGCAACGGGTACTGCGACGGCGAAGCAAACGGGCCGTGCGGCGAGCCGGGCATCAACGAAGAGATCGGGGACATCGACTGCGAAGGCACGACCGCGTGCGACGCGGCTCCCGGCTTCGACGGACCTTCCGGGGTCGGTACACCCAACGGGCTGGGCGCGTTCGGCGGTTTCCCGTTCGGCGGTTCCCCCCAGCTCAAGCCGACGGTCGTGACCGACGCGGCAAGCTCAGTCACGGCGATGTCGGCGATGCTACACGCCACGGTGAACCCAAACGGTGGAGCGGTGAGCGCGTGCACGTTCGAATACGGGCCGACCGCCTCCTACGGGCACAGCGCGCCGTGCGCGTCGCTGCCGGGGTCCGGGACCAGCCCGATCGCGGTATCGGCGACGGTTACGGGACTGACCGCGAAAAGGACCTACCGCTTCCGGATCCTCGCAACCAACCCGTCCGGCACGAGCGTCGGCAAACCCAAGACGCTCAAGAGGCCATAGGCCCTCCAGGATCAAGCACCCAGCGCATGGAGCAGTTTGATGCAATCGTCATAGGGGCCGGTCCCGCCGGTTCGACCACGGCGTATCGTTTGGCGCGCGAGGATGCCCGTGTGCTGCTCTTGGACAAGGCGCGATTCCCGCGCGATAAGCCGTGCGGGGGCGGTATGTCGATGCGGGCGCGGCGGGAGCTGCCGTTTGATCCACAGCCGGTCGTGGAGCGTGTTATAGACCGGCTGGAGTGGAGTTTCTGCGGCGGTCGTCCGTTCCTTCGCGGTGGGGGTAGGCAGTTGGCGTCGATGACGCAGCGGCGGCGACTAGACCACTTCCTCGTCGAGCAGGCGGTCGGCGCCGGTGCGGACTTTCGCGATGGTGTAGCCGTTTCAGAGGTCTCCGAACGGGGCGCGCGTGTTGACGGTAGATGGATCGATAGCCAACTTCTGATCGGTGCTGACGGCGTCAACGGGTCTGCGGCCCGGTCACTCGATCTTGCCGATCAACGTGTATACGCTGTCGCGTTCGAGGGCAGCCTTGCCGGTGGTTTCGTCGACTTGGAGCGTTGGCGAAGCACGGTTGTGATTGAGCTTGGCACGATCCCGGGCGGTTACTGTTGGGTCTTTCCCAAGGGCGACCACCTCAACGTGGGGGTTGGTGGCTGGGAAAGGACCGGTCCCACGCTGCGCAACCATCTGAAGGAGTTCTGCAAACGGCGAGGATTCGATTACTCCAAGCTCTATGATCTCAGGGGGTATCGACTGCCGGGGCGCCGTCCCGGCGCCGCCCTCGCGCGGGGACGGGCCATGCTGGTCGGCGATGCGGCGGGGCTCATCGATCCTCTCGCGGCCGACGGAATGTACGCGGCGTTTCGCAGCTCGAGGCTTGCAACCGAAGCCGCGCTGGACCTCCTCGCCGGCCGCGCCGCGGGCCTCGAGCCCTACGCTCGGTCGATCGTGTCCGAGTTCGGGCGGACGTTCGCGTTTGCGTTGAACGCAAAAATGGCGGTGGACCGCTTCCCACGACTCTCATTCGTCGCTGCGCTCAGCCCACCGGGATGGCGCACGATCGAAAGGATGCTCTGTGGCGAAATCCGTGAGCCACAAGGTGTCGCTATGACTACTGCACGGGGCTTTGAAGCGCTGGTGCGAAGGGCCGGATGGCCTGGAGACGAGTATCGAATCGAGGCGGGCGCCGCGAACGGGTAGGGAGGGCTGCTGTCAGGCCGTGAGCAACACTTCAAAACAGGGTCGGCACCGTGATCGTTCTTGGGCGCTCGCCTCCTCGGTAGGCTGGTGGGCGTGAGTGCACAGGCGGCGGAGGTGGCCAGGGAGGCGTGGGCGTGAGCGCCGAGGATCGCGGCCCACAGTCGAGGTCGCGGGGCAGGAGGCCCCGCGGCGGTGCGCGCGGGCCGGAGGCTCCCCGCGCGGATGCGACCCAAATGACCGACCCCGCGCAACACATCGCCGAGTTGCGGCGGCTGGTCGAGTACCACGCCCACCGCTACTACGTGCTCGACGATCCCGTCGTCGGCGACGACGAGTACGACGCGCTGTTTGACGAACTGCGCGCGCTGGAGGCCGCGCACCCCGAGCTGCTCACGCCCGACTCGCCCACGCAGCGCGTCGGGGGCACCCCCGTGGGGCGGCTGGAGAAGGTCGCGCACCTGGAGCCGATGCTCTCGCTCTCCAACGCCCGCTCGGAGGCTGAGTTTCGCGCGTGGGTGGAGCGGATGCGCAACCACCTCGCGCGCGAGGGCATCTCCCAGCCGCGGTTTGTGTACGTGGTCGAGCCGAAGGTCGACGGGCTGGCGATCTCGCTGATCTACCGCAACGGCGTGCTGGAGCGGGGGGTGACGCGCGGCGACGGGGAGATCGGCGAGGACATCACCCACAACCTGCGCACGATCCGCGCGATCCCGCTGCACGTGGAAGGTGCGCCGCCGCTGCTGGAGGTGCGGGGCGAGCTGTACATGTCTTTGAAGGACTTCACCGCGCTGAACGAGCGCCGCGCCGAGGCCGGCCTCTCGACCTTCATGAACCCGCGCAACTCCGCCGCCGGCACCGTCCGCCAGCTGGACCCCGCGCTCGCCGCCGAGCGGCCGCTGTCGATCTGGTGCTACCAGGTGGGGGTGACCGAGGGGCTCTCGTTCACCACGCATTGGCAGGCCCTGGGCTGGCTGCGCGAGCACGGCTTCCGCGTCAACCGCGACATCATCGAGCTGCACGGCGAGGACGATGTGATCGCCCAGTGCCTCTCCTGGCAGCGCCGCCGCGGGGAGCTTGACTTCGAGATCGACGGCGTCGTCGTGAAGGTCTCCAACCTCGACCTCCAACGCCGCCTCGGCTCGGTGGGGCGCGATCCGCGCTGGGCGGTCGCCTGGAAGTTTCCGCCGACCACCGCCGTCACGCGGCTGGAGGGGATCGGCTGGAACGTGGGCAAGTTCGGCGACATGCGGCCCTTCGCGATGCTCGCGCCGGTCGCCGTCGGCGGCGTCACGATTCGGCTCGCCACGCTGCACAACGAGGAGGACCTGCGCCGCAAGGACATCCGCGAAGGCGAGGACGTGATCGTGCTGCGTGCCGGCGACGTGATCCCCCAGGTGATCTCCCCCGCCCCGCACGTGGTCGAGCATGCTCGCCGCCCGGCGCTCCCGCGCCCGCCCACGCACTGCCCCTTCTGCGGGACCCGCACCGTGAAGCCGCGCGACTCCGTCTACACCACCTGCCCCAACCGCGCCTGTCCCGAGCGCGCGTGGCAGCTGCTCAAGCACTTCGTCTCGCGCGGGGCGATGGACATCGAGGGGCTGGGCGAGAAGCAGGTGCGCCTGCTGCAGCACGAGGGCCTCGTGAAGGTGCCCGGCGACTACTACCGCCTGGGCGAGCGCTCCGCGGAGCTGCTGGAGCTGGAGGGCTTCGGGGAGGTCTCGGTGCGCAACCTGCTCGCCGCGATCGAGGGCTCCAAGCGGCGGCCGTTTGCGCGGGTGCTATTCGCGCTGGGGATCGAGGAGGTGGGGGAGGTGACCGGGCGCAACCTCGCCGCTCGCTTTCGCGACATCGATGCGCTGCTCGGCGCCTCCGAGGAGGCGATCGCGCAGACGCCGGGGATCGGCGAGAAGATGGCACGCTCGATCCGCGCGCAACTGGATGAGACCCACATGCGCGAAGTCGTGGCCGACCTGCGCCTGCTCGGGCTGCGTTTCGAGCAGGAGGGGCCGCCGCCCTCGGGTGTGTTCGCGGGGCTTACCGTGGTGCTCACCGGCACGCTGCCGCACTGGACGCGCGAGTACGCCACAGAACGGATCCAAGCCGCGGGCGGGCGCGTCACCACCTCGGTTTCACGCAAGACCCACTACCTGGTCGCCGGTGAGTCCGCCGGCTCGAAGCTCGAAAAGGCCCGCCGCCTGCAGATCCCGGTGCTCGACGAGGCCGGCCTGCGCCGGTTGCTTGGGGAGGATGCGTGAGGGCCTGCCGTGGTCCTGCCGCGGGCGCGGCGCAGGCGGAGGAGGGCGGGGTGTATGTGTAACTTTTTAAAAGGCGTGCGCTTTAGTTATACGCACAGCGGCGGTTGCGTGCGGCGGTTGCGTCAATAGTTGGCGAGCGTGATCGCCATGTTGTCCTGCAGCGAGTGCGCCACCTCGGTGGAGATGCCGTCGTTGAAGAACGCGAACGCCAGCTCGTCGCCGTCCGCCGCCGCACAGTAGCCCGCGAGGTTGGACACGCCCGTGAGCGTGCCCGTCTTGGCCTGGCAGCGACCGTCGGCGGCGCTGCCGCGCATCCGTTCGGCGAGCGTCCCCGTGTGGCCGGCCACCGCCAGGTCTCCGCGCAGGATCGTCCCCAGTTCGGTGTGCGCAATCTCGTTGAGCAGCGTCACCACCTCGTAGGGGGACGTTTTGTCTTCTTCGGAGAGCCCCGACCCGTCCACCAGTGTCGGGTGCAGCCCCAGCTCGGCGATCGTCTCGCGCACCACTTTTGCCCCCGCCGCCGTCGTGCCCGCCCCTCCGAAGCGCGCGCCGAGGCCCTTCAGGAGCGTCTCGGCGAAGAAGTTGTCCGAAGGCGGCAGCGTCAACCCGAGCAGCTGCTCGATCGTCGGCGACAGCGCCACCGCCAGCTTCGTCGCCCCCGGCGGGGTGGTGGCCGCGCCGCCGCCCCGCTCCACCGCCACGCCGGCCCCGCGCAGCGCCGCACGCAGCTGGCGCGCCGCGTATGCCGCCGGCGCGTGGGTGCTCTTTTCATTGCCCGTTTCCCCGCGGTTGTACGCCAGCGCGCTGAGATCCCCTTCGAGGAACGGATCCCACGCGTAGCCGCTGGAGGGCTCGCCGCGTAGCGAGTCGAAGTAGGACTCGTCGCCGTACACCCTCCCGGTGACGCGTCTGATGCCCTGTGCCTTCAGCTGCGCCGCGAGCTGCACCACCGAGGTGCCCACGCCGCCGTAGCGGCTGCGGATGAACGCGCTGCTACCGAACGTCGGATCGCCGCCGCCGTGCAGGTACAGGTCGCCCTCCCACACGCCCCCCGGCGCGAGGTGTCCGACGCCGAGCACGGTGGTTTCCAGGCGCGCAGTCGGCCCCATCCGCTCCAGCGTGGCGATCGCGGTGTACAGCTTCTCCACCGATGCGGGTGGGTGGCGCCGCGTGGCGCGCTCGGCGAACAGCGGCTTGCCGGTCGTCATGTCGTACACGTACGCCCCCGACCGCGTCCCCGCGAGGTCGAGCTCGTGCGCCATGTGCTGCTGCAGCGCCGCGGTGCCCGCCGCCGTGACGGGGGCTGCGGCGGTGCGTGCCGAGTGGCCGGCGGCCAGCAGCGGTGCGGGGACGGAGTTCGGGGTCGGCACGCCGGGGATCGCCCGCAGGTCGGGGTGCTCCGCTCTGGCGACCGCCGCGCGCACCGCGGCCGTCATCCGGAGGTCTGCCGTGGCCGTCGTCCCAGGCACGAGCGCGCTCGCCGCGACGAGCGCGCAGAGGACGATCGGTACCAGTGCCAGCCGCACGCACCACTAGAATAAAGGGTGGTATGGGTAGCGTAGTCAAGCTGGAGGAAACCGCCCGTCGCACGCGGACCCGTCGTGGGCGACGGCGGCCCTCCAAGACCGCGTTGGTGCTCGGCGGCGGCGGCTTCACCGGCGGGGTGTACGAGGTTGGGGCGCTGCGTGCGCTTGACCTGCTGGCCGTCAACAGCTCCGTCAACGACTTCGACATCTACGTCGGTACCTCTGCTGGGGCGTTTATCGCGGCGCTCTGCGCCAACGGTGTGAGCCCCGACGAGATGATGCGCGTCGCCACCAGCGAAGCTCCCCAACCCTTCCGCGACATCGACCTGCGCGATCTGCTGCGCCCCAACCTCGGGGAGTTGGTGCGCGGGGGGGTGCGGCTGCCGCTGCGCATCGCCTCGCTCGGGCGCCAGATCCTCTCCCAGCCGGGGCAGGTCTCGGTGCTTGACCTCGCGCTCGAGCTTGCCCGCGCGCTGCCCTCCGGGCTGTACACCGGCGCCGGTATCGAGGGCTACCTGCACACGATTCTCGGTGAGCCCGGCCGCACCGACGACTTCCGCGAGCTGCGCCGAGGCAGGGAGCTGTACATCGCCGCCACCGACCTCGACACCTGCGAGCGGGTGGTGTTCGGCGCCGAGGGCTTCGAGCACTACCCGATCTCCACCGCCGTGCGCGCCTCCGGGGCGCTGCCGATGGTGTATGCCCCCGTGCGGCTCGACGGCCGTGAGCTGGTGGACGGGGGGCTGATCTCCACCACCAACCTCGACATCGCCGTCGAGGCCGGTGCCAAGCTCGTGGTGGTGATCAACCCCGTGGTGCCATACGTCAACGACTTCTCCACCGATGTGCGCACGCTGCGCGGGCGCCGCCCGCGGCACGTCTCGGACATGGGCTTCCCGCAGATCGGCTTCCAGGCGTTCAAGCTGCTCGCTCACCAGCGGTTGCACGAGATGGCCACCCGCTGGGAGGAGCGCTACCCCGGCGTGGACATCGTGCTGATCGAGCCCGACGCGACCGACGAGCTGATGTTCCAGACGTCGATCATGAACTTCGCCTCGCGCATCGCGATCGCGCGGCACGGTTTTCAGTCGATCGCCCACCACCTCGCGGGCGAGTACCCGCACTACCGCGAAGTCGCCAAGCGGCACGGGCTCGAGATATCCCCCGAGCGGCTGCGCACCGTTGTCGAGCACTTCGAGGCCGAAACCGCGGCCGAGGAGCACGAGCAGGACACGAGCGCATGGCGACGGATCCTCGAGGGCACCACCGGCGCCTTGCTGCGCCAGAGTCAGTCGGCCTAGAGTGAATAAAGAGGGGCCCGACCGAAGCCGGGAGACACTCGCCTTCGGCTCGCATCCCCGTTTCGGCCAGCAGGCCTGAGGCCGGCTGCGCCACCCTCTAGGCGAGCGCCTTGTCCACCGCGCTCAGCACGCGGCTGGTGGCGGCGGCGTTGCGCAGCGCGATGCGCACATGACGCGGCTCACCCAACCCGGCGCCGGCTGCGACCAGCACGCCGGCGCGTTCCATCCGCGTGGCGAGCTCCGTGCCGTCGAGCTTCGGGTGGGCGACCCACAGGAAGTTGGCCTGGCTGTCGCTCACCTCGAAGCCGCGCTCGCGCAGCTCGGCGCTCAGCCGCGGGCGCTCCTCGCAGACGCTCTGCACATGGCGCGTGAGCGGTTTGGCGCCGGAGCGCAGCGCCTCCCACGCGCCCGCCTGTGAGAGCTCGCTGACCCCGAGGTCGGGCTCGAGCTCCGCGAGCAGTTCCTCTGAACCCGGCCCTCCCACCGCGTAGCCGACGCGCAGCCCCGCCAGCCCCCACGCCTTGGAGAAACTACGGAACACCAGCAGGCGCGGGTGCTCCTCCAGCAGCTTTAGCGACGCGTCGGTCGGCTGGGCGTCGGCGAAGTCGACGAGCGCCTCGTCCAGTAGCACCGCGACCCCCTCCGGCAAACCCTTCAACAGACGCTCCAGTTCACTCGCCGCGAGCAGCTCTCCGGTCGGGTCGTTGGGGCTGGCGAGCGCCACCACGCGCGTGTTGTGCTCGGGGGCGGCCGCCAGTAGCGCGTCCACCAGCGGCGTCTCCCCGCCGCCGACCGGCACCGCGCGGCCGTGCGCGCGGCGCGCCATGATCGGGAACAGCGGGTAGGAGGGCCACGAGGTGAGCAGCTCCTGGCCGGGCTCCATCAACACCCGCGTGGCCGCGCTCAGTAGCTGGGCGGCGCCGTTGCCGACGATCAGCCGCTCCGCCGGGACGTCGTGGCGCTCAGCCAGCTCGCTGCGCAGCCGCGAGCCGCGCAGGTGGGGGTAGCGCTGCAGCCCCGCGCGTGCTGTGAACGTGATCGCATTGACGATGTTGGCGTGCGGGAGGTCCGGCCACGTCGTTTGCGAGAGGTCGAGCGTGGTGACGCGGGCAAGCGCCTTGCGTCGGCGCTCCGCCGCCTCCTCGCGCAGCTCGCGGTTGACCTCCTCCTCTGGCACGCCTTCGAACTGGCGGTAGTAGTCGAGCAGGCCCATGTCGGCGGCTCCGGCTAGTGAGTCATCCCGCGAGCGGCGGGAGAGACCACCGGTCCAGTGGGCTCACACGCCGCCGCCGGAGGGGGTGACCATGTTGCCGGTGCCGTTGAACAACACGAACCATACTGTGAACACGGTTGCGCAGATGGCGGCGGTGATCGCGAACACACGGCCGAGTACCCCGCTGCGCTGGTCGATGCCCGCCGCGCGCCGTACGAGGATCCACGCCTCGTCGAGGTTGCGCATGATCTTCAACGCCCCGAACAGCAGCGTGAACAAGCCGACAAACGCCGCCAGGATGCCGAGGCTGACGCTACCGGAGAGGTAGTTGACCTGCGCGCCGATCCATAGGCATGCGATCGGGATTGGCCCCCAGCAGCAGAGGCTGAGCACCGTCATCATTGCCAACATCGCGTTAGCCAGGCGCCGGTCGATGCGCTGGCGTGACTCGCTGCCGCGCTGCGGTATGCCGCGGTAGTGGACCGGGGCCGTGCCGGGTCGCCTGCCGACGAACAGGCCGCCTGTATCGCTGGGATCGCTACGCATATATCACCACGTACCCATGTGTGTTATATCACTAGCACTCTGTGTGGCGTGGCTGGATCGCGGTGCCATCTCGTATACAGCCTATCGGCCTGCGTACAACGAATCGAGAATCTCGGCGTACTTTGCTTCAACGACGTTGCGCTTTACCTTCAGCGTCGGCGTCAGCTCGCCGCCGGCCTGCGAGAGATCGCGCTCGAGGATCGCGAACTTCTTGACCTGCTCCACGTTGGCATACCCCGCGTTGACGCGCTCTACTTCGGTTGCAATCAGCGTGTGGATCGCGGGCTCGCGGGACAGCGTCTCGGGCTCCTCGGGCAGGTTGTGCTCGCGCGCGTAGCCGGCGACCTCTTCCTCGTCGAGCGTGATCAACACCACCGGGTAGGGGCGCCGGTCGCCGTGCATCACCGCCTGGGAGATCCAGCGGCACTGCTTGAGGTCGTTCTCGATGTTGGCCGGCGTCAGGTTCTTACCACCGGCGGTGATGATGATGTCCTTCTTGCGCCCGGTGATCGAGAGGTAGCCGTCCTCGTCGAGCGAGCCGAGGTCGCCGGTGTGCAGCCAGCCGTCCTCCACGGCCCCGAACGAGGCGTCGGCGTTGTGGTGGTAGCCCTGGAAGATGTTGGCGCCTTTGATCAGGATCTCGCCGTCCTCGGCGATCCGCAGCTGCACGCCCGGCAGCGCGCGTCCTACCGTGCCGAAGCGGTGGTCCTCGATCGTGGACGCGGTGGCGATCGTGGACGTCTCGGTCATCCCATACCCCTCCAGCACCGGCACGCCGCAGGCCCAAAAGAACTCGAGGATCTCGCGTGCGATCGGGGCGGCACCGGTGGCGGCCTGGCGCATGTGCCCACCGAAGATTGCCCGCACGTTTTTGAAGAGAGCCTCGTCGGCCTCCTCGAAGGGCGCGCGTAGCTCCTCGGGGATCGCTTCGTCGCGAGCCATCATGTCGCGCACTTTCACCCCCAGCTTCAGCGCCGCCTCCGTCTTCGCACGCTCCTGCGGCGGCTGTGCCTCGATCGCGCCGTGGGCGAGCGTGTAGATCTTCTCGAAGATCCTTGGCACCGAGGGCAGGAAGGTCGGTTTGACCTCCTGCAGCTCGCCGACGATCTGCTTGACGTCGCCCCCGAAGTAGGCGATCGTCGTGCCGCGATCGATGGCGCCCAGCAGGATCAGCAGCGCGAACGCGTGAGCGAGGGGCAGGAACAGGTAGGCGACCTCGTCATCGTGGATCTGCCCGACCTCCCGCACCATGTCGACCACCGCGCAGTAGTTGCCGTGGGTGAGCACACACCCCTTCGGCGGCCCCGTGGTGCCGGAGGTGTAGATGAAGGTGTAGGGATCCTCGGGGGTGAGCGCCGCGCGGCGGCGCTCCAGCTCCTCTGTGTCGCCATCGCTGGCGCCGTGGCCTTCGGCGCTCGCGTGTTGCCCCGTGCCACCCGTGCTGCCACTGCCGGCGCGGGTGCGGCTACGGGCACGCACCTCCGCTAGCGAGATCGCCTCCGAGGAGTCGTCCGGGTCGATCGCGATCACGGTGCGCAGCTCGGGCAGGCGGTCGCGCACGGCGGCGACCTTCGCGAGCTGCTCGGCGTCCTCGCACACGATCGCGCAGGCGCTGGAATCGGAGATCACCCAGTGGCACTCCTCGGGGGAGTTGGTTTGGTAGATCGGCACCACCACGGCGCCGGCGGCGGTAATCGCCAGATCGGCGTACGTCCACTCCGGGCGCGTCCCCGCAAGGATGCACACCCGCTCGCCCGGCTGGATGCCGAGGTCGATCAAGCCGAGCGCGAGCTCCCGCACGATCTCGCCGAGCTCGGCATACGTCACGTCCAGCCACGCCCCTTCCTGCTTGTGCCGGACCGCCACGTGCTCCCCAAACGAGGCGATGGCACGGGGAAGGAGGTCGGCGATCGTGCTCGCCGCGGGAGCCGGCGCCGTGGACGACCCCGGAACGTGCTCGGCGGCTGTGGACCCCGCCGCGGCCTGCTCTGCGATACCTGCCTCCATGGCGTTCTCCTCCGACGGATTGGATGACCCTTCCGGTAGTAGAGGATATTGCTTCGGTGGGGCAAGTTGTCGCGGGCGACTCCCGCCGCAAAGCAGGCGTCGCCCGGCGAGCGTCGATCGGCAGGCGATGACGCGCACGGGCGGCCGGGCGTGTGGGGTCTCGCGCGCCACCGTGGCGGCGTGCGCGTCTCGATCGTCGTTGTGCTTTTCGCGCATCAGCCGCTCACTCGCTAAAGTACCCAAGTAGGAAAAACCTACCAGAGTAGGAAGATGTCTGCAAGCCCCACAGCGGCGACCCCACGCGCTCGCGCCACTCACCTTGGCCCCGAGCGCCGGCGGCCCCTGATCCTGGACGTGGCGTTCGGGTTGTTCCTCGAGCGCGGCTACAAGGGAACCTCGATGGACGCGATCGCCCGTGCCGCCGGCGTGACAAAGCCGGTGATCTATGCGTGCTTCGCCGGTAAGGCGGAGCTGTTCGGGGCGCTGCTGGACCGCGAGGAGCAGCGCATGTTCGCGCAGTTCGGCGCCGCGTTTGCGAGCGGTGTGGAGCCCGGGGGCGACGACCTGGAGTCCATGCTCGTGGCCGGGTTCACCGCGCTGTTTACGGCCGTTAGCGACACGCCGGAGACCTACCGCGTCGCGCTGCTCGGCGGCGGCGACGCCGAGGCGGCGATCGATGCGCGCATGCGGCGTGGCCGTGAGCAGTTGGTCGCTCAGCTCACCGCGCTGGCGCGTCGCTGGCTGGAGGAGCGCATCCCCGCACGGCACCTCGACGCGACCGCCGAGTTCGCGGCGCAGACGCTCGCGGGCGTGGGCGACGCGGGCCTACGAATGACGCTCGCCTCGCCGGGCCGGTGGGCGCCGGAGGTTCTCGGCCGAGCCCTGGGACAGTTCGCCGCGGCTGGGTACGCGGCGTTCGAAAACGCCTGACGTCGGCGACGCTCAGAGCCTGCCGGCGGGATCTGCGGTCAGCGCTCCAGCGCCATGGGACGCCGCGTCGCCGAGGCGCCCTGGCGCAGGCTGGCGAGGAACAGGCTCTTGTCGATACGGCCCTTGAAGATCGGCACCCCCAGCTCCATGCATTTGGAGAGCACCTCCTTGCGTCCCAATCCGGCCTCGCGGGCAAGCTCAGTGGGCGTCAGATGGTTGGCCATCGGCATCTCCTTCGGTGGGGAGGGGGTAGGGATGGGGGAAGCCAGTATGTCTACTTATAGCGCCGCCGCCGGACGTCGGCAACCCGGTTTTGCCGCAAGCTCGGGCGTTTTCGGCGCGGTGGCCTCCGCGGAGGATCCAGTCGAACGCCCTGGCGCCCGGTGATCGGCGAGAGGGCCTCACACAGGGTTCGGGATGTCCACGAACACGTGGCGCACTCCGAAGCGCTCGCTCAGGTGCTCGCCCAGGCGCCTCGCCCCGAACGTCTCGGTCGCGTAGTGGCCGGCGGCGATGAAGTGCACCCCCGCCTCGCGCGCCTGCGCCATCACGCGCTCGGCCGGTTCGCCGGTGAGAAAGGCGTCAGCCCCCGCGGCGATCGCGTCGGCGAGGTGGTCGGCGCCGCCGCCGCTGACGATCCCCAGCCGTCGCACGACGGGAGGGCCGCAGTCGAACACGAGCGGCGCACGCGCGGTGACCCGCTCCACGCGCGCCAGCAGTTCCGCGATCGGCAGACCCTCGTCGGGGAGCTCCGCCAGCCAGCCGATCGGGGTGCCGCGGTGGGGAGCAAACGGCGCCAGTGGCTCGGCCTGTAGCGCCCGCGCCAGCAGCGCATTGTTCCCCACTTCGGGGTGTGCATCGAGCGGCAGGTGGTAGGCCGCCAGCGAGATGTCGGCGGTGAACAGCACCCGCAGCCTCCGCGCCAGCGCGGTGTCGATCGGCCCGGGGCCAGTGCCCCAGAAGAGTCCGTGGTGGGCCACCACCAGCTCGGCTCCCTCCGCGCGGGCGCACTCGAACAGCTCCAGCTGCGCGCTCACGCCCGTGGCTACCGTGGTCACCTGCTCGGCGCCTGGTACCTGCAGTCCGTTGGGGCCGTAGTCTGCGAAGCGCGCGGGTTCCAGCAGGCGGTCGAGCTCGGTCACGATGTCCTGCAGGGGGATGGGCATCGGTGGCGAGGATAGTGGGCGAGGGGCGCGGGGCTTAAGCGCCCGCCGAGTCTCCCGGCGCCTCGGGGGTTGCGGGGTCGGGGTGTGCAGCCCGCGGGGGGCTGGTTGGTCGACCTGGCGCTCGGGGTGGGATTGGGGCGTTCGGCGAGGGCGAGGGTGGCACCGGTACCTGCGTGCGCTCGGTGCACGGCGGCGGTGTGGGATACTGGAGTCTGCGTCGGGGCGTGGCGCAGCCTGGTAGCGCGCACCGTTCGGGTCGGTGAGGTCCCCAGTTCGAATCTGGGCGCCCCGATTGGTTAGAGAACCGCGAAGGCCAGCGAACACGGGCGAAAACCCCCGGAAACACTGGCCCTAGCGGTAGGTGGTTTGCCCGTGTTCGCGGCTGTTCGGTGGTCTGGAGGGCCGCAAACGGGATGCAAGGCTGCGGAAACGGGATGCAAACGGGATGCAAGGCGGTTTCCCCGGCCAGTGACCAGCGACTTGATCGGGGTCGCCGCCGACGACTAGCGTGCGCGCTTGGCAGCGCGGCGCTGCATCTGGATGAGCAGCGGCACGGGCGCCGCATCCTCGGGGTCGGGCACGACCAAAATCTCATCGCCAAGCAGCTTGCGATGAGCGTCCAATACGGCACGGTGATTGACGATGGTGGTGGCCTCGCCAATGAATGATCGCCCCGGCATGTACGGCTCCAACCGAACGGTCAGCTCGGCGACGGCAACTATGTAGCTGGCGGCGGCCTTGGGGCCGACCAGCTCCTTGTCCTGCTCGGTGACGTTGTGCGAGTAGGCACTGATGCTCTTGGCGCCTGAGCGACGCGGATGTACGAGGGCGTTGCGGACCTCGAAGAGAGCGAATAGTCGCTGCAAGGGCAGCCTTCCACGGTCGAGCGGCGGCTCGACGCCGACCAGGCGGGAGCCGATCAACAGCTTCTCCGTCGTAACGAGCCGATCGAGCGCCTGCGCGTCTCGTGCGGGCAGCGCAGCCTCAAGGAACTCATTGGCATACGCCTCGGTGGAGAGGGCAGCAAACAGCACCGCGTTCCGTAGGAAGCTGAGGCGACGGTTCATGGCGCTGAGCCGACGCTGCGAGGCCTCCAGCATCGAGCCTGGTAGTAGTCCGCTATCTCGGCGTAGAGCGCGGGTGCGCTACTCGCAGCGGTCAGCGCCTCAAGCGCCTGATTTCAGATAAAAGGCCGACGACTGGGCCGCACGGGGGAGGGAAGGTGTTTCGGGACTCGGCGACATTCTGCACAGCATGGCCTACGGGGAGGCCGGTGGCGCGTGTCGAGACAGTTTTATGCGGAGCCGACGACGTGCAGGTGGCGCGGTGTCTCGGTGGCCGTGTTCCGCTGCCCATAGTCGTCCATCGCGCGCTGCGCACGCGCGAGCGCGCGGCGCCGGCCGAGCTTGGTGTAGACGGTGGCGATGAGGTAGCCGCCGTCGTCGTGGCCGACTATTTCGGCGACCGTCGCGGGGTCGAGGCCGAGGCCGCCGTCCTCGACGGGATCGACCATCCATTGAATCGCGCGGTGCTTCAACTCGTAGAACTCCTGGCCTGGCATCCCTGCCGATGCGCGTACCGAGTGCCAGAGGTTTGACCAAGTGCTGCGCAGCATGTAGCCGCCGCGGGTCGCCGGGAACACAATCTCGCCCTTGGTACGGTCGATCGTCTTTCCTCGACGCGGCATCGTTTCTAGGTGCGCGCGAAAGCGGGGGCTCATTACGACCCATCGGCCGTCGTCATCCTTGGGCCATGTGATCTTGCCGGCGTCGAGGTCGAGCTGCCAGCGCACATGGATCAGGTTCTCCGGGAAGTGAATATCGGGTCGATGCAACGCGAATACCTCGCCGGGACGCATCGCTGCGTCGCCCACGCCGAGAGTCGCGCCCTCAAGGACGAGCCCGTAATCGTCTGCCCGGCTTTCGCGGGCGGCGTGGCGTAGCCGCTCGTACTGCTCGTCGGTGATGATCTCGAAGTCGGGTCGATCTACTCGGCGCTTGCGCTTGCTCGCTCCAAGGCGGGTGAACTGGTTGCGCTCGATCAAGTCGCGGTCGAGTGCGTGATTGAAGAACTGCCGTACTGCTTGCTGAATGTTGGCGCCCTTCGGCCGCGTCCACGTCACCGCCTCGTCACGAGTGAAGCTGTCGATCGGCCGGTCGTGAAACTCGCGTAGGAACGGTCGCAGCCCATCGCGCAACCGTCGCACGGACGAATCGCGTCGCCCCGTCTCCTTCTGCGTCGCCTCGCCATCCGGCCACGTCATCGTGATCCGGCCGTTCTCGTGAATCGTTGCGCCTGCGAACTCAAGCACGGTGGGAGCGAGGCGCCGGGAAGGGTTGGCGACTTCCTCGCGCAGTTCCGCTAGGCATCGTTCCTTGGCTTTGCGGAACTCCTCCATGTTGTCGTGCGTGCCGATCCACTTCCTGCGGCCCTTGTACTTGGCGAACCCGGACCACTTCGGATTGTGACGTGAGCCTCGGTTAACCGGCATCGGGCACGCCCTCCTTTGCCACGGTGGATGCGTAGCGCTCGCGTAGCCATGCCTCGACCTCGGAGACGATGTAGCGGTTCATCCCGCCCATCCGCAGATACGGGAGGCCGAGATGCTGCTGCAACTCAATCCAGCGGCGGGTGACTTGCAGGTGATCGGCGAGTTGCTGCTTCGTGACCCAGTGCTCGCGCGACTCGATCGCGGCTGTCATGTGCCTGCCGTGTCGATACTCGTTTGGTCGGTGCCAGTGGCCTGCGCGAGGCGCCGGCCAAAGAGGGTCGGGCGTTGGCGCTGCTTGCCGTGTCCCGCGAGCGTGGTGCATCGCTGGCTGCGATCAGAGCAGACCCGAGCCGTGATCTCAAGGTCCTGGCAGAGATAAGGTCTCGCGCATCGTGTGGACAGGCCCGGGGCGCGTTTCTGGCGTGCTGGTGCGGAGAACGCGCTCATCGAGCGGCAGCGGGTCGAGCCTCGGGAAAAGGAGCAGCCGTCCCTGCGCTCGAAGACGCGCCCAGTCGCGTCAGGCCGGCTCGGCGGGAGGGTCCTGCTCGACGCCGAGCGCCCGCTGCACCCAGGCGACATCCTGCCACGCGCCGAGCTTCCAGCCGATCCGCCGATACACGCCGACCGGCTCGAAGCCCATCGCCCGGTGCAGGCCCATGCTCGCTTCGTTCGGCAGTGTCATACCCGCGACCGCCATCAGGTAGCCGCGCGCCGCGAGCCGCTCGAACAGCGCCTCGTACAGCGCGCGACCCGAGCCGGCGCGTCGCCGGCCCTGCTCGATGTAGACGCTGACCTCGCACGAGAAACGGTAGGCCGCTCGCTTCTGGTGCGGCCCGCCGTACGCATAGCCGACGACTCGGCCCTCGTCTTCGAGCACGATCCATGTGTGCGTGCGCGTCGCCGCCGCAATGCGTTGGGCCATCTGCGCGGGTGTCGGCGGCTCGCCCTCGAAGCTGACGGCCGTCTCGCGCACGTACGGCGCGTAGATCGCCGCGCACGCCGGCGCGTCGTCCTCGCTTGCGTCTCTCACCGTCGCACCGGACACGTTCGGCCTCAGCATACGCGGGCGTAAGGCTGACGACGACCGGCTTGGTGGATCGTGTCACGCGCGCACCCTCGATCTCCGCGACGTTGATCTGCGCGCGGATCGCCGGGCGTCTCCACGCTTCCGGTCGCCTTGGCTGGGCCGTAGCGCAGCCGTGAGTACGTGGCGGGCGAGCGGTGGAGGGACGGCGTTGCCGACCTGCTCAAATTGCCTGGTCTTTGTGCCTTGCCAGGGGTAGTCGGGCGGGAAGCCTTGGAGGACTGCGGCTTGTGTGATCGTGACGCGCACGGCGTTGGCGCCGCGACGCTGCTGATAGCGGCCGGGCGGGTCGCTCGCGTTCTCCTTGTGCCCCGGTGGTTGAACCCGCTTGTCGCACGCGACGGTCGTCGCTGGGCGCTCCTGCGCCCACGGAGGCGCTGACGCTTGGTCGTGCGGCGCGTCGGCGTCGGGTGCCACCCACTCGACCTTGTTCGCGGAATGACCGAAGTGAATTGTCGGCGCGGGCTCGTCTGTCTCGCGCACGGTCGCGCTCGCTCGGGTTCCGTTGCGCCACGCCCAGCCTCCGCGCTCTTGGCCCTCGCCGCTCGGGAGCTGGCGGCCGACGAGCGCGCCGTCCTTGGAGCGCCGTGTCGTCGTGAGCGTCGGAGCTGGACGACGAGCCGGCCACCCGAGGTCAGCGTCAGCCTGCGCCGAGCCGGGATCGGACGATGGCGCGACGCCGCTGGTCTGCCAGCGATTGACCTTGGAGGTGACGGTTTGCGACGGTGCGCTCGTGGGGTCAAAGCCCTCGTGGATGCGCTCGCCGCTGCGCCTGACCTCCACCCACGCCCGCTGCTCGCGCGTCCACGAGCGCACCCGTCCGGTCAGCGCGAACGCGGGCGCCGACGCCGCGCGGCGGTCGCGCTCCCGGAAGCTCTCGCCGTCGTCCTGGTCGCTACGACGGGGGAAGCCAACCCGGTCGGTCGGTGTCCAGCCGAGTGCCTGGGCCATGCTGACCCACGGCAGTAGGTGAAGCTCGTCCGCGGGGGTGTCGCGGCGGCGCGGGTTGTAGGAGCGATGGGTGGGAGCCGGGAGGCTCACCGGGCCGTCCAGGGAGGCGATCAGGAACGCCCGTTTGCGGGTCTGCGGCACGCCGTAGCGCTCGGCGCTAAGAATCCCGGCCGCCGTCTGATAGCCATGCGCGCTGAGTAGCTGCGCGAACAGGCTCCACAGCTCAAGGACTGCGGGAACTTGCTCAAGTGCGATCCAGCGCGGGCGTAGCGCGACGGCGTAGCGCAGTGGCTCCACAGTGAGCAATGAGCGAGGGTCGCGGCACCTGCGCAGGTGCTGGGCGCGGCTGTCGTGTCCGGCGGCGAGCTCGTGCGCGCACGCGATGACCCGTGGCTTGTCCAGTCGCCCCAGACACTTGCCGGCGCTCGAATATGCCTGGCACGGCGGGGAGCCGATCAGACCCCACAGCGGCGCGAAGTCGCGTGGGTCCAGCAGTGAAACGTCGGCTCGCAGTCGTGCGTGCCCGGCAGCCTGCCCGGTCTGACACGCGCATGGCTCGTTCTCTATGCCGAGCGCCGTATAACCGAGGGTCCGCAGAGCCTCATCCCAACCGCCGGCTCCCGCGAACAGGTCGAGGATCATTCCCTCGGTCATGCCGCTCTCCTGCGCGCTGTAGCGCTCGATTGGTGAGAGTGAGGCTTTCGGAAAACGAGCACGTCTTCATGCGCGACGACCTGCGTTCGGTCTCCCTGCGAGCGGTAGCGACGAACGTGAAGTGTCTGCCAGAGCGAGGGGCGCATCACGAGTTCGTCGTCGCGGATCGTCGCCAACAGGCCGATGACGTGCTGCCAGTAGAGAAGGCCGGCGCTCTCGCAAAGCGCGATGGTGTCACCGCTCAGGTTGCGCAGCGCCCCCCGAGCGCGCATGTTCTTGGTGACGCATACAAGGAACCCTCCGGGCTTGAGCGTTGCTGCGCAGACGCGGTAAATCTCTGCCATCGCCGTGAGGTATGTGTCACCGCGGGCGTGGCCGAGGTTGCGCCGGTCGGGGCTGTAGTTGGTTGTGTCGTCCCGGCGCAGAGGTTCACTCTTATCCCTGACATCAACGCATGTGTCGGCGATCTCGCAGGCATAGGGGGGCGAGGTAAGGATCAAATCGACACGGCCATAGGCCATGTGGGCGAGCTTGCCGGCGCGTCGGGTGGTGCCAGTGAGGAGGTCTTGCGCGTTTGTTGTGAGCAGCCGGGGTAGCTGGCGGGCGTCGCCTTCGATCACTCTCGCCGGGGCGTGGGCGCGGCCCTCGTGGTGGGCGTGGTCGAGGTTCGCGGCGGCGAGCTTCGCCCAACGGGGCTCAAGCTCGACGCCGACCGCTCGGCGCCCGAGGTTGGTCGCCTCGACCAGCGTCGTGCCGATCCCGCACATGGGGTCCACCACGAGATCGCCGGGGTCGCTGTAGGCTTCGATTGCGCGGCGCGCGAGCGTGGGAAGCATCTTCGCGGGGTGCCGATTTGAGTCGGGCACGTAGCGGCGATAGCGCTGCCATTGGCTCGTCTTCTGCGCGCACGGCCAGACCGCGAGCGGCAGGTCAGATGTCTTTCGAGTGGATTTGGTCAAGGTGGTTGGGCGTCAGAACGGAAGACCCTTGCACTAGATAAAGGTCGTTTCTGGCGCCCTAGCGGTACAGCTCGACACAGATAAAATGATGGAGCGACTGCGCGCCTTCCAATTGGAGGGGGGTCTGTACCGCAGGCGACCTCGACGGCACTTTTATCTAGTGAGAGGTCGCCTTTGTCCGGTGTCACGCACGGACGGGACGGGATTGAGAAAAACTGCTGGCGTCTCCCGCGCGGAGACGCCAGCTTGAGCACTAGGCGACTGCGTTTTCGAGCGTGCGCGCGATCGTGTCCACCGTCTCGGCATAGCGCCGGATCGCCTCCACGTCGTTAGCCTCTCCCCAGCCCGCGATGTAGGGGATGCCCTCTCCCGACGTGTCCAGTCCGATCGAACCGCAAACGATCACGGCCGCCGTCTCCACGATGACCTCGGCGTCCGCGCGCCCGTGCTCCTTGTAGGTCGGTACGCCTACCGCGTGTGACAACTCGTGAACGAGTGTGCGGACTCGACGGTTCGCGCTCGTCGTGTTGGTCGAGACGCAGATCAGTTTTTCGGACTGACTGCAAAATCCGCCGCTGTGCTCTAGCGGCCGATACTCGACGCGGTAGCCGATGCTTTGCGCGAAGCGCTCCAGCTTGGCGATGTAGGGCGCGTGCGAGTCGCCAGTGACGGGCTCGCACGGGGGGTCTGGCAGTGGCTCGCCGTCGGTCTGCGATATGTCAAAGACGGAGACGGCGCGGAATAGCGTGATCGTCTCGTCGGTTTCGCTGCCGTTGTCGTCGCGTTGCTTGACGACCATCGGCGCCATGATCTTGATTGAGTGCTCGCCCTTGCGGACCTGGCGGCCGAGCTGCTGCCATGCCTTGAATCCTGCGACCCGCGTAGCCTCGGGGCATTGCATGGCGATCAACATGCAGTTACCCACGCTGTAGTCGTGGAACGTGGCGCGAGTCTCGGCCCACTTGCGCCAACCGTCCGACGTGAGTAGGGCGCGTGCTGCGCGCTGGATCGCGTCCCGTGTCTCGGCTCGCTTTGTCTCGCGGTATGCCGCACGCTCGGCGTCTGAGAAGGTGCGTCGGCGCGCTATAGTTTTGGCTGGCATCGAAAATATCCTTTCGTTGTCCATGAGCCCGGACGTTGGCGCGTCGCGGGCTCACCTTTTGATTACTTGAGTGTTACACCATCACGCCTGCTGTGTCTCTTTACAGCGCGTCGATAACGGCTTGCGTGTGGTGCAGCGCGGCCGTCTCGGCTGCGCTGCGGCTGCTGTGCTTCTCCTCGTCGTACTCGTCATCGCTGACGTAGCACGTTGCGCGCCACGAGTAATCACCGAGGCGATCAACGGTGGCGAGGATGATTCCGAACTCTTTACTTTCGTAAGTCGTCGTGTCGTGTGTGCGACTTACTGTTATGTCGGCGGTGGTGTTCGTCATAGATATACGAGACCAGGTCAAACAGTGAATGTCAAGGCTCTTTGCTCTAAGATTCGCTAAAGATTTTGGTGATACTTGCCGCTGTCTCGGCGGCGGTTGTGACGACGGTGAGAACGGAGCATGTAACAGTAGAGCTCCATACGGTGACGGCGATTGGGGCGCGTGTGTTGGCGATGGCAGCGGTCGCGGTTTTGGCGCGGCGCGCGCTCGGTACGGCGAGGATCACGAACGGGTTAACGTCGCGTAGGCTGCTGCGAGGTAGTATCTCGGCGTATCGTTTGGCCTTCTCGCGCAGGATTCGGGATGTCTCGGTGCCACGGTCAAGCTCAAGGAGTACGTGCAGCGGCGCGCGGCGGGGAAGGGTGAGCACGCCGTAGCCGTCGGGTAGCAGGGTGCCGGCGAAAAGATGGGCGAGGGTGCGGACTCCGTACCACTCCGAGAGTGCGCCGTGGTTTTGGTTGGCTTCGACGGCGAGGCGGGTGAAGAACTCGTTGGCTTCGACGTGGTGCGTGAGATTGCGGCTTGTGGCGTAGTTGAGCGCGTCGGCGTGCGTGTAGTGAAGCCGGCTTGGCTCGAAGCCCTTGTGATCGGCGACTATGAGCGCGCCTGCCTCATCGAGTATCCAGTGGTAGGGCAGGGTGCCCTCGCCTCGTCGGGCGCCTGGACGGAAGCGGTCGAGCACGCGCAGCTCATACAGCAGTCCGAGGCGAGCGGCAGCGGTCCTCAGTCCGGTGAAGTGAAGGCGCTTTAGCTGGTCGGTCCTCAGGACGTGGTGCTCGTAGCAGTCGAGGGCGATGCGCCTGTCACGCTCAGTCAAGTGCGCTGGCAGGGTTGCGATGTGCTGCTCTCGCAGTCGGCTCGGCCGGCTGGCTTTTGTTCTCTCGGAGAGTTTTGTGTTTGTCCCTACCTTATCGGGGTTGCTTATTTTCACCGGATTATCGTGATTTGCGGCGGTTTTCATCGAATCAGGGTCCTCCACACTTAATTGGAGGGGGAATTGGAGGACGTATTGGAGGGGGAATTGGAGGACGTATTGGAGGGGGAATTGGAGGACGAATCGGCAGGCGTCATCCTGGCTCGCACGTCGCGCTGTGCCTCGACCGGCATGGCTGGCGCTCGCTGGTCGGCGGCGAGCTGCGCCTCGATCTGCTCGCGCGTCATGCCGTAGCGCCTGCGCGCCGAGGCCCTGACCGCCTGCGCCTGCTCGGGCGTGGCCGGGCTCAGGCTCTCGGTGGTGAGGGTAAACGCGCGGCCGGGCTGCCCTTGGTTGCAGAGCCGCAAGGCGGCGGTGTAGAGGGGAAGGTGCGCGAGGTCGTGTGCGGATAGCTCGGGGCGGACCTCGCGCTCAAGCGCCTGCGCGTCATCGCGCGATACCTGGAAGTAGACCTTGCTGCGGGCGTTCGCGCCGATCGCCTCGCGCAGGTCGCGCGGGAGCTGCGCAAGATGCTGGTGGGCGAGGCACAGCGAGAGGCGGTAAGAGCGGGCCTCCGCGAGAACATCCTCGAACGGCGTGGGGAGGTTCAGGTAGTTGTGGACCTCATCGACGTAGCAGGAGGCGTCAGGGCGCTGGTCGGGTGGTAGGGCGGCGCGGGCGAGCGCGGCCTGCCAGACCCGTGCGAATAGGAACGAGCCGAGCAGGCGGCTTGTGTCCTCGCCGAGGGTGCCCTTGGGGAGCTTGGCGAGCAGCAGGCGTCCCTCGTTGATCGCGCGGGGAACGTCGAGGGTGGTCTTTGACTGGCCGACGATCGCGCGCACGGGGCGGCGCAGCAGGAACGCGCGCAGCTTGTTCAAGAGCGGCCCGGAGGCCTGCGCGCGCAAGGGGTCTGAGAGTTCGCCGTACCACTCCCAGAACGGGCCGAGCACGGGGTCTTTGATCTGTGCGGCGAGGCTTTCCTGCCAGTGGCGGTCGGTCAGCAGGCGCGGCACGTCGGCGAGGGTGCTCGTCGGTGAGGCGGTGCTGAGTGTCAGCACGGCGGCGCGGAGGATGTCGTCGGTGCGTGGCCCCCAGTAGCGCTCGAACACGCGGCGGAAGATGCCGACGAGCTGATCGACGCCGAGATCGCGGTCGGGGCTATCGAGCACGTTCAGGCCGGGCGGCGCCTCGTCCAGCGGGTCCAAGAGGTCAACGTCGTTCTCGCGGCCGGCGGGGATGCGCGCGAGAATGTCCTCGATCAAGTCGCCCTTCGGGTCGATCACTACTGCGCCCCTGCCGGCGTCAAAGTCCGCGAGCACGAGCCGCCCGATCAGCGTGGACTTCCCCACGCCGGTCGGCCCGAGGACGTGAATGTGCTGGCGCGCGTCGGGCACGGCGAGGTTGATCTGCCGGCCGTTGGAGCCGCAGCCGAGCGGCTTGCCCTGCGTGGGCAGTCCGGGCGGTGGTGCGATCTCGCGTGCGCCGGCCATCACGACGCCAGGGATCGCGTCCTGTCCGGGCAGGTGCGCGAGCGCGGCGAGCTCGGGCACGCCGAGCAGGAACGCGCGGCGCCCCAGACGCCGTTGACGGAGCTTCAGAAGCGCGCGTGGGGCGTGCCTGCGACGCAGGAAGACCCGTGTGCCGTTGTATGGCGCAAACGCGCCCAGAACGGCGTGGATGCGCCCACGCGCCTCCTTGCGCGAGTCAGCGGTGACGGTGACGCGGATGACGCAGCGGTACAGCGACCCCGCGCTCTTGCTCATCGCCTCCCGCACGTCCGGGGTGATCGTCGGATCGAGCCGTGGCGGCGCGGGGGGCTGGGTGCGGAGCGCCTGCATGAATCGCAGCACGCGGCTGGTCGGCTCGCCTTTGCGTATCCGCCGCGCGGCGTTGCGCAGCCGGTGTTGCTCGCGGCTGGTCGCCGGCCGGGCAATGACCTGGATCAGCGCGCGCTCTGAGTCGGTGAGCCCCGATAGCTGGCCGAGGATCAGCGGCAACGGATCGGGATTCAACGACGCATCGAGTGAGAACCATCCTGGGCCGGAGAGCGCAAGCTCGGAAGTGAGGCGCACCATCCCGCGTGGCGGATATGCAGTGTCGGGCTCATCCGGGGCTACGGGTTCGGTGCTAGCGCTCGCGCCGGGCCATGCCGCGCTGACCGCGCGCTCGATCAGGCCGGGTGGGATCACCTTCGGCACCCACAGGCGGAAGACCGTGCCCGTCTCGCTCGCGGCGATCTCCCAAGAAAGATGCGGTTGGCCGATCAGCACACGCGCGAGCCTGGGGCGCAGCAGGTCGTGAAGCGCTGACCACAGCAGATGTCCGCCCGTGTCCTGCACGTCGGGCGGCACGCCGATCCGCACGAGCCGCGCGCCTCGCGGGAGAAGGTTGCGCTGCACCGCTCGGAGCAGCAGCACACCGATAGTCACGGCGAGCGCGAGCGCCGCGGCGAGCAGCGCAAGATGCTCGATCGTTCCGAGCGCACGGTGAGCGAACGCGAGGCCTTCATGCAGCGGCCTGTTCGGTTCGAGCAAGTAGCGTTCAAGCGCGCGGTTGGGATGCGGCCCCGCCGCGGTGCCGGTCGGATGGTGGGGCGTCCGATGGTGGTGTCTCATCGCGCGCTGCCTTCGCGTGCGGCGGGACGAGTCGCGCCGAGATAGCGGTCTTCACCCCACTGTGCGCCGACGCTGGTGGGGAACGGCTCGGTGCGAACGCTGGTCCCAGGATGCGGGGCGTCCACCATCTCGCCCGAGCGCACGACCATCCCGACGTGCGTTACTTCGCTGGGGCTCTGCCCGAAGAAAACGAGGTCGCCGGGCTGTAGCTGGGCGCTGGCGGGCAGGCGCGGTCCCGCGTCGTACTGTTCCTGGGTGGTGCGGGGAAGGTTGATCCCGGCGAGCCGGTAGGCGGCCTGTACGAGACCGGAGCAGTCATAGCCGGACGGGCTCTCGCCGCCCCACACATACGGCACACCGATCTTGCTCAGTGCGAACGCGAGCGCCGCACCCGCCGCGCCACTCGACGGCACGATGACGGGCGTGGCCTGCTGTTCATAAGTGGCCGCCCAGCGCAGGACCTCTTCGACGTATTCCTGTGAGTGGTTGTACGTGAAGATCGCGCGCTGAAGTTCCTGCGGGGCGCCGTTGGCCTTCAGATACCGCGCGGCGCTGAAGATCGCATCCGCGGGGTTCCAGCGGTCGGGGGGACCGTGCCCGGTGGCGCTGACGCCATAGGTCGCCCATGTGGAGGCGAGGAATTGCATCGGGCCACCGGCACCCGCGTAGTTGACCGCGCCCTCCTTCGTGCAGGATGGGTCGGGGTTCTGGCCGTCGTCGCACTCCACCTTCCCGATCCCTGCGAGCACCGTCCACGGCACGCCGTAACGAGCCCCGGCAGCTTGGAACAAGCGCAGGTATTCCGGTGGAATCCCCGCGACCCGTTCGATGCTTGAGCCTGGCTGGCCGAGGCTGATCCCCGTACCGGCGCCGAAGACCCCGGCGGCGGCGCCGAGGAAAAGCACGGGCAGGATCACGAGCAGACCGCATGAGCTGAGCGCGGCGCGCTTCACTGCGCAGCCTCCGCAAGCTCGGCGGGATCGCTGGTGACAAGCTCATGCTCGGCGGGACTCGCCTTCACCGCGAGCGGGATACGCTGCTCCCCGGTGAGCAGCAGCCCGTGGCCGGCGGGGCAGGTCAATAGGTAGGAGCGCTCCCCGGCGGTCAGCGCGAACGCCTGCCCAACACGGTCGATCGCCTGCGGCGATTGGTGCAGCAGAAAATGTTGGGAGGCGTTGTTGACAACGGCCTGCCCGAGCGGGGAGTCCAAGAGGTCGCCGGGGTCCTGAGTGATCGTCGTAAGGCCGGTCCAGCGCTTGCGGGCCTTCTTGGCGAGCCGGAATAGGAACCGCGCGCCGGGCGCCTCCCGTGTCGCGCTCGGCGTCTCGCGCATCAAGTCCCACGCCTCATCGACCAGCACGACACGGCGGCGCAGCGGACCCTCAAGCGAGCGCCAAATCGCATCGAGCGTCAGCATCAGCGCGGGAGCGCGCATCCGCTCGGGCAGCCCGCGCAGCGAGAAACAGACAAGGTGACTATCGGGCTGCACCGATGTCGGGCGGTCAAAGAGCGAGGAGTGCGAGCCCGTCGCATACGGCGATAGGCGCTCCGCGAGCCGCTTGCCGGTATCGCTCTCGGCCACCAGCGCGCGCACGAGATCCGCGAGCAGCGGCGCGGGCCGGCGGTGCGTCGCTGGGTCGGTCGTGATCCCGGCGGCTTGGTAGGCGGCGCGGGCGCTGCGGTCGAGCACGGCAAGCTCGCCGCCGTCGAGGCCTCCGGCGAGCAGTTCGATCAGGTCCGCGAGAAACAGAATCCGCTCGTCCAGCGCCCGTGATTCCTCGCTCGTGGCGGGAAGATCGAGCGGGTTCAGCGCAACGGCGCTCGGCCCGGTCAGCGGAAGGTACGCGCCGCCGACTGCCTCACAGAGAGAGTGGTACTCGTCCTCGGGGTCGAGGATGAAGACCTGCACGCCGCGGTAGAGCAGCCGCAGCGCTTCGAGCTTGGCGGCGTAGCTCTTTCCTGCGCCGCTGTAAGCCAGCACCACGCTGTTGAAGTTGGTCCGTGCGAAGCGGTCCACGAGCACCGGGGCGCCACTGTCGGTAAGCCCGTAGAGAACGCCGTCCTCCAACGGGGGGTCCGCGCTGGCAAATGGGAACCCTGCGGCGAGCGCGGGCGTATCGAACGTGCGCCGCAGCCGCAGCCGGTCACTGCCGACCGGCAACGTCGAGAGCCACCCGTCCCACGCCCGGAACGTGGCGGGTACGACGTGCAGCAGCATCGAGGCGCACAGCGCCTTCGCGCGTTCGGTGCGCTCCTGCAGCTCCTCCCGACTCGGAGCAGTGATCGACAAATAGAGCGCGGAGCGAAACAGCCGGCTCTCCCCACGGGCAAGCGCGCTTGCCAATTCGTCGGCGTCCTCAGCGGCGGCGGCAAGCGTCGGATCGGACAGGCGCCCGCGGTCGGCGTCGATGCGGCGACTGGACTCAAGCCGGGCGCGCTGGCGGCGCAGCCTGTCAGCGGCCAGCGCGGGCGGGATCGGCCCGATATGCAAGGTCAGGTCAAGCTCGCCGGCAGCGTGAAGCAGTGGTGCGAGCCATCCCTGGTTTACCTCGCGGGGGTAGCCGGTCACGGCAAGACTGCGATGCCACACGGTCCCCGTGCGCAGACAGTCCCGCTCGATCTGCACCGCGCTCGGCGCTGGCAGCGAAGACCCACCCGCGGGGCCGTCGTCATCGCGTCTTGTGCGAACGCGCGGGAGAGAGGGGAGCGCGGCGCCTCTCAGCATCGGCGGATCACCCCGTCCAGTTGGGAGCCGGCGGGCGGTCCTGGTGGTTCCAGCGCGTCGAGCAGCAGCGCGGTGGCCTGCCTGCCGTCGAGGGTGTGAAGCTCAACCCCGGCGGCGTGCAGCAGCCCGGTTGTCTCGCTGGCGCGGCGCTCGAGGTCTGCCTTGGCGGTCTTGCGCTCGCGGCTGCGGGTGCTGAGCACGAGCAGGATTTGACGGCGGCGCAGGCCTTCGCCCTCGTTGGCGAGCTCGTGGAGGAACTGCGCGTAGGTGTGGGCGCAGTGGCGCAGCGCAGGGTGGGGGAGCCCGTGCGCGGCGTGCTCGATCGCGCTCGCCCTGCCGTCGAGATCTACGAGCTCTGAGCGCACAGTGATCGCGGCCGGCTCGGTGAGGCTGTTCAGCCACTTACCGTATGCCTCGGCCAACGCCGCCTGCTCCTCGATGCTGCGAAGCGCCCAGCTCGTCGCGCTCGCCCCGAGCAAAAGGACGCTTGTCCCGTCGGCGAGCTCAACGACGCCGCTTGTCAGGATCGTGCTGACCGGCACCCGCAGCAGCGACACGCCGGGCTCGCCGGGCGCCCCCGTCAGCTTGCCGGGCAGGCCTTCCGGTGCGGCGACGCGCCGCGGGGATTGGGTGAGATGCCGTGCGGCGGCGAGCGCGATGCGATCGCCCGTGAGCCCGTCAAGGCGCCCCAGCGCCAGCGCGACGCCCACGAGCGCCAGCGGCACGGCGAGCGCCGCGGCCACGGGCGTCGGCAGTACCGAGCTGGCCGCAGAGAACACCCCGTAGCACACGATCGCGCTCACACCGAGGATCACGAGCTGGCGCGCGGTGAGCCCCCACGCGAGACGGTCCTCCATCTCCACGTCCGCGGGTAGCCGGATACGCCCACCAGCGCTCACAACACACCTCCGAGCGCGCCCTTTACGACGCGGACAAGCACATAGGTCTTTGCCATCCGAGCCGTAGACGAGGAGTGCCGGCGGAGACAGGACCATTTCCTTCGCCCAGAACGGAATCCGCAACAGGATGTAAAAGAGGCAGAGCACCAGCAGCAGACTGACCAGGCCTCCGCCGGTCCCGATACCCAGGACGTTGCTGCCCGAGGCGAAGAACACATGCACGGCCGCGGCCAGGGTGAGCGCTTGGGCGATCTGTACGCTGAGCGCGGCGAACATTCCGCGCCACCACAACCGCGCGAGGCCTTCAGTCTGTGGGAGCCCGTGCGCCAACAGCAAAAGCGGCGCGGCGCACACCAACAGCACGATCACCGCCGCTCGGACCAGGTAGAGGACCAGCAGCGCGACGGCGAGCAGCGCGCACGCGAGCCCGAGCAGGATCAGGAATATCCCGCCGTCCGCGATCGAGTGCAGCACCAGCAGCTCAAGCGTGTGTCCGGCCTGTTGTGGTTCCACCCCGTTGCCGAGTAGCGCCGTGGAGAGGACGTTGGCGATGTTCACCATCTGGCCGCAGATGGCGAGGCTCGCGTTCGACGCGATAGCTGCAACTGTCAGCCGGGGGAGGAGGTCCTTCAGCGCGTAGTTGCTCTGTAGCGTCTCGTGGCTCATCACGAGCGCCCCGGCCGCGACCACGACAAGCACGAGCAGCGAGTCGGCGACCCCGACCGCGAGCTGCCAGTAGGAGCGGACTTCGGCCTCTCCCGCGATCTGCGGTGTCGAGAGCAGCGTGCGTCCGACGAGCACCATCGCCGGGTCCAGCGCATCCTTCACGAGTCCGGCGAACCATTCGTTGATCGCGTTCTCGATCTGGCCGGGGATGTCAAAGAACCCCGGATGGCTCGCCTTGCCAGCGCCGACGCTCTTGCCTTTGACGGGCGGCGCTGGGTTCGGCAGCGGCGGGCCGACCTGGATGCCGCCACCTTCGACCGTCGTCCCTTCGCCTTCGGATGTGCCACGGGGGAGCGGGGGCGATGCGGCCGGCGCGGTCGCGGAGTGCGCGGACGTGCTCGTGGCCGGCGCCGCAGCGGCCGGTGTAGCCGCCAGCGTCGTCGCGGCGAGCGTGAATACCGCGGCGAGCGCGGCGAGGATTCTCAGGCGCGGTCTCACGCGCCGACGATGTGCTGCAAGACCGAGACGAGCACGGGCGCGAGCGCCGCGAGCGCGTAGCCGCACAGCGCGGCCCGAAGCGCGGTCTTCGCACGCTCGATCTGGCCGGGGTCGCCCCCCGACAGCAGATAGCGCACCCCGGCCACGGTCAACAGCAGCGAGGCCAAGCCGACGAGCAGCCCGATCAGCCAAACCCGGATGTTGTCCACCACCTGACCGAGGCTCGTCGCGGCGTCCGCGGCCTGTGGCACGAGCAGGGCTGCCACGAGCACGAGAGCGGTTGCGATGGCGAGTCTGCGGGTCATAACAGTTGCTCGGGTCCGGCGCGGGAGCGGACCCGTGGTTCACCTCCTTCGTCTGTCTCGATTGGTCACTTCCGTTTGACTGGGCCTACGCCCGACGCCGAACGACCCGAGCACTAGATAAAGGTCTGTTTTGCTGTCCCCGCGGTACAGGCCGGTGCCCAAAAAAAACGAGGAGGCGCCGCTCGGCACGCTGGCGGCGCAGCTTCATCGTGTTGTACGAGACGCCCGCCGAGCGCGCCAACTCCTCGACCGAAACACCGTCTATGCGGCTCTTGAGAATGATCTGCGCCTCCTCCTCAGCGAGCGCGCCCGCCTTCACCGCACGATCGAGCAGACCATCCACGTCACCCTCGTCCGAGGGCCGATACGCCGGGGATGGGTCGTTGTACGCGGGGTCGATATCCAGCCCGCACGGCACCGAACGGACCCGGCGAGCGCGCAGCGTGCGAACGGTCTGATTCAGCGTGTCCAGCAGCAAGTTCGCGGCGACCCAGCGCGGACGGCGCGAGACGGGATAGCCACGAATCTGCTCCCACACCGCGCCGAGCAGCACCGCCAAAAACTCCTCTTGGTCGTCCGCGTCGACGATCATCCGTCCGGCGAGTCGCAGCAGGCCGGGGCGGATCGTCTCAAGCACGACACGGCCGCCCAACGGGTCCTGCTGCGCCCACCTGAGCAGCGCGCACAGCACCCGATCCTTCTCCGCTCCCGCGCCGGCCGCCTTGTGCATGAACCGCACGAGCGCCTTGAGGTCAGCGAACCGCGACAAGGCCGGCTCGGCTTCCTGCCGTGAGCGAAACCGGCTGTGCAGCAGCGGGCGGTTTAGCTCGCGCTGCCAGTCCTCCTCCAGCGTGTCCAGCGGGTTTGGGCTCATCGCTCCAGCTCCTTCGATCGGGTTGAGCCGAGCTTGCCCGCGACCACTTGCAGCGCGGATGACAGTCAGCAGGCAAAACCGCTGACACGCCCACAAATCAGGGATGTTCTAAACACCGAATCAGTGGGTAGTACGGACGGTTAGAGATACGGAGAGGGCCCTATCTATGTGTCGTGCCGCCCACATCGCTCCCCGGCAGACACGCCGCCGCACGCCGCGACGACGCGCTGAGCGCTGCGCCAAACCGCGACTCACAGGGGCTCTCAGGCATGTTCTCGTCTTCGCCTCGCCTGATGACCAGACGCCCGCGAGAGGCCCATTTGTGGCTGCTTTCGGGCTGTGTCAGTGGATTTGCAAGTTCGGTGCAAGTGATTTGTCAGCGATTTGTCAGTTCCCCGTGGAAGGAATAGGCCGATGAACCCCTCCCGTCTCAGGCTCTCCCGACTCGTTCCCTCGCCACAGCCTCAGCGCGTCGCGGACGCCAACGGCTCGCCGCCCGTGGTGCGCCCGCGCGTGCAGCTGGCGGGCGGGCCACCCTCCCCGAGTGGCGCGGGCTGGCGGCGTCTGCTGCAACCGCTCCCGGCCGCTGGCGTGCTGCTCACGCTCGTCGCGCTGCTGGGCTACTGGGGCGTGTACGCGGCGAGCACCAAGCGCACGCCGGTCCTGCTCGCCACGCACGCGCTCCCCGCCGGGACGGTCTTGAGTGCGAGCGACGTGCGTACCGGCAAGCTCGCCGGGGAAGGCTCGGTGCTCGCGGCGCTTGTTCCCGAAAGCGAGCGTTCCCAGGTCATCGGGCAGCGGCTCTCGACGGCCGTGCCGGCAGGAGCACCGCTACCGGCGGGGGCGCTCGCCGGCCACCAGGCGCAGACCTCCGCGTTCGTGCTCTCGATCCCCGAGTTCGACGTGACCGGAGCGCAGCTACAGGCCGGGGATCGCGTCACCGTGCTCGCCACCTTCGGCTTGGGCTCAGGCCAGGCAAGCTCGCGTCCGGTCGCCCGCAACCTCGAAGTCCTCTCTGTCGGTGAACCACCGGCCAACGCGGACCCGAGCACCGCGACGGTCCCGGTCGGCGTCGCGGTTGGCAACCCCTCGCAGGCGTCCGCGCTCGCGCTGGCGAACGAGGACGCCAAGCTCGATCTCCTGCTCGAAGGGTCCGGCGCGTCCACCGCCGCGATCCCGTCCGCGACCCAAGGCAGCTTGCCATGACCCGCCCGCGAGTCGTGCTCGCGCTTACCCCGCTCATCGAGCGCGAGATTGAGCCGCTGCTGTTCGACCCAAGCGATCCGCCGCTCGATCTGCTCGCCAGCGTGGTCGAGGCCGACGAACTGGCGCGTGCTGTAAAGGAGCAGCAACGAGTCGATGCGGTCCTCCTCTCCCCGGAGCTTTCCGGGCTCACGCCGGCTCACTGCGAGCGCGTGCGCGCCACGGGCATACGCCTCGTCGGGCTCGCGCTCGATCAGCGCGAGCGAGAACTGCTCGACACGCTGGAGGTCGATGCCAGCCTCGACAGCACCGTCTCCCGCGAGGAGCTGCTGAGCGCCATCAGAGGCGACGCCACGGCCGGCGAGAGTCGCCCTGTCGCGGCGCCACCCGTCACGCCGGTAGCCGAGCGCCGCGAAGACCGAGGCGGGAGCGTCTTGGCGGTCATCGGCGCGAAGGGCGCCCCCGGCTCAAGCGAGTGCGCGGCATCGCTCGCCGCGCTCGCCGCGCGCCGCTGGCCCACGCTGCTCATCGAGGCCGACGCGCTCGGCGGCAACCTCGCACTCCGCCTGGGAGCCGACCCCAGCAACGGGTCGATCCTCGGCGTCATCCGAGCGACACAGGCCGGCGACGGCGCGCTGCGCGAGCTCGTGGAGCGCTGGACATACGAGCCCGAGGGTTGGCCGTCGGTTCTCCTCGGCGCGCCCGACCCACGCGCGCTGATCGACCTCGCGCAGCCGGGCGCGATGACACGCGCGCTCAATGCGCTCGGAGGCCTCTACCCGCTGGTGGTGTGCGATGTTGGGTTCCCGATCGAGGACGCCCGCTCGGCGCACCTTCACCGCGAAGCGCTGATCGCCGCCGACTCGGTGATCGTCGTCCTCGGAGCACGAGAGCCCCAGCTGCACGCCGGGCTGCGTCAGCTCGACATCATCCTCACCGAGCTTGGCATCCAATCCGAGCGGCTAAGGATCATCGTCAACGCGGTCGGTGGACCATCACGCCGCGAGAAGGGCACGATCACAGCGACGATCGCCGAGCACCTCGCCGAGCGCGACCTGACGGTGGACGCCTGGCTGCCGTGGGACGCCCGCGGCCTGCGGCGCTCCGAGCAACACGGCAAGCCGATCGCGCTCGCACGCCGCCGCAGCGCGTTCACCCGCGCGCTCACGGGTCTGCTGGACGAGTTGTTCCTGCCCTCCACGAGCCCGCACACCAGGCGACGCAAGCGCCGCCTCGCCGCGCCCCCCGGCGGCACTCCGAGCGCCGAGCGCGAGGAAGTGGTCTGGCAACGATGAGCACCCCGGACACAACGACCAACGGCGACGCGGCCGAGACGATCCGGCAACGAGTCGAACACGCGCTGACCGCCGAGCAGGTTGACCTCACAAGCCAAGCTGGCCGCGAGCGCACCCTGCAGCTCATCGACCAAGAGATCAGCACCTACCACGCCCAAGCACTCAGCGGCGCCAACGGCCATCTTTCCGAGCACGACCGCACGGCACTCGCTCGCGCGCTCAGGGACGACCTCGTAGGCCTCGGCACGATTGCCGAGCGGATGCTTTCCGACGAGGACGCCCAGGAGTGGATGGTCAACAGCCCAAAGCGCGTCTTCCGCGACGACGGGCAGCACATCGCAAGGGTGCCCGACCTCCTATTCCAAGACGACCGGCAGGTCCGCGCGTTCCTCGAACGCCTCCTTGAGCAGGTCGAGGGCAAGCGCCTTGACCGCATCACCCCCCGGATCGAGGCGAGGCTACCCGACGGCTCCCGGCTCACCGCCGCGATCCCGCCAGTCTCCTCAAACGGACACGTCATCTGCTCCATCCGCCGCTTCCGACTCGCCGCGGGCACCCTGCACGAGCTTGTCGATCTCGGGTTCCTCACCACCACCGCCGCAGACTTCCTCGCCGCGTGCGTCCGCGCCGGAAAGAACATCCTGATCGCGGGGCGCGTCAGCGCCGGGAAGACCACACTCCTGAACGCGCTCGGACGGGCTGTTCCCGGCACCGAGCGCATCGTCATCTGCGAGTCCTCCGCCGAGCTGCAACTGCCCGCCGTGCTACCCAACTGTGTCGGATATGAGGCCCGGCCGGCGAGCACGGACGGGCTCACGGCGATCACGCTCGAGGACTTGGTAGCCGACGCGCTGCGGATGAACCCTGACCGCATCATCGTCGGAGAGTGCCGCGGCCCCGAGACGATGGCGATGCTCTGGGCGCTGGCGACCGGGCACGCCGGCATGACCTCAGTCCACGGCGAGTCAGCCGAGCACGCCCTTACCAACCTCGCCCGCTTCGCGCTGACCTCCAGCGCAAACGTCGAGTCAAGCCAGGCGCTTGAGTGGCTGCGCGAGATCGACGTTGTAATCCACTGCGACCGGCCCCGCAGCTACGACAGCGGCGAGCGACGCTTCCTCCCCCGCCACATCGACCAAATAGTCGAGGTCGCCGGCATCGAGGGCCGCCGCATGACACTCAACCCACTATTCACCGGGGCCGGCAGCGACCTTGAATGGGCCGGCACCGGCCCCGCGTTCCTCGATGACCTCCAAGCCGCCGGATTCAACACGCCATGAAACGCTCCGCTCTCCTGATAATCATTGCGATTGCGCTCACGCTTGCTGCGAGCGGATGCGGTGCCAGCAAAACCAGCACCCCAGCTAGTCACACGTCCCCCGCAGGCACGACGACCACCCAGCAGACGGCGCCTGCTGCTCTCGAAGACGCGGTGCGGGCAGCGCTGAAAGAAAACGGGCGCTTGTCCAACTACGTCCTCTGGGGCAACACGATCCCCTCGTGGGCATCACAGTCAACGAAGGGACCTGCGCTTGCAGCGTTGACGGCCTCGGCCGCAGGTCGCCGAAGGCAGGGTGTTCGGGTGCGTTCCCTGTCTGAGCACCTAAAAATCCTTTCGATCCAGCTCGATCCGTCGTATATGTCCGCTACAGCGGTGATCGCAGCCAGCGGACAGGTCGCCGTATACAAACACGGGAGACGAGAACGCACGGTCACACTAAACGAACACGACCGTTTGGGATTGCATCGCCTCGGGCAGGCAGTGCGGTTCGTGGTCTGGGAAGTAAAGGCGCAGAAATGAGCGCCTGTGTTCCCGCCTGCGTTGTGCTCGGCTCACTTGTCTGGGTCGCATCTGCGTCGGCCACCGGAGTCAACATCGGTTATTACTCGCAGCAGAACACGCCGAGTCGAGCCGAAGCAGGTAGCTCAGTCACAGTCACGAGCAGCAAGCCCGGCCGTGAAAGCAATGCTGGGCCGGCACCTGTGGGCGGTGGTGGTGAAGAAGGTGGCGGGGGCGCCGGCTCGTCTGCGTCCAGTGGACCACCCAACAGCGAATCAGGGTGTGTCGCCGCAGGTGAAGTTAATGTGTCTCCTTGTTATGGGGTGGTGCCTGCGCCGGTTCCGGCGAGGCCCGGCCGGGCGGCACCCGGCCCTCCGCCGGTGAATCCTGCTGCGATGGCCGTCTCAGCGGCCACCCAACTGAACCTGTCAGTGGGCGGGATCATTGTGAGTCCGTCTGCACGGACGATGGGATTGACCGGCGCGGCCTCCTGGTTCTGGCTCGAACCGGCGCCCGCGTCCCGCTCGGTGTCGGTTTCTCTGCGTGGCGAGCAGGTGACGGTCAGCGCGAGCGCTGCATCGGTTCGGTGGAGCTTTGGTGACGAATCCAGCTTGGATGCGGGGTCGGGGGTGCCTTACCGGCCTGGGACGCCGCCTGCTGGCGCGGTTCGCCACGTCTATCGGACTCGTTGTCTGCCGGGCGATCAGGGGCACGACCCGAATGTGCTCTCAAGCTGCGGCCCGAATGGGTATCGCGTCGAAGCGCTGGTGCAGTGGGCGATCTCCTACACCGCGAGCGGCCCGGTAGCTGGTGGCGGCCCGTTGCCCGCTCGCTCCACTGAAACGTCGATCAGCTACCCGGTGAGCGAGTCTCGCGCGTTCCTTACGACGGAAGGCGAACGATGATCGGGTTCCTGCTCGGGGTGATCTTCGCTGCCGGCGTCGGGCTGGTGTGGCTCGGTGCAGTGGTGGGCGTGAAGCTCTCCGCGCCTGAGCGTTCCTCGCGCCTGGGGGCGCTGCTTGACAACGCCACGTTGGATATTGCGCCGTACACGTTCATGGCGGTCATTGTGGGTTGCGGGCTGTTGCTGGGGCTGGTGGCGTGGTGGATCGTGGAAGTCCCGGCGGTCACGATCGCTGGACTGCTGGGTGGCGCGTGCGCGCCGGTCGCGTGGGCGCGCTCACGTCGAGGCCGCCAAGCGCGCGAGCGCGAGCGCGCCTGGCCCGCGGTGCTCTCGCAGCTCGCCGACGCACTTGAGGCGGGGCTCGCGTGGCCCGCGGCGGTGGCGCTGGTCGCCGAGTCGGGGCCGGAGGCGCTGCGCGGCGAGTGGGCAGCGTTCACTACGCGCTTGCGCAGCGCCGACTTGGACACGGCGCTTGAGGGACTGCGCGAGACGGGAGAACGCACGGCTGACTCGGTTGCGCTGCTGCTGCGCGCGGCGCTCGTGGACCTCCCGGCCGGTGGTCTTGCGCCCGTGCTGCGCGAGCTGGCCGGTGTCCTCTCTGAACGCCTTGAGGCCCGCGAGCGGGCACGCTCGCGGGCCTCTTCGATGCACGTTGAAGCGGCGATCCTCGCTCTGAGCCCGATCGTGATTCTGCTGTTGATCGGACTCAGCTCGCCCGGATACCTGGACGCCTACCGCAGCACGGGTGGCACGATCGTCGCGCTCGTCGGCGGCGGGCTGATCTTCGGGTGCTACCTGCTGATGCGCCGGCTGGGACGTGTCCCCGAGCCCCGCCGCACCATCGGAGGCCGATCGTGAACGGGACGCTCGCGCTCTGCTCGATCTGCCTGGTGGTCGGCGGGCTGCTGCTGTACGCGCACGCCCTCTCGCGTCGGCGGCCATCGCTCGCGGTACGGATGGCTCGCGCACGAGGAGAACACCCCATCACTCTCGGTCGGGAGAATCCGTTGGCTGCGAGTCTGCCCGAGTCGGTGCGCGTGAGGAGTGAGCGCGTCATGGCGATCTATGAGGGTTGGCTGCGTCAAGCTGGTCGCAGCGAAGCGCCCGGCCAGCTCTTTCTCAAGAAGTTGCTGCTCGCGTTCGCCGTGCCATTCGTGCCGTTGCTGCCATACGCTGCCGCGGTCCAGCACTCACCCTCGATCGTGCTCGTGCTGATCCTCGCTGTGGTCGGTTTCTTCGTTCCCGATCTCGCACTGCGCACCGAGGCCCGCGAGCGGCGCGAGGCGCTGTTCCTCGACTTGCCAGAGGCCGTCTCGGTAATGGCGCTCTCACTACGCGCCGGACAGTCACTCAGGCAGGCACTCGAACTCGCCGCGCATGACTGTCAGGGACCACTCGGGGATGAGCTGACACGAGCGCTTTCACTCGCCCGGCGTGACCGGTTGCTCGGTGAGCGCGAAGCGCTGCGGACGGTCGCCAAGAACACGGGGGAGCCGGCGTTCGCCCGGTTCGCGGAGCTGTTGTGCGCGAAGGAGAGCCCGTATGTCGATTTCCTCCGCGCCCAGGCCAGAGAGATGCGCGCAGAGCAAAACCGTTACCTGGAACGCGCGGCCGACCGCGCCTACCTGGCGATGCACGCGCCGCTGGTCCCGCTGCTGGCGGTGCTCGTGCTGCTCGTCTCCTACGGCTTTTTCCACTTCCTAACCCAAACGGTATGAAAGAAAGGAGGATGGTCATGGGCATCCTTGACGCGATTTGGTTCCGTCTCCTCGACACGGCGCTCAGAGTGCGCGATGAGGAGCGCGGCGACAGCATGGTCAACTGGGTCGTGCTCGCCGTCGGGCTCGCTGCCGCCGCCGCGGCGATCGTGGCGATTGTCAGGCCCGCGATCGAAACGGCCGCGAACAAGATCGTCAGCGTCCTATCCGGCGCCTGACCCACGAGGAGGCTTCCGGTGGTGGGACTACGCGAACGGCTTGCCGGTGAGCGCGGCGACGCGCTGATCTCCGGGCTACTCACGCTCGGCCTTGTGCTACTCGTGATCGCGCTGGCGATACAGGCGCTCGCCTACGCACACGCCCGCAACGTCGCGCAGGCCGCGGCACAGAACGGCGCGGAGGCAGCCGCCTCCGAAGGCTCCGGGGCAGGCGTCAATCGCGCCCAGGTGATCCTCACCGCCGCCGGGGGAGCCGGCGCAGGCCTTCACCCCTCCGCGCGAAGCAGTCCCACCGTCGTGACCGTAACCGTTGCGGGCTCGGCGCCACACGTCTTTCCCGGCGTTGACCTGATGCTCCCCGCGATCACCGCGCACGCGAGCGTCCCAACCGAGCGCTACCCCCCAGACGAAACACGACCATGACCATCGGCGGACTGACACGCAAGCTCAAAAGTGAGCGCGGAGAAGCGGCGATGGTCAGCGGTGTGCTGCTGCTCGCCGGGGTGCTGATCCCGCTCATGTTCCTGATCGCGCTCTACGCCCGGATCGAGCTCGCGCAGGTTGACGCGCAGCAGGCCGCCCGCGATGCCGTGCGCTCCGCTGTGCAGGCGCCCAACCCCGCCGCCGCCCACGCGGCAGCCTCCACGGCGCTCGCCCAGGAACAAGCCGGCGCGAATGTCCCACTCGCGCTTAACCTCACCGGCACGTTCGCGCGTGGGCAGGTGATGAGCGCCCACGTCACCGCCAAAATCCCGATCGGCGCGCTGCCGCTGCTCGGGCACTTCGGCACGATCACCGTCCACGCCGACGCAAGCGCCCCGGTAGACCGCTACCGAAGCATCCTCGAACGCCCATGACCCTCCGAAGGCTGCACAGACGCTTGACCGGTGAGCGCGGCTCGGTACTCATCACAGGCCTTTTGCTCTCCCTCGCATTGATAATGGTGATCGGCGCGGCGGTGGACATCGGCCACGCCTTCCTCGTCAAGCGCCAGCTCGCCTCGATCGCCGACGACGCCGCACTCTCCGGTAGTCAGGCGATCGGCCTCCAAGCTCTGCACGAAGGCCACCTGCAGCTCAACCCAACACGGGCGCGCACCGAAGCGCAGCAGACGATCGCCGCCAACCATTCCGTCATCAGCCAGGTGACAGCCACGACAAGCAATGTGACCGTGACCGTCACCCGGCACGTCCCGACGATCCTGCTCGGCCTCGTCGGCTTGAACACACTCACAATCACAGCGCACGCGACCGCCGGACCACGCGGACCATGAGACGAGCGACCCTAACCTGCGCAGGAGCAGGCGCCGCGATCCTGCTCGCGGCCGGCGGCGCCGGATTCACAGTCGGCCCGTTCGGGCTCGCACGACTCGCCATCCTTGGCGGGGCGCTCGGCCTGCTCGCGCTCCATGACGTGCGCGAGCACCGCATCCCCAACCGCATCGTGCTCCCCGCAGCCACGATATGCGCCGCGCTTTCACTCGCCGAAGGGGTACACCCAAGCTCCGGGCTCTACATCGGCGCGGCGCTTGTCGCCCTGTTGCTCGCGGTCAGCCTCGCCGCGCCGGCAATGCTCGGCATGGGCGACGTGAAGCTCGCGCTGCTGATCCTCTGCGCCCTCGACGCCTTCGCGCCACTCGCACTACTCATCACCCTGGAGTTGTACGCGCTGATCGCGCTGTACCTCCTCAGCCGGCGCGGACGCGCGGCGCTCAAAATCTCGTTGCCGCTCGCGCCGATCACCGCCGCCGCGTGCCTGATCGTCCTCCTGCTATGAGACGCCACCCGCTCACCGCTCGTATCGGCGGCGCCGCCGCCGCAGTCGTATCTCTCACGGCACTGATAATGCTGTGGCAGCTCAGACCCGGATTGCCGCAAATCAGCTCCCTCACCGCGCCACTGACCACAGCGATTATCCAGCAAGGCTTGGCCTGCATCGTATGGTTGCTCGCCGCCTACATTGGGCTCTCAGTCTTCATCCGCGCCGCGCAGGCCACCGTCCACAGCTCCCCCTCCCGGCGCGCGATGGTCCTGCCGGGGGTGATACCGAGCGCGCCGCCACCCAGGCCACGAGCAGCGGCACCCCGGACTACCCCTACTCGATTTCCTCTCACCTTTGCTCCGCGACCCGCGCCGACCGCCGCCGACGCGCCAGTCTCACGGGTCGCGCTCGCCCTACCGGCTACGGCCTCGTCACCCGATGCGTCATCAGCGACACACGCCCCAGCCGCGACGCAGGAGCGACCGGCCCTCTCGATCTCTGTCCTCGGCCCATTCAAGGTCAGCGGAGCCAAGCGGGCACTCAAGCGAGCGCCGACGCGCGAGCTGATCGCGTATCTCGCGCTGCAACCCAAGGGCGCCAGCCGCGACGAGCTGATCGAGGCGCTATGGCCCGCACAAGACCCCGAGCGCACCCGACCCCGCTTCTGGCAGTCCGTCACCGACGCGCGACGCGCACTCGCCGACGCATGGGTCCACGACGGCGAGCGCTACCAACTCGACCGCGCGAAGGTCAACATCGACCTCGACCAGCTGGAGCAGCTTCTCGAATCCACGGACCCCGAACACGATGATCCCGAAGCCCTCGAAACAGCGATCGGACTCTGGCGCGGCGAGCCCCTTGAAGGCACCGACTACGCCTGGGCCGACGGGCATATCCGCCGCCTACGCGCCACCCTGCTCGAACTACTGGAGCGCGCCGGACGCTCACGCCTCCAAAGCGGCGACGCTCGCGGCGCACTTGAAATGGCCGAGCAGGCAATCACGCTCGACCAGTTCCACGAGGCAAGCTGGCGCCTCGCCCTCCAAGCCGAACATGCGCTCGGGCTACGCGAGTCGATCACCCGACGCTACGACGAGCTTGCCCACGCGCTCGATGAGCAGCTCGGGCTACAGCCAACACGCGAGACGCGGGTCATGTATCGGCAGCTACTCGGGCAAGACTAGATGGCGCGTAGGTCGAGCGCGTCCATTCTGCGGAGTGCGTGGGATATGCCTCAGACAATGGGTTTCGCTGCAATCCTGTGTGCGCCTTCCTGGCCCCGAATGCGGCAGCAAGATTGTGGTATTCCTCGGCGGTGAGCGAGCAGTTGGGCGTGCGGCCCGTCGAGCAGCCTGGACTCTATTTCAGCCACCCGGCGTGCCTGGAACACGATCCGCGTGTGCACATGCCCGAGCACCCGGACACGCCTGAGCGGCTTGTGGCGATCGAGCGGATGCTGGCCGCGGACCACTGGCTGGGCTGGGAGCGACGCGCTGCCCCACCCGCCGAGGAAGCACAACTGGAGCTGATTCACGGCGCCCGTCTTGTGCAGAGCATCAAGGAGCTGTCGCTGGCCGGTGGCGGGGCGATCGACCCGGACACGTTCGTCGGAGAGCCCTCCTACCGTGCGGCGCTGCACGCCGCCGGCGGCGCGTGCGAGATGACAAGGGCGCTGATGGCGGGCGAGGCGAGGCTCGGGTTCTGTGGCGTGCGTCCCTCGGGCCACCATGCTGAACCGGATCGCGCGATGGGCTTCTGCTTGTTCAACAACGTTGCGATCGCCGCGGAGCTGGCGATCCGCGAGCTGGGCGCCAGGAGGGTGTTGATCCTGGATTGGGATGTGCACCACGGCAATGGGACGGCTGAGGCGTTCCGGCGCCGCTCGGATGTTCTGTTCGTGAGCATCCATCAGGCGGGGATCTATCCGGGCACGGGCTCGATGAGCGAGGTGGGCTCAGGTGCGGGCGAGGGCTACACGATCAACCTGCCCGTCCCCGCGGGCTCTGAGGAGGACCTGTGGCTCTCGCTTGTCGAGCACATCGTGCTCCCGGTCGCCGAGAGCTTCGCGCCGGAGCTCGTGCTGATCTCCGCCGGCTTTGATGCGCACCGTGAGGACCCGCTGGCGGGTTGTCGTCTGGAGGCGGGCTCGTTTGGGGAGATGGCTCGCCATGTGCGGGGGCTGGCCGTATCGCTCGGCGTGCCGCTCGGAGCCGTTCTGGAGGGTGGCTACCAGCCGGCCGCGCTGGCAGAGTGCGTGCGGGAGACGCTTGCCGCGCTCGCCTCCGATGAGCCGGCGCGATCGGCGGCGCCGGAGCCGCTTTTGACCTCGCGCGCCGCCGCTCATGTAGGGCACTACTGGACTCTGTAGCCGCG
>CAVYWG010000020.1:0-146449 GCA_963772075.1 uncultured Solirubrobacterales bacterium | reverse complement strand
GAGAATGGCAAGCAGCGGTACGAGACCTTCAGGACTCTCGATGAGGCCCGCCGCGCGAAGGCCGCGCGGGCGACGGACAATGAGCGGGGGAGTTCGAGGGGCGCTCCCGGATCACACTGCACGAGTACGCCCGCGCGTGGGTGGAGCGCTACCAGGGCCGCGGCCGGCGCGGATTCCGCGAGGGCACCCGCGACGAATACAAGCGCTTGTTGGAGGCGTATGCGCTGAAGTTCTTCCCGGCCGGTCTGCGGCTCACGGAGATCACGCCGAGCGGGATCGCGGGTTTCGTGGGATGGCTGTGCGACCCCGCCAAGCAGGAAGGGCGGACCCTCGGCGACCAGACGGTGCGTAACATCGTGACCCCGCTGCGGGCGTGCCTTGCCACGGCCGTCCGCGAGGGCCTGATCCGGTCGGGGAACCCCGCTCGGGACGTGGACCTCCCGCACCGCCTGACCGCCGAGGAGTCCGAAGAGGAGGAGGTCCGGGCGATGAGCCACGAGGAGCTATCCACGCTGCTCGGGATGCTCCCGGACAACTGGCGGATGTTCTTCTTGTTCTTGGCCTCCACAGGTCTGCGGATCAGCGAGGCCGTGGCGCTCCAGTGGCGGCACCTTGAACTCGACGGGTCCATACCGCACGTCAAGGTCCGCCGGGCGCTCGTGAAGGGCCGCATGGGGCCTCCCAAGAGCAAGTACGGCAAACGGGAGATCCCGCTCGACCACGCGCTCGTGCTGGAGCTGCGCGAGCACCGCAAAGCGTCGGAGTGGCCGGGCGCCGAGGACCTTGTGTTTCCGGCGAGCAACGGGGCGCCGCTGAACCAGGGCAACGTCCGCCGCCGCGTGCTCAAGCCGGCCCGCGAGGAGGCGTGCCTGGAGTGGGTCGGATTCCATGCCTTCCGCCACACCTGCGCGTCGATGCTGTTCGCCGAGGGCCGCAACGCCGTACAGGTCCAGCGATGGCTCGGCCACCACTCCGCCGCATTTACGCTCGACACGTACATCCATCTGCTCGACGGGGACATCGGGCAGCCGCTGAAGCTCGGGCGGGGTGCAAACAAAGTGCAAACATGGCCCACGCCACTGCACTCCACCACGCCTGGAAGCGAACAAGCGGATTCCTTGCATTAGAGCCAAATCGGCCGACTGCACGACACCCAACACAACGGTTGATTTGGTCTACGGAACCGAAGGTCGGGAGTTCGAATCTCTCCTGGCGCGTGAGAAAGGCCAGTATCTAAGCCAAATCCCATGAACCCGATCGCGCCAGGTTCGGGAATATGTCCCCAATATGTCCCAGGCCCAGGTATCATTGGGTCATGGCGCAGGTTGCGAGCAGGCCACCGAGCGGGCACGTCTTCCGGGTCGATCGCAAGCGCGGCGCGGTGTGGTACGCCAAGTACCGCCTCCCCGACGACCGCCAGGTCCAGAAGCGGATCGGCCCGGCGTGGAGCGAGCGCGGCGGCCGGCGGGCTACTACACCAAGCGCCAGGCCGAGGATTGGCTGCGCGAGGTCATCCACCAGGCCCGCAAGGGCACCCTCCCGGGGATGGTCCGCACGGGGGCGACCTTCGCCGACGCCGCGAGCGAGTTCCTGCGCTACGCCGAACAGGACCGCAGCCTCAAGCCCTCCACGCTGCGCGGCTACCGCTCGATCGTCGCGGCCTACCTGCTGCCGGCGTTCGGCTCACGGCACATCGAGGACATCACCACTGCGGAGATCGAGCTGTGGCGATCCAACCTGACGGGCGTGGGTGGCGGGGGACGCCGACGTGAGGCGCCAAAGCGGGAGGACGCGCCGCGGCGCGGGCTCGCCCCTCGGACGCTGTCCAACAGCTCCAAGAACCGGATCGTGGTCCTGCTGCACGGCATCTTCGCGCGGGCCTGCAAGTTCTACGGGCTCCCAACCAACCCGGTGTCGGGCGTCGAGCGCCACCCGGTCAAGCTCGCGGGCGACATCGAGGTCTTTGGCCCCGAGGAGGTCTGGGCGCTGGTCCGCGCCGCCGCCTCCGAGCAGGACGGGGCGCTCTACTTGACCGCCGCCTTCACGGGCCTGCGCCGTGGCGAGCTGATCGCGCTCCGCTGGCGCGACGTGGACTTCGCGGGCTCCGTGCTGCGCGTGCGGGCGAGCTACGCAGGCGGCGCGCTCACGGCGCCGAAGTCCGGCAAGGTGCGCTCGGTGCCCCTCGCCCCGGACGTTGCGCAGGTGTTGGCGCGGTTGGCCGACCGCGAGCTGTTCACGTCCGATGACGACCTTGTATTCGTGGGCGAAGCCGGTGGGTTCCTCGACGGTTCGGCACTTCGCCGTCGCTACCAAACGGCGCTCAAACACGCGGGGTTGCGGCCGTTGCGCTTTCACGACCTGCGCCATACGTTCGGGACGCGGATGATCGCCAAGGCTGATATTCGGCGCGTGCAGGAGTGGATGGGTCACGCGGACATCCAGACGACCATGCGCTATCTGCACTACGCGCCACGTGAGGAGGATGCGCAACTCGTAGCGGAGGCGTTCCAGGTCGAGGTGCCGGATGCCTTGGGAGGGCGCTCAGTGGAGCCCATATAGATAGCGCTTTCGAGGGGACGGCCCTCGAAAGCGCCCTTAAGAACAAAATAAATCAATCTACTTTTATTACAGTTAAAGCCTGCTACAAAAAATCCACGTCGCTACCCCAATTGCCTCGGCGCCTGCAGCCATTATGAGGCGGTCGGAGGGGCGTGGTTATCCCTCCAATGGGTTTTTCCGGCTCCCGCGGAATGCGCTCCAAAACGAGCCTCCTTTCGTCGGGTCACTCGATAGTAGCGCTCTCAGCCCCAACCTGCTGCGTAGTTGGGTCCGACGGGTGGCGGCCGGGACGCGAAGCCCTACTGCGTAGATATCTATCTCCAAGGGTGCTCTAATGGCTGATCGTGCCCATGGGCTTGGTGTCGCGTCTCGTGGCGTGGTCGCCGAGATAGACCGAAAGCTCGCCGCCTTGGACGGGGAGCTTGCGCGCTACCAAGAGCTTCTATCCGAGCGTGAGCGTCTGCAGGCCGCCCGGTCCGCTCTCCTCGGGGAGCCACGCACACCGGGGCAGATCACACAGGGGGACGTAGCGGAGTACCTGGCGGGGCATCCCGGCTCGCGCGCGGGGGAGATCGCGAAGGCGCTCGGTGTGCCGCTGGCAAGGGTCTCCTCGCACTTGTACCGCGGAAAGCAGACACGGTTCGTCAGCCGCCCGGATGGCTGGCACCTACGCGAGAGCGGCGAGCACGCCGCCAAGGTTGGGGAACGCGGGCGAGGTCGGGTGTGAGCGGCTCGCAGCACGCGATCCCGGCCGTCCGCCGAGATCGAAGACGCCTTACGGGAGACCCGGCGTGTAGCTCCGGCAGGCTGGAGCCTGCCGGAGCCAGGCCAACACGAATCCTTGAAAGGCAGCCCCGATATGAGAGCACCTCACACCCTCAGACCTAGATCCCTGGACGAGGCCTGGGGAGTAATCACGACAACGACTGGAGGTCCCATGCTCGCTCGGTCCATTCGCGCATCAGGCCAGTACCACATGCGCAAACGCGCCGGGTCTGTACTTCCTCGGCATCGCGACCGCGGCATCCACCACGAGGGCGCGCCCTTCGCGCCGCTCATCGACGCCAAGGCTGCCGGGCAGCTGCTGGGGGTACCCCATACATGGCTGCTCGCCCAGGCGCGCGCCGGGCGCATCCCCCACCACCGCCTCGGCCACTACGTGCGCTTCAGCGCAGACGATCTCAAGCAGTGGCTCGTAGCACACGCATCGGCGACACCGAAAGCAGGCTGCGCTGAGGTCTGTCGGCGACAGTCGTACTTGGCGTTCGTCACCGAGCGTGGCACACTAGAAGCCATGTCCAAGAGCGCGATGCACGTCACGCTTGCCGGTGATCGCGCCGGCGACTACCTGGCCAAGGATGAGCTGCCCGACGGACGCCTCGTGCTGCGCCCCGATCCCTCCTACTCGACGGTTACGCCCACATTCGAGGGCCGGGCAGCGACTGTTGAGGAGTTCAAACAGATTCTCGGTGGGCTCTCTTCCGACCGGGAGGGCTAGTGCCCGTCTCATCCGCGCAGGACCCGACGTTTCGCGTCGAGTTCGACTTGGCGGTGCTCGCGGAGGACTCCGACCACAGCACCCCAAAGGGTCGCTCGGTCATGCGCTGTGCACTACGCAATCTTCGATAGTACGGTCAACTTGGGGGAGTCCTTTGGGGACGAGGAGTCCGCGCGCAAGGCCTGGATCGCATCGTGGACGCCGAGCCCGAAGCCGCCGAGCACGTAGCGCTGTTCGTCCACGGCGAGGACGGATGCCAGTCGGTGACCCGATCTTCGCTCGCGCCGCCGTCTCAGGCTCAGGTGTTCGCTGAGGTCCGTTCCACAGTGAACTGCGCACACTGTCCGCCTGAGGCGCCCAGCACCGCGCGAACCATACCGGCGGGTCAGCCGATCCCCAACATTGCCGGCAGCTCGTGGAGCGCAATGAGCGTCTCGGCACCCGCCCGGCGCAGCGCCGCCTCATCGCTATCGGCCGCATACCCAAGGGCGCGCATCCCGGCCGAGACCGCGGCGGCGACCCCAGAGGGCGTGTCCTCGACGACCGCGCAGCGCGAGGGCTCGACCCCCATCGTGGCGGCGGCGTGCAGGAAGAGGTCCGGGTGCGGCTTGCCGCGCGCGACCGAATGAGCGGAGAACAGAACCTCGTCGGAGAAGAGAGCGTCGAGTCCAGTCAACCTCAGCGACAGCCGCGTCTTCTTGAGTTATGTCGCGGGTCGGGTTATGTCGCGTGGGGCCGTGATCCCTTCTCTTTGCGCCTGATCCTTCGAGCTGGGGCGACATAACGCGATCGACCGACTGGACATCACCCAGCCAGCCGCGACGGGGGCAGCTCTACCGGAGGTAAAGCGTCGGTGGATGCGGCCTGCTTGGGGGGTGCGGATCGCTTGGTCAGCGAACGTGATTACTCGGTTGATTGGTAGCCGTCGTCTGTGCGGAGGCCGGCTATCAGTTCGTAGAGGCGGAGCATGTCGCTGGCGATCTCGACTGCTCGTGCCTCAGCGAGCGAGGCGATGGATTCTGCGACATCGGAGTCGTCGTCCCCGCCTTCGACGAGGCCTGCTCCGATGCGCATTCTCAAGCGCTCCTCTGCGGGGGTCCGCATCTTGCTTTCGTGCGCCACGCCGAAGTGTGGCTCTGCTGCTTGCAGTCGAGCGTGGACTGGTCCTGGGCTGGTCGCGAGCGCCTCAATAGCGAGGCGCATGTGCTCAAAGGCCGGGTGGTCGGGCTTCACGTCGTCGGCGTCCTGGGAATACTTCGCGGGGATCGTGGGATCATAGTTTCGGATCGTCGGCGCAGATCCGGTTGTGCGCCCAGACGCCCCGGACGGCGGCGCTCGCTGCGCGGAAGTCGCGGGGCAGGGGAGCACGTTCAGAGGCTGGCGAGGAATGCGATGACGGTGTCGGGTGCTTGGTAGCGGCCTGGCGTGGTGTTCGGCGGGGTTGTTCGCGCGAGTGCGCGTTCCTTGAGGGCCATGTCGGCGTGCAGGTAGATGTTGGTCGACTCGAGGCCCTCGTGGCCGAGCCAGAGCGCGATGATCGAGGTGTCCACTCCGGCGTGCAGGAGCGTCATGGCGGTGGTGTGCCGCAGGGTGTGGGGGGTGACGTGCTTCGCGCGAAGGGAGGCGCAGGTTCCGCTGGCTGTGGTGGCGTGCGTGGTGACCAGACGCCAGATCGCGCCGCGGGTGAGAGCGCGCCCGGCACGGCTGGGGAATAGCGGGGCCGCTGGTGGATCGGCGTCGTGTTCGCGTAGCCAGGTGCGTAGGGTCGCGAATGTTGGCCGGGTGAGCGGGGTGCAGCGTTCCTTTCTGCCCTTCCCTTGGCATCGGACGTGGGCGCCTGTGCCGAGCGCGAGGTCGTGGCGGCGTAGCTGCGCGATCTCTGAGACTCGTAGGCCGGTCTGGATAGCGAGGAGCAGGATGGCGTGGTCGCGCCGGCCGGCCCAGGTCGCACGGTCGGGGGCAGCGAGTAGCGCATGGGTCTCCGGCTCGGAGAGGTAGGTGACGATCGTGCGGTCGTAGCGCTTGGGTGGGATCGCGAGCACGCGTTGGATGAGCGCGGCGTGTTCGGGGTGCTTCAGCGCGGCGAACCGGAACAAGGAGTGGATCGCCGCGAGCCGGGCGTTGCGAGTTTGGACGCTGTTGCGGCGCTCGTGCTCCAGGTGGTGAAGGAACGCCGCGATCAACGGCGCGTCGAGGTCGGCGATGTCCAGGCTGCATGGTGGTTTCCCTGTTTGCTGCTCGGTGTAGGTGAGCAGCAGGCGCATCGTGTCTCGGTAGGCCGCGATCGTGTGTGGGCTCGAATGGCGCTGGTAGATCAGCCGGTCGGTGAAGAACGCTTGGAGTGTCGGCGCAAGCGTGCTCATGAGTGACTCCCTTCGTGACGCTCTAGGCGCTGCGCGGCGAGCGCGAGCAGCTCCGGGGCGGCATGGAAATACCAGTAGGTGGACGCCGGGTCGACATGCCCGAGATAGGTGGAGAGCTGCGGCAGGCGCGTCTCGACGTCAGCGCCCGCGCGATACCAGTTGAGCAGCGTCCGAAAAACAAAAACGTGACGCAAGTCGTGAAGGCGCGGCGGGCGAGACCCCGGCGGCGCGTGAACGCCGGCGTGGCGTCGAAGCCGCGTGAACTCCTTCCAAACGGTGCCGTGATCCAGTCTCGTTCCCGCCGTGGAGATGAAGAAGCTGGGCCCCCGGGGACTGGGGTGAAGCTCGTCTCGCTGGCGGGCGTAGTCACCAAGCGCCACGACGGTGCTTGGGTGCAGGGGAACCTCTCGGGGCTTGCCGTTCTTGCCGGCGCGGACCACGAGCAGACCGGCGCCCGGGTCGAGGTCGTCGCGGTCGAGGGCGATCGCCTCCCCGACCCGCAACCCGCTCACGGCGAGCAGCCCGATCAGCGTGTTGTAGGTCGCGGCGCGCAGCGGCTGAGCGATCGTCTCGGTCGCCCGCATCAGCCTCTGGATCTCGGCCTCGGAATACAGGTACGGGACGGCCCGCTTGGGTGGCAAGGGGGGCAGCAGGTCGGTGGCGGCACCTCGGTGCTGGGGTCGAGGGTCTGCATGTGCCGGGCGAAGCCCCTCACCACGGACAGCCTCTGGCGCCAGTATTGGGGCATCGCGTTCGATGGCAGCATCGCCCACGCGAGCGCCAGCTCGCTGGTAACGGTGGACGCTCGCGCTTCCTCGGCGTAGCTCACGAATGAGAGCAGCGCCAGGCCCTGGCGGTTCAGCTTGTACCCCAGCGCGCGACGGATCGTCAGGTAGTCCTCGGCGGCCACTCGAAGCGCGCTCATGACCGTGCCTCCGGCCAGGGCAGCGCCAGCCCGGAGAGGGCGACTCGATCGACCTTCGCGTAGATGCTCGTGGTCTGCAGGTTCTTGTGACGCAGAACTTGCCCGACCTCACCCAGCGGTGCGCCGTGGCGCAGCAGGTCACACGCAAGACCATGACGCAGACGGTGAGGACCCAAGCGGGGGCGGCCCGCCCGGTCACACGCCGCGTAGACGAGCGTGGTGATCCCGTTCCCCGATAGCCCGACGTTCGGCGCCAAGAAACGCAGGAACAGCTCCGGGCAGGGCCGGCGGGGGCGTCCTCGGCGAAGATAGTCGACCAGGGCCTCGCCCACGTCGCGGGGAAGCGGGAGGCGCTCCAGCCGGTTGCTCTTGCCGCGGACAAGCAGCTCGCCGGCGCGCCAGTCGACATCCTGGAGCCTCAAACGGGTGACCTCCGCGACGCGCAGCCCCAGCCGGGCGAGCAGCAAGAGGATCGCGTAATCCCGAACACCGACGGCGCTCGCCCGGTCACAGCCCTCCAGCAGCGCGGCGACATGCCCGGCCTCCAGCCGCCGCGGCAGCGAATGCTGGCGCCTGGCGACCGACGGAACCGCCGGGGCGAGCGCGGTCGGTGTCCAGCCCTCCACATGCAGATAGCGCAGCAGCGAACGCAGCCCGTCCACCATGATTCGCGTTGATGCCTCACTGCGTCGGGTGCTCTCGCGCAGCACGAACGCGGTGATCTGCGCCGCGGACAGGCCGCTCAAATCCTCACGGATGGGCTCCGATCGCTTCGAGAGGAACCTGCGGGCGACATCCTCACGCTGGCTCACCGACCCTGCAGCAAGGCCCCGCTCGCGAAACAGGTATCCACAGTAATCCTGCACGAGCTGCTCCACCGGCGTGACGAGCGTGCTCGCCGCAGGCACCGCATCGAGCCCGCGAAGATAGTCGAGCAACGGCACGAGACCACGCGGCGAGAGCCGGTCCACATAGCCCTCGCGGCGTCTGGCGCGCAGAAATTCCTCGACGGCCTCCGACGTCAAATCGGACGCGCCCAGCCCCTGGGCCTCCAGCCACCGGCTGACATGCGCCATCAGCCGCAGCTGCGCCTCCACCGACCACGCCGTATAGCCCGCGGCGGCCAGCTCCGACCAGAACCCATCCACATACGGCACCAGCGGTCCCGTCACCCGAACCCGCGATGGATCAACCATGAACGCCTCCCTCCTCGATTACGAAGAGGCCAGCATCCGCCGAGCGCCCGGATTATGTCGACGCCCCGTCTCGCCGCCGTAAACGGCGCTCGGCTGGCGAGGCAGTCATGATCTGCCGCGCAATGGCTGACCACGACGCAGTGCTGTTCGACCTCGACGGCGTTCTCGTTGACTCGCGCGTGCCCTTCGCGCGCTCCGTCAACGCCGCGCTCGCCGCGCAGGGTCTGCCCCCGAGGCCAGAGCACGAACTCCACCAGCACCTCGGCCCTCCCCTGCATCAAACCTTCCGGGCGCTGGTAGACGAAGAGCCGCTGGTTCAGCCGTGCGTCGATGCCTATCGCGCCCGCTACCGCGAGCTGGCCGCGAGCGAGACGACCGTCTTCACTGGCATCCGCGAGATCCTCAACGAGCTCTCGGAGCGCCTGCCGCTCCTCATCGCCACATCCAAGCCGCGTGCGCTGGCCGAACCGTTGCTCGACGCCCTGGACCTGCGCCGCTTCTTCGCCGCCGTGATCGGCCCCGCGCTCGACAGCGAGAACGAGCAAAAGGCCACCACCATCGGACGCGCGACACGCGAACTCGCGCCCGACGCCCGCCCGGTCATGGTCGGCGATCGAAAGCACGACATCACCGCCGCCCACGAGCACAACATCCCTGCGATCGGCGTTCTCTGGGGCATAGGCTCAGAACAAGAGCTACTCGCCGCCGGAGCCAACGCACTCGCCCAGACACCCACCGAACTCGCAACCCTCCTCGCTCCGTCACGGTAAAGCGGGGGGCGTTGAAGGGCAGCTCCGCGTCGTATACGAGAGCGAACCGGAGCCGAGTAGGACTGTCGCAGCTCGTCCGTTGCTGGCATGTGATCGAGCGGCGTCGTGGCTTTTGCTCGCGTGGAAGCGCTCACGTGCGGCTATGGGCTGGCTGCAAGCGTTTGGTCGCTGACGCGCTGCGCTGTTCCGGGCGAGCGTCACCGCGGGAGGAGGCCCGGCCGTAGGTTGCCGGGTAGACCTCGACTACGACGTTGTCGGCGAGCGCCGGTGTTCAGCAGCCGGCTGCGCGGACGCGTCGCTGGGCGGGCTCCAGGTCGAAGGATGCCGGGTCGAAGTCGTCGGCGTCCTTCAGCTCGGCGTAACCCCAGGGGCCGCCGCAGTCCTCGGGCGGGCAGGCGCCTTTGCCGGCGAGGAGCGCTGGTCGTCCGTCGCTGGCGTCCGGGGCTATGACCTTCTCGAGTGCGATGTCGTGCTCCCAGTTGTCGCCGAAGTCGTAGGTGTAGCGGATGCGATCCTTCAGGCCGAGCAGCACCTCCGCGAGCGTCGTTTCGGCCTCGTTGGCGCAGTCGTTGTCCCACTCGGGGTCCGGGACGCCGATCTGCTCGCCCTGGTATTCGAAGCAGTGTAGGTGCGTGTCGGTCCAGCCAAACGCCGCCTGGATGATCTGGTGGAGCATCGCGAAGGTGGTGTCGGCGTGGACCCGGACGCGACGCCAGACCGGCGGCTTGCTGATCCCCTTCAGCGTGATCTTCAGCTGGAGGATCTCGTCGGGTTCGATCGCCTGCGGCACCTCGAGGTCGGCGACGTCCAGCTCCCTGCGCGCGTTCCAGCCCTTGATAAAGGTGCCCAGCGCCTGCTCGTCCTCGAGGTCAACGCCGGCCGTCTTTGCCGCCAGCAGGAACTGCTTGGAGGGCCCGCCGACAGCCGGGTCGAGTGCGGCCGTGGCCGTCTCCTCCGCCCACTTGACGATCGACTCTCGGGTCTCCTCAGCGGCCCATTGCGGGATCCCGCGCCGGCGAGCGGCGAAGCGTACCCAGGCATCGAGCGCGGCAGGCAGGCGGTCGAGCAGCTCGGGCGTCGCGAGGACCTTACGCGGAACCCAGTCGGCCATGAACAGCTCGACGACCACCGGGCTCCAGCGCAGCGGGTCGCCGCCCGTGTAGCCGGCGCAGAAGTCGATCGCCAGCGACGCCACCCAGGCCTCCTCGGCCTCAGGCGCGAACTTGCGTCCCTCGGGCGAGGAGAGGAACTCCTCGCGCAGCCTGTCGCGCTCCTCGCCTGAGAGCTCGGTGGGCTCTGGCGGCTCGACCACACCGGGCGTCTGCTCGGCACGCAGAAGCGCCAGCGCCCGCCCGGACCAGAAGTCCTCGTCAACGGGTGGATCCCAGGTCATATCCGTCCGGGCGATCGCCGCCTGGATCAGCCCGGCGGCGACGCCGGGCTCGATTTGCTCCAGCTGCAGCTCGGCCTTCTCGCCAGCCGAGTAGCGACCCGTCGCGCCCGCGACCTGCTCGATCGACTCGGCCAGCAGGACGTCCTTGGCCAGCCCGCCGAGATTGCGGTCAATCAGCACACCGACCGCCATCGTCTCACCATCGGGATGACGGCTTTCGAGTAAGACCGTGCGAGCGTCGTCGAACACCGCCTCGCTCATCACCGCGGCACCGACGACCTCCGACTCACCGATCTGCTCAATCCACCGCGGGACACCGGCCACCGGCGCCGAGCCGGCGAGCAGCTCCGCCGATAAGACCCCCAGCTCGCCGTCCTCGAGCTCCGCGATCGACGCCAGCGCAACCCTCGCGGCGGGATCGTCGAAGGTGGCCAGCCGCCTAACAAGCGGCTCGCCGAACAACAGAGCAGTATCGACCTCAACCGCTTCGGGGAACGGCAGTCCGTGCCGCTGCTCGCGGAGGGTGCCCAGCAAATGCGACGCCCACGCCTCGGCGTCGAGCGCCGAGTCGACCTCCGCCGCCGACTTCACGATCATCCGCGCGACTCGGACCTCCTCGCTCAGCGGCGTTTGCTGCGTCTGCCCGCGTGCGCGGCGCTGCGCCACCCGAGCTGGATGGCCACCAGATCCGCGTCGTCGTCTACCGCCACTCAAGCACCAGACCGTAGAACACGCGCGACAGCGGCGCGCCGCCGGATCCCGCAACAAGCGCCAAACCCCCGCCACCGGAGCAAAGCACGGCTCGACTCAGGGCCCACGGCGGTCAATGCCCGCCTTCGATCTGCGCTCTTCTTGCCTCGAGCTCGTCCAGCCGCTTGCGCAGCTGAGCCGCTTCCCGCGCGATTCCCCGCAGCTCTGTCTTCGCTTGCCAGCTACGCAGATAATCGTCGCCGAACTCCTCCACGACGTACGCCTCGAGCTGACCCCTCAGCACGCGTATGTACGGGTTACCGTGGATCGCCCCTTCGCGATACTCGAGCTTTCCAGCGTGGATGCCCTTGACGATGAAATCCGAGTCGACCCCGTACTCCTTGCGAGCCGTCACGTCGCTAAGAGTCGCTCCCTTGCGGTTCCATTCGCCATATTCCGCCATGTCTCGCCCAATGATCCCCAAGCCCGCGGCGTAATGCCTGCCAGGCGATATTAATCAGCCGGACAGGATCGGCCACGAAGTCTGGCCCGCGACGCGACCGCTCTGCTCGGTGGCTGTTGCGTAAAGGGTGCGGCGCGCGGGGTCTTGCGGCTCGGGTGGTGGTGATCGCGTCCACCATGGGTTCGATGGTTCCGCGGGGACGGCGCCGGCATCGCTCGGTTGGCCAGCTGGAGTCCTTTCAGGACTCTGTAGCGGCTGTTTGGTGCTTGTGGAGCTTCAGTAGGTTGTGGGTGGCGGTGATCAGTCGCCATTCGGAGCGTGCGGCGGATCTTCCTCGGCGTTGAAAGCGGTCGATCCGCCGGTTGAACTTCGTGTTCGCGAACACTGGCTCGATCATCGCTTTGCGTTTTCGGTAGAGCCCGCCGCCAAGGTCGGTCTGGAGCACTCGCCGCATGTGCGCGTAAATGCCACCATCCCATCCCGGTCGGGTGCCTCGGCGTTTGCCGGCGTCGGGCGGGATCAAGACCTGGATCCCCTTGTTGATCACGCTCTCCATCTGTCTCTGATGCCAGTAGCCAGCGTCCGCGACGACGACCTCAACGGTATCGGTCACACCCGCCTGCTCGAGCTCGGTCTCGGCCGCGGTGACCATTCCTGCCAAGTGCCCGAAATCGGAGGAGTCGACGTTCACCTCGGCGGCGATCACGATCTGCTGCTCGGTCGCGGTCGCCTGCGCGTTATAACCCTGCATATACCCACGTGGCGTCTTCACATTCTTCGAGTCAGGATCGGTCACATTGACCTTCCCAGCCGGCGTCTCGGGCGGTACGTATGGAGTTGGAGCAGCCCCGAGGCGCTTACCGTCGCTCGCGCGCCCGTGCACCCGGTAAGCCTCATAGGCATCATTCGCGCGCTGCTCGACAGCGAGCTCCTCCTCCAGCCGGCGCTTTGACTGCCGAAGGCGCTCAGGACGCGAACGCGGGATCGGCTTGGCCTCGGCGGCACGCTTCTCATCCAGGCGACGTTTAGCCTCGCGCAACCAACCCCGTCGGCCCTGCTCGGTGGCAAGCTCCTGCGCAACTCATCGCCGCGCTTCTCCCCATACCGCTCGTCCTCCAGCCGGTCGGTCTCTGCGGCCTCGGCAAGGATCTCCCTGGCGAGCTGCTCATAGTCACGCGCCGCGTGCTGCGAAGCGTTCGCGTGCACCTTCGTGCCATCGATCGCGACCACACCGACCTTCACCAAACCCGCCTCCGCACACAACCCCAACACCTGACCAAACAAATCAGCGAGCGCCGCCTCATGGCGCTGGCGAAAGCGCGCGATCGTCGTGTGATCCGGACGCTGATTCGCCGCGATCACCCGGTAGGCCACGTCCTCCACGCACTCGCGCTCGATCAACCGCGAGGAGCGCTGCCCCTTGCAGTAGGCGTAAAGCAACAGCGCGAGCATCATCCCCGGCTCGTGCGCCGCACGACCGTGGCCATCGCCACGGTAGGCCCCATAGAACGCCGACAGATCCATCTCCTCGGTGCTCGCCAGCACGAACCACGCCAAGTGATCCTCCGGCAACCACTCCCTCAAACTCGGCGGCAACAACAGATCCTGCTCACGGTCACAAGCTATGAAGTTCTGGGGCATACCGACATCCTCTTAAACCCTCCGGACGGCACCCCTTTACGCAACAGCCACCTCGACAAGCGAGCGCCTGGACGGGCGCCGGTCGGACGCGCGCAAAGGACGAGACACGACAGTCCTCCCACGGCCCCAGGCACTCTCGCATCCGACGAAGCGGCACGGGTGACTCTGATGCAACGAGCCTCAACGCCTACCGCGACATAATCCGACCCGCGACATAAGTCTCCTTATGGCGATATCGCCATAACTTGAGCTTTCCCTGGGACGCGACGCACACCGGCACCCCGGCCGCCCTGATGCGCTTCGCCGCCTCGGCGGCGCCCGGCACCGCTCGCAGCTCCCGGCGGAAGGCGGCAGCGCGATCGCGCTCGTATCGCTCAAGCCAGCCATCCGCCAGCGGCCGGCCGAGCTTGGCGCGTGCCCGGGAGTCGATCTCGGCCAGCAGCAGCCCCTGGTAGTCGGCTCGCGCCCGCGCCAGCGTGGTCGGCAGCCCCTGTTCCGTGAGCGAGCGGGCGAGCACGTCGTTGGAGATGACCTCGCTGTCGACGAGGACGCCATCGCAGTCGAAGATGACCAGCTGCAGATCCCGAGACACGGCCGGCGAAGATACATGTGATGCCACGAGGGGGGATGCTCCACGCAGCCAGCGGCGGGCCATATGTTGGTATGTGGGGATCGTCCGCGCGGCGCACCGCCAGGAACAGTCGCCCGGGCGCGTGCCCTCCGTGGCCCGCGACGAGGCGTAGCGTGCTCCCCAGAGAACTGCAGGAGTTACGGTCGATCGTCCGCCGCTCCCCAACCAGGCTGGCGCCTGGTTGGGGGCCCCGACCGCGGCGGAGCGCAGTCCCCCGGCCCCCGTCCGCGCGGTAGCGTGGCACACCCTGTCAACCCACAAGGGGTGTGACAGGGTGTGCAGCGGGAGCCGGGCCGGGGGCCGGCCGACTGCTCGATCGACGGATGGGATCGGCTGGGCACTCAGCGAACCTCTTGTACCGGCCGCGTCGTGGTTATTTAGTTCCGTTTTACTTCCGTTTCTTGTTACAATGTGGGAATGAGCTTGGCCTATGCAGACGAGGCAATCCGGATCAGGCAGCTCGCTCCGCTGACCGAGCGCGACATCGCACGAGCGACAGGGGCGGGGGTCTCAACGGTCAGCGCATGGCTTCATCGCACGCGCGCACCCACCGGGCAGCGAGCGGAGCGGCTGGTGGAGCTCTCCGCGATCATCGAGCGGCTCGCGGCCGTGCTGGAGGTCGAATACGTGCCGGTGTGGCTCAACCGACCGCTGGCCGCGCTGGGACATCGCAAGCCGATCGACGTGCTCGCCGCCGGCGGGTATGAGGAGCTTTCGCGTCTCATCGCCGGGCTAGAGGCCCCCACCTTCACGTAGCGCGCTGTGGAGGAGCTGCGCGTCACGCGCATGCCGGTCGCGGGCACCTGGCTGCGCCACATCCCCGCCGGAGGCGCAGCGCTGTACCGGCCGCCCTCCCCCGCCGATGGGCGCTGGCAGCGCGGCACGGCCGTGGAGGGCATCTACCTGGCCGCCGAGGAGGCGACGGTATGGGCCGAGTGGTACCGGTGGCTCGCGGAGCTTGAGATCGAACCGTTGCGAGGATTGCCGCGCGAGCTTTGGAGCTACCGTGCAAATCTGCGGTCGGTAGCGGACATGACCAGCGCCGAGGCGCTCGCCGCGCTCGACCTGCCTGCCGCCGAGCCGATGAGAGCCCGATGGCCAGCGTTCCAAGATGTCGGCGAGCGGCTGCACGCCGCCGGCTGCGATGGCATCCTGTATCGCTCTGCCGCCCGACCCGGCGGGCTGTGTCTATGCGTATTCCGAGCGGCGCGGGCCGACAGGGTGGGGCTTGAGCCGCTGCCACCGCCCCAGCAGGTGACCAGGCCGCCCGCGCCACCGCGTGGACTGCGCACCTGACCTGTCGGCGCCGGCGCAGCGACTCCATCAAAAACGTGTCCCCAAATATGTCCCGAACTGCGCAAATATGAGGTCATTTGAGGGCACGTGAGAACCCCCAATCTGGCTTAACTAAGCCAAAAGCGCCATCTCTTGACCCACTACGGAACCGAAGGTCGGGAGTTCGAATCTCTCCTGGCGCGTCATTCTGATCGCGGTCAAACCCCTCGATCCGCTCGATTTTGACTTGCGTCTCCGCGGGCGCGTTGCGGCTCGAGATCCTCATACGACGGCCGCCCTGGGACACACCACGTTCGCGGCCCCACCGCCACCCTCTGCCCCCCACGACCTGAACAGTCACGCTCAGGCGGGGTTTTTTGTGCCCGGAGGGTGGCCGGGAGTGGTGCCAAGAGCCGGGGTGGTAACGAAAGTGCTAACACGGCCGTTGTTGGAGGCCCGCTGTGGAGTCCAGCCGTTGACCGCCTCGGACGGTTCGATGCCATCGGCGAGGCGGGCATCTGGCACGGGGACGCCGGCGAGCGTGTGTATCGGGACCACTCCGGCCCACGTTGGGAGCGCGTAATCCTGCTCGTCGTCGAGCGGCGGCCCGGTGCGGATCTTGGCGGACGCCTCGCCGAGGGCGAGGGCGAGAACGCTGATCGCCTTGACCTCCTTCAGCGTTGGCGCGCGGATCTCGCGTAGGCGTCCGGGGATGAGGCGTTCGGTGAAGGCTTCGACCGCCGCTTTGCGCTCGGGGAGTCCGTCGACGGGCCGCGCGGCGCCGAGCACGACCACCGAGCGGTAGTTGACCGAGTGATGTGCCGCGGAGCGAGCAAGCACGAGACCGTCGAGGAGCGTGGCCGTCAGGCAGGCGGGCGTTCCGGCGCTAAGCGTGCGGATGGTGCGCCCGGCGGCGGAGCCGTGGAAGTAGACGGTGTCGCCGATGCGTGCGTGCAGCGTCGGGATGACGTAGGGCCGGTTCTCGTGAGCGAATCCGAGGTGCGCGACGAGCGCCTCGTCGAGGATCGCGTGGATCGTCGCGCGGTCGTAGGCGCCGCGGGCGGGCTTGCGGCGGAGTTTGGTGCGGGAAGAGGGAGCGGTGGACATCCCGGCACCGTACAGCGACTTTGGCCTGCATAACAGGGCCAAAGTAATGCGAGAATCCAGTGCCAATGGACCTGCACCTCGATCTGGCGAACGCCCCCGGACGGTCGCTGCGCGCCCGCTTGGAGCACGCGCTGCGTGAGGCCGTGCGCGGCGGGCGGCTCGCGCCGGGCACGCGCCTACCGTCCACGCGCACCCTCTGCGCCGAGCTCGGCGTTTCGCGCGGGGTGGTCGCGGATACCTACGCGCAGCTCGCGGCCGAGGGCTACCTACGCACGCGCCGAGGGGCGGGCACAACCGTCGCCGCGACTGGCGCCCGGAAGCGCGCGCCGCGGGCCGCAGCGACGCCGACGCCGGCGGTTCGCCACGACATGAGCCCCTTCCGGCCGGCGCTCAGCGGCTTTCCGCGGGCGGCGTGGTCCGCAGCAACGGCACGAGTGCTGCGCAGCGTGCCCGACGAGCGGCTGGCCTACCCCGACCCAGCCGGGACACCGGAGCTGCGTGAGACGCTCGCCGCCTACCTCGGACGGGTGCGCGGCGTGCGCGCGGACCCCGAGCAGATCGTGGTGACAAACGGGTTGCGCCACGGCGTCGATCTGCTGTGGTGGACCCTGGCCGCGCGCGGCGCTCGGTGGCTCGCGGTAGAGGATCCCGGCTGGAGCGGCCTCCGCGACACCGCCTCCGCGGCCGGCCTGCGGGTGGTGCCCGTCCCGGTCGACCACGCGGTTTGGTGGTCGAGCGCCTGGAGGAGCACGAGGACATCGATGCCGTCGCCGTCGCCCCTGCGCATCAGTACCCGACCGGGGCCGTCCTCTCCCCGGCCCGACGCTCCGCGCTAGAGGCATGGGCTCGGCGGCAAGGTGCGCTGATCGTAGAGGATGACTACGACGCCGAGTACCGCTACGACCGCCGCCCGATCGGCTCGCTGCAGGGTCTCGCACCCGAGTGCGTCGTGTACGGCGGCTCGACCAGCAAGACCCTCGCCCCAGCGATCCGTCTCGGCTGGCTCGTCCTCCCGCGCGGCCTCGCGGCACCGATCGCCGCGCTTCAGTGCCTGCGCGGCGGGACGCCCGCGCCACTACAGCAGCTCGTGCTGGCCGACCTGATCGAGCGCGGTGACCTCGACCGCCACCTGCGCCGCTGGCGCCGGCTCTACCGACATCAGCGCGACGCCCTGCTGGCCGCGCTCGCCGCGAGGCTGCCGGAGGTGACCGTCCACGGCGCCGCCGCCGGCCTGTACATCGTGTTGGGACTCCCCGCAGAGTTCGACGAGCACGCCGTACTCGCAGCCGCGCGCTCGCGGGGTATCGCCTTGGAGGGACTCGGCGCCGAGTCGCCAGCGATCGTCGTCGGTTACGCCAACCTCACCGATGCCGCCATCGCGCCGGCGGTGGCAGCGCTCGCGGCAAGCATCGAGCAGGCCAACGCAGAGGCGGCGCGGGCAACAACCGTGCGATCCCGTTGGACGGCCCGCCCACTTCGGCCTTCAACGCGAACTCAGGCAGACCTGCACACGGCGTGGCCTCGCGGCGGACGCCACCCAGGAAAAATCCGGGGCAATGTCGATTCCATCTGACCTCGTTCGACGTGCGGGTAGAACCCACCACACCTACCACAAGGAGACACCAATGCGTTTTATGGTTCTGGTCCCCGGGAGTCGCGAGTCCGAGGCGGGCGAGATGCCCAGCACCGAGATCCTGGGGGCAATGACGAAGTACAACGAAGAGCTCGTCAAGTCAGGCGTGATGCTGGCCGGCGAGGGCCTGCATCCGACCTCCAGGGGCGCAAAGATCCGCTTCAACGGCAGCGAGCGCACCGTTATCGACGGACCGTTCACCGAGGCCAAGGAGATCGTCGCGGGCTACTGGGTCTGGGAGTGCGCGTCGCGCGATGAGGCGATCGAGTGGCTCAAGCGAGCGCCGTTCGACGGCGGTGTCGAGATCGAGCTGCGCCAGATCTTCGAGGCCAAGGACTTCGGCGAGCAGTTGACGCCGGAGTTGCGCGAGGCCAACGAGCGGTTGCGCGCGCAGACGGTCCAGAATTAGGCGTGTGAACCCGTCGGCCACCAATCGTGCGATCGACGCCGTCTGGCGGATCGAGTCAGCCCGGCTGATAGCCGGGCTGACTCGCATCGTGCGCAACGTGGCGGTGGCCGAGGACCTGGCACAGGATGCGCTGGTCGCCGCGCTCGAGCAGTGGCCTGCGTCGGGCATCCCAGACAAGCCGGGCGCATGGCTGATGGCCACGGCCAAGCGCCGGGGCATCGATGAGCTGCGCCGGCGCGTCACGCTCGAGCGTAAGCGGGAGCTGATCGGGCGCGAGCTGGAAATCCTCCAGCAGCTCGATCGTCCCGACCTTGCCGCGCAGGTCGAAGACGTGCAGGATGATGTACTACGCCTGATCTTCATGACGTGCCATCCGGTGTTGTCTCGGGAGGCGCGCGTCGCGCTGACGCTGCGTCTGCTCGGCGGCCTGTCGACGCCAGAGATCGCGCGCGCGTTTCTCGTTTCCGAGGGCACGGTCGCGCAGCGCATCGTTCGCGCCAAGCGTACGCTCACCGAGGCGCGCGTGCCGTTTGATCTGCCCGGTCGCGACGAGCTGACTGAGCGCCTGTCGGCGGTGCTCGAGGTGATCTACCTGGTGTTCAACGAGGGCTACGCGGCGACCGCCGGCGAGCACTGGATCCGCCCGGTGCTGTGCGCGGACTCCCTGCGCCTGGGAAGGATCCTCGCAGCGCTGATGCCCCGCGAGCCCGAGGTCCACGGCCTGCTGGCCCTGGTGGAGCTGCAGGCCTCGCGGTTGCGGGCGCGGGTCGGGCCACACGGGGAGCCGCTGCTGCTCGCCGATCAGGACCGCGCGCGCTGGGACCATCTGCTCGTGCAGCGTGGCCTGGCTGGGCTGCGGCGGGCCGAGGGGCTCAGCGGCGCGCTGGGGCCGTACACGCTGCAGGCCGCGATCGCCGCCTGCCACGCGCGGGCCCGTAGCGTCGAGGAAACCGACTGGCCGAGGATCGTTGCGCTCTACGACGCCCTGGCGGCCCTCACTGGCTCGCCGGTCGTGGAGCTGAACCGCGCGGTGGCGGTGACGATGGCCTTCGGTCCCGAGGCCGGGCTCGAGCTCGTCGATTCGCTTGCCGATGTGCCCGCGTTGCGTGGCTACCATCTGCTACCCGGCGTACGTGGCGACGTCCTCGTGCGCCTGGGGCGACTGGCGGAGGCCCGCGAGGAGTTCGAGCGCGCAGCCGACCTGTGCGACAACGCGCGCGAGCGCGAGCTACTGCTCTCGCGTGCGGTCGCTTGTAGCGCAAAGGACCGCGCGGTTCTCGGCCGTCTGCGTGGAGCACGCATGGCCAGCGCGCCAAAACGGGTATCGGGTGGGTAGTGTCGCCGAGATCGGTGAAGAAGCAAACGCTCACGAAGCCAACGAGAAAGGCCGAGGATGGAAGCGCGAATCGACATAGTCACTCTCGCTGTAGCCGATCTGGCGCGGGCACTGCGCTTCTACCGGGACGGCCTCGGATTCCCCTCGCGCGGGATCATCGGCACCGAGTGGGCCGGCGACGATGTTGAGCCAGCCGGGGCTATCGCGTTGTTCGAGCTGAGCAACGGGCTGCTGCTCTCGCTCTACCCCCGCGCCGAGCTCGCAAAGGACGCCAAGGTCCCGCTCGGTCCGCCCAAGACAGGCGAGTTCAGCATCGGACACGCTGTCGCAAGCAAGACCGAGGTCGACGCCCTGCTCACCCAAGCCCAAGCCGCCGGAGCTACTCTCACCGACCGACCGCACGACCGTCCATGGGGGATCTATTCCGGCTACTTTCGCGATCCCGACGGACACCTATGGGAGGTCCTCTGGAACCCACGACTCGTCCGCCCGCCGGAGGAATCGCATCGTCAAGGGCCAACGACAAGTTGAGGCCTCCCGCTCCGCAACGCGCCACCACCTGATCGACGACCACTTCCACATCCAGGTGGCCGAGCACACCCCCGGCGACGCCAACACCGTACGCTCGGAGCTACCCACGCGCCGACGCAGGTCGCCGGCCCCGCAGAGCCGTAAGCTGATTAGCTCTGGGGCGTGCTTGGTTTGCCCACCGGTGTGACCGCGTGCCTATTCGACCTCGACGGAGTGCTGACGCAGACAGCCAAGGTGCATTCCGCCGCCTGGAAGCAGATGTTCGACGACTACTTGCGCGAGCGTGCCCAACGGAGGGGCGAAGCGTTTGTCCCCTTCGATCCGATCGGCGAGTACGACCAATACGTCGACGGCAAGCCTCGCTATGACGGTGTACGAGCGTTTCTTGCCTCGCGTGGAGTGGAACTACCGGAGGGCGACCCGGATGACCCACCCGCGGCGGAGACGATCCACGGTCTTGGCAATCGCAAGAACGAGATCGTGCTCGGACTGATCCGCGAGCAGGGCGTGCAGCCTTATGAGGGCTCTGTACGCTACGCCAACGCGGCCCAAGCGGCTGGGTTACGCCGCGCTGTGGTCTCCTCGAGTACCAACTGCCGGGAGGTGCTCGCCGCCGCCGGCATCGAGGACCTATTCGAAGAGATCGTCGACGGCGTGCTCACCGAGCACGAGCAGCTCCGGGGCAAGCCTGCGCCGGACACCTATCTCGCGGGTGCCAAGGCGTTGGGCGTACAGCCCGCTTGTGCGGCCGTGTTCGAGGACGCGCTGGCAGGCGTCGAGGCGGGCCGGGCGGGCCGTTTCGGCTTCGTGGTCGGGGTCGACCGAGTTGGACAAGCCGACGCGTTGCGCGCCCACGGCGCCGACGTCGTCGTGGACGATCTGGCCAACCTGCTCGAGACGCCATGATCCAACATCTCGCCTTCTCCGTCCATCCCTGGGTTGTGCGCGAGACGGAGCTCGACCTTGAAAGGCTCGCGCAGACGGAGTCGATTTTCGCTCTGGCCAACGGCAACATCGGCCTTCGCGGGAACCTCGATGAGGGTGAGCCGTGTGGCTTGCCGGGTACCTACCTGGCCGGCTTCTACGAGGGCCGACCGCTGCCCTACGCCGAGGCCGGCTACGGCGACCCGGAGGCCGGCGAGACGGTCATCAACGTGACCAACGGCAAGATCATCCGCCTGCTTGTCGAGGACGAGCCACTTGATATCCGCTATGGCGAGTTGCGCCGCCACGAACGGGAGCTGGATCTTCGCGCCGGAGTGCTACGCCGCACGCTGGAATGGGTGTCTCCGACGGGGCGTTCGATCCGGGTTTCATCCACGCGCCTAGTCTCCTTCGCGCAGCGCGCGGTAGCGGCGATCGCGTACGAGGTCGAGGTGCTCGACGGCAAGGCTCCGGTGGTCGTGCAGTCCGAGCTTGTCGCCAACGAGACACTGCCGCTCGCCGAGAACGATCCCCGCGCCGCGGCCGCTCTCGCCTCGCCGCTGCGCTCGGAGTTCTTTGGTGAGCGCGACACGCGGCTGATCCTGGAGCATTCGACGCGCGCGAGCGGGCTGACGATGGCCGCTGCGATGGATCACATTGTCCAAGGGCCACCGGGCACCCGGTCAACCGCAGAAAGCTTCGAGGATGTCGGCCGCCTGATCGTGAGTGCCGACCTGGTGTCGGGAGAGCCCTTGCGCCTGGTCAAGTTCTTCACCTACGGATGGTCGAGCAAACGTTCGGCCCCGGCGATCGTCGACCAGGTAGCAGCGGCGCTGGCGGAGGCGCGACACCGCGGCTGGGACGGACTCCTCGCCGACCAACGCGCATACCTCGACGACTTCTGGGATCGCGCTGACGTCGAGATCGACGGTGACGCCGAGTTGCAGCTGGCGGTTCGCTTCGGGCTCTTCCACTCACTCCAAGCCGGCGCCAGGGCCGAGCAGCGAGCGATCGCCGCGAAGGGCCTGACCGGGCCCGGTTACGACGGCCATGCGTTCTGGGATACGGAGATCTTCGTGCTGCCACTGCTGACGTACACGGCTCCGCACGCCGCGCGCGATGCCCTGCGCTGGCGTCACCTCACGCTCGAGCTCGCACGGGAACGGGCCGCCTCGCTCGGGCTGAAGGGCGCCGCGTTTGCGTGGCGCACGATCAGCGGGCAGGAGTGCTCGGGGTACTGGCCAGCGGGTACAGCGGCGTTCCACGTCAACGCCGACATCGCCGACGCCGCCATCCGTTATGAGGCAGTCGCCGACGATCAGGAGTTCGCCACCGGCATTGGCATGGAGCTGCTGATCGAGACGGCTCGGCTGTGGCTCTCGTTGGGCCACCACAATGGCGCCGGGCGCTTCCGGATCGATGGCGTGACCGGCCCGGACGAGTACAGCGCGATCGCTGACAACAACCTCTACACGAGCCTGATGGCCGAGCGCAACCTGCGCGAGGCTTTCGAGCGCGCCAAGCGCCACCCCCAGCGCGCTGCTGAGCTCGGAGTTGACGACGAGGAGGCCGCCGCGTGGCGTGACGCCGCCCAGGCGATGCTCATCCCCTACGACAAGCAGCTGGGCGTCCACCCTCAAGCGGAGGCGTTCACCGATCACGAGATCTGGGACTTCGACGCGACCGCCCCGGACCAGTATCCGCTGCTGCTGCACTTCCCCTACTTCGACCTGTATCGCAAGCAGGTGGTCAAGCAGGCCGACCTGGTGCTCGCGCTGCATCTGCGCGGCGACGTCTTCGGCGCGGAGGAAAAGGCGCGCGACTTTGCCTACTACGAGCGACTGACGGTTCGCGACTCCTCACTGTCGGCCTGCACCCAGGCGGTCATCGCCGCGGAGGTCGGCCACCTCGAGCTGGCCTACGACTACCTGAGCGAGGCCGCGCTCATCGATCTCGACGACCTCCAGCACAACACGCGCGACGGCCTGCACATCGCCTCGCTCGCTGGGACATGGATCTGCGCCGTCGCCGGGTTTGGAGGGATGCGAGACCACAACGGGATCCTGAGCTTTGCGCCGCGCCTACCGCAGGCGCTCACCCGGCTCACGTTCCGCCTCTGCTTCCGGGGGCGGAGGTTGCTGGTGGAGGTCGGTCCCGAGCAGGCGGCGTACTCGCTACTACAGGGCGACTCCCTTGAGATCGTCCATCACGGCGAGAGGACGACGGTTGACGGACACCGGCCACAGACCCGCCCGATCCCTCCGGCACCCCCACGCGAGACCCCCGGGCAGCCGCCCGGCCGCGTACCGAAGCGGCGCGGCGCGCCGTCATGACGGACCACACCTGGCTCTGCGTTTCGGGGCCGGCGAGCTAAGATCGCGGCTGTTGACCGAGTCGCCCATCGACCAGTTGCTCGGAGCCCTCGACGCGCTCGACGTGGAGGCGGCGGTCGCGCTGATGGCGCCCGATTGCCAGATGCTGTCGGTGGACGGCCGCCGCACCGAGGGGACGGCGGCGGTGCGCGAGCTGCTGTCGGACTTTCTCGCCGAGATACTTCACACCACGCACCGAATCAGCGCGCAGTGGCACCAAGACGACGTCTGGATCGCCGAGGTGGAAGCGACCTACGAACTAAAGGATCGGGTGAGAATCAAGCGTCCGCGGGCATTCGTGTTGCGTGATGGGCCAGACGGCTTCGTCGAGCTGCACGTCTACGGTGCACATGAACGCCCGCTCGCCGATCATCGAACCGGCGAGGAGGGAATGCGACTCGGTGGACAGTGGATACCACCGCTGTGAAAACGTGTTTGAAGACCGGTACGCCCGGATGCGCCGGGGTCTGCCGTCTACGCGGTTGCTTGGTGTAGCAGCCTCGCTACACAACGCGGCGCTCACCGTGCCCGGCGCTTGCCCTGGTGGCTGGCGGGGGCGTGCCTGTGGCCCCGCGCGCTAGCGATCCGCCTTGCACGTATTCGCAGGAGCTGCTCGCAGTCGGTGTACTCCATTTGGCTCGTGCTCAGGTGACTCGCCGCGTACTGCAGCGCGGTGACTCGCAGCCGCCGATCCAGATGCCGTCCGTTTTCACACTCGGTTGTGGCGAGCCGCGCTTCGTGGTGTAGCCGAGCCACCGGGGAGCGCCCGGTCCTTGGCGCATGGGTCCCGCCCCCGCCGGGCCGGTGATGGCCGCTCGCGTGTGCGCTCACGGCCTGTCGGCGTGAGGCAGCGATCGCGACAGAGTGGCCCGCCTGCCCGGCGAAGAGCAGACCGGTCGCCAGCGTCGCGGTGCCGAGGGCGGCCAGGAGCATCCCGGTGATCCCGTTCGCGGACAGCTTGCCGGCAAGCGCTCGGTGTGGCGTGAACCAGGCCAGGCGTCGTGAGACCAGCATGAACGGGACGGCGAGCGCGTGCAATGGCGAACCTTCGGTCAGACCGCGGCGAGCGCGATGAATCAGCGTCTTGATCGCTGAGACTGTGGTCTGCTCGCGGGTGGCCAGCTCGCGGTAGCTGCGACCTTCAAGGGCGTGGCCGACCAGCGCGTCGCGCTGACGGGCCGGCAGAGCTCCGATCGCTCCCATCAACCACTCGAGCCGCTCGCGCTGCTCGATCGCCTCCGCCGGCGTCGGTCCGCCGGCGATGGAGTGGTCCACCTCCAGCGACACCGGGGGCTGTGCCGTACAGGCGGCGTCGATCGCCGCGTTGTGCACGATCGCGAACAGCCACGCCCTCGTGTTCTGCGGTCTGGTGCCCGCTGCAAGGTGGCGGTAGGCGTTCAGGAACGCGTCTTGGAGCACGTCCTCGGCGAGCTCGGCACGGCCTCCGAGCCGGCGGCGTGCGTAGCGCAGCAGCTCGGGACGGTGCGCATCAACGAGCCCACAAAACGCGTCGTGCTCGCCGGCGGCGGAGGGTGGTGTCTGCCGGCGGCCCGACCCGCTCCCGCCCGCAACGGGAGTGCTCGACAGCGCTGGTGTAGGCGGATGTTGGTGTTCGTTTGGTCGATCCATGGCCCATGAGACCCGGTCGACATGCAAATGTTGCGCGGCCCCCTCCCGAGATCGTCAGGTCGATCCGCAGTCGCGGTACCGCGAGTACGCACCGCCGCGGGCTGCCACCCAGGCTAGTCGCGCCCGCCGAAGAGCTGGAGAAAGAACAGGAAGATGTTGAGGACGTCCAGGAAGCCCCGCCGCGAGGGGCACCGTTTCCTGCATGCCCGCGCGTCGCATGCGGTTGAAGTCAAGGACGGTGTAGCCGCCGAAGATGCCGAGGCCGAGCAGCGGGGGCAGCTTACATCGCGGGGAATCCCCGCGGGCAGTCGATGCACGGCCCCGGAGGGGCGTGAGTGAGCCGCTCGGCGCCCGCCCCCACTCCCCGGTACGCTAGATGGCGATGAGCGATGCCCCCAACCTGATCACCTCCGCGGGCCTGGAGTCGATGCGCGCGGAGCTCGAGACCCTGGAGGGCGAGGGCCGGCGCGAGATCGCCGAGCGGATCAAAACGGCGCGCGAGTGGGGAGACCTGAAGGAGAACAGCGAGTACCACGACGCCAAGAACGACCAGGCCCACCTGGAGACGAAGATCGCGCGGCTGCGCGAAAAGATCTCCACCGCGGTGGTCGTCGAGGAGGGCGAGACCGCCGACGACGGCGCCGTGGGCTTCGGCTCGACCGTGGTCGTCAGCGAGCAAGGCGGCAAGCAGCGCACGTGGACGATCGTCAGCTCCCACGACGCCTCCCCCGCGGAGGGCCGCCTCTCAGCCGAGTCGCCCGTTGCCCGCGCGCTCGTCGGCCGCCGCCCCGGCGACCAGGTGACCGTGGCGCTGCCCCGCGGAGAGAGCGTGTTGAGCATCATTAGCGTCGATTGACGCGGGCACCGGCAGTTCGAGTGCATCCGCGGGCGTGGCGAGCGCCTGGAGCGCTTCGCCGCAGGACGCCGGGCGCACTGACGGCGGCCCCCCAAACGAGGCGATGAACGCCTCCACCACGGCGGGGTCGAACTGTGTGCCGGCGCAGGCGCGCAGCTCGGCGATCGCCTCGGCGGCGGGAACCGCGGAGGAGTAGGAGCGCTCGGAGATCATCGCGTCGAAGGCGTCGCACACGAAGATGATCCGCGCGCCGAGCGGGATGCCTTCGCCGCGCAGGCCATCGGGGTAGCCCTTGCCGTCGAAGCGCTCGTGCGAGGAGCGCACCAGCCCGGCGACCGGGCGCAGCGCGGCGGCAGCGGCGAGGATCCGCTCGCCGAGGATCGTGTGGCGGCTCATAAAGCCCCACTCCTCGGCATTCAGCGGCCCGGGCTTGGTGAGGATCGCGTCGGGGATCGCGATCTTGCCGACGTCGTGCAGCTCGGCGGCGCGGGCGAGCACGTCGAGCTCTTCGCCGTCCATCCCCAGGCGCCGGCCCACCTCCAGCACGAGCGCACCGACGCCGCGCTGGTGCTCCTGCAGGTCGGGGTGGCGCTCCTGGAAGGCCTGCAGCAGCACGTCGCGCAGCTGGTGCACGGCGGAGGCCTCGCGCGTCTCCTCCTTGCGGCGGTAGAGGCGCTGGTCGGCGAGCTGCATCACCGTGGCGGGGTCCTCGAGTTCGGGGGGGATGCTGACGACGCCGTGCGCGGCGCCGATCGAGAAGCCCGGGCCGCGCTCGGAGAGCGCGGCGACGGAGGCCGCCGTCAGCGCGTCCAGGCGCTCGGCGCAGTCGCGCAGCAGCACGCAGAACTCATCGCCCCCCATGCGATAGGCGGTGCCGTAGGGGGCGACAACGGTCTTCAGCTTGTCCGAGAGACGTGCCAGCAGCGCGTCGCCGGCGGGGTGGCCGAAAGTGTCGTTGTAGCGCTTGAAGCCGTTGAGGTCATACAGCATCAGCTCCCACGTCTCGCCGCCCGAGACGCGACGACACGCGACGTTGAGGTCCTCCATCAGCTGCCGGCGGTTGCCGAGGCCCGTGAGCGGATCGGTCAGCGCCAGGCGGCGCGAGCCGACGAGCATCGCGATGTTCTCGCGCACGGTCGCCATCAGGTGCACGCACACCGCCAGCACCGTGGCGATCGCGAGGATCAACGCGACCGGGGTCAGCGCGCCGTGGAGGTTGCCGTAGATCAGCACGCCCAACGCGGCGAGCAGCGAGAACGAGGGCACCGACACCAGACGCCAGTCCTCCACCCGCCGGCGCGCCGGGCGCGGCCAGGGCGTCCAGGCGGCGACGGCCAGCAGCACGGCGGAGGCCGGCCACAGGAACTGCACCCAGTCGCCTACGTGGTAGGTGTCGGTCGCGGTGAGGTCGAGATAGCCGGAGTCGGCCACCGCCGAGCAGAGCATCGCGAGCGCGATCAGCAACCACACGCGCCCCGGGCGCCAACCCGTCAGGCCGAGCGCGCTGAGCGTGAACACCAGCAGCAGCAGGTCGCCGATCGGGTAGGCCAGCGCCACGCCCAGCGAGGCGGTGTCGCCGTGGGCGCCGTGCAGGATCGGCGGCAGCACCAACGCCGCCCCCACCGCGGCAGCCGCAAGTCCGCCGATCAGGCCGTCCAACCACATGCCGATGCGTAGCTCCCGCAGGTGGGCACCCAGCAGCAGCACGAGCGCGACGTAGCAGCAGGGGTAAAAGACAAGGTAGAGCGCGTCGGCGGGCGAAACGCTGCCGCCGGCGGCGCCCGGACCTTCGACGAACAGCGCGTAGTAGAGATCGCCCAGGCACCAGCACGCGAGGCCCGCGCCCATCGTCAACCACGCGGTGCGCTGCGCCCGCACGACCACGCCGCGAGCGAGCACCGTGCCGGCCGAGGCGGCCATCAGCAGGCCGTAGACGGTGTGGTCGAAGGTCCCTCCGCGCGCGACGCCGCCCAGGCCGGCGAGCGTGTGCAGCGTCAACACCCCCAGCCCACCCACCAGTAGGGCCAGGGTGACAGTGGCCGGGAGGGGTCGTGTTCGCATCGTCGTGTACATCCCCACTCGCTTCAAGCATCGGCGGTGGCGGCGCTGCCCTGAAGTTGAATTGCCGGACGTGCGCGAGTTGTCGAGGCTCGCCGCGAGCGCCTACCGTGCGCGCTTCAGCCGGCGCACGAAGCGCCGCGGCGGGAGCCGGTAGAGGCGCTCACCCTCACGCAGAGCACGCTTGCGCAGTTTCTGGCGCCGTGAGGCGATCAGCGCCAGCAGCCGCTTGCGCGTCTTGCGCTCGCCCGCAAACGTGCGTGAGCGCTCGCGCACCCGCGCTTCGAGCAGCGCGAGGTCGTGCTCCTCGCCGAGCATTTCCCCGAGCCGGTCGGCGCGGCGGGCGACACGGCGGACCGGCTTGTAGGCCTTGCCGCCGCGGTCGAGCGTCTCGGCGGCGTAGCGGAGCTCCTTGACGCGCTTGCGCCACGCGTGCAGCGCCTCCACGCTGTGGCCCCGTGTGGCGCGCTTGCCCTTGCGAGCGCGCCGGCTGCGCTTCCCGCGGGGGCGCTCGTCCCCGGGCCGCTCGGCGGCCGCGCGCCCGCGGCGACGCCCGCGCGTGTAGATGTCGTCCAGGCCTGGTGCGAGCAGCCGGAAGCCGCGTTCGCGCAGCTCCCAGCGCGCGGCGCGCGCCTGTACGGCACGCAGCTCGACGATCACCTCGCCCCGCACACGGGGGTCGTGGATCGCGTGTGCGGCGGCGGCGTCGCGCTCGGCGAGCAGCTGCGCGCGCAGCGTGCGTACCGCGGCGCTGCGCGTGAAATGCGAGCGATCGCGCTGCACGAGCGAGTCGAGCGTGCCGAGCATCACCTCTGCGTCGCGCGCACCGGCGAGGCGCCGGCCGCAATCGCGCAAAGCGGAGCTCTCGCGCGCATAGCGCTTGGCGCCCAGCTCGGTGCGCAGCAGCACCAGCAGTGCGCGCAGGCGCTTGAGCGCCTTGCGGGTCTCGTGCACGGTGTGCTCGCCAGTACCGGTCGTGTGGCCTTCGAGCAACTCGACGGCGAGGTCGAGCTGGCCGAGGATCACGCGCCGCAGCCCCTCCGCGTAGGGCTCGCCGGGGAGCAGCGCCGGCCGGCGCCGCTTGGGCTGGGAACGCGCCGCGGGTGCCGAGCGTCGCTGCAGCTGAGTTTTGGCGAGTGCGATCGCGACGCCTACCCCGACCGCCACCAAGGTCGCACCGAGAGGGGCCACAATGGGGCCATGTCCCCGCCACGCTTTCCGTCGGCCCCATGGTGGACGGTGCGTCGCGCGGCGAACCGCAAGCCCGCGACGTACCGGTGTCCGTTCTGCGGCCATCAACTGCCCGCGCTCAGCGAGCACATGTTGATCGCCCCTGAAGGCGACACCCGCCGCCGCCGCCACGCGCACACCAAATGCGTGGTGAAAGCGCGTGAACGGGGGCAGTTGGTGCTGCGCGACGAGTGGCTGCGGACCCAACCGCGCGCGACGCCGTGGTGGCGACGGCTGTGGAAGAGTGAGCCCGCCCGCCCGCCCGCCGGCTCGTCCGGTGGATAGCGGAACGCAGGTCGAGCCACAGCGGACCCCTCACATCCAATATGGAAGTGCGCGTACAGACCCTCAGGCTCCGTAGGTGTGCACGTACTCCGGCTCGACGCGGATGATCACCCGCTGTTCGCCGGGCTGGCGGTAGGGGTAGGTGTCCTGGCCGAGGTACTTCATCGCCAGCGCGTCGATGTGCGCGTCGGCGCCCTCGTGGGTGCGCTCGGCGACGCGTCCGCGAATCGTGAGGTACTCATAGGGGTTGTCCATGTTCTGCACTGTCAACGTGACGCGGGGGTCACGTTCGAGGTTGCGGGGCCACACGCGGCCCTCGGCGGTGTTGAGTGTGGGCAGGCCGTCCTGCACGTCGACCCAAACCGGCGCGGCGTGCACCGAGCCGTCGGGGCGCAAGGTGGAGACGTTGCAGAAGTTCTTGCCCCGCAGCAGCTCCTCTGCGTGACCCTCGATCTTTGCGCTCATCAGGGGTACTCCTTCCTCGTGGGGGTTATCGCACCCATCAAGATAGGGGAGAAACGCTTCCCCCACGCATTGGTCACACGCGCGGTCCGCCCACGGCGGACGGGTGGGGGTCGTGGCCCGGCTACTGCCGCGAGAGGCCGGTGGAGGAGCTGGCGGGCGGGATCGGCTGGAGCGGTACGAGCTGGCCGTTGTTGAGCTGGAAGTGCACGGTGGTAGACCCGCCGGAGGGGCAGCAGAGTGAGTCGTGCGCGCGGTAGAGCGCATAGGTGAGCACAACTTCGGTGTCGCTCTGGCCGGCGACGTTCACCGAGGCGCTGGGCGCGGCGGAGTCGGTGCCGAGGTAGTGGCTGCCGAGGAAGAAGAAGGCGCGCTCGTCGTAGGGGTCGGCGGCACCCGTGCGCGTCCCGATCAGTACCCGCAGCGTTTGGTTGCCGTGGTAGTCGGAGAGATTCTCCGCGGTGTAGCCGTGGGCGCTGACGACCGTCGCGGCGGCCTTGGCTTCGGTGGAAGCGGCCTGTTCGGTTGTGCCCCCGGTGTGCACGAACGCGGGCGCAGGCGCGGTGCGGGTGGTGGAGGCGGGCTGTTCGCTCGTGCTAGAAGTGCCGGTCGTCGTCGTGGTCGTCGTCGTGGGGGCTGGCGTGGAGGCGGTGGGCCTCGTGTGTGCGCCGAGCCGGCCGCCAGCCGTTGCAACAGGGGCATTCGAGACGGTGACCGTCTTCGTCCCACCCCCGCAGCCGCCGAGCAGCACGCCTCCCACGGCTCCCACAGCCAACGCGCTCGCAAGCGACAATGCCCCTCGCATCATCCCTCCACTATTCGCCGCCGCGCAGATACTCACCTGCTCGGAAACACCGCGGTGGCCGAGTGGTTGCGCCGGCGGTTGGGGAGCCGGCCTTTTTGGTGCGCATCCGCGCGGCGGCCCTGCGAACAAGCGCGCTGGTGCTGGGCCTCCGTGCCCAGCAACGGTGGTGGCGGGCTCTCCTCGCATCCGCTCTTGACAAGTTTATTAGTCGCTGCTAATCTCACGTTAGTTAGTAATCACTAATTTCCCGAAGCGTCGCTGTCAGCCCGAACCACCCCGGGCCGGCGAGAGAGCGAGCGAGCGGGAGGGGCACAGCAAGGAGAACACGATGAGCAACTCGCGCACAAACAACTGGACCCTCGGGATCGTCTCAACGGCGCTGTTCATGGTCGTGCTCGACAACCTCGTGGTGTCGATCGCGCTGCCCTCGATCCACCGCGACCTCGGCGCGTCGATCCAATCGCTGGAGTGGACCGTCAACGCCTACGTGCTGGCGTACGCGGTGCTGCTGCTCACCGGCGCGGCACTCGGGGACCGCTTCGGACGCAAGCGCATGTTCCTGGCGGGGCTCTCGCTGTTCACCGCCGCCTCCGCGGGCGCCGCGCTGGCGCCCAGCACCGAGCTGCTAGTCGCCGCCCGCGCGGTGCAGGGGATGGGCGCGGCGATGGTCACACCGCTGACGCTCACACTGCTCGCCGAGGCCTTCCCCGCCACCCGCCGCGGGATGGCACTTGGCGTGTGGTCAGGCGTGTCCGGCTCGGCCGTCGCACTCGGCCCACTGGTGGGAGGCGCAGTCGTGCAGAGCATCTCCTGGCACTGGATCTTCTGGATCAACGTCCCGATCGGGCTGGTGCTGCTGCCGCTGGCGGCTGCGCGCCTGCGCGAAAGCCACGGCCCCAACGGCACGCTCGACCTGCGCGGCCTGGCGCTGGCGTCCGCCGGCGCGTTCGGCATCGTGTTCGGAATCGTGCGCGCGCAGTCGCTCGGCTGGACCTCCACCACGATCCTCGCGTCGCTGAGCGCGGGGGCCGTGCTGTTGGCCGCGTTCGTGGCGTGGGAGCGCCGCGCACGCGAGCCGATGCTGCCGATGTCATTCTTCTCTCGCCGCGCTTTTGCGGTAACCAACTTCGCTTCGCTCACAATGTACTTCGGGATGTTCGGGTCAATCTTCTTTCTCTCGCAATTTATGCAGGACGTGCTCGGCAACAGCCCTATGGAGGCGGGGCTGAAGATCCTCGTGTGGACTGGCGCCACGATGGTCGTCGCGCCGTTCGCGGGGATCTTCTCCCAACGCTTTGGCAGCCGCCCGTTCATGCTCGGCGGACTCGCGCTGCAGGCCGGGGCGCTGGCGTGGCTGGCATCGATCCTCTCGACCCACACCCCCTACGGGGAGATGATCGTCCCGTTCATCATGGCGGGCGCGGGGATGGCTCTGGTGTTTGCGCCCTCCGCCAACGCGGTGCTCTCGGCCGTGCGCGCCGACCAGGCCGGGCAGGCCTCGGGCGCCACCAACGCGATCCGCGAGACCGGCGGCGTGCTGGGGGTGGCCGTGCTCGCGACGATCTTCACCCACGCGGGTGGCTACGGCTCACCACGGGCGTTTGTGAACGGCCTCGAGCCGGCGCTGTGGGTGGCTGTGGCGATGCTGGGCGCCGGCACCCTGGCGGTGTTGGCACTGCCGTTCTCCACCAAGGCCGCGGCGACCGAGCCCGCCGGCGGCGAGGCTGCGATCACGCAGGACGGCGGGCAGCGGCGCCCAACCCGTGGCGTGCCCCACCCGGCCGGCGCGGTAGGGGAGGCCGCTTGAGTACCGCCCCCGATCCCGAGCACTTGCGCTCGAATGGCACGGTTGGCGACCCGAGAACCACCACCCCCGGCGGGGCCTCCGGTGGCGAGACGCCCGCCCGCACGCGCGTCCCCGCCGCGGAGCGCCGCGAGGAGCTGATCGCCGCCGCCGTGCACGAGTTCGCGCACGGCGGCCTGCACGGTACGCCGGTGGAGCGCATCGCGCGGCGCGTGGGCGTCGCCCAACCGTACGTGTTCACACTGTTCGGCAACAAGCGGGAGCTGTTCCTCGCAGCCCTGGAGCGCAGCTTCGCGCGGATCGCCGCCGTTTTCGAGCGCGCCGCCGCCGACTTCCACGAAGGGCGGGCGCCAGCGGAGTGCGAGGACGCCCTGGAGGCGATGGGCAAGGCCTACGTGGAGTTGCTCTCCAGCGACCGCGACTACCTGATGCTCCAGCACCAGTCCTACGCCGCCTGCGACGACGAGGTGGTGCGCGCCCGCGTGCGCCATCGCTACGCTGAGCTGGTCGGCCTCGCGCAGCGACTCTCAGGCGCCGAGGACGAGCGGATCGACGACTTCTTCAGGCACGGCATGGCGCTCAACGTGGCCGCGGCGCTCGGCGTGGAGGACCTTTCGAGCGGCTGCGCGTGGGTCAAGTCCGAGCTCGCCGCGGGCTAGGACTCCAGCTATGTCCTACCATTGGCGGCGCCATCTCCGCGTCGTCTGAAAGCCCCTCGAAGCCGAAACGCAGCAACCGTGAGCTGGCGCGTACCGGGGGCCTCGTCGTGCTGGCTGTTCTGGTGACGCTGTTTGCCGTGTTCAACCTCGAAAAGGTCGAGGTCAGCTGGATCTTCGGCAAGGGTCACGCGCCTTTGATCGTCGTGATCGTACTCTCCGTACTGGTCGGGGTCGTGTTCACGCACTTCGCCGAGCGGCGCTCCGCCAAACGCCGGTAGTCCTCCCCCTCCCGCTCGCCGGCCGGCGCCGACCCGTTGCCCGTCGCTGCGTGGCCGTTGCCCGCGGCGGCGGTGCTCGCGGTGGCCCCGGTACCGGCGCTGTCTCGTTTGGCGGCGACCTTAGCCTCGGGGCTGGACCCGTTGGCACCAGCAGGCGCCGCAGAGCCCGCCCCCAACTGCTCCGGCGCAGTTGCCCCAGCGCGCGAGGCCACGATCGCCGCCACCGCCTCCTCGGGGCCGAGGTAGGGGGTGAGCACAACGTAGGAGAGGTACTCCGAGAGCAGCGGCAGTAGGTGGCCCCTGCCGGCGCGCGCCTCGCAGTAGAGGATGTTCCACAGCCCGCCTGCGATCGCCTCGACGGCGATGCGGGTACGCGGGCGCCGCGGCGCTCCCTCGGTTAGCAGCGTCGCCACCTCGTAGGCGAGGTCGCCCACGTTGGCGATCGCCGCCGGCCCGGCTTCGAGCGCTTTCACGGTGAGCGTCATCAGACGGGCGGGACTGCTCGCGAGGTGGGCGAGCAGCGCGTCGATCGTGTGGCACACCGCTACGGGCCACCGCGCGGAGACGAGCTCGGGGCTAGCGATCAGCTGCAGCAGTTCGTCGCCCAGTACGTCAAGCGCCTCCAGGTAGCACGCCCGCGGGTCGGGGTAGAGCTCGGTCACCGCCTCGAACGGCAGCCCCGCGCCTTCGGCGATCCGTGGTGCGCTGAGGTCGGCGAACTTCCGTTCGCGCAGCCCCGTCTCAACCGCGCCGCGCAATACGCGCGCACGGCGACTTTCACCCCCACACGCGTCGGGCTCGAGTAGCAGCTTCTCCGGAAAGGGCTGGCTGGCACAGCGGCGCGGGCGCAGCTCCTCGAGCTCAGGCGATTTGAACAACAGCAACCACTTCACCATCTCGCGGACGAGCGGCTGGAGATCCTCCGTGTCACCCTTGAGCAGGCGCATCTGCGTCGCGCGCCGCAAGCCTCCAACGATCGCCCGCACCACCGGCCGCGGCAGCGCCTCGGGGCCCTCACCGCGTGCGGGTGGACAGCGATTGGAGAGGGCGCCCGCGAGCAGCCCTTCATATACGGCGGTAGCCTTTTGCAGCCGCTGCAGCCCATCCACGCCCGCGGCCTGGGCCTCCACGATCGCCAGGCGCAGCGCCTTCGTGTTCTGCTCCAGTTCTGCCCCCCAAGCCTGTAGCACCGCGCGCAGGCGTTGGCGCTGGTCGCCTTCCGCCGCGCGGTAGGCATCGGTGAGACGCTTGACCGCCCGGTTGGCGACCAGGTCGAACGTCGACATGAAGCAGTCCTCCTTGCCGGAGAACTGCTCGTAGAAGGAGCGTCGCGAGACTCCCGCCAGCCCAACCACGAGCTTCACGCTGGTCTGCGAGTAGCCCCGCGTGGTGACCGCCTCGATCATCCCTCCGTGGATGCGGATGCGCTGGTTGCGGGCGACCCCGGGGGCGCCGAGGGGGTGCGGCCCCCGCGGCAGACGCGCGTAGATCGGCACGATCTTAGGCTTCGCTCGCGGCTTGGGCTTGCCGCTCGCCTTCGCCGGCTTGCGGCCATCTCGCCCAGGCTTGCGAGTGCCCTTCCCGGATGACCCCGGGCTCCCTCCCTTGGACTCAGACATTCGACCTCCCTGCATCCTCTCGCAACTCCGACTGTCATGGCATCTCGTAGACAAGACATTTCCATGTCAGCGATTTTTTGTCTACAGAGTAGCCTACGCAATCCCTCCCCACCACGTCAAGTCATATCGATCGCAGGGTTTTCCCCAGCAATCACGGCGCTTTTGAGGATAGCGCCGCCACCGCGCGCGGGACGTCACCAGTGCTTGCCGAGGTCCGGCGGCTTGATCACAGCCGGCTCGTAATGCGAGCCACCGGACGTCTACGACTGCATTGACCCACGCTCGCGTGCGTGGGTCCAGATCACTCTTCGACGGGTGGCTGACCCTGCGCGACGTGCTCCTCGGGGTGGCGCACGACCACCACGGGGCAGGCGGCGCGATGCAACACCGCTTTGGAGGTGCTGCCGAGCAGTTTGGCCTTCAGGCCGCCCAGCCCGCGCGAGCCGATCACGATCGCGCGCACGCCGTGTTGCTCGCCCGCCGCGACGATCGCGTCAGGGGGATCCGTGAGGTCCTCGACAGCCAGCGCACGCGCATCGAGGCCCGCCTCGCCAGCGAGCGCCGCGCCCTCCGCGGCAACGCTCTGGGCGTGTTCTTCGCTGGCGCGCTCCACCTCTTGCGTGACCGCGGGATCGAACGGCAGCATCGTGCTGCCCATCCCGGTCGCGTCCGGCACCATCATCAACTCGGCCAGGCCGGGCTCCCACACGGTGAGCACGATCGCCTCCGCGGGCGCAAACAACCTGCCGGCCTCGCTCACCGCGGCGCGCGCCGGCGGCGAACCGTCGTAGGCGATCAGGATCGGGGACTCGGCCATCGCCTCAGCCTAACCGCTCGTGCGGCCTGGGGCCGCCCAGCTCAGTGCAGGATCACCCGCAGCAGGATCACGCCCAGGCCCATCGCCGCGCCGATGCACAACTCGAGCGCCAGCTCCGCCGGCTGCGCCCGCGTGCGCAGGCCCGCAAGCAGCTCAAACGCCAGCAGGCTGGCAACACAGGTCCACAGCGCCACGGTGACGCCGGTTTCCTGGCTGGCGCCCACCGCCCAGGCGACCAGTAGCGCCACCAGCGGCGCGCCCGCGCCCCGCACGATCGCCCAGTCGCGCCCCAACGCCCGTCCGAGGCCCGACAGCGTGAGACGTTCGCCGGCAGCGAGTCGCTGGCCCAGCAGTTCGGCGTAGGAGTGTGCCAGCCAATACACCAGCAGCGCCACAACAATCGCGCCCACGGTCTCGGGGTAGGTGTCGCGCAGGCTGCTCTCCGCTGCCAGCAGCGCGCCGATCGTGATCGTCCCATACACAGCCCCCGCCGGGTTTTCGCCTGGCAGCAGCCGGTCGAGCGTGCGGATCGCCAGCCGTCGCGCGCGGGTAGCTGCACCGGGGGTGTCCGCGCGGTCGTGGCGTGCCGAGCACACGCGCACATGATGACCGGCCGCGATGGTGTCGGTGCTGCGGCGCGTCGTCAAGCGTGTCGGTGGGGTAGCGGCACGCCCGCGTCGGTCACGGCCGCAAGCATCGGCGGTACGATGCTGGTCGCGCCGACGTAGCTCAGCTGGTAGAGCACCTCCATGGTAAGGAGGGGGTCCGGGGTTCGAGTCCCCGCGTCGGCTTCGCTTCGCTTATACGGGCGCGCGGGTTGGCTCATGGGGGACCGCTCCCTGCTGCTCGATGTGGGCTCCGGAGTTCGAACCACGGCGTCGCCTTCGTCGCTGGGCCCGCCGGGAGTGTGTAGACTTTACGCTACAGACGACGGCTGGCCACTGCGCCCGGGGCGCCACGCCGCTGGTAAGCTCGTTCACTCAGTTGGCGTCTTCGGGTGTGCAGCGAAACCGCCGTTTGCCACCGTGCGAAAGTTGGAGGACCGTTTAGATGCGACGAGCTGAACCTGATGATCCACGCCGCCTGAGCCGGGATCCACCGTGTCGAGGGGGCGTCCGGCGGGCGCTCGGCGTCGCCCTAGTGGCGGTGGGTATCGCAGGCTTCGTGGGCACGACCGACTCGGTGGCGACGAGGTCCGTGCAGCACGGACGCGCACCACGGTCGGCCGCGGTCCCCCGTGCCGCGCAAGCTCCCCCCGTGGCGCGCGCCGCACAAGTGTTGAACGTGAAGGACGAAGGGCACCTGCACTCCGTGCGCAGTTCCGGCTCGGAACTGGTCGAGGAAGGGCCGGTCTCGGGGACGATCCCAGGGAAGGTGAAGGTGAGCTTTAACATCGAGGCGACCGTCACCGCGAAGTTCACGATCTACGCCAACGGCGGCGGCTCGATCAGTGGCCACGGCGGGGGTGCGCTGCACTCGACCAACGTGTACTCGACTTTCGGGGGCTCGCTGACCGTCACCGGCGGCTCGGGTCGCTACGCGCATGCGCACGGCAACGGCACCCTGTCGGGCGCGATCAACCGCAAGACGTATGCGCTGACCGTGCAAACCGCCGGCAAGCTGTACTACTGAGCCCCCCGTAGCCTTCCCGCCCCGCTACGCACGCATCGAGACGCCGGTGGAACTCGCCAACCTCGTGCATTTGCGCCGCGCCCGCCGCGGCACGCCGCTACGCTCGCATCGTGACGCCGGTGGAACTCGCCAACCTCGCGCATCTGCGCCGCGCCCGCGACATGATGGACCGCGAGTACGCGCGCCCGCTCGACGTCGCCACGCTCGCCCGCACGGCGTTGATGTCGAACGCGCACTTCTCGCGGCAGTTCCGCGCGACCTACGGGGAGACACCCTACGCCTACCTGATGACGCGGCGGATCGAGCGGGCGAAGGCGCTGTTGCGCCGCGGTGAACTGTCGGTCACCGAGGTTTGCGTAGCGGTCGGGTGTACGTCGCTGGGCTCCTTCAGCGCCCGCTTCACTCAGCTGGTGGGCGAGACGCCGACGGCCTACCGGGGCCGTGACCACAGCGGGCTCGCGCGCGTGCCGAGCTGCGTTGCCAAGGACCTCACGCGCCCGGCCGGCAAGCCGGCCAGCAAGCCGAGCACGATCGGAGCAGCGCGCGTCGCACAGGCTCGTTAGCGTTGGGGGGCATGAACCTCACTCTCTCCCAATGCTTCGTCCTCATCCATGACCCCGACCTCGCCCTGGCCTTCTACCGCGACGCGCTCGGCCTCGAACTGCGCAACGACGTCGCCCGCGAGGAGTTCCGCTGGATCACCGTCGGCGCCGCCTCCCAGCCCGGCGTGGCGATCATCCTCACGAACTACCTGAACGGCAGCCCCGCCGACCACGACGCGCTCGCCGCCCTCCTCGCCAAGGGCGCCCTGAACGGCGTCCACTTCCACACCGACGACCTCGACGCGACTTTCGAGAAGCTGCGCTCCTGCGGCACCGAGATCGTGCAAGCGCCAACCGATCAGCCGTGGGGCACACGTGACTGCGCCGTGCGCGACCCGTCCGGCAACCTGGTGCGCATCGACCAGCCACCCACCGCGTAGGCGCCTCGAGCTCTCACGTACCTCCTCGAAGCCGCGAAGCGTTCGGCCACGGCCGCTGCGGATTGCTCAGCGATTTGCGGGCAACTCGTCACAGAAGGCCTCGCGGCCGGTTGTAGCGAGCATGAGATATAAAACTCCACTGCGCCGCGAGCTGGACCTGAAGCCTGGTACTCACATGCTCTTGAGCACCGAGAAAGACGGCACGCTGCGGCTACGCCCGTATCGCGCCGTGGCCGAGCAGAGCCGCGGCCTGCTCCGCGATCTCCCTGGAGGGTCGATGGTCGATGGACTGCTCGCCGAACGGCGCGCGGAAGCCGCCCGCGAGGACGCCGAGTAGTTGACTCTCGTACTCGATGCTTCGGCGCTGCTTGCCTGTCTTTGTGAGGAGCCCGGCGCGGACGTTGTAGCCGAGGCAATCGCTGGCGGCGTGGTCATCGACCGTCAATCTCGCGGAGGTCTTCAGCTGCTCCGCAGACTGGGGAGCCGACCCGGCGAAGCTCGCAGCCAAGCTCACCCAAAGCGGCCTGCTCGATGGTGCGATCACCGTCGAGCCATTCACGGCAGCCGACGCGATCGACGTGGCACACCTGCGACCGTTGACCCGCGATGCAGGACTCTCGATAAGCGCGGAAACCTCCCGCCGGGCATCCACCATGCCACCTGGAACGAGATCGTGACTCGCTACGCAACCAGCGTTCGGCGTCGAGGGCTTCTGGATGCGCTGCGGTCGTTGAAGGGCGCCGGGTGCACCACCGCCTATCTCGACGGTAGCTTCGTCACGAGCAAGTACCATCCGGGCGACTTCGACGCCTGTTGGGAGTCGGACGGCGTCATTCTCAGCCGGCTCGATCCGGAGCTTCTGGATTTCAGCGATGGTCGCGCCGCACAGAAGGCGCGCTACGGAGGCGAGCTCCACCCTGCCGAGTGGCCCGCAGATGCAGACGGCACGACCTACCTCGACTTCTTCCAGCGTGATCGGTTGAAGCAGCAGAAGGGCATCATCGCCCTCGACCTGGCAGGACTGCCATGATCAAGAACGAGCGCGAATACCGCATCACCAAGGCACACCTAGCTGGCTTCGAGGGCGGCCTGACCGCCAATGACGAACGGGAGTTCCCCCCGAACGTCGATCCGGGCATGAAGCAGTTGATGCACGACGCAATTGCCAGCCAGATCGAGACGTTCCGGCGCGAGATCGACCACTACGAGGGGCTACGCGACGGACACATCACTAGTCGCGAGATCACGTCCCTGCACGAGTTGCCAATCGCATTGATCGAAGCCCGCATCGCAGCCAGGCTTACCCAGCGCCAGCTCGCCGAGCGCATCGGCGTCGCCGAGCAGCAGATCCAGCGCTGGGAGGCCAACGACTACAGCAGCGTAGGGCTCGACCGGCTGCAGAGCATTGCCGACGCGCTCGGCATACAGATCCATGAGACGATCACGTACAGCAGCGCCGCATAATCCCACAATGCTGTTGAAGGACATCAAGCTACGGGGATGAAACTGCTGGTGGGAGCTGTCCGGTCCTGGTCGTAGCTTCGGTTGATCGGGACAGGGGTTTCCTGGAGCAGATGATGAGGCCTGACCCCGTAGGTTCGGTCCGGCCCTTGTGAGAGTTTCTCGCGTCCATGATGATGGGCGGGAAAGGAACTCTGATGAAGCGACGCAGGCACACGCCGGAGCAGATCATCCGTAAGCTGCGGGAGGCCGAGCGGATGCTCGGGGAGGGCGAAACGATCCCGGGGGTCGCCAAGACTCTGGAGATCAGTGAGCAGACCTTCCATCGCTGGCGCCACCAGTACGGTGGGATGAAGGCTGAGGACGTCAAGCGTTTGAAGGAGCTGGAGCGCGAGAACGGCCAGTTGAAGGCGATCGTGGCTGACCAGGCGCTCGAAAACCGGGCGTTGAAGGAGATCTCCCGGGGAAACTGGTAGGCCCAGCCCGCCGGCGCCGGGCGGTCGCGATGCTGCGCGACCGTCTCAGCGTCAGCGAGCGCTGGGCATGCCGGGTGGTCGGCCAGCATCGCTCCACGGAGCGCTACGAGCCCAAGCAGGCCGGGGATGATCATGCGCTGCGCGGCGAGCTGCGCGAGTTCTCGCGTGAGCGCCCGCGATGGGGGTACCGCCGCGCGCACCACCATCTGCGTGAGCTGGGGTGGGATGTGAACCGTAAGCGGGTGCAGCGCATCTGGCGCGAGGAGGGCTTACGGGTCCCTGTCCGCAAGCGTAAGCACCGGCGACTGGGCTCGACCGTCCCCGCTGAGCGGCTGCGCGCCGAGCACCCGAATCACGTATGGGCATTTGACTTCCAATTCGACCAGACCGCCGACGGGAGGGCGCTGAAGTTGCTGAACATCGTTGACGAGTTCACACGCGAGTCGCTGGTGATGCTCGTCGAGCGAAGCATCGACGCTGAGACGGTCGTCCAGGCGCTGGAACGCCTCTGCGGCGAGCGCGGCGCCCCGGAGCTCCTACGGATGGACAACGGGCCGGAGATGACCGCACACGCGCTCGGTGACTGGTGCACGCTCTCCGGCACCGGGGCCGCGTTCATCGAGCCCGGCTCGCCGTGGCAAAACCCGTTCGTCGAGTCCTTCCACTCCCGCGTCCGTGACGAGCTCTTGGATGTCGAGGAGTTCTTCTGCCTGGCCGAGGCCAGAGTCGTGATCGGCGACTGGCAAGAGGACTACAACCAGCGCAGGCCGCACTCCGCGCTCGGGATGCGCGCCCCCGTCGCGTTCGCCGCCTCATGCGCCGCGACCAACACCACCCGCCGCGAGGCCGCATAACCACAAGACTTCGCGCGCCACAACGCGACCCACCCCAAGGCCCGTGGACATGCCGCGCTGTGGACAGCAGAGCTGCCCACAGCGCTTGGACAACGCTTCGCGTTGCCCACATGCCCACCGGCCCGACCGCTAACCACGTACACTCCACCAGTCAACCAGTGCCCACGAGAACCGGGGCTCAATCCACCAACTCTCACACCTGGTGGACCGAAAAACGGGGTCCAGCCAGATGAGGGCAGGCCGCTCAGACCGTATGGGCTGAGAGCCCGGAAAGTTATGTGGCCGCCCCTGCGACTTGCCCGGTTGCGCTGCGAGCGCGAATCCGTAGTTGTCGTTTGCCCTGCGCCTGCTCCACCGTTGTCAACGAGGATCATGGAAGGGAGAATGAGATGCGTCAGGTAGCACTCGATGTCCACCAGGGCTTCTGCGAGGTCGCTGTCCGTGAGGACGGCGAGACGCGCTCGGCTGGTCGTATCGCGACCAATCGCGGCGCGCTGGAGCTGTTCGCGGAGAGCCTGTGCCGGACCGATGAGGTGGTGATGGAGGCGACGGGCCCGGCGATGGAGATCGCGCGCATCCTTGAGCCTCATGTCGCCAGGGTGGTTGTCGCCAACGCCCAGGAGGTGCGGGCAATCTCTCACGCGCGGGTGAAGTCCGACCGTTTCGATGCGCGCACCCTCGCGGACCTGCTCGCGGCTGGGATGCTCGAGCCGGTGTGGGTACCCGACGCGGAGACCTCGGCGCTGCGTCGCCGGTCGCGCGGCGCGCGGCACTCGTGCGCCAGCGTACCCGCGCCAAGAACGAGATCCACGCGACGCTCTCGCGTTGCCTGCTTGGGCGTTCGCCCGTCACTGACCTGTTCGGCAAGGAAGGACGCGCGTGGCTTGGCGAACAGGAGTTGGACACCGAGGAGCAGGAGACGGTCGCTGGGTGTCTGCGCCAGATCGACTTCCTGGACGGCGAGATCGCCCAGATCGACCAAAAGCTCGCCGGGTGGGTGAAGAGCTCACAGGACGCTCGCAGGCTGATGAGCGTGCCTGGTGTCGGTGTGGGCGTAGCCGTCACGTTGATGGCTGCGATCGGGGATATCTCCCGCTTCTCCTCGTCGCGTCAGCTCGTCGCCTACCTCGGCTTGGACCCCAAGGTACGCCAGTCCGGGGATGAGCCCGCGCGCCACGGGAGGATCTCAAAGCGCGGTAACGCCCAAGCGCGCTCAGCGCTGGTCGAGGCCGCGTGGATCGCAGTTCGTCAGCCCGGGCCGCTGCACGCCTTCGCGGGAACGCATCCGTGTGCGTAAGGGCTCACAGGTCGCTGCTGTCGCGGTCGCTCGCAAGCTCGCGTGTCTGTGCTGGCAGCTGCTCACCAAGGACGAAGACTACGCCTTCGCGAGACCCTCCCGCGTACGCGCCAAGCTACGCCGCGCCGAACTCGACGCCGGCGCACCGCCGCTGCCCACACGCCATGGCGGCCGGCGTATATCCGCAACCGCTGCCGAACGAGACGCTGGGCGCGAGCTCACAGAACGCGCCGAGGCTGCCTACCAGCGGCTGATCGCCGACTGGAAAGCAACAGGGCCAGCCAAGAAGAAGGGCGCCGGCGCGACACGTGGGCGCGCACCTTCAACGCCGTCTCAGCGGCAAGCAGCGCGGCAGGCCCAAGCCCGAACGCCTGCGCTTTAGCTCGTCGTCACCGACGCCCAACACAAACTGTTGCACGCCAGGCCACCGTATGGCTCGGCGAGAACCCCCGCTCACCACGCACGCAGGCGCAGCGCGAACCGAACGAAAAGCGACCAGGTCCGCCCGGAGGGGCGGACCAACCACATTGTGCTGCTGTGCCGATCAGAAGCACGCCGGTGTAAAGGCCAAGCCCCTCCGGGGCGGCCTGCGGCCGGCCTTGACCACCGGCTCATCACCACCATCAGCCCCACTGCACAATTCCTTGCAACCCACCCAGCAGATTTGACATTCATCCGTACGGTCGACGACACAAGTCAACGGCGGCGGCCAGGGCGGCGCTCTGTATGGGGCACCGCCCGCCGCATCTCGGCTTCGTGTGTAGGTGAGCTCCGCGCAGCGCCGCTCGGTCCAGGCGCGCTTGGAGCGCCACCACGCGCGCGCGTCGTCGTCGAGGTCCTCGACGTAGACGGCGCTTTGCTCGAGCAGCCGCCGCGCGAGCCGCCACTTGCCGCGCAGGTTGCGGCGGTCGTCGGCGCTGGCGTACTCGCGCTCGTCTTCGAACAGCGCCGCGACGGTCGTGGTGGCGTCGATCGGGCGGGCGGCGCCGAGCAGGTCGACCGGGAGCCCTTCGTCGGCGGCCAGCGCGCGTAGGCGCCCTCGGCGCTCGCGGCGAGCGCGGCGAGCCTGCCGAGCGCGTCCTCGTGCTCGATGCGCTCGATCAACTCGAGGATCGGGCGCGCGTAGCGCCGGCGCGCGGCGCGGAAGTCCTCGAGGTGCTCGATGACGCCGTTGCGGTAGGCGACGAACAACGTCTCGTCGACGGCGCCGCTCGCGCCGCGCGCGGCCTGGAGCGTGCCCATGAAGGCCATCACGCCGGCGCGCAACGCGTCGACGGCGCATGGCGCTCACCTCCGCCCAGGTCGCCGAGGAGCTGGAGCGTCGCGAGGGTGTGCGCTTTCACGCCCTCGAGCACCTCGACGCCTACCTGGGAAACTGCACCACTGGCGCGTGGTCGAGCGCGGATGGGAACGGCCGCACATGTGCGGCCTCGTGGGACGGCCACATGTGGCCGTCCCGGCAGGGCCACATGTGGCCCTGCCACCGGACCGTGCATGCACGGTCCGGGCCGGCGCCGCATGCGGCGCCGGCATCCCGAATGACCTGACAACTCCGCCGACAACTGTCTGTTATCATAGTCGGCATGCCCCTGATTGTTGGAGAAGCGTTGAACCGTCGGTCGGACCTCCAGAAGCGCATCGCGCAGCTGCAGGACCGCCTGTCCACCTGCGTGCTGGCCCAGGAGGGCGAGGAGCCACCCGAGAGCCCCGACGAGCTGCTCGCCGAGCTCGATCGACGCTGCGACGAGTTGCAGGAGCTGATCGCGAAGATCAACCACACCAACGCGGGCGCGAGGCTCGCGACCGGCGAGACCGTGACCGAGGGTCTCGCGCGCCGCGACGTCATCGCCCTTCGCCAGGGCGCTCTGCGCACCGCCATCAAGACGGCCACTGGCGGCTCCTTCGGCGCGGGCCTCGGGCTGACCCGCTACAGCCGCTCGGAGATCCGCATGGTGCGCTACGTCAAAGTCGCCGACCTCCAGAGCCAGCTCGACGCGCTCGCCCAACAGCGACGCGAACTGGACAACCGGTTGCAGGCGCACAACTGGCAGGCCACGCTGATGGAGTGAACAGTCGGTAGCCGACAGGAGCGAGCGTCAAGGCCCGCGACCCGGCCAAAGGGCCGCACACCCCAAAGATCCCTCGGTAGGAGCGCCGGGGCGGCGCAAACGGGGCCGGAACCCCCGAGCACCGTCAGCCCAGCAACCCGCAGCACGTACCCTGCACCGCGGATCGAGCACAACCAGACGCTGAACTGCCGGTGAGGGTGGGTAAGGGGACTGTGTATCGATCGCCCCGAGCCCCGGCTCGGGGCTCGGGCTCGTCGTAGCGAACTGCTGTAGCCCAGGGCTCCTGCTAATCGGTCGCTGTCTCTGCACCATGCGTATCGGCTGCTCCCTCTGGTGTGCCGAGACTCCCGGCCTCTTTCGCCTGCAGCAGCTCCGCCTCATCCCAGAGGGAACGGCCAGATGGGAGCCTCCAGAACCAAGGGCCGTGTACAGAGATGGACGCAAAGCCGAGCTCTTTGAGCAGACGCCAGATGATCTGGCTGGGCGATGACTCTCGCTCATCGTGCCTCCATCGGAGTGCCTTGCGGCTGGACTTGCCCGTCCAGATTGCCTCCCCGCAAGAGGGATCCTCTTGAATCCTCGCTTCGATTGCGGGTCGTTGCTCATCAGGAAACCTCTCGACCATCAACTCCAAGCGCGTACCCGGCGCCACGGCTTCGTGATCGTTGAGCAGAGCGACAGTCTGCCTTTTCTTTTTTTTCGCCTCGCGCTGCTCTTCGACCTCGTCGCGGCGGCGCCTGCGAACGAGGTAGTCCTTCGCCTGGGGAGGCGGCAGAACCTGCCGCGTGCTGAGGACAGCCCGTCCCTCGTCGACACGCCTGACCACCAACTGCACACACGCGATATCGAGGCCGATGTCATTTAGCCACAAGACGACGCTGCTAACCGACGGCCCGAAGCCGGCGGCAAGCAGGCTCACTCTCACCGGCCCAAGCTCTCGTTCCTCCAACGACGGCGCATGCTCGATCACGACGTTACGTGCCGCAGCGTCGTCGATCTTGGCGTATCGGGCATGCATCTCGACGACGTCGTTCACGGTCAGGTTGGCGCAATACGCCGCGTACTTCAGGGCCTGCAGATCAGTCGTATCCGAGGCTTCACCTCGCTTCAGCTCAGCGACGAGAAGATCGCCATCCTTGTCGAGCATAAGCACATCGAGTCGGTCGGGAACGCGCTGTTCACGCAGTTCCCACTGATCAAACTCCGTGGTAATGAGCATCAGGTCTCCGCCGACCATCTCGGGATACGTCTCGACCCAGCTTTGGAGATTCTGTCGCTCCAGCAACTTCAACTCGGCCAATGACGACTCGCCAATCGGCCCCGCCTCCTGGCTACGCAGGTCGATCAGAAGCGCATACTCGTCAGTGCCGGTCATTTGAGCGTCGAGCGACTGTCCGACGAAGCATGCCAGATAGCAAGCAGGACTGGGACCCCGAGGATGCGCGCGCTCCTGCAAGACGTAATTGGGCGCGGCGGTTTGCAGCTGGCCCTACCGCGTTCCCAGTAATCTCGAGACGACAACACCCCATCGCAGGTTCATAGCGATCCGTTCGCTATGGCCCCATTAGCGACCACCTCGCTTCCTCCCAAGAGGAACCCACAAGAAGCTCGAGACGCAAGAATCTGGCTCCAACGAGCCAAAAGTCGCCTGCGGGATTCGAACCCGCGACCTTCGGGTTATGAGCCCGATTTCTGCTCCCCGAGGCGCTGAAGCAAGCCCGAGGCGCTTGCCTCTATTGCCGCTTCAGCACTAGCGATCCAGCTAGTTTGCTACTCGGCCCGCTACCCCGCGCCGACGTGCTACCCATCTGCTACCCCGAGGAGTAGAATGGTGGTCAGCCCACAAAGAAGCCCTCGCGCGACTGTCATCGCCGAGGGCATGGACACACCGGAGGCCCGGCATGTCAGCACCAAATCCTACCGCCACAGTCTTTGTCCGAGAGCAACGCGGCCAGGCGTTCTATGAAGCCTTCTGGCGCTACCGGGGCAAGCAGCTAAAACGTCGCCTTGGCCCGGCATGGCTCGACCAAGACGCCACGGGCGAGTGGGCCGCTCGCAAAGGCCGCGTCGCGGAGGGCTACCTCGATGAGCGCCGCGCGCACGTCGCCGCCGCCGAGCTGGTCGCCGCCTACGTTGAGCAGGCCAGCGACCAGGAGCGCGTCGAGCGCGATCGTCGCACCAAGGGCGTGACCTTTCGGGAGCTAGCCGCGAGCTACATGGAGTGGATGGAGACCGTGAAGGCCGCCAAGCCCTCAACCCTGCGGGACTACCGCTCGGTGCTCGCTGAGCCCGACGTGGCCTACAAGCGCGGCAAGGGCGCGACCCTTGGGCACGTTATGAAGGCGCTCGGCGCCCGGCCCGCGGGCCAGGTCACGACGCAGGAGGTTGAGAAGCTCCTGGCCTCAGTCAGCGCCACCGGCGCCTCGCCACGAACCGTGAACAAGGCTCGTGAAGTCGTCAGCGCGATCTACAGCTTCGGCATGAAGAAGACCTCGTTTGGTCTCGCCGAGAACCCCGCCGCAGAAGCCGACAAGCGCGCGGTGCAGAAGCCAGGCCCGCTCGCGTACTACAGCGCCGAGGAGGTCGAGGCCCTTGCTCGGGCAATGGAAGCGGACGCCGAGGGCGCTCAGGACGGCGAGGCCGTCCGCGTATCCGCGTACGCAGGGCTTCGCCTTGGCGAGCTCTTGGCGCTCCGCTGGCGCGATGTGGACTTCGCGGGCAGCCGCCTCACCGTGGGGCGCGCGCTCAGCGCCGGTGTGGAAACCTCAACGAAGTCTCGGCGCGTCCGTCAGGTGCCGATGCCGGACCAGGCCGCCGCTGCTCTCGACCGGCTCAGCCGCCGCGAGAACTTCACCGGCCCCGGCGAGCTCGTGTTCTGCGGGACGCTCGGGCGCACCGTCGACGCATCGGCGCTACGCAGGCGCTACCGGAAGGCGCAGGCCTCCGCAGGGCTCGCGCCGCTACGCTGGCACGACCTACGCCACAGCTACGGCTCGCTGCTCGCCGCCGCCGGCGTAGACCTCGTGAAGATCAAGAGCGCGATGGGGCACAGCAACATCGCCACGACAGAGCGTTATCTGCATGCTCGCCCGGCATCGGAGCAGGCCGCCGAGTTCACCCGGGCGTTTGCGCCTTCCGCGTCAGGGGCCGAGACCACGGCCGAGGTCGTGCAGGGCCTATAGCTCCGAGAGCAGGTCGCTCGCCGGGATGCCCAGGGCCTTGGCGAGCTTGACGATCGTGAGCAGACCCGGATTGCGCCGGCCACGCTCGATGCGGTTGACCTCGGTCGGGTGGAAGTCCGCACGGTGCCCGAGCGCTTCTTGCGTCAGACCGGCGTGCTCGCGTGCGGCGCGGAGGTTGGCGCCGAAGGTAGAGCGCGGGTCGTCTGTATCGGGCTCGGGCATAGCCCGCCACCCTCGACCGACCTGACCGATAGCTCAATAGGGAATCTGTCAGGATGACGGACCGCAGTCGAAAGGAAGCTGTCCTAATGTCCGCCAAGCGTGGCGCCGTACCCCTCGTATTTGCCGTCGGCATATGTGCAGTCCTGCTCGCGGCCGCAGGCTGCGGGACAACGAGCACCAAGACCGCGACTCCGGCCTCGACCTCGATTGCGTCTGGCGCTGCGTCACCGGGTACATGGACAGGGTTGGGAGCCACGCTGACGGCATGGGAGTCGGCGCACCCCAAGGGTTCCGGGGGCTCTGGGTCGGGCTGCTCGGGTGAAGGCTGCTACGGCGCTCAGGTCACCGACAACGACGAACCGACCTACGAATTCACCGCGTTCTCTACGGGCGGCCCACCGGAATATCGAGTTACGGGCTATGAACAGGCACTCGGCGATGGCACGTCGCTCGAAGCCGCCAAGGCAGACGTGCTCAAGCTGATGCCGCCCGATACCGTCGTCACCGGCTTCTGGGTCACGCACGAAGACGGCTCGTGTGCCTCATGGAATCTCCAGAGTAAGACCCTCGGCCGGTGGTTCGCCACAAAGAAGGTAGGCGATCCCCGCGGCGACATCGGCGTTCTTCTCGACAGCGACAACTCGAACGACGAACCAACATTCGATGCCAAGGACGTGTCGCGCGCTAGCGTCGGCGTGGCGCCCGAGCGTAGGGGAACGAGTTGCTAAAGCGTCACTCGCCTCGGCCGCGACGGGCGTAGAGTGACGGCATGCGCCAGCGACGATTGGCATTTCTAGCTGGCCTTCTTACGGTTCTCGTGGCACCGACCGTCGCGCAGGCTGACAGTGCCGGTGCCACCGTTCGCACCCTGCCCCAAAGCGAAGAGCTTCAAGTCCACGCCGAATACCACCACGAATGCTCAGGAGAACCTGGCACGTGCGACTGGTTTACCGAGGCATCTGCCTACTCCTCAAGCGCCGGGTGCCCGGCCGTCTTCGACGCCTCCCACATCATCTGGTCGGGGCCTCCGGAAACCGGGAGTCTGAGCTTCGCCAACTTCTCATTCGCGCCCAACGGCCTCGGCAGCGAAATCGTGGTCTGCCTGTACATCTGGTCCAACGAGGAAAGCACCCTCGTCGGCCAATCGCATCCGTTCAATCGTGAAACCGGCCGGGAAGTGCTGCCGAGACCTCCCCGAGGGAGATGTGTCCTGAAAGGCATCGGGGACGAGGTCATCGCCGAACAGATCGCGACGCGGAACGAGTCCTGCGAGGCCGCCCGCAACCTCATAAGTGCGTGGCTGCTGGATCACTACCCGTCCCGGTTCCGCGGCTGGCGCTTCGCGGAAGACGGCACCCAGGAGCGGGCGACACGCGGACACCAGGTCGTGCGCTTCACGCTCCCGCCGGCCTAGGACGACGAGAGCCCCCCGACCTGAGAAGGTCGAGGGCTCATAGGTGTCAGCGAAACGAACGCGGGCTGGGGCACGTCCGACCCCATGCCCAAGCTGACCCCATGGACGAGCTGACCCCATGGACGATGGCGGCGAACCGCAGCGATGAGCAGTGCCGGCATGGCCATGAGCGAGGCCAAAGCTGACGCAGGCCATGAGCGACGCGACGTGGCCGTCCCTAGGGCGACCGAGTTTCGCCGAGATATCCGCGACGCGCGCGCGAGCCTGAGTGCCCATCCCATGGACGCGGACATCCCATGGAGGTCGCGCAGCCCACGGTCGTCCCCGAGTTTTGGCGGTTGCTCGCGCGTGTATGCCGATGGGCTGCCGGGCCATGCGCCCGCTCGCCGCCTTCGTGCTCCGCGGGAGCGATCGAGCAGCGACATCGACGATGGCCGATGGCGGTGAACCGCAGCGATGAGCGGTGCCGCACGCACCCGTAGCGGGGGCTTTCCTTGGGAGCCCTCGCACACGGGTCGTAATCTGGGCGTAGTACGCGCGACGCAAGGGTACGCCCGGCGCGCGACCAACGATCGAGGCAGTGGGGCCATGATGAGCGAGAAGCGCACCTGCAAGGAGCTGAACGCCAGGGGCGAGCCGTGCGGCGCACCACCGCTACAGCCAGGAACGGTCATCGAGGGCGTGGCAGCCAGCGGCGACTACTGCCGACAGCACGACTTGGATTTGCCTGATTCGGCCAGAATTGGGGGCGCAACGCCTGGGGCTGGCCGCAAGCCCAAGCCGTGCGTCGTGGACATCATCCGCGAAAGCATCGAGGAGAGGTCGGACGAGGTCCTCGACGCCCTATGGGCGGCTCTCAAGGCCGACCGCGCGCTCGTCGTCGGCAACGGACCCACGGCGCGTCTTGAGCTGGTGCCCGATCACCGGACACGGATCGTCGCCGCCCGCGAGCTGCTTGACAGGGCGCATGGCCGGTCGAGGCAGGCAAGCGAGGTCACGGTCATCACCGAAGACATGATCGACCAAGCTATCCGGAGGATGGAGGCCGAACTTGCCGAGCTTGAAGACGCTCCGAGGTGATCCGTCGCCTCGAAGCGGAGATCGCCTCACTCGAAAGGGACGCCGCCTAGAACGGGGACCGCAGCCGGCCGAAGGGGAGAGCAGCCGGCGGCTCGATACCGTGTGCGCCGTGGCGAAGGTTTACAACCAGAAGTCAATGCGCAAGCTGCTCGAAGACGACGGCTGGAAGGCGACACTCGGCGGCAAGCACAACGTCAAGATGGTCAAGCCTGGCGAGCCAAGGCCGATCACGCTGCCAGCGCACAAGCGCCGCGACTATGGGCCTGGGCTTGCAGCGTCGATATTGAGGCAAGCTGGCCTATCATGAGGCAGACCATGGGAGAGACCAAGCAAGTCGAGCTAACCGTCGCCGTCCACGAGGAGGACGGCATGTACTGGGCCGAGGTGCCCAGTCATCCGGGTCTGTTCGCCTCCGGGGAGACGATGGACGAACTCCTTGAGGCGCTAGGCGAGGCGTGGGTCATGTATACGCACGACGACGAGTCCTCCCGGCCGGCGGTCCACCCCGCCACGCAGTCGCTGAACGTCCTCGTTCCCGCCTAGCCGGCTTCCGCGCTGTCCCTCAGCCGCTCGGCTCGCGCCCGGTGTGCCACCGCCAGACGCATCTGGCGCGAGGTCCAGTCCTTCGGTTCCCTCGCGCTCGCCTCCGCCATCGCATGCTCGAATGCGCAGCGGAGCTCGCACAAGATGGCGAGACTCTCCCAGTACGCCGCTGGCGCCGAGCGACGGGCGTAGCCGCTCGCGTCGTAGAGGCAGTACCGCTCGTGGTGCTCCGCCGAGTGAGCATGAAAGGCGCGGCGGGCGTAGCCCACGGCCGGGGAGGCAGATCGGCGCTCCGGCGATGGCAGATCATCCGCCTCGTCGGCCTTCCGCAGCCATCGTCGGAGGGTCTTCGCATCGGGGCGCCCCCACATGCGCACCACGTCTGGGTCCGCTTGGCGGCTGGCGAGGCACGCGGCGATGTAAGCGAGCGGCGTGCCGTCCTCGATCGCCTCGCGAACGAGCCTGCCGCGCCGGACGGTCCGCCGTTGTGGTCCGGCTATGCCGGGCGGCCGACCGGGTTTTCTTGCCCCGAGTCTTTGGTCTCGGATCGGCTTGGGGTTATCACTCGGTGGCATGACCCCACAGATGATCACTCACGGCGTCGACGGCAACGCCCTCAAGCGGTGGCGAGAGGCGTGCGGCCTTTCACGGGAGCGGCTTGGAGCCGCGGCCGGGGGGATCTCGTCTGCGACCGTCAAGCGGATCGAGCGAGGCACCGTTCGGCCGCACGCGTCTACCGTCGCGGCGCTTACCGCGGCACTGAGCGAGATCTCGCCAGCACCCCAACACGACCACGACCCGGAGGCAAGCCGGGCCGCGGAGGAGGTGGGCGCTCGTGTCGCCCGACCGCCAGCGTAGTAGAAACGCCTGTCGCCTTCCCGACCTGCCGCACCCGCGTCGTTCTGGACCGGCGGTGCTGAGGAAGGACGGCAAGTCCTACGTCACGGACCACGCTGAGTACGACGGGCACGCGATCGGAGCCACGGTGCAGCTCCGCCACCGTGATCTACAGGGGGAGCATCTGTATCCGCCGCGCTCGATCCTGTGGCCGGTCGCCACAGTCGAGGTCGAATGGCTCGGAGCCGAACAATGAACACCACGACGCCGATCCGCTTCCTCGACGTGGCGACCATGGCTGCCACGCCACCGCCGTCTGTGCCATGGCTCGCCCCGCCGATCCTGCCCCGTGGGGCTCTTACCGCTCTCTACGCGCCCGGCGGCGACGGGAAGTCGCTGCTCTCGATGGCGCTCGCCGCCGCAATCGCGCACGGCGGCGAGCTGGCGGGCATCGAGTGCGAACACGGCGTCACCGTCTACCTCGATGCCGAGAACGGCGAGCACGAGATACACCGTAGGGTCCACACGCTCGGGCTACCTGCGTCGGGCGTGCGCGTAGCCGACGCAAGCAGACTCGACCTGCGAGGCGCCATTGCAGAGGTCGAGGCCGTCGTGGGCGACACGAGCCCGGACCTTCTCGTGCTCGACTCGCTGCGCTCGATGACGCCGGGGATGGACGAGAACGACACGGCACAGACGGCCCGCGCTCTGGACCCGCTACGACGACTCGCCCACGAGTCGGGCACCGCGATCCTGCTTATCCACCACGCGAACAAGGGCGGGCGGGACTTCCGTGGCGCAAGCGCGATCCGGGACTCGGTGGACGTGCTCTGGCATCTCGGCCGCGAGGATCAAGACCCAGACCCGCGCAGGCGGTTCCTGAGCTGCCGAAAGATGCGCGTGGCCGCTGAGCCCGAGCGTCGCTGGCTACTCGTGGACATCGACAGAGGGCGTGTTCTGATCGACCAGGCCGAGCCACCCGCGCTACAGGCTCCGCTTCCCACGAGGCCGGTCCGTGCGCAGCTCAGCGACGAAATCCTCGGCGGATGGCCGGACGGCCCGCTCCGACTCGCGGAGGCCGCCGAGCTCGTCGGCCGGAAACCCAAGGACGGCAGCGTCCGCAACGCGCTCGCCGCACTCGTGGAGGACGGCAAGCTCGCTCGCCAAGGCCACGACTACGTGAAGGTGCAAGCGGTGCAAACCGACCGTTTGCACCCTTGCACCGAGGATGAGACGCCGGTGCAAGGTGCAAACCCCCCTATGGGGTCGGCGCCTTTGCACCCATCGGCTGCCGCGGACGCCGAACTAGAGCGCCTCGCCGCGAAGGGGCTCTTGGAATGACCTTCCACGCAGGCTCGCCTGTCCGCCCGCTCACCGCCGCCGACATGACGACCGAGCCTCCTTGCCTAGTCTCTCCTGCCCTCTCCGCAACCGCCACACGCCCATTGGTGCATCCCAGCCGGCCGGCTTGCACGCCCCCCACGCCCGCCCGGCGCACAGCGCCAAAGCCTGTACAGACTAGATGCACGCCACAGCGAGCGCTGTGCGATTGCTGTGTGCCAAACGCGGCCAAGGAGAGCGCCTGGCCGGCGCCGACCGCTAATTCGGTGGCCGCTTTTCGGAAGTTTGGGTCAATAACAACATGAACGCCTCCGTCTACAGCGGAGCGCCGGCCCAAGCGGGCTCGATAGCGCACCGCCCCCTTACCGCCGCCGACGTGCTGACCGCCGGCGAGGTAGCCGAGCTCCTGCACATGCCGACAAGCACCGTCGAACACCTCGCGCGCCAGGGCACCCTCCCATCGCGCAAGATCGGCCGCAGGCGGCTCTATGTGCGCCAGCACGTCGAAGCCCTCCTCCTCGATGAAACCGCGGAAGCAGGCCCCGAGGGGGGCTAAGTGCTACCGAAACCTGCTACCCAGTCGCGCTATAGGGCGAACGCTCCGGCGCTGTAAACAGCGAAAAGGCCCACATTTGCGGGCCTTTTCTGTAGTAGCGGGGGCGGGATTCGAACCCGCGACCTTCGGGTTATGAGCCCGACGAGCTACCAGACTGCTCCACCCCGCGGCGGACTGATCAGTTTAGCAAAGGTTTGTAGGACCAAAGCGAAGAGGGCCGCTCCAAAACCGGCTGTGTGCGCACTCCCGACCCGACCGCCGCCGCGCCGCCACGTCCCCTAGCATCCTCGCCCATGCGCGTGGCCGTGGTAGACATCGGCACCAACTCGACCCGTTTGCTGCTCGCCGACGTCGGGCCCGACGGGTCCGTTACCGAGCTCCTGCGTCAATCTCGCGTCACCCGCCTCGGCGCGGGCGTGGACGCTCACGGGGGGCTTTCGCCCGCGGCGGTGGAGCGCACCTGCGCGGTGCTCGCCGACTACCGCGCGCTGATCGATCGGCATGGCTGCGCCGCCAACCTCGCGGTGCTTACGTCAGCCGTACGCGACGCCTCCGATGGAGCCGCGTTCGCCGAGCGCGTGCGCCGCGACTACCGGCTGGACGCGCGTACGCTCTCCGGTGACGAAGAGGCCGCGCTCACGTTCCTCGGCGCGATGAGCGAACGCGAAGCCTCCTCGGAGCCGACGGTGGTGGTCGACATCGGAGGTGGGTCCACCGAGTTTGTGGTTGGGCACGACCACACCGCGGGCTTCCACGTCTCATTGCAAGCGGGTGTCGTACGCATGAGCGAACGCCACATCCAATCCGATCCGCCCGCGCCCACGGAGTTGCAGCGTCTGGCCCTCGACACACGCTCGATCTACCTCGATGGCCTACCCCCGAGGAGCGCGCCCCGGTACGGCATGGGATCGCTGTCGCCGGCACCGCTACTTCGGCGGCCGCGATCGATCTGGAGCTTGATCCCTACGACTCCGCACGCGTCCACGGGCACGTGCTGTTGCTCGCCACGGTCGAGTTGCTACTCGCCCGCCTCGCCGGCATGAGCGAAGCTCAGCGCCGCGAGGTTGTCGGCCTGCATCCCGACCGGGCCCCCACAATCGTTGCCGGGATGATCTTGCTAGAGGAGGCAATGCGCGCCTTCGAGCTCAACCGCGTGGAGGTTTCCGAGCACGACATTCTGCGCGGCGGCGCCCTGCGCCTTGCCGGGTTGGAGTAGGTCTGGGCGGCACCTGTGCTGCCGCCCGGGTTGTTCTTGTGAGCCTGCCCGCGATCGCGCCGGGCGGCGTCCCGTAGGGCTCATACGGCACATCCATCAAAGCTCGACCGAGTGGAATCGGTCCGCGCCCCCTTCCAAAGAGTGGCGCGAATGGCTGATCTGAAATCTTTTTAGATTGGGCTTGCATTAGATTCCGATATCCGATACACTGTTTTGCGAGGAGGTGTAGGGCGCTGTGTCTTATGCTCCTCAGCCGGTCCATAGACCTGGACGAATATGCCGAGCGATCGGCATTCCCGCCGTCCGGGTCACCCTACCCCCGAGGCCTCTGAGGAACGTACCCCTGCCTGTCCCTCAAGGCCTACCTGAGGAAGCCGCCCCCTGCCGGGCGGCTTCCTCGCTTTAAGCCACCTACGCGAGGTTCGACCGGCGTGGGTACGCGACGGTCGGGTCGGTGAGCACATTGACCAGGGCGGGGCGGTCCGCCGAGAGCGCTCGCTCGAGCGCGCCGCGCAACTGCTCGGGGCGCTCGACCAGCTCGCCCTCGCAGCCCAGCGCCTGTGCCACCTGGTCGTAGCGGGTACCCGGCCGCAGGTCGGCCGCCACCGAGTACCCGTACACGAGCTCCATCGGGTGCTTCTCCAGACCCCACACCCCGTTGTTGCCGATCACCCCTACCACGCCGACGCCGTGGCGCGCAAGCGTGTCCCACTCCATCCCCGCAAAGCCAAACGCGCCGTCACCCAGCAGCAACACCACCTGGCGCTCCGGCCGCGCCAGCTTCGCCGCCAGCGCGTACCCCGGCCCGGCGCCGAGGCACCCGAACGGCCCCGGGTCCAGCCAGCAGCCCGGCTGGAAGCTGTCCACCACGCGGCCGGCATAGGAAACGAAGTCGCCGCCATCGCCGATCACGATCGCATCGCGCGCCAGCACCTCCGCCAGCTCGGCATACACGCGCAGCGGATGCAGTGGCGCCCGTGCGTCGCGCAACTCAGCTCGCTCGCCCTCGCGCAGCTCGGTCTCCGCGGCCCGCAGCTGCGCGACCCATGCGCTGCTCGCGCGCCCCCCGTCTGTTCCGCGCACGTCCGCGCACTCGCTTGCCGCTTGGCGCAGGTCGCTCAGCGTCTCGCGCAACGACCCGTACAACTCCACAGTCGGTGCCCGCGGGTGTCGGCGCTGGGGCTCCGCCACATCGATCGCCACGATCTCCGTCTCCTCCCCAAATACGCCCCCGAAGCCCAGCCGAAAGTCCATCGGCACCCCGACCACCAGCGCCACGTCCGCCTCCCGCAGAGCGCGGCTGCGCGTGCGCGAGAAGTACAGCTGGTGATCGGCCGCCACGCAGCCTCGTGCCAGCCCGTTGAGGAACACCGGGATACACAACGCCTCCGCCAGCTCCTGCAGCGCCGCCTCGCCGTGGCCCCAATAAAGGTCGGTGCCCGCCATGATCACCGGGCGCTCGGCACCTCCGAGCAGCGTGGCGGCGGCCTCGACCGCCTCTCCCAGCGCTCCCTTCGTGCACTCGCCGCCCTCCCGCCTCACAGCTGGCTCCTCAGCCTCCATGAACACGTAATCCATCGGCAGATCCACGAACGCTGGGCCTCCGTGTGGGGCGAGCGCTGCCGCGAACGCGTTCTCCACCAACTCGGGGATCTCCGCCGCGCTCCCTGCCGTCGCCGCCAGCTTGGTGAGCGGTCGCACAAACGGTACGTGGTCGATCTCCTGCAGCGAGCCCTGGCCCCAGCGGCCCGCCGGTGCGCGCCCGCCCAGCACCACGATCGGCGAGTGGTTGGCCTGAGCGCTCGCGATCGCGCTCATCCCGTTGGTCACCCCCGGCCCCGCCGTGAGGGCACACACCCCCACCTCGCGCGTCACCTTCGCCCAACCCTCCGCCGCGAACGCTGCCGTCTGCTCGTGGCGGACGTCCACGATCTCGATCCCCTCCGCGCGGCAGCCGTCGTAGATCGAGAAGAGGTGCCCCCCGACAACGTGAACAGCCGGCTCACCCCGTGTGCCTTCAGGCGCCGCGCCACCAGGCGGCCACCGTGGAAGGTGCTGACCTGCTGCCGTGGCGGTGAGGATGTGCTCTCCGTGGCCATGTGCTCGCTGCGACTCTACCCGCTCGGCCCGCTGCGGGAGAGGCGTCCCGTGGACCTCATGTGGCCCATTCCGTGGCCCACCCGACCGAGGCGCCGGACCTCGCCAGCCAAGCCCTATACGGAACCCGCACCCTTACACGCGATTCGAGCGATGCCCGGGGTGGGAGTCGAACCCACAAACCCTTTCGAGGCGCCGATTTTAAGTCGGCTGCGTATACCGTTCCGCCACCCGGGCGCGTGCCCTGCTCCCCTCTGTACTACCGCCCACAGTGTATGAGAGGGCCAGGCGCAAGCACCCCGTGAGCTCGACGCGCGACGCCGGGTTTTATCTCCCCTTGGGGGTATACGGGTAGACCATATGCAGGAGCCCCACCAGCGACTCCCCAGCCGCAACTTAAGCGGTTGGTACCGTGTCTATAGGGACAAAGCCGCAACGCCGAGTGATTGGACCACCGTGGAGGTCACCACACTAAAGCCAGGCGTAGCACCCGGCCTGCGAGGGGCCAGCCCGCTGCTGCGCCTGCAGCCGGACGAGCGTTTGATCGCGCTCACGCGCCGCGGCCAACACGCTGCCTTCGAGACGCTCTTCTCGCGCTACCACTCGCGGCTGCTGTCCTTCTGCCGGCACATGTTGGGCTCGCGCGAGGACGCCGAGGACGTACTGCAGGAGGTGTTTGCGGCCGCCTTCAACGCGGTGCTCGCCGACGAGCGCCCGATCAATGTGCGGCCGTGGCTGTATCGGATCGCGCGCAACCGCTCGCTCAACCACCTGCGTCGCGCCTCCGCGATCGGGGTGGACTCGATGGACATCCACTTCGCCGAGCACGGCCTCTCCACCGGCGATCAGGTGTTGCGCCGCGAGGGCTTCCGCCAGCTGATCTCAGACGTGCAGCAACTGCCCGAGACCCAGCGCACCGCGCTGCTGCTGCGCGAGATCGACGCGCTCTCCTACGAGCAGATCGCTGTCGCGATGGATACCACGGTGCCCTCGGTCAAGTCGCTGCTGGTGCGCGCCCGCATCTCCCTCGCGGAGGCCTCCGAGGCGCGCAAGCTCAGCTGCGAGGAAGTGCGGGATGAGCTGGGCGAAGTGGCGGAGGGTCTCGTCAAGATCAGTCCCCCCGCGCGCCGCCACCTGCGCGACTGCGAGCGCTGCCGTACGTTCCGCAAGCTGCTCAAGGACAACAACCACGCGCTTGCCGCGATCTTCCCTGCCGGCCCGTTGCTGTTGCTCAAGCACTTCGTGCTCGGCAAATTCGGCGCCTCATCCGCCGCCGGCCACGCCGCCGGCGCCGGGAGCGCGGGAGCCGGGGTGGGTGCCGCGAGCGGAGCGACCGGCGGAGCCGGCGCGGCCGGTGCCGCAGGCGGACTGCTCACGGCTGGTGCCGGGGCGGGGGCTGTTGGAGGCACGAGCGCCGCGGGCGGACTCGTCACCGCCGGAGCCGGTGCGATCGCGACCAAGGCGGCCGCCACGCTGGCGGCTGCCGCACTCGTTACCGCCGGTGCGGTTGCAGTCAGCCCCAGCCACGTTCGCCGGCACCCCTCCCCATCTTCGGCGGTTGCCTCGGCCGCCCCGGTCGCACCCGCGCACAGCCCCGCTCCGCTGGTCGTGCGCTCGGTGCCCCAGCCGGTCAGCGCCGGCGTCCACATCGCCGCCGCTGCCACGACCGCGCAGCTGGCGACCCGCCGCCATCTCCACCGTCACTCGCCCCTCAAGCCACAGTCGGCCACGGGTGCCGCCGGCACGCGTCTGAGCTCCCACACTCCCACCTCGACCGATGCCAAGGACCTACCCCCCGCAGTCAAGCCGGCCGTTACCGCTGCACCCGTCGCCCAGCCCCCGGCGACGCCACCCGCGGTCGTGCAGGTCACTACCGAGACCACCGCGCTTCCGGCTACCGGCACCACGACCAGCACTCCCTCTCAGCCGCCGGTGACGAGCACGACGCCCACCACGCCGACACCCCCGGTCGAAACGGCGCCGACCACCACCGAACCGGTTACTACAACCACTGGCGAACCCGCCGCATCGGGTACCTCCGGCGCAGGGGAAACCCCAGCCGAAACGTCTGCCACCGAAAGCCCTACCGGCGGCGTCACCCCGTAGCGGCTATTCCAGCGCGAACGTCCCCAGCGGTTCTTCCAGCGTCCCTTTGACGCCCACGTCGAGCGGCGAGGTCACCTGACGGTTGCCAGCGACAGCCGTGAGCATCGTGATCTCAACGCCCCGGCGGGCCCCCGGCTGGTCGGGCAGCAACAGCACGTTGCGCCCGTACATCTCGCGCCCCCGCACTGTGGTCGTGTAGAAGACGTTGTAAGTGGCGTAGCTCGATACGGCGTCGATCTGTGTGCTGCCCTGGCCGCGCAGCACGAACCCGCCCTGCCCGGGGATGTGAGCCCCACCCTCCTCGGCGGCGAGGCGCTGGATGTAGCCGGATCCGTACATCGCCAGCGCCGCGCCGAGCGCACCTTGGTAGGGGGGCAGTAGCAGGGGACCCACCGCAAAGGAGTCTTCCAACCGGCCTTCGACCACACGCTGCACCCTCGCGTACCCGCCAGGGGCTGGGCCGGTGCGGTGGAGCCCCGCGTAGCTGAAACTGAATGGTACGGGCCCTCCGTGGGTAACCGTTGGGCTGGTGAGGGTGAGCGCAGCACCCGCGATCGCCGCCACCACGAGGGTCGCCACCGCGACCCACAACAAGCGGGCGCCCGCCGACGCCCGCCGCCAGCGGGGCGCGAGCAGCTCCCCCAGCGTGGGGCGGTACTCGCTCTTGAGGGGCAGCGCGGGCATCGAGCCACCATCACGGCCGTTTGGCCGCAGCTACTCTCCCACCGAGAAGAGCGCTTCCAGATCGTGGCGGGAGTAAGCCTGGAAGGCGACCATCGTCTGCGTGCGGGAGACCCCCGGCAGTGTGGTGATGTGCCCAGTGACGACGTCGGCGAGTTGCTCGTGGTCGGGAACGCGGACGATCGCGACGAAGTCCCACTCGCCCGTCACCGAGTAGGCCTCGGCGACCCCCTCGATGTCCGCCAGCGCACCACCCAGCGTGGAGAGCGCATCCCGTTCGGCCTCGATCAGCACCACTGCGTGAGTCATGGCGTGTGCGACTCACCCGGGGCGAGCACTACCACCTGCGACGCACCGCCGGCCTCCACGTCGGTCTTGAACGCCTGCGCGTCGGTGGCGATCAGGGGGAAGGTGTTGTAATGGCAGGGGATCACCTGCTTGGCGCCAACCAGTCGCGCGGCCTCGACGGCGTCGAAGCGATCCATCGTGTAGTGGCCGCCGATGCACATCAGCGCCACGTCGATCGGCTGGCGGCGGCCAACCAACTGCAGGTCGGAGAAGAGCGCGGTGTCGCCAAGGTGGTAGATGACCTTGCCGCCGAAGCCGACCACCAGGCCGGCGGGGACGTTGGCCGTGCCCTTGGGAGTCGTGGAGGTGTGCCAGGCCGGCACCAGCCGCACCCACCCCCACTCGCGCTCCACGGTGCCGCCGAGGTTGGGGTCAGCCACGTTCTGCACGCCATCCGCGGTGAGCTCGTTGGCGATCTCCACAACTGCGACCACGTCGGCGCCGCTGCGCTTCGCGATCGACACCGTGTCGCCGATGTGATCGACGTGCCCGTGGGTAAGCAGGATCGCGTCGGGGCTCAGCTCCTCGGCGCCCACCGCCGCCTTGGGGTTGCCGGTGAGGAAGGGGTCGATCAGCACCGTGGTGTCGCCGTCGCGCAGCTCGAAGGCCGCGTGGCCGAGAAAGCGGATCTCCATGTTCGATAGGCCTCTCTGGGTCGTGTGGCTTATATCTAGCTCACGCCGCCCCCGCGCGAGCGCTGGTGAGACCATAGCCCAGCACCAGCCCGACCGCCGCGCCGGTGACGCCCGCAACCCAGCTGGCTTCCCAGCGGGCGAACGGCATCGCCAGCAGCACCGCGGCGATCGTCGCGGTGCCGAGCAGGTCGCCCTCGTAGTAATGCTTGGCGCGGGCGGCCCGCAGGTCGGGAACCGCCCACGCCGCGAGCAGCGCGAGCGCGCCGGCGTTGGCGCCGGCGACGATCGGCAGCGGATAGATCGCGAGCGCGACAAGCGCGCCGGTGGCGCCGGCGCCGAAGAATGCGACGAGCACTGGGGGCGGGGCCGTGGCGGCGCTCCAGCAGCCAGCCGAAGATTGCCACCGCCAGGAGCGCGGAGAATGCGTATATGCCGGAGTACAGATCGCCGGCGTAGGCAAACTGGGTGGTGAGGAGCTTCCACCAGTCGCCCCGCAGCGGGCCCACCACGACCAGGTGGTAGAGGCCGAGGTAGCCGCCGCTGGTCAGCACCCACACCACGCAGCTGGCAGCCACCAGCGCGATCGTGGCGTATGGTCGAGAGTCGGCTCGCACACCGGCGATCTCGCCCCGGCGCAGGCGCCCAAGCGAGGGCACTTGCAGCCGCGCCCGTGCTGAGGCGCGCTGAGGGGTGTGCTCGCGGGGCAGCTTGGGCGCCCGCCGCCGCAGCCGGTGCCCGCAGTAGGGACACTCGGTGATGTAAGGGCTGACCTCCGACCCGCACTGCTTGCACACCACGAACAGATCGGCACCCGAAGACATCACCGATCCATTCTAGGGCCCCCTGGGCCCCTCCCGGCTTCCCTCCGCGCCGCCTCGGCGGTAGAGTCCGGGCATGACTTCACTCGGCTATGACAAGCAGCTCTACATCCTGGCGTTCGATCACCGCGGCTCCTTCCAGAAGAAGTTCTTCGGCATCGAGGGCGAACCCGATCCGGAGCAGACGGCGATGATCGCCGACGCCAAGCACCTCGTCTTCGAGGGCCTGCAACAGGCGGTGGCCGCCGGTGCCGACCCCTCGGTGACGGGGGTGCTGGTAGACGAGCAGTTCGGCTCGAGCGTTCCCGAGGAGGCCCGCGCCCAGGGCCTGCGGCTGGCGATGCCGGCCGAGCGCTCGGGCCAGGAGATGTTCGACTTCCAGTACGGAGACCAGTTCGGCGAGCACATCGAGCGCTTCGACCCCGACTTCACGAAGGTGCTGGTGCGCTACAACCCCGACGGGGACGCGCAGGGCAACCGCGAGCAGCGCGAGAAGCTCAAGCGGCTGTCCGACTGGCTGCACGAGCACGAGCGCAAGTTCCTGTTCGAGCTGCTGGTGCCCGCCACGCCCGCCCAGCTCCAGGCGGTGGGCGGTGACGGTGAGCGCTACGACGCGCAGCTGCGCCCCGAGCTGATGCGTCGCACAATCGCCGAGATCCAGGACGCGGGGATCGAGGTGGACGTGTGGAAGATCGAGGGCGTCGATGCCCGCTCGGACTGCGAGATGCTCGTCGCACAGGCTCGCACGGGTGGGCGTGAGGGCGTCGTGTGCGTGGTGCTCGGCCGCGGTGCGGACGACGCGAAGGTCGACCACTGGCTCGGAGAGGCCGCCCCGGTGGATGGCTTCGTGGGCTTCGCGATCGGGCGCTCGATCTGGTGGGACCCGCTCAAAGCGTATGTGGACGGCAAGATCGAGCGGCGTGCGGCGGCGCAGCAGATTGCGCAGAACTATCTGCGCTTCGTCAAGGTGTACGAGCGCGCCAAGGGCAAGGCCCCAGTGGTGTAGGGGCTGACGTGAGCGCCGCAGGTTCAACGACCTCCTTGCCCTCGCCGGCTTCGACGCATCCCCGGGGACTTGGCCAGTAGGCGATGCAGGCCATGAAAATGAGACGCAGCGTTGCCGAGATCGAGGAGGCGTTCGCCAAGGAGATCTCGCTCGACCGCCATCGCCGCGACTCGCTGCGACGAACCGCCGAGCAGCGCGCGCTGAAGCGTCAGGTACAGCGGCGCAACAAGCGCGGCACGGTCCGCTTCGTACTGTTGGTGCTGGCGCTGATCCTAACCGCCGTGGTCGTCACCGCGGCGATGTTCTTCACGCTATACCAGCTTCTGGGCAGCTAATCCTTCTCGCCTCGGGACCCCCTCCGACCGAAGCCGGGCGACACTCGCCTCCGGCGAGCATCCCCGTTTCGGCCAGCCCTGACGGGCCGTCCGGGATCCCCCCAAGGGGCGGTGTGCTAGCCTCTCGCCGAGATCCTTGATCGCCTCGTCTACCTCCGAGCGGACCTCCTCGGGAGGCTGGCCTTCCCCCTGTTGGCGCTGGATCTCGATGTAGATCTCGGTCCGGAAGACGGGCACGTCGTGAGGCGCCTGAATGCCGATGCGCACCTTCTCGCCGACGACCGACAACACCGACACCTCGACATCGTCGCCGATCATGATGCTCTGATTGGTCTTGCGCGTCAGGACCAGCATTCCACGTACCCTTTCGTTTGGGCCGACGGCACTGACACGATCACCGGCAGACCAGACCTTTCATCCAAGCATATTCGAGAGCCCCGGGAGGGACTCCCCCCAGCGGCCGACCGGCCCCTGCCCACTCTGCCCATATAACGCGTGCAGGCGCAAATTTCTGCCGCGATATGGTCAAAGCTACGAATAACTGCCCCACGAACGACGCCCTCCAGCCTTTCCTCATCAAGGGAAAAGGGGTCCCGCCAGCGGGGACGACGCCCGCCGAAGCGGCCGATGGCGCCCATGCGCTAGTCTCCCGGACCGTCGATGCCTCGCAAGTCGCTCCGTCCGCAACTCAACCAGATCCGGGCCTGGGTACGCCAGGGTCGTACCGATGCCTGGGTTGCCCACCAACTCGAAGTCACCGTGCAGGAGATCGAGCAGTTCAAGCGCCAGAATGATCTGGCGGGCGAGGAGGCCACCTCCGGCGCCGGGACAGGCGACTTCAACGAGGAGGTAGACCTCCGCGCCGAGGACGATGCCCTGATCGCCGCTGAGCTCGAGGCGGCCGCGCTAGAGGCCGAGCGCGAGCGCGCCGAGGCCGAGGCGGCGGCGGAGCGTGAGCGTGCCGAACGCGCCGAGCGGGGCACGGATGAGGAGCAGGACGACGAGGATGAGGAGGAGACGCCGGCACGCCGCCGTGGCCGGCGCGGAGGGCGCGGGCGGCGGCGGTCGGCTACGCGCAGCACCGCCCCCCTGGAGGGCACCTTCGACCACGGCGAGGAGGGCTACGGCCTGTGGCTGGACCCCGCCGTCCAGGACAACCCGATCTACGCCGAGCACTGGGCCGGCCACCGTCCCGTGGAGGTCGTGGTCGAGGAGGACCAGATCATCATCCGCCGCATCGGCGACGACTAGGACGCCGCCCTCCCTAGAGCGTTTCCTACTCGGCGGCCACCTGCCGCCCTCCCGCATAATCGGACGCCTCGCGCAGGTAGCGCCCGAACGCAGCGTCCACGACGATGCCCGAGTCCCATGCCCACGGGTCGGCTGGGGCGGTGTCCATCGCCAGTTGCAGGCACCACGAGGTGTCGTGTTCGTATACCTGCGCGAGCTCGTCCGCCGAGAACCTACCGCCCAGGCGCCGGCGCAGCTCCGCTACCAGCATGCCCACCACCCGCTCCAGCAGCGGCCGGCGCTCCAGTGGGGCCTGCTCAAGGCGGCGCTGGCCCTGGCGCCACTGGTGGATCGCGTTCTCGAAGCCCGGCACGGGCCGCGAGGGTAGCAGTGCTCGGGGCCGGCGCCGGCCGGCAGGCGTTTAGGGTCCACGTCGAGAACCCCTTAGTTAGACGGCAAACCGGTGATCACGTAGGTCTGCTCGCCCGGACGGATCATGCCGAGGCGCCGGGCCTGCGGCACGAGCGTGGCCGGGTTGGTAAGCGAGGCGCGCTGAGCCTCCAGCGCCGTGTGCTGGCGCTCCAGCGCCGCCAGCTGGGCGCTGTCCCCCCGCGCCTCTTTCCACGTCGACACCAGCGACACGCCGGCGCTCAGGTAGAGGTACAGCAGCGCCCCCAGCACGCACAGCATTGCCATCCGGCCCAGGCGGTCCCAGCGCACGCGCGTGGTCGACTTCACCCTTCTCGCATTCGCCCCCGACGGGGAAGCTCCTGCTCAGCAACGGAAAGCCGCGCGCCCCGGGAACTCGGCGTCGGCGCCCAACTGCTCCTCGATGCGCAGCAGCCGGTTGTACTTGGCGGTGCGATCGGAGCGCGATGGGGCGCCGGTCTTGATCTGTCCGCAACCCGTCGCCACCGCGAGGTCGGCGATCGTGACGTCCTCGGTCTCGCCCGAGCGATGGCTCATCACCGCCGTGTAGCCGGCCTCGCGGGCCATAGCGATTGCCGCGAGAGTCTCGGTGAGGGTGCCGATCTGGTTGACCTTGACGAGAATCGAGTTGGCGACTCCTAGGTCGATCCCGCGCTGCAGGCGCTCGGTGTTGGTGACGAACACATCGTCGCCCACCAACTGCAGATGCTCTCCGACCCGCTGCGTGAGCGTCTTCCAACCCTCCCAGTCCTCCTCAGCCATGCCGTCCTTGAGCGAGACGATCGGGTAGCGCGCGGCCAGCGTGTCCCAATAGTCGGCGAGTTCGGCGGCGCTCAGCGTGCGGCCCTCGTGCTCCAGCACGTAGGCGCCGTCGCGGTAGAGCTCACTGGTGGCGGGGTCCAGCGCGATCGCCACGTCCGTGCCGGGCTCGTAGCCGGCGGCCTCGATTCCGGCGATCACCATCTGCAGCGCCTCCTCGTTGGAGGCGAGGTTGGGCGCGAAGCCGCCCTCGTCGCCTCCCGCTGTGGAGAGTCCACGCTTGTGCAGCGTGGCCTTCAGCGCGTGGAACACCTCGACGCCCATGCGCAGGCACTCCGAGAAGCTCTCGGCGCCACATGGCACCACCATGAACTCCTGGAAGTCCACGCTGTTGTCAGCGTGGGCGCCGCCGTTGAGCACGTTCATCATCGGCACCGGCAGCACCCGGGCGTCCTGGCCACCGAGGTAGCGCCACAGCGGCAGGCCCTCCTCGGCGGCCTGCGCGTGCGCGGCGGCGAGCGATACGCCGAGGATCGCGTTGGCGCCCAGGCGCGACTTGTTGGGGGTGCCGTCGAGCTCGATCAGCGCGCGGTCGAGCGCGCCCTGATCGCAGGCGTCGAGGCCCCGCACCGCGCCTGAGATCTCGCCGTCCACGTGCGCCACCGCGCGGCTCACGCCCTTCCCGTTCCAGCGCTCCCCGCCGTCGCGTAGCTCGGTGGCCTCGAACTCACCCGTAGAGGCCCCCGAGGGGATCGCCGCATGGCCGCGTGAACCGGAGCGTAGGGCGATCTCCACCTCGACTGTCGGGTTGCCCCGGCTGTCGAGGATCTGGCGGGCGTGGACTCGGTCGATCTGGCTCAAGAGCTCGTCATACCCGCAGGCCGGGCTCGCGGGACTAGCCGGCGGGCGTGGCGGGCGTGGGGACCGGGGTAGCCGGCGTGGTCTTGGGCGCTTTGTACTGCTTGCACCGCTGCATCACGAAGCCCGCGCGGCATTCGGTGCGCCCCTTCCACTTCGTTTCGAATTCCTTGACGAACTTGGTGAGCGCCGTCTGCTGCTGGGTGGAGGCGAGCTGGCTTTTGACTGTTTCCTTCACCTGCGCGAGGCTCTGCTGGCTGGCCGGGTGGACGGCCTTGACTTCGTAGATGTAGTAGCCGAAGGGGGTCTTCACCGGGCCGCCGAGCACATCGGTCTTGGCGGCGAACACGGCTTCGCTTAGCGCCTTCTGCTCCTGGCCCTTGACGACCCCTTTGATTTCCCCGCCCGTACTCTTGCTGGTCGGGTCGATCGACTTGCTCTTGGCGACACTCGCGAAGCTCTTGCCCGATTCGATTTCCTTCTTCGCCTGCTGCGCCTCGGCTTCGGTCTTGGTGAGGACGATCCGCAGGTCACGCGATTCCGGTTTGCCGTAGGTGGACTTGTGTTCGTTGTAGTACTTGGCCACGGCCGCTTCGTTCACATTCTTTTTGGCTTCCTTGGTGACCTTTTCCTGGATTTTGGTCGTGAGCATGCTGAGCTTCACCCGTAGCAGCAGGTCGGAGACCGTCTGCCCGGTACTCGCCAGGAATTTCTGGAATTCAGCTTCCTTGGGGAACTGCTGCTTCTTGAGTTCGTTGAACTTCTTCTGGACTTCCTTGTCGCTGAGCTTGACGCCCTGTTCTTCGGCCTGTCCGATCACCCAATCGGCACTGATCAAGAAGCCCAGCGTCGTCTGCTGCAGCGCCTTGTACTGCTGTTCGCACTGCGCCTTGAGCGCCGCTTCGGTCTTCGGCTGCTGGCCCTTGGCGGGCTTCGGTTCGATTTCTTTGAGGTGGGCGATGCAGTTGGTGTAGGCGGGCGGGTCTGGCACGACCGCTTTGGGCGCTTTCTGGCCCGGCGTCGCCGCCGCGCTCGCGGAAGCCGCCACTCCCAGCCAGTGTTCGAATGTCGCCTTCGTGATCGGCTGGCCGTTGACCTGCACAACGGCGTTACTGGGGATGCCGCCGCCGCACGCGGCGAGGCCGCAAGCGGCAAAGAAAACGGCGCCCAGCGCCGCGACGAAACGAATTGGCTTGAACACAGCAGGGCGACTCTAGCGCAAATCCACGAGCTTGTGTAGCGCCGCCTATCCGGCTGCGCCCGCCGCTCCGGTAGCCCCCGCCGCGGGCGCCGCTCCAGCGGCGGCCTTCGGCGCTTTGTAGCCTTTGCAGTCCTGCACCGTGTAGCTCGTGCGGCATTCGGTGCGCCCTTCCCAGCGCTTGCGGAATTCCTTGACGAACGCCGTGAATGCCGTCTGCTGCTGGGTGGAGGCGAGCTGGCTTTTGACTGTTCCCTTCACCTGCGCGAGGCTCTGCTGGCTGGCCGGGTGGACGGCCTTGACTTCGTAGATGTAGTAGCCGAAGGGGGTCTTCACGGGGCCGCCGAGCACATCGGTCTTGGCGGCGAACACGGCTTCGCTTAGCGCCTTCTGCTCCTGACCCTTGACGACCCCTTTGATTTCCCCGCCCGTACTCTTGCTGGTCGGGTCGATCGACTTGCTCTTGGCGACACTCGCGAAGCTCTTGCCCGATTCGATTTCCTTCTTCGCCTGCTGCGCCTCGGCTTCGGTCTTGGTGAGGACGATCCGCAGGTCACGCGATTCCGGTTTGCCGTAGGTGGACTTGTGTTCGTTGTAGTACTTGGCCACGGCCGCTTCGTTCACATTCTTTTTGGCTTCCTTGGTGACCTTTTCCTGGATTTTGGTCGTGAGCAACCCGTACTTGACGCGCAGCAACAGGTCGCTGACGGTGTAGGAGGTGCTCGCGAGGAATTTCTGGAAGTCGGCTTCCTTGGGGAATTGCTGCTTCTTCAGCGCGTTGAACTTTGCCTGGACTTCCTTGTCGCTGAGCTTGATCCCCTGTTCTTCGGCCTGCCCAAACACCCAGTCGACGCCGATCAGGTAGCTCAGCGCCTGTTGCTTGAGCGCCGTGTACTGCTGTTCGCACTCGGCCTTCAGCGCCGCTTCGGTCTTCGGCTGCTGGCCCTTAGCGGGCTTCGGTTCGACTTCTTTGAGGTGGGCGATGCAGGCGGTGTAGGTAGGGGGTTCGGGAACGACCGGCTTGGCGGCTTTCTGGCCGGCGGCGGTCGCGCTCGAGGCAGCGGCGGCGACCCCTACCCAGTGGTCCAACGCGGCCTTCGTGATCGGCTGGCCGTTGACCTGCACCACGGCGTCGCTGGGGATGCCGCCGCTACCGCACGCGGCAAGTCCCCCAACGGCAAAGAAAACGGCGCCCAGCGCCGCGGCACAACGGGTCAGCTTGATCACAGGAACCGCACTCTAATGGATGTCCGTAACGGGCGTCTAACGAGTTTCTTAAGCGCGCTTATGCCGCCCTCGTTGCAATTTCGCTCGGCGACCCATACCTTCGGTTTGGCCTCGCCGAGCCGCTACGCTGCCTCGCGCACGACCGCCAGCAGCACGTCGGCGGCGTGCACGACGGCGGGGAAGCGCTCGGGGCCCTCGCGCGGGACGCGCACCGACACCTGCGATTTGCCCGACTCGTACAGCGCCTCGGGTAGTTGCTCGTGCAGGCGCCGCGCGCGCACGGAGTCGAGGTCGATCGGCGTGACCGCGAGGCGATCGCCGCGGAAGCTGACCGCGCGCGCGCCCGCCTGGCCGAGCTTGATGCGGGCGCGCTGCAGCGCGAGCAGGTTGGCGAGTGGCTCGGGCACCGGCCCGAAGCGATCCTCGAGCTCCTCGCGCAAGCGCTCGACGTCGGCGACCTCCAGCGCCCCCGCGACGCGGCGGTGGATCTCGATCTTGGCCTGCTCGTAAGGGACGTAGTCAGCTGGCACGTAGGCGTCCACGTTGACGTCGAGGCGCACGGGCTCTGGGAGCTCCTCCTCGGGCGTGCCGTCCTCACCAGCGGTTCCACCTTCGCGGACCGCCTCGTCGAGCATCTGCATGTACAGCTCGAAGCCCAGCGCCGCCACGTGCCCGGACTGCTCGTCGCCCAACAGGTTGCCCGCGCCGCGGATCTCCAGGTCGCGCATCGCGATCTTGAAGCCCGACCCCAACTCGGTGTAGTCCGAGAGCGCCGAGAGCCGCTGCGCGGCCTCCGGGGTGAGCGCCGCCGCCGAGTCGTAGAGCAGGTAGGCGAAGGCGCGCTCGCGGCTGCGCCCGACGCGCCCGCGGATCTGGTAGAGCTGGGCGAGGCCGAAGGCGTCGGCGTGCTCGACGATCAACGTGTTGGCCTGCGGGATGTCGATGCCGGACTCGATGATCGAGGTGCACACCAACACCTCCGCGCCGCCGCGCAGGTAGTCCATCATCACGCTCTCGAGCTCCCCCTCGCCCATCTGGCCGTGCGCCACGGCGAAGCGCACCCCCGGGCACAGCGCGCGCAGGCGCTCCGCCGTCTCGTCGATCGACTCCACGCGGTTGTGCATGAAGAAGGCCTGCCCGCCGCGCTCGTGCTCGCGCATGATCGCGCCCCGCACGAGCTCCTCCTCGTACTCGCCGACGTACGTGCGCACCGGCCGGCGACCCTCCGGGGGAGTCTCGATCACCGAGATGTCGCGCAGCCCCGCCAGTGACATCTGCAGCGTGCGCGGGATCGGCGTGGCGGACATCGAGATCACGTCCACGCGCAGCTTCAGCTGGCGCAGCAGCTCCTTCTGCTTGACGCCGAAGCGCTGCTCCTCGTCGACCACGAGCAGGCCGAGGTCCTTGGCGCGCACGTCGCGCGAGAGCACGCGGTGGGTGCCGATCAGGATGTCCACGCCGCCTGCGGCGAAGCCCGCGATCGCCGCCTTCTGCTCGGCGGGGGTGCGGAAGCGCGAGACGTGGTCGATCGTAACGGGGTAGTCGGCGAGGCGCTCGGAGAAGGTGCCGTAGTGCTGCTGGGCGAGGATCGTCGTCGGCGCCAGCATCAGCACCTGCTTGCCCTGCGTGGCGGCCTTGAACGCGGCGCGCAGCGCCACCTCGGTCTTGCCGTAGCCGACGTCGCCGCAGATCAGGCGGTCCATCGGCCGCGGCGCCTCCATGTCGGCCTTCACCGCCTCGATCGCATCGCGCTGGTCGGGGGTCTCGGTGTAGGGGAAGCGCTGCTCCAGTTCTCGCTCCCACTCGGAGTCGGGCTCGAACGCGAGCCCGGCGCGCCGGCGGCGCTCGGCGTACAGCGAGAGCAGCTCGCCCGCCAGCTCCTGCGCGGCACGTCGCGCGCGCGACTTCATCGCCTCCCAGCGCGAGCCTCCGAGTTTGGACAGGGGCGGATGGTCGCCGCCGGCACCGACATAGCGGGAGATCTTCGCCAGCTGTTCGGTGGGCACGAACACGCGGTCGTCGCCCTGGTATTCGAGGTACAGGTAGTCGCGTGTGACGCCCGCCACGGTGCGCGTCTCGAAGCCCGCGAAGCGCGCGACGCCGTGGTCTTCGTGCACGACGATGTCGCCGGTGCGAAGCTCCGTGAAGGAGCGCAGCGCGCCGCGCCGCGGCCGGCCGTCGCCACCCGCCTCAGGCCGCTCGACGCGGCGGCGGCGCAGCAGGCGGTGCTCGGGGAACACCGCGAGCTTCAGCGAGGGGGCGATGAAGCCCTCGCGCAGCGAGGCAACCGCAAAGCGCAACGATGCCTCCAAAGGCGCCGCCGCCACGTCCACCCCGGCCAAGCCAGAGCTCGACTCCGGCGAGACCACCCCCTCGGAGTTACGCGCAGTGTCGGCTTCGGGTGTCTCGCCGCCGGCGCGCCGGCCGGGGGTGGGTGGGGTTCCCATCCAAACGGCTTTCAGGCGCGCAAGGTTGTACGCCGCGCGCTCGCCCTCGCCGCGATGGGGGAAGGTGACGACCGTGCGGTAGCCGGAGCGCACGAGCTTCTCCAGCTGCGGCTCGGCTTCCGCCAGCGAGCGCGCCGCGGTGTCGGCCGACTGCGCGCGCAGCTGCAGCTCCTGGTCGGCGGCGAGCGAGGAGAGCCAGATGCGCGTGCGCCGCGCGAGCGCCGCCCGCACCCCCTCGGGGCTCACGTACAAGTGGTGGGCGTCGGCGTCGTGAAAGGCCGCGCACACATCGCTCCAGTGGTCCTCCAACACCGGGTCGAGCTCCTCCTCGGCGGCGACGATCACCTCGGTCCCCGCCCCCCGGCCGTCGCCGCCGGCAGGCAGCAGATCGAGCAGCGCCCCGAAGCGCTCCACGGGCAGCAGCTCGGCGATGTCAGGGCGCTCGCCGGCGGGGTGGGTGGGCATCAATTCACTTGCGATCTCCGCCAGCTCGCGGTGCTCGGCCGCGAGCTCCGCCGCGGGGGCGATCTCGACCTCCTCCACCTCGCCCAGCGAGCGCTGCGTGAAGGTGGAGAACCAGCGCAACGATTCGATCTCGACGTCGAACATGTCCACGCGCACAGCTCGCTCCTCGGTGGCGGGGAAGATGTCGAGGATGCCGCCCCGCATCGCGAACTGGCCCCGCTCCTCCACCTGGTCGGCGCGTTCGTACCCCGCCGCCACGAGCTCGCCCGCGCACTCATCGAGGTCGAGCAGCTCGCCGCGGCGCAGCGTGAACGAGCGCGGGCGCAGCGCCGGGTCGGGCACCTTCTCCGAGAGCGCCACGGCGGATACGACCACGACTGGCGGCCCGCCCACCTGCGCGATCGCGGCGTCATCTGCCAGCAACGCGTCCAGTGCTGCCACCCGCAACCCGATCAGGTGGGCCGGCGGCGTCAGGTGGGATTCGTAGGTCACCCCGCGCGAGGGGTAGTAGCGCACCCGCCGCGGCGCCAGCCATGCGCGCAGATCACTCGCCAGCTCCCGCGCCGCGCGGTCGTCGCCGACCACGACCAGCGTCGGCCGCGGGCCCGCGCCCCCCGCGCCGCCCGCGTCGGCAACGCCGGCCTCGGCAAGGCTGGCGATCAGATAAGGGCGCAGCGAGGCCGACACGAAGGCATGACCTCCATCCCGTGCCAGCCGCCCCCCGCCGGGATCGTCCTGCGCGAGGCCCAGCAGCGAGCGCAGGCTCATCGCGGGTGTCCTCCGTTCCCCAGCGACCCGCAGAGGGCGTAGCCGCGCAGCATTCGCGTGCGCCTCAGCGCCCCCACCCGCCGGCCCCTCGGGGGCCGGCCATCAAAACCCATCTGATCCCTCCTCGCGCACCAGCCGCTCGACCTCGTCAGCCGCCCGGCGCACCAGCTCGCGCACCTCCTCGGGGGACTCGCGGAAGCGGCCGAGGACGTGCGCGGAGACGATCTCCGGGTCGGTCGAGTCGGGGCGCCCGACTCCCACGCGCACCCGCCAGAAGTCCGGGCCGCCGAGCTCGCGGCGCAGCGACTTCAGCCCGTTGTGCCCGGCCAGGCCGCCGCCCAGGCGCGTGCGCACCTCGCCGAAGGGGATGTCGATCTCGTCGTGCACGGCCACCACGCGCTCCAGCGCCAGCTTGTAGGAGCCGCGTGCGGGCCCGGCGGCACGGCCGGCCTCGTTCATGAACGTCTGTGGCCACAGCACCGCGACCGATACCCGCCCACCCCCTCCGGGGCCGATTCGGCCCTCGGCCAGCAGCGCGCGGAAGCGTGGTTTGGCGCGCGGCAGGTCCCACCGCTCGGCGAGCTCGTCGGCGACCATGAAGCCGACGTTGTGGCGCGTGCGCGCGTACTCCCGGCCGGGGTTGCCCAGCCCCACTATCAGCCAGTCGGCGGGCGGGCCGGCGGACCCGCCGGAGCCGCCGTGCGAGCGCCTGCCGGCAAATGGCCGCGGCAACGAGCGCCGCAGAGCCGTCTACTCCTCGGAGGCGCCGCCCTCGGCGCCATCGGCCTTCTCGGCCTCGCCGACGACCTCGGTCTCCGCTTCGATCTCGCTTGCCGTTTCGCTCTGCAGGCGCGGCGGCGTGAGTGTCGCCAGCACCGTCTCCTCCAGCGGGTCCAGCAGCGTGACGCCCGGCGGGGGGGTGATGGCGGCGAGCGTCAACGTCTCGCCGATCTTCATCTCCGCGACGGAGTGCACGATCGACTCCGGGATCCCCCCCGGCAGCGCTTCGATGTTCAGCTCGCGGGTGATCTGCTCGAGCACGCCGCCTTCGCGGACACCGGGGGACTCATCCGGGTCCGCCAGCTCCAACGCGACCACCGCCTGGATCGGCTTGTCCAGGCGCACCCGCAGCAGGTCGACGTGCACCGTCTCCCCGCGCACCGGGTGGCGCTGGGCCTCCTTGAGCACGACCGGCGTGGGGGCGTCGCCATCGATGCTCAGGTCAAGCACCGCTCCCGCCTTGGCGAGCGCGAGGCGCAGCTCGCGGGCGTCCACCTCGAAGCTCAGCGGCTGCTCGCCGCCGCCGTAGAGAATCCCAGGCACACGCCCCTCGCGACGTGTGCGCCGCGCCTTGCGCGAGCCATCGGGCTGGCGGGCGCGCACGGCGAGCTGGGTGGAGGTCTGGTCGGGCATGGGGGGAGAGGACTTTAGCAATCCGCCACTCAGCCGCGGCAATCGGCCGTCGAGCCGATCCGCGGACCGACCCGTAGCAGGGCGACGGAGATGCCGGTGAGGAAGTCACCCGAGCGGCGCACGCGCACGCACTGCACGACCGGGTAGCGCCCGTCCACCTTCCACGCCACGCGCGTTTCGCCGTTGGAGCCACCGAGCGAGTGGTTGGTGGTGGTCTGCGTCGACAGGAGTTCCACCGCCCCTGGCCGCCGCAGGCTCGCCGCGTCGGCACGCACTGTCGCGACGCACGAGGGGCTGGCGCGACAGCCGGAGAGCTGGGCGAGCATTTCCGGCACATCGCCCCGCGCCTCGGCCTGCATCAGCGCCCACTCGTGGTCGCGTTCGACGTTTTCCGCCGAGAAGTAACGCGCCAGGATGCCGCTGATCACCAGAAACAGCAGTACCCCGACGGTGATTAGCAAGCGTTTCAGAACAGCTGGTTCTCGCCGCCGAACACTTCGCTGACCGAGTCGTCGGTGAAGATCCGCCGGATCGAGTCGGTGAGCAGGTCGGCGCAGGGGAGCACGCGGATGTTCTCGGGACGCTCGTGCGAGATGGGGATCGTGTCGGTCACCACGATCTCCTTCAAGCCACACGCCACCAGGTTCTCGAACGCGGGGCCCGAGAAGACCCCGTGGGTGGCGGCCGCGTAGACGCTCGCGGCGCCCGCTTCATACACCGTTTGGGTGGCCGCGGCGAGTGTCCCGGCGGTGTCGATCATGTCATCGACGATCACCGCCGTCTTGCCCTTGACGTCACCGATCACGTACGCGATCTCCGCGACCTGTTGGGCAGGGCGCTCCTTGTCGAGGATCGCGAGCTCGGCGCCGATCTTCGAGGCGAATTTCTTGTTGAGCTTCACCCGGCCGGCGTCCGGTGCCACCACCACGAGGTCGGAGAGTCCGAGGTCCTCGAAGTACTGCGTGAGCATGAACAGCGCGGTCATGTGATCCACCGGTTTCTGGAAGAAACCCTGGATCTGGCCGGCGTGCAGGTCCATCGTCAGCACGCGGTCGGCCCCCGCCGCCTCCAGCATCCGCGCCACCAGGCGCGCTGAGATCGGCTCGCGCGGAGCGGACTTCTTGTCTTGGCGGGAGTACCCGAACCAGGGCGTGACGGCGATCACCCGGTGCGCGGAGGCGCCGACGGCGGCGTCGATCATGAACAGCAGCTCCATCAACGAGTCGTTGGCTGTGACCCCCGTGTGGGGGTTGCCGCAAGTGGACTGCACGATGAACACGTCAGCGCCGCGGATCGACTCGTCGTAGCGGCAGTACACCTCGCCGTTGGAGAACGTCTTGAGCGTCACCGGGCCGAGATCCATCTGCAGCTTGCCGGCGATGTCCACCGCCAACTGCGGGCTGGCGCGCCCGGCGAACAGCATCAGCCGCTTGTTGTAATCGATCGGCAGACTGGTCGCGGCGCTTGCACGCGTATCCATCGCGCTGCTCATTGCTCCTCGGAGTGTAAACGCCAGTGACGCGGCATCGTGTTCATGGGGATTTTTGGGGATCATCCGCGTGGGTGGCCTGCGCAACGGGCAGCTGGGCGCTGGGCCTCGTGCCCAGCGGCGGCGCGTTCTGTGTGCTCTCATCGCCCGGCCGCTGCTCGTTCTTCGCGGGGACACCCCGCAAGTCCGGAGATCTACCCGCCTGCTCGTCCTCCCGCCGCTGTGCATACCCCTCGCGGTTGACCTGCCGCGCGCGCGCCACGCCCAGCGCGCCAGGTGGCACGTCCTCGGTAATCACTGAGCCGGCCGCTGTATAGGCATCGTCACCGACGCTCACCGGGGCAACGAACGCAGTGTCCACCCCGCCGCGTACGCGCTTGCCGATCACGGTGCGGTGCTTTGAGTGGCCGTCGTAGTTGGCGGTGATCGTGCCCGCGCCGAGGTTGGCGCGCTCGCCGACGTCGGCGTCGCCGATGTAGGAGAGGTGCGGGACCTTCGCGCCCGGGCCGATCGCTGAGTTCTTCACCTCCACGAACGTCCCCACCTTCGAGCCCTCGCCCAGCACCGCGTCGGGGCGCAGATAGGCGAACGGGCCCACGCTTGCGCCCGCGCCGACGACGGCCCGGTCGAGCCACGAGACCCGCACTACGGCACGCTCGCCGATCCGCGAATCGATCGCGGTGGTGTGCGGCCCGACGGTAGCGCCCGCCCCCACCTCGGTGGCACCGCGCAGCACGGTTCCGGGTTCGATCTGGGCGCCCGTGCCGACCTCGGTCGTGCCGCACAGCGTGGTGCCCGGCTCCAACCGTGCATCCGCGCCGATCCGCACGTCCACGTCCACCCACGCGGCGAGCGGGTCCACAACCGTCACGCCGGCGCGCATGTGCCGCTCGAGGATCGCCCGCTGTGCGAGCGCCCGCACCTGCGCGAGCGCCACGCGATCGTTGACGCCGAGCACGAGGTGGGGGTCATCGACGGCGTGGGCAAGCACCGTGGCGCCGTCGGCGCGCAGCAGGTCGAGCACCTGCGGCAGGTACAGCTCGCCCTGGGCGTTGTCGGCGCTCAGCCGCGGCAGCGCCGCCAGCAGCGCCGCGCCGTCGAACACGTAGATGCCGGTGTTGACCTCCCGGATCTCCAGCTCCGCCGCCGTGGCGTCGCCCTCCTGCTTGGTCTCCACCACGCGTGCCACCGCCCCGCGCTCGTCGCGTACCACGCGGCCGTAGCCGGTCGGATCGTCCAGCACAGTGGTCGCCATTGTCGCCGCCGCGCCGCCCGCGACGTGCGCCGCCACCAGCTCAGCGATCGCCGCCGAGCTCACCAGCGGCACATCGCCGCTGAGGACGACCACCGGCGCCCCGGCGTCGATCGCCTCGGCTGCCGCCGCAACCGCGCCGCCGGTGCCGTTGGAGACCGGCTGCACCACCAGCTCGACGCCGTCCGGTAGTACCTCCGCCAGCGGCCGCGCCGGCGAATCCACCACCACAACCTTGCCGGCCCCGGCCTCCAGCGCCGCCACCACCGGCCAAAGCCCCATCGGCCGGCCGCAGATCTCGTGCAACACCTTCGGCGTCGCCGAGCGCATGCGCGTCCCCTGCCCGGCGGCCAGGACGACAACTGTAGGGGCGGTCGTTGCGGTCATAGCTCACACCATCGGCACTGGGGGGCAGGGACTCGAACCCCGATTCTCAGGACCAAAACCTGATGTCCTGCCGTTGGACGACCCCCCAAGGGGTCCTTCATCGTAGCCGTCAAGACCGTCGCGACCCACGCGGCACGCGCCCCGCGCCCGCGCCGGCCTCCGAGGCGGGGCCGCCGGCGTGGGCGATGCCGAGCACGCGCATCGACTTCAGCCCGAGCGAGAGCTTCTCGCGGCCGTCGCTCGAGCCGACGTCCAAACCGGAGAGCTCGCGCACGCGCTCGAGGCGGTAGTAGATCGTGTGGCGGTGGGTGAACAGGCGCTGCGCGGTGCCCGCGACGTTGCCGTCGGCGTCGAGAAAGGTATCCAGCGTGCGCACCAACTCGGTCTCGTACTGCTCGTCGTAGGCGACCAGCGGCTCGACCGTCTCGGCGTAGAAGCGCTGCAACTCGCGGGGGTTGTCGCTCATCGTGGAGAGCAGCAGTCGGTAGGCGCCGGTCTGCTCAAACGCCAGTGCGGGGCGGGCGGGATCTAATCCCCCACCCTCGGCGACGTTGGCGGCGAGCAGCGCCTCGGAGGCGGCGCGCGGCAGATCGGAGGGCTCCTCGGCGATGCGGCTGCGCCCGACCGCGAAGGTGCAGCCGGGCAGCCCGGCCTGCAGCTCGCGCAGCACCGAATCGGCGGCGCGCGCGGCGACCGCCTCCTCGCCGCCCGGCACCAGCAACAGCACTTCCGCGCCGGCCGCGCCGCCGCCGACGCCGACCCAACCCTCCGGGCCGGGGGTCCGGCCGCGCCCCACGGCCGCGGGAGCGCCACCGGCCTTCGCGGCAGCGCCACTGGCAGTGCTGGCACCGGCTGCGCGCGGCGCGCCCCCGCCCTCGCGCTCGGTGAGGGCGGCGATCGAGCGGCTCACCACGGCGCGCGCACCGCGCTCGGCGACCGCCCGCACGCGCGAGCGCCAGCCATCCTCGGTCGGAGCCTGGGGGTGGGCGCGGGCGACGATCATGCTGGCGCCATCCTGGAGCTCCAGCGAAAGCTCGCGACCGTGCGCCAGCAGTTCCTCACTGTTGCTCAGCTCGCGCGCGAGGATCGCGCGCAGGAAGTCGGCCGCGGCGTTCTCGGAGGCGCGGCCGGGCGCACGTACCCGCTCGACCTCGGAGGCGATCATCGTCACCAGCAGCCGCTGCATCGAGGCGGAGGGCTCGGTGCGGGCGCGCACGTGCAGCGACCCCACCACCGCGTCAGCCACCCGCAGCGGCAGGCTGTTCACGCCGTCGCCACCAGCGAGCAGCGAGCGCTCCTCCGCTGGTGAACGGGCCGCTACCGCGAGCGTCCCCCCCTGCGCGTCGGTGACGGCGAGGCTGGCGTCGAGCGCGCGCGCGGCGGCGCGCACCACCTCGGGCAGTCCCGCGCCCGACTCGACCGCCTCGGTGACGGCATCGAGAGAGGAGAGCTCAGCCACGAGCTAGACCCAGAAGTAGACGACGGCAAGCCCGCCGGCCACGCCGATGCCGACGAGCACCCCGAGCACGTACAGCGAGAGAATGCTCGCCGCCACACGCTCCCAGATGCGCGCGTAGGCCGACCATGCGGGGGCGAGGATCAGGCCGACGAACAGCGCCACGCTGAACACTCCCGCGCAGGCGGCGATGAGGTAGGTGACGTCGGTTTCGGTCATCGGGCTTCTAATTGTTACCTACGGCGCGGCCTCCCGCACGGGCACGTCCCCTAGCGTGAGCCTGTGGGCGGCGGGACCTCCAGGTCGCGGCAGATCTTGCGGGCGAGTGTCCAGGCGATCTCGTTGTGGCGGGGCAGCACGGACGCTCGATCGGTCGGGCCGCGCCACTTCTCGTGCTTGGTGCCACCGACGACACGGCAACCGTGCTCGCGCAGGTGCACTTCCAGCGCGCGGCACTTCACGGCTGGGCAGTGAAGATGAGCGCCTCACGATCCGAGGGCTCCTGCAGCTCCTCATCGGGCGTAAGCATCGTCTGCAGCGCATCGATCACGTTCTCACGCGCCTCTGCGCGGGTGCGCCCCTGGCTGTGAGCGCCGCGGACCTCGGGGATCGATGCGACGATCCAGCCGCCACCGTCGTCCTCGTAGACGATCGTCAAGCGCAGCGTCTCGCTCATGATCGCATGGTAGCCCTCAGTCGCTGAACGCCACCGGCCAACGGAGCTAGGCAGTTGTGCGCTGTTCCTCGATCTCAGGCTTGAGAACCTGCGCAAGCTTCGACGTGAGGGTCGCGAAGCGACCAAACTCATCTTCCTCGTCCGCCCTCACAACCTGTGTCGGCTGTTCGGCGTCGTCGGGGATGGTGATGATGGGGTTGCCCACCGGATTGACGTTCATGCTTCCTGCCCTTCTGATCGGTCGGTCTTCGTAGCGGTAAATGGCACTGATACCTGGTGCACGCCATCTATCAGCACCTCAAAGCTGTAGCGTCCCTCATGCGGAATTGCTGGTTGCATGGGGAAGTTCCACGGGATCGGCAACGTGACTTGCTCGCCGGGAGGGACCTGCGCGTCAGGTGGAGGCTGTATCCCAATCTTCGCCCGAGTAGCAACCTCGCCATCCTCGTCTTGCAGCAGTATTTCAAGCTCGTGCAGTCGATCTAGCTCCGTGGGATGCATCTGCACGCGCAGCGCAAGGGTCATTGCCAAGGGGGCCGGGAAGTCCGGACGCTCGGCGTGGGTAATCCCGCCCCCAAGGATGTTCAGCAGACCACCCCGTACCGTGGCAGCGTCACACAGAAGTGCCGTATCCACGCGCATCCTAGGCGGGGATGGCTAGCAGATCGTCTACCGGAGGAATGGCCGGCTCCGCAGGGAGCGTGAACACCTTGGCTTCTGCGTCACCGGCACGACTCCACGTGTCCCAGTCAGCATCAACGTGGATGAGGGCGCTCTCGATACTGGCGATTGTCCCCGAGCAGCTATTGCCCTCGTCGTCGAGAAGGTACGCGCGAAGGCCAACCTCAGGAGTGTCGCCTGAGGCCAAGCGTGAGAGCGCCAGTATGTACCCCTGCTCATCAAGGTCGTTGAAGTCAACCGAGAGGACGATCATTGAGTCGCCTCAAAGCGCAATTGGATTATCCTCAGGTGGCCGAAAGACGCCATCCAAGGCATGCCAGTCATCATCGGTCGGAGCGTGAGCGAACCTGAGCGTGACGTGACCGCGAGGATTATTGTCGGCCTCCAGGGGGTAGCCGAGCGCTCGCACGGCGCCAGCAGTAGACTGACGCATTGAGGGGTTAGGCATGAGGCGCAAGCCGGTTTCCTCGCACACGACGCCGACCTCCATTGCGATCTCGCGTACATCCATGCCGGGGAACGAGAAGAACGAGAGTCCGTAGAACCCCTCTCTCTCACGGCATACCTCGACGGACTTCCTGAAGTCGCCAACCCGCATCTCGCCCGCGCGAACAATGACGTCCACGTCGGACGCTGCTGCCATGATCGGCTCTGGGACGTATGCCGCCACACATAGCGATCGTATCGGACGGAATAAACCCTGCCACCTGTGTTTCCTAAAGTTTTACGGCGCATCGTCCCCATTAGCAGGGAGTCACGCGCGCAAAGCCCTCTGCGACCGCCTCCGCAGCAAACGGCGCGGGCATGCGCTCAGCCAAAGCGCGGGCGGCTGCGCGGGCGCGGGCAGGGCCACGTGACCCGGCGAACAGCCCCAGCACGGTGGGGCCGGAGCCGCTCACCAGCGCCGCGTCGGCGTCCACCACGCGGACTTCCGCCAGGGCGGCGTCAATCTCGGGGCAGAGCGCGCGGGCGGCGCCTTCGAGGTCGTTGTGCAGGAGCTCGGCGGGCGGTAGGGGGGAGCCGTCAGCGAGCGCCTCGACGAGCGCGCGGTGAGCGTCCTCGAGCTCCACGCGCTCCCGCACGAGGCCCGTGCGGTCGGCCTGCGCGTACACATCGGCGGTGGAAAGGGGGCGCGCGATCGGCAGCACTAGCACTCCAAGGGGGACAACCGGATCAGGTAGCGCCTGTAGCTGCTCCCCGGCCCCACGGGCCAGCCACCGGCCAGGGCGTACCTGGGCTGGCACGTCGGCGCCGAGTGTGCGGGCGATTTCTTCGAGGAGGGTGTGGTCGCCCAACCCTGACGCGGCGGCGGCGAGGCGCAGGGCGGCGGCGGCGTCGCCCGAGCCACCGCCCAAGCCGGCGGCGACCGGGACGCGCTTGGTGATATGTAGCTGCAGCGGTGGCGCATCCCAACCGGTGGCCGCCCGGAACGCGGCGAGCGCCACGGCGGCGAGGTTCTCCGCGGGCGGGGCGGGCGGGTCATCCAACCCCGGGCACACCACGACGTCACCGCTCGCGTTGGGATCGGCGGCAGCCTGCAGCGTGAGCTCGTCCGCCAGCGAGATCGACTGCATCACGGTCGTCAGCTCGTGGCAGCCGTCGGCGCGGGTAGGGCCGACGAACAGTCCGAGGTTAATCTTCGCGGGGGCCAGCGCGTGTAGTGGCAGGGAGGTGTTCATAGAGAATGTCGCGATCGCCGGGAGGCTGCCGGCTGGCCCGATCCCTCTTCTCCGTTCAGCCCCAACGCCTCCGCCAGCGCCACGAACTCCTGCGGGGACAGCCGCTCGGCACGTACATCCAGTGGGAGTCCCATGCTCGTCAGCGTCGCACGGACCTGCTCGCGCTCTGCCACACCCGCCAGCGCCAGCGAGCGCGCCAGCGCCTTGCGTCGGTGGGCGAAGGCCCCGGCGACGAGCACGTGCAGCGCGGGGGTGGCCGCAGGTCCGGTGCGGGTCAGCTCGACCAGCACCGAATCTACATTGGGCACCGGGTAGAAGACGGTGCGGGGGATCGCCCGCGCAACGCGCACGTGGCAGGCGAGCTGGGCGAGCACCGAGGGCACCCCATAGTCGCGCCCGCCCGGCTCGGCGGCCAGCCGCCGGCCGACCTCGCGCTGCGCCATCGCCACCCAGCGGGCCACCGCCGGCAGTTCCTCGGTCGTCCGCAGCAGCGCAGTGGCGGCCACACCGTAGGGAAGGTTGGCGATCACCTTCGTGGGAGCAGGTCGCATCCCGGCGAGGTCCACCGTCAGGGCGTCGCCCCAGTGAAGTGTGACGTTGGGAGAGTGCGCAACGGCGTCATTCAAGGGATTGCTCAAACGCTCGTCGATCTCGACCACGTGCACGTGCGCAGCGCGCGCGGCGAGGTACTCGGAGAGCACCCCCACCCCACCGCCGATCTCGAGCACTACGTCCGCGTCGGAGAGCTCCGCGATACGGCCGATCACGCCGAGGATGTTGGAGTCGATCAGGAAGTTCTGCCCGAGCTCGCGATCGGGGTGCACGCCGAACTGGCGCAGCCGGCGCAGCGTGGGCTGCGTGGGAAGGACGCGATCGTCCACCACCCCGCTCACCATCCGAACACGCGAGCGGCGGTTGCCGTCACGACCGCCCCCAGCTCCTCCACCGACACCCCTCGCCGCTCGGCGACGAAGGCGGCAGTATGGGCGACGAACGCCGGTTGGTTGGGGTGCTTGTGCACCCTCTGCGGCGTGAGGTAGGGGGCGTCGGTCTCGATCAGCAGGCGCTCGTCGGGCACCTGCCGCGCGGCGGCGGCGAGCTCGGCGGCGCTTTTGTAGGTGACGTTGCCCGCGAAGGAGATCGCGTAGCCGCGCTCCAGGCACTCATCCAGATGCGCGGGCATCGAGAAGCAGTGCATCACCACGCTCACCCCCTCGGCCTGCGCCGCGAGCTGCGCGAGCGTGTCCTGCTCCGCGGCGCGCGTGTGGATCACGAGCGGCTTGCCCACTTCGCGCGCAAGCTCAATCTGGGCGGAGAATGCGCGCTCCTGGTCCGCCCGGGGAGCGTAGTCGCGGTAGTAGTCGAGACCCGTCTCCCCGATCGCCAGGCAGCGGGGGTGGGCGGCGAGCGCCCGCAGCTCCTCCAGATCGGCGTCGTCGAAGCCGCTCGCGTAGTTAGGGTGGCGGCCGACGGCGGCGTACACCTGCGGAAACGCCTCCGCCGCCGCCAGCGCCGCGCGGCATGAGTCGCTGCCCGTGCCGACGGTGAGGATCCGGGTCACCCCTGCCTGCTCGGCCGCTGCCACCAAGTCCGTGTTGGCGGGCTCGCAGAGGTCGAGGTGGGTGTGGCTGTCGATCATCGTGTGGCGTGTCCGCGGTTGTCCTTGTTCTGCGCTGGCGCCAGGGTCGTTGTGGGGGTACGGGCTCATGGCTTCGGGAAGAGCGGTTCGAGCTCACCGACGGAAGTGGAGGGGGTGACACCCATCCCGAGGAAGGCGGCGTCGAGCGAGCGGTTCTCGGCACCCAGTGCGTCCAGCAGCTTCTCGGTACTTGCCGGCAGGTAAGGGACGAGCAGCAGGCTCACCACGCGCACCCCTTCGGCGAGCGAAACGAGCACTTCATCCAAATCCCCCTGCTTCTCCTCGTCCTTCGCGAGCGTCCACGGCGCGCAGGTCTCGACGTAGCGATTCAGGCGCCGTACCCGCTGCCAGATCGCGTCGAGTGCCTGCGTGAGCTCCGCACGGTCGAGCAGCTCGCACACCTCATCGACCAGACCCTCAAAGTCGCCGATAAGCTCGGGGTCGATCGGCGCCGCGGGCAGCACCCCGTCGCGGTAGCGGCGCACCATCGCCAACGTGCGGCTGGCGAGGTTGCCGTACTCGTTGGCCAGCTCGCTCTCGTAGCGCTGCTCGAATGCCGTGGTCGAAACCGAGCCATCCTGGCCGAAGGAGACGTCGCGCAGCAGGTAGAAGCGCAGCGCATCCGCCCCGAAGCGCTCGATCACCGCGAACGGGTCGAGCACGTTGCCCAGCGACTTGCTCATCTTCTCGCCTTCCATCAGCAGGTAGCCATGCACAAACACGCGCTGGGGAAGCTCGATCTCGGCGGCCATCAGCAGCGCTGGCCAGTACACGGTGTGGAAGCGCAGGATGTCCTTGGCGATCAGGTGGTAGTCGGCCGGCCAGAAGGTCGCGGTGAGATCGTCCTCGCCGGCGTAGGAGAGCGCCGAGTAATAGTTGAGCAGCGCGTCGAACCACACGTAGAAGACGTGCTCGGGATCCCACGGCACCGGCACCCCCCAGGTGAGCTTGTGGCGCGTGAGCGGCACGTCGCGCAGGCCCGAGCGAATGAACGAGAGCGCCTCGTTGTAGCGGCTGCGCGGGGCGACGAAGTCCTCGCGCTCGGCGTACAGCCGCTCGAGCGGCTCCTGGAAGGCGGAGAGCTTGAAGAAGTAGTTGTCCTCCTGTTCGCGCACCAGCTCGATGTGGTGGATCGGGCAGCGCTTGCCCTCCTCGATCTCGTTGTCCGCCTTGAAGTCCGCACAACGGGGGCAGTACCACCCTTCGTAGGTGCCCTTGTATACGTACCCGTGCTCGCGCACCCGCGTGAGGATCTCCTGCACCTTCGCCATGTGCTGGGGGTCGGTGGTGCGGATGAAGAAGTCGTTGGACGCCCCCAGCCGCGGGGCCAGCGCGCGGAAGCGCGCGGCGTTGCGATCGGCCAGCTCCTGTGGTTCGATGCCGAGCGCGTGCGCCGCGTCAGCCACCGGCTCGCCGTGCTCGTCGGTGCCGGTAAGGAAGAACACCTGCTCGCCGCGCTGGCGGTGGTGGCGCGCCAGCACATCTGCGGCGATCGTGGTGTACGCATGCCCCAGGTGGGGGGCGGCGTTGACGTAGTAGATCGGAGTGGTTACGTAGAAGGAGGACATCGACCGCCCAGGCTACTCGCTGGCACCGTAGCTTCAGCCGCCGACGCAGGCACCCTCGCCTCATCGACGGCACCCCCATCGTCTTGGCCGGCCCGAGGGCCTACCACCGGACCTGCGGCTCCCACCACCAGCACGACCTCCCCCTTGGGGGGACGCTCGCGGTAGCGCTCCGCGAGCTCGGCCGCCGACCCGCGCGCGACTTCCTCGTGGAGCTTGGTCAGCTCGCGGCACACCGCCACGGGGCGCTGCGGATCGGCCAGCGCGAGCATGTCCAGGGTGGCGGAAAGGCGCTTGGGGGATTCGAACGCCACCAGTGTCTCAGAGGCATCCGCCAGCAGGCGTTCGCGCTGGCCGCGCTTGCGCGGCAGAAACCCCACGAAGCACCAGCGGGCCGCCGGCAGGCCGGAGGCTACGAGTGCGACCGGCACCGAGCTGGCCCCCGGCAGCACCTCGACCGCGACACCGGCCGCCAGACACTCGCGCACCAACAGGAAGCCAGGGTCCGAGACCACCGGCATGCCGGCGTCGCTGACCAGCGCAACCGACTCGCCCGCAACCGCGCGTGCCACCAGCTCGGGGACGCGCGCACGTTCGTTGTGCTCGTGCAGGCTCACCAGCCGCGCCGCCCGAATGCCGTGGCGATCGAGCAGGATCCGCGTGTGGCGCGTGTCCTCGCAAGCGAGCACGTCGGCCTCGCCCAAGACTCGCAGCACCCGCAGCGTCACATCTTCGAGGTTGCCGATCGGCGTGGGGCACACGATCAGCCTCCCCCCTGCAGGCGTCCACCCAACGTGCGCAACGTGCGCGTCATCGCCGGGCATTGGGCCAATATAGGGGCACCGCCAGAATCCCTGGAGACCGCCGATGGCCAACGAGACCGACCCCAAGCCGCAATACACCCGTTACCGCGCGGGCCGCAAGCCGCTGCGCCCGAGCCCTGCCGTTGGTGCGGACGCGTCGGCCGAGCCGGCGCGAGGTGGTAATGGCAGCCTGTTGGACGAAGGCCGAGGAGCCTCGGCGCCCGGCCGCGGCGGCTCGCCGCCAAGTCGAGGAGGCCCGCCGCCGCCCAACCGCCCCCGCCGCCCGGGCGCGGCGCCGGGCGCACGGCCTTCCTGGTGGCGGCGGATCACGCCCAAGCGCGCCGTGCTCGGGCTGCTCGCGGTGATCGTCGGCTGGGTGGTGCTGTCGCTCGTGCTGTTCCTCGTCAGCTCCCACTTCCGGCGCGTCTCGCCGCCGGCCAACGTCGCCGGCCAGCTCGAATCGGCTGGTCCCCTGCTGAGCACTGCCAACAACATCCTCGTGCTGGGCTCCGACAAACGCCAGAAGGACAGCAAGGAACCGGGCGCCGACATCAACGGGCCGAGCCGCTCGGATTCAATCATGCTGATCCGCACCGGTGGCGGGCACGCCGCGCGCCTCTCGATTCCCCGCGACACGGTGATCGACATCCCCGGCCACGGGTTGCAGAAGATCAACGCCGCCTATGCCTTCGGCGGCCCCGCGGAGTCGATCTCAGTGATCAAGCACTATCTCGGTGTCCCGATCAACCACGTGATCGAGGTCAACTTCGAAAACTTCCCCGAACTGGTCGAAGCGATGGGCGGCATCACCTACACCGGAGGTTGCGTGGTGTCCTACCTCGACGGTGGCTCCGCCGAGGGCGGCTTCACGCTGCGACTCTCCGCCGGCACCCACCACCTCGACGGCGAGGAAGCGCTCGCGCTCTCGCGCACCCGCGAGAACCGCTGCGCCCCGCAGCAAACCGACCTCCAGCGCGAGGAACGCCAGCAGAAACTGCTGTTGGACATGAAGTCCCAGCTGCTCTCATTCTCGAGCTTCCTGCGCCTGCCGCTGATCTCCTGGAACGCTCCGCCGACGATCATCTCCGACATGAGCGGCCCTGAACTGCTTGAGCTGTTCGCCGCGCTGGAGATCGGCGGCTCGCCGCCCACGCACCTGCTGGAGCCCACCGGGCAGGTAATGCTGCCCGATGGCGAAGAAGGTCTAACCGTATCCGCAGAATCCAAGCGCGCCGCGGTGGCGCGCTTCATGGCCGGGTAGCGATCAGCCCTTGGCTGCGGCCGGCTCGGGCTTCTTGGCCGAGGAGCCCTTCTCGGTCTTCGGCTTGCTCTCCGAGGTCGATCCCTTGTCGTTGGAAGAGGAGCCGGTCTTGTCCGCAGAAGCAGAGTCCGAGGAGGAGCTGGAGTCCGTAGAGGAGGAGCTCTCCGCCGCCGCCTTCTCGCGCTGACCTTTGCGGGTGCCGTAATCGGTGTTGTAGAAGCCCTTGCCCTTGAAGTGCACCGCGGGCGCGTGCAGCACGCGGTGCACCTTCACGCCCGTCTCCGGGTCCTTGGTGAGGGCTTCGTCAGAGAACGATTGGAGGATCTCGAAGGTGCTCCCGTCCGGACGGCGGTACTCATAGATCGGCATTGGCACTCGGATTATACGAGTGCCAGCCGTGGAACGTAAGGGTTCGCGGACCCTCAGGACCGACAGGGGCCGTCAATCCGCTAGCAGCGCGCGCGCGCTGGCGATCCCGGCGCGGATCGTCGCGGTGAAATCGCGGTCTGGCTCGGTCAGCATCCGCAGCGCAACCCCGTCGCCGAGCGAGAAGAGGATCTCGGCGATTGCCTCCGGCTCGGCGTGCAGCCGCAGCACCCCCTCGTCCTGGGCCACCGTGAGCATCCCGGCGACCTGCTCGCGCATCGTGCGCATCAGGTTGGCGTACTCGGTGGCGATGTCGTCGTTGCGCCGCGAGAGCGTGAACAGCTCGAACAGAAGCGTGATGAAATCGGGGTCCTCGTGAATCGCGTCCTGTAGGTGCTGCGCCATCAAGCCGATGAAGTCATCGGCCGTCTGTGCCCCCGCGAGCTGCTGCTCCAGGCGCTCCAGGCGCAGCTGGCAATCGCGCCGCACGGCCTCGGCGAGCAGCTGCTCCTTGGTGCCGAAGTAGTAGTGCAGCAGTCCCCGTGACACGCCCGCCTCGCGCGCGACGCGCTCGAAGGTGGAGCCCGCCGTACCATGCTGGGCGACGCTGCGGCGCATCGCCTCCACGATCCGTTGCGCGCGCTCCCCCGAGAGCGGCCTGGTGCCCCGGCTGCGCGAGCCGTTCTCCACGACGGAAGCCATCATCGTCCTCGGATGCTGCCCCAGGCCGGCGGCGAGGCCCTCGTCGCCCTCAGGAGGCAGGTGCGCCCACCGAGCTCGGCGCCTCCTGCGCCGGCATTGTGGTCGAGCTGTAGTCGAACTCCTCCTCGGCCCCGAACATTAGGTCGAGCACCTTCGAGCGCAGGCTTTCGCTGAGCGCCATGGCGAGCACGCCGGCGGCGAGCGCAAGCATCAGCGTGCGACCAAAGCCGCCGCGCCGGCGCTTGCGCTTGGGGGGCTCTTTGAGCGCGGTGCCGGCGTCGCGCAGGGCGCCCACCGCCTCGGCGAGCTCCCGCTGAAGCTTGCGATCCTCGAACAGCGCCTTGGTCGCCGGCTTGCCGTTGCTCATCCGCCCGTAAGCGCTGCGCGCGGCGAGGTAGGCCGCGAGCAGGCTGCCGCGCAGCTCCTCGTCCTCGATGATGCGCTTTACGTACTGGTTGCTCTGAGCGGCGCGGGCCGCCGCCGAAGCCTTGCCGATGCTCTCTTTTGCAGCCATGCAGCCACCGCCTCTACTTGGAGCTTGTTTACCGTGGGTCCACCCCAATATACCCCTCCGGCGAAGCGCTATGCGTGCAGTGCGGCCTGTTCCTGCGCCGTGGGAAAGGCCCAGGCGGCGCGCGGCTGCTCCTGGCGGAACACGAAGTGCAGCTGCGGCGGCGGTTTGAGCTGGGCGGTGTGGGGTCGGAAGGTGGCGCAGGGCTCCTGTAAGTCCAGCGCACAGAGCATGTTGCGCTTGAAATAGCATTCCTCGCACGTGACCTTGCGCGCGGCGACGCGCGCGCTGTTCCTTCCCTGCGCCAAGGTGGCTCCCCATCTTCGAGTGTTTTCGACACCTCGCCCCCCTGGCTGCGGGCGGACGAGATCGGCAACGACGGCAGGGATCAAAGCACCCGGCGGCGCTCCGCTCAAGGGTCGTTCTCGCAAATCGCAGGGAAAAGATTTTCTACCCCGGAAAGACCTGCCGTAACGTCACTTTCTTGTGACAATCGCTCGGCTATGCCGCATTTTCCGAGGTTCTGCGCCGTCCTTGCGGGAGCCCAAACGCCTCGTCCGCGCGATCGGCGACGTAGCGGGCGATCGCCAGCGAGGAGGTGGCGGCCGGCGAGGGTGCGTTGCGTACGTGCAGTGCCCGCTCGGTGTGGGAGAAGACGAAATCGTCGACAAGCTTGCCGTCGCGCCCGAGTGCCTGTGCGCGAATGCCCGCAAAGGCTGGTTGCACGTCGCCGTCCTGCAGCCCTGGGACGTAGCGAGCCGCGGCGCGCACGAAAGCGGCGCGCGAGGCGGCGTGGCGCAGCTCAGTTACGCCCGTCCTCCACCAGTTGGCAAGCATCCGCCAGGTGCCAGCCCAGGCGAGCGTGTCGAGCAGGTCCCGGCCGTTGAGCGTTGCGAGACTGTAGGCGTCGCGAGCGCCGACCATCAGGGCCGTCGGCCCGATCAGCACGTCGCCGTCGATGTGCTTGGTCAGGTGCACGCCGAGGAACGGCAGCGATGGGTTCGGCACGGGGTAGATCAGGGAGCGGACCAGCTCCCGGCGCGCCGGGGCCAGGCGCAGATAGGCGCCGCGGAACGGCACGATGCGCGGGTCTGAATCGGCGCCCGCGGCGACAGCAAGGCGGTCGGCCCACGCGCCGGCGCAGAAGACCGCGTGGCCGGCCTCGATGACGCCGTGCGCGTGGGTGAGGCGCAGCGAGCGCCCCACCACGGAGACTCCCTCAACGCCGCGGCTCCTCGACACTGTGGCGCCGGCGGCGAGCGCGTCCTGTGCGTATGAGCGTGCGACCGCGGCGAAGTCGGTGATGCCCGTGCTGGGAGAGTGCAGCCCGGCAATCCCCCGCGCATGGGGCTCGAGCGCCTCGATGCCAGCGGCGTCGAGGCGGCGCAGCCCGGCAACGCCGTTAGCGTTGCCGCGGCGTTCGAGCTCATCCAGGCGCCCCAGCTCGCCGGCGTCGGTCGCGATGATCACCTTTCCACAGCGCTCGTGGGCAATCCCTCGCTGCTCGCAGTACACGTACAGCTCGCGCGCGCCCTCCACACATAGACGCGCCTTCAGCGAACCTGGCTGGTAGTAGACCCCGGCGTGAATTACCCCCGAGTTGTGGCCGGTCTGGTGCCTGCCGAGCTCGGCCTCGCGCTCGAGCACGGCCACCGACAGGCGCGGATGGCGGCCGGTCAACTCACGCGCCAGCGCCAGGCCGACGATCCCGCCGCCGACGATCGCCAGATCGCATCGAGAGGATGCTCCCGAGGCGGACGCGGTATCTGAGGGCGGCACGCACGTCATTATTGCTGGTGATGCGCATTCTTCTCACTGGCGCCAGCGGCTTCATCGGCTCGACGCTCGCTCCCACGTTGCTGGCCGAAGGACACGAACTCAGGGGTTTGACGCGCGATCCCGCGCGCGTGTACGATGCACCCGCCGCAGACCGTCGGCACGGGGCATCGAGTGTCCCGAGCTGTGCGACACCCACTACACGAGATGCATCCACCGTGGCTGCGGCAATCGAGGTGGTCCGCGGGGATGTCCTCACCGGTGAAGGACTGGCACGCGCATTGGCGGGCGTGGAGGTTGCCTACTACCTGATCCACTCGATGGAAGACACTCCCGGGAGCGCACCAGGCAGCTTTGCCGAGCGCGAGCGTGTGGCGGCGAGCACCTTCGCTGTGCATGCAGCGCACGCCGGCGTCAGACGGATCGTCTACCTCGGCGGCCTGCTGCCACGCTCGGGCCACGTTTCGCGCCACTTGGCAAGCCGCGCGGAGGTGGAGCAGATCCTGCGCGAGCATGTTCCTGATTCGGTTGCCCTGCGCGCGTCGATCGTGATCGGCGCACAGTCGCGCTCCTTTCGCCTGCTCGTGCGCTTGGTCGAGCGCATGCCCGTGCTTACGCTGCCGACGTGGCGCAGGTTTCGCACGCAGCCGATCGATGTACGTGACACGGTCGAGATGCTCGCCGCCGCCGCCCGTCTCACGACTGTGGGTGGACGCACGCTCGACATCGGCGGAGCGGAGGCACTCACCTATGAGGAGCTACTGCGACGGATCGCAGAGTTGCTGCTACTCCCGCGTCCAACGCTCGGAGTGGGGGTGACGATGACGCCGCTCACCGCCCACCTTGCGGCTGCGCTGGCGGGCGAGGATCCCGCATTGGTACTGCCGTTGATGGAGGGACTGCAGGGAGATTTGCTGCCGGCCGATGACCACGCCGCCGAGCTGTTGGGGGTCGAGCTGCACTCCTTCGACAGCGCCGTGGAGTGCGCGCTACGCGAGTGGGAGGCGGCCGAGCCGCTCGTCGCGCGATGAGACTTAGGGTCCACGTCCCGAGAACCCTCACGGCCACCCACCCACCGTCGCCGAGGCGCTCCAGGCAACCGCGGATCGGGGGCGCACGATGAGCGTCGTCTCCCTCTCCGTACATATCGCCGCCCCACCCGAGAAGGTATGGAAGACGGTGATGGACCCCCACCGCCTGGGCGAGTGGGTCACGATTCACCGCTCGCTGCGCTCGGCCGACGGCGGGCCACCCGAGGTGGGATACGAGATGGAGCAGCAGGTTCATTTGCGCGGAGTGAGCCTCGACATTCACTGGCGCCTGGCGCAGTGCGAGCCATGCAGACTGGCCGTGTGGGAGGGTCGCGGGCCGGCCCGCTCGCGCGCTCACACCGAATATGTGCTGCGCGCCGAGGGCGACGGCACGCACTTCGACTATCGCAATGAGTTCCGTGCTCCGCTCGGGCCGGTGGGGGCGCTCGCCTCACGCGCGCTCGTCGGGGGAATGCCCGAACGCGAGGCCCAGCGCACGCTCGAGCGCCTGCGTGAGCTGCTTGAGGATGATGGCACTTCGCGTTCCTGGGAACGTGTTTGAGAACGATCGGCACGCCCGGATGCGCCCCTGAGACACGGCGCTGGATCGCCACGTGCCGGCTTGCCCGTGCCACCAGCACGGGCTTCACCGTCCCGCGTCGCCCAGCTTGGTCCAGGAACGCCCCGGACGCACCGCCTGTTCTCAAACACGTTCTGAGCCGTCGCGGGCACCTCGAAGGAAATGAATCCGGGACGCTCAAATTGACACAGAGCTTGCGCGGCGGTATCTCGACCAGTGAATGTTGTAAGGTAAACCGAAACCTCGTGATGAGAATCACGCAATCCAAGTGAACAGGATTCAACTGTGACCGACTTCCTTGACGAGAAGCACCGAGAGATCACCGATCGGCTGGCCGAGCTGCAGCCGCTGGTGGAGGAGTACCAGCGCCTGGAGGCAGCCGTCGCCGCGCTCGACGGTTTGGGCAGGTCGGCCGCCGCACCAGCCGCTGCCGCACCCAAAGCCGCTGCCAAAGCCGCGCCCAAAGCGGCCGCCAAAAAAACCCCCGGCCGTCGTGGTCCGGGCCGGCCGCGCGGCTCGAAAACCAAAACCAAAAAAGCCGCTGCCGCCCCCGCGACAGCCACAGCGGCAGCTCCTGCGGCGACGGGACGCGGAGGCGCGCGGCGCAAAGCGGGCCGGCGCAAAGGCAGCGGCACACGTGCCGCACAGGCACTCTCCTTCGTGCAGGAGCAGGCCGGCATCACGATCCCCGAGCTGGCCGCCCGTATGGGGATCAAGCAGAACTATCTCTACCGCGTGCTGCCGATCCTCGAGGAGGAAGGCAAGGTCACTAAGCAAGGCCGGGGTTGGCACCCGAAGGGGTAAGAGCCTGCCAAGCCCTAGACGCAAACAGCCCCGGCGTGCGACACGCCGGGGCTGTTTTTTGGGGTGATTCGGTTCAGCTCAGATCAAGCCGAGCTCCTGCACCGCGGTACGCTCCTCCTGGAGCTCGTTGACGCTCGCGTCGATACGCGCACGGGAGAAAGAGTCGAGGTCGAGACCCTTGACGATCGACCACTCACCACCGGCGCACGTGCAGGGGAAGCCGCAGATCAGGCCCTCGGGGATGTCGTAGGAGCCGTCGGAGGGCACGCCCATCGAGACCCAGCCTCCGTCGGTACCGAGCACCCAGTCGTGCATGTGGTCGATCGCGGCGTTGGCGGCTGAGGCCGCCGAGGAGGCGCCACGCGCCTCGATGATCGCCGCGCCACGTTTGCCGACACCGGGGAGGAACTCCTCCTCGATCCACACCTGGTCGTCAACCGCGTCAGCGGCCACCGTCTCGCCGACCTTGGCGTGGAACAGGTCGGGGTACATCGTCGGGGAGTGATTGCCCCACACACCCATCTGCGAGACGTCGCTCACCGGGGCGCCGAGCTTCGCGGCAAGCTGCGCGATCGCGCGGTTGTGGTCGAGGCGCAGCATCGCGGTGAAGCGCTCGCGGGGAATGTCGGGCGCGTTGTTCATCGCGATCAGGCAGTTGGTGTTGGCGGGGTTGCCGACCACCAGCACCCGCACGTCGGGGGCGGCGACGGCGTTCAGCGCCTTGCCCTGAACGGTGAAGATCTCACCGTTGGCGGGCAGCAGCTCGGCGCGCTCCATGCCCTTCGTGCGCGGGCGCGAGCCGACCAGTAGCGCCACATTGGTGCCATCGAAGGCGTCCGCTGGGTGGTCGTGCAGGTCGATGCCGGCGAGCAGCGGGAAGGCGCAGTCGACCAACTCCATCGCCACTCCCTCCAGCGCTCCCATCGCCTGCGGGATCTCCAGCAGGCGCAGATCGACCGGCTGATCGGGCCCCAGCAGCTGGCCGGAAGCGATGCGAAAGACGATGCTGTATCCGATCTGCCCGGCGGCGCCGGTGACGGTTACTCGTATGGGTTTGCTCACGAATTCATCTCCTGTTTGAGGTTCTCGTCAATCGAGCCGAGGAACTCCTGCGTGGTCTGCCACGGCTCCTCGGGGCCGATCAGCAGTGCGAGGTCCTTGGTCATCTTGCCGCTTTCCACGGTCTCCACGCACACCCGCTCGAGCGTCTCGGCAAAGCGCGTCACCTCGGGTGTGCCGTCCATCCTCCCCCGCGCGGCGAGCCCGCGCGTCCACGCGAAGATCGAGGCGATCGGGTTGGTGGAGGTGGGCTTGCCCTGTTGGTGCAGGCGGTAGTGGCGGGTGACGGTTCCGTGCGCGGCCTCCGCCTCGACGGTCTTCCCGTCGGCGGTCATCAGCACGCTGGTCATCAACCCGAGCGAGCCGAAGCCCTGGGCGACGGTATCCGATTGCACGTCGCCGTCGTAGTTCTTGCAGGCCCACACGTAACCGCCTTCCCACTTCAGCGCAGCGGCGACCATGTCGTCGATCAGCCGGTGTTCGTAGGTGATGCCGGCGGCCTGGAAGTCGGATTTGAACTCCGCGTCGTACACCTCGGCGAAGATCTCTTTGAAGCGCCCGTCGTAGCGTTTGAGGATCGTGTTCTTGGTGGACATATACACTGGGTAACCGCGGTCGAGTCCGTAGCGCAGAGAAGCGCGGGCGAAGTCGCGGATCGAATCGTCGAGGTTGTACATCGCCAGCGCCACGCCGCCGCCGGGGAAGTCGTAGACGTCGAGCTCGATCGGCTGGCCGCCATCGGTGGGGGTGAAGGCGAGCGTCAGCTTGCCGGGGCCGGGCACGACCATGTCGGTAGCGCTGTATTGGTCGCCGAAGGCGTGGCGGCCGATCACGATCGGCTTGGTCCAGCCGGGCACCAGACGGGGAATGTTGGCGATCACGATCGGCTCACGGAAGATCACCCCACCGAGGATGTTGCGGATCGTGCCGTTGGGCGAGCGATACATCTCCTTCAACCCAAACTCCTCCACCCGCGCCTCGTCGGGGGTGATCGTCGCGCACTTGACCCCCACCCCGTGGCGCTTGATCGCCTCGGCCGCCTCGACCGTCACCCGGTCGGCGGTCGCGTCGCGGTGCTCGATGCCAAGGTCGTAGTACTCGAGCTCGACATCCAGGTAGGGGAGGATCAACTGCTCCTTGATAAACGACCAAATGATTCTCGTCATCTCATCGCCGTCGAGCTCGACGACTGGGTTCTGCACTTTGATCTTGGCCATTGGCGGGTCCTATATCGAGAGAGGGAGGGCTGAGGGAGGGGAGGGTGTTGCAGCGAAGATTCGGCGCGGCGATGCTATCGCGGGGGAGTAACCTGTCACGTGATGGCCACGGCAACTCCCCCGAGGACAAAGGCGACCGCGGGCGCTGCACCGTGGAAGACCCACGAGGTCTCAAACCAGGCGCCGCCGCTGGAGGGCGTGGACGTCTTCTCCGGCAACCTGCCCCTGGTTGAGGCGCTGGAGCGCGAGGGCGGCGGCTGGGCGCGCGAGCGCGCCGCCGCTTTGGGCCAGTTCGTCGGTGGCATCCCGCAGCAGTACTGGGGGCGCATGGCGAACGAGAACAAGCCGATCCTCCGCACGCACGACCGCTGCGGCAACCGCATCGACGAGGTCGAGTTTCACCCCGCGTGGCACAACCTGATGCGGATGGGCGTGGAGAACGAGCTGCACTCGCTGCCGTGGACGAGCTCCGAGCCGAGTCCGCACGTCGCCCGTGCCGCGCTGTACATGACCGCGATGCAGGCCGAGGCCGGCTTCGCCTGCCCGATCACGATGACCTTCGCCGTGGTGCCCGCACTGCGCGCGCAGCCGCAACTGGCGGCCGAGTGGGAGCCACTGATCACCGCCACGACGTACAACCCGAACCTGATCGCGGCGAGCGAGAAGGGGAGCGCGATCGCCGGCATGGCGATGACCGAGAAGCAGGGCGGCTCGGACGTGCGCGCCAACACGACCGTCGCGCGGGCACTGAACGGCGGTGGCGCCGGGGCCGAGTACGAGATCACCGGTCACAAGTGGTTCTGCTCGGCGCCGATGTCCGACATCTTTCTCGTGCTCGCGCAGACGGGTGAGGAGAGCCCCGCCGCGCCCTCCTGCTTTCTGATGCCGCGCGTGCTACCCGATGGCAGCCGCAACGCCTTCCACATTCAGCGCCTGAAGGACAAGCTCGGCAACCACTCCAACGCTTCCAGCGAGGTCGAGTTCCACAGCGCCTGGGCGCGGATGGTCGGCGAGCCCGGCAGGGGCGTGCCGACGATCATCGAGATGGTCGGGCACACTCGCCTGGACTGCGTGATCGGCTGCGCTGCGGGGATGCGCGCCGGGGTCGTGGCCGCCACCCACCATGCCGCGCACCGCAGCGCCTTCGGCAAGCGGCTGATCGACCAGCCGCTGATGCGCAACGTGCTGGCCGACCTGTGTGTTGAGTCGGAGGCCGCGACGATGCTGGCGCTGCGCCTCGCGCGCGCCTACGACGAGGATTCGGTGCCCACCCACCCACCCCCGTCGCTCGCCAGCAGTAACGAAGAGAGCGACGTGCGGCTCTTCAAGCGCCTGGCGACCGCCGTGTCGAAGTACTGGGTGTGCAAGCGCTCCCCCAACCACGCCTTCGAGTCGTTGGAGTGCCTCGGCGGCAACGGCTATGTGGAGGAGTCGGGGATGCCCCGCCTCTACCGCGAGGCGCCGCTGGCCTCGATCTGGGAGGGCTCGGGCAACGTAATGAGCCTTGATGTACTGCGCGCACTGGTGCGCACTCCCCGCTCGCTTGAGGTGTTCCTGCACGAGCTCGATCAAGCGCGCGGTTCCGACCGGCGCCTGGACGCCCACCTCGATGGCCTCAAGGAACTGTTTGTGGACCCCACGACGCTTGAGTCCCGCGCCCGGCGCGTGGTGGAGTCGATGGCCCTCGCGCTGCAGGGCTCGCTGCTGGTGCGCTACGGCGACCCCGCCGTCGCCGATACCTTCTGTGCCGCGCGGCTGGGCCGCGACGCGGGCCTGGAGTACGGCACGCTGCCGGCGGGCACGGACTTCGAGGCGATTATCGCCCGCGGCCGCTTGCAGGCGTAGGGCCTCCGTCACGCGCTGCGTGACGGCTATTTGCGCACGGCGCGGCACACGGAACCGCGAGAGCCGGCACAAGCCTGCCCGCAGCCTACCATTGAGGACCTATGCCCGTCCGCAGGAACTTCCAGCTCGCACGTGTTTTCGGCATTCGCATCGGGGTGGGGATCAGCTGGTTTGTGATCCTCGGGCTGATCCTGATCTACTTCGCGGACACGCTCACCCCCTACTTCCACGAAGTCCTCGGCGGCTCGCGCACAACCGCCTACCTGGTGATGGTCGCGATCGTGCTCTCGTTCTTCGCCTCGGTGATTCTGCACGAGCTCGGCCACGCGCTGGTGGCCCGCCGCAACGGGGTACCAGTGATGGGGATCGATCTGTGGGCGCTCGGCGGCACCACTCGCACCGGCCCGATGCCCCGCGCGGGGGTGGAGCTGCAGGTTGCTTCGGCCGGGCCGCTCGTGACGCTGGCGGTGATCCTGATCGGCACCGCGTTTGGTGTCGCGGTGGCGAGCAGCCACCACTTTTTGGCGCTCGCCGACGGCAGCAGCGGCGTGCTCACGACGCCCGTCGTGCTGTGGCTGAGCTGGCTGGTCACGCTCAACGTGCTGGTGCTGATCCTCAACCTGGTCCCGGCCTTCCCGCTCGACGGCGCGCAGATCGTGCACGCGCTGCTGTGGTGGCGCACCGACGATCGCAACCGCGCCACCCGCGTGGTGGGACGCGTGGGGCAGGGCTTCGGGGTGCTGCTCGGCGCCGCCGGCCTCGGCGTGCTGGTGGCGCTGCACGACATCAGCGGCGTGTGGCTGGCGTTCATCGGTCTGTTCGTCTACCAGAGCGCGACCGGGGCAGTGCTGCAGGGCACGGTCAACCAGCGCATCCAGCGCCTGCGGGTAGCCGACGTGATGGACACCGAGCCGGTGACGATCCCCGCCGAGACCGGGCTGTTGGACGCCCAGGAGCACTTCTTCCTGCGCTACCGCTGGCCGTGGTTCGCGGTCGTCGATCCCGCCCGCCACTTCCTCGGCGTGGTGCGCTCCGAACGCGTGGACGCCGAGATTGCTGCCGGCCGGCCGGCGCTGCCGGTGAGCGACGTGCTGGAGGAGAACCTGCCGGTCCGCATCGAGCAGGACCAGCCGCTGGAATCGCTGCTGCGCTCCGAGGGCCTCGGGCGCCTGGGGGCGATGGTTGCCGTCGATGACGACGGAGTGCTGCTCGGGGTCGTAACCGTCGCGCAGATCCGCCAGGCGCTGCGCCCGGCGGCGGGTGTATAGAGTTCCCGCCCGCATGCCAGCACACGACGTATTGATCATCGGCGCAGGTCTCGCGGGCCAGCGCGCGGCGCTCGCCGCGGCGCAGGGCGGCGCGAGCGTGGCGATCCTCAGCAAGGTTCACCCCGTGCGCTCGCACTCGGTTGCCGCCGCGGGCGGGATCAACGCGGCGATCTCCGTCGACGACGACTGGCACTCCCACGCCTACGACACCGTCAAGGGCTCGGACTTCCTCGGCGACCAGGACGCGATCGAGATCATGTGCTCGGAGGCGCCCGCCGAGGTGATGCACCTGGAGCACATCGGCGTCACCTTCCACCGCAACGAGCAGGGCCTGCTCGACCTGCGCGCGTTCGGCGGCGCCTCGATGAAGCGCACCGCCTACGTCGCCGACATCACCGGACAGGCGATCCTGCACGTGCTCTACGAGCAGCTGATGCGCCACCACGAGACCGTCGAGCGCTTCGAGGAGTGGTTTGTCACCTCGCTGCTGCGCGACGAGTCCGGGCGCTGCTGCGGCACGATCGCGCGCGACGTGCGCTCGGGGCGGATGGAGGTGTTCCACGCAAAGAACACGATCCTCGCCTGCGGCGGCGCCGGGCAGGTGTACAGCCCGACGACCAACGCGTTGATCGTCACCGGCGATGGGATCGCGCAGGCCTACCGCATCGGCGCGCCGCTGATGGACATGGAGATGGTACAGTACCACCCCACGACGCTGGTCGAGAACGGCCTGCTGATCACCGAGGGGGCGCGCGGCGAGGGCGCGGTGCTGCTCAACTCCGAGGGGGAGCGCTTCATGGAGAAGTACGCCCCCAACAAGATGGAGCTGGCCTCACGCGACGTGGTCTCGCGCGCCGAGCAGACCGAGATCCTCGAGGGCCGCGGCGTGGGCGCGGGCAAAGACGGCATCTACCTCGACATCACCAAGGTGCCGCGCAAACGCACGCTGGAGGCGCTGCGCGAGATCGTCAACATCGGCAAAGACTTCGCCGGCGTGGACATCACCCGCGAGCCGATCATGATCCGCCCCGGCCAGCACTACATCATGGGCGGCGTCAAGACCGACGTCAACGGCGCCACCCCGATCGAGGGCCTGTACGCCGCCGGCGAGGTGGCGTGCGTCTCGGTGCACGGCGGCAACCGCCTCGGCGCCAATTCGCTGCTGGACACGCTGATCTTCGGTCGCCGCGCGGGCGAGCACGCCGCGGCGCGCGCGTTGAGCATGTCGATGCCGACCGCCGCCAACGGGCAGCTGAACGACGACGTCGCGGCGATCGACGCGATCCTCGCACGGGAGCGGACAGGACGCCGTATCTCTGAGATCAAGCGGGAGCTGGGGGAGACGATGAACCAGTCCGTCGCGGTGTACCGCGACCAGGAGGGCTTGGAGCAGGCGCTCGGGGTGGTCAAGCGCCTGCAGGAGGAGTCCGGGAGTGCCTACGTCGATGACCGCGGCACGGTCTTCAACCAGGACGTGCTCGGCGCGTTGGAGCTCGGCTACATGCTCGACTGCGCCGAGGCGACCGTGGTCGCGGCGATCGAGCGCAAGGAGTCGCGCGGCGCGCAGTTCCGCACCGACTTCCCCGAGCGCAACGACGAGGAGTGGCTCAGGCACATCGACATCTCGCTCGGCGCCGACGGCACGCCTGAGGTGAGCTACTCGCCGGTGACGATCACACAGTGGCAGCCCGAGGAGCGCAAGTATTAGATGTGCCGTGAACGTGCCCACGCCCCGAGGAGGCGACCCGCCAATGGCTGAGACCCACCGTCCGCCGGAGCAGTTCAAGCTCAGGGTGCGCCGCTACGACCCGGAGTCCGGCGAGGCCCCCTACTGGGACGAGCACACGATCGAGCTGGAGCCCCACCGCTCCGTGCTCGAGGGCATCCTGCAGGCCAAAGCCCGCTTCGACGGCTCGATCGGGATTCGCTGCTCCTGCCGCGCGGCGATCTGCGGCAGCTGCGGGGTGCGCATCAACGGCGAACCCGGTCTTGCCTGCCACACCCACCTCGACGCCGCCCGCGCATCCGCCAAGGATGGCGCGACGATCGAGATCGAGCCGATGGGGAACATGCCCGTGATCAAGGACCTGATCGTCGACATGGACGCGGTGCACTGGAAAAAGATCCAGCGCGTCACGCCGTGGCTGCTCGCCAAGCAGCCGGTGCCCGAGCGCGAGTACGTGGTGGCGAAAGACGCGATGGTGGACGTCACACAGTCGATGGCGTGTATCCAGTGCGGCGCGTGCGTGTCGGACTGCCTGGCGATGGAGGTCGATCCCGGCTTCATCGGCCCCGCCGCGCTCGCCAAGGCCTACCGCTTCGTCGGCGACCCGCGCGACGATCGCCAGCGCGAGCGCCTCGTCGACCTCTCCGAAGACCCGCAGGGGATCTTCGACTGCACGCACTGCTTCAAGTGCGTGGAGGCCTGCCCCAAGGACGTCAACCCGATGGGCCAGATCATGCGCCTGCGCCGCATCGCGATCTCCGACCAGCACATCGTCGACGCCAACAACGGCGAGCGCCACGAGGCCGCGCTGACCACGCTCGTGCGCGACTACGGGCTGCTGCACGAGGCCGAACTGCCGCCCCGCTCCTACGGAGGCAACTCGTGGTTCGGGAAATTCCACCCGGCCGCCGGAAAAGAGCTGCTCTCGCTGCTGCCCACCGCCATCAAGGCGATCGCCCGGGGGAAGATCGGCGTCAAACTGGCGCTTTTCGGCCACAAGATCCCGCCGGCCGACCTGCAGGCCGTCAAGCGGATCTACCAGACCGTCGAGAGTCGCCCGGAGCGGTATGAGCTCAACCTTTACATCTCAGGGGAGGACGAATGAAGGTTGCCTACTGGCCCGGCTGCGTCAGCCGCGGCTTCACCCCCGAGCTGCACGGCTCGATGGCGCGCGTCGCCCCCCTGCTCGACATCGAGCTCGTCCAGCTCGACCGCGCCAACTGTTGCGGCTGTGGCGTGATCGCCGAGCACAACCAGGAGCTCGCCGACACGCTCAACGCGCGCACCTTCGCGCTCGCCCAGCAGGTCGAGGGGGCAGAGCTGATGATGAACATCTGCTCCACCTGCCAGGGCGCTCAGGGCGAGTGCCAGGAGCGCCTCGACTCAAGCGCCGAGTACCGCGCGCACGTCAACGCCACGCTCGCCCCCGAGGGGCTGACCTACGAGAAGGGCCTCACCAACAAGAACTTCCTGTGGCTGCTGGTCGAGGAGCTCGGCCTCGACGAGCTGCGCTCGCGCGTGAAGCGGCCGCTGACCAACCTCAAGGTCGGGCCCTTCTACGGCTGCTACATTGTGCGCCCCCGCAAGCGCCTTGGGATCGACGCCGAGCACCCCCGCGACCGCTACCTCGAGCAGGTGATCGAGGCGCTCGGCGGCACCGTGATCGAGTACGCCGGGATGCGCAAGTGCTGCGGCTTTCCGATCGTCACGATGAACAAGGAGGCCTCGCTGCGCCAGGCCGGGCGCCACCTCGGCGACGCGGTCGACGCCGACGCCGACTGCCTGGTGACCCCCTGCCCGCTGTGCCACCTCAACCTCGACCTGCAGCAACCGGCGGCCGAAGGGGTCGTCGCGCGCGAGCTGCGGATGCCCGTCCTGCACCTCCCCCAGCTGGTCGGCCTCGCGCTCGGGGTGTCACCCAAGGAGCTCGGGATGAACCGCCACGTCGTGCGGCCCACGTCGGTGATCGACTGGTCGACGTCGGTCGTTGGTGCAGCCGCCTGAGGTCGAATCGCGCCGAGGGTGGCGTGGTGTCGGCGCGGCTGCGTAGTGTGCGCCGGATGAAGATCCTCACCGTGGTCGGCAACCGTCCGCAATTCATCAAGGCCGCCGCGGTCTCGGGGCCGCTGCGCACGCACCATGAGGAGCTGTTGGTGCACACCGGCCAGCACCACGACGACTCGCTCTCGGCGGTCTTCTTTCGCGAGCTGGGGCTGGCGCAGCCGGAGCGGGAACTAGGGATCGCCGGGGGGTCCAACACCTCGCAGCTGGCGCGGATGCTGGGCGCGCTGGGGCCGTTGATCGAACAGGAGCGACCCGACGCGGTGCTGGTGTACGGCGACACCAACTCCACGCTCGCCGGCGCGCTCGCCGCGGCCGATGCGGGCGTGCCCGTCGTGCACGTCGAGGCCGGGATGCGCTCGTTCGACCGCGCGATGCCCGAGGAGCGCAACCGCGTGCTCACCGACCACCTCTCTGAGCTGCTGCTGTGCGCGTCGGGCGCCGCCGTCGAGAACCTCCGCGCGGAGTCGATCGCCGGACGCATCGAGGTGGTGGGGGACGTGATGGTGGACATCGCCCTGCGCCTGCAGCCGGCCGCGTGCGCGGACACGAGCACGCTGGAGGCCCACGGTGTGCGGGCCGGCGAGTACCTGCTGCTCACCGCCCACCGTGCCGGCAACGTCGATCCGCCCGAGCGCCTGCGTGCGTTGGTGGAGCTCGTGCGGGCGCTGCCGGGGCCGGTGGTGTGGGCGCTGCATCCTCGTACGCGCGCACGTCTGCGGGAGGCGGGGCTGCTGCAGGAGGTGGTGGGGGCAGATGGCCTGCATGTCACCGAGCCGCTCGGCTACGGCGGGCTGGCGGCGCTGCTGTGCCACGCCCGCGCGGTGCTCACCGACTCCGGCGGCATCCAGAAGGAGGCCTACCTGGCGGCGGTGCCCTGCATCACGCTGCGCTCCACCACCGAGTGGGTCGAGACTGTGGAGGCCGGCTGGAACACGCTCGTGGACCTTGACCCCGCAGCCGCGCTCGCCGCGCTGGAACGTCAGCCACCCGAGGAGCGCCCGCAGCTGTATGGAGACGGGCACGCGGCCGAGCGTTGCGTGCAGGCGATCGATACGCTCGCCTCGCGATGACCCAACCGAACCGCCCCACTGCCCGCCGTCGGTGGGCATGGAGGCCCACCGCCCCACCGCCTGGCGCCCAGGTGACCCGCGCGGATGATCTCCAATGAACGACACCGTGCACTCCGCCGTTCGGGTAGGCGTGGCCGGCCTCGGCTATTGGGGACCCAACCTCGCGCGCAATTTTTCCGCGATCCCCGGCTGTGAGCTGCGCTGGCTGTGCGATCCCTCTGAGCGCGCGGGCGGACGGGCGGCGCAGCAGTTCCCGGGCGCGCGCGTCACGGGAGAGTTGCAGGAGCTGCTCGATGACCCCGAGCTCGACGCGGTGGTGCTCGCCACGCCCGTGCCCTCGCACGCCGAGCTCGCCGTGCGTGTGGTGGAGGCCGGCAAGCACTGCTTCGTGGAGAAGCCGCTCGCCACCACGGCCGCCGACGCCGAAGCGGCGGTTGCGGCGGCCGCGCGCGCGGGACGGGTGCTGATGGTGGGGCACCTGTTGGAGTACCACCCCGCCGTCGATCGCCTGCGCGAGCTGCTCGCGGCAGGTGAGCTGGGGGAGCTGTACTACGTGTACGGCAATCGTCTGAACCTTGGCAAGCTACGCGCCGACGAGAACGCGCTGTGGAGCCTTGGCGCGCATGACGTCTCGGTGATCCTCTCGCTGATCGGCGAAGAGCCCTCCGAGTGTGTCGCGCACGGGCGCTCCTACGTGCGCGAGGGAGTCGAGGACGTCGTCTTCTGCTACCTGCGCTTCCCCTCGGGGATCGTCGCGCACCTCCATCTCAGTTGGCTTGACCCCCACAAGGAGCGGCGCCTGACGGTAGTCGGCGCGCGGCGGATGGCCACCTTTGACGACATGCTCCTGGAGGGCAAGCTCACGCTCTACGACAAGGGCTTCGACGAGGACGTTCGCTCGTGGGGGGAGTACATCGCGCGCTCGGGCGCGATCTTCTCGCCGCCCATCCCCCCCGTCGAGCCGCTGCGCGTGGAGTGCGAACACTTCGTCGAGTGCCTGCGCACCGGCGCCACCCCGCGCTCGGACGGGCACTCCGGCCTGCGCGTGGTGCGCGTGTTGGAGTCGTTGCAGCGCTCGCTCGACGGCTGAGGGAGGGGGCAGCTGGGGGTTCGTGAGGGGTGGTGGGCATGCTTAACTTTTTAAATGCCGATAGCTATGGCTATACATAAAGGGATGGAGCTGTATAGCTATTGCAATAGGGTGGGGTGTTGAATACAAAATCCAAAAGCCGTGCGCAATTGCTATCGGCCTTTTTATTTTTTATACTACTTACCGCCGCTCTCCTATATCTACCTTAGTAGCGATTATTCGCAGAGGACAAATGCGCCCCACCTTTGACCTGCAATCCCACTCGCTGCACTCCGATGGCGAATTCCGCCCCGCCGAGGTGGTGCGCGCCGCCGCCGCCGCGGGCGTGGAGCTACTGGCGCTCACCGACCACGACTCGGTCGCGGGCGTGCAGGAGGCCTTGGAGGAGGGCCCGCGCGCGGGCGTGCGCATCGTGCCCGCCACCGAGCTCTCCTCGGTCGATGAGACCTACGAGGAGCTGCACATCCTCGGCTACCTCGTGGACCACCACGATCCCGCCTTCGCCGCCACGCTCGAAGATCTGCGCGGTGACCGCGAGCGGCGCGTGCTGGCGATGGCCGACCTGCTGCGCGCGGAGGGCTTCGCGCTCGACGACACCGAGCTGCGCCGCCGCCAAGCCGCTGGCGAGGTGCTCGGGCGCCCCCATCTAGCGCACGCGCTGCTCGACCACCCCGATAACACCGAGCGGGTCGCCGCGGAGGGGATCGGCAGCCTGAAGGAGCTGTTTCCTCGCTACCTGGTGCCCGGTGTGCCGACCTACGTCGCGCGCACGCGCCCCACCGTCGCCGAGACGATCGAGCTGATCCACGCAGCCGGGGGCGTCGCGGTGTGGGCGCACCCCTTCTGGGACGTGGCCGAGCCCGCGACGGTGCGCGCGATGCTCGAGCGCTTCGCCTCGCTCGGGGTCGATGGCGTGGAGGCCTTCTACCCGACCCACACCGCAGCGCAGGTGGGGCTGCTGTGCGAGATCGCCGGGGAGCTGGATCTGCTCACGACCGGCTCCTCGGACTTCCACGGCTCCGAGCACAAGACCTTCGCCGGCTTCAGAGCGTTTGAGCTCTACGGCCACGAGCCCCGTTTGGGGCCGCTCGCCGCCGAGACCCCGGCCGCCTGAGGCCGGATGCCGTAGGCTCAGGTCGAGCGGGCGGCGTCGTGGCCGTTGCGAGTCGCACGACACAGCGAGCGGACCTCCAGTAACCGCATAACCCGCTCGACGGCCTCCTCGACCGTCTCCTCGCCCGAGCGCACCACCAGGTCCGGGTGCTCGGGCGCCTCGTAGGGGGCACCCACGCCTGTCATCCCACACAGCTCGCCCGAGCGCGCGCGGGCATACAGCCCCTTCGGGTCGCGCGCCTGGCAGAGCTCCAGGGGAGCGTCCACGAACACCTCGATGAACTGCAGCCCCGCGTCGGCGTGCAGCATCGCCGCCGCCTCCCGATCAGCCATGTAGGGGCTCACCAGGCTCACCAGCGCGATCGACCCCGATTCCGCCAGCAGCTTCGCGACGTGCGCGGTGCGGCGCACGTTCTCGCGGCGCGCCTGCTCGTCGAAGCCGAGGTCGCCGTTGAGCCCGTGACGCAGGTTGTCGCCGTCGAGCAGGAACGCCGGGCGGCCCGCCTCCACCAGCTCGTCCTCGACCGCGCCCGCGAGCGTCGACTTACCTGCCGCCGGCAGCCCCGTGAACCACACGGTAGCCCCGGCCCACCCCAGCGCCTCCCAGCGCCGCTCGCGGCTCAGCGCCGAGCGCTGCCAGCGCACGTTGGGGCTGCGGTCGGGCACCTACCCCGCTCCCTGGCGCTCGAACGTCTCTTCGACGCGGATCGTGTCCGGGCCGGAGAGCTCGAACGCGGCGTGCAGCGCCCGCACCACCGACTCCACCCGGTCGCGCGGGATCACGCTGGAGATCCTGATCGGCGAGGTCGTGATCATGTCGAGGTTGAGGCCCTCGGCGGCGAGCACGTTGAACATCTTCGCCGCCACGCCCGGGTACGTGCGCATGCCGGCGCCGACGATCGACACCTTGCCGACGTTCTCATCGGGCACCAGCTCCGCGAACACCTCGCCCGCCAGCGGCTCGAGCGCCGCGCGCGCGTCGCGCATGCGGTCGCGGGGGATCGTGATTGCGATCTGCGCGAGCTCCCCCGTCGGCGGGCCCTGGTCGATCATGTCCACCTCCACGCCGGCGTCGGCGAGCGCGGTGAAGATACGGGCCGCCATGCCCGGCCTGTGGCGGACGTCGACCAGCTTGACGATCGCCTCCGAGGTCGAGTGGGTGACGGCGCTGACAATGGGTCGCTCTGCAGGGTCCATGTTTTCTCCTTCCGACACCACCAAGGTACCGGGACGATCGTCGAACGACGAGCGGCAGTGGATGCGCACGCCGTGGTTGCGCGCGTACTCGACCGAGCGCAGCTGCAGCACGCCTGCGCCGGAGGATGACATCTCCAGCATCTCCTCGAACGTGACCACGTCGAGCATGCGCGCGTCGGGCACGACCCGCGGATCGGCGCTGAACACGCCGGGGACGTCGGTGTAGATTTCGCACACCTCCGCCTGCAGCTCGGCGGCGACCGCGACCGCGGTCGTGTCCGAGCCGCCGCGCCCCAGCGTGGTGACGTCCTGGGTGGCGGTGGAGACGCCCTGGAAGCCGGCCACCAGCACGATGTGGTCCTCTTCCAGCGCTTCCTTGACGCGGTCGGCGCGCACCTCGATGATCCGCGCGGAGGTGTGCCAACTGTCGGTGACGATCCCCGCCTGCGAGCCGGTCAGCGAGATCGCGCGGTGGCCGAGGTCACGGATCGCCATCGCGCACAGCGCGCAGCTGATCCGCTCGCCGGTGGACAGCAGCATGTCCATCTCGCGCGGGTCGGGCGCCGTGGAGACCTCCTGCGCCATCGCGATCAGCTCGTCGGTCGTCTTGCCGCGCGCCGAGAGCACCGCCACCACGTTCGCCCCCCCCTCGCGGCGCTCGACGATCCGCCGCGCGGCGCGCTTGATCCGCTCGGCGTCGGCGACGGAGGTGCCGCCGAACTTCATCACGACGATGTTGGACACGCACGCAGGATAGGACCTCGCCCGACGGGCGTGGCGACCCGGGAGGGCTCAGCGCCTATCCTGGTCATTCTGGTGTCAAGGCATGTCTTGCCTAAGTGGTGCCTGTCGTCAACGCACGTTCTCAATACGCAACCGACTCGAAGGGGGTAGGGCGTGGCCTACCGCACAAGCATCTTTATCGACTTCTGGAACTTCTCGCTGCAGTGGAGAAACCGCGCCCACGGCGACCTGATCGACTGGAGAAAGGTCCCGGCCGAGCTGCTCGGCGAGAGCGAACGGCAGCTGCAGCTCGCGGGTTTCGGCGACACGCTGCATCTCGAGGAGGCGCTGGTATATGCCTCCTACGACGAAGACGACCCCGGCCGCAAGCTGAAGGGCTGGCTGGACGCGTTCCTCGACAAGCAGCCCCGCTTTCGCGTCGCCACCCGCGTGCGCCGCTCCAAACCGAGGTCGGTGTACTGCAGAGCGTGCGAGCACTCGATCGAGAAGTGCCCCAACTGCCAGGAGACGCTGCGCTGGTCCACCGAGAAAGGGGTCGACACCGCGATCGTCACCGGGCTACTCTCGCTGGCGGGCGAGGGCGCGTTCGACGCGGCGGTGCTCGTCTCCAGCGACACCGACTACCTGCCCGCCGTCGAGTGGCTGCAATCGCGCGGCTTCAAGGTGATCAACGCCACCTGGGCCAACCACGGCCACGAGCTCGCGCGCGCCTGCTGGGCCTCGTTCGAGCTCGACGGGATCGTCTCCAAGTTGCGTCAATCGGGCGGCGATGGGCGCCGACCGGCGCCGGCCACCCCGCTCGATGCGGGTGCGGCCGACACGCTGGTGGAGGAACTCGTCGAGGATCCGGCGCTAGCACGGGCGGCCGACGGCGACGGGGAGCTACACCGCACGGCGACCTGAGAGTGCCTTGCCGAGCGTGACCTCGTCGGCGTACTCGAGGTCAGACCCCACCGGCAGACCGCTCGCCAGGCGGGTGACCCGCAGCTCGGGGGCGCGCTCGTGCAGGCCTTGTGCGATGTGCAGCGCCGTCGCCTCTCCGGTGGTGGTCGGGTTGGTGGCGAGCACGATCTCGCGGACCGCTCCGCCTGGCTCCCCTGTCCCCGTGCAAGACGGGCTCAGGCAAGGAGGTGGGGTCCTCCGGGGAGCGGGGGCCATCGGGCGGTATCGTCCCGCCCGCCACGCGCGCGTAGAGCTCGGCAATCTTCAGGTCCTCAGGGTCAACCCCGTCGATCGGCGAGAGCGCGCCGCCAAGCACGTGGTAGACGCCCTCGAATTCGTGCGTGCGCTCCATCGGGATCACGTCGGAGGGCTCCTCCACGACGCAGATCACGCCCTGGTCGCGGCGCGGATCGCGGCAGATGCGACAACGCGGCTCGTCGGCGAGGTTGAAGCACACCTCGCACAGCCCGATCCGCTCCTTGACCTCGAGGATCGCCTGCGCAAGCGCCGTGGCGTCCTCGCCTGAGACGCGCAGGATGTGGAACGCCAACCGCTGCGCCGTGCGGTTGCCGATACCGGGCAGCTTCGAGAGCTCGGTGACCAGCTTCTGAACGGGGGGCGCGAAGGTGCTCACGCGCGTGCCGGGCCGCTCATCCGGTGGGTGGCCGTCGTGGGTGGTCGGGTCGGGGCACCGCGACGGGGGGCACCACGGGTCTACAGGCCCGGCAGCCCGAGTCCACCGAGCGCGCCCAGGTCGAGGCCCCCGGTCGCCCCGCCCATGCGCTCGGCCGCGAGCTCCTGGGCGGCGCGTAGGGCCTCGTTGACCGCCGCCAGCACGAGGTCGCCGAGCATCTCCACGTCCTCGGGGTCGGCCGCCTCGGGGGCGATCGTCACGGACTTCACCTGCAAATCCCCCGACACCTGCACCTTCACCACGCCCCCACCCGCCGCCGCCTCGACGGTCTCGTGCTGGAGCGCCTCCTGGGCCTGCTCCATGTCGCGCTGCATCTTTTGTACCTGCTGGAGCATCTGCTGCATGTTGGGTCGCTTCTGCTGAGGCATTGTGCCGGCTCCTTACTCGCTTTCGCTCATCGTCTCTCCCGCACCGACGAGCTCCTCCGCGTCGAGCTCGTCCTTGAAGCGTGCCACCCACTCCTCTTCGGAGGAGGGCGCCTGGGCGACCTGTCCGTCCGCGGGTGGGGGCAGCTCTTCGCGCAGCTCGTATACCACCCGCAGCCGGTGTTGCCCGGTCAGCTGGCGCAACGCCTCGGTGACCGTGGCCCGGTGGGCGTTGTCTTCGGCTTTCTTCTTCAGGAACGACGCGTTCGCGGCGAACGCCACCGTCAGCTCATCCTCGCTCAACGCCACCGCCCGCGCATCCTGCAGCACAGCACTCAACAACTTGTTCTCCGCTCCCACCAGCTCCACCACGGCCGGCCACAGCGCGTCGAGCTCCTCCACCGCATCCACTCGCACGGGCTCCTCACTCAGGGCTGGCGGTGGCTCGACGGTGGCCTTCGGGGGCGCCTCGCTCGGGGCCGGTGGCGGTGGAGGGGCACCCTCGGAGGATTGCTCCGCCGCGACAACTGTCAGCAGGGCGTCCGCGGGGTGGGCACGGCCGGCTCCACCCGATTTCCGCTCGCGTCAGTCGGCACCAATCCCTGCTCCAGGCGCTCGATCCGCGCCAGCAGCGCCTTCAGCGAGCCGTCGGTCTCCGGGCGCGCCGCCTTCACGAGCGCGAGCTCCAGCTGCGTGCGCGGCTCGCCGCCGGCCTTCACCGCCTCGAGCGCCCCACCCAACTGCTCCAGCAGGCGCACGGCCGTCGCCTGCGCCACCCGCTGCGCCTGCGCCTGCAGGCGGGCATCCGCCTCGGCCGTCAGCGACAGTTCGGCTGGCACTTCCCCGAGCGTGTGCACCACCAGCAGATCGCGTGCGCGACCCTCCAGGTCGGCCGTGAACGCGCCCGCGTCGCGGCCGCCATCGGCGCAGCGCGCCACCGCCAGCAGCACCTCCCTGGCGCTCCCCTGAGCCACCGCGTCGATCGTTTCTTCCAGGAGCTGGGAGTCGGTCACCCCCAGCACCGCCAGCACGTCCTCCAGCACGATCTCGGAGCCAGAGTAGGTGAGCAGCTGCTCGAGCGTCCCCAGCGCGTCGCGGAAGCTGCCGGTCGCCGCGCGCGCCACGGCAGCCACCGCCTCGGGGGGAATCTCGATCCCCTCGGCCCGCGCGGCGCGGCGCACCACGCCCGCGATCTGCTCGACCGTGGGGCGCTGGAAGTCGAAGCGGTGGCAGCGGTCCACCACGGTCGCCGGCACCTTTTGCGCCTCCGTGGTGGCCAGCACGAACACCGTGTCGGGCGGCGGCTCCTCCAGCGTCTTCAGGAACGCGTTCCACGCCGCCTGCGAGAGCATGTGGGCCTCGTCGAGGATGTACACCTTGGCCCGCCCGCTGACCGGCGCGAAGGCGACGCTCTCGCGCAGCTCGCGGATGTCGTCAACGGAGTTGTTGGAGGCGGCGTCCATCTCGATCACGTCGAGCGAGCGCGCGGCGGCGATCGCCCGGCAGGACTCGCACTCCCCGCACGGCTCGGTCGTGCCCCCGCCCGCCCCGCGCTCGCAGTTCAGACAGGCCGCGAGGATCTTCGCCATCGAGGTCTTGCCGGTGCCGCGCGAGCCCACAAATAGGTAGGCGTGGTGCACCCTCCCACGCTCCACCGCGCTGCGCAGCGTGCGCACCACCGGCTCCTGGCCGACGACGTCGGCGAACGTGCGCGGGCGGTTGCGACGGTAGAGGGACTGCTGCTGTTGCTGATTATCGCTCTCCGGCACCTGAGGGCTGAGTCTATCCGGCCGCTCTCGGCCCTCAGCGGCTAGCGTGCGCATCTGTGGCGTCCCCCACAAAAAAGCTTTCGAAAAGCACCCTAACCACTTCTCCCGCGGCCAACGACACTTCTCGGGGCGTGGCGGGAGACGATGCAAGGAGCCCGGGAGCGGTACCGCCTCACTTCCCACGCGCCTCGCTACACCACTGGCGATCGTCGCGGGGGCGGTGCTGCTGCGGGTCGCAAGCGGCGTGGGGTTCGCCAACTACGACACGTTGTACGCACTCGTGTGGGGGCAGCAGCTGACGCGGGGGAAAACCCCGCAGTACGGGATCCCGATCGCACCGACGCCCCACCCGCTCGTCGAGGCGCTCGGGGTGGTGACTGCTCCACTGGGACCCCACGCCAGCGAGCAGATCGCCGTCGCTCTCGGCTTCCTCGCCCTCTCGGCATGCGGCTGGGCCGTGTATCGGCTCGGCACGCTGTGGTTCAACCGCCCCGCCGGCGCCATCGCGGCGCTGCTGCTGCTCACGCGCGTGGGGATCCTCTCCTACGGGGTGCGCGCCTACGTGGACATCCCCTACCTACTGTTGGTGTTGGGCGCGCTGATCGTCGAGACCCGCCGCCGCCGCGCGGGCGCGCCGGTGCCGTGCTGCTCGGCGCTCGCCGGGCTGCTGCGACCGGAGGCGTGGGCGTTCTCGGGGCTGTACTGGCTGTATCTCGCGCTGCCGACGCCGCGCAACCCCGGCCAACTGGCCCGACTGGCGCTGCTCGCCGCGGCCGCCCCGATCGTGTGGGTCGCGAGCGATTGGGCGGTGACCGGGAACCCGCCGTGGTCGCTGACCAACACCCGACACACCGCCGAACTCTGCACCGCGAGACGGGCATCGCCAAGGTGCCAGAGTACGTCCCGCGGCGAATCGGGGCGATCCTGGGGCCCTTCGCGCTCGTGGCGGCCGCGCTCGGCGGGGTGTTGGCGCTGGCGTGGCTGCGCGCCCGTGCCATCCCCGGTGCGATCGCGGGCATCGTGGCGGTGGGAGTGTTCGCCGCCTTCGCGAGCGTCGGGCTGCCGATCGACGAACGCTACGCGTTCCTCTCCGCGGCGATCCTGTGCGTGTTCGCCGGCGCGGGCGTGTGCGGCTGGATGGAGCTGCCACGCGGCGACCCCCACCGGCGCTGGTGGATGGCGGCGGCGGCCGTGTCGGTGGTGGCGCTGGCGGCGTCGATCCCCTCGCAGTACCGCACCAACCACCACCAACTGAACGCGCTAGGGCGCCAGCAGCGCATCCAGAACGAACTCACCGCGCTGGTGGACGCAGGGGCGATCGCGACCACGCTGCGAGCCGATCGGCGTGACCAACCACGCGCCGGTGCCGCTGCTGGCGCTGTGGCTGGAAGCCCCTCCGAGCGAGATCGCCAACCTCCAGGTCACGAAGATCGCGTACGGCACCTTCGTGGACCCCGCCAACGCGGAAGTCCAGAAGGAATACATCCTCGACCCCAACGACCCCCACCAGCCGGTGGCGGTGCCCTCCGGCTTCACGGCTGACACACCGCAACCGCTCGTGGCGAATCCTCCAGCGGTGCGCGAGTGCGGGGGGAGGGTAGGGGCGCATCCGCGCAGGCTCCTTCACAGCCACGCGATGGGGGCGGGGCATCCATGCCCGCCAAAAGGGCCCACGACGAACCACGAGCGCTAGGAATGGACCGTGCACCCCCCGTCGAGGCTCCACAGCCAGCCGCCGCCGCCGCTCGCGACTCCGGATCGGGAACGCCCGCTGCGCCTGCCGGGGATCGCTTAAGGCTGCTTCCTTCCGGACCTGACCTGGTTCACAAGCCGACACCGCGCGGGACCCGAGCCATCGACGCCCCAACCGGCGGAGCGACCGGAGCGAACGCCCCTCGGGGGGGAATTCAGCCCCGCTAGAGCGGATTGCGGGTGCAGGGCACCGCTACCTCCCCGCCTAGCACGGTCCGCCATCGATCCTAGCGCGTAGCCCGATCGAGTAGCTGCACCACAAATATGTCGCATTCCGGTACGCTGCCCAACCGTGATGAACCTTTCCAAACTCAACTCCCCCCGCCGTGCCCTCGGCCTCGCGACCATCGGCGCGGCAGCGCTGATCGCCGGCTGCGGGTCGAGCGGCTCCAGCACGATCGCCGTCGGCAACGAGTCCACCCCAGCAAACGCCGTCGTCGAAAAAACCCCAGTGACCACCACTGGCACGACGCCCACCAGCGGGCCGCTCGCCACCGAGCCGACGATCACGCCCCCCAAGGGCCCCGCCCCGACGAAGCTCGTGACGAAGGAAATCGTCACCGGCACCGGCGCCGAAGCGAAGGCCGGGGAGTCGGTTACGGTCAACTACGTCGGCGCGTTGTACAGCACCGGCAAGGTGTTCAACGCCTCGTGGGAAACGAAAGAACCGTTTACGTTCACGCTCGGCGAGGGTCAGGTCATCAAGGGTTGGGACGAGGGTGTCGTCGGCATGAAGGTGGGCGGTCGGCGCGAACTGATCATCCCCGCCGAACTGGCGTACGGTGCGAAAGGGTCGCCGCCCAAGATCCCGCCGAACTCGCCGTTGATCTTCATCGTCGACCTGCTGTCCGCATAAATACCGCAGCGAGGACGCCCTCACGTTTCACCCGCCTCGCGGCGGCGGCGCTCGTAGCTGGAGCCGCCGCCGCGGGAGTGACAGGCTGCGGCGGTCACCGGCCGCGGCCGGACGCACTGCGGGTGGAGCGCGCCGACCTCGTGCAGCTGGTGCACACCCTGCAACAGCTGCAGACCTGCACTGCGGCTGAGGTGGCCGCCGCGCGTGCGGCGTGGCCGCCGCTGGCGGGCGGGCTACCCAACAGTGTGGCCCCTGCGCTACGCACGGAGGTCGCCACCGCCGAGCGCCGTGCCGCAGCGCTCACGCTGCCCGCGGAAGTGACCACCGAAGGCGGCCTCACCGGGCCCGCCGCGGAGCTCGCCGGCATGCTCAAGTCCTACGTGCGCCTCACGCAGCGCGGGTGGCAGTACCTCACGGGGGCGCTCGCCGCGGGACGCAACGGGAAACGCGCAGCGTCCGCACGGTTCCTGCACGCCAATGCGCCGCTCTACATCTACAGCGTCTACGACGGCCACTACCACCTGTCGCTGATCGGTAAGACGCTGCAGAGCGCCTATCTCGAACTCGGGGGCGCCCCCGAGTTCGGCGCCTCGCTGACGCAGAGCCAGGTCGGGGCGCTGGCTAGCGCCTACTCGATCCCCGCCACCCGCCTAACGCCGCATCCTGCGCCTGGGGTGGTGGTGTAGGCGTGCCACCGCCCGCGGGGTAGGGGATAGCACTGCCCCACCCGACGTGGCAATGACGCGTGCACGTTTTGGCGGCGAGGCGGACGAGGGCGTCAGATTAACTGTGTAGGCTGGGTTCTTGGTTAATTGTAGCAGTGACTCCGTGGGTGTCAATCAGTGACAGTCAGTTTGCGGTGTCGGGGACGCGGTCGCCGAAGTGGATCTTGAACGCGAGTAGCGCGGCTGTCCAGTTGCGGGTTTTTGTTCATTGTGGGACGGCGTTTTGTAGGGCGAGGTAGACGAGCTTGCGGGCGGCGTCCTCGGTCGGGAAGCTGCCCTTGGTCTTGATCGCCTTGCGTAGCTGGCGGTTGAGCGCCTCGATCGCGTTCGTCGTGTAGATCACGCGGCGCACCTCGGCGGGGAATGCGAGGAACGGGGTCACGTGCTGCCAGGCGTTCAGCCAGGTTTGGGTGATCACCGGGAACCGTTTGCCCCACTTCTCGTCGAAGGCCTCGAGCTCTGCTTGGGCCTGGTCGGCGTCCTTGGCGGTGTAGATCGGCTTCAGGTCCCGGGCGACCTGCTCGCGATCACGGCGTGGCACGTAGCGCAGGCTCGCCCTGATGAGGTGAACGATGCATGTTTGGACGGTCGTCTTGGGGAAGATCGCCTCGATCGCCTCGGGGAAGCCCTTGAGCCCGTCGACACACGCGATCAGGATGTCCTGCACGCCGCGGGTCTTCAGGTCGGTGAGGACCTGCATCCAGAACTTCGCGCCCTCGGTCTCCTGAAACCACATGCCCAGCACGTCACGGTCCCCGTCGAGTGTGACGCCCAAGGCGAGGTAGAGCGCGCGGCGCTGCACCGTGCCGCCCTCGCGGATCTTCAGCACCATGCAGTCGAGGAACACGATCGGGTAGATGTCCTCCAGTGGCCGCTTGGCCCAGTCACGCACGTCGTCCATAACTGCGTCGGTCACGCGGCTGATCAGGTCACGGCCGACCCTCACGCCGTAGATCTCGGCCAGGTGCGCCTCAATGTCGCGCACCGACATCCCGCGGCTGTAGAGAGCGAGGATCTTCTCGTCGAACCCGACGAACCGGCGCTGACGCTTGCGCACGATCTTCGGCTCAAAGCTCCCGTCCCGATCGCGGGGAGCGTCGATCTCGACCTTCCCGTGCTCGGTGATCAGCGTCTTCGGGGTCGTGCCGTTGCGCTGGTTCTCCGCGCCGCCGGGCGGCTCGCAGTGTGCCTCGTAGCCCACATGCTCGGTCAGCTCGACCTCCATCGCCCGCTCCACCAGCCGCTTGGTCAGCTGCGCCAGCAGCCCGCCGGGCCCGGCGATCTCCTCCTCGGAACTCGCGCCAGCGAGCAACTCATCGACCAGCTCATCGCTGATCCGCTCCGACGGCATCCCCAGAGCTTGCCGCAGACGGCGGCGGCCACCGGCACGCTCGACGGCCTCATCGACCAACTCCAGAGAGAGTTCCCGCCCCCGGCCCGCGGCCAGGGCCCCCGCGGCAGGCGCCCCGCGGTCGGTACCGGTCCGTTGCGGGGTCGGGTAGCCGGGGCGGTTGCCCGCCCCGGCTCCCACAGAACCGGTTATGTGGATCTCAACATAACCGGTTGTATGTCCCGCGCACGATTATGTTGAGCAGGGCATGCACCGATGCGTGTTTCACCTGCTCAGAGCGAAATCGGCGTTTGTGTCGCTCAACATAGTCATAGCCCGTCGAGGAATGCGAGGAGCGTGTCTGAGGGTCGGTATCTGCCGGGCTTGGCTCCGAGCGGCGCTGTCCGGGCGATCGCTCGTTCCTTGAGCGCAGGATCGGCGTGCTCGTAGATGTGGGTGGTCTGGGTGCTCTCATGGCCGAGCCACAGCGCGATCGTGGCGATGTCGACTTCCTTGGCCCTCAGGAGCATCGCGTTGGTGTGCCGGAGAGTGTGGGGGGTGACGCGCTTGGCTTTCAGAGACGGGCAGCGCGCTGCTGCCGTGGTGGCGTGCTTTGAGACCAGCAGCCCGACTGTGTAGCGGCTGAGTGGCCGTCCTTGGCGGGTCGGGAACAGCGGCTCCTCGGCCTGGCCTTGGCGCTCCTTCAGCCACGCGCGCAGGATCGCGACTGTCTCGCCGGTCAGGGTCGTTGAGCGCTTCTTCCTGCCCTTGCCGGTCACCCGGATGTGGGCGCCGGTGCCGAGGTGCACGTCGCAGATGCGCAGGCCGACGAGCTCTGAGACGCGCACGCCGGTCTGGATCATGAGCACGAGCAGCGCGTGGTCGCGGCGGCCGAGCCAGGTGCTGCGGTCTGGCGCGGCGAGCAGCACCTTGATCTCGTCGAGATCGAGGTAGGAGACGGTGTTGCGCTCGTGGCGCTTGGTTGGGATCGCCATCACTCGCGCGATCGTTGCGGCGTGCTCGGGATGCTCGAGCGCGGCGAACCGGTAGAACGAGTGGATCGCCCCGAGGCGCGCGTTGCGGGTGCGGGGGCTGTTGCCCCGATCCTCTTCCAGATGGTTGAGGAACGCGCCGATCAGCGGCGCGTGGAGATCGTCGATGTCCAGCTGGAACGGCTGCTTGCCGGTCTGCTGGTGCGCGAAGCAGAGGAGCAGCCTGAACGTGTCGCGGTAGGCAGCGATCGTCTGCGGGCTTGAGTTGCGCTGGGTGATCAGACGCCCGGTGAAAAACGCCTGAAGCGCAGGTGCGAGCAGGGTCATGAGAGCACCTCCGGCAACTGCTCCAGACGTCGGCTGATCAGCGCCAGCAGCTCGGGGACCGCCTCCAGATACCAATACGTCGACGCGGGATCGACATGGCCGAGGAAGGTGGAGAGCAGCGGCATCCGCCGGTCGATGTTCTCGCCCGCCTGCAGCCATTCCAACAGCGTGCGCACCGCCAGCGTGTGCCTGAGATCGTGCGGTCTCGGGTGCCCGCGAGTGCCGCGGCCCTCCAAGTCGATTTCGCGGATCAGCTTCGTGAACGTCTGGTTGAGCTCTGAACGGGCGAGCCGCCTTCCTCGCGCGGAGATGAAGAACGCCGGCGTTGAGGGCGTGGGGAAGCGCTCGTCGCGCTGACGGGCATACTCGCGCAGCGCGGAGATGGTCGTGTCGTGGACGGGGATCTCGCGCTGCTTCTTCTGCTTGCCCGCCCGGACGTGCAGCACGCCGTGGCGAAGATCGACGTCTTGGCGGTCGAGTGAGAGCGCCTCGCCGGCGCGCATCCCGGTCACTGCCAGCAGCCCGATCAGCGTCTGATGACGCACGGCCCGCAGCGGTGGCCTGAGCTCTCCTGCGGCCGTCATCAGCGCCACGATCTCTTCGTCTGTGTAAATGTGGGGTGCGATCCGCGGGCGATGCCCAGGCAGGAGGTCCTTCGAGGGAACCTCGCTCGCGGGGTCGATCGTCGCCAGATAGCGGGCGAACCCGCGCGCGACCGAGAGCCGCTGCCGCCAGGTGTGCGGGTGGGCATGCACCGGCAGCCTTGACCACGCAAGCGCCAGCTCAGTGGTGATCCGCTGCGCGCCCGCCCGCTCGAGGAACTCGACAAACCCTTCCAGCAGCCGGCCGTCCTGGGGCATCTCGAAGCCGAGCCGGCGCCGAACCCGCAAATAGTCGGCGAGCGCTTCGGCAAGCACGGTCATGCCACACCTCCCTGCGACGGCCACGAGCGGGCGAGCGGCCGAAGCGCCTTGCGGTCGACCTTGGCGTAGATCGCAGTCGTCTTCTGCTCGCGGTGGCGCAGCACCTGACCAATCTCCGCAAGCGAAGCGCCCGCCCTGAGCATCTCAGTCGCGGCCGTGTGCCGCAAACGATGCGCTCCGACCCGCGGCAGGCCCGCCCGGTCACACGCCGCGCGGACGACCCACCCGACCGTGCTCCTGTTCAACCCCTGGCGCGGTGCTGTCACACGGAGGAACAGCGCGCGGGTCTCGCACCGCGGGCGACGGCGGAGATAGGACACGATCGCCTCGCCGACATCAACGGGCAGCGGCAGCTCGTCATGCCGGCTGCCCTTCCCGCGAACGAGCAGCAGCCCGGCCCGCCAGTCGATGTCCTCAAGCTGGATCGAAGCGACCTCGCCAGCGCGCAACCCAAGCCGCACGAGCAGCAGCAGGATCGCGTGATCACGTCGGCCGAGGAGCCTGCGCCGATCGCAGCTCGCCAACAGACGCCTGACCGCAGCGGGCTCCAGGCCGCGCGGCAGCGTCCGATCCCGCAGGTCCGCGAGCGAGGGGACCGCCCACACCAGCGGAGCTTCGATCGAGCCCGCCAGGTGCAAATAGCGCAAGAACGACCGCAGCGCGCACACAAGGTCTCTCGCTCCCGACACGCTGCGCTTCGGGCACTCGCGCGCGAGGAACATGCTCACGTCCCCCGCGCACAACCGCTCAAGCCCCAGCCCGTCCGGGCCCTCCCAGCCCGCCAGGAACAGCCGCGCGGCCGGCTCATACGCATCGATCACCGTGTGATCCGAGAGCCTGCGCTCGATCGACAGATAGCGGCGGTAATCCTTGAGCAGCACCTCGAGCGGCCCCTGCGCGAGCACCGGTGCCGACGCCGGCGCGACCCCCAACGCGCGCAGATACCCGAGCGGCAGCAGCGCGCTATCCGGAGCGACCCATGTCACCAAGCCCGCGGCGCGACGCGACGCAGCGAACCGCTCCGCCTGCTCGCCGGACAACTCGCCGATGCCAAGCCCCTCGCGCTCAAGCCAACGACTGAGCTGATCGAACTGATACAGCCTGTCCGCCGCCGCCGAAGGCGAGTACGCCCGAGACGTCAACCAGGACTCAAACCCCGCCGCGAACGGCGCCAACGGCCCCGACACCGCCGGGAACCACACCTTCCTGCTCATCGCTGCCTCCAATCGGATCGCAGAACACGAATCCGAGAAGCATCGAAGAGCAGCCACGATTATGTTGAGCGCATCACCACCAGAAACCCCGCCGTGCAGGCAAACCCCAACACGTCGAGCGCATCCTCAACATAATCGTGCGCGGGACATACAACCGGACTTGCGTGTTGCCACGCATCCGGCTCTCCATAGGCATGCCGGTGATCTCATCGAACGATCAGCGCTTCGAGACGTTCGAGGTTGAACGACAGCTGCTGGTAGTACGGCTGTTCCCAGGGGGTGGAGATCTTGCTGCCGCGGTAGCGGTAGCGGATGATCTTCACCGAGCCGGGGTTGTAGAGGCCGACCGTCTCAGCGGTTGGCCACCAGCCGTGCAGGTAGCGGTGTCGAAGCCAGCGCCAGTTCCGTCCGCGGTGTTTGGCTCGCAGCCAGATCGTGACCCGCCGCCAGGTATAGGCGCGCAGGTAGTTGAACGTCCGCGAGCTGACTCCGTGTCGGAAGTAGGCGCACCAGCCGCGCAGCACCGGGTTGAGCCGGTGAAGCAACTGGTCGAGCGTCTGGTTCTGGCCGCTGCGAGTGATCTCCTTGACCTTCCCGAGCACGGCCTTCAGCGACCGCTTGGACGGGTAGGTGTAGATCTGCGGGCGGCCGTCGCGCCCCGGCTGGCGTTTGATCCTCCAGCCGAGGAACTCGAACCCTTCGTCGATATGGGCGATGCTGGTCTTCTCCTCTGACAGCGTCAGCCCAAGCGGCGTGATCACCGTCTGGGTCTCGGCGATCAACTGCTCGGCGTGCCGCCGCTCGCCGGCCACGACGATGACAAAGTCATCGGCGTAACGGACGAGTCGATACGTAGGCTCGCCTCGTAACCGTCGTCGTTGTCGCTGCCCCGAGTTGGCTCCCATCGCCTCCCACGCTCGAGCGAAATGGTGATCGAGCGTGTTGAGGGCGACGTTCGCCATCAACGGGGAGAGGATCCCGCCTTGCGGCGTGCCGGTAACCGTCTCGTGGAGCCGTCCCTGCTCACTCATAATCCCGGCCTTCAGGAACGCCTTGATCAGCGCCAGCACGCGTTTGTCCACGATTCGCTGCCGCACCCCATCCAAGATGGCCGGGTGCGAAAGCTCATCGAAACACGCCTTGATGTCCGCCTCCACGACCCACTCATAAGAGCGAGTAGTGAGATAGTGGATCTCGGCGATCGCGTCCTGCGCCCGGCGTCCGGGACGGAACCCATATGAGCAGGGCTGGAAATCGGCCTCGAAGATCGGCTCCAGCACCAGCTTGAGAGCGGCCTGAACCACGCGGTCGCGGATCGTTGGGACCCCAAGGCGACGGAACTTCTTGCCGTCCCGTTTGGGGATCAATCGTTCCTTGACCGGCAGCGGCCGGAAGGCCCCGGATCGCAGCTCCTCACGGAGGCTCGCCAGGAACTCCTGCACGCCCAGTGACTGCTCGATGTGGTGGGCGGTTGAGCCGTCCACACCGGCCGAGCGTGACCCTCGGTTCGCCCTGACCCGCGTCCACGCCACCATCAGCGTGGCCGGATCGCAGACGAGGTTGTGGAGGTCCTTGAACCTCCGGTCCTGATCATCGGTAGACCACTTGTGCAGCTTCTGCTGGATTCCGAGTACTCGTTCCCGCGCCGATTCCGGCGACGGCCACGACACGCCGTTATTCAACGACGACCTCCTCGCGTTCCAGACAGGCGCCGCAAGCCCACTGCTCCCCTTCGCCCTGTGGACGGCTTTCCCGTCCTCCACGGCCGGTCGTGACTCCGGCGACTACTACGGGAGCTCTGCCCCCACCCGGCGCCGTCAGCAGACGCTGCGCCTTGCCTGCCCACACAGGTGGGCGAGGCGACACCGGATGGGTTCCCACGTTCACTGCTGTTCGGTCGGCGGGGGCGGTGCCCAGCTCTTCCCCTGCGGGCCTGTCGTGACGATCACGCAGCCACTCATCACGAACCCCGGCCAGCCGGGTATCACGACCGGCACGGGATCGGGTCGCCCTGCAAAAGATCGGGCTTCCCGCGCTCCGCATGGCCCAGCCCACATCCATCGGTTTCCAGGCTGGGTGTCATCGCTTGAGGGGGTTCGACCACTGGTTCACTCGTGTTGCACACATCCGCCTCGCTTGCCGGGCCCGCACGATCCGATGTTCCCGCACGTCCCGTCGTTGTCAGGGCTGCTCCCACCCGATCCCCGCAGCTCCGGGGTCAGGCTGCCCTCAGCTTCACCGGGCTGCTGCGACAGCCCAGCGGCGGGGTCTCGCACCCCGCCCGATCCAACAGCGCCTCGTGGCGCACGATCCCGTCCATGAACAGGTACGCATAGCGGCTGAAGCTCAACAGCCGCTGACAAAACCGGTCGTGGTGAGCCTCCCACTCCTTGCACAACCGGCTGACCGTCGACGCCGACAAGCCGGCGGCGTCCTCGCCGAGCAGGCCCTCGAGTGCCGGACGGAAATCACCGGTCGACAGGCCACGCAAGTACAGGATCGGGATCACCTCCCCAACCTTCGGCGAGCGCCGCGCATAGGCGGGCAAGATCCGCGAGGTGAACCGCTTGCGCTCACCCTCCTCATCGACGCGCTTGTCGTTGACCCGCGGCGCGCGGACCCCGATCGTGCCCGACCCGACCGTCACCTTCCGCTCCCGCGCGCGACCGTTGCGGACCACCACCCGGCGCCCGTCGCCGTCCAGCTCATCGCTGAACCGCTCGACGTACTCGTCAGCCTCCGCCCTCAGCGCGACGGCGATCATCCGCCGTGCGCCCTCCCGCGCGAGCTCATCAAGCGCGAGCGTGATCTCCTCGTTGCCCTCCCCGACGGGGAGCATGCGAACATTCGTCATCGGCGTGCCTTCCTGCCGGCCATCACCGGCTTCGGTCTTCAACAACCGGGAAGGTACGCCGCCTCTCCCCTCAACGCCATCCACAACATTCGGTTATAGCTCTCGCGTGATGGCGAGTGGAACGCTCGCGCTTGACGACGCTCTGCCGCGCCGTGTCGAGGACAAGGTGATCCGCATATCCCGAGCTGCCCCCGTGGGTTTACGGTCGCGTCTTCGAGCGCTGCGAAATCCGAGGACCAACACCAGCTCTGATCTCGCCATCAGAGCGGACTCGGGTCCGCTGGCTCGGTCCCACCGATGAGTCGTTTGTCGCCGTGACGGATTTGACGAAGCTGCCGTCAGGCGCGATCAGATTCATCGAATGCAGCTTTGTGGACTGCGAGCTACAGCAGTTCACGGCAGTCGGCACTCGTGAACAGATCACAGCCCTCCGCGACGAATTTCAGCCGGACTGAGGGCTCCGCTCGGTGGGAGACGGCTCCCGATCGGACCCGTTCTACCTCAGGATCAGGGACGGCTGATATGGGCGGAAGCCATAGCTCTTTTGCCCAAGGCTGACCAACAGAAGCACGGCGTCAAACGTCCGCTCCCGCGCGTCAGCGCGAACAAGGAGGCGAAGCCGACGCCTCCGGTGCACGTAGCGGCGGCCACCAGGCCGCGACAACTCCCGCCGTCGGCTCTGTCCGTAGTCCTCGCGCGCCCTCGACCAGCGACTCGCGCATCCCCTGGGTGCTGCCTTTCCGGCGCCGCCTCGCGCCCTGGGATCATCCGGCCATGCCCAAGGACCGGATACGAGAACTGCTCCTCGCCCCCGATGTGCTCGTCGTAATCCGGCGCTCAAGCACTCATCCGATCGAGTACGCGATCATCCTCTTGGTCGAGCGCAACGGGACGTGGCATACGGTGCGGACCTTCGACAATGCCCACGCGCCCGAAGAGCACCATGAGCACCGCTACGTCGGCTCCGAGAAGCAGCCCCCGGTGGTCACGCTGGGTCCGGTCAACGAAGCGATGCACGCCGTCGAGGTCAAGGTGCTCGGCGGCTGGGGCGATATCGTTCGTAGCTGGGAGAACACGCGATGAGCGACACCGTAGAGAAGACCCACAAGCTGTTCATGGAAGCGTCGCTCAGCGACGACGATCTTGGGTACCCCGACAGGGTCGCGTTCATCCCTGGCGATCAGGAGTGGGCCGACGAGGCCCTCTGGCGCAATCTCACGGAGGGCCGCGCGACCGTCCTCGTCAGCGACGAGATCGAGCTGCTGTTGATCCCGCTGCCCCGGAGCCTGATTGACCGGCTACGCGGGCGCGTCGGCGTCAACGTGACCCATCGCGCCCACGGACACGTCGCGCCATACGCAACCGCCAGCCGGCTGGGTCGCCATCCCGTTCGCCAGATGCGCGAGCTGGCGCACGCATAGCGAGCCGTGCCTGCGCGGCGGGCACAGTCCGAACTCCACGCTACGCCCGGCCAGTCCACCCGTCGGGCGGGGCACCCGGCACCCATGCCCGCGTGACGCCGCCGCCCTCTTGGCGAAGTTCCCGGCTGTAGTCGCCGAGCTGCACGTGGAAGGCCAGCTCGTGCCGCCGGTCGTCCGCTACTTGGTCGATCCAGTCGCGCCACGCGACGAGCGCGCATAGCGTCTCGAGATGCGATGAGTCCTCCCACCAGCCGTCTTTGAGGTGCGCCAGCTCCCGTGGATAGCGGCCGTAGAGGGCGACGATCGAACCCCACATGACCGATCGCCATTCCGGGTCGCAGAGAACTGGTTCGATCCAAGGGGCGTGGCGGTCGGAGTCTGGGGCCTCCGTGGGCGGCGAGGCGGAGATAGAGGCATGGTCTCGCCGGAGGTCCTTGCCTTCGGCGATCCCGGCGCAGACCATCTGCGCGGCGACCCGCGACGCTGGTTCTCCGCGCTGTTCGGCGAGGGTCTCCAGTTGGGCCATTGTTGGGTCGGGCAGGGTGATCTTCATGCGGTAGCTCATCAGGCTCCCCTTTGTCGTGATTGGCCGGCGCGCTGTTTGCGCCTCTCTGGTTAATGACCGCGAGATCGCCAAAACGGCCATGTCGAGGGGCGGTGATCGGTGATGCCACGGCCAGCTACAGGGCAGGTGGTAGTAGACGAGCGCAGGCGCAGCCCAACGTTCGGTCTGCGCTTCCGCGCCTACGGACGCCGCGAGTACGTCAGCCTCGGCACGGCAGAAGACGGCTGGACACGAGCGAAGGCGCAGACAGAACTTGAGAACGTCCTCGCCGACGTGCGGCGCGGCATCTGGCACCCGCCGGTCGTGGAGGTCGCACAGGCCCCGCGAGAAGTCCCCACCTTCCACATGTTCGCGTCGGAATGGTTCGAGCGCCAGAAGGTCGAGGGCGGACGGCGCGGGGGTGGGCTCACCGACGCCGGAAAGGCTGATCTGGAGTGGCGACTGTCGAACCATCTGCTGCCCACGTTCGCGTCCCGGCGCCTCGACCAGATCACCGTCGAGGACGTGGACCGCTACCGGCTTGGCAAGGTCCGCGAGGGCAAGCTCGGTGTCACGTCGATCAACAAGACGCTCGCGGCGATCCTGGAGGCCGCGGTCGAATATGGGCTGATCGACCGCAACCCCGCGCGGGGCCGTCGGCGACGGCTGCCAGCGGTTGCCCCCCGACGCTCTTGGCTTGACCGTGCCGACCACATCGCAGCTCTGCTCGACGGCGCCGGCAAGCTCGATGACAAGGCGAGGGTCTATCGCGGTCAACGGCGTGCACTGCTTGCCACTCTGACCTTCGGCGGTCTGCGGCTCGGCGAGGCGCAGGCGTTGTGCTGGCGCGACGTGGATCTCGCGCGCGGCACGATCCTCGTGCGCGTCGCCAAGACCGACGCCGGAGTCAGAGTCGTGAACATCCTCCCGGTGCTCAGCAACGAGCTGGGCGACTACCGGGCGCGCGTCGATCCAGCCTCCGACGCACTCGTGTTCTGCACCACGACCGGCCATCCACTTGGCGCGACCAATATCCGACGGCGCGTACTCGACAAGGCGGTCGAGCACGCGAACACACAACTCGCCGCAGACGGATTCGAGCCGCTGCCCGCCGGTCTGACGCCACATTCGCTGCGCCGAACGCTCGCCTCGCTGCTGTTCGCGATCGGCGAGGCACCGCCGTACGTGATGGCGCAGATGGGCCACACCACGCCAAACCTCACGCTGGCGATCTAAGCACGGCAGATGGATCGCCGCGACGGCGAGCCGGAGCGGCTCATGGCGCTCGTCGATGGGCCACATATCCGACCCTCCCTGCCGAGCCCTCCGCCCAGGCTGCAAAGAGGGTCGATGCGAGAGCTTACGGCAGTCCGAGCGCATGACGGAGTAGCTGACCGCCTGCACCGAAAACGACGCTCTTGAGGCCGGTGGTCGCGATGCGTCGGACGACCCCTGCGGCGTGATGCATTTGCTCGGCGTCATCCGGCGTTGCGTATTCGGCGAGGGTATCTACGAGCGTTGCAAGCGTCGCGGGCGAGATCATCATCTCGAAACGAGGCCACTCACCAAGGACCTGTAGCCCACGGCCGGTGACGCGAGGCGCCACGAAGATCATCCCGTGACCGCCACCGATCTCGTGAGTCACGTCACATTCGACGTATCCCGCTTCCGTGAGCTGCAAGATCGTGTCTTGGATGACACCAGCCGGTAGGGCAAGCCCGAGATCATTGCCTTGGCCCTTGACCAGCTTGATGGCGCTAGCCGCGCCGTAGGCTGCGTCGCGGGTCCGCAACGCTTGAAGCACCGGTAAGGCGCGCTCGTTCCAATACTCGCTCATCCGCAGGCAAGCTCCTCACCTAGCGATTCCATCGTGGAATCCACGATGCCCTCGCCCAACCGGCCGATCGCACCCGCTGTTCGGCGGAGCGCCGTCCTGTCGCCCGCATCCTCGGCCTGCTTCGCGAGTCCCGCGAATACAGCTTGAAGCCCCTCAAGGGACGCCACACGGTCCAGGTCAGGCCATTCGCCCAGGAGGATCAGCCCGCGAGGCGCGAGCCGGAGTCCCGACCAGAACGCAGCCATAGCGGTGCCGGTACGGAAACCAGCGATGAGACCGTAACTGTGCAGACGCGTGAGCGCTTCGTCGGCTTGGCGTGAGTCGATCTCGCCGTTCAAGTCCTGAAACGGCTGCGGCTGGCCGTAAACGGCGAGCTTGATTCGGCCGTACCAGCCGGGTTTCGAGTCTTGGTCTAGCAACCAGCGCAGGACGCGCTCGTCGATCTCGGTCCAGGTGCTCATACCGACCATTCTCGTTGCCCTGACGGACAAGCCAGCGTCGTGCACGCGCCCATCATGGGCCGATGCTTCTCGCCGGCACCGACTGGACCGAGAGCACTGCCACCGCAACGGGTGTCTGTCCTCGTGCCCGGCACCGCGGCGCTGGCGGTGGCGGCCATCTTCGCCGAGGCACTTGCGCAGGGCTGCGATTGGGCAGCAATGGGCAGCAGCCACCCCTTCGCGGCCTCAGCCGACGCCGCCGGCCCCGCCCAAGCCCAATAGAATCAGGCTCCAAGGGCACGTAGCTCAGTGGGAGAGCGCTCGCTTCACACGCGAGAGGTCGGTGGTTCGAAACCACCCGTGCCCACTTATCTCTGCGAGTTTTGGGGCGGTTCGCGCGTCACGACGGTGAGGGTCGCAGTTTGCCGCACGCGAAAGCCAAGCTCCTCGTAGAGCCGGATCGCTGCGACGTTGGTGCTGAGGACATGCAGGAATGCGTGTTGCGACCGACGTTGGATGCCGGCTATCAAGGCTGCGACGAGCCGCGATGCCAGGCCCTGGCCGCGGTAGTCGGATTTGGTGCAGACGGCACTGATCTCGGTCCAGCCGTCGAGACGAAGCCGCTCGCCAGCCATCGCGACGAGTGCCCCGTCACGCCGGATACCCAAATAATCGCCAAGCTCGATAGTCCTGGTCAAAAACGGTCCCGGCTCGGTCTGGGCGACGAGCTCGAGCATCTCAGGGACGTCAGCGGAGCCGAGCGGGATCGCCTCCTCGCAATCGACCCCAGCGATCCGCTCCTCGACCATCTGCACCAGATCGAACGCCTGAACTTCCTGCCAGCCGTCTGGCAGTTCGTCGCCCCCGTACCGGCCGGCTACGTAGGTTCCCAGCGCAACGAGCTCAGCGGCGTCTCGCCAGTCCTGCGCCGAGGGCGTCGAGGGCAGAGCGAGGAACGGCGCCACGTCGGCCAGATATCGGCGGGCGCGCCCACGCACCTGCGCGAACCGTGCATGCGCGCCGCCCAGCGACGCGTACGCCGGGTTGTCGAGCAGGGCTTCATCGGCCGGCAACATGCCGCATAAATACCACGCGACCGATCGCGATAGCCGCCGGGCGCCGCTGCTTATCACGCCCCGCCGGGCGCGCTAATTGCAGGCCAGCGGGAAGTCGGTGCCGCTCACGTAGAATGAGCTCTGGCCGCGCGACATCTCGAAGTAGCCAGATTTCGCGATGCTCAGCGTCCAGCCATCAAAGGTGTGCAGCTTGAGCATCGCGGTGCCCGGCGGCTTGCCCGTGCACTTGTACAGCTTCGGCATGTTGTTGTCCTTGTTCTCCCAGCGATACAGCGCCAGCGCCACGGGGCAGGCCGTCTCGCTGCTCACGTGGCGAAGGTGCGAGATTTCCACGCCGGTCATGACAGGGTGCTGGCACTCGATGTATTGAGCAGCCGGCGCTGGCACGCTCGTGCCGAGCGAAACAGCTGCGACCGCAGCAAGAACGCCGAGCAGGGAGGCCTTGCGCATGTCGGGCACATTAGCCGAAGACCGCGCGTCGCAGCAACGTTGCAGGCTAGAACTCCCCCAACCCGATGCTTTGGACCGACGGGATCGGCAAATGAACGATCGGGCCCCAGGGTCCAGGAGGGTCGGTGGCCAGCTGGAAGAGCGCGACCTCGGGCGAGGCGGCGCCGCCGCAGACTCCTTCGAAGCCCTCGTGGCTGACAACCGCGCTGCTGCCCACTCTCGCCGGAAACGTTCCCGATTTGTCATCCGCGAAATTGGCCATAGCGGCGAGTTCCCCGCTGATAGCGCCGCAAAGTGCGCGCTCCCCGGACAACCCGAGTGCGAGGGTTCCGGGCAAGCCGTTCGAGATGGTTGCCTTAGCTTTATTGACGTTTGACGCTTCATACAGCTTTACGGTGGAGCTTTCGCGGTCGCCAATCGCGATCAGCCCTTCATAGCCGGCCACGGTGAGGTTGGCGCCCATCCCAGGATCGACGTAGGTGATCTGTGCGGGCGTGACGGAGAAGTCGATCAGCCACACCCGGGATTCATGACCCGAGACCGCCACGCGCTCCGGACCAAAGAAGGCGATCGATGTGATCGGGCTGATCGTCGTTTTCACCGTGCTCTCCAGGGGCGTCGAGTCGATTCCGAACATCGTCACCTGACCTCCATTGAGCTCGCCGACCACCACATGGGTGTGGGTACTGTCGATCGCGATCGCACCCACTCCGGAGATTTTGATCGGGATCGGGACGCCGAGCCCAGGCGAGGCGGGGTTAGAGACGTTGATCGTCTGCATCTTGATTATGGCGCCGCCGTATGACCCAATCACGCCCAGGGACCCGGAGAGGGCGACCGTGTAGCCGGTGCCCTCGAGTTTGGGCTCCACCGGCGTGACCGTTGGCGCAGCCGGCGTGGTGAAGTCGATCACAGCCACCTCGGTGGCCGTCTGGCAGGCGGCGAGTACGACCCGGGTCATGTGGCGAGACCCTAGCAGATCTGACGACGATTCGCCCGGACAATCCTGCCCATTGGATAGGAGGTCCTGTGGGACGTGCCCTGTGCACAACCCGCTGCTACTCCCGAACAAGCCCGAAACCGAACTAGCGCCATCATATGTCTTTGATGGATTGACTAAACCCGGATCTTGGGCAGATTCGAGACCCCGAGGAGGTGTGCCATGAGCAAGCTCAGACTCAGCATCACGATGTCGCTGGACGGATATGTCGCAGGCCCGGACCAGAGCGAGGAGGACCCGCTCGGAGTAGGTGGGATGGAACTGCATGAGTGGTTCTTCCCGCTCAGGGCGTTCCGGGAGATGCACGGCGAGCAGGGCGGCGAGACAAACGTAAGCTCCTCGGTGGTCGAGGAGCGCCGCGCAAACATCGGCGCCACGATCATGGGACGCAACATGTTCGGCGGTGGCACCGGATCCTGGGGCGACGATCCGTGGCCAGGCTGGTGGGGCGAAGACCCGCCCTACCACCATCCGGTGTTCGTGCTCACCCACCACGCGCGCGAGCCGCTTGAGATGAAGGGCGGCACCACCTTTTACTTCATGACCGACGGGATCGAGTCGGCGCTCGCGCAGGCCGAGAGCGCCGCCCAGGCGCAGGACATCTGGCTTGCCGGCGGCGCGTCGGTGGTCAACCAGTACTTGGCTGCAGGCCTTGTCGACGAGGTCGACATCTCAATCGCGCCGGTGATCATGGCCGGCGGCGGACGCCTATTCGAGGGCCTCCAGCACGGGGCTCTCAAGCTGACGCAGATCCGGGCCGTCGACGCACCCGGCGTCACGCACATCAAGTACCAGGTCGGTTGAACCACTGTTGCGGTGCCTCGGCGTCAGCGCTCCGCTGCTGGGGTGTTAGGAACGTGGGTAATAAGAAAGCCATGACAGTCCGCACAAGGGTCTCTTGGGCTTTGCTGGCGATGCTTGGCATCGCCGCGGCGGCGGCTTGCGCTGCCAGCGCGGGAGTGGGTGCGTCGGCCCACGGCGCACCCGAGCGCCATCCGCGCGTCTACGTCGCCAACAAGGACTGTCGCGGGCACACCTTCCGCCCGGCCAGCATCACGCTCGCCTGCGGCGATGGCAACCTTTACGTCAGCGAAGTCGATTACTTCAACAGCCGCCCAGAAGGCTACGGGTCAGCACAGGCGGGCGCGTCGGTCACAATCCACGAGAACGACTGCAAGCCGGACTGCGCCGCAGGCAAGTTCATCGTCGAAAAGGGCGCGCTCACGCTGAAACGCATCGTGCGCTGCGCCGACGGGCTGCTGTATTACTCGCGCGCCCTGTACGCGTTCCCCGGCGGCGAGAACGAAGTCGACATCCAACCCTTCGAGCGCTGCTCGCCGGTGCACCACGTGCACGCCAAGGCCATTCGCGCCAACGCTCCCGATGTGCCCGCCGAACCACTGGCCTCGCCGAGCGCGCGCGCGCTGATCGCAACTCGCTCCGTGCGGAGTGCCTTGAAGGCGGCGGCATTGCCCAAGGGGGCCACTCGCCTGAGGAGGGTGCCGGCCGGGCAGGCCAAGCTGCTGGGCTCGATTCGCACGCCCGCTGCGTCGCTGGGCACCGAAGAACGCGCCAAACTGGTGGCGCGCAGCTCCGTGTGGGCCACCGCTGCGCCCCCCAGCAGAGTCTTTTCGTATGTCGCCGCGCACCTACCCGCAGGGACGCGCGAGGTGTTCTCCACGAGCGGCGACTCGTCGTTCACGCCGCCCCACGGCCACGAATCGCTGCCTGAAATCGAGAAGCGCGAATCGGTGAACTTCTGGGGCGAGGAATTCCGTCTGCCGAAGGGGAGCCGCGCGCTGCGGCTGCGCGTGCTCGGCGTCTACATTGCGCGCCGCGGCGCGAGCGCCGACAGGTTCATCGTGCGGGTCACCGCCGCCGCCTCGTGGGAGCGCGCGCGTCCCAGCTACTCGCTGCTCGGCGCAAACGTCGGCACGGTCGCGATCACGGTCACCGATCGGCCCGCGCGCAAGAATGAACCGCCGCCGGTGACGATCCGCGAGCCAGCGCTCGTACGGACGATCGTGCAGGACGTCAACGAGTTGCCCGTCGACGAATCAGCCGGTCGCGCCGTAAGCTGCCCCGCGGAGGGAGTCGCTCGACCGTCGCAATTGCTGTCGTTGAGCTTCAGCGAAGGAGAACATGGCCCGCTGCTTGCCACCTTCACGGACAACCCCGAGGCATGCGTCCCCGAACCGTCGATCGCGCTGCCCGGAGAGCCTCCCGTCGCGCTCTCCGAAGCAGAAGCGCTAGTACACCAGATCGAAGGGTTCAGCGCCATCCGCCGACGCCGAGGAGGTGCCTCAACCCGCTTGACCCAGCTCGCGAAGGCCGGCGTCGCGTTCTAGCGACAAATGAGAGTCTATGTTGCCGACACGTCGGAGGGGGTCACGGTGGTCACGGGCAGACCCGTGCCTGACAGCTTGCTCGGAAGGTCGAGCTTCAACCATCGCGACAGACGTGTCGGCAGCGTTGAGATGATCACCTCGTCGAAGCCGTACAGGTTGATCGCATCCTGCACCGCTACGCCCGGGTCGGGGGCGCCCACGATTCCCTCCACGGGGGCTCCGGCGGCCTCGCTCAGCAGGGGCACGGCCTGGTCGATCACAGCCTTGGCCTCGCCTGCTCCCTGGTCCTCGGGGTCGACGATCTTGTGCAGGCCGTGGGTTGCGTTTGGAACGAGCAGCGTGAACGTGCACGGCCCGCGTTGCGCCCGCTCTCGCACTGCTTCGAGCAGGGGTTGTGTGGCGGCGGTCTTGTGGGCCACCACAAGTACTCGGATGGGGATCTCGGAGGACTCCACGGTCGGGAACTCCCTTCTCGGTGGTTGGTTCTGATGATCGCACTTGCGCGCTCGCAGCGCCAGCGCCGCGCAAACAGCCGCTCGTGCTGCTCACTCACCTCGACCTGCCCGTGCGGTGACTGCCCACACGCGGTGCGGCACCGCGAGCGGGTCCTCCGCGAAGCGCTCGCTGAGCAAGCCAGCTTACGAAGATCGAATAGTGCAGGACCTTGGGCGCAACGACTGAAAGGTCAGTCTCGCTTGCCGGCGGCGGGTGCGAGACGCCAGGGAGGATCGAGTCGGCTCTTACCAGCGTGGTAGATGAACACCCTGTGCCCGTCTGGGTCGAGCAAGACCGCCTCGCGCCAGAGGTAGGGTTGATCGACCGGATCGCACGCAAAGCGCAACCCAGCTCGCTTGAGCTCATCCACGACATGATCGACGTCGTCAACCTCGAAGTGGATGCTTCCACTGGGCTCAGGCAACGGGTGCTCGGCGCGGTGCAACGAGAGCGTGGTGTCGCCCTGCGGCGCCACGAACCGAGCGTAGTCGGGGTAGGCGGCGACAATCTGCTGGAGGCCCAGGCGCGCGTAGAAGCGCGCCGAGTGCTCGACATCACCGACAGCGAGCGTGACATGGTTCAGACGCACCGCGATCCGACGATAGCCTGGTCGCGCCCGCGATGACAACCACATCCGATGAGACCTCTTCCGTCCTTTTCACCCAGGCGATCCGTCCACATGGGTCTACTCGAGCACTGGCGCCACCGAGCCACATGAACCCGCCCGCCAGCCCGCCGGCGTCCACGGCATCGATCGCGACCACGTTCTATCGCTCCTCCGGGCTCTGCACGACGCGCAGAACGCCATAGCCCCACCCACCCGCCGCATCGAGCCCGATCGCCGGCAATCCAACGTGATCGGGCACAATCCCCACGATCTCGGGCACTAGTGCCCGAGATCACCGCCGATCACCGTCGATCCCGCGCCGCAAAAAGCGGCCGATTAGCAGGGATCTTTAGAAGTGGACGGGGGCGGGCGACAGTCGAACCAGGAGGTCGGCGGTTCGACCTTCTCGTGGGTGATGGAGCTAGGGGGACTCGAACCCCCGACCTCTTGGGTGCGATCCAAGCGCTCTCCCAACTGAGCTATAGCCCCGCACACGGCCCGCGCGGTGGGTGACCGTGGGGCAAGTGTAGGGCGTCACGAAAGAATACGCCGGGAGGACCGCTAGAGTACGGTCGCGCAATGGGGTTGCTAGACGATGCCATCCGCGAGCACCTTGAGCTTCGGCGCCGGCATGGCGCCGATCCGAACGAGGTGATGAGCAAAGAACACGAGGCTCTGGGGCCGGCGGTGGCCCAAGCCGGAGGTGTGCCCGCGGACGGTGGGACTCTCTTTGCTGCAGAGCCCTCGATGGCTGGCCAGGACATGACCGCTGAAGACCGGCGGCTCAGGCGGGAGCCCGACAGGGCCTTCGATGACCGGTATCTCAGCCAGGAGACGGTCGAGTTGGACATGCGGGCAGTCTTGGAGGAGGACGCGAGCGTGGGAGCCGGCCACGCAGCGCGTGGTGGTATGCGGTCGATGACGAGCGCCGCGCCGGTTCGGGCGCTGCGCTGAGGAAGCGACCGGCGGGGTCCCGGGGACCGCCAGGACCGGCCACTCAGCCCTCGGACGTCTTACCTGCGGGGGCCTTTGGTTTGGCCGCTTTGGCGGGACGTTTGGCCGCCGCCGGTTTGGCGCGGCTGGGTTTCTTCTTCGCCTCGGCTGGCGGGGAGGCACTCGCGGCTTTCACGCGCGCGGCAGCCGACTCCACTGCCTCCTTGGGTGACTTACCCGGCTTTTTGGGGGTGCGCGCCTGAGCTTTGGGCCGCGCGCGTGCCCTGGTCCCGGGGGTCCTAGCTGTGCCCGATGCCTCGGACTCGCTCCGCGGCCTCTCGCCGTCCGCTGCCGCGCTGCCAGCCGGCTCGGGTCGGTCCACCACGGACTGTGCAGTGCCCTCAGGCTGTGCGCCTCGCGACCGGGGAATCGATGCTGGCTTCGCATCGCCTGACTCAGGCATTGCCGTGTCCCCTGGTCCCGGCGAGACCACGGTCTCAGCGACCACCGCGTTGGCGGCACTACTCGATTCCTCGACTCCCTCCGCGACGCTGACCGCTTGCGCGATGCTCTCCGCCTCGCTGTCCACGGGGATCGGCACCCCGGCCGTGGCGGGCCGCGTCCGCGCGGGCGCACCCCCCGCGCCTTGCCCCCCCACGCCCTTGGGGCCCTTGCGCTTGCGCTTGTTGTTGCGCGCGCGGCGCTTGGGGAAGTTGCGCAGCAGCTCGCGCGCGAGCGCCGGGGGCTTGCGTGCCATCCGCGTGCGCGCGCCACGCAGCGCCTCTTCGGCCTCGGGGGTGTGCGCGAGGGCGGCCGCCAGCAGCGCGGCGGCGAGGCGGCGGTCCTGCTTGCGCGAGGCGTGGATCAACCGCCGTGCGTTGCGCGCGTGGGCGCCGCCGGAGGAGTTGACGAGCAGCCCCAGCAGCCGCTTGGTCTCCGGCCACCGTTGCACCGCGTACTCCTCGTGCAGCTCCCGCGTGTACTCGGCCAGGCGCCAGATCCACGCGCTGGCCTGGTCGCGGCGGCCGATGCGCCGCTCCACCAGCGAGCGCAGCATGATCTTCGAGGCCTCACGGCGCTCCTCGCGCGACCATGTCCCGATTACGTCGATCGCGGTGTCGAACGCCTCGGCGTCGCGGCCGGCGGCGATGTCCGCCAGCGCGCGCAGCCGCAGCTGCGGGTTGGGGTTGCGTTGCACGGCGGTGATCAGAAATCTGCTCTTCAGCTCGCCGCCGCGGTCGAAGTGCAGCATCGCCCGCGCCCGGCGCCACCCCGGGGCGGTGACGCGCGCGCCGGCGAGTGCCGCCCACACGTGTTGCTCGCCGTAGTCGAGGTTCTCCACCGCGATCCGCCACAGCTCGCGCTCGAATACGGCGAAGCGCCGCTCCTCCTCCGCGCACACCGGTAGCACGCGACGCTCGACGCGCATGCGCCGTCCGCGCCCGCGGCGCACCGGGCCGACGACGATCGCCCCGCCACGGTACACGTCGCGGTCGAGCAGCGAGTGCAACGTCACCACCGGGTCGTCGTGCTTGGTGGCCGGGTGCACGAAGTCCACCACCAGCCCCGCCTCCTTGCCGGGGTTGCGGCGCGTGACGCGCCCCACCCGCTGCTGGTAGATGCGCTTGGAGGCCGTCGGCGCAAGGTGCACGCACACGGTGGCGCGCGGGCTGTTCCAACCCTCCGCGAGCAGTTGCGCGTTGATCAGCACGTCGATCTCGCCCCGCTCGTAGCGCGCGAGGATGCTCGCCAGCTCGCGCTTGGGGGTCTCGCCCGAGACGCCCTGCGCTTTGATCCCTTCCGCGCGGAACGCCTCCGCGAGGTTGTAGGCGTGGCGCACGCCCGCCGCGTACACGACCCCCGGCACACCGTTGAAGCGGGTGCGGTAGAGGTTGGCCATCGCCAGGTTGAAGGGCTGCTGGTCGAGTAGCTGCGCGAGCTCCTCCTGGTCGAACTCGATGTCGACCTCGCCCCGTCTCAACGGCACCTTGGCGATCGTGCGCACCCCCACGCCCGGCGGGATGCGCACGCATCGCAGCGGCGAGATCACCCCCCGGCGCGCGGCTTGGGCGAGGTCAAAGCGCGAGGTTTGGGTGGGGAACAGGTCGGTGACGTGGCGCGCGATCAGCGCCCCGGTGGCCGTCATGCCGATGAAGATCGGGCCAGTCCACGCGCGAATCGCCCCGGAGGTCTTCTCGCCGAGCGCCGTGTGGGCCTCGTCGCAGATCACGATCGTGTAGGCGCTGGAGATGCGCCCGGCGTTGCGCACGAACCACTGGTAGGTCTCCACGGACACGGGGCCCTGCGTGGAGTCCTCGCCCTTGTACAGCGGGCGGGAGATGCGCCGCGAGTAGCCGCGGTCGCGCAGCTCGCCGAGGAACTGGTCGACGAGGTTGCGCCGGTGGGTGAGGATCAGGATGCCGCCGGTTTGCGAAGCCTCGACGAAGCCGAGCGCCGCCACGGTCTTACCGGCGCCGGTGGCGTGCTCGAACCAGAAGCGCTTCGCCGCGTTGGGGTCCTCGGGCTGGTCGGGAAGCACATCCTCCTCGTCCTCGTCCTCGTCCACCCAGTCACGTGGCTCCTCCTGCTCCTCCTCCGAGTCCTCCTCGTCGGGCTCCTCCTCGGGAAGCGGCTCGAGCTCGTCCTCGAGATCGCCGAGATCCTCCTCTTCCTCCTGCTCCTCCTCCGCCTCCTCCTCGACCTCCTGTGCCAACTCGTCCACGGGGGCCCTGCCGTTGCCGAGGATCGCTGCCGAGGCCAGCAGCTCCGGCGAGGCGGCAGCCGCGGCGCGGCCGTTGCCGTTGCCGTTGGCGCCTGAGCGCTCGGCCTCCGCCAGCAGCGCTGTCAGGGTGCCCGACAGCGCGTCCACCTGGTGGGCGGAGAGCACGGTGCCGTCGCGCAGCCGCGGCTCCTGGTCGGAGAGCACTCTTTCAAGGCCGAGCAGCAGCGAGAACTCCCGCCGCCACGCCGTCGAGGGGTAGCGGACGCCCTCCTCGAGCTCGGCCAGCGCGGCGTCCAGTGCCCGCCGGCGGGGGGTTGCGTGCCCCCCCTCCCGAGCGAGCGCGACGGCGGCGTCCTCCCCGTCGTGCAGGAAGCGCTCGCGCACGAACTCCTCCGCCCGCGCAATGTCGGCGGAGCTTGGGATGGACGCGACCGCAAGGGCCACTGGTGTGGACTCGGCCATAAGAGGCAATGGACTTCGAGATGGAGCCGCCGCAGAATGAGCACTCGGCGTGGCTCGGAGCGCCGGCTCCGCCGGCAGACCCCCGGATACCCGAAGCAACTTGGCTTCGAGTACATCCAAGATACAGCACTCCGCGGCCGGATTGAAGGGGGGGCTTGATCGATGTCATCTGGCATCCTCAGCGCCATGACTCCCAAGCGCCTCATCGCACTCGCTGGCGGGCTGGCGCTCGCGACGGTGCTCGTGGTCGGTCTCGTGCAGTTGGCGAGCAACCCGGCTCCCTCGGAGACTCCGCCCGCGCAGCGGCTGACTCCCGCGCAGATGCAGGCGCGCCTGGTGGGATCGCCGGCGCCGCTGGCGGCGTTGCACGCGCAGGCCAACGAGCTGCTGGGCGGCGGCGCGAGCGCGCTGCGGGCGCGACTGGCGGCGCTGAAGGGATGGCCGGTGGTCCTCAACAAGTGGGCCTCGTGGTGCACGCCGTGCAAGGCCGAGTTCGGCATCTTCCAGCGCACCGCCACCAACCTCGGGCGCAAGGTCGCGTTCGTCGGGCTCGACTCCGGCGACACCTCTCGTGCCAAGCCGCTGGAATTCCTCCACTCCTTCCCCGTGAGCTACCCCAGCTACTTCGACCCCTCCACCCAGATCGGCGTGGAAGTTTCGGACTCCACACTGGTGCCCGCCACGATCTTCTACAACCGCCGCGGCGAACGCTACATCCGCCAGGGCGCCTACCCGAGCGTCGCCACGCTCGAACGCGACGTCCGACGCTACGCGATGGTGGGGTGAGGCGGCAGCATGCCCGAGATTCGCGTGGACCCGCTCACCGGGTACAAGACGATCGTGGCGGGCGAGCGCTCGCGGCGCCCGGGCGGCGAGCCGCGGTGCACGCCCCCCGAACCGATCGACACGGAGGCCGATCCGTTCGCGGAGGGCCACGAGGAGCGCACCCCCCCGGAGCTATACGCGGTGCGCCCCGGCCGCGGCCCCGCGGACTCCCCGGGCTGGACGGTGCGCGTGGTGCCCAACCTGTTCCCCGCACTCACCGCGGGGGTGCCACAACGCGACTCCTCCGCAACGAGCCTCGACACCCCTCCCCCGATCCCAACCCATCCAATACCCGGCGGCTCCCCCACCGCAGCCGACCCGCCGGGCGCCTCGGTGCCACAGCCCGGAGCGCGGGACCCCCACCCCGACCTCTTCTCCGTGATGCCCGCCACCGGAGCGCACGAGGTGATCGTCAACGCGCCGCAGTCGGTGTACTCGCTGGCCGATCTGCCCGTCGAGCAGGTGGTGGCGGCCGTGGAGGTGTGGCGCGAACGGATGCGCGCCCACGCCGAGTGCGCGTGCGTGCAGCTGATCGTCAACGAGCGGCGCGAGGCGGGTGCGTCGCTGCCGCACACGCACGCGCAGTTGTACGCGCTCGACTTCGTGCCCGCCGAGGTGGCGCGCGAGCGCGAGCGGGCGGGGGCGTACGCGACGCGCACGATGGGTAGCGATTTGGTGGGAGATCTAGTCGCCGAGGAGGTGCGCCGCGGCGAGCGGGTGGTGGCGATCGACGACGAGGCGGTGTTGCTGGCGCCGTATGCCTCGCGGGTGCCCTACCACCTGATGCTCGCCCCGCGCCGCCCACGAGCCCGCTTCGAGCAGGCGGGTCCGAGTGGGGCGGCGTTGCTGCACGAGGGGTTGCGCCGTCTTGCGCGCCACCTGGGGTGCAGCCCGCCGCTGAACCTGTGGGTGCGTACAGCGCCGCGCGGGGCGGAGCGCTTCTGCTGGCGCATCGACGTGGTCCCTCGCCTCACCCACCTCGCAGGGCTGGAGCTCTCCACGGGGGTCAACCTCAACATCGTGGCGCCCGAGGACGCGGCCGCGCACCTGCGCGATGCGTAAGCGGCCTGTAGGCTGCTCGCCCGATGCCACCGGTTGAACGATTCGTACCCCGCTTCGCGGCGGAGCCTCCGCAGGATGGGCTGCCGTACGGCCGCTGGGCCGAGCGCCTGGCGCGGGAGCTGCTGGCGGCGACGTTGGACTTGCCCGATGCGCCCCAGGACCTCGGCGAACCGGGGGAGATCCTGTGGTACCCCGACCGCAGCTGGCACGGACGCACGTATGTGCCCGCCACAACCACCACCTCCGGGGGTTATGAGGTGTACGGGTACGTGCGCTTCGTGCCGGCCGGCGAAGAGGGCGGCGAGCCGAGTGACTTCACCGCGCGCGCGGACTTCACCGACCAGACCGCCGCCGCCAACCCACAGTGGAGCCTCGACCTGTGTGACGAGGTGATCGGCGGCTGGCGTGGGCCGGGCGGCGAGCAGGCGGCGATGACGCTCGTGTGGGGCCGACCCATGGTGGCGGGGGGCGCGATCGTCACGGCGGAGCTCGCCGACCTCGCGGTGGACCAGTGCGAGCTGGCTGAGAACCGCTTCACACTGATCGCCCCCGACGACTACCGTCACGACCTGCTGGAGATAAAGTTGTGGAGCTACAAGGGCCGGCAGCTCGCGAGCGAGTCGCTGTACGAGGGGGATGAGGGGGAGGATTTGGAGGGGGGGCGCGAGGGGGGCTGAGCATGCCCGGGTGGCACGCCCTCCTGGCGTGAGTCGATTCGTGGGTGAGCGCAGCCGTCACTTCAGGTTGATGACGGTATGCCGAATATCAGGTGCATGCGCGCGCGTCTCAGCCTGACCACGCAGGTCGCGTTGCTGAGCTTGATCCCAATCGTCGCGCTCGGGTTCGTGCTTGCGAGGGTGCTGCAGGCGCAGATCGTGCAGCGCACGCTCGCCGACGCAGACCAGTCCGCACAGCTGGTGGCTCGGCTGGGAGTCCAGCCGTGGCTCACCCCTCGCGACCTGCACGAAGGGCTCAGCGCGCGTAGCATCCACCGGCTCGACGAGCAGCTACGCACGCGCTCGGTGAGCGATCTCGCGCGGATCAAGATCTGGAGCGCCGCGGGCCGGATCGTGTACTCCGACGACCACTCCCTGATCGGGCGCAGCCTCGGCGCCGAGGACGACGACTTGCACGACGCGCTCGCCGGGCACCCCCATCCGGCCGCGGTGGTCACGCCTGCCCCGCACACCGAGACCGCCAGCGAGGTCGGGTTGGGGCGGCTGGTAGAGGTGTACGTCCCGCTGCGCTTCTCTAGCGTCGGCCCGCCCGCGGGGGCGTTTGAGATCTACCTGAGCTACGCTCCGATCGCTGCCACGGTCGGCCACGACGAGCGCACGATCGCGCTGGTCGTGTTCCTTGGGTTGGCGCTGCTGTGGGCGATCCTCTACCGGATCGTGGCGTCCGCCTCCGGGCGGCTGCGTCGCCAGGCGCGAGAGAACGATCGCCTCGCGCGCTACGACTCGCTCACCGGGCTGCCCAACCGCACGCTGTTTCGCGAGCGTGTCGCGCAGGCGCTCAGCACGGTGCCCGAAACGGAGTCCGAGTCGCGGGACACTCGCTCCGCTTCGGTCGCCGCCGACGCGAGCGCGCGGAAGCTCGCGGTGATGCTCGTAGACCTCGACGCGTTCAAGCAGATCAACGACACGCTCGGCCACGGCGCGGGCGATGCCGTGCTGGGCGAGGTGGCGGCCCGTCTGCGGGCCCAACTGCACCCCGGCGTGCTGCTGGCGCGGCTGGGCAGTGACGAGTACGCGATCCTCACCCCTCGGATCGAAGGGGTGGATGAGGCGCTCGCGATCGCGGCGACGGCGCAGGCGGCGCTCCAGGCCCCGGTGACGGTGCAGGGTGTGGCGCTGAACGTCGAGGCGAGCATCGGCGTGGCACTGGTGCCCGACCACGCCAAGACGGCCGACGAGTTGCTGCAACGTGCCGACCTGGCGCTCGCCCGCGCGCGCGTGCGGCGCGGGCGCGTTGGAGGTGTACGCGCCCGAGCACGACCACTCCGGCGCCGAGCGGTTGGCGCTGCTGGGCGAGGTGCGCCCGGCTCTTGAGCGGGGCGAGTTCACGCTTTTCTACCAGCCGCAGATCGCGCTGCGCACGGGACGCGTCATCGGCGTGGAGGCGCTGCTGCGCTGGCGCCATCCGCGGCAGGGCATGATCCCGCCGCTGCAGTTCATCTCGTTGATCGAGCAAACCGCCCTGATAGGCCCGCTGACGCTGCATGTGCTCGATGCCGCCCTACGCCAGTCGACGAGTTGGCGCCAGGCGGGGTTGCAGCTAGGGATGTCGGTGAACCTCTCCGCGCGCAACCTCCACGACCCCGAACTGCCCGCGCAGATCGCCGCGGTGCTCGATCGCCACGCGGTGCCGGCGGCAGCGCTCACACTGGAGGTGACCGAGAGCGCCGCGATGGCCGACCCCGCCACAGCGGTGGGGGTGCTGGAGGCGCTGCGCGCGCTGGGCGTGGGCGTGTCGATCGATGATTTCGGCAGCGGCAACGCCTCGATCGCCTACCTGGCGAAGCTGCCGGTGGGGGAGCTGAAGATCGACCGCTCATTCGTCACCTCGATGTGCGAGAGCACCCGCGATGAGGCGATCGTCCGCACCACGATCGACCTCGCCCACCACCTCGGGCTGCACGTGGTGGCCGAGGGCATCGAGACCCCCGACGTGTGCGAGCGCTTGGCTGAGATGGGCTGCGACACCGGCCAGGGCTACCTGATCTCACGGCCCTCCCCGGCGCAGGAGCTCACCCCGTGGCTGATGGGACGCATTGGCGAGGGTTCGCTGGCGGGGTCCGCACGCGTACCCTGACCCTCGATGCGCGCGCTCATCCAGAGAGTTACCCGCGCCGCGGTGAGCGTGGGCGGCCACGAGGTGGCGCGGATCGGCCCGGGGCTGCTGGTGCTGCTGGGAGTCGCCCACAACGATGAGCCGGCCACCGCCGAGCGGCTGGCGGCTAAGGTGCGGGCGCTGCGCATCTTCGCCGACGGCGACGGTCGTATGAACGAGCCGCTCGGCGAGCGGGACATCCTGTGCATCAGCCAGTTCACGCTGTACGGCGACGCGCGCAAAGGCAACCGCCCGAGCTTTGCCGCCGCCGCCGCGCCGGCGCACGCCGAGCCGCTGTACGAGCGCTTCTGTGAGGCGGCCGGCGCGCAGCGAGGGGTATTCGGCGCGCACATGGTGGTGGAGCTGGTCAACGACGGGCCCGTCACACTGCTGTTGGAGGGGTAACGGACGCCCGCGGCAGCCGTCGCGGGCGGCGCTGCTGAGGCACCGCGAGACTTTTGAGGAGCCTCCAGAACGCGTCGTCCTCGAACGCGTCGGCGAGGATCAGCAGCGTGAGCAGGCCCGGCTCGCATTCGCCGCGCTCCATGACCCCGATTGCGTTGCGGTGCAAGCGCACGTGGTCCTCGTGAGCGAACGTTTCCTGCGAGCCGTGCTCGGCGCGCAGCCTCGCAACCTTCAGGCCGAAGTCGCGCAGAATCGCCACACGCTCCTCTGTGTAGGTCGCCATCCCCAGCAACCTAACGCGTGCGAGACAGTTGTCTACATGCTGTTGCATACCACTTTGTGCCTTTTTCGTCACAGCTATGTAACAGCTACTTGTCCGTCGGATGATTGTCGTCTTTTTTTAGTATGCTTCCCTTCGGTACGCAGCAGCGTGTGAGCGATAAGCAGCCTTGTTTGGGCGGCCGGCACCAGGCCGCCGCCCGGCGATCGGCGCTGCCCGCCTGAGAAAGGAGCAACAGTGATACGACCGCACCCGGCCTACGACCAACCGACCCCACCGCCTCACGCCCGAACGACGCCCCAATGCGATGAAGGGGTCGCCTGATGCCACGGATCAGCGCGTTCTACGGGATCGTCGTGACGATGTACAGCAGCGACCACGCGCCGCCCCACTTCCATGCCCGCTACGGAGAGTACGAGGCTCAGATCGTGATCGACACCGGCGCTCCACTGGCCGGTGACCTCCCGATCCGAGCCCTGCGGCTCATTTGTGAGTGGGCCGAGCTGCACCGGTTGGAGCTGCGAGTCGATTGGGAGAGGGCCCAGGCCCGCGTGCCGCTCGCTAGCATTGATCCACTGCCATGAGCGACACCCGCCCACTTGCTCGCGTCACCGCCGTCGAGCCGCTCCAGGGCTTCCGGCTGCGACTGTCGTTCACAGACGGCCTCGTCCGCGAGGTCGATCTCTCGGGCGATCTCTGGGGGCCGATGGCCGAACCGCTGCAAGACCCCGCCTACTTCCATCAGGTGAGCGTCGATCCCGAGCTTGGCACCGTCGTATGGCCGAACGGGTACGACCTCGACCCCGACGTTCTCCACGGCGACCATGAGCCGGTCGGACGGTCTGCCGCGCAGGCATCGCGGTAGTTCGGAGCGGCAGATCGACGCTCACCGACGGCCGCTGACGGTCAACGACGGGCCGGTGACACAGCTGCCGGTGTCTTCGCAGCGAGCTCGGCGTCGAGGGCGGCGTCGCGCGCCTGGAAGAACTCGGCGCCCTCGATACTGGTGTGCGGGACGATCCGTCCTAGCCAGGCTGGCATCCACCAGTTGATGCGCCCCATCAGCAGCATCAGCGCCGGCACCAGCAGGCAGCGCACAACGGTCGAGTCGAGGATCACGGCGACGGCCAAGCCGACGCCGAACTGCTTGATGGTGGGATCGCCGTTGAGCACAAAACTGCCGAACACGAACACCATGATGAACGCGGCGGAGGTGATCACGCGCGCGCTCGTGACGAGGCCGGAGACGACCGATTCGCGGTTGTCCTGGCCGGAGTTGACGTGCTCATCGATTTGGCTGACGAGAAACACCTCGTAATCCATCGACAGCCCGAACAGCACGGCGAACATGAACAGCGGGACGTAGGAGACGACCGGCACCGGCCCTTCGAGACCAATCACGCCGCTCAGCCACCCATACTGGAAGACTGCGGTGAGCACACCGTAGGCGGCGGCGATCGACAGCAGGTTCATGACCGCCGCCTGGGCGGGAATCACGACGGTGCGGAACGCGAGGATCAACAGCACGAAGCTCAGCGCGATCACCACGAGGATCTGCAGCGGCAGCTTTTCGGAGATGCGCGTGGCCAGATCGACGAACCCGGCGGTGCTGCCACCGACGTCCGCCTGCATGTTGGTGCCCTGTTCGGCCTCGGGGATCGTGCTTGAGCGCAGCCGTTCCACGAGGTCTTCGGTCGCTTTCTCGGCGGGGCCGGTGGTGGCGACCGCGTTGAAGTAGGCGGTCGTGCCCGTCGAGCTCACCTGCATTGGGGTGACCGCCGCGACCCCGGGCGTGGTGGCGACGTCGTGCTGGAGGGTTTGCAGGCGCGGGTCTTCGGCGCTCTTGGCGGGGGACCCCAGCGACACCGCGACGATCAGCGGCCCGTTGACGCCCGGCCCAAAGTTCTCGGACAGCAGGTCATACGCTTTGCGCGCCGTGGTGGAGGTGGAGAGCGCGGCGGTGTCTTGTTGCCCGAGCTCCAGCGACAGCAGCGGGATCATCAGCGGGATCAGGATCGCCAGCGCGGCGAGGCCGGCGATCATCGGGTGGCGGGCGATCATGTTGGCCCATTTCGCCCAGGCGCCCTGCTCGGTTGCGGCCTCGGGGCGCAGGTCGCGGTGGGGCGGGCGCACGCGCAGCGCGTTTATCCCGGGCCCGGCGATCGCCAGCGCGGCCGGCAGCAGCGTGAGCGCGGCGAGCACCGCCACGACGACCGCGATCGCCGCCATCTCCCCCATCGTCGTCACCAGCGGGATGCCGGCCACCGCGAGCGAGACGAGCGCGATCGTGACGGTGCCGCCGGCGAAGAACACCGCGCCGCCCGAGGTGGCGGCGGCCCGCGCGATCGACTCGTCGTAGTCGAGGCCATCGCCGACCCCGCGGAAGTGACGGGTGACGATGAACAGTGCGTAGTCGATACCCACACCCAGCCCGATCATCGTCGCCAGCGTCGGCGCCACGCTGGGCACAGTCGTCACGTGGCCGAGAAGGCGGATGATCGCAAGCGAGGTGAGCAGCGCCAGGATCGCATTGAAGATCGGTAGCACCATCGCGGCGATCGTCCCGAACGCGAACGTCAGGATCACCATCGCCGCGATGATCCCGATCAGCTCGCTGATCTCGGTCGAGGGCTTGGAGACCTTCTGCCCCAGCTGACCGCCCGTCTGCACCTCCAGCCCAGCGGCCTTGGCGGGGTGGGCGGCGTCGATGATCGTCTGCGCTTCGCTCACCGACAGTTCGCCCGGGCTCTCGCTGAGCGTGACCGAGAGGTAGCCGGTGGCCTGATCCTTGCTGAGCGCCGAGGCGCCCTGGGGCGTCAGCGGGTTGACGACCGACGCTACGTGCGGCGCTTTCGCCACGTCGGCGGCCGCCTGGTTGACGGCGCTCGCATAGCGCGATTCGGTGAGTTTGCCGTGCGCGGCGTGCAGCACAATCGGGCTAGAGCCGTTGGCCTGGTTGGGGAACGACTTGGCGAGTGTGTCGGCAGCGCGCTGGCTGTCGGTGCCGGGCAACGACAGGTCTTCGCTGGTGGTTTCGCCCAGCGTGTGCGAGGTTGCAATCAGCGCCACGGCCACTATCAGCCACACGCCGCAGACGATGAAGCGGTGGCGGACACAGAAGCGTCCTACGCCGTACAATCTCCCTGTCACCGCCCTTGCCCCCTTCAGGTAGCGCTCAGCGGACGCTCATCCTCGCGCGGCGGCAGTCGGTTGTCAAGGAAAGTACGTAGATTTTACCGATAGTTGGGTCTTTCGGCTTGTCCGGTGGTCCGACGTCTCGCCGAGTGGCTCAAGCCCTAACCAACTCGGCGTCGGGAGCCTCGGCGCATGCCAGTTGAGCTGACTCCTCGGCGATCCGCCGTGCCGTGGCATTCGCCCAGCCCGTCGTGGAGAACAGCCCGAGCGCAAGCACGGCGAGTCCACAGCCCGTGACGACCCACCACGCGGCGTGGCTGGAAGCGACGAAACCGGGTCCGACTGCCCCCAGCGCGGTAGCCGCGAGCGCGCCCGCAATCGCCACTCCCAGGGTTTGCCCGACTTGGCGCGAGGTGGAGGCGACGGCGGCCGCAACGCCGGCCTGCGCGGGGGGCATGCCGAGCACCGCGGTGGTGGTGATCGGCGGGTTGACCATGCCGAAGCCGATCCCGAAGATCACGTAGGCGGGCAGCAGTGAGTCGAGCGGCGTGTGCGCGGTGAGGCCCGTCAGCAGCCCCCCGCCGAGCGCGATCCCGATCCCGCCGACGAGCAGTCCCACGCGCGGCCCGCGCCGGCCGACCAGGCGCCCGGAGAGGGGCGCGAAGATCAGCGTCATCGCCGCGATCGGCAGCGTGTAGAGGCCGGCGGTGAAGGGCGAGAGGTGGCGGACCTCCTGCAGGTAGAGGGTGTTGAGGAACAGGAAGCTGCCGAGCGCCGCGAACGAGCAGACCGCGATCGCGCTCGCGCTGGAGAAGGGGACGCTGCGGAAGAAGCGCAGTTCAATCAGCGGTTCGGTGCGCCGCGACTCGTACACGATCAGGCCGACCAGGGTCGTTGCGGCGAAGACGAACAGGACCACGCTCTGCGCGGATAGCCAGCCGGCCGCGGGCGCCTCGATGATCGCGTAGGTGAGCGACGCCAGCAGTGCGATCATCAGCACCTGCCCGACGGGGTCGATCCGTCGCGGGCGCGGCGCGCGTGACTCGGGCACGAAGCGCATCGTCAGCGCCAGCGCGACCAGGCCGACAGGGATGTTGATCCAGAAGACCGACCGCCACCCCGCCGATTCCACGAGCGCGCCGCCGACCACGGGTCCCAGCGCCAGGCTCAAGCCGACGGCGGCCCCCCACATCCCGATCGCCTGCGCCCGCTCGCGCGGATCGGTGAAGACGTTGCGGATGATCGACATCGCCACCGGGTTGAGCATCGAGCCTCCGACCGCCTGCAGCATACGAAACGCGATCAGCCACCCCAGCGTCGGCGCCGCGCTGCACAGCAGCGACCCCAGCGTAAACAGCACCAGCCCGGTCTCAAACACCCGCCGCCGCCCGAGGCGGTCGGCCATCGACCCGGACAGCATCAGCAGGCTGGCGAGCACCAGCGTGTAGGCGTCCACCGTCCACTGCAGGCCGGACACCCCCGTGTCCAGCTCGCGCCCGATCGAAGGCAGCGCGACGTTCACGATCGTGTTGTCCAGCCCGACGATTAGCAGGCTCATGCAGCAGATCGCGAGGATCAGCC
>CAVYWG010000019.1:0-11512 GCA_963772075.1 uncultured Solirubrobacterales bacterium | reverse complement strand
GCACAGCCGGCGCTCAGCGGCCAAGTGAGATTGCTCGAGCGAGAGCTCGGTGTGGAGCCCCTGCACTGCCGACGAAATGCCTCCGGGCGCGCTGGAGTCGGCCGCCTTTGCTCGCGCTAGCGCCTGGGGGATACAGTGCTCGACCGCTACGTGGCGCGGCGGTAAGGGGCGGTTGGCAGGGGCTCCCCTCCGCGGCTGGCGCACCGCTACAGTGAAGAGGCTGGTTCCACCGCTCGGTGTCGCGCTCCCGCATTCGTTCTGTGGTCAAAGTTTCTTAGGGGGCGATGAGGAGTGCGTATTACGTGACGAAGCAGACCCATGAGCCCGGCCCCGGGCGATCGACGTCAGACGCAGCGTTCATCGCGCTCAAGAAGGAAATTGCGCAGCGAAACGAGCACGCGCAGAAGGAGGCGCGCAGGCTTCGCACCGCGCGCGAGCAGGAGCAGCTGCGGAGACGTCGCCAGGAGGAGCCTCGGTAGAACGAGCCGCTCAAGGCAGGCTCTGCAGCTGATGAGCTAGAGTGGCCGTAGGGGTCGAGCATGTGCTCGACCAAAGCAGTGCCCCGCGTTTTCGCAGTTGTTGCCTTTTTGCACCCTCCGCGTCTCGCAGCGCACATACCCCTGGAGGGAACGATGGCAACAGGAACCGTGAAGTGGTTCAGTGACGACAAGGGCTTTGGATTCATCACGCCCGATGACTCCGGCAAGGACCTGTTCGTGCACCACAGTGCAATCCAAGGCGACGGATTTAGGTCGCTGGCGGAGGGCGCGAAGGTCAGCTACGACGCCGAGCAGGGCCCCAAGGGTCCAGCGGCCGCGAACGTCCAAGCGCTCTAGAGTCCACTGACGAGCACGGGAGGGCGGCCTTCGCCCTCCCGTTGCCCTCACCCACACTCGAAGAGCCGCTCCGAGGCCACGCATTCGGTCGCCGTGTAGCGGCGGCAGGCAATCGCCGACCGCGCCCATACGATCGGTTACTCGCAGCACGATCCTCGGTGTGCGATCGCTCGTCAGCGACGCGCTCCAGACCACAACAGAACGGACGGTATGGCGTCAACCGGCAAGAAGAAAACGACAATGGCAAAGCTCGCCCGCGAGAGCAGACTCCGAGAGCGTCGGCTCGAGAAGCAGGCCCGAAAGCGAGCGAGGAAGGAAGCCGCTGCGCATCCCCAACCTCAGCTCGATGATTCCCAGCTGGATGATTCCCAGCTGGATGATTCCCAGCTGGATGATTCCCTGCCTGGAGGGGACCCGGTGGCCGATCTGGCCCCGGACAAAGAGTGAGATAACACGCGCCGCCGGCCTCACGCTCGGAGGTCACCCGCGGCGTGGCTCCTCCGGCAGTCCGCGCCGCAGCTTCTGCGCGAGCCCCTCGAAGAGCGGATATACGCCGGGTCCGTGCGCCTCCTCGATCGCGGGCTTCCACATGTCCCAGCGGTCGACCAGCGTGCGCCCGAGCAGCAACTTGATCAGCTCGAGATCGAACGCGCCCATACTTTCGAGCGCTGCCAGCTGCTCGAAGTAGTCCAGCTCCCGATAGAGCACGTACGCCTCCGGGGCATCGGCAGCTACGTATGCGACAAACGCCTCACGCAGTTCGTCGGCTGATTTAAACCGATCTACCATCCGCCGCGCCTCGACCAGCGCGTCTTCGTTCCACCGACGAAAGAACTCAGCCGCCATCAGCGCCTCGCGGTTTCTGCGAGCCTCGCGTACCTGCTGTGCAGCGAAGATCGCAGCGGCGAACGCGCCCACAAGACTGATCGCCAAGATCGCCGTCGCGATCGCGGTGACCTCGGCCCAGTTGACTGCCATCAGTTGCAAGCCTCGTCTCCGGTTCGCCTCGCGGGACCCCAATCGCCCGATCACATTAGGCCAGAAACGGGCGAAGCCTCCCGCGATTCGCAGGCAGACTTGCCTCAGCCTGGTGCCCGCAGGCGTTCGGCGACATCCTTGTGCCTATGAACCGCGGATCTTTTCCTCCGCTCACCAATGACATCCTGAGCCGGCGCGCGCTGGGGGTGCTCCCGGGAGGAAACACCCGTACCACGGTCTTCGTCCCTCCGCACCCGCCGTACGCTGTTCGTGGCGAGGGGTGTGAGATCGTCGATGCCGACGGGGCGCGGGTGCTCGACTTTCTGAACAACTACACGGCGCTCGTCCACGGGCACGCGCGTCCCGAGGTCGTGCAGGCCGCGGTCGGCGCTGTCGAGGATGGGTCTTGCTTTGGACTGCCGACCGAGCACGAGATTGCGCTGGCCGAGCGCCTGCACGATCGCGTCCCGGAGGCGGCGAAGTGGCGATTTGCGAACTCCGGGAGCGAGGCTGTGATGATGGCGATCCGGCTTGCGCGCGGCGCCACCGGACGTGCGGGCGTTGTCCGTTTCCAAGGGGCGTATCACGGGAGCTACGACGCGGCGGTGCAACCCCCGATGCGCGGAGTTCCTCCGAGCGTTGCCGGCGAGATCATCACCCTGCCAACCGAGGACAGCGAGGCCCTTACTCGCGTGCTCGAGCGGCACGCCGACCGGCTCGCGTGTGTTCTGTTCGATGCTATGCCCAACCGCGCCGGTCTTCGGCCTGCGAGCCGGGAATTCGTTGCCCGATTGCGCGAGGAGACCCGACGCCACGATGTGCTGCTCGTTCAGGACGAGGTCATCACGCTTCGGCTAGCCCGCGGCGGGATCCATTCGATCTATGGGATCGAACCCGACATCATCACGGTCGGGAAGGTCATCGGCGGTGGCTTCCCGATCGGTGGTCTCGGGGGTCGAGAGGAGCTGATGGCGCTATTTGATCCGCGCCGGGCCGATCCCGTCGTTCATTCGGGCACGTTCAGCGCGAATCCGGTCTCGATGAGAGCGGGGGCGGTGTCGCTCGATCTCCTGACCGATGAACGGATCCAGCAAATCAACGCCCTGGGAGACCGGCTTCGGCGCGCGCTCGCCGAGCGTGGCTGGGAGGTCAGTGGGCAGGGCTCTCTTCTGCAGGTTCGGGTGCCGGATCAAAAGCGTCTCTGGTGGGCTCTGTATCGCGAGGGAGTCCTGATCGCGAATAACGGCCTCATGTGTATCTCGACTGCGATGGGAGACGCCGAGCTGACCCGTGCTCTAACAGCGTTTGACCGGGTCGCGGCGCGCCTGCACCCGGTTTACAACGATTGACGGTCAAGATTTCGGTTCGCGCCACGTGGTCAGCGCGATGAGCCTTGATCCTGGGGCCTACGATGGATGCCGTGAAGATCGTTGCCCTGGGTGACCGCGACCCGTCGTACCTGACCCATCGTGAGCTTGACGCAGCGTTTGAGCTGATGCCCGATGGCGTCGAGTGTGCCTGGACGGCAAGCGACAGCACAGAGGCACGTGAGCTTGACGCTGCCGATGGCGTCTGGCTGCTACCGGGAACGCCGTATCGCGATGACGGCGTGGCGTACGCGGCGATCGAATATTGCCGCGCCTCGGGCAAGCCGTTCTTGGGGACGTGCGGTGGCTTTCAGTATGCGTGCGTTGGACTGGCGGGCACTATCGCCGGCGTCAGGGGCGCCGCGCATGCCGAAGGCGACCCTGACGCTGGTAATAGAGTTATCGAGCCGCTGGAGTGCTCGCTCTACGGTGAGCGGCGCGTGGTCGTGCCGGTGTCCGGCACCCGGCTGGCGTTGATCTGCGGAGACGAGCCGTTCACGGGGTTTCACTGGTGCGGCTACGGACTGAGTCGACGGTTTGAGGCGGTCCTACAAGCTGCCGGTGTCGTGATCTCCGCCTATGCGCAGGATGCGGGCGCCGAGGCGATCGAGCTGCCGGCCCACCCGTTCTTCCTGGCGACTGCGTTCCAGCCTCAGGTCGGGACCAGCGAGTCGCAGGTTCTGCATCCCTTGATCGCCGCGTTCCTGGCTGCGGTCCGCGCGGCGCGGCGCCAGCTCCTATCCGCGCAGCGATCTGAACGAGTCGCGTATTTCTTTTGAGAAGAGTTGGGGTTGTTCCCAGGCGGCGAAGTGGCCGCCTTGGTCGAGTTGGTTGTAGTGCAGGAGGTTGTGGGGGTAGGCGCGTTGTGCCCAGCTGTGTGGGGCTTGGTAGAGCTCGTTGGGGAAGACGCTGATGGCGTAGGGGATGGTGATGGGTTTGGCGTCGAAGAAGTCGGCTTTGTTTTCCCAGTAGAGGCGGGCGGCGGAGATGCCGGTGTTGGTGAGCCAGTAGAGGGTGATGTTGTCGAGCAGGTCGTTGCGGGTGAGGTCGCTGTGGTAGGTGCCTTGGAGGACTTTTTGGACGAGGCCGGGTTGGCCGGTGCCGTCGCCGTGGTCGAGCGCGAAGGCTGCGAGGTCGATGGGTGAGTCCGCGAGGCCGTAGAGCGTTTGTGGGCGGGTGGACATGATTAGGGCGTAGGCGACGTGCGTGGCGTAGAAGCTGCTGAGCTGCTGGTATGCGCGTAGCTCATCGCCTGAGAGGTCGGGTGGCGCGGGCTGGCCTTGTTCGAATCCTTTGACGAGTTCGGCGGGGGCGGTGCCGGGCATGTTGGAGTGGATGGCGAGCAGTCCGGGCGGGGCTTGGATGCCCATCGTTTGGGTGACGGCGGCGCCCCAGTCGCCGCCTTGGGCGACGAACTGGGTGTATTTGAGGCGGTTCATCAGCTGCGTCCAGGCGCGGGCGATGCGGGCGGGGTCCCAGCCGGTGCTGGTCGGCTTGGCGGAGAACCCGTGTCCGGGGAGTGACGGGATCACGAGATCAAACGCGTCGGCTGCGCTGGCGCCGTGGGCGGTGGGGTTGGTGAGCGGGTCGATGATCTTCAGCTGCTCGATGATTGACCCGGGCCACCCGTGCGTGATGATCAGCGGCAATGCGTCCTGGTGTTGGGAGCGGACGTGAATGAAGTGAATGTCGAGCCCGTCGATCTCGGTGATGAAGTTCGGGAGGGCGTTGAGCTTGGCTTCGCACTCGCGCCAGTCGTAGTCGGTTGCCCAGTAGTCCGCGAGCGCTCGCATCATGTCGAGCCCAGCGCCCTGGGAATCGTCGCTGACGGTCTCGCGCTCCGGCCACCGAGTCGCGGAGATGCGCCTGCGAAGGTCAGCGATCTCCGCGTCCGAAAAACCAACCTCAAACGGCCGAACGGCGGTGCTTGAGTCTTCAGTCGTAACCGGCATGCGGATCTCCTCGGGTTAGTGACGCCTCGAAGAGTGCACGCGTGATCGGGGTGTCGCGCCTGGGAAGACCCTGGTCTCCGCCCTGGTTGACCCGTGGTGATGCTGGTCTGCGCGAGAGCTCGCGCGGCTGCCGTTCGCTACCACCGGACCGTGGCAAACCGACCCGTGCGCGTGTTGTGCATCAGCATGCCGGTCTTCGTGCACAGCCACTGCACGTAGCCGTTGCGCTCCAGCCCGCGGACGCTCGCGGCGAACCTCGCCGGATCCACAGCGGTTGCACCGGAGGCGACGGCGAACGGGCGCGTCTGCCCACTGGCGGTCGCCGTGTGCCCAACACGGAAGAGAGGTTGACTCGTTTGTGCGCTCACCGGCGTGGCGGTGGCGAAGGCAATGCAGAGTCCGGCCGCGGCGAGCGCAGCCAGCGCGCCGACGACGCGACGCCGGATCACTCTGTGTCCGCGGCGGGCTAGAGCGCTCGCCTCGGCGGCATGTGCGACATGGATCGCCCGGGTGGCGACCTCCTGCTGACGGCAATTGATGATCTCTGCGTGCAGCGTGGATGACATGACGTCGCTCCTTTGGAAAGGCCGCGTGGCGGCCGTATTCCCGGCTGTTGGTCGAGTCGGGTCCTTCGCCATGTCGACACTGTCTCGCGATTCGATCCTCGCGCCCACGGCCATCGACCCACAAGCTCTGCGTCTTTTGACGCAGTCGGATTCAGGGCATTCGGCCCGCCGCGGGCCGACCCAACCCTCCGCTGTGCACGTCCCGGCCTGGGAACGTGGCTACGCCGCGCTGTCAGCGTGAGCGCGCAGCGCGTGCATGTCGCAAATCAAGACGCTGCGTCGACCGGTGCGGATACATCCGAGCGTCCGCAGCGTCGCGAGCGCCTTGACGGTTGCCTCCCGCGAGGCGCCACACCAGCTTGCAAGCTGCTCTTGAGAGAGCGGAAGATCGACTGCGATCCCGTCCGCTGTGTCATGGCCGAAGCTCTCGCCGAGCTCCACGAGCCTCCACGCGACTCGCCCCAAGGTGCCCAATGCCGCGAACTCCAGCCGCCTGCGATCGGCCTCTCGCAGCCGGCTGGCAAGCACCCGGAGCAGCTCCATCGAGGCGTCGGCATCCCTGAGCGCGCGCAGGAGGACGGATGCGGGCGCGACGGTCGCCTCGACCTCGTCCGCAGCGAGCGCGGTCGCTGACCTGGGTCCGCCGTCCAGCACCGCCAGATCACCCATCACGTCGCCCGGGCCGCGCAGGCCGAGCACAATCTCACGGCCTCCGGCAGCGACGCTGCTGACGATCACCTGGCCGCGTTCAATGATGAACACCCGCTCGGCGAGGTCACCCTCGGTAAACAACGCCTGCCCTCTTCGAAAACGCACCGGCCGGCCCTGACTGCGCAATGCCTCCACCAACAGGCCATCGGTCTGCGTCGACATCGACACAGTGTGTCGGACGCGCGTCGAGAGGGCCTGCGCGACTTGAGCACGCGTGGCGTTACGGTGAGGAGTCGCCGTCGCTCGCGGTCACCCGATATCCGATCCCCGGCGTGTTCTGGATGACGCTGGGCGGACCGAGCTTGCGTTTCAAGCGACCGATCGTCACGCGAACGGTGTTGGTGAACGGGTCGACGTTCTCGTCCCAGGCCTGCTCGAGAAGGCGTTCGGCGCTCAGCGCACCCGGGCTGGCCCTGAGCAGCGCTTCGAGCACCGCGAATTCTTTCGCGGACAGCTCCAGTCGTTGGCCGGCGCGACTGGCGATGTGGGCGAGTGGATCGAGCTCGATGCCGGCGACCGCGAGGGTGCGCTCTTGGGCCGCGGGTTTGCGGCGCGCGAGTGCGCGTATCCGGAGGACGAGCTCGGGGAAGTGGAAGGGCTTGGGGAGATAGTCGTCGGCGCCTAGCGCGAGCCCTGCGACGCGCTCGGCGGGTGTGCCGGCGGCGGTCACCATGAGGATCATCGCGGGGTCGTCTGAGTCGGTGATGACGCGGCAGAGCGTGTCGCCGTGCATCCCCGGGAGGTCGCGATCGAGCACAACCACGTCGTAGGGGTTGAGGTTGATCTTCGACGCGCCGGAGAGTCCGTTGTACGCGACATCGACTGCCATGCCTTGGTCGCGCAGGCCCTCGGCGATCAGGTTCGCGAACTCCGGTTCGTCCTCGATGACCAGGACCCTCATGCGGGTAGGAGCGCGGCCGGCGCGGGTGTCGCGGATGGCAGGGCGATCTCCACGGACAGGCCTCCTTGGGGACGGGCATGGAGGTTCAGCGAGCCGCCGTGGGCATCCGTGACCGCGGCAACGATCGACAGACCGAGCCCGTGGCCGTTCTGCGCTCCTGTGCGCTCAGCGGCGAGCCGCCGGAACGGCAGGACGAGCTTCGCCACGCTCGCTTCGTCAAGTACCGGTCCGCCGCTGGTGACGACCACCCGCCCAGCTTCGCCGACGGTCTCGCAGGCGATGTCGATGAAGCCGTGGGGCTCGTTGTGGCGCACGCTGTTCTCGATCACGTTCTCGACCATTCGCGCCAGCAGCGTCTCGCTCCCGGCGACGCTCACATGGCCAAGGGACGTTCGCAGCTCGAGCTCCAGCTCGGCGATCTGGTCCTGACGGGCCGCGAGCGCGTGCCCCACGATCTGATCGAGCGACACGAGGGTGGGGTCGGTGAGCGTGCCGTATTGAGCGCGCGCCAGAGCCAAGAAACTCTCGAGCAGCGCGTCGGCACGGTCGAGATCATGGCGCAGGCCCGCGCTGAGCGTTTGGGTCTGTGGCGGCACGCCTTCGGGTTTGGCGATCGCGACGTCGAGCCGGGTGCGCATCATCGCCAACGGGGTGCGCAGCTCGTGCGAGGCGTTGGCGACGAACCGCCGCTGTGCATCAAATGCAGCCTCCAGGCGTGCGAGCAGTTCGTCGATCGTGTCCGCCAATTGCCTGAGCTCATCATGCGGGCCGGACAGGGCGAGGCGCTCGTGCAGGCTCTGCTCGGAGATCCGCCTGGTCCGGGCAGTGATCGTCCGCAGAGGCGAGAGCACACGGCCGGCGACCACCCAGCCCAGCGCGACCGAGAGCGCGGCCATCGCGGCCAGCGCGATCGCGGACTCGATCAGCAGCTGGTGCAGATCGACGCGGTTCTGGTAGCCCAATGCGGCCGCGATCCGGCCGATCTCGACGGTGCGCTCGGCTTGCCCCAGCCCAGTAAATGGATGACCTGAGACGACCCCCCCTGGAGGCCGGTGACGGGTGCTCTGGCTGACGAGCAGATAGGTGATCACCAGCAAGCTGGCTCCGCAGGCGACGAACAGGCCGCCGTAGAGCGCGGTCAGACGAAGACGCACGCTACGTGCCGGCAGCCCACGGCGCTCAAACCTCTCAAGGAGCTTGCGGGTCAGTCGCATCTTCGGCCGAGAATGCCGGTCGGTGGCTAACAGCGGTGTAACGGCCTCCGTCGCGGTCGTGTTATACGCGCCTCGGTAGAACCGTCCGGCAGATGACCGAATCGAACGAGTGCAAAGACGCCATGGAGACAATCAAGCGCCACGGCCACAGCGCCGTGATCACCCTGGTCGTGATTGGCTCGGCGCTGACGATCGCGGCCTGGGGGCCTTCGAGCAAGCCAACGGCCCCGTCGCGCAATGACTCAATCCTGGCCTTCAAGCGGTGCATGCGCGAGCACGGCGTGTCGATGAGCTCGGGCTCGGGGATCAATCCCAACGCGCGCTCGTCCAAGGCGGCAAAGACGGCCTGCGCTCATCTACTACCGGGGTTTGCCAAGGCCAAGGCTCAGATGCTCGAGGTCTCGAAGTGCATGCGCCGGCACGGCGTCTCCGGATTCCCAAATCCCACGCTCTCGGTCCCGTCTGACTCCAACCCCGCCCGAGCTGTCGCTCACAGTGGCGTGATCCTCGCGGTCCCGTCTTCGATCGACCTGCGATCGCGGACCTTCAAGCACGCGGCAGCGGTATGCGCGTTTCCGCCCGACGACTGGTATCCAGTCCAAGGGGGCAGTCCCTTCGCAAATACCGGACACAAGTACTCCTCGTAGCCCGGGCTGATCGATGGTGCAGCTTCGAAGGTGGAAAGACGGCGTCTCGGAGCGGATCGCGTGGCTCGCGTTCGCGGTGGCAGCGGTGACCTGCGTCCTCGCAATCGCCGCATGCGGCTCATCGACCAAGCCCGCCGCCAGGAGCGCCTCGAGCGCTTACTCGAGCCAGATCACGTTCTCACGCTGCATGCGCTCCCACGGGGTGCCGAACTTCCCCGACCCAAGCCCGCCCGGCGCCAGCCTGACCGGGAACACGTTCGGCGCCTTTGCGCTCCCCCCAGGCCTCAACCTCCAGGCCCCTGCCGCCCAATCAGCGCTGAAGGGCTGCCGTAAGACCTTGCCCGGCGGCGGGGGCGGGCGCGGCGGAATATCCGAGAGCACGAAGCTGAGCCTGCTTAAGCACGCGCAATGCATGCGCGCCCATGGGGTCCCCAATTACCCAGACCCGACGATCCCCAGCCACGGCCCGATCGAGAGCGGACCTCCGCCCGGCATCAACACCGACTCACCCGTGTTCCAGCGGGCGGCTACCGCATGCGGCGGCGGATGACTTCAGCGTCGGTCATAGCCCGCCACGGCGAAACGTGACGCCAGCGCACGCTACGCCCGCCTCGCCAAATGAGCCCCCACGATCGACCGCCATCCGAGACGCTTGTCACACAACGGCTCGCCGCGGGGGATTAGCGTGCGGCTCGCATCAGGACTCAAGCTCGGGGTCGCGCGGGACCGGAAAGGCGCTGCTCATTCACCGAAGCCATGGTGACCGGGTGCAGACACCAACGAGATCGGGGGAAACGGATATGGAGTCAGCGTTCGGGATTGAGCAAACGGCAACCGCGCATCGCCGATGAGTGCGCTGGCCACTCGGGCCGGCGATTCGCGGCCGAGCGCTTCGGTGGCGCTTGGATCGCCTGGAGATGCGGTCTCATATGCGAACTGCCCCCATTGCGGCCTGGCGGTCCGGCTGCGCGCATCGTTCTTGACAGTGCGCCACTGCCCGCGCTGTGTGGCCCGACGTGGGATCGCCGTGGAGATGTTCACTTCCGAGCCTGCCTGGCAGCCGGACGCGCTCTCGCGGCGGCATGGATCGGCTAGGGGCTAGCCCAGTCGCTGGGTCATTGAAGAAAACTCGTCCCAGCGCATCTCGACGTCGGTTGGATCGCTCGATGAGACGATGGCCGGGACTATCAAGCCGGCCATCCCGCGTGGCCGCTTGAACCTGCGCTGCAAGAGCGCGTAGGGCGCTTGGCCTGGGACGTTCACCGAGAGCACCGCTTTGCGCCTGCCGGTGGAGACGAGTTTCTTGGTGATGTTGTGCTCACTGGAGCTCTCGTCAGATCTGACAGTCGAGGTGATCGCCGAGACGTGGACGATCGCCCACTTCTTGCCAGTGGGTTCCGGCCTCTCGCTGACGTACCTCATCGCCTTCTTGAAGCGCTCGGGGGTCGCGTCCGCCGGGGTCTCGGGCGCGCCGATCGCCGCCAGCAACGCCTCCTGCGCCCTCTGACGCGCATTGATCGGATCGACGAGGGTCGGATCGTTGGCGGCCACGCGCTGCTCCATGCTCGGGATCGCATCCCAATCGATCTCAAAGTCGCCCGGCTGCTCAGGATCGACGCTCACCGGGATCTCCATGCCGACCACGAGCCATCGATTCTCAGTCAGATCGAACCTATTGACGGCATTGACCCGCCGTCCGCCGACGTCGGCAATCACGCGTACCCAGCCACGGTTGCGATTGCCCAGGCGAAGCTTATTGTCGATGGGGTCGGTCGCCCCGACCACGAGCGCGGTTGTGCGAGCCCTTGTCACCGCTTCTCCAGCCCGGCCAGGCCCGCCCCCGCTGGCTCAGGCCGTCGCTGGCAGAAAGCGGCGCCGCGCCTGTGCGAATGTCACCAGTCGGCCGGCTTGCTCATCCCACAGCTTGAAGCGCACGCTCCGGAGGCCACTCCAAAGGGAGAGCGTCGGCACCGAGGCAAACATCGGGCTCGCATCATGGGCGCGCCGGAGGTTGTAGTTCGGTATCCGGGCATTGAGGTGGTGCACATGGTGCAGTCCAATGTTGCCGGTGAAGAACTGCAGGATTCTCGGGAGCTTGAGATGCGAGCTTCCCCGCAAAGCGGCATCGGCGTAACTCCAGACGTCCCCGCTCTGCCAGTAAGCATCCTCGAACTGATGCTGGACGTAGAACAGCCAGATGCCGACAGATCCCGCCAACAGCGCGGCAGGTGCCCACACGACCAGGAAGTCCCGCCATCCGATCAGCCAGCACAGCCCGCCAATTGCGACGACCAACGCGGCGTCGGTCCACAGCACGCTATTGCGCATCCTCGGCCGCGC
>CAVYWG010000018.1:0-28866 GCA_963772075.1 uncultured Solirubrobacterales bacterium | reverse complement strand
GGGCCGTGGCGGGCGGGCAGGCGCCGGGGCGGGCATGGGTTCGCCAGGTAGGGGCGGAGCCGGCTCCCGGCGCCCGTGCCAGTGGCGCTCGCCGAGGTCGGGCAGCGCCGGTGGCGCGACTCCACCGGCATCGGGGAGCTCGATCGCGTGCTCGGCGGGGGTCGCGCCCGGGTCGTTGGTGCTGCTCGGTGGGGCGCCGGGGATCGGCAAGTCGACGCTCACCAACATGGTGCTCGGCCACCTCGCCGGGTCGGGCCGGCGGACGTTGTATGTCAGCGCGGAGGAGTCGCCCGAGCAGGTGAGGCTGCGCGCTGAGCGTCTTGACGCGGGTGACTCCGATCGCTCAAGCGATCCCGCCTTCCCCCGCGGGAGCGGGGCGCTGCAGGTGCCGATCGTGGCCGAGACCGACCTCGACGTGGTGCTCGAGGCGCTCGACACGCATGCGCCCGAGGCGTGTGTAATCGACTCGGTGCAGACGCTCCACGCCGCCGAGCTCACCGGCGCCCCTGGCTCGGTGGGCCAGGTACGCGAGGTCGCGGTGCGCGTGATGGAACTCGCCAAGGCGCGCGGCATCGCGACGATCCTCGTGGGGCACGTCACGAAGGACGGCGCGCTCGCCGGCCCACGCGTGCTGGAGCACCTCGTGGACTGTGTGCTGCAGTTCGAAGGCGAGCGCGAGCGCCCCTACCGCGAGCTGCGCGCGCTGAAGAACCGCTTCGGCTCGACCAACGAGGCGGGGCTGTTCGAGATGCGCCAAGGCGGCCTCGTGGAGGTGCTCGACGCCTCGGCGCGCTTCGTCGCCCAGGCTACCCGGGCTCCCGGCAGCGTGATGCTCGCGTCGATGGAGGGCTCGCGGCCGCTGCTGGTGGAGGTACAGGCGCTGGTGGCGCCCTCGGAGCTCGAGCAGCCCCGCCGCGTGGCCTCCGGGCTCGATCGCAACCGGCTGGCACTGGTGCTGGCAATTCTCGCCCGCCACGGCCGCGTGGGGCTCGGCAACGCCGACGTGTTCGTGAACGTGGTGGGCGGCGTGCGTGTGGACGAGCCGGGCGTGGACCTCGCAATCGCGCTCGCGGTCGCCGGCGCGCGCCGCGGTGTGCCGATCGTGGGCGTGGCGGGCGGCGACGGGCCGGGCTCCGACGGTGGCGTGAGCGAGGTCGGTGGCGTTGGCGTAGCGAGGGCTAGCGGTGGCGTTGGTGTAGCGAGGGCTAGCGGTGGCGTGGCTGGGGCCGGTGGGGCGGGTGTCGGTGGCGCCCCACTGGCGTGCTTCGGCGAGCTGGGCCTGACGGGCGAGTTGCGGTGGGTCGGTCACCCCGAGCGCCGCCTGCAGGAGGCTGCCAGATACGGGCTGCGGGAGGTCCTCGCGCCACTCGGCAGCGGTGCGGGCGCGCGCGAGGTTGGCACCCTGCGGAGGCACTCGCGGCGGCGTTGCCACGAGAGCGGCGGGCCCCGGAGCGCCCGGCTTGAGCTGCTGCCTAGCCTGGCACCGCTGAGGAGGAGCTAAATCTAGGCTCAATGCCGTAAAATGGCACTTGTGGCTCCACGATCCGGCGAAGATTTCGATACCGAAGCACGCTCGGAGCCCGGTCTGATGAGGGCGTTGGAGATGGTCGCGCCGGGGACGGCTCTGCGCGAGGGGATGGAGAACATCCTGCACGCGCGCACCGGCGGGCTGATCGTGATCGGCGACCCTGAGGAGCTGAGCTTCCTCTTCTCGGGGGGGATCAAGCTCGATATCGACTACGCGCCGGCGCTGCTCTACCAGGTGGCGAAGATGGACGGGGCGATCATCCTCAACGCCAACTCCACCAAGATCGCGCTCGCCAACGTCCAGCTGATGCCCGATCCGACGATTCTCACGCTCGAGACCGGCACCCGCCACCGCACCGCGGAGCGCATCTCCAAGCAGACCGATGCGCTGGTGATCGCGATCTCCCAGCGCCGCGAGGTGGTGTCGCTGTACTCGGGTGGCACCAAGTACATCCTCCAGGACATCCCGGTGGTGCTCGCCAAGGCCAACCAGGCGCTCGCAACGCTCAAGAAGTACCGCACCCGTCTGGACCAGGTCTCCACTCGACTCACCGCCTTGGAGTTCGAGGGTGGCGTCACGCTGCACGACGTGCTAACCGTGCTGCAACGCTCGGAGCTCGTGACGCGCATGGCGGTCGAGATCGAGCGCTACATCGTCGAGCTCGGCACCGAGGGTCGCCTGATCGAGATGCAGCTCGAGGAGACGATGGTCGGCGCCGCCTCCGAAAAGGCGGCGCTCGTGCAGGACTACCTGGCCGGCTACTCTGACGAGGCGTTCGCCTCCGCGCTCGACCAGATGGGAAGACTTGGTCATCAGGATCTGCTCGACTTCGGCCGTCTCGCCGAACTGCTCGGGTATGACCGCAAGCTGAACACGCTCGACTACTCGGTCTCGCCGCGGGGCCACCGCATCCTGGGGCGCATCCCCAGGCTGCCGAAGCTGGTGGTGGCGGAGATCATCAAGGAAGTCGGGGGTTTGGACGAGCTGTTGGCGGCCAATGACGCCGAGCTCGAGGCGATCGAGGGAGTTGGGGAGATACGCGCGAAGGACATCCGCGAGGGCCTTCGTCGCCTGCAGGAGATCAACCTCGTGGACCGTTATCTGCAGACGTGAACCCAGAGCGAGGTCATTCCCGACCGGCTCGATTTACAAAGGAGGACAGTCATTCCCATTCCCCAAGCAATCGAAGCAGAGTTGATGGAGGATCTCGACGTCGTTAGTGAAGTCGAGTGCATCGAGTTCGAGTTGGGGGACCACGTGGTCTATCCCCATCACGGCGCCGGTAAGGTCCTCAAGAAGGAGGAGATGGAGGTGCTCGGCGAATCTCGCGAGTACCTGACGATCAAGATCCTGCACAACGACATGACCGTCAAGGTTCCCACCGAGAATGCGGGGATCGCCGGTTTGCGCAGGGTGATCGACGAAGAGACCGTGAAGAAGGTGCTGGACGTGCTCCAGGACGAAGTCTCGGACATGCCCAAGAACTGGAACCGGCGGTTCAAGCACAACCGCGACAAGATCAAGACGGGCGACATCTACGAGCTCGCCGAGGTAGTGCGCAACCTCGCGCTGCGCGAGAGCGAAAAGGGGCTCTCCACTGGCGAGAAGCAGATGTTCACACGCGCCAAGAAGATCCTCGCCTCGGAGTTGATGTATGCACTCGACAAGGACGAGGACGAGGCCGAAGGCTATCTCGACGAGCTGCTCGCCAACTCGGCGTCGAGCAAGCTGGCGTTGGCCAAGTAGCGGGGCTCTCGCGCACGCGGCAGTTGATCCCTGCCGCGTGCGCGACAGTCGTCCCTCATTTCCACCGTGACCGTCGCGCTGATCGTCGCCGCCGGCCGCGGCGAGCGCCTGGGAGCAGATGGCCCCAAGGCGCTAGTGCCGCTAGCCGGCCGCCCCCTGCTGCAGTGGAGCGTCGATGCGCTGCGCTCCGTCTCCTCGATCGAGCGGATCGTGGTGGCGCTGCCTCCTGGCGTGAGCGCGCCGGCCGGCACCGTCGGTGTGCTCGGCGGTGCGGTGCGCTCGGAATCGGTGCGTTTCGCGCTTGCCGCGGCCGGCCCGGGGGACCCGGTGCTGGTGCACGACGCCGCGCGGCCGCTGCTGTCGGGTGAGCTCGTCGAGCGTGTGATCGGCGCAGCGCTCGTGGATGGGGTGGACGCGGCGATCGCGGCGGCCCCCGTCACCGACACGATCAAGCGGGTGGCGGAGAGCAGGGAGAAGGAGGAGGGGGGATGGGTTGGGGCTCGCGAGGCCGTGGTGGTGGAGACGCTCGATCGCTCGACGCTCTGGGCGGTGCAGACCCCGCAGGTCTTCCGCCGCGCCGCGCTGAAACGCGCGCTGGAGGTGCCCGACGAGGTGCTGGCGCAGGCGACCGACGACGCGTGGCTGGTGGAGCGCGCCGGAGGCCGGGTCGTCGTCGTGGAGGCGCCGCGCGAGAACCTCAAGGTCACGACACCGCTCGACCTCGCGCTGGCCGAGCTGTTGATCGCGAAGAGCTCGTCCGACGGATGATGCCCCACGCGGCGAAAGCTGAGCTGGGGCGTGGGTGTTGATATAAAAAATCCAAAGCCCGTGCGCAATCGCGCACGGCTTTAAAAATTTACACACAACCCGCGCCCTGCTGCTTGAATCGCCGCTGAGGCGGCGACCAGCTGTTGGGTTTGTGCCCACGAGCAGCCGGACGGCTCGATCTCAATCATCACATGCTCACCGACTACCACCTCCATCTACGCCCCGACGAGCTCGACGCGACCGCCGCCGGGTATTTCACGGCTGCCAACGTGGAGCGCTACCGCGAGGTCGCCGAGGAACGCGGGATCGCCGAGCTGGGCGTCTCCGAGCACGTCTACCGCTTCCGCGAGGCACTCGGGGTGTGGCAGCATCCGCTGTGGCGGGAATTCGCCCGCGACGACCTGGAGGAGTACTGCCGGTTCGTCCGCGAGCACACCGACCTGCGGCTGGGAATCGAGGCCGACTTCATCCTCGGCGGCGAGGACCGCACGGCCAACCTGCTGGAGGCGCATGACTTCGACTACGTGGTCGGCTCGGTGCACTTCCTGCGCGACGAATCGCTGGACATGGCGGAGTACAGCGTGTGGGATACCACCCGCAGCGCCGAGGAGATCTGGCGGCGCTACTTCCAGACGCTCGGCGAGGCGGCGCGCAGCGGTCTGTTCGACATCCTCGCTCACCCCGACCTGGTGAAGGTGTGGGGCTCCGACCGCCCTCGTCCGGACGGCGACCTGCGCCGCTACTACGAGCTGGCGATCGAGGGCATCGCCGAGTCGGGCATCGCGGTGGAGGTCTCCACTGCGGGGCTGCGCAAGCGCGCCCGGGAGATCTACCCCGCGCCGGCCTTCCTCGAGATGTGCGTGGAAGCCGGCGTTCCCGTCGCGCTCTCCAGCGACGCTCACCGCCCGCAGGACGTGGGGGCCGACTACGAGCAGGCGCTCGAGCTGCTGGAGCGCGTGGGCGTATGCGAACTGTGCTTGTTCGAGCGTCGCGCCCGTCGCCTGGAGCCGATCGGCGCGGGCGTGCGATGAGGGCGCGTCGATCGCTTCGCGGCTACGTACGTGGTGTTGTGGCCCGCTCGCCTCGGCGGCCCAGCGTGGTAGCCCATCCCGCGTCGTCGCTGGGCACGATGCCCAGCGCCCGGGCGTTCGGGATGCAAACCACTCACGCGGATGATCCCCTATGAGCCTGAGTGGTATCGGCTACGACTGTCATCGCTTCGCCACGGGGCGGCGGCTGGTGCTTGGCGGTGTGGTCATCCCGTATGAGCGGGGTCTGGAGGGGCATTCGGATGCCGACGTGCTCACCCACGCGGTGATCGACGCGCTGCTCGGGGCCGCCGGGTTGGGGGACATCGGCGAGCACTTTCCCGACACCGACGAGCGCTTCCGCGACGCCGATTCGCTAGAGCTGCTGGCGACAGTCCTCACGACCGTGATCGCGGCGGGCTTCGAAGTCGAGAACGTCGACTGCACTGTGCTCATGGAGGCTCCAAAGCTCGGTCCACACCGCCAGGAGATCCGCGAGCGCCTTGCGATGGTGCTGAATTTGCCGGTCGGGCGCGTCAACGTGAAGGCGACGCGGGGCGAGGGGATGGGCTTCGTCGGCCGCGGTGAGGGCCTCGCGGCGCTGGCGATCGCCAGCCTCAGCGCTCGTTAGCCCGGCAGCGATGGGCCCCGGCGGCATCCTCGTGCCGCCCGCCTGGCGCTGCTGCTCCGCTAGGGTTGGCGCGCGATGCGCGAGATTCGCCTGCACGACACCCGCAACGGCGAGCTGCTGCCGCTGCGCCCGCGCGACCCGGGCCTGGTCGGTATTTACGCGTGCGGGCCCACGGTGTACAGCCGCATCCACATCGGCAACGCCCGGCCCTTCGTCGTCTTCAGCCTGCTCAAGCGGTTTCTGGAGCACGAGGGCTACGAGGTGAACCTGGTCGTGAACGTGACCGACGTCAACGACAAGATCTACGACGCGGCGCGTCAATCGAATCCCGCCCACCCGCGTGCCAGCGCCGAGTTGGCCGCCGAGATGACCGCCCTCTACATGGCCGACACCGACGGCCTCGGCCTCGGCCGGCCCGACCACGAGCCACTGGCCTCGCAGACGATCGGGCCGATCGTCGAGTACATCCAGACACTGATCGATCGCGGTCACGCCTACAGCGTCGAGGGTGACGTCTATTTCCGCGTACGCTCCGACGGCGGCTACGGCAGTCTCTCCCATCGCCAGCTGCAAAACATGGACCAGGGTGAGGGCATCGAAGGCGCCGAGCGCAAGGAGGATCCGCTCGATTTCGCGCTGTGGAAGTCACGCAAGGAGGGCGAGGACACCTTTTGGGACTCCCCGTGGGGGGAGGGGCGGCCGGGCTGGCACATCGAGTGCTCGGCGATGGCGGAGGAGTTTCTCGGCGTAGGCTTCGACATCCACGGCGGCGGCTCGGACCTGCTCTTTCCCCACCACGAGAACGAGGCGGCCCAGACGCGCGCCGCCCGCGGCGCGGAGCTGGCGCGAATCTGGATGCACAACGGCATGATCCAGCTGACGGGCGAGAAGATGGCAAAGTCGGCCGGCAACATCGCCCTGTTGCACGAGCTACTGGCCGAGTACGGCCGCGAGACGGTGGTGATGTATCTGATCTCCGGGCACTACCGCCAGCCGCTGGCGTTCTCGCCGGGCGCCCTCGAGCAGGCGCGCGCCAACGTCAAACGGATCCGCGAGGCTGCTCGCAAGCTTGGCCCGGGGCCGACCGAGCCGCGCGACCCAGCGGAAGCGGAGAACCTCGACCACCTCCGCCTCGCTTTCTTCGACGCGCTCGCCGACGACTTCAACACGGCGGCTGCCCTGGCCCAGCTCAACGAGTGGCTGCGCGCGGCGAGCCATCTCGGTGTTCAGGGGGACGCCGACCTGCGTGAGATGCTCGGTGTGCTGGGGCTCCCGTCGTTGCTGGAGGCGCCCGAGCAGGCGCCGGTTGAGGTACGGCAGATGGCCGAAGAGCGCTCGACCGCCCGCTCGCTGCGTGACTTCGCGGCCTCCGACCGGCTGCGCGATGAGATCGCCGCGATGGGTTGGGAAGTCCGCGACGTGGCCGGCGGGTTCGAGCTGCTGCCGCTGTGATCCTCTACGGGCGCAATCCCGTGATGGAGGCGCTGCGCGGTCGTCGCGCGCACACGGTGGGCGGGGTGTGGGCGACCACGGGAGCCGCCCGGGAGCCGTGGTTGGAGGGAGTGGCGGTGCACACGGTGATCCCCGAGGAGATCGCTCGGCGCTGTGGCTCGGACGCCCACCAGGGGCTCTGCGCGGAGGTGGGGGGCTACCCGTATGTGTCCGCGGATGAGCTGCTTCTCACCCGTGGCGGCCCCGATGACTCTCGGGGTGGCGGCGATCGCGCGGGCGAGGGCGACCCCCTGATCGTCGCGCTCGACCAGGTGCAGGACCCGCAGAACCTCGGCTCGATCTGCCGCACCGCGGAGTGCGTCGGTGCCACGGGGCTGGTGATCCCCGAGCGCCGCGCTGCCGAGGTCACCCCCGCGGTGTGCAAGGCTTCCGCCGGCGCGGTCGAGCACCTGCGGGTGGCGCGCGTGCGCAACCTCGCGGACTTCCTTGGCATCGCGCAAAAGGCGGGCTGCTGGTCCTACGGCGCGAGCGCCGGCGCGGCCACGCCCTACCACCGGCCCGACTACCGCGGCGGGGTGGTGCTGGTGCTCGGCAGCGAGGGCCACGGCTTGCGTCCCCGTGTGGCGGGAGCGTGCGACGAGCTGATCGCGCTGCCGCTGTTGGGGCGGGTCGAGTCGGCCGGGGTCTCCGCCGCCGCCGCGGCGATTCTGTACGAGATCTTGCACAATCGTCGTCGCGCCCTTGACAATGTGTCATAACTGTGCCAACCTCGCATCCGTAACGCTGAACCTCAGCTTGAGCCGTGGTGGATACAGCGGTTGGAGTGGAGTGGAGTGGATGGGAAGTTGGTAGACCGCAGTTGACGGACGGCAGTTGACTCCCGCAGTTGGTTGTTCTCGTAGTGGCTTTCGAAGTAGTTGCAGTCAATATCAGTAGTTGATTCTGAATAGTCGTTGGCGCCGGGGGAGGAGTGCGCCACTGAGCGATCCGGGCTGCGCGCAGCCCGAGAAAGGCTTGCTCGTGGCACGTATCTCCCGTAACCCTCAATCTGAGGTCAAGGTTGATGACGGTTTCCTGATCGCCCTTGCGAAGCAGGGCGACCGCGCCGCCTACGACCGTCTGGTACGCCGCTACCACGGCTTCGTGCGATTGAAGGCATCCTCCTACTTCCTCGCCGGAGGAGACTCCGACGACCTCATCCAAGAGGGCCTCGTCGGTCTCTACAAGGCGATTCGCGACTTCCGCACCGACCGCGAGTCGAGCTTTCGCAACTTCGCCGAGCTCTGCATCACCCGTCAGATCATCACCGCCGTGAAGACCGCCACGCGCAACAAGCACACGCCCCTCAACCAGTACGTCTCCTTCTCTGCCACGCCGGCTGGGGGCGGAGAAGATGTGCCCACACTCGACCAGGTGCTGCCCGGTCCGTCGGTGCACGACCCTGCCAACCAGGTGGTCTCCTCCGAGGAGCTGCGCGCGCTGGTGGGTTGCCTCTCCACGGCCCTCTCGGAGCTAGAGAGTCGGGTGTTGTCGCTGTATCTGGACGGCTGCTCCTACGAGCAGGTGGGCGAGCACCTCGCCTGCGACACCAAGACCGTCGACAACGCGCTGCAACGGGTCAAGCGCAAGGTGGGCGCCCACCTGGACGCGCGGGCGGTCGCGGCTTAACGACCGAGGCCGCCCCGTGGGCGGCCTCGGCGTGATCAGGCTGGTGGTGCGGCTACGGTGCGTTACCGGTGGTGGTGATGCCCGCGGGGAGCTTCTTCCATTTCGGTTTTTGCTTCGCCGGGTTGGTGGTGAGACCCGGTTTCCCGTTCTTCGCCTTCCTTTTCCACTTCGGTGGAGTTGGTCGATCCTTCCGAGGGGGTCGAGGAGTTGCCCGGGGTTTCTTTCAGAGTCGCGGCCGGCGCTGGGCTCACGTTGACCGTGAACGTCTGGCTGGCCGTACCTCCGTTGTCGGGACCCCCGGGGATGTACACGCGGAAGACGTCGCTCCCCACGCTGAACACCTGGTAGGGGATCGAGAACGTGGCTTCCGGGGTGACCCTACCCACCCGCACGACGTGGAAGCCTGTGCCGGAGGCGTTCTCGCGCTGTAGGTAGATCAGGTGGCCGGGCCGGGCCGGGGTGGGGGCGACTTTGCCCGCGAAGGTCACCACCTGTCCCTCCATCACTGACGTAGCCGATGCTTCGGCGGTGAGCACATACCGCACGCCCTCGAACAACACCGCCGAGGTCTTGCCGTCGCCCTGCACCTTGTAGTAGGTGCTGTTGACGGGTGTCTGCGCGGGGAACGTGTACGTGCCGGTGCTGCTGGTGTTGATCTGGGCGACCGGGGCGAAGCCATGCTGGTGGAGGGTGCGCGCCAGCAGCGTCACCGGCTGGCTCGTGGTGACGCCCGCGAGCGTTCCGCTGATGACCACCGACTGTCCATAGAGGATCGGATCGGGGGTCGCTTCGATCGTCAGTTCTTTGTTTTGCGCCTGCGATATCTCATAGGTGAGTGGGCTCGACGTTTCGGGGACGTTGCGGCCCTGGCTGAGCACCAGCACGCGCAGGTTGGCATCGCCGGGGACGAGGAAAGTGTGGGGGATCGTGTAGCCGCCCCCCGCTTCCACCACGCCGAAATCGATCCGGTGCCATTCGTTGCCGGTGAGCGCGTCCTGGCGCTGCAGCACCACCCGCGCGCCGATGTCCGCCGGGGTGACTTTGCCGGTGAACGTGACTTTGTTGGCGACTCCTGTCAGGATCTGGGTGCCTTCCGGCGGCCCTTCGAACGTCACCTGGGGGGCGACGCGGATGCTTCTGTTGACGCTCGCCGCGCCGTGGGAGCGCACATGCCACACGCCGGTGTTTTCCACGACGCTGCCCGTGAGCTGGAACTGGTAGGCGCCGCCGGCGCCGGTGGTGGTGCTCGCCTCGAAGGTAAACCCGGGAATGCCGGGTACCCGGCGGAAGAGCTTCACGGTCTTGCCTTCCGTTTGCACGTTGCGGCGGCACACGAGCTGCCCGAAGACCGTGGCTGATTCGCCGGCGGTGATCCGCACGGGCGAGTGGATTGTCACTCGGCAGCCGCCGGGGCCGGGATGAAAGAACGCGGTGGCTCCTGTCGCGGACAGCGCCAGCGATGAGACGGCAACCGCGCACGCCAAAGCGAGAGGTGTTCTCAGGCGCATGTGATCCTCCTCCTTGTGGTGGATGGTCGTCGACTGCAGGTGGGCCCCGCTCGGTTCCGATCCCCTGGTCGTGGCCGATCCCGTCGGGCTCCGCGGCGTCTCGGGCCTTGCGCAGGCCCTTTACGCTCGGTTGATCTGTGCTTTACGACCCCAATAACCCGACCGCCTCGCAATCGATGCGGTCGGCGCGCGTGAAGTTTGCGGTGCAGCGGTGTCTTACACGTGTCCGCTGGGCATACCAGGCGTAAGCGCGGGAATCCGCTCTCGGGCCGGCCGATGGCGCTCCATCCTCCGTCGGCGGGACGAGTTCCGCGCCAGGCGCCCCTCCCCACGGGGCGGGACAAGGTTTCGGGGCGGCCCATCCTGGCGGGCCGCCCCGAGCCGTCCCGGGCCTGTGCAGCGGTGGTCGCGGTGGGCGGGCGGCTGTGAGCGGACCCCTCAGGGTTTCGGGGCGGTCCATCCTGGCGGGGCGCCCCGAGTCCCGGGGCCCTGCGCCGGTGATCGTGAGGCGACGTGGTCGCGGGCGGCTGTGAGCGGACCTCCCAAGGAGCATCCCAACTATACGCACGGATCTTGTCCATCGGCCCACCGCCCGGCGTCCGATTTTCCGCGTCTTTTCGTCTATCGGCGTGAAGAAAGGTTGGTGGCGAGTGTCTAAAGTGTCGTAGGGATGGTTGGGCGCGTGTCGCCGCCGGGGTCGCACCGACCTTGGGAGCTGCGACGGCGCCCACGGTGTGCCATGAGTCCAGGAATCCCAACCCGTTTGCTGGCGACCCAGTCGGATGACCGGCTGCTCGCGTTGGTGCGCCAGGGTCACGAGCGTGCGTTCGAGGCGCTCGTGCACCGCTATCGCAAGCCGCTGCTCGGCTACTGCCGGCGCCTGCGCCTGTCCGACGCCCGCGCCGAGGACATCGTCCAGCTCGCGCTATTGAAGACCTGGATCGCGGTGCGGGAGGGCGCTGAGGTGCACGACCTCAAAGCGTGGCTCTACCGGGTGGTGCACAACACCGCCGTCAACGCCCTGCGCGACTCCGCCCACGAGGGCGAGCCGTTCGCCGACCCGGCGCACGCGCTGGACGCTCACACATCCGCTCAGCTCGGGGAGGAATCGCAATTCGACCGCGGGCTGGCGATGCGCGAGGCGCTCGCCGAGGTCGCCGCCCTGCCGGCGCTGCAGCGCGAGGTGATCGTCCGTACCGCGGTCGCGGGTCACAGCCACGAGCAGGTCGCCGCTGATCTGGGGATCACCAACGGCGCCGTACGCGGGCTGCTCTACCGGGCGCGCACGACGCTGCGCACCGCCGCCACCGTGCTGATCCCGCCGCAGCTGCTCGGCTGGCTGGCGGGCCGCTCCGACCGGGGCAGCCCCGCCCCCGAACGGCTCGCCGAACTCGCGGGCGGCGGAGGAGCGATTGGCGTCGGGGGAGCGGCGGGCGTCGGTGGGCTGCTGTTGAAGGGGGGCGCGGTGGCGCTCACCGTCGGCACCGTGATCACCGGCGCCGCGGTGGTGCACCTCAGCTCCTCCTCCCACCACGGCGCCGCGCGCCGGCTGATCGCCGCGACGAGGACCCGGCGCGGCGCGGGTGCGGGCGCTGGCGCGGACTCCGCGGCGGAGGGAGCACATATGGCGCGCCGCGACGGCGGGCTCTCCTCCGGTGCCGGCGCGCGCGGCGCCGGTGGGCACCATGCCGGGAGCCGTGCCGACTCGACGGGCACGCACGTCCGCGTCCGGATTGATGCTAGCGGTGGGGGCGCCGCCGGCGCTCCCACCACCTCCGGCGGCCGCGGCGCGCCGCGATCCACGAGGCGGATCCTCGGCGGCGCGCACACCAACGCTTCGCCGACGGCGCCTGCCGCGCAGGGCCCGGCGCCCGGTGCGACCACGGGGTCCGGGCAGACCGGCTTGAGCGCCGGCTCGGGATCCAGCGTAGGCTCCGGCCAGAGCGGCGAATCGGGCCAGGGTGGCGGCGGCTCCGGCTCGGGCGGGCCCGTGGGCTCGGCCGCGGGCAACGGCTCCCCGGGTGGCACCGGCGCGAGTGGCTCATCCGTGAGTTCCTCCGAAGAGAATTCCTCCAGCGGCGGGTCGTCGGGCTCCGGGTCCGGTGCGGGGTCGGGCTCGGGCACCGGTTCCTCGGGCTCCGGGTCCTCGGGCTCGGGCAGCTCGGAAGGCTCGGGCAGCGGCGGCTCCTCGAGCGGGTCGAGCGGTTCCAGCGGCTCGGAATCCTCGGGCAGCGAACAGTCGGGCTCGCTGGTGGGGACGGTCGTGCACGAAGTCGGCAGCGTCCTCGAACAGCTGTTGCACTGACCGAGGGTTGGTCAGGCGGAGGAGACGCGTCTGCGCACGCGTACCCGTAGCGGCTGGGCGCGCAGGCTGGCCGCCCATGCCAACGCGATCAGCGCCGCGCCGATCGCGAACACGATCCAGGCGATCGTCTCAGGCGAGCTGGCGGCCCTAGGCGCCTCGACGCCGCGCGGGAGGTGCAACGGATGGCCGGCGGCGGCCGCCATGTGCTGGACGGCGAGCAGCGTGGCGGTGCCGAGGCTCGCACCCGCGACCGCCGGTCCGATGCTCGCCAGCGCCGCCTGCTCAGGGCCGAGCGATCCGTTGATGCGATACACGCCGAAACCGTCGGGCATTACCACGAGCAGCGTCCCCCTGTACACGAGCGAGAGCTCATCGCCGAGGAAGTCGGCGTAGTTCTGGGGCTTGCCCCACAGTTCGGTCAACGTGCCGAGGTCCGCCGAGGAGGCGATCAGTGCGACGCGCAGCGGGTTGCCGTCGTGTTCGGCCTCCCCCAGTAGTGCGGTGAGCTCGGCCTGCTGGTTGGCGGAGACGCCCGCATCCCAGGGCACGAACAGGCTCTGCGTGACCAGCACGTCGCTGGCGGGGTCGCCGTCGGCGCGCGCCGCTGCGGGAACCCAGCTCGCCGCCAGGGCGACTACGAGGATGAATGTCGCCACCGACTTCAGGCGAGTTGTCACCAGCGAAGTGTATGTGCCGTGTGCGCGGGCGTATACGGGCGCTCGCGCTGCTCGGCGCCGTGGGCGCCTTGAGCGCGTTCCCGGCCGCGGCGGCGGCGCACGGGCCCCTCGCCCCGTCCGCGACCAGCTACCTGGCGAGGGTGAGCCGAGCGCCGGCCGGGGTCGAGGCGAAGGTCGTCGACGGCTACCTGCGGCTGTGGCTGCGCGTGCCGCCCTCCGAGACCGTCGTGGTTGCGGATTACAGCGGCGCCCCCTACCTGCGTTTCTCGCGCTCCGGGGTGTACGTCAACGAAAACTCGGAGATGTACTACCTCAACCAGACCATTCCCGAGACCCCTCCGTCGCGCTACGGCCGCAACACCCCGGTGAGGTGGCGGCGGGTGAGCGACGGGCACGAATACGAGTGGCACGACGGCCGGATCGGCTCCCTGACCGCAAACGTCCTTCCGCCGGGAACGTCCTACGTGGGAAGGTGGAGCATCTCGGTGCTGCTCGACGGCCGCCTGAGCGCGATCACGGGCGGCCTGTGGCATGCGCCGAACCCGTCGCTGGTCTGGTTGTGGCTGATCGTGGTGCTGATCGCCTGCCTGCTCGCGGCGTGGCGGCTGCCCCGGCCGCAGCTGCACGCGCATCTCGCCCGCTTGCTCGCGGTGGTGGTGCTGATCGCGCTCGCCGTTGGTGGCGCTGGCCGGGAGCTGCACGGCCGGCCGAGCGTTTCGGTCGAACAGCTCGTGCTCACGGTGGTCGTGCTCGCCTTTGCGGCGTGGGGCGTGGGCAGGGCGCTGCGCGATCGGGTCGGCTTCGTGCTCGACCTGGTGGTGGGGTTCGTTGCGCTGTGGATGGGCTTCGAACTGCTCTCGACGCTTGTGCATGGCTTCGTGCTGACGGCGGTACCCCCGTTCGTGGCGCGCTCCGCGGCGGTGCTGTGCATCGGCGGTGGCCTGGGCCTGATCCTGCTGGCCGTGCGCATCGCCGTGGACGATTCCCGCGTGCCGGTGGCCCCCCGTCCTGACGGTGCGGGCCTACCGGGAGCCCGCTACGTTACCGCCCACTCCCGTCCCGGCAGTAGCGGGAATGAGCGCTCCGGCCGGGACGGCAGGATGTAGTTGGCGCGCCGCAGGACGAAGATGAAAGCGTTGATCCCGTTGTTGACGGTGTCGGTGATCGCCGGGTTTTCGAGCTGGGCGGAGCTCGCGTTCATCGCGTTGCGGGTGGTGACGAAATCCTCGATCGTGCGCTGCAGCGAGACGAAGTGCAGGCCCGCCTGGCCGCCGTCGACGGTGTCGAAGTCGCGTCGGATGATCAGCGGCTTGCCGCCCCGCCGGGCGCGCGCGGAGGTCTGTGCGTGCCCGATCACGCCGTAGCGGTCGATCGCCTCCTCCAGTAAGGCGGGGTCGCCGGGGGCGTCGGTGGTGAAGTGGCTGACCTGCTCGGGGGTGACCTGCGGCGCATACATCAGCGCCACCCGTTCGCGCTCCCCGAGCTGTTCATACCAGCTGTCCAGCCGCAAGCGCATGTAGCTGATCTGCATCGTCGTACCGCCCGCAAACGGGCCGGCAGAGATCGTGACGTACTCCTCCGTGGCCTGGTTGCGGCGCAAGCTCGACTTGAAGCCCATGAACAGCGGCGAACTGCGCGGTACGGGCCTGCTCGCCGGAATTCCGCCGACGTCCTGGTGGGCCGCCGGCAGGCCGGCGCCCACGAACCCGGTGCGCGTTTCGCGCCAGCGCAGAGCGGCGCGCGAGAGGTCGAGCGGCCCATCCGCGCCCGGCGGCGCCGCGCCGCCGCGCAGCGCCGCCTCGACGGTGGTCAGCCGCAGCGGATCGTCGCAGGCGAGGTGCAGGCAGAAATCGTAGTCGTCGATCGTCGGCAGCTCGAAGTCAGACAGACCCTTGGCTGGAGGGATCGGCGAGGGGACTCCGAGTGCGTGTTCGAAGTAGCTCGGCCCCCAGCTCGCGGTGAACAGTAGCCCGGAAGGGCCCCACTTGTAGGTCCGCTCGAGCGTGCGCAGCGCGGCCTCCAGCATCCGCGCGGCGGCCGGTGTGGGGCTACCCTCGACATCGAAGAACAGCAGCCGGTCGTACCGCGGCGAGATCGGGTTGCCGTATGTGTCGCGCGCGAGCGTTGCGTCCCACGCGTGCTGGCGCACGGGCAGGCCGGCGGGCTGTGCGCCGAGTGCCACCGGCGTCAGCGGCTTGGGGTTGCCGAGGGTGCGGTCGAGCCCGAGGCCGACGGCCACGCCGCCGGCGGCCAGTGCGGCCGCGCGGAGCAGCAGGCGCCTGCGCGTCAGCGTCAAGCTCTTCGCCTCAGGCCGGTTTCCAAGGGAACGTGAAGCTGACCCGATGGGGTTTCAGCCACACGTTTGCATATTCGATGTGCCGCGCGGACACGGGTGGGCTGATCAGCAGGCTCAACTTGTAGGTGCCGGCGCCGGGGAGCGTGACGTCGTTGCCATAGTGCGGACCCATGTAGCGGGAGATCATCGGCCACTGGCGCTCGTCGAACACAACCTTGCCGTTCCTGGTGATCGTCGCCCACACGGTCGCGTAGGGGATCGGCACACCGGTCTCGGCGTCGTTGAGCATCACCATCAGGTGAAAGCTCGCCTTTCCCGGTTTGATCGTCTGCTTGCTCGTCCCGTTGTAGAGGACGAATGGCACCGGGGTCATCACCTGCGCGGTGATCCTCATGCCCTGCCAGTCGGCCGTGCCGAGGACCTGGATCGGCACCGGCTTGATCCCGTTCGCCGTGACCACCTCGGTGGTGGCGCTCGTGCCGGCCGGCGTGGAGCCGGCGCTCATGTTCATGCCCGCCATCCCGGAGCCGCCAGTTGTGCTCCCAGCTTGCGCCGCGGCGCCCTTCATCCCCACCATGCCCACCATATGCACCGAGCCGCCCGCGCGGGTCTCCACGCCGGTTTCGGCGCAGCCGGCCAGGAGGACTGCCAGGAGCACCCCCACGGTGACAGCACCACGCGTTGCATTCATGCCTGCTTAGTCGCGGCAGCGACGATTCCAGTTCCCGGCGTACGGCGTAGGATGGCCCACGATGACGAATGCCGATGAGATGCTGAGCGGGGCGGCGCGGCGTGCACCCGGGCTCGCGGTACCGGAGCTCAGCTCGCGGCCGCGGCGCAAGGTGGCGGTGCTCACCTGTATGGACACGCGCATCGATCCCCTTTCGATGCTCGGCTTGGAGCGGGGCGAGGCGCACATCATCCGCAACGCCGGCGGCCTGGTCACCGGCGATGCGATCCGCTCACTGAGTGCCTCCCAGCGGCTGTTGGGCACCGAGGAGATCGTCGTGGTGATGCACGAGGGCTGCGGGATGCGCGGCGCCTCCGAGGATGAGTTTGCGCGCCTGCTCGCAGCCGACGGCGCGCTACCGACGTGGCGGCTCGGTGCCTTTCACGACCTCGAGTCGACGCTGCGCCAGGGGCTGGCCCGGCTGCGCGCAAGCCCCGAACTGCCCGCGCGCGACCAGATCCGCGGCTTTGTCTTCGATCCCGCGAGTGGCGCGCTGCGCGAGCCCGAGCACCTCTAGGCTCGGGATCTGTGCTGCGAGGTGTGAGGAACTCCAGAGAGCTCGCCTGCGCTGGCTCCCAATAGAATGCGCCCGTCCCGACACGGCTCACGACTCCGCCGGTGGACGACGTTGACGCTTGCGCTCGCTGCCGCGGCGCTTGGCGGCGAGACGGCGCTCTCGTGAGGCCGCGGTGGGGCGGGTGGCCCGGCGGCGCTTGGGCGTGGCGAGCGCCCGCGCGAGCCGTTCGCTCAGGCGGGTGAGGGCCAGTTCGCGGTTGCGTGTCTGGGAGCGGCCGTCCTGGGAGATTGCCGCCAGGCGCGGGCCGACGCGCGCCAGCACTCGCTCGCGCTGGGCGTCGGTGAGCGTGGGGGAGGCGAGCACGTCGAAGCTGGCTTCCACGCGGGAGGCGGTGACGTTGGCGTGCTGGCCGCCGGGGCCGGAGGAGCGGCTGGCGCGCACCGTCACCTCCGCGAGTGGGATCGCCAGCTCGGCGGTGATCTGCAACTGCCTGTGGGGAGCTTCTTGAGGTTCGGTCACGTGTGGCGAGAGCCGACGGCCGGGATCGAACCGGCGACCCCCGGTTTACAAAACCGGTGCTCTGCCAGCTGAGCTACGTCGGCTTGGCAGCCGTATCGTACCGCTGCGTTTGCCTGCCGTCGTCGTCCTGTGTGGCTGGGGTTGCAGACGGCCCCGGAGCCCATTCAGCTCCGGGCAGCTGCGGCACGCGATGATGACCGGCTCGACGGCGCAGCCACAGTCGCAGCTCTCGGCTCGGGGTCCTGTCGCGGTGGCGAAAAGTCTGGCCACGATCGGGCTGTGCTGCGCAGGTGAGCGGCTGGCCGGACTCAAGCTGTGCGAGTCGCTCGCACAAGCGGATGGCCGCCGCCTCGACCGAGCGGCAGTACAGGTGCTCGTCGTTGTCGCAGGGGACGATCGGAGGACGAATAACATCGATCAGGTTGCCGCGGTCGAGGTCGTCGCTGAGGATATGTAGCGACGCGCCGATGTGCTCGAAATCGCCCCGCTCGTAAGCGAAGTACACGCCGTGGTTGCCTCGGTAGTCGGGCAGCCAGCCGCCATGCAAGTTGATCGCTGTCCTGCCGCCCAGAACCTCAAGGCGAACGATCGTCGTGCCGCACACGACGATCACCTCAGGGTCGCTGGCGTCCAGCGCGATCCGGGTCTGCTGTTCGTTGATCCAGTCAACCTCGACGCGACGCGACGTAGTGCGGCCGTCGGATACCGCAAAGTAGCGCTGTCGGTAGCCGGCGCGTTTGGTCAGGCGCTGTCGCTGCGTTTGGTACCAGCGCGCAGTCCATGCGACCCGGCGCCGTCTACGCCATAAACGCCGCTGCTGCGCTCCACCCGGCTCGACCACGACGCAGACCAGTGCGAACTCGTGCGCCAGCAGCGCCTCGAGCCATCGGTGATGGGCGTCGTCGGAGCAGAGCAGCGCCACGCGGAGCCGGCCACCGGTCGACGGCGGGCGCTCGCCACCGAGATCGTCTGCGAACGGGGGCACCATCCGGCCGTCAGCCGACCGCCGTAGTGAGGGACGGCTTGGCGCCACGCAGTCCGTAGAGTCTCTGCGGGTGGTACAGGAGGTGCATCGGGTGACTTTCACCCTTGATCCCCGCGAGCACGGCGGCAGCCACCGCGGGCGCCTGCGCAAAGCCGCCGGTGTTGTGGCCGCCGGTCACGATCAGCGCACCGCCACCGGACACCTCGACGATCTCGAGCACGCCGAGGCTCGACGCTGTCCACGGACGCACGCATAAGCGCCGGCTCCGATCGAGCGCGCCCCGCTTCAGCGCCAGCTCGTACGCTCGCGGGAAGAAGTGCTTGGCCGTGTCGTCGACCGCTTCGAACAGGCAGTCGAGCTCGGATGCGTCGATGTTGTTCGGGTCGCTGCCCGTCCATCCATAGCCCGAGCCGATGATCATGCGGGAGCGTCCCTCGCCATCGCGTCCGATCGTTACGTTCGCGTCTTCGGCGGGGTGCCCGGTGCGAGCGATCTTGAGGGAGTGTTCGAGCTGGGGATCGACGTTGGGGAGTGTTAGCCACACGCCGAGAACGCCATGAATGAGGCCTGCGGATCTCAAGCCGCGCAGCAGACCTCCGCCGTGCGCCCCAGGGGAGAGCACATAGTGGTCGGCACGCACGAGCTCGTCCTGCGTGAGTAGTCCGGTCGCCGCGCCCGCTGCATCCCAGCAAATGCGCTCGACGCGCCGGCTCCAGTGCATGCCGGTCCCGGCCGCCTCCAAGAGCGCCAGGATCCGCGTCACGAAGTCGTGAACGGCCACCGTGAACCCGACCACCTCGATGCCGCCGACGATTCGATCGGCCGCGCACGCGTCGCCGAGGGCGGGGTGGCGATCGGCGACTTCGCCGGGGAGAGCACCCGTTCGGTGGCGCCGACGCGGTCCTGGCGGGCGACCTGGGCGGCGAAGCGGGCCGGATCGGTGTAAAGCCGCAGGATGCGCTTGCGCAGATCGACGTTCTCGAAGAGCGCACTCTCGGTCTCCATCAGGGAGTCCCAATGACCGCGTGCCTCGCGGTTGAAGGCAAGGATGTCCTCGGTGTATGAGCGCGCGAGCCACGGGGGGACGCTCCGATGGGCCTCCACCCAACTCCGGTCGCGGCCGCAGAGCGCCTCGGCGTCGCATATCCGCCAGCCGCCGTCGGAGATGCCGCGATCGAAACATCTGTTCGCCTCGTGGGACGGTCGATGCTCTTTGTCGTGGTAGTTGTCCGCCTCGGTCAGCGTGAACATCCGCGCGTTCTCGCCGCCTCGGGTGCAGCCGTACTGCGATGAGTCGCGGTTCTCGCGCGGGTCGGGGCACGCGTCGTAGAGCTCCACCGCATAACCCTCATGGACCAGCCGCAATGCGGTCATCAGATTGACAATCCCGGCGCCGACGATCGCGACGGAGCGACCGGTGCTCGACCGGGCATGCATCAGTCTTCGAGGCAAGTCCGCGCCCGACACCAGCCGCGTCCAGGTGCGCTCTGCCAGGACGAGTCCCGCGAGCCCGCCGCTCGCGCAATCAGCGCTCCGCGCGGGAACCTGCTCGATCGTCACGCTCGTCGTGACGATCCCCAGCTGGTCCAATGCCGGATCGGCGCGCTCGGCGGGCGCGGTCGCGACCGCGACGAGCGTCATCTGCGGCATCGATTCGCGCCAAGCGGCCGCGGAGGACGGGGCGGGATACCGGCGCGCGATCAGGACGTCGGGTCGCACGGCGGCGAGCACCTCCGCCAGCGCACCGGGGCCCCTGTGCTCCAAATCCGGCAGGTATGCGACGTGCTCGTCGACGCGAAGTTCGTCGGCCTGCTCGCCGACGCTATGGGCAACTAGAGCCAGCATTCACTCGGCTCGTATCTTTCTCCCCAAGAGGTCTTCCAGTGATCAGAACCAACCGCAGATGTTACTTTACGCTACCGTGGGCGTTCGGTGCAAATCGAGCGGATACGGGGCTCCGAGCTGAAGTGGGAAATTGCCTGCGCGGACGGACCGCGAGTCATATGGAGCGGTTTTCACACGGGTCCGCGTGTGCTTGAGGAGGAGGCGATAGCAGGGGTCGCCGTGCGCTTTCTCGGCCTCGCTCTCGACGCCGTGTCAGCGGCTGCGGAGCGGGAGTTGCGCCCGTTTATTTCGGACACCGGCCCGGAACGGTCGCTCGTGATGCATTCCGCCACGCCGGTTCTCAAGTTCCTCGAGGCCGATCTCGGCGACGCCCGACACGGTCGTCCACCAGACGATGTGGCCACGTACATCGAGACGCGCGCCGTGATGCTCGCCAGCGCGGGAGATCTCGTCGTCGGTCGAACGGCTCCATGGAAGGCCGCGGCCGAGTTGGAAGGCATTGAGACTGTCTGCATCCCCGGAATCGACTACTACTATCTCTCGCACGCTCTGCTGAAGCTGCTGGCCGACAGCGGCGGTGCTGCGCCTCAGTTGCAACGCTTGGCGGCGGCGCTTCGTGAAAACCCGCGGACGGTCGTGCGGTTGTACTCACTCGATCGCGAAATGCAGGTCGTGCTGCTATGCCTCAAGCGCCTCGCCAGGCTGGAGGTGCTCTACACCGACGCGAACGAGGGTGAGGTGGCAGAGTACTGGAACACGAAGGCGACCCTGCACCCGACCGTCGAGGACGCCCGCGCGCTTGACGTTGCATCGCTTGCGCCGAGTGAGATGCTCGCCGCGGAGGCTGCGCTCTCGCCGCTGTCGAGAAAGCTCGGACTGCGCTTCCCGGCGCTGCCCGGCTACACGATCACTGGTCCGGCGCTCGAGCGGGAACTGTTGTCGGCCGCGCGCCTGTTGACCGACCGCTATGCGGTTCGCCGCGGCGCTCTGAAGCCGTCTCAGGGCGGTGCGGGCGCGCGCATCGTGACCGGCGTGCCCCTGGGCGATGAAGCGGGCGTTCGGCGCCTGGCCGCGGCTGCGCGATCCGAGGAGGAGTACGTGCTCGAGGCGCACGTGGATTACCTGCGAACCGAGATCGGGGGGGCCTCATTGATGGCGCCGTCCGGCCATGTGCGCAACGGGCGGGTGGCGGATGGCCTGACGCTCCAGTTGATGCGCGGCACCTCGTGGCAGGGCAACGTGTATGTCGATGCGATGAGCTGCGCAAGCGTGGGGCTCGCGACCGAGCAGTACCGCTCGATGCTCGAGGCGATCCACGAGCTCCACGCGGCCTTTATCCGCAACGGCCTTGCACTCGCGACGGCCGGAGTCGACTTTGCGCTCGGTCGCGTCGGAGGGGTCTTCGGCGCACGGTCGCTCGTCGCGCTGCAAGATCCAAATCTCTCCGCGCACGGCGCCGAATACCTTCGCCTCTACCTCGACCACGTGCGGGCAACGGGCGGTCCACGCTACGGCGCGACGAAAGTCATCCGGCCGTCGCAGCGGGCCTCGCTCGGACGCTTGCGCGAGTGCCGCCCGACGCCGAGCTCGCGAGGACGATCGGAAGTTCTGGCCGTCGTCCCCGGCAGTTGGGGCATGATCGCCGCCGCTGCTGACACTCCTCGGCAGGCGGTCGGGCGGCTGCTCGACGATGAGCGCGAGCTTGTGCAGGCCGGCCTGTGCGAGGCGGCACCGCCCGAGCCTCGTCGCGCCGGCTGACTCAGTGCGAGGGTGCGGACACGTTGACGTGGAGCGTGTCGACTCGCTCAGTGCGAGGGTGCGGACACGTTGACGTGGAGCGTGTCGACTCGCTGCCACGCCCCCGGCACCCCCACGAGCCGCCAGTCGACGATGTCGTAGACGTCCACAGCCAGCACGTCGATTTCGCCGGCGGCTCCCAACGCCACCGTCGCCGTGCCTGCAGGGGGGCGTGGGGTGGCGCGCCAAGGGATGTGAGGGGTGCCGATGCGCAGGCGGCTCCCCTGAGGGGTGCCCACGAGGAGGAATGTGCGGTCGTTCGGCCCCGGGCCCGCGGCGAGCAGAGCTTCGCGTGCGCCCATCACCAACGGCGGGGCCTCGACCCAGCGCCGGCCGCCGTCGGTGGTCCACGCGGCGAGGAGCGTGTTTTGTGAGGCGGAGGGGAAGTCCACCAAGGTGAGGGTGCTCGCACCGGTGGACGCCAGCCACAGGACTCGGCTGGGGGTGTTCCGCAGCGCGGCGGGGGTAGGTGGTGCTGCTGCCCGCCAGCTCCCGCGCGCGTAGGCGTACTCGCCGATCTGCCCCGCGCGCGTGCAGGTGCCGCCGGCCAGTACACCTTCGGGGGCGGTACCGTCGACCGCGTCGATGCTGGTCAGGCCGCCGATGCTTGTCAACCCACAGTCCCGCGCCAGCGGCAGCGTGGCGAGCGCTCGTGCGGTGGTGAGCGAGCGCCATTCGCCGCCCGTCGTATTGCCCACCACGATTTCGCCCCCGTGGGCGGCGAGCAGTGCGTAGGCGGTGCCACCGGGGCTAAGCGCCAGCGAGTCGGGGGTGCGTGCGAGGCCGCCGGGGAGCGGGACGGGAGTGGGTGTCCAGGTTGCGCCGCCGTCGGTGGTTAGTGCCAGTGGGGAGAAGTGGAGGTTGTAGCTCGGTAGGAATCCGGTGAGCAGCGTGCCGCTCGCCGCGGCGAGCGCGAGGCCGCCGTTGTCCTGCACGCCCGGCGGGGTCACCACCGACCAGTGGGAGCTGCCGGTGCCGCGGTGCAGCAGCTCCCAGAAGTGTTCTTCGCCCGAGCTGGCGCCTGCGGGGAGCAGTGCCCAGCTGCCGCCGGCGCTCGGCAGCGATGTCGCCAACGGAGCCGAAAGGGTGTCGGTTGTGCTCCCCCCGCCATCGCCACGGCTACCGCCACCGCTGGAGCCGCACGCGGAGAGGGTCGCCGCGAGCAGGCAGAGCAAAAGGAGCAGGCTCGTGCCCGCGCGTCGTGGGGGGCTCATGCTTCGGTCAGAGCCTGTCGGGCGGCCTGCACGAGGGTGACGGCGAACGAGGACTTCGTGCTCGACGTCGCGGGACCCGGGTCGAAGTTGGCGAGCGAGCGGATCCGGCCTGCGCGGTCGATCACGGCGGTACCGTCGGGGTGGTCGACCATCGCGCCGCCTCCCGGCACGTAGATTTCGACTCCGAACGAGCTCCACAGCTTCCGAAGCACCCCGACGCTCCCGGTGAGGTAGACCCAGTTGGGCAGCTGTTCGAGGTGCTCTTGGTGGTCGAACGCGCGCAGGTAAGCCGGCGAACGGTAGAGCGGATTGGCGTCGATCGCCACCAGATCCACGTCTCGGGCTTCGTCGCCGAGCAGTGCGTCGGCGGCCTTGAACTCCTGGGCGATGACGGGGCAGTCGGTCGTGCACACCGGGTCGAGATACGTCACCAACAGCACCTTCCCGTGGAGCTTGGCGAAGCTGATCGGCCGGCCATGCTGTTCGAGTAGCGGCACGTCGGGCGGCCGCAGGTCGCCGGGCACCGGTGTGGCGGCGCCGTCGATGCTTTCCGCCAGCAGTGTCGTCGCGTTGGGCTCGACGGCGGCGATCGCGTAGGGCACGGCGCCCAAGGCGGTGGTGGTGCACGCCGCCACGACGGCGAGCACCCCCGCCGCCGACCGAACACGCAGGCCACCCGCTCTGGTGCCCGGCGCTGCCTCGCGCGCCGGCGCGGGCGCGGTGGCGGGCACCGGGCGCACCAGCGCCAGGTAGGAGGCGCACAGCACGAGCAGCGTCGGGATCATGCTGTTGGGGTCAGTGCCGACCCCGCCGAACACCCCGAAGTCCTGCACCAAGACCCAGTCGGCGAGGCTCAACACGAGCGCCGCCCCCACCGCAGCCCGCGTCGCGCGGTGGCGGCCGCTGACCGAAGCCGGGAGACACTCGCCTCCGGCTCGCATCCCCGTTTCGGCCAGCGCGAGGCCGATCCCTGCGAGGGCGCCGACTACGAACGCGTTGACGAGCACGGCGTGGCCCGCGGCGAAGCTGCCAAAGTGGCCCACCACGTGCGCGAGCGCGTGCGGCTGCGGCGTTGCGGCCATTTCGCTCACCATCGCCCCGAGCGCATTGCCCGACCCTGCGGCCCAGAAACCGTTGCCGGGCCACGCTTGCAGCACGGCCATTGCGATGAAGTACACGCCGAAGCCGGCCAGCAGGCGTCGTCCGAGCCGCGGGTTGCGCCATGCGCGTTCGGGCAGCGCGAGCAGCCCGCCGGCGAGCGCGTAGAAGAGCGCTGCCCCCGGCGCGCCGAACATCCAGCTGGCGCCCGGGGCGAGGGTGCCGCCCATGCTCTCGCCGAGCACCCACACCGACAGCGCCCATCCGACGCTCACGGCACCGCCGATTCGCGACCAGCGACCGCGAGTCACGAGCAGCAGCCACAGGCCGAGGCCGAGCTGGATCCACACGGCGGCGACGGCGGCCTGCACGGGGTGGTTTTCCCACACGTGCAGCCCCCAGTGCACCACGCTTATCAGCCACGTGGGGCTGCCCTGCGCAGAGGGTGCCACGACGTTTTCGGGGAGGCCGAGCGGCATGTGCGACTGGATTTGCAGCGCGCCATCCACCAGCCACAACAGGCCGAAACTCGATCCGCAACACCTTTCGGGCGGCCGGCTCGGGTGCACGTTGCCTCGGGGATGTCGCGGCGCGGGCGGGCTGCTCGGGTGTAGGTTGCGCTGGGGGGACGTGCGCGTGGGGGAGCGTCTCGGATGCCGGCACGCCGGCCACCGCGGGGTCGGCGAGCAGCGCGAGGATCAGCCGGCCGACGACCAGCAGGACGGCGACCACGACGAACGCGAGGATCAGCACCTGCGCCTGCGTGGAGAGGCTGTGGTGAAAGGCGGAGACGATCAGGCTTTCGTTGACCCCTTTGCGGTCGGCGCCCATCCCGCTCATCGCTTAGCGCTCCTCAGTGGTGGTACCGCCGCGGCCTAGCTCGGCAGCGGGGCTTGGGCCGAGACCCGGCTCGGCTGCAGGGCTTGGGCCGGGACCCGGCTCGGCCGCGTGGCTTGGGCCAGGACCCGGCTCGGCTGCGGGGCTTGGGCCGAGACCCGGCTCGGCTGCAGGGCTTGGGCCGGGACCCGGCTCGGCCGTAGGGCCTTGCGCCAGTAGCCGCTCGCGCAGCAGCTCCCCGGCGCCGGCGGACACCGCGCGCACCGCCCGCTCGTCGCTGAGTGCGACGCCTTGGCCGGCCGCGAGGTCGAGCAGCCCCTGGCGTTCCTCGTCTTGGCGCGCGAAGCGCAGGAACAGCCAGCCCACCAGCACGATCGTCAGGAACATCTGCTCGATCATCATCGCCGCCCCGGCAAGGTTCTGGTCGGAGAGCGGGTTGAGGCCACGGGCGGCGTCGCTGGCTTTGTACACAGGGTAGAAGATCGTTTGCGCCCAGATCATCGCGTTGCCCATCACCGCCCCGATCAGCCGGATGGCGGCGACGTAACCTACCGGAGCCCACCCGTGGAACCACGCCGGCTTGGGCAGCGGGCCGAGCAGCGCCAGCCACAGCAGCAGCCCAAACCACAGCAGGCAGGCGTGCTCCAGCGCGTGCACGAGGTCGTGGCGGATCGCCAGTTGGTACATCAGCGGCGTGTGCCAGAAGTACAGGTCCACCGCCCACAGCACGAGCGCGGGAATCGGGCTGGCCAGCCGCCGTAGGGGGCGCGTGAGGCGGAAATGCAGCAGCGGTGCCAGCACCGGGCCGGTGAGGCCGAACACCATTGCCAGCGACGCGATGTCGCCGATGATGATGTGCTGGATCATGTGCGCCAGCAGCACTTCGTCGGCGAGGCTGTCGAACGGGGGCAGCTGCACGAAGCACACCGTCAGCGCGCCCGCGACGAACGACGCGACGCGCCAACTGGCCACCGGTCGCCCCTCGCGCGCCAGCGTCCCCACGCGTTTGCCGAACAGCGTCAGGTACACCGCCGTGGCGATCAGCGGCGGCAGGAACTCGCCCAGATGCAGCGTGTTGGCGGTGCCGAGCGGGAGCGCGAACATGCCGGTGAACGGCACCACCGCCGGCAGGGTCACAACCAGCTGCGCCGCCGCGAACGCCACCAGCCCGGGTCGCGAGAGCGCGCGCGGCCGGCGCGGGGGCCGGCCGTCGGCGGCGGCGTGCGTCGCGGCGAGCACGCGCGCGGGGGCCCCCGGCAGCGCCTGGGCGGGGGCGAGGCGCAGGCGGCGGGTGACCTCGTGCGCCCCCTCCTGCCAGCGCCGGCAGGCGGCGCACGCCTCGAGATGCGCGTCGAGCTCCACCCCCGCGCCGCTGGCCTCGCCGTCGAGGGACGCGGAGATCGCTTCGCGTGCGCACTCGCAGTTCATGCCCCATTGGTCGCGTGGGCCGCGTCTACGGTTCCCGCACGGCAACCGGCGGCATTTGGTTATATGACCGGGTGGACGATGCCACCCGGCAAGCGCACGCCGCCCGGCTCGGCGACCAGGATGCGCTGGAGGCGTGGGTGCGGGCGAGCTACCGGGACGTGTGGCGGCTGTGCGCCGCGCTCGTGGACGAGCAGGCCGCCGAGGATCTCGCGCAGGAGACGTTCGTGCGCGCCACTCGTGCGCTGCAGGGCTTTCGCGGGCACTCCTCCGCCCGCACGTGGGTGCTGGCGATCGCCCGTCACGTGTGCATGGACGAGCTGCGCGCGCGCAGCCGCCGTCGCCGGCGCGACACCGAGGTCGCGGCGGCGGCGGGGGCGCGCTAGCCGTCCCCGATGCCTCGGGTGAGGTGGCGACGCACGAGTTGCTCTCGCTGCTCGACCCCGACCGTCGTGTCGCCTTCGTGCTCACCCAAATCTTCCGTTTCTCCTACGAGCAGGCCGCCTCGATCTGCGACTGCCCGGTAGGGACGATCCGCTCGCGGGTGGCGCGGGCGCGCAACGACCTGGTCGCCGCGCTCGAGGCGCCGGGCGACCGCACCGGGCGCGAGCAGGGTTCGCTGCGGTCCTCCGCGTAGCCGGCCGCGGGGCTCCCGCTCAGTTCGTGGAGCTCCGTCGCTCAGCCCGTGGGGGCGAAGTGCTCGGGGCGGGCGTGACCGTTGGTCGAGATCAGGTGTGAGTAGTCGGGCGGGTCCACGCGGTCATCCGCGTTCAGACGCCGCTCCAGCTCGCCCAGCAGCACCCCGAACAGCAAGTGGCGCCAGGTCGACTGGGCGAGAGCCCGCGGGTTGGCGAAGGCCGCCGGGAGCTCTTCGCGCGCGGGGTGCAGGCGGTCGGCGAGCGCCACGAGCGGCCACGTGGCGAAGTTCTCCGCCAGTCCCGCCGCTGGCCCCCGCGCCCACGAGGGTAGCGGCGTGCGCGGAGCTACGTTGGCGTACACAGCGCCGAACAGCGCTCCGTTCTGCAGGTGCGTGAGCACGCCTGCCGCCGGCCACCAACTACGGCGCGTGAGCGCCTTGCCGAGCAGCTCCACGTCGTCGAAGTCGCTTGCGAACACGCGCTTGTCGAGGGGCATCTGCGCGGCCCACACGCCCGCCGCCAGCGCGCCCGCCAACGCTCCGCGAATTGTCTTGCCACGGTCGATCGCCATCGTCTCGCACTGTAACGGGCGGCGTGCCCACGGGTATCCAGCGTATGAGGTGTGGGCAGCCCGGTGATCAGCGTATGGCGCGTGCCGTCAGCGGCCGATGGGTGCCGGCGCGGAGGTAGGGTGCGATGAGTGGCCGAGCACGTAACCGGAGAAGACGATCCCACCCACCCCGGCTCGCAAGCGGCGCCAGAGTCGTCGGCCTCGGCCCCCAAGCCCAAGGCACAGTTGGATGCGGAGTTCTCCGAGCTCTACCGCACCCACCTGCGCGATGTGTACAGCTATGCCTACTATCGCGTGGGCAACCACCACGATGCCGAGGACCTCACCGAGCAGACCTTTCTACAGGCCTACCGTCACTTCGAGCGCGCCCAGCGCGAGTCGCAGGGGCGCCCGCTGCGGCCGTGGCTGATCAGGATCGCCCACAACCTCGCCGCCAACCTCTACCGCGATCGCTCCCGCCGTCCGGTGTCGTCGCTGGAGGCGACCGATACGTTGAGCGATCCTGCACACGACCGAGGACCTCGTGGAGAATCGCAGCGAACTCGCGCGCGTGCTGGAGGGGGTGCGTCAACTGCCCGACGACCGCCGCGAGGCGTTGATCATGCGCTTCGCGCTGGACATGGACAACCGCGAGATCGCGCGCGCGTTGGGGCGCTCCGACGGTGCCACCAAGGTGCTGATCCATCGTGCCATCAAGCAGCTGGAGGGGTTGGTGGGGGATGCCCGTGATGAGTAGGTGGGCGAGGTGCCTGATGAGTGGGTGCGGAAGGGTGCCCGCGTATGAGTGGGTGGAAGATGAGAGAAGTCTCATGAACGAGGCAGTCCCCAACCTCGAGGGCCGTTGCGGCGGCGCTCGCCCCCGTCGAGCCGCCCGCCGACCTGGTGGGAAGGGTCGAGGAGACGCTGACCAATCTCACCGAGTTGGCCGCGGAGGAGCTGGAGGGGTGGGAGCTCTCAGCCATGCGCGATCCACGCAATTGGGTGCGGCCCGCCGCCGCGCTGGTGGTTGGCGGCGTGGCCGGTGCGGCCCTCGTGGCACTCCGCGTGCGCCGCCGCGCACGGCCGGGATCTGTCGCCGGAGTC
>CAVYWG010000017.1:0-264284 GCA_963772075.1 uncultured Solirubrobacterales bacterium | reverse complement strand
AGCATCAGCAGCGAGCCGATGAGCGTGTAGATCACGAGCTTGATCGTCGCTTTCACGCGATCCGGCCGCTCACCCGCCTGACCCTTGTCCGCCTTCCCACCCGCCCGGCCTGTCGCCGCCGTCGAGGGCTGCCAGTCGATCCCGATCAGGAAGTAGAAGGGGATCAGCATCAGGTCGAAGAAGGCGACGAACAGCGCGAGGTCCTGCGCGAGGAACGCCCCCAGCACGGCGGACTCGGCGAGCGTGAAGAGGAAGAAGAAGAGCGCCGGACGCTCCGGTTTCAGGGCGCCCTTGCGCACATTCAGCGAGAGGATCGAGCGGCCGCGAACAGCAGCGTGGTCAACCCCACGAGAAAGACATTGAGGCCGCTGATGCCGAGCTTGTAGTGGATGCCGGGCGCCACGATCCACGCCACATCGGTGACATGTTGCAGGCCGGCACCCGAGGGTAGTCGGCGATCTAGGATCGCCAGGCCGAGCGCGGCGGCGAGCCGAGCAGGGCGACGCGGGCCGGCGCGCGCTGTCGGCGCGCGAGAGCAGCGCCCCCACCACGCCGGAGGCGAGTGGGAACCAGAGGAGGATCGAGAGCGCTGGCATCAGGACTGGAGCAAGAAGTAGAGGCCGACAGCGCCGACGCCGAGCAGCAGCAGCGCGGCGTAGTAGCGCAGGAAGCCGCTCTGCACGGCGCGCACCGCGGCCGAGCCGGCGCGCACGACGCCGGTGGTGCCGCCGATCAGCGTGCCGTCGACGAACACGCGCTCGAAGGTGCCGCGTGCCCAGCTCCCGGCTGCGGCGGCGGGGCGCACGACCAGCAGGTCGATCGCCTCGTCGAAGCGCCGCTTGTGCCACAACAGCTCGTACACGGCACCGAACCGCTCGCGCGCGCGGACGGCGATCGCCGGCTCCTGACCAGATGCGGTAGGCGATCGCGATCCCGGTGAGGCCGAGCACCGTGCCGAGGCACAGCCCGAAGATCAACAGACCGTCGCGGGTATGGTTTCGTACAGCGGCGAGGTGGCGAACGTGGGCCGCAGGAAGTTGACGATCACGTCATCCACGCCCGGGACCTGCACCAGCCCGGCGCCGATCGCGCCGACCGCGAGCACGGACATCGCCACGCGCATCGGCAGCGCGCGCTCGGCGATCGTGTGGTGGGGGCCGGGGAAGCCGACGTCGGTGTCCTCGACTTCGCCGTTGGCTGGGTTGGTGGGCACCTCGGCGTGGTGGAGGTGGCCCCCTTCCAGCTCGCGCGCCTCGGCGACGGGGTCGCCGTAGAAGGCGCGGAAGATCATGCGGAAGGTGTAGATCGCGGTGAGGAAGGCGCCGAGGTAGCCCATCGCGTACAGCACCCAGTGCCAGCCGCCGCGCTCGGCGGTGACGAGCAGGATCTCGTCCTTGGAGAAGAAGCCGGAGAAGGGGGGGATGCCGGACAGGGCGAGTCCGCCGATCACGAAGCAGGCGAACGTGAACGGCAGCGCCTTGCGGAAGCCGCCCATCTTCTCCAGCGACTGCTCGCCGGACATCGCGCCGATGATCGAGCCGGCGCCCATGAACAGCAGCGCCTTGAAGAAGGCGTGGGTCATCAGGTGGAACATCCCGGCGGCGTAGGCGCCGACCGAGACGCCCATGATCATGTAGCCGATCTGCGACATCGTGGAGTAGGCGATCACGCGCTTGATGTCGGTCTGCACGAGCGCGATCGTGCCGGCTATCAGAAGCGTCAGCGCGCCGATGATGGCGCCGGTGTCCTGCGCGGCGGGGGCGAGTTCGAACAGCGTGTGCATGCGCGCGATCAGGTACACGCCGGCGGTGACCATCGTCGCGGCGTGGATCAGCGCGGAGACGGGGGTGGGGCCCTCCATCGCGTCGGGCAGCCAGGTGTGCAGCGGGATCTGTGCGGACTTGGCGGCGGCGCCGACGAGCAGCAGCAGGCAGCCGGCGGTGATGTCGGCTTCGCCGGAGTGGAACACGTGGGGCGCGGCCGCGAACACCTTCGTGAATTCCAGGGTGCCGGTGTGCTTGAAGATGAAGTAGGTGCCGAGCACCAGCCCGACGTCGCCGACCACGTTGATCACGAACGCCTTGATCCCCGCGCGCGTGGCGGTCGTGCGCCGGTACCAGAAGGAGATCAGCAGGTAGGAGGCGGCGCCGACGAACGCCCAGCCGACGATCAGCAGCAGGAAGTTGCCGGCGAGCACAAGCAGCAGCATCGAGAAGACAAAGAAGTTGAGATACGCGAAGTAGCGCGCGAAGCCACGGTCCTCCTCCAGGTAGGAGACCGAGTAGAGGTGGATCATCGTCGAGATCCCGGTGACGACCAGAATCATGTAGACCGACAGCGGGTCGACGAGGATCGAGACGTGAGCGTCGATCCCCACGGTCACCGCGTAGTTCCACAGCGAGGAGTTCAGCTCACGGCCGGAGGGGGCATGGCCCTGCAGCTTGATCAAGGCTCCGAGCGAGGCGAGGAACGCCAGGCCGATCGCGGCGGTGCCGATCCACCCGGCGACGCGGCCCGGCAGCACACGGAAGCCGAAGCCGATAATCAGCGTCCCGAGCAGCGGGAACAGCAGAACCAGCCAGCCGAACATGGTTGCGCTCATCCCTGCAGCTCCCGCATCTCATCGACGTCGATCGGCAACCGACGCCGGTAGATCGCGACGATCATCCCGAGACCGATGCAGACCTCGCAGGCGGCGACCGTCATCACGATCAGCGCGAGGATCTGCCCGTCGCCATTGCCCCACATGCGCGCGAACGCGATCAGTGAGAGGTTGGCGCCGTTGAGCATCAACTCCAGGCAGAGCAGCACCACAAGCGGGTTGCGCCGCACGATCACGCCGACGGCGCCGAGCGCGAAGATGATCGCCGAGACGGCGAGATACCAGGCGATGCTCATCAGCTGCCCTCGTCCTCGGAGTCCTGCTCGTCACCCTGCTCGGGGGCACCGACGGCGACGGGCGTGCGACGGCCGCTGGCGGGCCCTTTTGCTTCCTCTTCCGCGCCGCCCGAGTGCGCAGCCGCGAACTCGAGCCCGGTGACCCCCTCGGCCATCGTGCCGGTGCCCTGGGGGCGAAGCAGCTCAAGCGGGGCGAACTCGCGCTCTTCCTCGGCGGTCTCCTCCTCCAGCCCGCCGCGGCGCCGGGCAAGCACGACGCCGCCGACGGCGGCGATCAGCAGCAGGAAGGAGGCCATCTCGAAGGCGAGCAGGAAGCGAGTGAGCAGCAGGTTGCCGATATAGGCGGGGGTGCCGTAGGTGCGCGGCCCCGGCGTATACCCCGCGCCATACCCTTCGATGGCCTTCAAACCGGAGCCAAGCAGCGCGATCAACAGCTCCACCAGCAGCGCCCCGCCGAGCACCGCCGCGGCGAGCCGCATGTTGGCCCCTCCCGCCCTGCGCAGGCGAGCGCCGATTGCTTCGTCGGCCTCGCCGACGTAGGCAACCACAAACACATACAGCACCATGACCGCGCCGGCGTACACGACGACCTGAGCGGCGGCAACGAATTCAGCGCGCAACAACAGGAACAGGATCGCCAGCGAGAGCAGGTGGGCGACCAGCGAAAGCACCGAAAAAAATGGATCGCGCAGCGCAATCACCCCGATTGCCCCAGCGATCGCCCCAAAAGCAGCGAGGAAGAAGAAAAGAGTGCTCACCGGCCGATCCTCGGTTGGCTCATCACTCGCCCTCCCTCCGCAGCGGCGTGCGTTCCAGTGGCTCGGCGAGCAGCATCTCCTTGGTGAAGATCAAATCGGAGCGCGAGTAATCGGAGAGCTCGTAGTCGTGGCCCATCGTGATCGCGTCGAACGGGCAGGCGACCTCGCAGTAGCCGCAGAAGATGCAGCGCGACATGTTGATCTCGTACACCGCGGCGTAGCGCTCGCCCGCGGACACCCGATTCTCGGGCGTGTTCTCGGCCGCCACGACGCGGATGCAGTCGGCCGGGCAGGCGGCGGCGCAGAGCGAGCAGCCGACGCACTTCTCCAGGCCGGTGTCCTCGAACTTGTGCAGCTTGTGGCGGCCGCGGAAGCGCGGGTAGACGGGGGTCTTCTCCTCGGGGTACTGCACCGTGACGACCGGTTCGCGCATGCGGCCCAAAACGGTGAACAGACCGCGTACGGTCTCGCCGAACGTGCGCCAGGTGCTGCGCGCCGGGCCGGGCGCGGGCGTGCGGCTGACCACGATCACGTCCTCGCCCGGGTTCCACGCCGTGACGTTGAGGGCGGCGGTGGCGCCCGCGGCGGAGGAGGACGGTGTCTGTGGCGTCGGCTGCGGCGGCGTGGGCGGCGTGGTGGGCGTGGGCGGCGTGGACATCAGTGCGTCACCACCACGAGCACGGCGGTCACCAGTGCGTTGAGTGTGGCCAGCGGCAAAAGCACCTTCCAGCCGAAGGACATCAGCTGGTCGTAGCGCAGGCGCGGCAGCGTGGCGCGCACCCAGATGAAGAAGAAGGTGAAGAGGCCCATCTTGAACAGCACCACGAACGGGTCGACCCACCCGGGCGGGTGGATGCCGAACGGCAGTAGCCAGCCGCCGAGGAAGACCGTGGTCACGATCCCGGAGACAACCAGCACGTTCAGGTACTCGGCGAAGTAGTAGGAGGCGAAACGCCCGCCGCCGAACTCGGTGTTGTAGCCGCCGACCAGCTCGGCGTCGGCCTCGGTCAGGTCGAACGGGGCGCGGTTGATCTCAGCGAACGAGGCTGTGAGGAAGATCAGGAAGCCGACGAACTGGGGGATCAAAAACCACATCCCCTGCTGCGCGTAGACGATGCCCGTCAAAGAGAGCGTCTGCGCGGTCATGACCACGCCGACCAGCGCGAGGCCCTGCGAGACCTCGTAGGAGATCATCTGCGCGGCGCCGCGCATCGCCCCGAGGAACGAGTACTTCGAGCCCGAGGACCAGCCGCCGAGCATGATCCCGTAGAACGCGACGGCGCCGAACGCGAACAGGTAGAGCGGCCCGATCGAGAGGTCCACCCCGTACAGCCCGACCGGCTTGCCGAAGATGTGCTGGACGTTGCCGAACGGGATCAGCGCGAACGCGGCGACCGCCGTGAGGATCGAGATGACCGGCGCGAACGCGAACAGGAAGCCGATCGACGTCGTCGGGCGGAACTGCTCCTTGGTGAGCAGCTTGAGGATGTCGGCGAGTGGCTGCAGCGCGCCGTAGGGACCCACGCGGTTGGGGCCGTAGCGCGACTGAAAGCGCCCGAGCAGCTTGCGCTCGGCGAGCAGCACGACAGGAACGAGCTGCAGGCCGACGGCGAAGATCACCACGGCCTTGAGGATCTGGATCCACCATTCTTCGTAAAAGCCGACGGTGGCGAAGACCATCATGAGGCCACCGCCAGTGGCGCGAGGAGTGCCGTAAGGATCATGAGGCCACCGCCGCCAGTGGTGCAACCAACGCTGCCAAGTCGTCCAGCACCCTGCGCTCGTCCCGCGTCTCGCCCGGACGCGCCACCCCGGGCCGCAGCCGCTGCACGCGACCGTTGGGGTGCACGATCGTGCCCTCCTTCTCGGGGTAGGCGAGCGCGGGGAAGACGACGTTGGCGTGCTCGCGGACGCCCTCGGTGAGGAACGTGGCGTGGGCGATCACCGTGGAGGCCCGCTCCAGTGCCCGCTCCCACAGCTCACGCTCTGGCTGGGGCCACGGCGAGCGCAGGTGCTCGGAGGAGGGCAGGGGCGAGGCGCCGGCAAGCGGGTCGGCGTCCAGCAGGTATATCGCGCTCAGCTCCCCTGCGGCCAGCGCCACGGCGATTCCGTGCGCGTCGAGACCGTCCCCGGCATCCTCGCCAAGCTCGCCTAGCCCCGGCCCCGCGTTGGGGAGCACGCCGGCCTCGCGCAGGCCACGGCCGTTGGCGTGGGCCGGGATTTCGAGCAGCCCGGCCCCGTCGGTGGAAGCCAGCCCCAGCGTGGCGGCGAGGGCGAGCATCGCCCGTACGGCCGGCGCGCCGTCGGCTCCCGCCCCCAGGCGCTCGTGCCACAGCACGACGATCTCCTCGCCGGCAGCGCGCAGTGCGTCGAGCAGCTCCGCGCGGGCTCCCTCGTCGAGCAGCTGCTCGCGCCCGGCGGGCACGAGGCGCAGCCCGTGGCGGCGCACCCCCTTGCGCAGCCGCAGGTCGAGGATCGCGGCGTCGGCAATCGGTTCGCAATCGAGCAGCAGCACGGCGTGGGCGAACTCGAGGTCGCTCACGCTCGCCTGCAGGCCCGGCTCGGCGAGCGCCCGCAGCAGCTCCAGCGGCAGCGCGCCGGCGACGCGCGAGTCCAGATGCGGCGAGCCCAGAACCTCGCGCACGAGGCGCGCGAGCAGCGAGCCCTCCTCGTTGGTGGCGCCGCCGCCCGCGAGCGCGCCGACCCGCTCTCCCGCGCGGCGCAGCCCGGCGGCGGCCTCCTCCAGAGCGCGCTCCCAGGAGACGGGACGCAGCTCGCCGCCATCGCGCACCAGCGGCACGGTGACGCGCGCGTCACCGCCGAGCACGGGGTAGGCGAAGCGGCCGCGGTCGCACAGCCAGCCGTCGTCGACCTCGGGGTTCTGGCGAGAGAGCACGCGCAGCACGCGCTCATCGCGCACCGTCAGCGTGACGTTGCATTGCGACGGGCACAGCGTGCAGACCGAGCCGGCATCCTCGATGTCCCACGGACGGGCGCGGAAGCGGTAGGGCTGGGAGGTGAGCGCGCCGACGGGGCACAGCTCGACGATGTTGCCGGAGAAGGGCGCGACGTAGGGGTGGCCGTCGAAGGTGGATACGTAGGAGTGCGCGCCGCGCTCCTGCAGCACGAGCTGATGGTCTTCGGAGATCTCTTGGGAGAAGCGCACGCAGCGGTAGCAGAGGATGCAGCGCTCGCGGTCGATCGCGATCAGCGGGGAGAGCGCGAGCGGCTTGACGAAGTGGCGCTTGGGATCGACGTAGCGCGAGAAGCCGCGACCCCAGCCGAAGGTGATGTCCTGCAGCGGGCACTCTCCCCCCTTGTCGCACACGGGGCAGTCGAGCGGGTGGTTGATCAGTAGGAACTCGACCACGGAGTTCTGCGCCACCTTCACGCGCTCGGATTGGGTGTGTACGACCATGCCGTCCTTGACCGGCGTGGAGCAGCCGGTCTGCAGCTTGGGGATGCCCTCGATTTCCACCAGGCACATGCGGCAGGCGCCGACGGGCGAGCCGAGCTTGGGCTCGTAGCAGAAGACCGGGATCTCGATGTCGCCAAGCTTGGCGGCGTCGACCAGCATTGCGTTCTCGGGCGCCTGCACCTCGAGGCCGTCGATCGTGAAGGTGATCGTGCGGGGTTCGGGCCGCGGCATCAGTGTGCCTCCCCGGCACTGACCAACGCGCCTTGGGCCGCGAGCACACCCTCGGCCGCCGCGACATCGCCGACCTGGCCGCGCAGGCGCGCGGCGGCCATGTGCGCTTCGAACTCGGGGCGGAACTTGGCGATCATCGAGCCGATCGGCATCGCCATCGCGTCGCCGAGTACGCACAGGCAGTTGCCGATGATGTGCTCCTGCACGGAGGCCATGATCTCGAGGTCCATCGGCGTGGCCTCGCCGGCGTCGATCCGCTCCAGCATCGTGACCGTCCAGTTGGTGCCCTCGCGGCAGGGGGTGCACTTGCCGCAGGACTCGTGGCGGTAGAACTTCGCGACCTTCAGCGCGACGTCGAGGATCGGCGTGGAATCGTCGACGACGATGATCGCCCCCGAGCCGAGCATCGTGCCGGCCTTGGCCATCGAGTCGAAGTCGTAGGGAATGTCGAGGTCCTCGCCGGTGAGCACGGGGGAGGAGGAGCCGCCGGGGAACCAGCACTTGACCTTGCGCCCCGCGGGCGGCCCGCCGGCGAGGCCGTAGATGATCTCGCGCGAAGGGACGCCGAGCTCGATCTCGTAATTGCCGGGCCGCTGCACGTGGCCGGAGACCGACACGAGCTTCGTGCCGGTGGACGTGGCCACGCCGAGCTTGGCGTACTCGTCGCCGCCCATGCGGAGAATCGTCGGCACGGTGCAGAGCGTCTCGACGTTGTTGATCAATGTCGGCCCCTGGTAGAGACCCTGGTTGGCCGGGAACGGCGGCTTCAGGCGTGGGTTGCCGCGCTTGCCCTCCAGCGAGTCGAGCAGGCCGGTCTCCTCGCCGCAGATGTAGGCGCCGGCGCCGCGGTGGACGACCAGCGAGAGCGAGGTGTCGGAGCCGAGGATCCGCTCGCCCACGAACCCGGCGGCGCGCGCTTCGGCGAGCGCGGCGTCGAGGATGTCGGCCTGCAGCACATACTCCCCGCGGATGTAGATGAACGAGCGCGTGGCGCCGGCGGCGTGGGCGGCGATCACGATCCCCTCGAGCAGCATGTGCGGGCACTTCTGCATCAGCTCGCGGTCCTTGAAGGTGCCGGGCTCGGACTCGTCCGCGTTGCACACCAGGTACTTGTCCATCCCGCCTTTGGGCAGGAACGAGACCTTCTTGCCCATCTGAAAGCCGGCCCCCCCGCGCCCGCGCAGGGCGGAGGCTTCGAGCTCGTGCAGCACGGCTTCGGGCGGCATCGCGAGCGCCTTGCGCAGCGCCTCGTAGCCGCCGCGGCGCTGGTAGACCTCCAGGGTGTTGAGCCCGGGCTCGTCGATGCGGTCGAAGAGGAGCTTGTCGCTCACGATCCGGCCCCCGGGTCGGCGCAGGCTCGCCGCGAAAGCTGCTTCTCGGGCAGCACCTCGCGCCCGGCGCGGATGTCCTCCAGCAGCTGCGGCACGTCGGCGAGCGCGAGCGGCCCCACGTAGGCGCCGTCGACGGAGGCCATCGGCGCGATGTCGCAGGCGCCGAGGCACTCGAACGAGCGCACGTTGAATTCCGGATCCTCGCCCGCCGCCGCGCGCATCGCCTCATACAGCTCGTCGGCCCCACAAAGCGAGCAGGAGATATTGGTGCATACGTACACCGAGTGACGCCCCACGGGCGTGGTCTCGAGCATGTCGTAGAAGGTCGCGACGGCGATCAGCTCGGCGGGAGTCAACTGCATCACGAACGCGACCTGGTCAACGGCCTCCGGCGAGCACCAACCGTGCACCCGCTGCGCGGCCTCCAGCGCCGGCAGGATCGCAGAGCGGGGATCCGGGTACAGCGCCATATGCGCCTCGATGTCCGCGCGCAGCCCCTCCGGCACCTCCGGGGATGGGGACCCGCCCACCCCGGGGATCAACGCTGGATCCTTGTCGAGGTCGGCGGCCATGTCCCACCCGGGAACGCGCGAGCCGTGGGCATAACGGGGGACGCTCATGAGGATCTCCTGCTGTTCGGGTGGGTGCATGCACCCACCCGCCGGATGGCGCATGCGCCATCCGGACGATCGGCGCATGCGCCGATCGTAATAATCGATCTACCCCTCCATGCGCCAGTCGCGCTCATCGATCTATCCCTCCCAAAATCGGGTCGAGCATCGCCGTCGTCGCGATCAGGTCGGCGATGTACGCGTCGCGGGTCATGTGCGCCAGCGCCTGCAGGTTCACGAACGAGGGGTCGCGCATGTGCACCCGCGCGGGCTTTGAGCTGCCGTCGGAGCGCACGTAGCAGCCCAGCTCTCCGCGGGGGGACTCGATCGGGTTGTAGATCTCCCCGGGCGGCACGCGCATGCCCTCGGTGACGAGCTTGAAGTGGTGGATCAGCGCCTCCATCGAGGTCGCGAGCTCGTGCCGGGGCGGCAGCGCGACCTTGCGGTCCTCTGTTATGTGCGGCCCCTCGGGCAGCCCGTCGAGCGCCTGTTCGATGATGTGCACCGACTCGTAGATCTCCGCCATCCGCACGGCGAAGCGGTCGTAGTTGTCCCCGACGGTACCGATGGGGATCTTGAAGGAGAAGTCCTCGTAGGAGGAGTAGGGGTCGGCCTTGCGCAGGTCCCACGGGTTGCCGGCGGCGCGCAGCAGCGGACCGGTGACGCCGAGCCCCAGCAGCGTGTCGGCGTCGAGCGGGCACACTCCCCGCAGCCGCTGCAGCACGATCTCGTTGGCGTTGAGGATCGCGCCGTACTCGTCGGCGCGCTTGGGCATGATCTTCAGGAACTCGCGCACCTTCGCCTCGAAGCCGCGGGGGATGTCCTCGATCACGCCGCCCACCTGGAAGTAGCGCGTGTGCATGCGCGCGCCGGAGGACATCTCGAACAGGTCGAGGATCAGCTCGCGCTCGCGCAGGCAGTACAGGAAGATCGAGGTGGCGCCGAGGTCGAGCACGGAGGTGCCCAGCCAGATCAGGTGCGAGGCGATGCGGTTGAGCTCCAGGTGGATCACGCGCAGGTACTGCGCCCGCTTGGGCACCTCGCACTCCAGCAGGCGCTCCACGGCGCCGCAGTAGGCCATCGCGTTGAAGTAGTAGGAGAGGTAGTCCATCCGCTCGATCACGGGGATCACCTTCCAGTAGGCCTTGTCCTCGGCGGTCTTTTCGATCCCCGTGTGCACGTATCCGATGATCGGTTTGAGGTCGCGCGCGACCTCGCCCTGGAGCGTCACCATCAGCCGCAGCACGCCGTGCGTGGCGGGGTGGTGGGGGCCGAAGTTGAGCGTCAGCAGCTCGTGTGTGGCCTCGTCGCTGGTGGCGATCGCGTCGGCGCTGACGCCGGCGGCGCCGCCCACGCCCGACTGGTCGAGCGTGAAGCTCTGCTCGCCGCGGCGGTAGTCGGAGAGGTGGCTCATCGTGGGATCTCCATCCCCCTACCGCTACGCCGCGCCGTGCTCCTTGCGCGCTTCTTCCCGTGCCCGGAGCTGGGGCAGCCGGGGATTGGCGTGGGTGTCCTCACCGCGGCGCCCCGAGCGTGGGGTTGTCGTTGTAGGTGAAGCGCACCGGCTCGCCGCCGGTGGGGAAGTCGCGTCGCTGGGGGTGGCCCTCGTAGTCCTCGGGCATCAGGATCCGGCGCAGGTCGGGGTGGCCCTCGAAGATCACCCCGAACATGTCGTACACCTCGCGCTCCTGGTGGTCGGCGGTCGGCCATTCCACCGTCACCGAGTCCACCTGCGGCGCATCGGTCGCCACCCGCAGCAGCACCGTGACGCGATCGACGCGGGCCATGTCCAGCAGCTCGTAGTGCACGCCCAAGCGCGGCTCGTGCGGGTAGTAGTCGACGCCGTGCAGGCTCGCCATGAACGCATACCCCTGCCCGCGCAGGTGCGCGAGCACGTCCCGCACGCGAGCCGGGTCGATCTCGACCGTCGCGCGTTCGCGGAAGAACACCGTGTCGCGAACCGTCTCCTCGCCGAGCTCCTCCCGCAGCCCGCGTGCGATGAGCTCCAGGCCCGTCGCGTCAGGCATCGCGCTCCGCTCGGGGGGAGGTCGGGAGGAGAGCCTGCCCCTCTCCCGCCGACAACGTTCTCCTCCGTGCCGACCGCCTCGTAGCGCTCGCGCCAGCCGGCGTCGGGGTCGTCCTGCACGAGCTTGCGCAGCTTGAGGATGCCGTGCATCAGCGCCTCCGGGCGCGGCGGGCAGCCGGGGACGTGCACGTCGATCGGCATGAACTTGTCGGCCGGCACCAGCGCGTAGTTGTTGAAGACCCCCATCGAGCTGCAGCAAGCGCCCATCGAGATCGCCCACTTCGGCTCGAGCATCTGGTCATACAGCCGCCGGATGATCGGCGCCATCTTGATCGACACGCGCCCGGCGAGGATGATCAGGTCGGCCTGGCGGGGGGAGGCGCGGAACGCCTCGAAGCCGAAGCGCGCGATGTCCATGCGCGGGCCGGCGGTGTGGAACTGCTCCATCGCGCAGCACGCCAACCCGAACCCGAGCGGGAAGAACGAGTTGGAGCGCGCCCACGCCACGGCGCGGTCGAGCGTCGTCGTCAGCACGCGTTCTTCGACGTGGCGTTCGAGCTCCGCGCCCTCCAGGTGGGCGGGGAGGTTGAGCCCGTCCATCTCGCCGCCGCGCAGCAGCTGCGGCGCGTTCAGCCGGTTGACCTGCAGGCGGCTCGGGTCGGCCGGGGCGCCGGGGCCGGCGAGCCGTGTGCGCTTCACCTCCACTCCAACGCCCCCCTGCGCCACACGTACACGAACGCGACGACGAGCAGCACGATGAACACGGCGGTCTCGCTCAGTGCATAGCTCCCGAACGCCCGCAGCTCCACCGCGATCGGGTACAGGAAGATCACCTCGATGTCGAACAGGATGAACAGCATCGCGATCAAGTAGAAGCTGATCCCGAAGCGCAGCCCCTGTTTGACCTCCGAGGGCAGGCCGCACTCGTAGGGGTCCTGCTTCTGTTTGATCGCTCGGCGCGGGCCCAGCACGCCGTTGAGTAGCGTGAACGCACCCCCCACGGCGCCGCCGAGGATCAGGAACACGAGCGCGGGAAGGTAGGAACGCAGCACCGCGGCTGTTATACCACCGCACGCCGATGCTTGTGCAAGAGTGTTACATAGTGACGATCGGCGCGAGAGCGGGCGGGGGCAGCGGCGTCGTTCGACGGGGGGCCGCGCGTTGAACCAAGCAGTGGCCGTGGGTGCGCTCGTGGCGGCCGCGGTCAACGCGATCCCGATGGCTGTGGGCGGCTGGAGCTGGTATCGCTGGCGCCCCAGCCGCCCCTTCTGGGTGCTGCTGCGCATCGGCCAGGGTGCTGCCGTCGTGTTCGCGCTCGCCGTGGGCGTGCTCGCCGCCGTCGGCCACACCTCGAGCGAAAGGCTCTTCTACCTATACGCCCTGCTCCCCCTGGCGGTCGCCTTCGTCGCCGAGCAGCTGCGCATCGCCTCGGCGCAGACGATCCTCGACCAGCGAGGTCTCGGTAGCGCCCAGGAGGTCGGCTCGCTCCCCGAGGCCGAGCAACACGCCGTGGTAGCGGCGATCGTCCGCCGCGAGCAGGGCATCATGGCCCTGTCGGCGCTGGTCGTTGTGTTCCTGCTGCTGCGCGCGGCGGAAACCGCGCATGGGATATGAGCCGATCCAGTGTCTGATGCGGTCGCCACTCGTGTGACGGAGCTACCGCGCGGTGGGTGTGTCTGTGCGTCGGAGGAGTTTGCGGAAGAACTTGGTCACCGATGCGGGGATGAGGAAATCCTCTCCGACGAGGCCGGGTAGGGTCGTCGGCTCGAAGTGCAGCGGCTGCCCGTCCGACGTCGTGTACTTGTATTTGCCGTCGGGCGTCCTCGGATAGTCCCGGGTGGGTTGGCTGATGGTGGTGGGCTCCATGACGCTCATTGTACTACCTGCCCCGCCAGCTCTACAAGGATCGCGAACACCAGGAATGTCAGGGCATGTTTGAACAATAGGGTTTTGCGGGCGAGGGCCCGGTCGTTGATCCGGAGGTCTTCTTCGAGGTCGTCGAGCAGCGAGTCTTCGAACTCGCGCTCGTCTTCGCTCTCGCGAGCCTTGCGCATCGCAGCGAGGGAAGGGCCGGTCTCCTTCGCGCTGGGCAGGCGCAGAGCCCACACCGCCAGGCTGAAGGAGGATCCGAGCAGGAGCGGCGCGAGGATCGAGAGGTCATACGCCCCTCTGGCGCCGAGGACGATCAGGGCGACGGCCACGTCGACGGCCATCACGCCGAGCGCACCGGCATCGAGCGCCACAGAGCGCGATACCCGCGTCTGCAGCTGGCTCCCGGCCAGCAGGCGCAGCCACTCGGAGGGCTCGGGCATGGTCGGTTTCGTGGGCATCCCTACTTACCACCCCGACGGCACCCCCCAAAATGGGACACGTGGTCGGCCGCCTCAGCGCACGATCAGCGTGGCGGCCATCCCCAGCACGGCCTGGTTGCCGACGGTGCTTACCAGCAGATAGCGTCCGGGGGCCAGCGTGGTGGTCGGTGCCGAGCCGCACTTCCCGGGCAGCAGCGTCGAGATGCCGGTCAGCGTGGTGCGTTCGTCGGAGTCGAGGGTCCCCCGCTGCAGCGCCACGTTGTGAGTGAGGACGCCGCGGTTGCATGCCGTGATCCGCAGTGCTCCCGCCGGCACGCTCACCGTCTGCGGCAGGATGCGGTACTCATCGAGCGTTAGCGCCAGGCGATGGCCCGTTACGCGCGCTGCCTGGCCGGCCCCGCAGCCTGCCAGCAGGAGCGTTGCGAGCAGCGCCGCCACGAGTGGCCGGAGCAGCGCCGCTGCGAGGGGTTGGAGCAGCGCCGCGACGAGTGGCCGGAGCGGCGCCGCGACGAGTGGCCGGAGCGGCGCCGCGACGAGCGGCCGGGGTCGCATCCGGCGAGCCTATATATTCCGCGTCGCATGAGCGCCCCTCTGAAGCCTCGCATGAGCGCCCCACTGAAGCTCGCGGCCACGCTGGCGGCGAGCGCCGTCGCGGCCGTCGGCGTCAGCGCCTGCGGCACGCAGGGCATCCAGCTCTCCAAATCCAACCCCTACTACAAGGGGGCCGCGCTGTTCCTGCAGCGCTGCTCGGGCTGCCACACGCTCTCCGTCGTCGGAGCTGAGGGCTCGGCCACCAGCATCAAGGATCGCCTGCGCACCAACGGTCCCAACTTCGACTTCCGCACAGAGCAGTACAACCAGGTCCTCTACGCGATCCGCAACGGCGGCTTCTCCGGTGCGATCATGCCGCAGGACATCGTGCTCGGCGTCCAGGCGAAGGAAGTCGCCGCGTTCCTCGCCAAGTACGCGGGTCTGCAGGCGCCCAAGGTGCCGTCGATCGAAAACACTGCGATCCCGGGCTCCTCCGAAAGCTCCACGAGCACCACGGCTGCCGCCGCGGCATCCGCTGCCTCACACGGCAAGCCCGCCTCCAAATAGTGCGCGGGTAATGACCGACCCCGAGCTTGCGGGCCGGTACGGGTAGGCTCCAGAGGGTGCTGGATCTCAAGCGGATTAGGCAGGAACCCGACGCTGTGCGTGCTGCCCTTGCGCGACGTGGAGAGGGTGCAGCCGCCGGTCTCGACGCCGTGATCGAGTATGACGGACGACGTCGCGCCAAGCTTGCCGAGCTGGAGGACTTGCGCGCCGAACGCAACGTCGCCACGGAGGCAATCGCCGAGGCTAAGCGCGGGGGCAAAGACGCCGGTGAGGCGATAGCGCAACAGCGCGGGATCGCCGCACGAGAGAAGGAGCTTGCGGGAGCAGTCGCCGTTGTCGAAGGGCTCCTGCGCGATGCCCTGCTGCCGCTGCCCAACTTGCCCGATCCGACTGCCGCCCCGGGCCCGGAGGACGAGCTGGTGCGGGTCGTGGGGGAGGCCGGGCTGGGTGGGCTTCGCGTGGGCGATGCGGGGGTGGCCAGGCCTCAATTCCCCCCCCGCGACCACCTGGAGCTGGCCGGTTCGCTGATCGACATGGACCACGCCGCCAAGCTCTCGGGCGCGCGCTTTGCCTACCTCAAAGGCGACCTGGTGATGCTCGAGCTGGCGCTGGTGCGTTGGGTCCTGGAGAAGCTGCGCGGGCACGGCTTCGAACCGGTGATCCCGCCGGTGTTGGTGCGCGAGCGGGCGCTGTACGGCACCGGCTTTCTGCCCGACACCGAGCAGCAGATCTACTCGCTGCCGGCGGACGAGCTCTTCCTGGTGGGCACCTCCGAGGTCGCGCTCGCCTCGCTGCACGACGAGGAGATCATCGACGCCGCCTGCCTGCCGCTGCGCTACGCCGGCTTCTCCCCCTGCTTCCGCCGGGAGGCCGGCGCCGCCGGCAAAGACACGCGCGGGATCTTTCGCGTGCACCAGTTTGACAAGGTAGAGATGTTCAGCTTCGTCGAGCCCTCCGCTTCGGGCGCGGAGCACGAGCGGATCCTTGCGGTCGAGGAGGAGATCCTTGGTGAGTTGGGGTTGCCCTACCGGGTGGTCAACATCGCCGTGAACGACCTCGGCGCCCCCGCCGCCAAGAAGTACGACTGCGAGGCGTGGCTACCCAGCCAAGGTCGCTATCGCGAGCTGACATCGTGCTCCAACACGACCGACTACCAGGCGCGGCGCCTGAGCATCCGTGTTCGCCGGGACAAGCAGACGCAAATCCTCCACACGCTCAACGGCACGGCGGTCGCCGTCGGCCGCACGCTGATTGCGCTGCTGGAGAACGGCCAGCGCGAGGACGGCTCGGTCGTGCTGCCGGAGTGCCTGGGACCCTACGGGGCGCGGGGTGAGTTGCCGGCTGCTGGTTGAAAAAGGGCGGTAGAGAGGGCTGTATAACCATTGCAATAGGGTCGGGGTGGTAACAAAAAAATTAAAAGCCGTGCGCAATCGCTATCGGGTTCTGAATTTTTTATAAACAACACCACTCCTCCTCTGTAAATACTATGACTATACCCAAGCCCGAAAAGAATCACACCCGCTCGAGCGCGTAGCCGATCTCCAGGCCCGTGGAGTCGACGATGTCATCCACGCGTTCTTCGTGCAGCACGCGGTAGCCGGCCTGCGCGAACAGCTCCAGCCACTGCGCGTGCGTGAGCAGGCGCTGGGTGGTGACCGAGTGCAGCCAGATGTAGTAGTTGTAGTAGCCCCGCCCCTGGCGGTCGCTGCCGATCAGCTCGCCGCGGCCTTCCTCGTAGGGGTTTGACACCTCGATGATGAGCAGCTTTGCGTTGGGGAAGCGCGTACCGAACGAGCGCAGGAACTCGACCGTCTCCTCGATGCCGCGCTGGCCAACGATCTCGTGCAGCACGAACGCCGACACGACGAAGTCAACCTCCTCGCTCGGCACGTAGTCGGGCGCTGAGGCGTGCTCGATCGCGATGCGCCCCTCCATGCCCGCTTCGCGCACGTGCTCGCGGGCGGCCTGCACCGTCTCGTGTGCCAGCTCCACGCCGATCGCGCGAAGTCCCGGGTGCTGGGCGCACAGCGTGATCAGGTACAACGCGCTGCCGCAACCGTAGTCCAACACCACCCCCTCGGAGGCGCCGAGGCGCTCAATCAGTCGCAGCGTCAGCGGCACGGCGTCGTAGATCGCGATCCGTGCGCTGCCGGTCGCCACGCGCAGGTGGTTGCGCTCGATGCTCCCGTCGCCCTCGCGCATCAGCCTGCCGACCCCTTTGAAGAGATCGCGGTAGCCCTCCATCAGCAGCTCCAGCCAGCCGTGCGCCGCGCGCAGCTCGGAGAGGTCTTCGGCGAGGCGGTACGTTTCGTCCTGCCTCACCACGGCGCCCTCGGAGTGCAGCGCCTGTAGCAGTGCGCCGGTCAGCTCGCTCGCGGAGGCGCCCGTGGTCGGGCTGCCGGGTGAGCCCAGCCGCTGCGCCAGCTCCTCGGCGCTTGTGCCCTGCTCCAGCGCGCTCAACAGCTGCTCGTCTTCGAGGATCGCCATCAGCAGTTCCGCCGTCGCCCACCCGGCGAGGTAGTCGAGCGCTCTGAGTAGCGTCGGACGGAAGGCCGCGCGGTCGATCGCCTCGGGAGTCGTCTGCGCGATGGTCTGGCTGGCGCCGTTCATGCTGGTACCTCCTCCTTGTTCGGATTCGGCCCGCCCGCCTCGCGCCGGCCTTGGGTCAGGGTCAGTCCTTCGATCAGACGGTCGGCGTGCTTGGGTAGGCTCACGCCGATCCGCAGCCCCGCCGGCGCTCCGAGCGGGGCGGTCGAGGCGACGATCACATTCCACCGCGCCGCCAACGTCTCCCGGATCGACGCCGCCTCGGCGGGCGATGCGCAGGTGACGAACACGAAGTTGGTCTCGCTGTCGTGCACCCGCTCGAACAGCTCCACCGCCCGCAGGCGCGCGATCAGCTCGGCGCGCAGGGTGCCCACCTCGTGCGCGTGGCGGCGCGGGAAGTCGGCGTCGCTCTCGAGCGCGCCGATCAGCGCTTCCGCCGCCAACCCGCTCGTGGTCAGGTATGCCTGCCGCGCGCGCAGTCGCGCGATCAGGCGCTCCTCGCCGACGATGCAGCCGATCCGCAGGCCCGCCAGGCCGTATGCCTTGGAGAACGACCGGAACACCAGCAGGCGCGGGTGCTCCGCCAGCCACTCCAGCCCGGGCGCGTGCGCGCAGAAGTCCGCGTAGGTCTCGTCGAGCAGCAGATACGCCGAGCGCCATAGCAGCGTGCGCAGTGACTGCGGCGCGAACGCATTTGCGGTCGGGTTGTTGGGGCTCGCCAGCATCACCAGCCGGCCGGCCGTGACCGCCCCGAGCAGCTCGCGCGGGAGCGCGTGCTCGGCGGTCAGCGCGAACGCCCTGCAGCGGTGGTTGAGCGCGGCCGCGCGGTCGCGGTACCCGTCGAAGCCCGGGGTGATGGTGTAGGGGTCGCCGAGCTCGAGGATGCACAGGTCCGCCGCCTCATCCACGCCGGTGGTGATGATCAGCTGTCGCGGATCCACGCCAAGGTGGCTGGCGGCCGCGTCCGTCGCGTGCGCCAGCGCCTTGTGCGGGTAGATGTGCCCCCGGGCGATCGCCGCGTGCACGCGCTCCACCGCGCCCGGCGGGGGCCCACGCAGGGCCTCGTTGCGGTCCAGCTGCGCCACCTCGGCACCGTTCGGTTTGCCCTCCCGCCCATCTGTCGCGCCGTCGCGCACGGGCTCCGTGATGCCGCTGTCCGTGCCCTCCGTGACGCCGCTCTCAGTTGCCAGCTCCAACCCGTGGGGGCTCATCCCGCCCCACCGCTCTGTGGCACCGCGCAGGGCAACCCCAATGCGCCCATGCCGGCGGTGAGCAGTGTGCGCATCGCCCGAGCGGTTCGCGCGTCCGCCTCGATCGCGAGGTAACGGCGGCTCAGATGCCCGTAGAAGCGCGCGAGCTCGTACACGTCGAGCTGCTCCATCGCGCGCTCCAGGAGCCGGCGGTGAACCTGGGACTGCATCACCGTGTGGCGGTATTCGGGATCCTCGGGCGCGGGGTCGGGCGGGCCGTCGTGGCGTGGGTCCCAGGCGCTCACCGCGGCGCGCGCGAGCTCCCACCCCACGCCCCCGGTGAGCTCGAGCATCTCGCTCAGCGTGAGATCCACCGGCTTGCGCGTGGGGCGGCCCAGATAAAACCCCAGGGTCACGACCGCCGCGAGTCCATGTGGCTTGAAGCGTCCTTCGCTGTGCGCGGCGAGCTCCCGCAGCGGCGGTGAGGCGGCCAGCCGCTCGAAGCATCCCATCCACAAGTGGCGGCCTGCCGTGGCTGGACTTCACCGCGCCGCCTTCGACGGTGACCATTCCGTAGATCACGTTGTCGCTCGGATGGTGCATCGCGCGGCGCTGCTGGCGGCAGGGCAGCTCTGCGGTAGGCGGATATCCGCCGACGGCGGCTGGATCTCCCGCATCCGTGGGCGCCGGCCGCTCGCCGCGCATGAGGCGCTCGTGGTAGCGCACGTACGCCTGCCACTCCTCGCCCACCAGCTCGATCGTGCGAGTCTCGCCGAGCGTCTCGCGCAGCGAGCGCCACAGCGCGACCGTACGCAGGTGCTGGGTCGGAAAGCCGTCGGCACGCGCCAGCAGCAGCCGTGGGTACTCCTGCTCACGCGTCTCGTACACCACCGCTCTACTCTCGGTCCGTGTCAGTACCGCGCCCGCCACGCCGCGGTCGAGGATCCACTGCGTGAGGGGCCGCGAGTCCGACTCGTACACCCACCGGTCGATCTGCACGCCGAGCGCCGCGAGCGTTTCTCGCTGGCCGTCCAGCGCCCACCCGCGTAGCCGCAGCCAGCGCTCCACGATCTCCGGGTCGCCGGCGCTCATACGCTCCAGCAGTTCGTCCGCGAGATCGTTGCGGACGGCCGCCTCGGCGCTCAGCGCCGGGTCATCGGCGCCCTCGGCAGTTTGCGGCAGGGTCGCGGTGCTCCCGGTGTGGGGCGCATGACCCTCAGTGCCCGCTCGGCTGATTGGCGCCCGAGCGCGATCGGCGAGCCTGCCGGCGCCCCCAGCCGTGCGCGCGGCGTAGCGCCCGAAGCATTCGCCCACGAAGTGGTCGCTCTTGACCCCGAGGCTGCGGGGGGTGGCCCGTTCGGGCAGCTCCGCGTAGCCAGCTAGCGCTTCGCCCATGCTGCGGCAGTAGTCGCTTACCTGGCTCTGGCGTGTCACCCGCGCCCCCGCCGCCGCCAGCGCGCCTGCGAGCGCCTGGCCGAGCGCGATGTTGCGCAGGTGGCCGATGTGTAGCGCCTTCGTGGGGTTGGCGTCGCAGAAGTTGACCACCACCTCGGCTGCGCCCAGCAGATCGTGGGCGTCCAGCACGCTTTCGCCGCCGCACTCCAACCGCTCGCCGAGCGCCGCGATCGCCGTGTCGGCGAAGCGCACCGTCAGCGAGTCCGCACGCGCTCTCACGGTCGCCACCTCCGGAAGCGCGGCGAGCGCCTCGCCCGCCATGGCCAGCTGAACGTCGCTCTGTGCCCGAAAGATCTGCGCGTCGGCCCCCTTGCGCGGGCTATGGAGGGGGATCACCGAGAAGGTGGTCTGTGGCGCAAGCGCGATCAGCGCCTGTAAAAGCCGATCGAGCACTTCAGGGGTGGTGGTGGAGGAAGAGGTACGCCCGGCGGGGCTCGAACCCACATCGGCGGCTTAGAAGGCCGCTGCTCTTAGACCAGCGACGCGCGAGGGCTGTCTCATACCAAGCGACCGCGACGCGGCAGATAGCCGCCGGCCGGCGAGCCTTACGGGCACAAGGTCCGCGGCTCGTCGCCGGCTGCGTGACTACACCTGGAGATCCGGCGCCACTGTTGTCGTGGCCGTTAGCCAGTTGAGCTACGGGCGCATGGGGTGATTCGATCATTGCGATCGAGGGTAAGCCCGGTGTGAGGATCCCGCAACGTAAATTGCGAGGGACGTCTTCTCGCCGCTCGTAGACCTTGTGCGTGCCTCCGCATTTTCCCTGCATACACGCCAAATATGACGCTCGGCGAGTGGGTGGCCAGGACCCAAATAATGGGAAACACCGGGCGCTGAAAGCGTTGCAAATCCCGATCAAGAGCTGGGAAACACCTGCCTACAGCACACGAGGTAGGCTGGACAATGAGAAGATAACGCCGAAGGAAAAGATCAAGCTTGCCGTCGAGGAGAGGAAGACGTCAGGGTGCACAAGCCAGGGGGTCCGGACAAGCCAATGGGTCCGGTGGAGAACGACGAGCGCACATGCATCTTCAGGGCGATAGCCACGACCGTCTGTGCCCGGGGTGGCAGCATGGCCGGGGGTCAGATCACCCTCACCGACATCGCCACGCAAGCTGAGATCTCGCCGCGCCGGCTGCGCCGGGATTTCGCCGACGTCGAAACATGCTTCCTCGGTGCCTTCGAGTGGTGCTCGGAGCGTGCCGGCGCCGCGATGGAGCAGGCCTACGCCGGCGAGCACGGTTGGGTCGAAGGAATCAGATCTGCGCTGGCGGCCGCACTCGAGCTGGTCGAGCGGGAGCCCGACCTGGCGCGTCTGTGGATTGTCTACTCCCTTGGTGCGGGTCCGCGTGTGCTGCACAGCCGTACTGCGGCAATCGCGAAGTTGGCCGAGTACGTCGATCGTGGGCGGCTGGAGTCGAGAGTCCGCGCCGAGCCCCCTGCGATCACCGCCGAGGGGGTGGTGGGCGCGGTGCTGGCGGTCCTGCAAACCCGTCTGCTGGCAGCCAAGCCCGAGGCTCCCACCACGTTACGGGGCGAGTTGATGGGCCTGATCCTGCTTCCCTACCTGGGCGCTGCCGCCGCCAGACGCGAGCTTGCCCGGCCCGTCGGTCGATCTCCGGGCGGTCCCCGTTCGCAGCCTCCGCGCAGTGGGCGCGTGGTGATGGAAGGCGTGGGTCCGAGGCTCACCTACCGCACCGCACGGGTGCTGACGGCGATCGCCGAGCGCCCCGGATCGAGCAATCGCGAAATTGCCAACCGCGCCGAGGTCGTCGACCAGGGACAGATATCCAAGCTGCTCGGTCGTCTGGAGCTTCAGGGCCTGATCGCCAACGTTGGCGGCGGCGGTCTGCGCGGCGCCCCCAACGCGTGGGAGCTCACGATCCGCGGCGAGCAGCTCCAGCACACGATCGCGGACCTGGCGCCGCGGTCCCTGAACGCTCAGGGTGCGGGTAGTTAGGGAACCCTAATTAGGCCAGCCTAACCTATGCTAGGGTTCCCGCTAGAAGCATAACCTAGCAGCGAGGTCGGGATTGGAACCTGTAGAGCACGCGGCGTCCCCGGAACCTGTCGAGAACGCAGCGCCACCGCAACCAGCCGCGTCAGCGACGGCGCCCCCGGTGCAGGCGAGCCGCCGGCGCCTGGCGGGCACGCAGGCAAGCATGTATGTATGGACCGCCGTGGTGCTCGCTGTGTGCGTGACCGCGGTGATCCTTGGCTGGCACGCGCGCGGCGGCACCCCCAACCCCGCGGAAGGCTCCTCCAGCCACATGAGCGGTACGAGCGCGGTGCTCGACAGCGGCGTGCTGGTGTTCCGCGAGGGCCTGGAGACGATCCTCGTGCTGGCCGCGATCACCGCCAGCTTCCTCGGCTCCAACCGCGCCTACCGCAAGCCGGTCGCGGTCGGCGGCGGCCTGGCGCTACTCGCGGCGGTCGGCACCTGGTTTGTGGCGGTGTGGTTTATCGGGGTGTTCGGCGGCAGCGGCCTCACGGTGCAGGCCGCAACGGGCATCCCGGCGATCATCGTGCTGCTGGTGGTGATGAACTGGTTCTTCCACAAGCTCTATTGGACCGGCTGGATCTCCCACCACCACAAGCGTCGCCGCGGGCTGCTCGGCGGGGCGGGCGGAGCCGGTGCGCGCGCGACGATCCTCGGCTTCGGCCTGCTCGGCTTCACCTCCGTGTACCGCGAGGGCTTCGAGGTCGTGATCTTCCTGCAGGCCTTGCGCGAGCGCTTTGGCTCGAGCATCGTGCTGGAGGGCGTGGTGCTCGGCCTGCTGTTCACCGCCGCCACGGGCGTGCTGACCTTCGGGCTGCACCAGCGGCTGCCGTACAAGAAACTGCTGATCATCACGGGCGGGATGCTGCTGGTGGTGCTGTGGGTGATGGTCGGCGAGGAGGTCAACGAGATGCAACTCGCGGGCTGGATCGGGACGACCCCGATCCCCGGCGTGAGCCTGCCCGGCTGGCTGGGCACCTGGTTCTCGATCTTCCCCAACGTCGAGACGATCGTCGCCCAGGTGGCTGCGGCAGGCGTGGTGGTCGGCTCCTACTTCGCCGCGCAGTACATGCGCGTCTGGCGTCCCCGTCGGCGCGGCGAACAGGTTGCCCGTCGCGCTGAGGCTCCGCCGAGCCCTACCCGAGTCGGAACGCCAGCGAACGCGCGGCCCCGTGCACAGGGGTCAACGTGAGCCGGTAGTGCCCCGCCGGAAGCGTGCCGCGACCCCGCAGATGGGTGCGGTCGTGACCACCGGTGGCGCTTAGTTTGAACCCGCCCGGCGCCGTGCTCCAATGCAGGCGCCCGCTGACGCGCACAAGTCGGGAGAGCGTGACTCGCACCCGCGCCGGGGCGCTGAGCGTGAAGGCGAAGGCGACCTGGGAAATGGCGGGCAGGCCGCGGGCGAACACCGCGCTCGCGCGGGCGGTGAGCATGAGGTGCGAGAGGCGTAGCACGGCGCCGCGGCCAGGATTGGCTTTGCCACTATCGGTGGGGGTCGATGAGCCGGTGAGGATGGACGAACCGTGAGGCGAGGAGTTGCCCGCACCCGCGCTGGTGTTGCCGCCGCTGCTGCCACCGCTCCCGCTGGCGCCCGCTGCGCCCGTAGTGGTACCGCCCCCGCCGCTGCCTTTCGAGCCCGTTTCCAGCGGCGCGGGTTTTTCTTCGAATGGGCCTTCGATCCGTTTTTCTTCGTTGGCTTTGGCCGCCGCTTCTTCTTCGGCTTTCAATTTGGCGGCCGCTTCCGCTTCGGCTCTCCTCGTGGCTTCTTCGGCATGTTTGGCTTCGACGGCCTTCCGTTCCGCTTCGGTGAGCGGCTTGAGTGCGCCGATCCCGTCGGGGGTGCCGACGCCCGCGGGGCCGTTGTAGCCCGGGCCCGCGTTGCAGATCAACGCTCCCTGCCCGCAGTCGAAGGCGAACCGCGTGGAAAACGGACTCAGGGAGCCGGTGCAGGATGAGTAGAGGTCGTCACATTCGCCGTTGCCACCGGAGGTCACGGGGTGCAGCACGCCCGTTTCCAGGTGTTCGTAGAGCGTCTGCGCCGGGTATTCGACGCCGTGCGAGCCGCCGGCGAGCGCGAACATCGAGGCGATGATCGGCGAGGCTACGCTGGTGCCGCCGATCGGCCACCATCCGAGCGGGGTATTGACAACCACGGTTTGTTTGCCCTCCATTTCTTCGTGGAAATCGGGGACCGAGTCGTACACGGCGACGCCGCTATAGGGGTCGGCGTCGGCTGCCACGTCGGCCACGGCACGTTTGGCTGCGGCGCCGGCGCCGCAGCCGACCTGCGCCCAGTCCGGCACGTCGCGCTGCCATGCGGGTGCCGAGAACTGTGTGCTGCAGCCGCCGCCGCCGGCGCCGTAGTTTGCTTCGCCGTCGCGGGGGTCATCGTTCCAGACGGTCTCTTGCTTCCACGTGCCCGAGGCCGAAAGCCCGAGGTGGGTGCCGCCGACGGCGACCACGTGAGGTGATGCGGCCGGGTAGTCGGCGCCCTCGTAATATGCTTCTTTGGCTTCTTCTGCTTCCGCGGCGTCGGTCCAGTTCAGGTAGCCGTCGTCGCCTGCGGCTGCGGTGATTACGGTGCCCGGATGGTCGAAGGCGGCGCTGTCGTTGATGTCGCCGAGCAACGGTTCCGGTTCGGACCCGCCCCACGAGTTGGAGACCTCGGTATCGCAGGCCTTGGCGCCGCAGGGGGGGGCTTTTTCCGCTTCGTGGCCGATCCTCACGGCCGTTTCCTCGGCGGCTTCGAGAGCTTTATAGGACTCGGATTCGGCCTCCACGAGCACGATGTGGCAGTGCTGCTGGCAGATTGCGTCGGCGGTCTCGATGTCGGTGGAGATCTCGACCGCCCACCCCTCGGCTTCCTGCACCAGGGCGCAGGCCGCTTCGCGTTCCGCTTCGGGTGCGCTGGCGTTTTCGCAGAGCGCGAGCTTGGATTCGCGTTCCGCTTCGCTCGCGGGAAACGGCGGGTGGCCGCGTTCGCCGCTCTGGTTGACCTTCTCGAAGCAACCGTTCGCTTCGGTGCAGGCTTCGATGCCGAACTCGTTGTCGTAGACCCCCAGGTCGGCTTCGGCTTCAGGGTCGTTGTAGGCGTCCACGAGCGCGATCGTCTGTGGCGCGGAGGCAGGAGCTTCCGCGGGTTCGCCCGGGAAGTAGGCCGCGCGCAGGTCCACCGGGCGCAGGCCATAGGCGCCCCCTTTGGGTCCCGAGGCTTCGAGCGGGCCGGCTTGTGTCATCGCCAGCGGATGGGTGTGGGCGCGAGCTTCGGCGGTCCTCGGGACGAGCTCCACGGCGAGGCAGCTCGCGCGCCCGGGCGCCGGCGCGGGACACGCCGGTCGCGTCGTGTAGCTCGACGCGGGCAGGGGCGCCACCGAGCCGGCCGCGTCGGTGGGCAGCGAGAGTGCGAGCAGCACCCCGGCTGCTGCCAACATGGCTGAGCAAACGTGTGTTTTGGGCATCCCTGAGCGCTGCACCTCGATTGGGTCCACCTCGCAATGATCGACGGTAGCGGGTCAATGTATGAGCGGTCGCATTGATCGACGGACGGACGAAGACCGCGCCCGGCCTTTCGTCGAATAAAAGAACGAGGGGCCCGGCTCACCGGCCTAACGGCCGGCTGCGCCACCCTCTAGGCTGACTGTAATGTCGCGCAAGCTCGGCATCGTCCCGGTTCCCAACTCCCGTTCGCGCCAGGAGGCGCTGGAGCGCCGTCGTGAGGCGAGCCTGGTGCTGGAGATGGCGAGGCTGCTGCTGAAGGGGGAGAGCCTCGCGCAGGTGCTGCCGACGGCCGCGGCGCGGATGGCGCAGGCGCTGGAGCTGCAGTCGGCGGCGATCGTGATGGAGGCGGTGGAGCCTGACGCGCGCAGCGTGGCGTTTCCGCTGCGCGAGGGCGACCGTCGCCTCGGCACCGTGGTGGTGGGGGCCGACAGCTCCGAGCGCAGCCTCTACCGCCTGCAGGAGCGCGTGGTGCCGGCACTGGAGGCGCTGTTGAGCGCCGCGCTGGAGCGCGAAACGCTGCAGGGCGGGGTGGTGGAGACCGCGGCGCTGCGCCAGGCGGACGTCGTCAAGACGGCCCTGCTGCGAGCGGTGTCGCACGATCTGCGCAGTCCACTGACGGCGATCTCGACAGCGGCGGAGGCGATTGCGCTGCCAGGCGTCTCCGCCCCCGAGCGCGAGGAGCTGGCGAGTGCGATCCTGGCGGAGACGCGCCGGCTCTCGCGCCTGGTGGACAACCTGCTGGACCTCTCGAAGCTCGAGGCGGGCGCGGCCGAGCCGCGGCGGGAGTGGCTGTCGGTGGAGGAGGTTCTTGGGATGGCGCTGGAGGACCTCGCCTCGCCGCCGCCCGCCAACCACGCGTCCTCTCCATCCTCGTCTAATCCACCACCGCATGAGGAGTTTCATGTCACGATCGACCGCGACCTGCCGCTGGTGCGCGCCGACTCCACGCAGCTGGAGCGAGCGTTCGTGAACGTGCTGGAGAACGCGCGGCGGCACTCGGGTGGCCACCCGGTGTCGGTGCGGGCGCGAGTCGTGCGGACGCTGGCGGGCGAGGGAGACCGCCTGATCGTCCGCGTGGTCGATCGCGGCCCCGGCATCCCGCCAGCGCAGCTGGAGCGCGTGTTCGAGCCCTTCTACTCCGCCGGCACGGCGCGCGGCGGGCGCCGCGGCTCGGGGCTCGGGCTGGCGATCGCGCGCGGCTTCCTCGAAGCGAACGGTGGCTCGCTGCACGTCGAGTCGCTGCCGGGCCAGGGGGCGACGTTCGTGTTCGAACTGCCGCTGGAGCGGGGGGGTCCGGAGGCGGCCGCAGCGCTGGCTCAGGGGTTGGGGGCAGCTGCGGCGGTGTCGGCGCTGGGGTCGGAGGCGGCCGCGACGGCGCCGGCACAGAGATCGGAGGCGGATGGCGGTTGAGGCATCGGCGGCGATGCCGCGGGTGCTGGTCGTCGACGACGAGTTGCAGATCCTCCGGGCGCTGCGTGTGGTGTTGCGCGAGGCCGGCTTCGAGGTGATCGCCGCGCAGAGCGCCCCCGAGGCACTGGACCTGGCCGCGGTAAGGGCCCCCCGGGCGGCGATCGTCGACCTCGTGCTGCCGGGAGGGGACGGCGTTGAAGTGACGCGCAGCCTGCGCGAGTGGAGCGAGATGCCGATCCTGGTGCTCTCGGCGGTCGGAGAGGAGGAGCAGAAGGTACGCGCCCTGGAGGCAGGAGCTGACGACTACATCACCAAGCCGTTCGGGACGCGCGAGCTGGTCGCGCGCCTACGCGCGGCACTGCGCCGCAGCGAGGGAGCGGGTGAGGAGCAGCCGGTGATTGCCGCGGAGGGCCTGGAGATCGATCTCGCCGCGCATGCGGTGCGGCGCGACGGCGAGCCGGTGCACCTGACGCCGATCGAGTTCGAGCTACTACGGGTGCTGGCGCAGAACCGCGGCCGGCTGATGACGCACAAGGCGCTACTGGGAGAGGTTTGGGGGCCGGGGTATGTGGACGACATGCAGGCGCTGCGCACGCACATCGCGCGGCTGCGGGGCAAGATCGAGCCGCCCGGCGAGCGGCCCCTCTACATCCTCACCGACCCGGGCGTGGGGTACCGGTTTTCGGGATGAGCAGCTTCGCTGCGGGGGTTGCTGTGTTGGCGCTTACGGGCGCGGTCGCGGCTGGCGCCGGCGGGACATGATCAGCTGTCCGCCGGTAGGAGCGTGAATGCTCCCCCCTGCAGGGGTGTCACGGCGCGGAAGTGCCGTTCGTCGAAGGTGACGATCCGTGTGGTGTCGTAGCGGCTGGCGAGCACGACGGTTGCGCAGTCGGCGAGTCCCAGCTCGAGGTCGGCATACCGGGCCTCCAGCTCGCCGACCGTCGCGTAGTCCTCGCGCTCCAAGCAGGCGACGGTGTACCTTCCCGCAGCCAGATCCTGCAGGAAGGCGACGCGGGCGGGTCGGCCGTAGCGTCGTCCGAGGAGGTAATCGACCTCGGCCGTTATCGGTGCCGGCATGACCAGCGCGCCCGGCTCACCCTTCATAATCTCAAGAGTCTCCGCCCTCCTTGGGTCGCCGTGGTCGGCGAGCGCCACCACGGGAGCGGCGTCGAGGATGAGCGTCACTCCCCGAAGCCCTCGAACAGCTCCTCGTCGGGTATTTCTGAGATCGAGCGCGGGTCATCGTCGATACGACGAAAGCCGGAACCCGCCAGCGCGAAATTGCGATCCGGCGATGGCTTGGGCTGGTAGGCCGCCACGGCCTCGCGCAGAATCTCCGCCTGCGAGGTTCCCTCTTCGCGCGCGAGCCGCGCCAGCCGCTCGGTCAGCTCGTCGTCGAGATACACGCTGGTCTTATGCATGACCTCATTGTAGGGCATGGTGTAGGGCATTGAGCGCAAATACGCTGAGTGGGTGAAGGGACTCCCGACCGCAGCGACCGTAGCCGCGCTGGCTGCGCTTGGGGCGCCGGTCGCGACCGGCGCCCCAAGCGCCGGCGCCGCCCCCATCACCGGCTACCTCGCCGCCCCCACCGAACAGCTTGCCGTCCCGGGGCTGGCGGGGGGCGCCGAGGTCACGCCCGAAGGCGATCTGTACACCGGGTGGGCCGAGTACGAGCTGCGCTTCGGTAGGCGCCTCCAAGGATGGAACCAGCCGACGCGCACGCTGCCAGACCCGGGGGTGCCGCTGCTTTCCAGCGCGCTCGCCGACGGGCCGGTGCGCTACACGGTGACGCTGTTCGCGGTCCCGGCCGGCGGCCGGCCGGTGGCGTACGAGACGGTTACGGCCGCCAACGACTCCGGCCACCCCGAGGAGGCGCGGGTGGGGATGGTGGTCGCCTACACCCGCGGCCGTCGGATCCGCGGCCCTCACGCCGTACTCACCGGCGCGTTCCGCTACGAGCGCCCGGTGGGCCCCAGCACCCCCGGCGCCTACGAACAGCCGGGCCAGCCCTACTCGAGCGCCTTCAGCTACACGGTCGCCGGCCGCGACCTCGACCGCTCCGGCCTGCTGCTGGCCCGCGGCCCCGCCGCTCCCAGCCGGCCGCTTGCCACGCCAGCGCGGAACACCCCCACCATGCCCCACGACGGCCGAGTGTTCAGCGCCCATTTGGAGCCCCGCGCCAGCGTCAGCTTCACTTGGCAGATCCCGCTCGACCCGCCCCCGGTCGGCGCCGGCGCCGACCATACACTCGATGCGCTGCCGCTGGGGGCCGCGCGCGAGGCGCTGCGCTCGCTGTGGGCCGCTCAGGAGGCCGGGATGACGCGAATCGAAGTGCCCGAGGCGAAGGTGGATGCCACCTACCGAGCGGCGATCGCGGAGATACTCGAATCGCGCATCCAAACTCCCACAGGCTGGGAGCAGTGCCCCAACCGCCTGCAGTACCGCGCCTTCTGGATTCGCGACGCGGCGATCGAGACCCAGGCGCTCGACCTCGCGGGGCTGCACGCTGCGGCGGCGCAGAACCTGGGTTTCATCGACGCCTTCCAGCAGCCCGACGGGCTGTTCATCAGCCAGGCCGGGCAGTACGACGATTGGGGCGAGGCGCTGTGGGTGCTCGCGCAGCACGCCGCGCTCGCGCAGGAACCGGCCTACGCCGCCGCGCAGCTCGGGCGGATCGGAGCTGCGATCGATTGGCTGTCGGCGGCTAGCGGGGCCGACCCGTTGGGGCTGCTACCCGCCAGCAACCCCAACGACAACGAGCTGGCGTACGGGCACATCACCGGGGATGACCTGTGGGCGGCCGCCGGGCTGCGTTCGGCGATTGCCGCCGCCACGCTGGCGGGGCAGGCGGGGGACGTGACGGCGTGGACCGCCGTCGATCAGCGTTTCGAGGCCACGCTCGACCGGGCGATCGAGGCGGCCGTCGCCCGCGAAGGCCACATCCCTCCCGTGCTCGACGCGCAGGGCGGCCAGGATTGGGGCAACTACTGGGCTGCCTTCCCCGCGCAGGTGTTGAGCGCACGCTCCCCCGCCGTCACCGCCACGCTGCGGTGGGCGCGTGCGCACATGGCGGAGGGTCTACCCACCTACCTGAACGGCAGCGAGCTGCACGACTACCTGGGCTTCCGGGTCTTCCAGGCCGAGCTGGCCGCCGGCGAGGCCGCGGACGCGGTGGCGGGGCTGTACGCGGAGCTTGTGCACACCACCGCCACCGACGGCGGCTGGGAGACCGGCATCGGGCCCTATCGCGGCCGTACCTCGGCCACCAACCTCGCCCCGCACGGGACGTTCGCCGCCGAATATGTGGCGCTGCTGCGCAACATGCTGGTGGCGGACACGCCCGCCGGCGGCGTGCGCCTGCTCGCCGGCGCGAGTCCCGCCTGGTTGGGGCCGGGGCAGCGCATCGCCGTGACCGGGGCGCCCACCGATCATGGGGCGATCTCCTTTACCCTGCGCTCCACCCGGCGGGGGGAGACCCTCACCTGGCACGACACTCTGGCAGCCGGTACGCCGCTGAGCTGGGTGCTGCCGACATGGGCCCGGGACGCGCGCACCACGAGCGGGCCGGTGAGCGGCGGGGCGATCGCGCTGCACGGCGCCTCGGGCTCGCTCACGGTGACGTTCAGCGGTCGCCGCCCGGCGCAGTCCTACGCACGGACAGTCGCCGCGCTGAACGCCGCCTACCGGGCGCACGGCCGCCCCGCTCCGCTTGTGCCGGCTCCGTAACGAAATCGTTATACGCGCGAGCGAAATCGTCACACCCCCGTGATGGTGCAGCGAGAATAGTGCACCTATGGACGTGGTGGCGGTGGTGATCGGGATCGCGATGTTCGCAATCCTGCTCGCGATAATCGAGGGGATCGACCGGATATGAGCACGCCTCCGTTGGGCGCATTCATCGCGCACATGAGCGGCGCCGACTTCTTCGGCCTGGTCGTCACCGTGCTGATCATCGCCTACCTCTTTTACGCATTGATCCGCGGAGAGAATCTCTAAGCGATGACCTTCTACGGCTGGCTGACGATCGTGCTGTTCGCGATCATCCTCACCGTGCTTGCGCTGCCGTTGGGTAGCTACTTGGCAAGGGTGTACACCGGCCAGCGGGTCTTCCTGACGCCGCTGTTCGCCTGGCCGGAGCGGATCCTCTACCGGGTCCTGCGGGTCAATCCGAAGCTCGAGCAGGACTGGAAGGCCTACGCGAAAAGCCTGATCGTCTTTTCGCTCGCGGGGTGGCTGCTGCTGTACGCGATCCTGCGCACCCAGGACGCCTTCTGGGTGCCTCACGCGCTCAACCCGCTCGGCTACCACTCGCCGTCATGGAACGTGAGCTTCAACATCGTCTCGTCGTTCATGACGAACACCAACTGGCAGTACTACAGCGGTGAGACGACGATGAGCTATTTCACCCAGATGGCGGGGCTCACCGTCCAGAACTGGCTATCGGCCGGCGTCGGGATCGTCGTGGCGGTGGCGCTGGTGCGCGGGCTCGTCGGGCGCAGTGGCAAGAGCCTCGGCAACTTCTGGCAGGACATGGTGCGCACGATCCTGTACGTGCTCGCGCCGCTCTCGGTGCTGGTCGCGCTCGTGCTCGCCTCCCAGGGGGTGATCGCCAACTTCTCTGACTACTTGGTCGTGCACACGATCACAGGCATGAAACAGACGATCGCGATGGGACCGGTCGCCTCACAGTTGTCGATCAAGATGCTCGGCACCAACGGCGGCGGCTTCTTCAACACCAACTCGGCGCACCCCTTCGAAAACCCCACGCAGTTCACCAACTTCTTCGAGATGCTGTGCGTGCTGATCATCCCGGCGGCGCTCGTGTTCATGTACGGGCGCATGACCGGCAACCGCCGCCAGGGGTTCGCGATCTACGGCGTGATGATGTTCATGTTCCTCGGCGCCGTGTGCGTCGCCTACATCGCCGAGGCGCACGGCTCGCCGGCCCAGCACGCGGCCGGTCTGCACACGGGCGTGATCAATGGCTCGGGCGGCGGCAACATGGAAGGTAAGGAGCAGCGCTTCGGGATCGCCGGGTCGGCGCTGTTCGACGTGGTGACGACAGTCACCTCGTGCGGCGCCGTCAACAGTGCGATCGAGTCGTTCACCGGCATCGGCGGCGCCGTGCCGTTCGCCAACCTGTCGGCCAGCGAGGTGATCTTCGGCGGCGTCGGCACCGGGCTGTACTCGATCCTGCTGTACGTGCTGCTGGCGGTGTTCATCGGCGGCTTGATGGTGGGGCGCACCCCGGAGTGGCTGGGCAAGAAGCTCGAGGCGCGCGAAATCAAGCTCGCCGGCCTCGCCATCCTGATCACGCCGTTGGCCGCGCTGCTCGCCACGGCCCTTGCCACCGCCAGCAAATCCGGGCGTGCGTCGATCTCTGCGGTGGCGACCTCCGCCAAGCTCGGCACCCACACGCCGCAGGCCTTCTCCGAGAGCTTCTACGCCTACCTCTCGCAGGCCAACAACAACGGCTCGGCGTTCGCCGGCTACACCGGCTACATCCAGCCGAATGCTGGCAATCTCGGCGCCCATGGAATCACCTTCGCCGACCTGCTTGGGGGCTTCGACATGATGTTCGCGCGCTACGCGCCGATCCTGTTCGCGCTCGCCGTCGCCGGCGCGCTCGCCGGCAAGCGCGTCACGCCCGCGGGCCTGGGCACGATGCGCACCGACAACGGCACTTTTGCGGTGCTCTTGATCGGCATCATCGTGCTCGTCGGTGCACTCACTTTCTTCCCTGCCCTGCTACTCGGACCGATCGTGCAGGGCTTGACGGGACACCTTTACTGAGATGAAACGCGACATCATCACCTCCGCAATCGGCATCGTGGTGTTCACGATCCTGCTCGGGCTGGTGTACCCGCTCGCGATCACCGGCATCAGCCAGGTCGCCTTCCCCGGCGACGCCAACGGGCAGCAGATTCACCTTCACGGAAGGCTCGTCGGGTCGAGGATCATCGGTCAGGACTTCAGCTCAAACCCAAGCTACTTTCAGTCGCGACCATCCGCCACCGAAGACGGGGCCTACAACGCGGCTGCCAGCACGTTCTCGAATCGCGGACCCAACAGCATCAAGACCAAGGAAGCAGACGAAACGTACATCAAGGAATACCTGAAGCTCAATAAGCCATATGACCTCAGCTTGACTGTCGCAAAGATCCCAGTTGACGCCGTCAGCACATCGGCCTCCGGTCTCGACCCGGAAATCTCGCAGGCGAACGCATGGATCCAGGCGCACCGCGTCGCGGCGCTGCGCCGCCTCTCGCTCGCCACGGTGGACGGGCTGATCTCAAAGTACACATCGGGCCGTGGCCTCGGCTTCTCCGGCGAACCGGGAGTGAACGTGCTCCAGCTCAACCTCGCCCTCGATCGCCCGACTGGAGGAACGGGCTGATGTCAACAATTCCGGCAGCCACCGAACGCAAGGCGGTGTCGCTGTTCCAACGCGACATCGTGGTGCATGCGCTGATCGACAGCGTCAAGAAGCTCGACCCGCGCGTGCAGGCCCGCAACCCCGTGATGTTCGTGGTCGAGATCGGTTCGGTAATCACGACTGTGATGTGGCTGATCCAGGCCTTCGGCGGCAAGCCGCTCGGCGGCGGACACCAGCCGGCGTGGTACACGCTGACGATCGCCATCTGGCTGTGGCTGACGGTGATCTTCGCCAACATGGCGGAGGCGTTCGCCGAGGGCCGTGGGCGCGCGCAGGCCGACACGCTGCGCTCGATGCGCAAGGAGACGGTGGCGACGATGCGTGACGGCACCACCAAGGCCGCCTCGGAGCTGACCCGCGGCGACATGGTGGTGGTCGAGGCGGGCGAGCTGATCCCCGGCGACGGCACCGTAATCGAGGGGATCGCCACGGTCGACGAGTCGGCGATCACGGGCGAGTCGGCGCCGGTGATCCGCGAGTCCGGCGGCGATCGCAGCGCCGTCACCGGCGGCACGCGTGTGACCTCCGACCGGATCGTCGTGGAAATCACCCAGGAGCCCGGGCACTCCTTCCTCGATCGCATGATCGCGCTGGTGGAGGGGGCAGAGCGGCGCAAGACGCCGAACGAGATCGCGCTCAACATCCTGCTGGCGGCGCTGACGCTGATCTTCATGATCGTCGTGGCGACCCTGCGCCCGTTCGGCCTGTTCGCGGGCACGGCGATCTCCGAGACGACGCTGATCGCGCTGCTGGTCGCGCTGATTCCCACGACGATCGGCGCGCTGCTGAGCGCGATCGGGATCGCGGGGATGGACCGCCTCGTGCGCCGCAACGTCCTCGCGCTCTCCGGCCGCGCGGTGGAGGCCTCGGGCGACGTAGACGTGCTGCTGCTCGACAAGACCGGCACGATCACGATCGGCAACCGTCTGGCCTCCGAATTCATCCCGATGCCGGGCGTGGCCGAGTCCGACCTCGCCGAGGCGGCGCAGCTCTCCTCGCTGGCCGACGAGACGCCGGAGGGTCGCTCGATCGTGGTGCTCGCCAAGCAGTACGGGCTGCGTGAGCACGACATGAGCACGCTCAACGCGACCTTCGTGCCGTTCACCGCGCAGACGCGGATGAGCGGCGTCGACTACGACGGCCAGCAGCTGCGCAAGGGCGCCGGCGACGCGATCGTCGAGTTCGTCAAGCAGGAGGGCGGCTCACCGCCGCCGGAGCTGCAGGCGCAGCTGGAGCGGATCGGGCGCGAGGGCGGCACGCCGCTGGCGGTCGCGCGCGACAGCCAGGTGCTGGGCGTGATCTACCTCAAGGACACGATCAAGGAGGGGATGAAGGTTCGCTTCGACCACCTCCGCGCGATGGGCATCAAGACCGTGATGGTGACCGGCGACAACCGCCTGACGGCAGCCAAGATCGCCGAGGAGTCGGGCGTCGATGACTTCCTCGCCGAAGCCACGCCCGAGGCGAAGCTCGCGCTGATCCGCGAGCAGCAGCAGGAGGGGCGCCTGGTGGCGATGACCGGCGACGGCACCAACGACGCGCCGGCGCTCGCGCAGGCCGACGTGGGCGTGGCGATGAACACCGGCACACAGGCGGCGCGCGAGGCGGGCAACATGGTCGACCTCGACTCCAACCCGACGAAGCTGATCGAGATCGTCGAGGTGGGCAAGCAGCTGCTGATCACGCGCGGCGCGCTGACGACGTTCTCGATCGCCAACGACGTCGCCAAGTACTTTGCGATCCTGCCGGCCGTGTTCATCAGCACGTATGCCACGAGCGCGGGTGGCAAGGGCCCGCTGCACGTGCTCAACATCATGAACCTGGGCACGCCGGAATCGGCGATCGTCTCGGCGATCATCTTCAACGCGATCGTGATTCCGCTGCTGATCCCGCTGTCGCTGCGCGGCGTGCGCTATCGCCCGATCGGCGCGAGCGCGCTGCTACGCCGCAACCTGTGGATCTACGGCCTCGGCGGCCTGATCGCGCCGTTCATCGGGATCAAGCTGATCGACCTGGTCGTGCACAACCTGCTCGGGGCATAGAGGGTGGCGCAGTCGGCCGCAGGCCGGCTGGCCGAAACGGGGATACGAGCCGAAGGCGAGTGTCTCCCGGCTTCGGTCGGGCCCCTCTTCTTTCGGTCATATCACCTGACCCGCGTGCGCTGGCGGGCTTCCAGCGCCATCGCCTGCGCCACCTGCTCGCGCAGCGCCCGCAGTTCGCGCTGGCGAGCGATCACCCACAACCCCAGCAGCCCGACGATCAGCAGGCCCACGAAGCCGAGCAGGGCGCCGATTTTGGCGAGCGTGCTCGCCTCGTGAGCCGCGGGTGGGGGCAGTTTGAAGCTGCGGGGGGTGGCCGCCGCGTGCCTGCCGGCGGTGGCTGTGCCGATCACGGGGTGGGCGCTCTCGGCGATCGCCAGCATCTGCTGCGGCGAGAGGTTGTTGGTGAGCGTGTTTTCGATCCAGTAGGCGGCGCCCCCTTCGCGCCAGGCGATCGTCCTGAGGTGTTCGCCGTCGTAGTAGAGGCTGTAGGTGCGCGAGCCGATTTGGAGTTCCTGGGTGGGATTGCTGAGCAGCGGCGAGTCGGTCCACGTGCTGCCCTGGATGTCGTAGTACTGGCCCAGTTCGCCCTGATCCACGACGACCACATAGGCGGGGTACAGCCGCCGGTCGGGGCCCGCGATGTCATACCGGCGCACCACATCCGATTCGGATTCGGCGGTGATTTGCTGGGCGCGCGGTACCTGCACCGCGAACGGCAGGCGCGGGGCGATCGTGCGCGCTTCGGCGAGCGTGGCGCCTGGGGTGGGCGACAGCGAGAGCGCGGGCGGGGGGGCGGCGGTGTGCCGATGCGCCGAGTGAGCCCGCCTGCCACTGGAGCCGTGCAGCCTATGCGGGGCGATCAGGGCGGTGCCGTTCAGGAAGGAGTGCGCCGCTTCTTCCACCTCCTGCGCCGTGGCGGTGAGATCCCCGGACGGGCAGGTGCCATTGCACGGCGTCGCATGGAAGGGCACCTCGCGCACCGGCTTGCCGGCCGATTCGATCAGCAGCTCGAGCAGCTGCAGCACCTGCGCTTCGGTGTGCAGGTCGGTTTCGACCGCCTTGCCGACGATGCGCTCGAACTTTTCACGGTTTTCAACGAGCGTCGGGCCGTACTGGGCCTTGACGTTGAGTAGGAAGCGCTGGTCGCGGGCGTCGCGGATCTGCGAGGTGCTTTCGTGGCGGTTGGCGACGAATTCAAGCGCTTCCTGGCCGCACAGCCGCTGGTAGCCGGGCTGGAGGTTGATTTCGAAGTACTGTTCCCCGCCCGGTTCGTTGACGTGGTGGTAGGGCTTGTCGACGGTCATGTACACGCAGCCCATTTCGTCCACGGCGCGCTTGAAGCGTTTGAAGTTGGTGACGAACACGAGGTTGGGGGTGATGCCGATCTCTTTCTTGATCGTTTCCACCATCAGCTTCACGCCGCCGGAGGTCGTTTTGCCGCTTTCTTCGTAGCCGAAGGTGTAGGCGGAGTTGATCCGGTTTTCTTCGACCTGCCCGTTCAGCCGCGTGAACGGCACCCACAGCTCGCGCGGGATCGAGAGCATCGAGATCGTCGGCTTGCTCGGGTCGATCCGCACCAGCAGCATCTCGTTTGAGTGCGGCAATACCGGTGCGGTGGTTGTGTGGCGGCGTTCGTCGTTGCCGACGAGCAGCAGCGTCTCCGGTTCGCCGCTCGCTGCCTGTGGCAGGACGTTCGCGGCGACCTGCACCTGCTTGTTCTGGCGCAGCGCGGCCACGACCTTGTTGACCTCGTTGCGCGCCAGCATGACGCTCGCCGTGCCAGAGAACAGCACCACTCCGATCCCCCCGAGCAGCACGCGCTTGGCCATCCACCAGGGACGGCGTGGGGGCTCCGGGGAGATCGGGCTGGGAGGCGGCGCCCCGAGGGAGGGCGGCGGTGGTGGTGTCGCAACGGCGCTCAAATGACTCGCCCTGGAGAGTAACGACCCCTGCCCCGGGATCTGCCGCCACCGACTTTGTTCATATTGACACTATGTTTTCCGCAATTCGAGGCGCTTTTTCTCCGCAATTTGAGGCGCTATGCCCCGCTCACCAGCACCAGCGTGAACGCCACATACGCGGCGATGATCAGCGCGCCGGGGAGGCGGCGCAGGCCGCGGTCGAGGTAGGCGATCGCCAGCGCGGCAGCCGTCAGGCCGAGATAGCTGACGGCGACGAACGTGGTTGGCCCGGACGGGGCGCCGAGGCCGACGATCGCTCCCGGGATCAGCAGCCCCGCGACGACGTTGAGCGCGTTGCTGTTGAGCGCGGTGCTGAGCGTCGCCGCGCCGCGGCCGCGGGAGGCGAGGTAGACGGCGGCGACCGCGTTGGGCAGGCTGGTGACGGCGGCGAGGATCAGGCCGCCGATCACGATCCCGGGGATCGCGTGGCGGGCGCCGAGCTCCGAGCCGGTGCGCTCCATCGCGATCGAGGCGCCGACGACGACGAGCACCGCAAACACTGCCAAGGCGCCATCGCGTGCGCCGCCACGGTTGGGGTGGATCGCCACCTCGAGCTCCAGCTCCTCCTCTCTGACCGCCTCCGCCAGCCACGCCGTCCACGCCCCGGGCAGGCGCAGCCGCGCCAGCCGCTCACGGCCCATGCCGAGGATCGCCAAGTAGGGGACCAGCAGCGCCAACGCGGCGAGCAGCCCCACCGCCGGCGCCAGCGCCCCAACCACCACCAGTACGCAGACCCCGGCGATCCACAGGCTCACCGCGCCACCGAGCTCGATCACGCGCCGGTGCAGCGAGATCCGCCCGGCGACGACCGCCGCCAGGCCGAGCAGCGCCGCCAGGTTGAAGACGTTGGAGCCGATCACGACGCCCGCGCCGATGTGCGTGTCGTGCCGGGCGAGCGCCGTCACTGCGGCCGTGATCTCGGGCGCGTCGGCGGCCAGCGCCGCGAGCATCCCCAGCAGCGCCTCGGAGAGGCCCAGCCGCGCTCCCACGCGCTCGATCCGTACGACCAGCACCCAGGATGCGCCGAGACTCACCACAACGCCTACTAGGAAGATGGCGCCCAGCAGCGTGTCGGACAAGCTCCGCAGGCTATCCGACGCCCGAGTGAAGGACAATGACGCGATGCCCGGCGATCGCGGACATCTGAAGGTCTTCATCGGCATGGCCGCGGGTGTGGGCAAGACGTTCCGAATGCTGCAGGAGGGCCAGGCCGAGGCCGAGGCCGGACGCGACGTCGTGGTCGGCTATCTCGAGCCGCACGGGCGCATGGAGACCGTGGCACAGGCCGAGGGTCTGGAGATGGTGCCGCGCCGCCGGGTGCGCTACCGCGACACCGAGATCGAGGAGATGGACCTTCCGGGGGTCCTGGCGCGCGCCCCCGAGCTTTGCTTGATCGACGAGCTGGCGCACACCAACGCCCCCGGGGTGGAACATGAGAAGCGCTACGAAGACGTGCGCGACGTGCTGGAGGCCGGCATCGACGTGTTCTCCACCGTCAACGTGCAGCACCTGGAGAGCCTCAACGACCAGGTGACGCAGCTGACGGGGGTGCGCGTGCGCGAGACGATCCCCGACGCGGTGCTCTCGGCCGCCGACGAGACGGTGCTGGTGGACATCACGCCGGAGGCGTTGATCGGCAGGCTGCGCGCCGGCAAGGTGTACGCGCCCGAGCGGGTGCAGGCGGCGCTCAGCAACTTCTTCAAGATCGAGAACCTCGCGGCGCTGCGCGAGACGGCGCTGCGCCAGGTGGCGGAGGGGGTCGAGCTCGAGCGCCGCGGCCGCGAGGCGCCGGTGGCGCGCCGGCGCGAGGACAGCCTCGTCGCGAGGACCACCCCACAGGTGATCTCCGAGCGGCTGTTGGCGCTGGTGACGCCGACCCCGCGCTCGCAGCGGGTGGTGCGGCGGGCGTGGCGCTCGGCGCAGCGGCTGGGGGCGGAGCTCGACCTGCTGGTGGTGCGCCCGCCGGGGGCGACGCCCACCCGCCAGGAGCGCGAGCAGCTGGAGGCGCTGCGGCGCCTCGCCTCGGTGTTGGGCGCGCACCTGCTGATCGAGGAGGCCGACGAGGTCGCGGAGACCGCGATCCGGGTGGCGCGGGGGCGGGGCACCACGTACCTGCTGATGGGGACCCCCAAGCCGCGCAACGCGTGGCGGCGCCTCAGCCAGCCGGCGCTGCCCTTCCAGCTGCTCAAAGGGCTGCCGGGGGTGGATCTGCGGATCGTCGCCGACCGCACGCTGCTGCCCACGGACGAGCTTGCCGAGGAAGAGGGGGCGGCGCTGTGAACGACCAGGTCGCAACGGCAGGTGCCCGGGCAGGCGGCGCTGGGGGGGCGCGGCGATGACTACTCCGCTCGCGGCGGCTTTGATCGTGGTGGCGCTGGCGGCCGGCTTCGGCGCGGCCGTGGGGGTCGAGCGGTGGCGGCGCGGGCGCGCGCTGCGCAGCGGCGAGCGGGTGCGCCGGATCGCGTTCCCGTTCACCGGCGAGGGGCTCTCCGAACCGGCGCTGGCGGCCGCGCTGCGCCTGGCGCGCGCCGAGAACGCGACGCTGATGCCGGTGTACCTCGCGCTGGTGCCGCTGCGTCTGTCGGTGGACGTGCCGCTGCGCAGCGAGTGTGACGTGGCGCTGCCGATGCTGGAGGCGATCGAGCGGCGCGCGGCCCGCGCGGAGGTGCCGGTCGACGCGCGCATCGAGCGCGGGCGTACGGTGCGCCACGCGTTGCGCGAGCTGGCCGCGCACGAGCACTTCGATCGGATCGTCGTGGCGGCCGGCGCGGACAGCTCAGGGGAGGGCTTTACGCCCGAGGCGGTGGCATGGCTGCTGACCAACGTCCCCGGCGAGGTGATCGTGCTGCGACCCGCGAGCGCGGCCCCGCAGACTTTGTTGCAGCCCGGGGAAGCAGCGCCACCGCAACCCCAAGACACCTAGTCTGTTGCGATGAACATGCTTGGATCCCTCCCCCGTTGGCCGAAACGGGGACCGATTAGGAAGACACTCGCTGCGCTCGCATCCCCGAATCGGCCAGCGCCGGAGGCGCGTGTCTCCCGGCTTCGGCCCACGGCGGCGTTGCTCTGCGTGGCGCTGATCGGCGTGCTGGCGCTCGCCGGCAGCTCCGCGGCGAAGACGCGCCCGCGTGGGCCTTCATACATGACCGGCCTCAGCGACTCGCATGACGAGATGTTCGGCAACCAGCTGTGGCAGCAGCTGCATACGCAGATCGCGCGGTTGACCGTGCCCTACGACGTGGCCGTGCGGCCGTACGACCTGGAGCAGGCCGAAGCTTGGATCCACGCCGCGGAAGCGCGCCATCAGAAAATCCTCCTTGCCTTCTACCACTCCGAGTACACGCCGATGAAAATGCCGAGCGTCGCGGTGTACAAGCGCGACGTGGCGAAGTTCATCAAGAAGTTCCCGCACATCCGCGAATACCAGGCGTGGGACGAGGCCAACCGCGGGTACGTGCCCGGCTACTTCCAGAGCCCCACCGCCGTGCAGGACGCGCAGTACTACCAGGCGCTCAAGCGCGACTGCATCCCGTGCACGGTCGTCGGCCTCGACATCCTCGACCAGGACGACATCTATCCGACGATCGATTACATCGATGAATTCAAGCGCGAGATCGGCCGTCTACGGACGGTGATGCCGACGACGTGGGGCCTGCACGACTACTCGGACGTCAACCGCTTCGAAAGCTGGCGCACACGCGACCTTGAGGCCGACCTCGGCGGCGAAGTGTGGCTGACCGAGACAGGCGGCATCGTGAAGTTCGGCGGCGCCTTCCCCAACAACCATGGCTCGGGTCTCAGGCGGGCGGCGAAAGTGCTGCAGTTCACGTTTGGCGTGGCGGCCTCCAACCCGCGGATCAAGCGCCTCTATATCTACGACTGGACGGGCGGCACGGCCTCGACCCGCTTCGACGCGGGGCTGACCAACGCCCATTACAAGCCCCGCCAGGGCTACGTCGTGGTCTGCAAGCAGCTACACGCCGCGCACTGCAACGTTAAGACGGTCAATAACTGATCGCGGGGTCAAGACAGCCGTTTGTGCGGTTGCGGCAGAACTAATTGCACCGAACAACGCTGCGCCTGTCAGCCAGTGGGCCGTGCGACGCTGACGTACCATCCCAAGCGAGTGGCAGCCTACGGGCATGCCCTACGAACAGTCAGTGGACATCGGCATCGTCGACGGTGTTGTGATCCGCTTCAGCCGTTCCGGACGCCCGATTGATCGCTATACGGTCGTGCTTTTGGTCCGGTCCGATGACGCCTGGCACGAGGCACGCCTCTTCGACAACCATCTGGGCAGCCACCATATGCACCGTTACACTCGATCCAAGGGCAAGCAGCCGCCGGAGATGTTCCACCATGGGCCCACCAATGCGGCGATCTCTGCGGCCATCGAGCATCTGAAGGCCCACTGGGAGGCGATAATCGAATCATGGAGAAGCTAGCTGTCAGTTCCAACACTCCGGCGACGGACGCTGCCGCGGACCTCCTGACCCGGATTGCGGTCGATCCGGCCAACGATGCGCGGTACCCGGACGGCACGGTGCTGATCCCCTCTGACTCCCAAGACGCTTCGCTACTGCTGTCGCGCGCGATTGACGAGCGCCGCCCTATCGCACTCGTGTTTCCCGACGGCTCGGATATCGTCGCGCGACCTCCGGAGACTCATGGTCTGGCGTTGCTTCTCGTGGGCGGCATCCTCTGGCTGGCAGACCTCTTCCACCGCCAACGTGACCGGCCGACGTTTGTTCCACGGGAGTGGGTGACCGAGTTCCACGCAACCTGCGATGGCGGCGGGTCGTCCGCCTCCCCCGGCGCACCCCGCCAAACCCGCGCCCCGACCAGCGCGAGGAGCGCGAAGCCGCAGGCCAGCGGGACGAGCGCGCGCAGCGGGTAGCGGCCGAAGTAGGCGCCCTTGGTGAGCGCCTGCGGGTCGCCGGAGTGGAGGATGTCGAGCAGGGCCTGGTGGTCGATGCCGAGCAGCGTGGGGGTGAGCGCCGCGTACAGCGCCCAGGCGCCGAGCGTGAGAAGGCCCGCGCGCAGCGAGCGGTTCGTCAGGCGCATGCGCGGGGTGACGTACGCGGCGAGCCCGATCGCGCCGAGCGCCGGGAGCAGGAAGACCCAGATCGCCCCCCAGCCGCGGCCGAGGCCGTAGGCGGTCGCGATCGTGGGCTGGAAGTAGCCGTTGAGGAGGTGGCGCATCCAGCTGACCGTCTCGGTCTCGTAGCCGATCAGGGGGTGGGCGATCGCCGCGAGCACGTTGCACGTGATCGAGACCGCGGCGAGCGCGATCGTGGGGCCGGGCCAGCGCTCGAACGCGATCGCCAGCCCCAGCGCGAGGAACGGCAGCGTCGTGGTGAGGAAGCGGGGGCCGGGGGAGCCGCCGCCGAAGGGCAGGTAGTAGCCGGAGTTGTAGGTGAGGTACAGCAGGCAGGTGCCGCCGATCACGAGCGCCTCGGCGCGGCGGCCGCGGCGGTACAGCGCGACCGCTCCGAGCGCTCCCATCACCAGCACCGGCGAGAGTGTCGCCAGGCCGCGGGAGTCACCGAGCAGCGTCGCGGCCACGCGCAGCGAGGGGGCGGTGATCCCGAAGAAGCCTTTGTGCTGCTGGGGCACGTTGGCGTAGGCGACGTGCGTGAGCGAGTGGAAGGCGGCGAGGTTGTAGAGCGCGAGCGGCACCATCCCCACGAGCGCCCCTACCGCGAAGGTGCCGCCGCGGCGCAGAACCCAGAGCGGCGTGAGCGTGTCGCGGCGCGAGAGCAGGTAGCACCCGAGCACGCCGGCGAGAATCGCGAGCGGGTACTCCGAGGAGATCGCGTAGCCGAGCGTCAGGCCGGCCGCTCCGCACAGCCACGCGCGCGGGGGCCCGTCGCGCTCGCGCATCAGCATCGCGAACGCGGCGAAGCCGAGGCAGGCGGTGAAGATGTGTGAGAACAGCAGCGTGGAGAGGCTCAGCGCCATCGTGCCGAGGCCGAGCGTGATCGCCGTCGCCGCCCCGAACCCGGGTTGCAGGCGCTCGGCGACGCTCCACACCAGCAACAGCAGCAGCAGGCCGGGCAGCACGTTGCCCCACAGCCCGATCAGGTAGATCAGCTCGTCCGCGCGCGGCTCGGCGGGCGATTCGCGCGCCCACTGTTCGGCATCGACCGCGCCCAGCACGGTGTACCAGGGCATCACAAACAGCGCCAGGCCCGGCGCGCGCGCCGAGTACCAGTGCCCGTGGTAAAAGACCTTGTCGCCGGTATTGCGCTGGTAGTGGTCGATGTTGGTCTGTTCGTGGTAGAGCGCCTGCAGCAGGTCGTAGTGCGAGGTCTGATTCCAGGAGAAGTCCTCGATCAGCGTCGCGTAGGAGAGCCCCACGAGCAGCACCGCCACGAGCGCGAGGCGTCGGTTCCTACGTCTCATTTTCTGCTCCGCCGGAATCGGCGCACAGGATATGCGACGTTGTGGCGGTGGGCACCGATCAGGTTGGCCGTTCCGCGGGATCGATCTGCGCAACACTCATGGCACGGGTCTTCGAGGATGAGGAGGTTCAGGCGATGCGAGTCCTGGTTGTAGGAGCCGGGGGTGTGGGTGCGGCGTTCGCTGCGATCGCGCAGCGCCGGCCGGCGTTCGAGCACGTGATCCTGGCCGACGTCTCTCCCCAGCGCGCCCGGGATGCCGCCGCGCGGTTGGGCGAAGCCGACCGCTTCACCGCCGAGCAGGTGGATGCGTCCAGTCAGGAGCAACTGGTCGCGCTGATCGGCAGGCTGAAGCCTGACGCGGTGCTGAACGCCTGCGACCCGCGCTTCAACGAGCCGATCTTCGGCGCTTGCTTCGAGGCGCGGGTGACCTACCTCGACATGGCGATGACGCTCTCAAAGCCCCATGTGCAGCGCCCGTACGAGCTGCCGGGCGTGATGCTCGGCGAGCACCAGCTGGCTCAGCACGAGCAGTGGGAGCAGGCCGGGCTGCTGGCGCTGGTGGGGATCGGCGTCGAGCCGGGGCTGTCGGACATCTTCGCGCGCTACGCCGCCGACGAGCTCTTCTCGCAGGTCGAGCAGGTGGGGGTGCGCGATGGCGCGGACCTCGTGGTCGAGGGGTATGACTTCGCGCCGACCTTCTCGATCTGGACGACGATCGAGGAGTGTCTCAACCCGCCCTTGATATGGGAGCGCGAGCGCGGCTTCTACACCACGCCGCCCTTCTCCGAGCCCGAGGTGTTCGAGTTCCCCGAGGGGATCGGCCCCGTGGAGTGCGTGAACGTCGAGCACGAGGAGGTCGTGCTGATCCCCCGCTGGGTGGCGTGCGAGCGGGTCACGTTCAAGTACGGGCTGGGGGATGAGTTCATCGGCGTGCTGAGCACGTTGCACAAACTCGGCCTCGACTCGACCGAGCCGCTGACAGTGCGCGGGATGGAGGTCGCCCCGCGCGACGTGGTCGCGGCCGCGCTGCCGGACCCGGCGACGCTCGGCGAGCGGATGAGCGGGCGCACCTGCGCCGGCACCTGGGTGACGGGCACCGGCCGCGACGGCAACCCGCGCTCGACCTACCTCTACCACGTGGTGGACAACGAGCGGACGATGCGCGAGTACGGCAGCCAGGCGGTCGTCTGGCAGACCGCGATCAACCCCGTCGTCGCGCTGGAGCTGCTCGACGACGGCAGCTGGCGCGGAACGGGCGTGCTCGGCCCCGAGGCCTTTTCACCCGGCCCGTTCCTGGAGCGCCTCGCGGCGCTCGGGGCGCCGCACGGCCAGCGGGAGGAAGCGGTGTAAACCTACCTTCTCCGTGGGGGAAGAGGCAGGTGGCGGTACAGGCTGATCGTGACCGCGACGGCGAGGAACAGGAACACCGTCCAAATGGGTGCGCCGAGCAGCAATGCACCTACCATGATTAGGCCGACAAGCATCGAGATCGCGAAGTCATAGCGATCATAGTCGGTCATGAGACCACTCTAGCAGCGAAGACAAAGAACAGCAACATGCCGAGTGCTGCGCCAGCGATAAACCCGACTTACGCTTCGGCCTTCCAAAGTTGGCGCGAATGGGTCCTTTGCCCGCTCTGTGGCAGGCCGCGTGCCGCCGTGGTCCCCGGGGCTTGACAGCTCCGCCGCGGTGCGTTACGCTGCGTCAGGAGTCCGGTTCTCTCACTGTTGGGAGCCGGGTACATAGGGTCTGGTTGGGGTCATACCGCTTTGTGGTTGACGTCAAATAGCGCTCGCAGGGTTTGTAGTTATGGGAGAAGGGGCCGGATCAGAGCGATGAGGGAGTTGTTTCAGCGTGGTTTCTAGAGGGAGATTCATGATGGGGATGTGCGCCGTCGGCCGGAAGGCTGATGCTAGATGCGCCAGCTTGGCGCTGTCGCATCTCTCTCTCTCTCTCTCTCTCTCTTCGTCTAGCGGGTTAACCTCGGAGCTCCCCTGCGTCCCGCTTTCGCGGGTCGCTCGGAACCCCCCGGAGGGGGGAAGGGAAGTGCTGGGGCATTTGCGCCGCCTTTGCTTCGTCCCCGCGGGGGGTAGGCTCAGGGCGGCTTTGATCGGGCCCGCGTGTGAGTGGGAGGCATCCTGATGGCCGCCCCGGCGCGTGGTGGCGCAGGGACAGCTGTGCATGTCGCCACGGGGCGGGCCACCCCGGTCGAGCGACGCCCGGGGCGCGGGGGGACACGCTTGAGGGTGGCGGTAGGTACGCCACGGGTGCAGGTGGAGGAGATTCAGCGTTCGCGGCTGTTGGCCGCGGCCGCGGCGGTGATTGACGAGGTCGGTTATGAGCAAACCTCGGTGCAGGGGATCGCCACTCGCGCGCGGGTTTCGCGGCGGACGTTCTATGAGCTGTTCGGTAATCGTGAGGCGTGTTTGGTGGGGTTGTTGGAGGAGGCTGCGGGGCGGGTCGAGCAGGAGCTCGAGGCGGCGGCGCTTCAGAGCCTGGGGTGGCGTGAGCGGGTGCGTGGTGGCCTGTGGGCGATCCTCTCGTTCCTTGATGGCGAGCCGGTGTTGGCGCGGATCTGCGTGGTGCAGGCGCTGCACGGTGGCCCGCTGGCGATGGAGTGTCGCGAGCGGATTCTCGCGCGGTTGGCGGCGGTGCTGGATGAGGGGCGCCGGGAGGGCTCGCGCGGCGGTGAGTGCACGTTGGTGACCGCGGAAGGCTTGGTGGGTGGGGCGTTCGGTGTGGTGTACGCGCGGTTGCGCAGCGGCGACCGGCGTCCGCTCACGGGTTTGTTGGATGAGTTGATGGGGATGATCGCGCTTCAGTATTTGGGGGCGCGGGCGGCGCGTCGCGAGCAGGGGCGCCCGGCGCCCATATCTTCTCGGGTGCCGCGTGTGCGCGGGAGTGTGAATGGCGCGCAACTCGAGCGCGACCCGTTGGGGGATCTCCCGATGCGTCTGACGTACCGCACCGCGCTGGTGCTGCAGTGCATCGCCGAGCGTCCGCTGGCGAGTAACCGCACGGTCGCGAGCAGCGCGGGGATCACCGACCCGGGGCAAATCTCAAAGCTTTTGCGGCGTCTGGAGCGCCTTGGCCTCGCGATGAACACCGGTGGGGGGCACCTGAGTGGTGAGCCGAACGCATGGAAGCTCACGGCGCTTGGCTATGAGGTCGAGCGGCGGCTGAGCGTCACCGGCCTCGATCCGAAAGCGGCCGCGTGATGCCACCGGTCTGCTCATCCAGCTCGTCGAGGGCATGGGTGTTCCCGTCGGCACACGGAGCCTCCTGCCGCAATGACTTCACAAACGTCAACGAAGGAGACAACGTGAAACCCACAGCGCACATCGCGAAGCCCGTCGTCGCAGCAGAGACCGGTCGCTTCGCGTCGCTCCGTGGCCCGCACCGCGTCCCGGGGAGTGGTGCGCCTTCACACCGCCTGGCCGCCGTACCCTTCGTGGCGCGTGCCCTCATGGCGCTGTGTGTGCTCGCGGCCCTCTCCGCGCTGTCCGCTGCCGCCGTCGCCCAGGCCGAACCGACCCGGCTGATCTCCGACGGCAGCTTCCCGGCGACGTTGCCGGAGGGTGTCGCGGTCGATAACTCCAGTGGCATGTCGAGCGGGGATGTCTATGTCGCGGCGTTGGGGGCGGCGAACATCAACAAGTTCGATGGCTCTGTCCCGCCCAGCCTGATCTCGCCGCCGTCCCCGTTCGGTTCGGGGAATTTCTCCGGCGCCGCGGTCAACCCCGTCAACGGCGATGTGTATGTGATCGCGACCGTCAGCCATGAAGTCGAAGTCCGTCCGGGCGAATTCGAAACAGTCTATGAAGCCGTGATCGAAACTTACGACCCGAGCACGGGCGCGGTGCTGTCGTCGTTTAAGGTGCCGCTTTCGCAAAACATATTTGGCCTCCCCTACACGATTATGCAGATCGCGGCTGACTCGGTGGGCAACGTGTACGTGCCGGTCGTGCCTGACAACGAGGTGTTGGAGTACAGTCCGACGGGGACGCTGCTGAACACCTTCACCGGCGGCGCGGGCTCGGGCGCGTTGGACGGCCCGACGGGTGTCGCGGTAGATTCCGCGGGGGACCTGTGGGTCGCGGATTCGGGCAACAACCGGATCGAGGAGCTCAGCCCGACCGATACGCCGCTCGCTCAGATCAGAAGCGAAGGGGTGCAGGACGCGATCGCGCTCGACGGACAGGGCGATGTGTTCGCGATCGACAAGAACGGACAGGACTCTTGCGGCTCACTCCATCCGCCGTGCTCTCATCTGGTCGAGTACGACGCGGCCGGAGCACAAGTAGCCGATGCGGGCGCCGCCTCCTTTGAAGCCGGAGGCGGTATCGAACTACCGCCGATGGTGGCGGTCGATAAAGCGAGCGGTCGCGTGTATGTGAGTGACGCGAGCGGGGGAAAGGTGTGGGTGTTCGCGCTGCCCACCGCGCCGCGGGTGGAAAAGGAGCTGTCCGCCGAAGTGGGGACCTCTGAAGCGAAGCTCGGGGGGCTCGTGAACCCCGGTGGGCTCGCGGCGACGTACCGCTTCGAATACGGCACGACGACCGCGTACGGGCAGAGCACGCCGTTCCCGGAAGGCAGTGTTGGGGAAGGGTTGACCTCGCACGCGGTTTGGGCGGCGGCGAGCGGTCTTGTGCCGGACACGACCTACCATTATCGCGTCGTCGTGACGAACGAACTGGCCCCTGAAGGGGTGGCGGGTCCCGATCAGACGTTCACGACCGAGACCGCTGAACAGGCGGCTTGCCCCAACGAACAGTTCCGCGGCGGGTTCTCCGCCAGGCTGCCGGACTGCCGTGCGTATGAGCTTGTCACACCGCCTGTCGCGAACTCGGCGTACTTCGAATCCGCTGGTCCTGCCGCTAACGGTAACTCGGTCTCACTCAGTACGCGTGAGCCGTTGCCGGATGCGCCTGCGGGCGGCAACGGATATGTGGCCACGCGGGGGTTTAGCGGCTGGACCTCGGAAGACGTGCTCCCGCTGTACTCCTACACGTCGGTAGGATGCAACCAATTCGCCGCCACGGACGTGGCGTTCTCGACCGAGCTTTCGCAGGCGGTCGTGCGTGTTGGTAATTCAACCTCGACATCTACGGGTATTTCCGATTTCCAAAAATGTAACGCCGAAGGCGTGGAAGTGGTGCGCGGCGAACCGTTGGGCTATGAAAATCTCTTGTTGCGCGAGGGTCCCGGGGTCTATGAGCTGATCAATGCTTTCGATCACGCACGATCGGGTGCGATGCCGGCCAACGCGACATTCCAGGCCGCGTCGGCCGATCTCAGGCACATCGTCTTCAGCGAGCATTCGCCGTTGACGGCGAATGCGCCATACGGCGCCGAAGATCTGTATGAATGGGATGAAGGCGCGCTGCGTCTGCTGACCGTGCTGCCGGGCGAAATCCCAGCGGAAGGGGCGCTCCCAGAAACATCCAATGGTGCCAAGCCGATCTCGGAAACGGGTTCGCATATCGTGTTCAGCTCGGGCGGTAGCCTGTACGTGCGTGTGGATGGGTCCAGCACGGTGCAGGTCGATGCCTCGCAGACCGGTAGGACCGGAGGTGGCGGGTCCTTCCAGGCGATCAGCACCGATGGTTCTACGGTCCTCTTCACCGACGAAAACAGGCTGACTGCCGACTCGACCGCGGAATCAGGCAAGCCGGATCTGTACGAGTGCGTTCTGCCCGAAGGCGCCTCCCGCTGCGAACTGAGCGACTTGACGGTCGCCGAAGCCGGCAAGCCCGCTGATGTGCTGCATGTCTCAAGTCTCGGCGGCCGGGACAGCTCGCACGTGTACTTCGTCGCGGAGGGTGTATTGGCGACCAATAAGCGCTCGTACGTCGATAGCAAAGGCAACGAGGTGGAAAAAGGCGCCGTTGACGGCGAACACAACCTGTACCTGTGGGATAGCGGTATGACGACGTTCGTCGCGACGCTAGGCGAAAGCGAATCAGGCGTAGGCGCGGTCTCGCCGGATGGGACATGGTTCGCGTTTACGTCGTACAAGGACCTGACGGGCTATAACAACACCCAGCCGTCAAACGGCGAACCGGCCCAAGAGATTTTCCTTTATGACGTGGCATCGAACCGGCTGGTCTGTGCGTCGTGCAACCCGAGCGGCGAAGCTCCGGTCGGCGGAGGGGCGAGCCGCGTATCCGTTGCGCAGCGTCCGCTCGCCGACGGCGGCCGCCTGTTCTTCCAGACGCTCGAAGCGTTGGTGCCGTCGGACACAAACAATCAGATGGACGTGTACGAGTACGAGGACGGCCGGCCGTCCTTGATCTCAAGTGGCACGAGTGCCAGCGAATCGACATTCCAAGGCGCTAGTGAAAGTGGGGATGACGTGTTCTTCGTCGCCCACCAGCAACTCGTGCCGCAGGACACTCAGAAAGAAGGAACGGTGGTTTACGATGCGCGGGTTGGTGGTGGCTTGCCAGCGATGGTTTCGCCGCCGCCGTGTACGACCGCCGATGCGTGTCGTGCGCCGGTCGCGCCGCTGCCGTCGGTCTTTGGCGCGCCGGCGAGCGCGACGTTCTCCGGTGCCGGCAATCTGGCGCCGTCTTCGCCGACGGTCGTCAAGAAGGTTACAAAGAAGACCGTGAAGTGCAAGCAGGGCTTTACAAAGAAGAAAAACAAGTGCGTAAAAAATAAGAAGTCAAAGCGAGCCAGCCGCAACCGGAGGATAAGTAAATGAGGACCACCAACCCCACAAAACGTTGCGTAGCTGTCATCTTCGCTACCTTTGTATCTCTCGTTTTAATGGCCTCCCCGGCCCTGGCCGAATCCCACCCGCAGATAAAGGAATTCGGTTCGTTCTCGAACCCGAACGGGATCGCGATCGATGAATCGAGCGGCGATGTGTATGTCGCCGACATCGGTACGAACACCGTCTACAAGTTCGACGAAAACGGCAACCCGGTCAACTTCTTCGCGCTGAGTTCAAACGCTCTGAAAGGTACCCTGACGGGTCCATTCTCGTTTCCGACAAGCGCGGCCGGCACGCCGGCGGCGATCGCGGTCGACAACTCGTGCGTGCGGCACACGCCGACGCTGAGCGGCGCCGCATGCACACAGTTTGACCCCTCCGCCGGGGACCTGTACGTGATGGACGCCGGTCCCGGCGTGATCGACAAGTTCAACCCCAGCGGTGAATACCTCAACCAGATCGGCGGGTTTGCACCCGCTGGTACGCCGGAAGACGAACTGCTCGGCCTCAGCGTCGATCCCAGTGGTGACGTGCGGGCTTTGCTCACCGAGGTCACCGGCGAGGACGACGGCCGAGTCAAGGTGTTCGACAACGCCGTGGAAAACCTCTTTGCGGCACAGTACCTAGTGACGGCCGAAAGCTCAAATGGTGGATCAGGTCACAACTTTGCGGTCGGCCCGACCGGTGATGACTATGTGCTCGGTATGGCGTGTGGGTGCACGGAAAAGTTCGGAAGTCGATTGGCAGCGTTTGGGCAAGTCGACGAAGCAGGATCTGGCGACGTCGCACTCGCCGCCGATCCCGCGAACGGCCACATCTACGTCGACGATCAGTCCTCGGTCGCGGAGTGGGACACCGGCGCGATGAACATAAACACTGTCGCCAGTTCTGGGGTGCGCGTCGGGGCAGCCTTCGGCTCACTGTCGGGCTCCTCGGGGCAGGGCGGGATCGCCGTCGACGGCGCGAGCGGCAGGATCTACGTCTCGAACCCAGGCGCCGGCAAGGTCGACGTGTTCGGCAGCGACGCGCCGGCCGTGGCCGGCGGTGCCGCGACAAACATCACCAAGGAAAGCGCGACGCTGGAAGGCACGGTCAACCCGCGTCGCGTCGCGGTCACCTCTTGCGTGTTTGAATACGGGGTCGTCAACGAACAAGGGCAAGGTGCCTATGAACACAGTGTGCAATGCGCAGCGCCCGGTGGCTCGATCGGGGTCGGGACGAGCCCGGTCGCCGTCTCGGCCAGCGTCGGAGGTTTGACGGTCGGGCGTCTCTACCATTTCCGTCTCGTCGCGGTCAATGCTGACGGGGCCGATGAAAGCGGTGGTCTGCTGGCGACGCACGGTGAAGGCTTTGCGATCAAGAACTTTGAAGTTGCGTTCCTGAACGCGGATGGCACGCCCGACGTGCAGGCGGGCTCACACCCGTACAGGATGGAGGTCAACGTCGAATACAGCTCGCATTTTGCGCGGTTTGAATCAGACGCCGACTCGCCCTACGGGCAGGTGCCCGACGGCACGATCAGGGACCTCACCGTCGATCTGCCCCCGGGTCTCGCGGGCGACCCAAACGCGACACACGAAAAGTGCTCGATCACGCAGCTTCAGGAAGAGGCAGGTCCAGCAGATGGGATTGAAGGACCAGAACTACCAAAAGAAGGCTGTCCTTTTGGGTCACGCCTTGGCTTACAGGAATTCGAATGGGCGAGAGCGGGGAACGTGGCGCCGGGGTCCGGCGGCTTTTACGTTTACAACATGCTCCCGCCGCGAGGCGTTGCTTTGCAGCTCGGCACGCCGTATGTCGCCACGGACATATTCATCAACAACGGTGTTCTCGCCGGCGGTGACTACCCGATACAGTCGACGGTGCTGGCCGCACCGCCGGAAGCGCCGGTGTTTCACACCAAACTGACCTTCACCGGCGTGGTGGGCCGAGGAGCGACGCGCAAGGCGTTTCTCACACTGCCCACGGCTTGCCACGGTCCACTGCGCTCGACGATCGAAGTTGACTCCTGGCAGGAACCGGACAACAAGGTTAAAGCCGAATCGGTAGCCCATGATGCGGCGGGTACGCCGGTAGGATTGACGGGCTGCTCGAAGCTGCAGTTCCCCCCGGAAATCACGGTGTCCCCCGATACGACGAATGCAAGCAGCTCGTCGGGTTTGACAGTCGATGTGCATGTGCCGCAGACCGCGGCTCAGAACCCGGACGGGCTGGCGGAGTCCTCGTTGCGTGATACGACGGTCGCGTTGCCGGCGGGTGTCGCGATCAACCCTTCCGGTGGCGATGGTCTTGAAGGATGCTCGGAGGGCCTGGCGGGCTTTGAAGTCGGCCGTGGCGTGAACGGCAGCGGTTTTGAGGAATTCAACCCAGGATCCGAACCAGGAGTGCTGACGCCGACATTCAACCCGACGGCGATCGAACCGCTGCAGCCGGGTGTGAGCTTCTGTCCGAGCGGGTCGAAGGTCGGGACGGCCAAGATGAAGTCACCGTTGCTGGAACACGAACTGGAAGGGTCGGTGTATCTGGCGACCCAGGAAGCGAACCCGTTCGGGAGCGTGCTCGCGATGTACATGATGGTCGAAGACCCCTACTCGGGTAGCACGATCAAGCTGACCGGCGAAGTGCGCTTGTGCGAGGCAGCGGGGCAGGTGATCGATGGGATCACCTGCCAGGGGTTGGGGCAGATCATCACGACGTTCAAGAACACCCCTGACCTCCCGTTTGAAAACCTCGAACTGCACTTCTTCGGCGGGGAACGCGCACCGTTAGCGACCCCGTCGCGGTGCGGGACCTACACCACACAGGCGTCGTTCGTGCCGTGGGACGGCAACGGGCCGGTCAACACGACCTCGAGCTTCCAGATCGAACACGGCCCCGGTGGCGGCCCCTGCCCCGGAGCGAGCCTGCCCTTCAACCCGTCTGCGACCGGGGGTGCGACGAACATTCAGGCGGGTGCGTTCTCGCCGTTGACGGTGACCGTGAACCGCAAGGACGGCGAACAGAACCTGAAGTCGATCGTGGCGAAGCTACCGCCGGGTCTGTCCGGTGTGCTGACCGGTGTCGAACTGTGCCCCGAACCACAAGCCAACCAGGGGTTGTGCGGAGAAGGCAGCAAGGTCGGCGAAGCGACGATCAGCGTCGGGGTTGGCAACCAGCCATACACGGTCACCGGCGGGAAGTTCTACCTCACCGGCCCCTACAACGGCAGCGGCAGCTGCACGGTCGGCGAAGCGGGTTGCGCGCCGTTCGGCCTGACGTTCGAGGTGCCCGCGAAGGCCGGCCCGTTCGACCTGGAGAACACCAAGAGCAACCATCCTCCGTGCGACTGCGTGGTCGTCAGGGGCAAGATCGAACTGAACCCGCAGACCTCTGCGCTCACGATCACCTCCAACCCGCCGGGGTCCCCGGACTCGATCCCGACGAGCATCGAAGGGATCCCCCTGGAAATCCAGCACATCAACGCCACGACCACGCGTGGGAACTTCCAGTTCAACCCGACGAACTGCGAAAAGATGGCGCTCGAAGGCACCGTGCAGCTAAACGAAGGCGGCACGAGCACGATCACCACACCGTTTCAGGTCACCAACTGCGCCGCGCTGAAGTTCGAACCCAAATTCGGCGTCTCGACGTCCGCCAAAACGAGCCGCACGGAAGGGGCGAGCCTGACCGCGAAGCTGACCTACCCGAACGTGCCCCAGGGCACCGACGCGGACATCGCGAGGGTCAAAGTCGAACTCCCCAAGCAACTCCCCAGCCGCCTCACGACATTGCAGAAGGCGTGCGCCGCCACACAGTTCGAAGCCAACCCCGCCGGGTGCCCCGCCGCGTCGAAGATCGGCTACGCGACCGTGCACACCCCGCTGATCCCGGTTCCGCTGCAGGGCCCCGCGATCTTCGTCAGCCACGGCGGCGAAGCGTTCCCGTCGCTGACGCTCGTGTTGCAAGGGTATGGGATCACGATCGATCTCGTCGGTACGACCGACATCAAGAACGGGGTTACCTCGACGACATTCAAGACGGTCCCCGACCAGCCCTTCTCAAGCTTCGAACTGACGCTCCCCGAGGGCCCCTACTCCGCGCTGACGACCGCTGGGAACCTCTGCACCGCCAAGAGCCTCACGATGCCCACCGAATTCATCGCCCAAAACGGCGCCGAGCTCAAACAGGCCACCAAGATCGCGGTCACCGGCTGCCCCAAGGCCAAGAAGACCACCCACAAGAAGAAGCACCACCACAAGACCAAGACTAAGACCAAGCGCAGGCGCGGTAAGCGATAGCGGTGCGACGTATCCGGGTGTGCGCTTCCTGGCGCCGGCCGGGCCGCTCAGCTGTATTTGGTGACCAGTCGCAGCTGCCCGCAGGGGACAATGACGTAGTCCAGGGCCTCGCCGCGGTCGTTGGAGATCTCGACTTCCTTGTGGTCCCCGTAGTCGCTGAGGACTGTGCCGGTGGTGCCAGCGGGCCATTTGCCGACTCCCTCGACCTTGGCTACCGCTTGCACGAAGGCGACGACGTCGACTTCTCCGATTGCCTGCTCGACAGTGGCCATGGTTCCTCCATGCTAGGGCTTTGGATAGGCGTTGACAAGTCGCGGCGGGGCGCCCGGCCGGTCGAATGCCCAGACGGTCCTTACGTTGACGATGCGGTCGGCCTTTGCGCCGATGCCGCCGATGGGCATGTCGACGGTGCATTTGACGCCGTAGAGCCCGTTGTCCCGAACTTCGCAGATCGGCGTGTCGAGCACGCGGGCAACGATCTGAGCTTCGAGGTAGTCGATTGCCTCGATCGTGATGCCGAGGATCAGCATGAAACCGCGGGCCTTGGGTCCCCCGCGCTCGTGGGCGACGTTCAGCGAGTACGTCGCGAGCTTGTATCGCACGCCCAACGCCTCCGTGGCGCGCGGAAGCAACTCGCCCACCGCGGGCGCCGTGGAACTCACCGTTGCGGGCCGGTCCGGTTCACGCGACCTACCGTACGCGTGGCTTGGGATGAAGTGCTCGGGTGGAGTGTCGCTTGCTTCTCAATCGCCCTTGTTGACGGGCATCGGCCTTCCAAAGTTGGCGCGAATGGGTCCTTTGCTCCAGGGCGGCTTTGGAACCTCAGAACTCCACGCGCCCGGGAACCGGCCCGGTCGGCGGGGGCTGGTGGAGCAACCCCGGCGGCGCCGTTTCGGTTTTGCGCGAGAAGTACTCTTTGAAGAAGGGCCGCGAGATCAGCATGATGATGGCGCCGAGAACCATGCCGCCGATGCCGAACCACAGCGGCAGCGTCACGCCGAGGATCGGCTTCGAGGAGACGTTTTCCGCGTGGCCGTAGTAGAAGGCGGCCTTCACCCCGATCCCGAACAGCATCAAACCGCCGATCAGCGGGCCGAGGCCGAGCAGCAGGAAGTTGCGCGCGCTTTCCATCAGGTCGTGGCGGTAATACCAGCCGCAGGCGATGCCGGTGAAGCCGTAGTAGAAGCAGATCGGGAAGCCGATCGCGGTGATCGAGTCTTCCAGCACGCTGGCGGAGAGCAGCAGCAGGGTGACCGTGAAGACGATCGAGAGCGCGCCGAAGCCGAGCGTCGAGACGGTGGGGGTGAGGTAGCGCTTGTGGACCCGGGAGAGCAGGGCGGTGACGGCTTTCCAGTGCGCCATCGAGAGCGTCGTGCGAGCCGTCGGCAGGATCGTCGTCTGTGTCGAGGCCGACGCCGAGGTGAGCACCGCGATGATCAGCAGCTTGTCGAGGCCGCTCCCCAGCACGCCGCCTCCGAGTGCGTTGAGGACGTCTTCCTTATTGGCTTCGGTGGTGAGGAACCCCGTCCCGTGAAAGGACACGGCCGCGGCGGTGACGATCACGTAGATCAGTACGAGCAGGATCGTCGACATGATCGCGGCCTTGCCGGGGCCCTCGGCCGGGTCCTCTGACTCCTCGTTGACCGCCACGCCGGAATCCCAGCCCCAGTAGATGAAGACCGCGAGAAGCAGCGCGACGACCAGGTCGCCGAAGCTCATCGCGAACGGGTTGATCCAGGAGAGCGAGGGCTTGATCGAGCCGGCCGGGGGGTGGCTGCCGTAGACCTTGACGAACGCGACCACGGCGAACAGCCCGAGGATGAAGATCTCGGCGCTGAGCAGGAACTGCTGGATGCGCGCGGAGAGCTCGATGCCGCGATAGCAGATCCACGTCATGATCGCGATCCACAGAACGGCGGCGATGATGATCGCCGCTTTCGATTCACCGAGTTCGGTGAAGCCGAAGAGCTTGAAGGTGTAGATCGCCGCGATCGCGGACAGCGAGGCCATCACGATCACGTCTGAGAGGAAGATCGCCCAGCCGTTCATCCAGCCGGTCATCGGGCCGAACGCGCGCGTCACCCACGCGAAAGTGGTGCCCGCGTCGGGGTCGGCGCGGTTGAAGTATTTGTAGGCGGCAGCGACCAGCAGCATCGGGATGAACGCAACGAGCATCACCGCCGGCGCGTGCACGCCGACACCTTTCACTGCGACGATGAACCCCAGGGTTGCCGCCAGCGAATAGGCGGGCGCCGTGGAGGCCACGCCGATCACGATGTTCGAGAGGTAGCCGATCGCGTTCTTCTTCAGGCCCTTGTCCATCACCCCCGATGGATCGGGTTGGCCGGATTCCGCGACGCTCACAGTGGCCATCTTGCCCTCCTCTGCCTAGAACAGTGGGCTTCGTGGCAAACGCTACGACCACTGCGAAGGAGCGACAATGGGCGCGATCCCCAAAGTTTTCGTTTGTGCTTAGACATTTCGTACAATGCACGGCGGAGCTCTTGAACTAGCAGCGCATTGATAGATGCCTGAGCGCGGAGTACGGTTGTGCTAAGTGTCTAGGTGAGCGGCATTGGGTTCCAATAAAGAGGAGACTGGAGATGGCCACGCAGCTCAGCGATCCGACCACGGCGACCACTGGGCCCGACCTCCAGGCGCTGGCCAAGCGCCACCTGTGGATGCACTTCACGCGGATGGGCTCATACGCCGACCACGAGGTGCCGGTGATCACCCGCGGCGAGGGGTGCTACGTGTACGACCAGCACGGCAAACGCTACCTCGACGGGCTCTCGGCGCTGTACTGCGTCAACATCGGCCACGGCCGCGCCGAGCTGGGTGAGGCCGCCGCGAAGCAGGCGAAGGAGCTGGGGTTCTACACCAACTGGAGCTACGCGCACCCCCGCTCGATCGAGCTGGCGGCGCGGATCGCGAGCCTCGCGCCCGGCGATCTCAACCGCGTCTTCTTCACCTCCGGTGGCTCGGAGGCTGTCGAGAGCGCGTGGAAGCTCGCGAAGGCCTACCACGCCGCCAACGGCGAGCCCCGCCGGCACAAGATCGTCTCCCGCAACCTCGCCTACCACGGCACTTCGATGGGCGCGCTCACCGCGACCGGGCTGCCGCCGCTGCGCGAGCCGTTCGAGCCGCTCACACCGGGGGGCACCACGTCGCCAACACCAACTCCTACCGCTGGAAAGAGGACCGCGAGGAGCTGTGGGCGGCGGACGCGATCGAGGAGGCGATCCTGTTCGAGGGCCCGCACACGGTGGCGGCAGTGATCCTCGAGCCGGTGCAGAACGGCGGCGGCTGCTTCGTCGCGCAGGAGGGCTACTTCCAGCGCGTGCGCGAGATCTGCGACCGCCACGGAGTGTTGTTGATCTCCGACGAGGTGATCTGCTCGTGGGGGCGCCTCGGGTACTGGTTTGGGTGCGAGCGCTTCGAGTACGCGCCCGACATGATCACCACCGCGAAGGGCATCACCTCCGCGTACGCGCCACTCGGCGCGGTGATCGCCTCCGATCGGCTGATCGAGCCATTCCTGCACGGCAGCGCGAGCTTCAACCACGGCTTCACCTTCGGCGGGCACCCGATGTCATGCGCGGTGGCGCTGGCGAACATCGATGTGATCGAGCGCGAGCGGCTGTGCGAGCACGTGCTCGAGAACGAGGGGCCCTTCCGCACAATGCTCGACAGCCTGCGCGACCTGCCGATCGTCGGCGACGTGCGCGGCGCCGGTTACTTCCACGCGATCGAGCTGGTCAAGGACAAGGAGACCAAGCAGACGTTCAGCCACGACGAGGCGGAGTACCTGCTGCGCGGCTTCCTCTCCGGTGAGCTGTACCGCCGCGGGTTGATCTGCCGCACCGACGACCGCGGCGAGCCGATCGTGCAGCTCTCGCCGCCGCTGATCGCCGGCCCCGAGCAGTTCGCGGAGATCGAGGCGATCCTGCGCCCCGTGCTGAGCGAGGCGTGGGAGCGGATCGTGGATCGGTAGGCGCTGAGGATGGAGATGCCAGGGGGATGGGAGGGCGGATGCTGACCGCGGCGGAGTCGATCGCGGTGCCATGCCCGGGGGCGGCCGGCCGCAGGGGAGCGCGATGCTGACCGTCGAGGGCCTCGTCGCCGAGCTCGGCCTGAAGCTCGTCAGCGGCGAGGAGTCCGCGCGGGGGCACGTCCGCTGGGTGCACTCGACCGAGCTGCCGGACCCGACCCCGTGGCTGCGCGGGGGCGAGCTGCTGCTGACGACGGGACTGCAGCTACAGAGCGCAAAGACCCAGCGCGAGCTGATCGCGCGGCTGGCCGAGCACGAGATCGGCGGCCTCGGCTTCGGCACCGGCTTCGCGCACAAACGCCTGCCGCCCGCGCTCGCCGACGAGGCGCGCAAGCGCGCCTTCCCGCTGTTCGAGGTGCCCTACGAGCTGCCGTTCATCGCGATCACCGAGCGCGTGTTCGCGCAGCTGCTCGACGAGCGCTACGAAATGCTGCAGCGCAGCATGGCCGGCGACGTGCTCGCGGAGGCGCTGACGGGACGCCTGTACCCCGAGGAGCTGCAGGCGCGGCTGCGCCCCTTCGGGATCGGCGAGCGCGCGGCGGTGCTGGCGTTCGCGCTGACCGATCCCGGACGATCGGCCGATTCTTCGGTGACGGCGCCCGGGCGATCGGCCGACCCGGCGGTGGCCGCGCCGCTGGTCGAGCGGATCCTCGCGCATCAGGAGCCGCCGCTCGCCGGCAGCCTGGTGGCGATCCGCACCGGCCTGCTGTGCGCGGTGGTGGACGGTGGTTCGACCCCGCCGGCCAACGGCGCCCACGCCGGCGAGCATCGCCCCCCGGGAGAGCTCGACCCGATCGCCCTCGCCCGCCGGATCCGCACCGAGCTCACTGCCCGCCTGGGGGGCGAGGTGCGAGCCAGCGCCAGCCGCGTCGCCCCGGCGCAGTCGCTGCGCCTCAGCTTCCACGAGGCGCGCTGCGCGCTGGAGGCGATGCGCTTTAACGCCCACCCCGCCCACCCCAACGGCGCGGAGGTGGTCGCCTCATACGCCGACCTCGGCGCCTTCCAGCTGCTGCTGTCGCTGCAGGACGACGACGCGCTGCTGACCTACTGCCGCGGCGTGCTCGGCCCGGTGGAAGCGGGCGAGGGCGAGTACGGCGACGAGCTGCTGCGCTCGCTGGACGTGTTCATCGAGCACAACGGCCACTGGGAGAAGGCGGCAGGCGCGCTGTACTGCCACCGCCACACGCTGCGCTACCGCATCCGCCGCGTGGAACAGCTCACCGGCCGCGACTTCTCCACGGCGCGCGATCGGATCGAGTTTTGGCTGGCGCTGCGGGGACGGGAGCTGGCGCGGTGATGACGGGATTGATTTGGAGGAGGACCCCCATAAAGGGGGTCAGGGATGGGTCAGTTGATGCGATCCTGGGGGCGTGTGTAAATGACAAGGAGGTCACGCCGTGAAGATCGGAGTCCCCAGCGAGATCAAGCTCGACGAGTACCGCGTGGCGTTGACCCCCGCGGGCGTGCGCGAGCTGAGCGCGTCCGGCCACGAGGTCGTGGTGCAGGCTGGCGCGGGCGAGGGCAGCGCGCTCGCCGACGGGGAGTTTGTCGCCCAGGGCGCCCGCATCCTCCCCGACGCGCGCGCCGTGTTCGCCGAGGCCGAGCTGGTGCTGAAGGTGAAGGAGCCCCAGCCGGGCGAGGTGTCGCTGCTGCGCGAGGGCCAGACGCTCTTCACCTACCTGCACCTGGCGGCCGAGCCGAGCCTGACGCGCGGCCTGCAGGCGTCGGGGGCGACGTGCATCGCGTATGAGACCGTGGAGGACGCCCGTGGCAACCTTCCCCTGCTGGCGCCGATGAGCGAGGTCGCGGGCAAGCTCGCGACGCAGGCCGGCGCGTTCATGCTCGAGAAGCCGCTCGGCGGCCGCGGCATCCTGCTCGGCGGCGTACCCGGCGTGGCGGCCGCCACGGTGCTGGTGATCGGCGGCGGCGTCGTGGGGATGAACGCGGCCATCATTGCGATCGGGATGCAGGCCGACGTGTTCGTGTTCGACCGCTCGATCGACCGCCTGCGCGAGCTGGAAGTGGCCTTTGGCGGCCGTGCCTCCACGGTGTATTCCTCCACGCTCGCGATCGAGCAGATGCTCCCTTCCGCCGACCTTGTGATCGGCGCGGTGCTGATCCACGGCGGCCGCGCCCCGCACGTGATCACCCGTGAGCAGCTTGGCCTGATGCGCCGCCACGCGGTGCTGGTCGACGTCTCGATCGACCAGGGCGGCTGCTTTGAGACCTCGCACCCGACGACCCACTCCGACCCGACGTTCGAGGTGGACGGGATCACCCACTACTGCGTCGCCAACATGCCGGGCGCGGTGCCGATCACCTCGACGTACGCGCTGACCAACGCCACGCTGCCCTACGTGCTGTCGCTCGCCGACCACGGGGTCGAGGAGGCGCTGGAGCACGACCCCGGCCTGCGCCTCGGGCTGAACGTGCGCGACGGTCATATCACTCACCCGGCCGTAGCCGAAGCGCTCGGCAGCGGCGTCTGACTGTGAAAAGGAGAATGCGATGGTCACCCTGAGCAATTTCATCGACGGTGAGCGCGCCCCCTCCGACGGCGAGACCGAAGCGATCCTCAACCCTGCCACCGGCGAGGAGCTGGCGCGAGCGCCGATCTCCAGCGCCGCGGACGTGGACCGCGCCGTGCGGGCCGCGCGCCGGGCGTTCGCGGGGTGGTCGCAGCGCACGCCCGCCCAGCGCGCGCAGGCGCTGCTGGCGATCGCGGATCTGATCGACGACCACGCCGAGGAGATCGCGCGCCTGGAGGCGCTGAACGCCGGCAAGCCGATCGCGGCCGTCACGAGCGACGAGCTGCCGGTGATGGCCGACAACCTGCGCTTCTTCGCGGGCGCCGCCCGCTGCCTGGAGGGCCGCGCCGCGGGCGAGTACATGGAGGGTTACACCTCCTTCACCCGCCGTGAGGCGGTTGGCGTGATCGGACAGGTCACACCGTGGAACTACCCGCTGATGATGGCGATCTGGAAATTCGCTCCCGCGCTCGCGGCCGGCAACACGGTCGTGCTCAAGCCCGCGGAGACCACGCCGATCACGACCGTGCGCCTGGCCGAACTCGCGGCCGAGATCCTGCCGCCGGGTGTGCTGAACGTGGTGACGGGCCCGGGTCGCCCGACGGGCGAGGCGCTGATCTCACACCCCGACGTGGACATGCTCGCGCTCACCGGCTCGGTCGACACCGGCAAGCACTTCGCGCGCACCGCCGCCGACACGCTCAAGCGCGTGCACCTCGAGCTCGGCGGCAAGGCGCCGGTGCTCGTGTTCGACGACGTCGCGATGGAGTCGGCCCTGGAAACGATCGCCGGCACCGGCTACTACAACGCCGGCCAGGACTGCACCGCCGCCACGCGCGTGCTGGCCGCCGAGCACGTCTACGAGGACGTCGTTGCCGGCCTCGCCGAGCAGGCCAAGGGCCTGGTGATCGGCGACACCCTCGCCTCCGACACGACGCTCGGCCCGCTGAACTCCGCCCGCCAGCGCGAGCGCGTCCAGGGCTTCCTCGCCCGCCGCCCCGCGCACACCGAGGTCGTCACCGGCGGCGAGGCCCCCGAGCGCCCCGGCTTCTACCTGCAGCCCACGGTGATCGCAGGTCCGCGGCAGGAGGACGAGCTGATCCAGCGCGAGATCTTCGGCCCGGTGATCACCGTACAGCGCTTCACCGACGAGGCCCAGGCGATCGAATGGGCCAACGCCACCCGCTACGGTCTCGCCTCCTCGGTGTGGACGCGCGACGTCGGCCGCGCGCTGCGCGTCTCACGGGCGCTGCGCTTCGGCTGCGTGTGGATCAACGACCACATCCCGCTCGTCTCGGAGATGCCCCACGGCGGGTTCAAGGAGTCCGGCTACGGCAAGGACCTGAGCGTGTATTCGCTGGAGGACTACACCGTGGTGAAGCACGTGATGGCCAATATCGCATGAGGAGACAGTTCGCGACATCCGTTGGCAGTGACCTGCCTGCGTGCAGGGACCCGCGGGTCTGATTTATCTGATATGGTGGATACATGGTCCGCATGACCGCAACCGATGTCTCCCGCAACTTTTCCGCAGTCCTCAATCGCGTGAATGAGGGTGAGGAGATTGAGATCGTGCGAAACGGAAACCCAATCGCGGAGCTGCGCCGGCCATCGCGGCCGCGGGGACTCTCTGGCGCCGCGTTCAAGGCATTGATGGAACGTCTCCCGGCCTTGGACGAGGATTTCGCGCGTGAGGTAGAAGAGGCCCGGGAGGCTCTTGGGCCGCCTGTGAGCAAGTGGCCATCCAGCTGATCGACACGTCGGTCCTGATCGATGTGGAGCGAGGCGCTCTGCCCCTGGACCCGCTTGTGACCGAGGGCAAAGCGATCAGCGTCATCTCGGTCAGTGAGCTGCTGCACGGCGTGCATCGCGCCGACGACGCTCCTCGCCGGCTCAGGCGCGAGGCGGTGGTCGAGCAGATCCTTGGCGCGGTCGAGCAGGTCCCAATCGACGCGGAAGTCGCTCGCGTCCACGCCAGTGTCTGGGCGGAGCTCGAGAACTCGGGGAAAATGATCGACGTGCACGATCTCTGGATCGCGGCGACGGCGCTGACGCATGGGCTGGAGCTTGTCACTACCAACGTGCGACATTTCGCGCGAGTGCCGGGCCTATCCGTGCTGGCCATATGAGTCGAGTGAACTCGGAGCGTCCTTGTCCGTTCATCTCGTTGCAGCCGCTGCGGTGCTGATGTCGCTTTCGGCCGCTAGGGCCGCCGGGGTGGACGGGTACCCAATATTTGAAAGATCGACGTGAAGCCCGTGGCGAAGCCGTTGCGCGCCGCGCGCAGGTAGAGGCGCCACACCCGCACGCGCTCGCCGCCCGCCAGCCGCTCGGCCTCCTCCAGGTTGGCGTCCAGGCGCGCGATCCACTCGCTCAGCGTGTCGACGTAGTCCTGGCGCAGGCCCTCCACGTGCGTGGGCTCGATTCCGGCGCGCTCCAGCGCGTACAGCACGCGCGAGACGTGCAGCGGAGCCGCGTCGGGGAACACGTAGCGCTCGGAGAAGGCGCCCGCCTCGGGGTCGCCGTGGCGCAGTCGCGCGATGCCGTGGTTGAGCAGCCGTCCGCTGGGACCCAGCAGGCCGGCGAGCTGCGCGGCGTAGGCGTCGATTTTGCTGGCGCCGACGTGCTCGACCATGCCGATCGAGGCGATCGCGTCGAAGCGCTCCCCGCCGACCCCGAGGTCGCGGTAGTCGGCGAGGCGGATCTCCACGCGGTCCTCGAGGCCCGCCTTCGCGACGCGCCGGCGGGCGAGCTCGGCCTGGTTGGGAGAGAGTGTGATTCCCACGGCGTGGACGCCGTGGCGGGCGGCGGCGTGCAGCACGAAGCTGCCCCAGCCGCAGCCGACGTCGAGCAGGCGCTCGCCCTCGCGCAGCCCGAGCTTCGTGCACACCAGCTCGCGCTTGGCCAGCTGCGCGTCCTCCAGCGTCGTGGCGCCGCGTGAGAACAGCGCGCACGAGTAGGTCATCGAGGAGTCGAGGAACAGCTTGAAGAAGTCGTTGGAGACGTCGTAGTGGTGGCGCACGGCGCGCGCGTCGCGCTCGCGGCTGTGGCGGGCACCCCGCGGGCGCAGCTCGCTGGCGGGGATCCGCGGGGGGCGCGTCAGGCCGCATGCACGGGCTGCCGCGAGCGTCAGGCGCAGGCGCGTGGCGCGATCGATCGCGGGTGCGTGGAAGCTGTCGAGTAGCCCGATCACTCGGTCGAGGTCGTCGGCCTCCAGCTCGCCCGCGGCGTACGCGCGGCCGAGCCCCAGCTGCCCGGGGGCCCGCAGTAGGTGCGCAACCGCGGTGGGGGAGCGCACCGTGAAGACTGGCCCGTCGGGTGCTGTCGCGGGCAGCTCCGTGCCGTCCCAGAAGCGCAGCGCGAAGGGGCGCTCGGGGAGTGCGACCGCGAGCTCGCGACGCAGCGGCTCAGTACGGGCGAACGGCATCGTGGGTGGTGGTCGATTGTCTGTCTGGCGTGTGCGCCATCATTGCTGCGACAGAGTAATGCGATGCTTGCTAGCTTGCCGGTAGGACCGACATGATCGATACTCAACTTCCCGGCGCTCTGGACGAGGATCTGCCCGGGCCAAGCGACTCTCAGCCGGCCTCTCTCGGGGGCGACGGCGTCCAGTTTGCCACCCCCGGGCCGGACGACGTCCAACCGGTCGAATACGAGTGGCTCAATCGCGCGCTCACCGCGCTGATCACGATCGGCCCGATGCTCGCGCTCGGCTTCGTCGCCTGGCAGATGTGGGATGGGCTGCTGCACCGCTCGGACCTGATCGTGTTCGCGATCCTCTACCTGCTTACGGGCCTCGGGATAACCGTCGGCTTCCACCGCCTCTTCACCCACCGTTCGTTCAAGACCTACCCTGCGGTGCGCGGCGTGCTCGCGGTGCTGGGGTCGGCGGCGATCGAGGGGCCGATCATCTCGTGGGTGGCCGACCACCGCAAGCACCATGCCTTCTCCGACAAGGACGGCGACCCCCACAGCCCCCACGTCGACCACGGCGTCGGCCTGCGCGGAGCGCTGCGCGGCCTCGCCCACGCGCACCTCGGCTGGCTGTTCATCCACACCGAGCGCGGCTCGCGCGAGCGCTACGCCCCCGACCTGATCGCCGACCCGGTCGTCGAGTTCGTGGACCGCACCTTCTTCGTGTGGGCGATCGGCGGCCTCGCCGCCGCCTTCGGCCTCGGCTACGCGATCGGCGGCACCTGGCAGGCGGGCCTCACCGGCCTGCTGTGGGGCGGCGCGGTACGGATGCTCGTGCTGCACCACATGACCTACTCGATCAACTCGCTCTGCCACTTCTTCGGCCGCCGCGACTACGCCACCGAGGATCATTCGCGCAACCTCCTGTGGCTCTCGTTGCCCACCCTCGGCGAGGCGTGGCATAACAACCACCACGCCTTCCCCACCTCCGCCAGCCACGGCCTCAGCTGGCGCCAGCCCGACGTTTCGGCGCTCGTGATCCGCGGGCTGGAGCGCACCGGCCTCGCGTGGGACGTAGTCACAGTCCCCGAGGAGCGTCGGGTCCGCAAGCGCTACGCCGCGGCGTAGAACCGTGATTGGAGATCCACGCGGGTGGTGGCAGGGCCCCGCGTATTGTGCGCTGGCCGAAACGGGGATTTGCGCCGAAGGCGCATGTCTCCCGGCTTCGGTCTCCGTGCCTCGCGGCCCCGCGCTCGGGGGGCCCTACCCTTGACCCCATGACCCCCGCTCCCATCCCGACGGTGCGCGAGATCATCGCCTCGCGCACGGGGGAGGAGCTGGAGCTGAACGACCGCCACCTCAACCCGCAGATGGGGCGGATCCTGCGCACGCTGGGGTTGGACAAGGTGTGGGTGGGGGGCGAGGGCGCGCACCTGATCGACTCCACGGGGGAGCGCTACCTGGACCTGTTCGGCGGGTACGGCGTGTTCGCGATCGGGCGCAACCACCCCGAGGCGATCGCCGCCGTCGAGGAGGTTATGGCGGCGCGCACCGGCAACCTGCCGCAGCTGGGTGTGACGCTGCTCAGCGGGGTGCTGGCCGAGCAGCTGCTCGCGCGCGCCCCGGCGAGCGTGGCGGCGATGGTGCCGGCCAACAGTGGCACCGAGGCGGTCGAGGCGGCCGTGAAGATCGCGCGTGCCGCCACCGGCCGACCGCGGATCCTCTACGCCGAGCACGCCTTCCACGGGCTCACGCTCGGGTCGCTGTCGCTCAACGGCGACGCCCACTTCCGGGAAGGATTCGGGCCGCTCCTGCCCGGCTGCGACCCGGTGGCGTTCGGCGATCTCGACGCGTTGGAGCGCGAGCTGGGGCGCGGCGACGTCGCCGCGTTCGTGGTGGAGCCGGTGCAGGGCAAGGGCGTCAACCTCCCGCCCGCCGGCTACCTGCCCGGCGCCCAGGAGCGCTGCCGCGTGGCGGGAGCGCTGTTCATCTGCGACGAGGTGCAAACCGGGCTCGGGCGCACCGGGCGCTTCCTGGCACTCGAGCACTGGGGCCTACAGCCCGACATCGTTTGTGTCGCCAAGGCGCTCTCCGGCGGACTGGTGCCGATCGGCGCCGTGCTCGTTTCGCGCGCGGCCTGCGACCGCGTGTTCGACGGGATGGAGCGCGCTGTGCGCCACGGCTCGACCTTCGGCGGCAACGACCTGGCCGCCGCCGCGGGCCTCGCCACGCTGCGCGTGCTCGACCAGGAGGGCCTGGTGGAGCGCGCCGAGCGGATCGGTGCGCTGCTGCTGGAGCTGACCCAGCCGCTGGTCGAGCGTCACGCGATCGTGCGCGACGTGCGTGGCCTCGGCCTGATGTGGGCGATCGAGCTCGGCCCGCCGGAAGGCCGCTCCGCCCGTGCCGCCTGGAACGCGCTGGAGCGCGCGCAGCCCGGCCTCTTCTCGCAGCTCGTCACCGTCCCCCTGTTCCACGAGCACCGCATCTTCTGCCAGGTGGCCGGCCACCGCATGAACGTGATCAAGGCGCTGCCGCCGCTCGTGATCGAGGAGTCCGAGATCCGCCGCTTCGCCGCGGCGCTGGAGACGGTGGTGGCCGCGGCGGAACGGATGCCCTCGGCGCTCACCCGCTTCGGGGCACGAATGGCCCGCAACCTCGCCAGCACCCGCTAGCCTGCCGGGCTGCCATGCCCGTTTCCCGCAATGACATCCGCAACGTCGCGATCGTCGCCCACGTCGATCACGGCAAGACCACGCTCGTCGACGCCATGCTGTGGCAGTCGGGCGCGTTTCGGGCAGGCCAGGATGTCGCGGATCGCGTGCTCGACTCGATGGACCTGGAGCGCGAGAAGGGGATCACGATCCTTGCCAAGAACACCGCGCTGCACTACAGCGGGGTGAAGCTCAACATCGTCGACACCCCCGGCCACGCCGACTTCGGGGGCGAGGTGGAGCGAGGCCTGACGATGGTGGATGGGGTGCTGCTGCTGGTCGATGCCTCCGAGGGGCCGCTGCCGCAGACGCGCTTCGTGCTGCGCAAGACGCTCGAGGCGCGGCTGCCGGTGATCCTGGTCGTCAACAAGGTCGATCGCGCCGACGCGCGCGTCGCTGAGGTGATCGACGAGGTGTACGAGCTGTTCCTCGACCTCGACGCCGACGAGTCGCAGATCGAGTTCCCGATCGTCTACTGCAACGCCAAGGCGGGTGTTGCGTCGCTCGAGTACGACGAGTCGGTGACGCGCGCCGCGGTGGTGGGCGGCGAGGGGGGGGGGGGGGGGGAGGGGGAGGGCAGCCTCGCGCCATTGCTGGACCTGCTGTTGGAGCACATCCCCGCGCCGACCTACGAGCCTGATCACCCGCTCCAGGCGCTGGTGACCAACCTCGACGCCTCTCCCTACGTAGGGCGCCTGGCGATCTGTCGTGTGCGCAACGGGAACATCCGCCGTGGCCAGCAGCTCGCGTGGTGCCGCGCCGATGGCTCGATCGAGCGCGCCCAGGTCTCCGAGCTGTACGTGACCGAGGCGCTCGAGCGCGTCGAGGCGGCGGAGGCTGGCCCGGGGGAGATCATCGCCGTGGCGGGGATCGCCGAGGTAACGATCGGCGAGACGCTCGCCGACCCCGAGGACCCCCGGCCGCTGCCGGTGATCACCGTCGACGAGCCGTCGATCTCGATCACGCTCGGCATCAACACCTCGCCGATGGCCGGCCGCGAGGGGAGCAAGCTCACCGCGCGCCAGCTGCGCGACCGTCTCGACGCTGAGCTGATCGGCAACGTCTCGCTGCGCGTGCTCCACACCGGCGGCGTCGGCTCGGAGTCGTGGGAGGTGCAGGGCCGGGGTGAGTTGCAGCTGGGGGTGCTGGTCGAGATCATGCGCCGCGAGGGCTTCGAGCTGACGGTCGGCCAGCCGCGCGTGCTGGAGCGCACGATCGACGGCAAGCGCCACGAGCCGGTCGAGCGCCTGTCGATCGACGTGCCCGAGGAGTTCGTCGGCGTCGTCACGCAGATGCTGGCGCTGCGCAAGGGCCGCATGGAGCACATGACCAACCACGGCACCGGCTGGGTGCGGATGGACTACCTCGTGCCCGCCCGTGGTCTGATCGGCTTCCGCACCGAGTTCATCACCGAGACGCGCGGCACGGGCATGATGCACCACGTCTTCGACCGCTGGGAGAAGTGGGCGGGGGAGATGCGCACGCGCGCCTCGGGGGCGCTGATCGCCGACCGTCGCGGCGAGACCGTGCAGTTCGCGCTGATGAATCTGCAGGAGCGCGGCACCATGTTCGTCGGCCCCGGCGAGGAGGTGTACGAGGGGATGATCGTCGGCGAAAACGCCCGCTCGGAGGACATCGACGTCAACCCCGTCAAGGAGAAGCATCTGACCAACATGCGCTCCTCCACCTCCGATGTGCTGGAGCGGCTGATCCCGCACCGCAAGCTCACGCTCGACCAGGCGATGGAGTGGGTGCGCGAGGACGAGTGCGTCGAGGTGACGCCCGTCACGGTGCGAATGCGCAAGGTGGAGCTGGGGAAGACAGAGCGGATGAAGGCGGCGCGCATCAGGCGCGGCAAATGAACGCGATCGAGCTCGCCGGCCTGCGCAAGAGCTACGGCGAGGTGCACGCCGTGCGCGGCATCGACGTGTCGATCGACGCCGGTGAGACGGTGGCGCTGCTGGGGCCCAACGGCGCCGGCAAGTCGACCACGATCGACATGATCCTGGGCCTCTCCGAGCCCGATGGCGGCACGGTGTCGGTGTTCGGCGGCTCCCCCACCGCCGCCGTCGACGCCGGTCAGGTTGGGGCGATGCTGCAGACCGGCGCGCTGATCCGCGACCTGTCCGTGGGGGAGCTGGTGGCGATGGTCGCTTCGCTCTACCCCGCGTCGCTGGAGGTGGCGGAGGCGCTGGAGCTGACGGGCCTCAGCGAGATCGCCGACCAGCGCACGCAGAAGCTCTCCGGCGGGCAGTCCCAGCGGGTGCGCTTCGCGGTCGCACTGGTGAGCGACGCCAGGCTGCTGGTGCTCGACGAGCCGACCGTGGCGATGGACGTCGAGGGCCGGCGCTCCTTCTGGACGACGATGCGCGAGCTCGCCGCGCGCGGCAAGACGATCCTATTCGCCACCCACTACCTGGAGGAGGCCGACGCCTACGCCGACCGCGCGGTGCTGATGGCGCATGGCGTGATCGTCGCCGACGGGCCCCCGACGGAGATCAGGGCGATGGTGGGGACGCGCACGATCCGTGCCACGCTTCCGGGCGCCGGTCTCGACGCGCTCGCGGGGCTGCCCGGCGTCAGCGGCGCCGATCGCCGCGGCGAAGCGGTGGTGCTGAGCTGCACAGACTCCGACGCGGCGATCCGCGGGCTGCTCGCCACCTTCCCCGATGCCCGCGACATCGAGATCGCTGCCGCCGGCTTGGAGGAGGCGTTTTTGCAGCTCACCGCCGAGGATGCCGACATCCGCGAGCCGGGCACCGGGGCTGCGGTGGCGGCATTCGGCGAGGGGTCGTCGCGATGAACGGGCTCCTCTACATGCGCTACGAGCTGCTGCGCACGTTTCGCAACCGCCGCTTCTTCGTGCTCTCGCTGGGGTTCCCGCTGGTCCTCTATTTCCTGATCGCGGGCCCCCAGCGCAACAACCACAACCTCGCCGGCACCGGGCTGTTCGCGCCGCTCTACTACATGGTCGGGATGGTGTCGTTCGGGACGATGAGCGGGATGCTCTCCAGCGGCGCGCGGATCGCCGCCGAGCGCGCGGTCGGCTGGAACCGGCAGCTGCGCATCAGCCCGCTCTCGACCCGCTCCTATCTGCGAGCGAAGGTCCTCACTGCATACATGATGGCGCTGCTGACGATCCTCGTCCTGTACGTCTCCGGCGCGGCGCTCGGAGTCTCGCTGCCGGCCGAGAGGTGGCTGCAGATGACGGTGCTGATCCTGATCTGCCTGATCCCCTTCGCTGCGTTGGGGATCGCCGTCGGTCACATGCTCACCCCCGATTCGATCGGCCCGGCGGTCGGCGGCGGAGTCGCGCTGCTGGCGTTCCTCGGCGGGACCTGGTTCCCGATCCCCAGCCACGGGTTCCTGAACGACGTCGGCCAGATCCTGCCCTCCTACTGGCTGGTGCAGGCCGGCCACGTCGCGTTCACCGGCCACCCCTGGCCGGCCAAGGCGTGGATCGTGATAGCCGCGTGGACCGTGGTCCTCGCCCTGCTTGCCCACCGTGCCTACCGGCGCGACACCGGGCGGGTGTAGTGCTTTTAATGACCGAAACCCGCTACTAGCGGGCCTCGGCAAGACTCTGGCGCCCAAACTGCGGGCTGCGACTGTCCCTCGCACGCCCAAGGTTACCAGGCCTTGCCGTTGCCCTCAACTTCATGGCTCCGGCGGTCGGACTCGAACCGACACCTCGAGGGACAGTCGCGCGTGCCGCCAATTACACCACGCCGAAAAGCCGTTGGCGATCATAGGAGCCGCTTGGGATGGTTCGCTCGCTTGGCGCGCTAGGGTTCCCGCATGACCCGCTCGATCAGACGCTTTGCCATCGTCGTCATATGCGCGACAACCGCGCTGGGGCTCGCTGCGATCCCCGCGCTCGCGACCCACTTCCAGTCCGAGAGCTATCCGGAACTGCTGGCGCAGTTGCACAAGCGCGAAATCGTCGCGATCGTGCTGCACCCGACGGGGCCCAGGGCTCACGCCTCGGCACGCAACGGACAGCACTTCACGGTCACCTACACGCCGGCCGAGGTCGAACCGCTGCGTGTGGCGGCGACGGCCGGCGGCTCCTCGTTTGCGATCGCCACGGCGAAGCCCAAATCGACCACGACCCACCACAAACTCCGCTACATCGCGGGAGGGGTGCTGATCGTCGTGATCGTGGTCGTGCTGGTGGTACTGCTGATCGGCCGCCGCCGCACGCTGGAGGAGGAAGGCTCCGGCGGCGAGGCGGCCTCCGCGTCTCCGCCCGCCGGTCCGAGCTGAGGCCGATCGCTTCGGGGTGAGTGGCTTTCACGCCGGGCACGCAAACGGCTCGCTGCATGCTCCGCCGGCCTCCGCGCGCCGCGTCGGGGCGGCGCTGGCGCTGATCCTGGGGTTCATGGCGGTTGAGGTCGTGGCGGGGGCGCTCTCACACTCGCTGGCGCTGCTCTCCGACGCGGCGCACATGCTCACCGACGCGGCCGCCCTGGGGCTGTCGCTGGTGGCGCTGCGCCTCGCGGCGCGGCCCGCGCGGGGGGCGATGACGTACGGGTTCCTGCGCGTGGAGGCGCTCGCGGCGCAGGCCAACGGGATCACGCTGCTGGTGCTCGCCGCGCTGATCGTCTACTCGGCCGTGGGACGGCTGATCTCCCCGCCCACGGTCTCGGCGTGGACGGTGGTCGGGGTGGCGCTGGCGGGGATCGTGGTCAACGGCGCCGCGACCGCTGCGCTGGCCGGCGCGGGCCGCGAGTCGCACATGAGCATCGAGGGCTCCTTCCAGCACATCCTCACCGACCTGTTCGCGTTCATCGGCACGGCGCTCGCCGGGGTCGTGATCCTCCTGACGGGCTTCCAGCGCGCCGACCCGATCGCCTCGCTGGCGATCGCCGCGCTGATGTTGCGCTCGGCCGTGGGCCTGCTGCGCGCCTCGGGGCGGATCTTCCTGGAGGCCGCCCCGCCGGGCCTCGACCCGCAGGAGATTGGTCACGCGCTCGCGGCCCACCCCGGCGTCGTGGAGGTCCACGACCTGCACGTGTGGGAGCTCTCCGCGGGCTTCCCCGCGCTCTCGGCGCACGTGCTGGTCGCGCCCGAGGCCGACTGCCACGCGGCGGGGCGGGCCTTGCGCGAGCTGCTGGTGGAGCGCTTCGGCGTCGAGCACACCACGCTGCAGGTCGAGCACGCGGGGGGCGGCGGCTTGTTGGAGTTGGAGCTGCCCAAATAAGAACAAGACTCAGTCTTATTATGTGGTAGGGTGCCGGAAATGAGATGGCTTGTGGTTTTCCTCGTTGGTGGCGCGCTCCTGCTCGCCGGCTGCGGTGGGGGCGAAGAGACCGCGGCCGGCGGCAAGCTCCAGGTTGTGGCCGCCGAGAACTTCTGGGGCTCGATCGCGGCGCAGCTCGGCGGCGACCGCGTGCAGGTGCGGAGCATCATCGTCAACCCCGCGACCGACCCCCACAGCTACGAGCCGACGGCTGCAGACGCGCGCACAATGGCGGGCGCGCGGCTGGCGATCGTCAACGGGGTCGGCTACGACGAATGGGCCTCGAAGCTGCTCGCCGCCAGCCCGCTGAGCGGGCGCGTGACGCTGAACGTCGGCCAGCTGTTCGGGCTGCAGGATGGAGACAACCCCCACCGCTGGTACTTCCCCGCCGACGTATACGCGGTCGTCAAGCAGATCGCCGACGACTACGAGCACCTCGATCCGGGCGCGAAGGGCTACTTCGAACAGCGCCGGCGCACCTTCGAAACGCAGGGCCTCGCCCGCTACAACCAACTGCGCCGCCAGATCCGTGCACGCTACGCCGGCACGCCGGTCGGCTATAGCGAGAGCATCTTCCAGGGCCTCGGCGAAAACCTCAGCCTCAAGCTCGAGACCCCTTACAGCTTCGCGAAGGCGATCGCGGAGGGCAGCGAAGTGACCGCGCAGGACAAGCGCACGGTGGACAGCCAGGCCGAACACCACAAGATCGCGGTATGGGTGTTCAACAGTCAGAACGTCACCCCCGACGTGCAGCGCGTGAACGAACTGGCGCACGCCGCGCAGATCCCGATCGCGACCGTCACCGAGACGCTCTCGCCCGCCAGCGACAACTTCGAGCAGTGGCAGGTGGCGGAGCTGGAAGGACTCGAGCGAGCCTTGCACCAGGCGACGGGGCGCCAGTGACCGCGGCTGTCGAGCTGACCGACGCGGCCGTGCGCCTCGGCGGGCGCACGATCTGGAGCGAGGTCGATCTGCTGGTGCCCGACGGCGAGTTCGTGGCGGTCCTCGGCCCCAACGGCGCGGGCAAGTCGACGCTGCTCAATGTTCTGCTCGGCCTGCTGCGCCTCGACCGCGGCCGCGCGCAGGTGCTCGGCGGCCGCCCCGGTGCCTACAACGAGCGGATCGGCTATCTGCCGCAGCGGCGGGTGTTCGACGCCGGCACGCGGGTGCGGGGCGTGGACATGGTGCGACTTGGCCTGGACGGTCACCGCTGGGGCCTGCCGCTGCCGGTGGCGGGGCGCTTCGGAGCACGCTCCCGCGAGGCCCGTGAGCGCGTGCACGAGGCGATCGAACGCGTCGGCGCCGGCGCCTACGCGGGGCGGCCGATCGGAGAGTGCTCGGGCGGCGAGCAGCAGCGGCTGCTGATCGCCCAGGCGCTCGTGCACGACCCACGCATGCTGATTCTCGACGAGCCGCTCGACGGCCTCGACCTGCCCAATCAGGCGGCGGTGGCGGCGCTCGTGCAGAGCATCTGCCGCTCCGCCGGGGTGACGGTGCTGCTGGTGGCGCACGACGTCAACCCATTGCTGCCCTACGTCGATCGCGTGCTCTACCTGGCGGGCGGGCACGCCGCGATGGGTCCGGTGCAGGAGGTCGTCACCAGCGACACGCTCAGCCGCCTGTACGGCGCCCCGATCGAGGTGCTGCGCACCACCGACGGTCGCCTCGTGGTCGTTGGCCAGCCCGAAGCACCCCACCTCCACGGCCCCCGCCACGTCTTGCGATGAGCCCACAGGCACGCATAGTTGCGCTGGATCTGCGTCCTCGGTCGCTCGCGTGCTGGCCGAAACGGGGATGCGAGCGAAGCGAGTGTCCCCCGGCTTCGGTACGCCACGCTCCCTGCGTCGACCAGCTTGCTCTGCGTGCCTGTGGGTGCTGCAGGCGCCGCCGCTGGGCATGGAGGCCCAGCGCCCGGGCGCATGGGCAGCAATTCACCCGCGCGGATGATCCTTAATGAACCCCCATCTCACGTTCAACCTCGTCTCCGACGTCCACCAGCTGGTGGCCTATCAGTTCATGGTCAACGCGCTGCAGGCCGCGGGCATCGTCGCGGTCACGGCGGCGGTCGTGGGCTGGTTCATGGTGGTGCGCGCCGAGACCTTCGCGGGGCACACGCTCTCGATGATGTCCTTCCCGGGGGCGGCGGCCGCGGCGCTCGCAGGTCTGCCGCTGGCGTGGGGCTACTTCGCCTTCTGCGGCGTCGGGGCGCTCGTGATCGCGGGCTCCTCGCGCCGGGGGCGCCCGCGCAGCCTCAGCCGGCAGTCGGCCGTCGTGGGGATGGTCGGCGCCGGCGCGCTCGCGGTCGGGTACCTGCTGCTGAGCCTCTACGGCGGCGTGCTCGAGAGCTTGGAGACGCTCTTGTTCGGCTCGATCCTCGGCGTCACCCGGGGCGAGGTGCTGACGCTGGCGATCGTCGGGGTGTGCGCGATCGCTTTCCTCGCGCTCGTCGGGCGCCCGCTCTTCTTCGCCTCGGTCGATCGCCCGCTCGCCGCCGCCGGTGGCGTGCCGGTGGGCCTGCTCTCGGCGGCGTTCCTGTTCGTGCTCGGGCTGGCGGTCGCCGCCACGGCGCAGATCACCGGCGTGCTGCTCGTCTTCGCGCTGCTGCTCGCCCCCGCGGCGATCGCGCGCGAGCTGACCCCGCGCATCGGTTTCGGCCTGGCGCTGAGCGTGCTGCTGGGGCTCACGATCGCCTGGGTCGGCCTGGGCCTCTCCTACTTCACCAACGACCCCGCCGGGTTCTTCGTCACCACCATCGCGCTGGCGCTGTTCGCGGCGGCGCGCCTGGCGCGGAGTCTGTGATGGGGTTCTTCGGCAACGCGCTGCTGGCGGGCTCCTGCATCGCCGTGGCGAGCGGCTTGATCGGCTACTTCGTGGTGCTGCGCGTGCAGGTGTTCGCCGGCGACGCGCTCTCCCACGTGGCCTTCACGGGGGCGCTCGCGGCGGCCGCCGCGGGCCTCGACCTGCGGGTGGGGCTGTTCGCCGCCACGGTGGCGGTGGCGCTCGCGCTGGGGATCGTCGGCGGCGCGCGTGGGTCGGGCACGCAGGCCGACGACGTGACGATCGGGATGGTGTTCGTGTGGGTGCTAGGCCTCGGGGTGCTGTTCCTCGAGATCTTCAACGCCGGTGCCTCCGGCGCCAACGGGACGATCGCCGCGCGCACGCTGTTCGGCTCGATCTTCTCCCTCACCGGCGGCGAGGCACAGCTGGCGGCGTTGATCGGTGTGGCGCTCGTGGCCGCGCTGCTGGCGATCGCACGCCCGCTGTTGCTCGCCTCGATCGACGCACCGCTGGCGCTCGCCCGGGGTGTACCGGTGAGGGCGCTTGGTCTCGCCTTTCTGGCGTTGCTCGGCCTCGATGCGGCGGAGGCGACGCAAGCGGTGGGGGCGCTGCTGCTGCTGGGCCTGCTGGCTGCCCCGGCGGGCACCGCGCTGCGGCTCACCGCCAACCCCTACCGGGGGCTGGCGCTCTCGGCGCTAATCGCGCTGCTGGCGATGTGGGTGGGCCTCGCGCTCGCCGATCTGATCGGGACGGTGCCTCCCGGCAGCGCCGTGATCCTGGTGGCGATCGTCTGTTATTGCGGGGTTTCGCTGTGGGATGGGACGCGCGTGCACGTTGCGCGCGGCGCGCGGCCGGTGGCGGTGGATACCATCGAGGGGTGACGGCTCCCACCGAAACTCCGCCCCGCCCGCAGGGGGAGCCCTCCGCCGAGGATCCCGCCAACGCGTGGGCCAGCCGCGCCGAAGCGGCGCTGGCGGCGGCGGGCCGTCGCAATGGCGCCGCGCGCCGCGCGCTGCTGCTGCTGCTCGGCGAGCAGCGCTGCGCGCTCACCGCCACCGAGATCGAACACGAGCTGCGCGCGCGCTCGGACCGGCCGGTGAGTCGCGCGAGCATCTACCGGATCCTCGACGAGCTCGCCGGCGCCGGCGTGGTGGCGCGTGTGGAAACCGGGCAGGGGGTGGTGCGCTACGAGCGCTCGCACGACGCCGAGGGCGCCCACCACCACCATCTCGTGTGCGACACCTGCGGCGTGGTGATGCCGTTCGCGGATGACGCTTTGGAGCGCGCGATCGACGCGCTCAGCGAGCGCGTGCCGCTGGCCGTCTCCGAGCACGAGATCGTGCTGCACGGCGCCTGCCGCGACTGCTCCTCCTAGCCGACCTTCTCGCGTCTGCGTGCGGAGCCGTTCAGCGCGAGCTCCTGCTCCTCGGCGGGCAGCGCGCGCACCGAGGTGCCCTCGATGTTCAGGCGCGGTAGTCGCTTGTCCAGCGACGCGGGGAAGCGCCACGCGCGCGGGCCGACGATGTGCAACAGGGCGGGCAGCAGCATGCAGCGGACGATCAACGCGTCGAGGAACACGGCGCTGGCGAGGCTGAGGCCGAACTCCTTGATCACGCGGTCTTCCCCCAGCACGAAGGAGAGGAACACGCACACCATGATCGCCGCCGCGGCGGTGATCACGCGGCCGGTCAGCGCGAGGCCCTCGCCGACCGCGCGGCGGCTGTCGCGGGTGTGGGTCCACTGCTCGTGGATGCGCGACACGAGAAACACCTCGTAGTCCATCGACAACCCGAACACGATCGCAAACAACATCACCGGGATGAACGACTCGATCGGGCCCGGGCTGACCCCCAGCAGCCCTGGGAACCAGCCCCACTGGAAGATGACGACGATCACGCCCAACGAAGCGCCAATGCTGAGCAGGTTCATCACGGCCGCCTGCAGCGGGATCACGAGCGAGCGGAACACCACCATCAGCAGCAGCGCCGATAGCAGCACCACCACGCCGATGAACAGCGGCAGCTTGTGCGCGAGCACGGTCGCGAAGTCGACGCCACCGGCCGTCACCCCGCCCACGTAGGCGACCACACCGGTGCGGGCCGCCACCGGCGGGATCACGTGTTCGCGCAGATCCCTGACGAGCACGGTGGTGGCGTACGCCTGGGGCGAGGAGCTTGGATACACCGAGAACGTTGCCACTTCGCCCGTCGGGTTCAGGCGCGGCGGGGTGACCGAGACGACGCCGTGCGCCGAGGCAAGCGCGCCCTGCAGTTCGTGCAGGGCGCTTGCGTCATCGCGGTGGGGCAGTTTCACAACGACCTGCAGCGGTCCGTTGAAGCCTTCGCCGAAGCCCTCCGCGAGCAGGCGGTAGGCGTTGTAGGTGGTGGTGTTCGTGGGATCGTTGCTGGCGTCGCTTGAGCCGAGCCGCAGCGCGACCGCGGGAGCGGCGATCACGAGCATGATCAGCGCGGAGGGGATTGCCACCCGATGGGGGTGGCGCCCCACGAAGTCGCTCCACCGCTGCCACCTTCCTGCGCGCGGTGCGGACGGCACGTCGCTTTCGGCTTCCTTGCGCGCGCGCCGGCGCATCCTCCGGCTTGGCTTTGTCAGGCGGGCGCCCGCGAACGTGAGCAGCGCGGGCAGCAGCGTGAGCGCGCCGAACATCACCAGCAGCACCCCGATCGACGCCGAGATCGCCACGCCGTAGAGGAAGTTGACGCCAAGCAGCATCATCCCCAGCAGCGCGATCACGACGGTCGTGCCGGCGAACAGCACGGCGCGCCCGGCGGTGTCCATCGCCTGCACAACCGACTCTTTGACTCGCCCGTGGGTGGGGCCGGGGCCGGCGTAGGCCTCGCGATAGCGAGTGAGGATGAACAACGAGTAGTCGATCCCCACGCCGAGTCCGATCATCGCCGCGAGCTCCGAGGAGAAGTTGGGGGTGTCCACGACGTGCGTGAACAGCGCGATCACGCTGAGGCCGGTGCCGAGGCCGAACAGCGCGGTTACGATCGGTAGCCCCATCGCCAGCAGCGAGCCGAAGGTGATCAGCAGCACCACGATCGCGGCCATCAGCCCGACGGCGGTCGAGAGGCCGAAGCCGGCCTGCTGGGTGGCCTCGATCGCCTGCCCGCCCAGCTCTACCTCAAGCCCCGGTTGCCGCGCGGCCTGAGCTACTTTTACCACGCGTTCGGCGGCGCTCACCGGCAGCAGGTTGGCTTTCTCGTCGAACACGACCGTCGCGAACGCGATCTGGTGGTTGGCGGAGATCGCCTTGCCCGCCGACGGTCCCGCGTAGGGGCTGATCACCGTCGAGACGTGCGGGAGCTTGGCGACTTCGGCGAACATCGCTTCCATGTGTGCGCGCACCGCGGGGTCGTTCACGGCGCCGTCTGCGACGCGGAAGACGATCTGGTCGCGGTCCCCCGCCTGCTTCGGAAAGCTCTTTTCGAGCAGGTCCGAGGCGCGCTGGGCGTCGGAGTTGGGCAGCGTGAAGTTGTTGGAGTATTCCGTCCCCGCCGATGACGCGAGGGCGCCCACGGCGATGATCATCATGATCCAGCCGATCACGACGAGGCGGCGGTGGGTTGTTGACCAGCGAGCGAGCTTGAGCATCGGCGACCTCGGGGTGGGGTAGCGGTGGGACGGGAAAACAGGCGGGGGGCGGGTGAACCCCTGCGCGGGCGAGCTTCCGTAGAGAGTAGAAGGTCCCGCCGGTGGGGGGCGGCGTCTCTATCGACCCTGCCCGGCCAGTAGATGTCATGGATCGGCGACATTCGGGCCCGAGTAGGGCCGATGTCGTCGTTTGGCGACATTTTTCTCCCAGCCGGCCCGATGTCGTCGTTTGGCGACATCCTGTCCGAGGAGCGCGCCACTGTCGTCAATCGACGACATGGTTTTGCGAAGCGCGGACGAACTTGGGCCTTTGGTGCGCGATCGGCGCAACGAATTGGGGCTGTCTCAGGAAGCGCTGGCAGACTTGGCCGGCGTCCACCGCACACACATCATCGTGATCGAGCAAGGTAAGAGAGCTAGCAAGCTCGACACCGTGCTCAGGCTCCTGCACACGCTCGGGATGGACCTGACCGTCCCCAACCTCAGTTCATCCGCGGGTCCAGCGGCATCCGCGCGATCAGCGCGTAGGCGCCGCCCTTGCGAGCGAGCACCCTCGCCCACAGCTCCTCGGGGTCCTCGGTGAACACGTCGTCGGGCTCCGCGGGGTGCGCGATCCAATCGCCGTTGTCGAGCTCCTCGTCGAGCTGTCCCTCACCCCAGCCGGCATAGCCGGCGAACACCCGTCGGCGCGCGATCGCGTCGGAGAGCTCGTCCATGTCGGCCTCCGGCGCGGGGAAGCCGATACGCCCGAGCACCAACAGCCCCGCGGGCGAGGGGTCGAGGAACTCTGCGAGGAACACGATCGCGTTGGGCTGCACGGGCCCTCCCACATACACCGGCTCGAGCTCTCCGGCGGCCTGCTCGAGTTGCGGGACCGCCTCACCGACGGTCACCGTCGAGGGGCGGTTGAGCACGATGCCCATCGCTCCCGCTTCGCTGTGAGCGCCCACCAGCACCACGCTGCGCCGGAAGTTGGGGTCCTGCAGCGAGGGCGCGGCGAGCAGTAGCTGTCCGCTGAGGGATTCCTCCATCCCTTCAGGCTACCCCTGCGGCGGCGCTATCTCACCGAGAAGAGATCCAGTGTGCCGCTGAGCTGATGTTCGTTGGCGTTGCCCTCGGGCTCGACCACGTGCCCCGCGACGACGATCGGGCTGTTCCAGTGCCCGGATGTGCCGGGCAGCTTGGCGATCGGGTTGGGGGAGGTCGGGTTGTAGACCTCAATCCCGCCGCCGTTGGGTTCGTACACGTAAAGCAGGCCACCGGCGACGATCGGGCTGGTGCCGGCATTGTGGTTGAGCCACATCTGTTGTAGCCGACCGCCGTGCAGCGCATAGGCCCCGGTTGCGTCGAAGTCGGCCACGAACACGGTGGTGTGCCCGTCGTGGTGCCACACCGCGGGTGCGGTGAAGAGTTCTCCGCCCCCCGGTGTCGGCAGCTGCTGGACTTCGCCGCCGAGCGTGGTGTGCCGTCCCGACGGCGCCCGTCCGTCGAGGCGCGAGAGGGCGAGCACGCGCATGATCCCGTCCTTCCCGGCCACCATCACGCGGTCCCCGCCCAGTAGCGCGGGGGCGCTCGATCCGAGGTCGAGGTCGCTGGTGTTGAGGTGTTCCTGGTCGCGGGGCGTGAAGGTTTGGCGCAGTTGCAGGTTGGGGATGGTGAGCTCCAGCAGCGAGTCGCCGAAGTCGGTGGTCCCGTTCCAGGGGGCGTTGCCGGTGTCGATGAGGATCCGTCTCCCGCCGGGCTCGACCACCGGCCCACCGCGCGAGAGGATCGCGGAGTCGCTGGCGGAGCAGGTGCTTGGAACCTGCAGCGCGCGGCGGTTGGCGCACAGCGTGTTGAACACGCTCACAACCCTGCCGCTGGAGCGCTCGATCACCGCCACGTGCCCTTGGTAGGGGGGGATGTCGCCGATGTAGCCGCCGGTCGCGGCGAGGATGTAGGGGCCGTCGATGTTCAGCGCGGCGGCGAGCTTCTCGTGGGCGGGGTCGCGAGTGACGCTCACCGGCCAGCCCCCGCCGCGGTCCTCGCTGCCGTCGGCGAGCGAGAGCTTGTGGATCAACCCATTCGGGGAAGGCGCGTACACCCACGATCGATCGGGATCGGCCAGCGGGCTCGCGACCGTGATCTGTGCGCTCCCGGCCCAGCTGGAGTAGCCGGGTGGAGTGAAGGTCCACAGGATGTGCCCATCGGAGGCGTCGATCGCGAGCGTCTTGCCGTACGTGGTTGTGACGATCACCACGTCGCGCACGGCGCCGGCGACGCGCACCCCGTGCAGGTAGATCGGCGAGGAGTCCACGGTCCCCGGCAGTGCGATCCGCAGGCGGCGTAGGTGCCCGACGTTGGCGGCGCTGATGCCGGTGCTCGCGTTGGTGGCATCACTGCGCTGCGGGTCGAGCCCGAACTCCGGCCAGCTCTGTAACGCCGCCGCGGCGCGCGCGGTCGTTCCATTGTCTGTGGTGCCATTGCCGGCGGCCGGCGGTTGCGTGGAGGAGGACGACGCTGCGAATGAACTGGCGCTGGCGGAGGGCGCTGAGGCCGGTGCGGCGCCTCCCCCGCAGGCCGCGATCGCCAGCGCAGTGAGTGCAAGCACGAGCGCTAGCGTGGCGAGGCGTCGCAGGCGGCGCGGGGCCGCGAGGCGGGCGAACATCCGATGATGTTCTATCAAGGTCGGCGCACGGCAGATCCCGATGACCCCTCGGTGCTCCCCGCACGGCGGCCAACTACCAGTACCCCGATTGCTGCGGGATCCCCCCGCAACCTGTCCACGATCACTACACGGTCACAACCGGCGCCCGCGTCAGTGCAACCATCCAAGCTGTCCCAGTAGGGGACAGGAGCGACGTGCGTTCCGTGCAGCCGGTACACGACCTCTCTCTCCCGCCGGCTGCCTCCCGGATCTCACGCCGGCCCGAGGCCCCCTCAACCTCGGCGCCACTGTGAGCGTCGGCGGCCCGCAGCGCCGGGTCGCCGACGCTGCGTCGCCTGTATGCTGCTCCCAATGGCGAAGACACCACAGGTGGGAGAAGAGGCGCCGGACTTCGAGCTGCCGGGCACCGACGGCCCATTCAAGCTCTCCGAGCATCGCGGCGAGCGCATCGTGCTGCTCTTCTATCCCGGGGATCGCACGATGGTCTGTACCAAACAGTTCTGCTCCTACCGTGACCGGACCGAGGACTTCAACGCGCTCGGCGCGACGGTCGTCGGGATCTCGGCTCAGGACGTCGCATCGCACGAGGATTTCGTCGCGAAGAACTCGCTCACGGTGCCGTTGCTGGCCGATGTCGGCGGGGCCGTCGCAAAGCAGTACGGCGCGTGGGGGGGACGGCTCGGCACCAAGCGGGCGGTGATCGTCATCGACGAGCAAGGGATCGTGCGCCATCGCCACGACCATCTACTCGGGCTCGGCTACCAGTCGGTGGACGAGCTGAAAGCGGCGCTCGACTCGCTGCCCACCCCGGCCGCCTAACGTCTGATCCACCGGGGGCTGGTGGGGGCTGCGCGCGCGTTGCGAGGCAGCAGGTGGCAGCTAAACTCCCGGTCGGCCGAATTAATCTGGCGGCTCTAACCAGGCGGGTGGCCGGCTGATGGGGCTTGCGAACGCTGGTCAAACCACCTAACAGCTATCTTGCCGCCGATACCGAACCCAGAACAGAGTCCAGAACAGGGCGCAAGGCTGTCCAAGCGCCAGCGCTGGCTGCTCGCGGGCGCAAGCCTGCTGTTGGGCGTTGTGGTGGCGTTGCTGCTGGGCCTTGGAGACACGGCCGGGGAAAGCAAGACCACGACAGAACCGGTGAGCACAGCGGTCACCACTGTGATCGAACCGACGACCACCGAAGCGGTCACGAGCACCGCGCCCGCGTCGCAACCGGCTTTAGGTAAGTCGGCCACGAGCATGCAGCCATCGGCGAGCGTGAAAACCACCACCAAGCGCACCTCGACCGAAGTGCGGACGAAGCCGACTGCAACGCGGGTCACAACCATACCCGGTCACGGCGTGCTCGCAAGCGACTCGCTGATCCTATTGTTGGTGGGCCTAGCGCTTGCGCTGCTGTTCGGCGCGGCGTCCGGCCAGCGCTTGAAACTCGGCATCGGTGGGACACAGGTTGAAGTTGCCCCGGAAACGCGTCACAAAGCGATCGTGGAAGCCGAAGCCCTGCTCCCAAACGCTGACCCGGAGCTGATCAAACTGGTCGCCCACGGCGCTGTGGGCAAACTGGCGGAGGACTATTGGGGCGCGCCTGCGCGTCCTCCCGACAAAGAGATCAAAGCCGCCGTTGAGGAAACCCTCAGCACAGTCGGCGAGGTGGCATCGGCCGAAACGGCGCCCCCCCAAACGGCTGCCCCGCCCTCCGACGACGGCTGAGGGCCCCGCTGGCTGCGGTCAGCTCGACGGCTCGCCCGCCGGAGCGGCCATAGTCCTCACCGGGCGCCGGCCGCAGCATGGCCGAACTACGCCCGAATACCGTTGAACCAACTTGTGCTAATGGGCCTAATGTGATAAGAGGATCGATCGACGAGGCCTGACGGGATCAGCCGACCTACTGCGACCAGCACGCAGTCGTTCAACTACACGTTGCCCAGCAGCGTACCGGCCACAACTTACCTTGGCAATGCTGTGCTGTGGAGGGGAGAATTCTTCAACCAGGGCGTGTATTTCGACCGCGGCCTCTTCTGGGTCACCTTGACGTAAGGCCGATCTGCCTGTTCGCGACGTGAGCGATCTGGACGTGCTGATGATATTGAGGGGACCACACGCTCATCGAATGCACATGACGCGCCGCTCGCTTGCGCTCAGGACGACAAGCGGGCGGTTCGACGTGGTTGCTCACGGCGACAACACGCCGGTTTGTAAAGCACAATTCTGCTCGTATCGGATCACCCGCACGAGTTCGCGGCGCTCGGCGCCACGGTCGTCGGCATTTCGGCGCAGGATGTGGCGTCGCACCAAAGCTTCACTGAGAAGAACAATCTGACGGTGCCGCTGCTGGCAGACGAGGACGGTGCCGTGGCGCGTGCCTTCGCAGGATGAAGATCACACGAAATCGATCGGACTAGCGGCACCGTCGCCTCTGACCTTCTCGACGAAGCTGCGGGTGACGTCCGATCTCCTCGGCGTGTTGAGCCCCCGGACGGCTTCGACTACGAGCCACACAAAGAACATGATCGCGCCAACGATGAAGATCACTTCCCAGGCTTTCGCCGACAGCACCTCATGCTCGAAGTTCGCCGAAACCAGAACCGCGAGAAAGGCGAGCAGGAGGCCTAGAGGTGTGGCCCAGCCCAACCGGCGCGCGTAGCGGGGAGCATCTTTTTGAAACGCCAGCTCGAGCTTGTCCTGCGTGACGAGGATCAGGGTCTGCTTTGTGTTTTGGTAGAGCACACCCTTAAGCGACACGTCGCTCCGTAGTGTCGGCTGGGGTGCCGGCTCGGCCGCGACTTCAATCGGCTGTCCGGCGCCGGCTCCGGATGACCCGCCGCCCTCTTGCGGCTCCTCGGTACCTCCGGAGCTTGCCTGATCAGGGCTCATTTTGGGCCGACGCTCATTTCGTCCTCAGTCCGTCAAAACCGATGGGCTGGGGCGAGTTTCGTGCCGATCACGCCTGGTAGTATGCTCCTCAGGTCACGGAGAGAACATCATGACTCGGATCCCCGTACAAATTGGTCAGCAGGTTCAGGTTGACCTTTCAGGCCTAAAGGCCGGCGACGTCGCTCTTGGCAGCGGGGTTTCGGCCGTTGGGACCGTGCAGGACGTGGACGAGGGGAGTCGGAAGATAACCGTGCATCTGGGCGTGTCGATCGAGGGGCATGACCGAGTTGCCGTTGCGCCTGAGCGCGTCGTTGCTCTTGCCCCAGTTGGCTCTGGCCTCGCAGTGCCCGCGTAGCCCTCGCTACCTGCGTCAGTCCCAAAGCACCGCACCCTAGCTAGACCGCCGGAGCCGCCGCGACCGCGCGGACGACTGCGCGGCGCTGGACGCCACGGTAGTGGGGATCTCATCGCGGGATCTCGACTCCCACAAGGGTTTAATCGAGAAGCATGGCCTCACGGTGGCGCTGCTCGCGGACGTGGACAAGTCGGTGGCGAAGGCCTACAGCGCCTTCACGCCGCGCTTGGGTACCAAGCGCGCGGCGATCGTGATCGACGAGCAGGGAATCGTGCGCCATCGCCACGACCACATGCTGGGGTTGGGCTACCAATCGGTCGACGACCTCAAAGCGACGCTGGAGGCGCTGGCGGGGGCATCGTCGACGTGGGTCCGTTGCGGGGCATGGATGCCCCGCGAAGCGGCTGTGTGACCCCAACCACCTGCGCGGACGCTCTCCCCCTACCAATTGCGATGGCGAGCACTGCTGGTCCGCTCGCGAGCGCGATCTATAGCGAGAGCGGCGCGCCGAGCAGCCCCGCCGCGGAGCCCACCGCCCCGGCGGCGAGCAGGGTCAGCACGATGCTGCCGCGCAGCGCGAGCAGCACGACGGCCGCAGAGGCGAGCAGCGCGTACTGCCAGGTCTGGCTCAGCGCCCCGGCCAGCGGGACGGCCGAGCCGATGATCGCCCCGGCTGCCGCGGGGGCTGCGCCGGCGAGGAACGCGCTGACGCGTTCATCGAGCAGCAGCCGCTCGAAGCGGGCGGCGCCGAACAGGATGAACGAGAACGATGGGGCGAAGGCGACGAGCGCGGCCAGGAGCCCGGCGGGAATCCCTCCGGCGGAGTAGCCGACGGCCGCGACCGTCTGCGTCACCGGTCCTGGGGTGACCTGCCCGAGCGCCACGGCGTTCAGGAACTGGCTTTGGGTCATCCAGTGGTAGGTGCCGACGGCGTCGGACTGCATTAGCGGGACGATCACAAACCCGCCGCCGAACGCGAGTGCGCCGACCTTCAGCGCCGTCCATATCAGTGCGCCCGTCCCGCCCGGCTCCGTGACCGCGGCGAGCAGCGGCCACACGTGCACGCCGACGGTGCCGCTCGCCAGCCGGCGCTGCCATGCGAGCTCGATCGCACCGCACGCCAGCAGGACGAGCACGAGCCATGGGCCGGTCGTGGCCGCCGCGAGCGCTCCGGCGAGCGCGTAAAGGAGGATGCGGGGCCGCTGCTGCTTCGCGGTGCGTCGCCAGATCGGCACGGCTACGCCCAGCCCGGCCCTGATCGCCACGGCGGCAACGACCGCCCCGGCCCCCATCCCGGCGCCGCGAACCCACGCGGGCGGCGATCCCGCGAGGAACAGCACGGAGAGCGCGAGAATCGCCGCCAGGCCGGGGAGGATGAAGCCGAGCCCGCCGATGAGCGCGCCCTTGGTGCCGCGCAGCCGCCATGCGCAGTAGATCGCCAGCTGCGTCGAGGCCGGTCCGGGCAGCAGGTTGGTCGCCGCGATCGCTCGCTCGAACTGATCCTCGGTCAGCCACGCCCGGCGTGTCACGCACAGCTCGCGGAACAGTGTGACGTGCGCGGGTGGCCCACCGAAGCCGATGCACCCGATGCGGCCCCACTCTCGCGCGATGGTCCGCAGCGACACGCCTGCTCGCGGCGGTCCACCAGGTTGTGGGCACAATGAGGCTGTAGCTGTGGTGCCCACCCCCCCGATCGTAATTGCCGGGAAGAAGCACTGTGGTAAACGTGGCTTCGGGCAATGGCGCTCGGTAGCGCATAAATAGACGATGAACCTTCCACAACGACGATCAGACGCATGAGCGGCGCGGATCTCGGGCTTGCCCTGTCGGTGTTCCTCGCCTGCACGGTTGAGGCGGTCGAGGCGCTGACGATCGTGCTCGCCGTCGGCACCACGCGCAGCTGGTCATCCGCGATGAGCGGCGTCGGCGCCGCGACGCTCGCGCTCGCCGTGATCGTGGCCGCGCTCGGCCCAGCGCTCACCTCACTGCCGATCGGCGTGCTGAGGGTGATCGTGGGTGGCCTGCTGTTGATCTTCGGTCTGCAGTGGCTGCGAAAGGGGATTCTGCGAGCCGCGGGTGTGAAGGCCAAGCATGACGAGCTGCAGATCTACGAGCTCCAGACGCAGGCCGCACGCGCGGCCGGGGGCCGGCGAGCGGGTCTCGACGGCTACGCCTTCACGATCGCCTTCAAGGGGGTGCTGTTGGAGGGTTTGGAGGTGGCGTTCATCGTGCTCACCTTCGGCGCCAACCAGCACCGTGTTCCCCTCGCCGCGGCTGCCGCCGGGCTCGCTGTGCTCCTCGTTCTCGCGGCGGGCGTCGCCGCGCGAGCCCCGCTGGCGAGGGTGCCGGAGAACACGATGAAGCTCGCGGTGGGCGTGATGCTCACCTCCTTCGGGATGTTCTGGGGTGCTGAGGGCGCCGGCGCGAGCTGGCCGGGCGGCGACGCGGCGCTGCTGGCGATCGTCCCGGGTGTGCTGATTGCCACGGTCGCGATGGCCAGGGCCCTGAGCCGTATCGCCCACCCAGCGTCTCTCGCGCAGGTCCAGACGGCCACACCGAAACCCGTTGAGAACCCGACCGTGAGCGCATGAAACGAATCCAGGTGTTTGCACTCGCTGTGTGGGCGTTCGTCGTGGGCGATGACTGGCGCACCGCGATCGGGGTCGCCGTGGCGCTCGGGTTGACCGCGATCCTCGCTGCCGCAGGCATCTCCGCCTGGTGGGTGATGCCGCTCGCGGTCCTCGGGCTGCTCGCGCTCTCGATCCGCCGCGCGGCACAAGACATCTCCCGGCGATGATGGGCCGAGTGAACTTCGGCTACGTCAACTGCCGGACCTTCGCGTGAGCCAACCGAGCCAGCGCCGCCCGATGGCGCTTGGCGCCGCCCAGCAGCGCCGCGTCGAGTTGCGCGCGCTTGAACAGCCAGTGCACGTCGGCCTCCCACGTGAAGCCGATCCCGCCGTGCATCTGGATCGCGCCGGCGGTGACCGACGGGCCGCCTTCGGCTGCAGCGGCGCTCGCGAGCGCCGCTGCCTCGGGTAGCAGTTGTGGGTCGGCGTCGGCGGCCCACGCCGCGTAGTAGGCGCTCGAGCGCGCGCTCTCGGTGTGAAGCAGCATCTCCGCGCAGCGGTGCGCGACGGCCTGAAAGGAGCCGACGGCGACACCGAACTGCTTGCGCTCCTTGACGTACGCGAGCGTCATGTCCAGCGCACGCTGGCAGACGCCCACGACCTCGGCCGCGATCGCGGCGCGGATCCGATCGGCGGCGTCGGGGCCGAGGGGCTCGCCCTTCCCCGTGACCGTCGCGAATCGCCGGGTGGGGTCGATCGAGACGAACTCGCCGGTTTCGGGCGAGGCGACCAGCTCAGCGCCCTCACCGTCGATCACGAGCACCACCGCGGCGCCGGTGGCGTCGGCGGCCAGCTCGCGCGTGCCGATCCCGGCGCTCAGCTCCCCCGAGGCGAGCCCCGGCAGCCAGCGGGCTTGCTGCTCCTCGCTGCCGGTGGCCTGGATGACTGCGGCGGCCGTGGCCGTGGAGAGAAAGGGCGTGGCCGCGCACGCGTACCCGAGCTCCTCGGCCAGCACCGCCAGCTCGACCGCGCCGAGGCCCTGGCCGCCGTGCTGCTCGGCGACCGCGATCCCCGGCCAGCCGAGCTCCACCAGCTCGCTCCACAGCGTCGCGTCGTACGCAGCGGCCTCGGCCGCCTCACGGACCTTGGCGAACGGCGAGCGCGCGGCGAGCAGCTCGCGCGCGACGTTCTTGATCTCGCGCTGGTTGGAGCTGAGGTCGAAATCCATAGTCGTTCCCTACCGCGACTTGGGAAGTCCGAGCACGCGCTCGGCGACGATGTTCTTGAGCACCTCGGTGGTGCCCCCCTCGATCGAGTTGCCGCGGGCGCGGAGCAGCTCATACGCCCACGGATCGCCCGCCCTTAGCGCGCTCGGGCCGAGCAGCTCGGCGGCGAGCTGTGTGAGTCGCTGGTTGGTGTCCGACCACATCCACTTGGTCAGCGACCCCTCCGGGCCGGGCTGGCCGTACTTCTCGATCGCGGTCAGCCCCCGGTAGGCGTTGAGTCGCACGAGCTCGGTGCGCAGATGCAGCTCGCCGAGGCGGTCGGCGACGACCGGGTCATCGAGCAGTCCTTTGCGAGCAGCCGCATCAATCAGGTGGTCGAGCAGCTGGCGCATGCGGACCTGCAGGAAGAACCCCAGGCCGGCACGCTCGTTCATCAGCGTCGTGAGCGCGACCTTCCAGCCGTTGCCGGTGCCCCCGAGCACATTCTCGCTCGGGACGCGGGCGCCGTCGAGGAACAGCTCGTTGAACTCGGGCTCGCCGGTGATTTGGCGCAGCGGACGGATCTGCACGCCCTCCTGCTCCATGTCCATCAGAAAGTAGGTGAGCCCCTTGTGCTTGGGCGCCTCGGGGTCCGAGCGCGCGACGAGCATGCACCACTTTGAGTACTGCGCGGCGCTGGTCCACACCTTCTGGCCGGTGAGCACCCACTCATCGCCATCCTGCACGGCGCGGGTTTTCAGGCTGGCGAGATCCGAGCCGGCGTCGGGCTCGGAGAAGCCCTGGCACCAGATCTCATCCGCGGTGAGGATCGGCGTGAGGTAGCGCTCCTGCTGCTGCTCGGTCCCCCACGTCATGATCGTCGGGCCGGCGAGCAGCAGGCCGAGCACGTTGGCGGGCAGCGGCGCGCCGGAGCGGCCGAGCTCCTCGAAGAAGATCGCCGATTCGGTCAGCGTCGCCCCGCGCCCGCCGTACTCGCGCGGCCAGTGCACGGCAGCCCAGCCGCCCTCGGCGAGCCGGCGCTGGAAGTCACGCCGGTAGGCGTAGTGGCGATCTTCGTCGTCCTCCGGCGCGGCCCCCGGGTCGTTCGCGGCAAACCAGGCGCGTAGCTCATCGCGGAACGCACGCTCCTGCTCGCTGAAAGTCAAATCCATGGATCCCCTCCTCGCGGCGGCCGCGTGGTGCGACAGCCCGATGTCCTCACGATCACCCAGACTATCTTCTCAGCCTGGACCCTGAACCATACGCTCAACACCACTGCCGAAGGGAACGCCGATGACCCCGCAACCCGCCACATCCGGCACCGCGACCGCGGAGCCGCTCGCAGCAAACCCGCCCCACGCTGTTAAAACAAGGCACCACCTCGCCAAGGCGGTGCGCCTCAACCCCGCTGAAATCAGGCATGCGATGAGCGAGGTGGAGGGCTTCAACGCCAAGCTCGCGGTGATCATCACGCATGCCGTGGGCTCGATGGCGATGGCGTACATCTTCTGCCTGATCGCTCTCACCAGCCTGCCGGCCATCCTCATCGAGGCGGGGGTCCTCACCAGCGGCGACGTGCCCAAGTTCCTCACCAAGCCAGGGCTCATCCTGATCGTCGCATGGATCGCGCAGACCTTCATCCAGCTGGTGCTGCTGTCGATCATCATGGTCGGCCAGGACGTGCAGTCGATCGCCTCCGACGCCCGCTCGGAAAACACCTTTAAGGATGCCCAGGCGATCCTCGATGCACTGAATACGGAAACCGAGGGGGGTCTGAAGACGATCCTCGAAGCGGTCGAACGACTGGCGAAGCCCGCTCCCCAGAACGACTCTGGGGTGGTCGCCTAATCCGCGCGCCGCGCGTGGATCTCGATCAGCTCCAGCTGCATCGAGCGAGGCTCATCGCCGGGCCCCGGATGCAGCCGTCGCCAGGCGCCGTCGGAGCCGAGCTCCCACGCGTTCTGGTTGTCGTGGAAGGCGCGTTCGAGCACGTCGAGCACCTCCGCGCGCAGTTCGGGGGCCTCGATCGGGACGGCGAGCTCGACGCGGTGGTCGAGGTTGCGCGGCATCAGGTCGGCGGAGGCGATGTACACGAGTTGCTCGCCGCCGCGGGAGAAGGCGTACACGCGGGAGTGCTCGAGCAGTCGCCCCACCACGGAGATGACGCGGATGTTCTCGGAGATCCCCGGCACGCCGGGGCGCAGGCAGCAGATCCCGCGGACGTTCAAGTCGACGCGCACGCCGGCCATCGAGGCGCGGTACAGGGCGCGGATGCAGTGGCCGTCCACCAGCGCGTTCATCTTCATCGTGATCCGCGCGGGCTGCTCGGGGGAGTGCGCTGCGATCGTGCGGTCGATCTCGGCGATCAGCCCGTCGCGCAGCTGCGTGGGGGCGATTAGCACCTTGCGGTAGTGCAGCGGGCGACCGTAGCCGGTGAGATAGTTGAACATGTCGGTCACGTCCGCGCCGATCTGCGGGTCGGTCGTGAACAAGCCGAAGTCGGTGTACAGGCGCGCGGTGGTCGAGTGGTAGTTGCCGGTGCCGATGTGCACGTAGTTGCGAACCCCCTCGCCCTCGCGGCGCACCACGAGCACGCACTTGACGTGGGTCTTGAGCGCCGGCTGGCCGTAGACGACGTGCACCCCGGCCTCCTCCAGCGCCTTGGCCCAGTGGATGTTCATGCGCTCGTCGAAGCGCGCCTTGAGCTCGACGAGTGCGACCGCCTGCTTACCGCTCTCGGTGGCGTCGATCAGCGCGGGGACGAGCGGTGAATCGTCGGAGGTGCGGTACACCGTCAGCTTGATCGCGAGCACGTCCGGGTCGGCGACGGCCTGCTGCACGAAGCGCTCCACCGAGGTGGAGAAGGAGTCGTAGGGGTGGTGCACGAGGATGTCGCCTTCGCGCATCGCGGCGAGCACGTCGGGCCGCTCGCCCTCGTGGCGCAGCAGCCGTGGGTGAGTGATCGGGCTCATCGGCGGGTCGCGCAGCTCGGGCATGCCGGGGAGGCGCACGATCTGCCACAGCGAGCCCATGTCGAGCAGACCGTCGACGGGATAGATTTCCTCCTCGGAGACCCCCAGCAGGCCGACCAGCTCGCTGCGCAGCGGTGCCGAGCAGTGGGCGCCCAGCTCGACGCGCACGATCTCGCCGAAGCGGCGGCGGCGCAGCTCGTCCTCGACCGCCTGCAGCAGGTCGGCGGCGTCGTCGGAGACCTCCAGGTCGGCGTCGCGTGTGACGCGGAAGAGGTGGTGATCGACGATCTCCATCCCCGGGAAGAGCGCGCCGAGGTGGTGTGCGATCACCTCCTCCAGCGCCACCAGCGTGACCCCCCCCACGGCGGCGCTCTCGCGAGCCTCGGCAGCGGCACCCTCGCGAGCCTCGGCAGCGGCGCTCTCGCGGCTGCCCGCGGTGGCGCCCTCGCGGCCCCCGGCAGCGACGCCTTCGCCGACGGTAGGAACCTCGATGAAGCGGGGCAGGATCTCGGTGGGGACCTTGACGCGCGCGAACACCGTCTGGTCGGTGATCGGGTCGCGCACCAGCACCGCCAGGCTCAGCGACAGGTTGGAGATGTACGGAAACGGCCGCCCCGGAGCAACCGCGAGCGGGGTGAGCGTGGGAAAGATGACCTGCTGAAAATGCTTCGCCAGGTAGGTGCGCTGGTGCTCGTCGAGCTCTCCGAAGCTCACCAGGTGGATGCCGTGGCGGGCTAGCGCCGGTCGCAGGCGCTGCTCGAAGCAGGCGGTGAGGCGCCCACCCAGCTCGAGCACCTGCTCGCGGATCGCCCCAATCGTCGCGGAGGGGGTGGCCCCGTCCTGGGAGGGGTTCTCCACGCCGGCCTCGATCTGGTCGTGCAGGCCGGCGACGCGCACCATGTAGTACTCGTCGAGGTTGGTGGTGTAGATCGCGCAGAACTTCACGCGCTCCAGCAGCGGCAGCTCCTCGTCCTCAGCGAGCTGCAGCACGCGCTCGTTGAAGTCCAGCCAGGACACCTCGCGGTTGAGGTAGAGCGAGGGATCGCTCAGCTGGCGCTCCGCTGGCTGTGGCGCCCTGTTGTGCTCGCCCGGGTGCTCGCCGGCGTCCACCGGCCCACCCGCCGCGCTCGCGACATCGGCGCCCGGCTCGACGGCAGGCGCCGGCTCGCGCTCGGCTTGGGTTTGATCGATGCTCATACGACGCTCAACGCTACACACTGAACATATCGCTACTGTGAAGCGCGAGGGAGATGCCGCGCCAGCTCTGGTTGCTACGTCACGCGGACGCCGAGCCGCACGGAACCCGCGAAGACTCTGAGCGGCGCCTCACCGAGCGGGGCGAGCGCCAGGCGCGACTGGCGGGTGAGGCGATTGCGCTGATGGGCGTGGAGTTCGAGGCGCTGCTGAGCAGCCCCAAGGAGCGCGCGCTGCGCACGGCGACGGTGGCGGCGCAGGCGTGGAGCGAGCGACAGCGCGAGCAGCTCGAAGATCCACGCGCCGCTGGCTGAAGGCTTCGACGCGCGGCAGGCGCTGGCGGTGATGAGCGTCCTCCCCAGCCGCCCGCGGGCCGCCGCCAGCCAGGCGGCTCCGCCGGCGCGGGTGCTGCTCGTCGGCCATGAGCCCGACCTCTCGACCGTCGTGGCAGAACTCACGGGGGCACGCATCGACCTGAAGAAGGGCGGGCTGGCGATCGTCAGAATTGATGGTCCGGGCGGGCAACTGCTCGTGCTGCTGCGCCCCTCCGAGCTTGCGCTGATCGCCGGAGGGGCGGCGTGAGCGCCCCCGTTTCCTAACTCCGCAGTCACCGCGACATCCCGCCCACGCGGTAGGGTCCCGCTCGTGGCCAACGGACGCTCGGCATTCATCACCGGAATCACCGGCCAGGATGGCTCCTACCTCGCGGAGCTGTTGCTGGAGAAAGGGTACGAGGTGCATGGCATGGTGCGCCGCTCCTCGACGGAGAAGTTCGAGCGGATCGAGCACCTGCGCGATCGCATCACCCTGCACCAGGGTGACCTGCTCGACCAGCGCTCGCTGGTGGATGCGCTGCGTGCGGCGCGCCCGCAGGAGATCTACAACCTCGCGGCGATGTCGTTTGTGGCGGTGTCGTGGATCCAGCCCACGCTCACGGCGGAGTTCACCGGCGTGGGGGTGACGCGGATGCTGGAGGCGATGCGCGAAGTGTGCCCCGAGGCGCGCTTCTACCAGGCCTCCTCCAGCGAGATGTTCGGCAAGGTGCGCGAGGTGCCGCAGACCGAGCACACCCCCTTCTACCCCCGCTCGCCATACGGGGTCGCGAAGGCGTACGGGCACTTCATCACGGTCAACTACCGCGAGTCGTATGGACTGCACGCCACCAGTGGCGTACTTTTCAATCATGAGAGTCCCCGCCGCGGGCTGGAGTTCGTGACCCGCAAGATCACGTGGCACGCCGCCGCGATCAAGCTCGGCCTCGTTGAGAAGCTGCAGCTCGGCAACCTCGACGCCGAACGTGATTGGGGGTATGCGAAGGACTATGTGGAGGCGATGTGGCTGATGCTCCAGCGCGAGCAGGCCGAGGACTACGTGATCGCGACGGGCACGGCGCATTCGGTGCGCGAATGCCTGGAGGTCGCCTTCGATCAGGCTGGAATCGAGATCGACGGGCGGGTCGAGATCGATGAGTCGTTGGTGCGTCCCGCCGAGGTGGATCACCTGATCGGCGACGCCACCAAGGCGCGCGAGGATCTCGGGTGGGAGCCGCAGACGAGCTTCGAGCAGCTGATCAGGCTGATGGTCGACGCCGACCTCGAGCTGCTGAGCGGCGCGAATCGCAGGCTGGTGAGTGGCTGAGCCCAAGCGCCGCGCGCTGGTGACGGGGCTCACGGGCCAGGACGGCTCGTTCCTGGCGGAGCTCCTGTTGGCGGAGGGATACGCGGTGACGGGCGTGGTGCGGGGCTGGCCGCGCGCCTCCCTGGGTGCGTCCGAGCACCTGCGCGACCAGGTGCGGGCGGTGCCCGGCGAGCTGCTCGATCCCGGCAGCCTGCGTGCGGCGGTGCAGGAGGTGCGCCCGCACGAGCTCTACCACCTCGCGGCGCCTTCGTTCGTGCCGGCGTCGTGGGAGCGCCCGGGGGAGGCCTGTGCGGCGATCGTTGAGGCGACGGCGGCGCTGTTGGAGGCCGTGCGTGAAGTGGATCCGGAGATCCGCGTGTTCGTGGCCAGCACCGGCGCGATCTTCGGGGATGCGGGGGAGAGTCCTCAGCGTGAGGAGACGTGCTGCCGGCCGGAGAGCCCCTACGCGATCGCCAAGCTCGCCGCGCACAACCTTGTGGGCGCAATGCGCGATCACGACGGGGTGTATGCGTGCTCGGGGATCCTCTACAACCACGAGTCCGAGCGCCGCCCCGAGCAGTTCGTGACGCGCAAGCTCACGCGCGCGGCTGCGGCGGTGGAGCTGGGACTGGCCAGTGAGGTGGAGGTGGGTGACCTCGACGCGGTGCGCGACTGGTCGTTCGCCGGGGATATGATGCGCGGCGCGTGGCTGATGCTCCAGCAGGGTGAGCCTCAGGACCTGATCCTCTCAAGCGGCGAGCCCCATACGGTGGCGGAGTGGGCGCGCGCTGCCTTCGCCTGTGTGGGCAGGAAGGCCGAGGATCACGTGCGCGTGGCGAGCGAGCTGGTGCGCGCGCCGGAGGCCACGCCGATGGTGGGCGACCCCAGCCGGGCGCAGGGGCGGCTCGGATGGCGCCCCAGGATCGGCTTCGAGCAGCTTGTGGAGCGGATGGTGCGTGCCGATCTGGAGGAGCTGAGCGCCTCCGGATCGGCCCTGAACGGCTAGACCAGCGCCTCGACCTGGTCTCGCTCGGAGGCGGGTGCGTCCTCTGGCGTCGGGCCCGACTCGGGCTGTCGCGCGGTTGGGATGTCCCCGCCAAGCGCGCCTCCGGACAGGGTGGAGGACCTCTCGCCGCCCTCGGCGGGCGGGCCATCCGCCGGTTCGGCGGCGAAGCGGTAGCCGATGCCGAAGTGGGTGTGGATGTAGCGCCATCCGGGTGAGGCCTTCTCGAGCTTTTGGCGGAGCTTGCGCACGAACACGTCGACCGAGCGGTCGCCGCGCACCATCGCGTAGCCCCACAACCGCGAGTAGATTTCCTCGCGCTCCAACACCCGCCCGTCGGCGGCGGCTAGCAGCTCGATCAGCTCGAACTCGCGGCGGGTGAGGTCGAGGCTGTGGCCGGAGACGAAGGCTTGGAAGCGGTCGGAGCGGATTTCCACCTCACCCGCGGTGAGAGACTTGACCTCGGCGCGGCCGGCGGGGCGGCGACGGCGGCGCACGACGCTCTGGATGCGCGCGATCACCTCCTCGGGGTGGCAGGGCTTGGTGATCCAGTCATCGGCGCCTAAGCGCAACCCGCGCACACGCTGGGCCACGGTGGAGGGGCCGGTGCAGACGACGATCCCGAGGTCGGGGAGCGCGCCGCAGAGGCGCTCCAGCCACTCCCACGCCTGCGGCCCGAGCACGGCGAGGTCGACCACGAGCGCGGAGAGGCGCATCGCGCCGATCGCCTCGGGCGGGACGGGGCTGGCGAGCACGCGGTGCTCCCAGCTGAGCCGGTCGAGGCGCTTGGAGAGTACCTGGATGAAACCGCTATCGCGGTCGATCACGGCTACCCGCAGTGGCGGGGCTGTCGAGGAGGGGCTGCGAGCGTCCGCTGGGCCCCCCTGCTCGGCGCGGATGGTTTCCATCATCGCGGGCTCCAGTCTAAGCAAATTTCCGGCCGCGATGTTGCCACCTCGGACGATGGTCACAGGATTTTCACAGCGGAAGTCCGCTAATTGCGACAAATGTTACGCAATCGATGGTAGTTGGTAGGTTTCGAAGTAGAGAGGGCTGTATAGCCATTGCAATAGGTTGGGGGTGTTGAACAAAAAATCAAAGCCGTGCGCAATTGCTATCGGGTTCTGAATTTTTTATAACAACCCGACCCCCCTCTTGTATATACTATCGCTATGCTGCTAGCAGGCCCCTAGCAGGCCCCTAGCAGAGCCATCGAGCATCGAGCATCGAGCCCGTCGGCCGAGACCCTCGATCCGCTGCCCAGGACCCTCGATCCGCTGCAGGAGGCCATCAATCCTGCCCAAACGGGTGGGAAGAGTCGGAGAACTCGCGGAACAGGCCGGTGACGACGAACGCGACCTGCTCGCCGATGTCGACGGCGTTGTCGCCGACTCGCTCCAGCGCTCTGGCGACGAGGATCATGTGCATCGCCCATTCGCGCGTGTCGGGGTCGTCGCCGATGTCGAGCGCCATCCGGAAGATGTCGCGGTTGAGGCGGTTGATCGCACTGTCTTGGCGCACGAGATCTTCGGCCAGCCCGATGTCGCGCCCGGCGAAGGCGGCCTTGGACTGGGTCACCTCCGAGCGGGCGAGGCCGCCCATCTTCAACAGCCCCTCGAGCAGCGGACGGCGCACCGGGGGCTCGTAGCCGGAGAGCGGGATCAGCTTGGCGATGTTGACGCACTGGTCGCCCATCCGCTCGATGTTCTTCATCACGTGCAGCAGCGCGGCGACGACCCGCAGGTCGCCGGCGACCGGGGCCTGGAGCGCGAGCAGCGAGAGGATCCCCTGGTGGATCTCCAGGTAGCGGCCATCGACGCGGTCGTCGTCAGCGATCACCATCTGGGCGAGCTCGACGTCCTGGTGCTCGAGCGCCTCGAGCACGCGGTCGAGCTGCTCGACGATGATGTCGAGGCCCCCGAGCGCGCGCCGCTCGAGCTCGCGCAGCTGCTCCTGGAAGTGCTGGCGGGGAGTGGTTTTGCCGCCCTTGAGGCCACCCGCGCCGCCCGCGCCTGCATCGGTGCCCCCGGCCAGCGCTGCGCCTCCCGCGCGCGAGCTGCTCCTGCGGGGGACCGGCGCGCGACCCTCCGAAGGATCAGCCGAACTTCCCGGTGACATATTCCTCGGTGCGCGGGTCGGAGGGTTTGGTGAAGATCTCATTGGTCGGCCCCACCTCGACGAGCTCGCCAGTGAGCATGAACGCGGTGCGGTCGGCGACGCGCGCGGCCTGCTGCATGTTGTGGGTGACGATCACGATCGTAATGCGCTGCTTGAGCTGCTCGATCAGCTCCTCGATCTTCAGCGTGGCGATCGGGTCAAGCGCCGAGCAGGGCTCATCCATCAGCAGTACCTCAGGGTCGACGGCGAGCGAGCGGGCGATGCACAGGCGCTGTTGCTGACCGCCGGAGAGCCCCATGCCGGGGGAGGAGAGGCGCCCGGAGACCTCCTCCCACAGGCCGGCGCCGCGCAGCGCGGACTCGACGCGGTGCTGTAGCTCGCCCCGCCGGGAGCGCCCGATGGTGAGACGCAGGCCGGCGGCGACGTTGTCGAAGATCGACATCGTCGGGAACGGGTTGGGCTTCTGAAACACCATCCCGACGGCGCGGCGCACCGCGATCACGTCGACGGCGGGGTCGTAGATGTCGAGCTCGTCGAGCAGCACGCGGCCCTCGGCGCGGGCGCCGGGGAGCTCCTCGTGCATGCGGTTGATGCAGCGCACCATCGTCGACTTGCCACAGCCGGAGGGTCCGATGATCGCGGTGACCTGGTTGGGAGGGAAGCGCAGGTCGACCCCCTTCACCCGCTCGGAGGAGCCGTAGAAGGCGCGCAATCCCTCCAGGCGCACCTCGTGGGCGGCCTTGGCGACGGATTGACCGCCTACTGCACCGGCTCCGGCCCCCGGGGTGGCAGGCTGCGTGGACGGCCCACCGGTGGGGGAGGAGGAGCGTTCGTGCGGCTGGAGCATGTCCTTAGGAGTCTGCTCGATCGGGGAGGGATATGCGTCGGGACTCATGCAAGGCGACTCCTGCGGGCGATCAGGCGGGCAACGAGGTTGAGTATGAGGATCATCGCGACGAGCGTCAACGCGGCACCCCACGCACGGTTTACCACTTCGGTGGTCGGCGACGTGACGTCGCTGTAGATCTGGTAGGGCAGCGAATTCATGAACTGCCCGAGGTCGAACGTGCTCTTGTTGGTGTGCCCGGCGGTGAACAGCAGCGGCGCGGTCTCGCCGGCGGCACGGGCGATCGCCAGCAGGACGCCGGTGACCATCCCGGTGAGCGCAGTCGGCAGCACGATCCGGAAGGTCACCCTCCAGCGGGGCGCGCCGAGTGCGAGCGCCGACTCGCGCAGGGCGCCGGGCACCAGCTGCAGGATCACCTCGGCGGAGCGGATCACGACGGGGAGCATCAGCAGCGAGAGCGCGAGCGAGCCCTTGTAGCCGGCGTAGGTGGAGCCGGTGCCGGTGATCAGCACGATGTAGATGAACAGCCCGAAAACGATCGAGGGGACCCCGGTGAGCACGTCGACGAAGAAGCGCACGATGTTCGCAAACCACACGGGCTGGCCGTACTCGACCAGCCACAGCGCGACGCCGACGCCGACTGGAATCGCGATCGCGGAGGCGAGCGCGACCATCTCGACGGTGCCGATGATCGCGCTCTTGATCCCGCCGATCGAGGAGCCGCCGAAGAACGTCGAGCCCGTCGGGTCGGTCGTGAAGAAGCTCCAGCTCCACGCCCCCAGCCCCTTGCGCAGCAGGTAGTAGACGATCAGCACGAGCGGCACCAGCGCCACCAGTGTGGCGGCGAGCAGCGCCCCTCGCGCGAGCCGGTCGGTGCGCCGCCGCCGCGGGCTGACCGTGTAGCGCGCGAGGAGACCGGGCGTGGCGCCGTGCGCGCTCACCGCCGGACCTCGGCGCGGGCGATCGGGGAGGTGATGGTTTGGGATCGTCCGCGTGGGTGGTCTGACGCACCAGCGTGCTTGCGCGGAGCCTCCGTGCTCCGCGGCCGCGGTCTCATGCTCCCACCGCCGCGGCTGCCCCGATGTTTGCCGCCCCCTCGCCAGGCTGGCGGCGGAAGCCTCCACGCGAGGCGCGCAGCACGATCAGCCGCGCGATCGCGTTGACGATCAGCGTGAGCACGAATAGCACCAGCGCACAGGCAAACAGGGCGGAGCGGTGCAGCCCCGTGGCCTCGCCGAACTCGTTGGCGATCACCGCGGCGAGCGTGTAGCCCTGGCCGAAGAGGTGGTGGGCGAGCGTGGGGGAGTCGCCGATCACGATCGTGACGGCGATCGTCTCGCCGATCGCGCGGCCGAGCCCGAGCATCGCCCCCCCGACGATCCCGGGGCGGCAGTAGGGGATAACGGCGATGCGGATCATCTCCCAGCGGGTGGCGCCGAGCCCGAGCGCGGCCTCCTTGTGGTCGAGCGGCACCGTGCTCATCACCTCACGGGCGATCGCGGAGACGATCGGGAGGATCATGATCGCGAGGATCAGCCCGGCGATGAAGCAGTTGGGAATCGTGACGAGGCCGCCGCCGATGAAGGGGATGAAGGAGAAGGTGCGGGCGACCCATTCCTCGGCGGGCTCGAGCTTGGGGGCGAGGAAGAAGATGCCCCACAGCCCGTACACCACCGAGGGCACCGCGGCGAGCAGCTCGACCAGCACCGTCAGCGGCGCCAGCAGCCGTTTGGCGCACAGCTCGGTGAGGTAGATCGCGGTGGCGACCGCGATCGGCACGCCCATCAGCAGCGCCAGCGCCGAGGTGATCAGCGTCCCCACCAGCAGCGGCAGCGCGCCGTAGTGTTCGGCCGCGGGGTTCCATTCGTTGTTGAAGACGAAGCCGAGCACCCCGGAGGCGGCGAACGCGGGGCGCGCTTCGCCGAACAGGCGCACGAAGAAGTAGACGATCAGGACGACGATCAGCGCGGCGAGCGCGGTGAGCCCATACTTCAGGGCGCGATCGGGCAGGCGCGCCAGCGGCGACCGCTCTAGCAGTGAGCGGTCGCCGCTGGGGATCGATGCTGCCTCCAAAGCGCCTTTCAGGCTAGCCGAGCTAGCTCAGCGGTGAGCCTTCGCACGTCAGTCCCGCGACCGCCGCCTTGGACTTGGCGAGGATCGTGGCCGGCAGCGTGGCGTAGTCGGCCTTGGAGAGGATCGCCTGACCCGCGCCGAGACCGTAGTCGAGGAACTTCACGACGCCTTCCGCCGCGCTCTTGCCGCCGGGGACGCCCGCCTTGCACATGTCCTTGTAGACCACCACGAACGTCTGCGAGGTGATCGGGTAGGCCTGCGGGGAGGAGGGGTTCTTGATCGCGAACGCCAGCGTCGCCGGCAGCACGATGCCTTCCGCGGCGGCGCTGGTCGAAGCCAGCGTGGGCGCCACGAAGTTGCCCGACTTGTTCTTCACGTCGGCGTAGGTGAATTTATGCGTCAGCGCGTATGCCTGCTCGACGTAGCCGACTGCGCCGGGGGTCTGTTCGACCGCGCCGGCGACGCCGGCGTTGCCCTTGGCGCCGGTGCCGACCGGCCAGGGGACGATCTTGCCGGAGCCGACCTTGCTCGCCCATTCCGGATCGACGGCGGCGAGGAAGCCGGTGAAGCCGGCCGAGGTGCCCGAGGAGTCGGAGCGGTGGATCACAGTGATCGCGGTGCTCGGCAGTTTGACGCCGGGGTTGAGCGCCGCGATCGCGGGGTCGTTCCAGGTCTTGATCTTGCCCAGGTAGATGTCGGCGATCGTGGAGCCTTCGAGCTTCAGGCCGGCTTGGACCCCGGGGAGGTTGTAGGAGACGGTGATCGCGCCCAGGAACATCGGGATCTGCACCGGTTCGCCGACCTTCGAGAGCGCCGCTGCTTCGAGAGCCTTCAGCGGCGGGTCGGAGGCGCCGAAGTCGACGGTCTTGCCTTCAAGCGCGGTGATGCCGGCACCGGAGCCGACGGCCTGGTAGTTGACGGTCAGCCCGGCGCCCGCCAGCTGCGAGCCCCACTGTTCATAGACGGGCGCCGCAAAGGTGGAGCCGGCGCCGGAGATCGTGGCGGATGCCACCGGGGTTTTGCCGGTGGTGCCGGAGCTCGTGGTGTTGGTGCTGCTGCCGCAGGCGGCGAGGAGCAGCGAGAGCGCCGCGACGCCCAGAACTGTCGCGACTGTCTTTTGCAAGTTGATCACTGTTTGCGTCTCCCTATGGCTTGTGGGGTGATGGATCCGAAGCAGGCAGGGCATTTGAGCAGCAAGGCGCACCCACCCGAGCGATGCCGGCCCTACTGTCCTAGTCCACCACCCCCGCCGTGTGAACATTTCGTGAAGGCTGGGGTTGGAAGCGATAGCCAAAGCCCGGGTGGGTGTGGATGAAGCGGCGGTCGGGCATCGCGACTTCGAGCTTGGTGCGGAGCTTGGAGACGTACACATCCACCGAGCGGTCACCGGCACGCAGCTCGCCGCCCCACACGACCCGGTAGAGCTCCTCGCGCGTGACGATCGTCCCGAGCCGCTTCGCCATCGCCACCAGCAGCTCGAACTCGCGCACGGAGAGCGTCAGCGCCTGGCCGGTCGCGAGCGCGAGCCCCTCGGCAGGGTGGATCTTGAGCTCGCCCGCGTAGATGGTGCCGCCATTGCCATTCCCGAGAGACTCGTCCACAGGGCAGCATGATCCAGGCCAGCGAGCGCTTCAGCGTTGCGAACTCGTGATGCATTCGTGAAAAAGATGTAAAAGAGATGTGGCCCGACGGGTGGGCAGCCTCCATAGCCCGTCGCCGGGGAATATCCTCCGCCAATGAGCTTCCCGCGTCGCGGCCAGCCAAACCCCTTTGACCGCGACGCTCAGCCGCGTCCTCGCGCTCGATGAGCCTGCTGCGCCCGGGCTTGGACAGCTCCCTGATGGAGCTCGTGGAGGAGGCGGGGCGCAACGTACAGCGCTCGGGCCTGCTGATGCGCGACCTACTGTCGGACTTCCCCGAGCACGCCCCGCTGGCGCGCGACCTGAAGGTGTGTGAGCAGGAGGGCGACCGTATCACCCACGACATCATCCACCGCCTTACCGCCATTCGCCGCGTGCGAGCCCCGTTCGCGGCCAGCGACGGCTACGCGCTGGCGACCGCGCTGGATGACATCGTCGACTACACCGAGCACGCCGCCGCGCAGATGGTGCTGTACGGCGTGGAAGCTCCGATGGAGCAGGCGGTCGAGTTCGCCGAGGTGCTGGTGGGCGCCGGCGAGCAGATCGCCAGAGCTCTGCGCTGCCTGCGCACCGGCACCGAGCTGGGCACCCACCTGGTGGAGATCCATCGCCTGGAGAACGAGGGCGACCGCCTGCAGCGCGACGCCGTCGCCTCCCTGTTCGCGGGCGGCATCGACCCGATGGTCGTGATCCGCTGGAAGGACATCTTCGAGTCGCTCGAGGCCGCGGTCGACGCCTGCGAGACGGTCGCGCACGTGCTGGAGGGCATCGTGCTCAAGCAGCGCGGGCGGTGGCGCTGAGGGTCGGCGATCGACAAGTTGCTTCGCACAAAGGTTGTCCGCAGCTCTGGGTATGGTCGAAGACACTTGTACCCATGAGCGGCTTGCCTGATAACATCGATCCATGGCGGTCAGTGCCCCTTCTGTCACCACTGCCGATGAGCTTTTCGCCATGCCCGAGGATGGGGTGCGCCACGAGCTGCTGCGCGGGGAGCTGCGGGAGTTGACCAAGCCGGGCTTCGAGCATGGCTGCGTCGCGTCCACAATAGGCATGCTGCTCGCGGTCCATGCACGCCAGACGGGCAGCGGCGTGACGGTCGCGGCAGAGACCGGCTGTCTCCTGGCGCGCGATCCCGACACCGTGCGCGCTCCCGACGCGGCATTCATCTCCAAGAAGCGCGCGGACGAGGTCGGCCGGACCGTAAAGTTCTGGCCGGGTGCGCCGGACCTCGCCGTGGAGGTGGTATCGCCCAGCGACACCTTCCACGAGGTGGAGGATAAGGCGCTTGAATGGATCGCAGCCGGAGCAATCGCGGTGCTCGTGATCGATCCCGCCAAACAGACGGCGACCGTCTACCGGGGCAACGGTGACGCGCACGTGTACAACGTGGGGGAGATCGTCGACCTGAGCGACGCGGTGCCCGGTTTCAGTGTGGTCGTTGCCGAGCTTTTCGCCTGAGCCGCGGGGCGGTTGAGCGCAACCGTCTTTCCGTCATCCGTGCAATCGTGAATCTCGACTTGAGATTTGCGCGGTTGCGGCTACCCCACGCCCGCTGGCTCCGCGTCCACCACAGGGGCAGGATCGTCGGGCGTCGGGCCTGGCGGCACGGCTGGCGCAACCGCGGCCTCGCGCGCTGAGCTCCCCGAACGGGCGCGGGCGAGCCACAGCCCGCCGCAGGCGAGCAGTGTGGCGCAGAGGATCCACCCGAGCGCGGTGGTTTCCACGCCGACGTACTTCAGGCCGGAGGCGAAGATCACGAACGCGATCACGGGGCGTACGTAGCGATCGGGCATCGTGGAGGAGAAGCGCGAGCCGATGTACACCGCGGGGACGCTGCCGATAATCAGCGAGGTGGTGACGCCGAAGTCGACGTGGCCGAAGGCGAGTGCCCCTAGCGCAGCGGCGAGCGTCAGTGGGACTGCCTGGGTGAGGTCGGTGCCGACCAGTTGGCTGGCCCCCAGGGCGGGGTAGAGGAACAGCATCATCACGATCATCAGCGAGCCCGAGCCGACTGAGGTCATGCCCACGATCAGGCCGCCCACGACCCCGATCGCCACGGTCGGCAGCGGGCGGGGGACGACCTCGTGCACGACGGCTGTACGCGTGTTGCCGGCCCGGCGGTCGAGCGCCATCCGCAGCACCATCGCGCTGGCGCCGACCAGCAGCGCTGCCCCGAGCACGATCTCGATTTTTTCCTGGTCCATCTTCGAGCCGCCCATCAGGTGCAGCAGGTAGGCGCCGAGGAATGCCGAGGGTACCGAGCCCAGCACCATCCAGCCCACCAGCTTGAAGTTGACGGTGCGGGCGCGCATGTGCACGCCCGCCCCGACTGGGCGCATCACGACGGCGGCGACAAGGTCGCTGGAGATCGCCGTGGAGGGCGTGATCCCGAACAGCAGGATCAACATCGGGCTCATCAGTGCGCCTCCGCCGGCGCCGGTCATGCCGACCAGCAGTCCCACGATGGCGGCCCCGAGGACTATGTATGGATCGACGTGCACGAGGGTGTGGTGTTCCGCGGCGGTGCATCCAACTCGCCCGAGCCCGATGCGCGAACGGTCCTTTATACCAAAGTCGATTGATGAAGTAAAGCCGATCGATCAACTAGGGTTTGCCGAGATGTCCGTTCAGAACGTGCTCGGCGGTGCGCTTGCTTCGACCTGCGCGCCGGCGGCGCTGCCGATGAACAGCACCTGGAAGGGGGTCGAGCTGTGCGCCGTGACCCGGCTGAGCACCGCCCGCCCGGCCGCCACGATCCGCCTGCCGTGGCGGGCGAGCCCGTAGACGACGAGTTCGCGCTGGGTCACCGCGGAGTCGTTGTGGACGGTGCCAGCCACGCCGCTGGTGCCGCCTTCTTCGTTGGCGTGCACGCCCGTCAGCACGATCTGCGGCACGGTGGCGGGCGCCTGGGGTGCTTCGCCCACGAGCGCGCTGACGCTCGCCGGCACCCCGGCGGCTTGCACCTGGTCGTCGATCCACTCCGACTGCGCGCCCGCCGCGAGCAGCGGCACTGCCGTCAGCGCCGCTTCTAGGCCGGCGGTGTTGTTCTGGTAGAGCGTGCTCCCGCCCGCGCCTTTCACGGTGATCGCGATCGGCACGTCGCGCAGCGCGTGGGTGGAGATGTTGTGCAGGGTCACGACGACCGCTGTGCCTTCGGAGCTGTGCACCGCCTGCGTGGCCACGACCCGCACCGCGCTGCTGGCGTGGGCGATCGACAGGCCTTTGGGGGCTTCCACCGGGTGCTCGGCCTTGGCGAGCTTCGCTGCCCTTTCCAGCTGCGCGCTCTTTTCCTGGCTGCTCTCGCATCCGCCCAGCGCCACAGCGCAGAGCAGCAGGGCAACGGCGATCCTCACCCGAAGGCCCCGCTGAGGATCCTCACCCGAAGGCCCCGCTGATGTAGTCGCGCGTGCGCTGCTGGCGGGGCTGGTCGAACACGTGCTCGGCGGTGCCGTACTCGACGAGCTCGCCGAGGTGCATGAACGCGACGTGGTCGGCCACGCGCTGGGCCTGCTGGAGGTTGTGGGTGACGATCACGATCGCGACGCTCTCGCGCAGCTCGACGATCAGCTCCTCGATCACCGCCGTGGAGATCGGGTCCAGCGCCGAGCAGGGCTCGTCGAGCAGCAGCACCTCCGGGTCGGCCGCCAGCGCGCGTGCGATGCACAGCCGCTGCTGCTGGCCGCCCGACAGCGACAGCGCGGGGCGGTCGAGGTCCTCGGCGACCTCCTCGTGCAGCCCGGCACGGCGTAGCGCCTCGCGCACCTCCGGCTCCAGCGTTGCGCGCCGCGCGCGGCGGCGGCGACCGGGGGCCTCGCGCAGCGCGTAGGCGACGTTCTCGAAGATGCTCATCGGGAACGGGTTGGGCTGCTGGAAGACCATCGTCACGCGGCGGCGCAGCGCGTTGACCTCGATCTCGTGGATCTCTTCGCCGTCGAGCGTGATCCGCCCGGCGCGGCCGGCCCCGGCGGTGATCTCGGTGAGGCGGTTGAGCGAGCGCAGCAGCGTCGTCTTGCCCGAGCCGCTCGCGCCGATCAGCGCCAGCACCTCGCCGCGGCGCACCGGCAGGCTGACGTCGCGCACGACCCACTTTTCGCCGTAGGCGAGCGACACCGATTCGATCCGCATCCGCTCTTCCGGGGGGTACGCCGTCACTCCTCGCGCGGCGCGGCGGCGGGCGAGAGCGGAAGGTGCGCTTGCAGCGACGCCGGCGCCGTTGCCCGAGCCGTCGGCGGGCGGCGTCGGGGTGACCACGCGCGGGTGGCGGTCCGCGGCGATGCGGCGCACGGGTGGGGGGGTCAGGCGCTCCACCGCAGCCTCCTTGGATGGGTTCGGTGTAACGATCGCCACCCTGTGTCGCACGGGCGGGGGGGCATGCATCCCATCGTCACCCGCTCCACGGCCACATCTCCCACGCCCACACTCGCCGCATGATGTTGCGTGCCGCCGCGCGTTCGCCGCTGCTTCTTAGCGTCAGCCGTGTGACCAGCGCGTTGAGAGCGACCACGATCATCAGCAGCACGAAGCCCGCCGCGTACGCCTTCTGGGGCGAGTTGCCGTCGCCCGTGGGCGCGTAGTAGTAGATGTAGCTAGTGAGCGTCGAGCCGGTCCCGCGCAGCGTGTTGAGCACCGGCGCCCCACCTGCCCCTTCGAGCTTGAGGCCGCCGAGCAGGATCACGATGATCGCGGTGTCGCCGATGATCCTTCCCATCCCCAGCACGGTGCCGCTGGCGATCCCCGTGCGGCTGGAGGGCAGCAGCACTCGCCGGATCGTGGTCGCGCGCGTCTTGCCGAGCGCGTACGACGCCTCGCGCAAGCGCGCCGGCAGTTGCAGCAGCGCCTCGCGGGTGGCGACCACCACCAGCGGCAGCGCGAGCACCGCCATGATGATCCCCGCGTTGAGAAACGACTGACCCGTTACACCACCTCCGCTGGTGCTCCCCGAGAGGAACGCAAACGCCGAGCGCGCGAAGATCAACAGTCCGAACAGTGCCAGCACGATCGTCGGGATCCCGGCGATCGTCTCGACCGCCGATTCGACCGTTCGCGCGAGGAATTGATTGGCCCGCCCGCCCTGCCCGTACTCGACCAGCCACACCGCGATGCCGACGCCGACCGGCGCGGCGATTGCGATGCCGATCACGGTGACGATGAACGTCCCGATCAGCGGGTCGAGGAAGCCGCCGGAGTGCTTTTCCGCGAGCACTCCGGGAGAGGGGGATTCGATGAACAGGCTGAGGCGCAGCGCTGAGAGCCCCTTGATGAACATGAACACCACGATCCCCACCGCCACCACGCACAGCCCGATCCCAATCGCCCAGCACAGCCAATACCCCAGCCGGTCCACCAGCGGCCACGACGAGGTCGATTCGCGGCGCGGGCGCACGATCGCGGCGGCGGGCGGCTGCCATGCGGGCCCGGCGGCCGCCATCAGATGCCGATCCCGTAGCGTTTGAGCGGTTGCCTTGCCGCCCACCCCGCGAGCGACAGCAGCGCCGCGCTGAACAGCAGCAGCGCGCCGATCGCGTACGCGGTGTGCCCGATCGGGGTGTTGGGGTTGTCGCCGAATTCCTTGATGATCGACGCCGCCAGCGGCTGGATCGGCTCGAAGAAGAATGTCAGCCCGTCCAGCGGGTTGGGTGCCCATGGCCGGCCGCCGCCGAGCATCGCGAGCATGATCGTCTCGCCGAGCGCGCGCGTGGTGCCGAGCACGGTGGCGGAGACGATCGCGGGCCGCGCGGCGCGCACCGACACGCGCCAGATCGTGCGCCAGCGGTTGACGCCGAGCGCCACCGAGCCTTCGCGCCAGGCGGGCGGCACGGCCGCGAGTGCATTGCTGGTGAGCGCGATCATGAGCGGCATGATCATCACCGTCAGCACCAGCGTGGCGGTCAGCAGGCTCTCGCCGCTCAGCTGCACCACGTACTGCACCGATTCCTTGCGCTGGGTACTGATCAAGCCGTCCACCCACGGCGCGATCAGCAGCAGGCCGACCAGTCCGTAGATCACCGACGGCACGCCCGCCAGTAGTCGCACGACCGGTTCCAGCACGCGCCGCACCGGCACCGGCGCGAACTCGGTGATGAAGATCGCCGCGAGCGTGGAGAGGACCAGCGCGATCGCCACCGCGCCGAAGGTGCTGAGCAGCGTTCCCCAGATCAGCGGCCAGGCGCTGAAGTACAGTAGCGAGTGGCCCGGCAGCGCGGTGCCCACCTGCATCGCGCGGAACTGCGTGACCGGATCCCCGCTGTTGCCAAACCACCCGAGGCCGTTGGCTTCGAAGGATGGCCAGCCGTTGACCAGCACCGTCACCAGCATCGCCGCGATCAGCGCCAGCGTGCCGGCGGCCAGCGTGCCGAGCGCGAACTCGATGCGCCGGTCGTGGGCGGCCTCCTTCAGGTGGGCGGCGAGCTCCGCGGCGTGCCGCTGCCGCGCCTCCGTTGGGGTGTGAGGCGCGGCAGGCGGGATGGCGGGGGGATATGCCTCAGCGCTCACAGCCGTCGCCCCCCGCCGCGTCCCGCTCGCCCTCGGCGTCCGCTAATGGACGGCGATCCAGCTGGAGTTGATGATGTTTTTGGTGGTCTTGTTGCCGCTCGTCACCCAGGCGATGAACTTGGCCGCTTCGCCTTTCGGCGCGCCCTTGGTCACCATCCAGAAGTTACGCACGCCGCCGTACTGGCCCGAGCGGGCGTTGCGCAGGTTGCACGCCACGCCCTGGTAGTTGGCCGCGTGGACGCCGGCGGTGTAGGCGAAGGAGACGAAGCCGATCGCGCCCGGGGCGGCCGAGATCGCGTTCTGCTCTTCGCTGTTGGAGTTCTCCGCGCTGGCGGCGGGGGAGATCGCGAGGTCTTCGCCCATGAAGATGTTTTTGAAGGCATCCTGGGTACCGGAGGCGCTGGAGCGGTCGAACAGTTCGATCGGGCCCGTCTGGCTGGAGCCTTCGACTTCGCTCCAGTCGCGGATCGAGCCGCTGAAGATTTTCTGGATCTCTTCCTGGGAGAAGTTTGCGACCGGGTTCTTGTCGTTGGTGATCACGCAGATGCCGTCGCGCGCGATCTTCGTGAACACCAGCCCGTGGGGGTCGGTGGAGAGCGGGTCGCGCGAGGAGTCGCCGATGTCGAAGCGCCCGGCGGCCACGCCCGCGATGCCGACGTCGGACTGCCCACCCTCGACCTTCGGTTCGGGGGTGTGGGGAAACTGATGGTGGTAGGCGGACGCGAGTTTCTGGGCGAGCGGGAGCACGGAGGTCGAACCCCCTAGGATCAAGCGCTGGGTCGCGACGGCCACGGCGGGCACGGCGAGCATCAGGGCGAGGGTCAGCGAGACGGCGAAGGTGCGGTGAGCGCGCACTGGGTCAGCTCCTTTGCGTGTGTTCGGTGAACGAAGGGGATGGCGGTTGTCGTGAGACGGGCACCGTATGTGCGATGCGGTTGCATGTGCGATGGCGTCTGCGACGCTCGAACACAGGTCGAGACAAGAGGTTGCGGAGCCTCCATCGAGGGCCCTTAGTCTCTGTGCGGGCATCGGGGCACCCGTGAACAGGTGGTTTACAAGTGGAGAAAATTTGGTGAAGGCGGGGAGAACGCCTTTCGCCAATGTTTTGTTTTTGTGAAAGAGGTTTGCTTTTCCTGTCCGCTCATGTAGACCTCGTGGCGATCCGGCGCCGAGCACCCGTCGCCAACCTCGATCGTCTCTGCCCGCGGCCACCGCGCAATGAGGCCATCCCTCATGACCGACGAGCCCAGCTCCGACAACCCCGAGTTCCCGCCCGCGCCGCCGCCCGCGGCGAGCAATGGACGCTCCAATGGCCGTCCTGCGGATGGCCGCGCCGCCGTGCGCTCGGGCCTCGCCAAGCGCCGTAGCCCAGTGCTGGCGAGCATCGGTGCGGGCCTGCAGAACCTGCGGCGGATCGCCTTCCGCGATCCGATCGCGCTCTTTCTGCTGCTCGCCTCGATCGGCCTGGCGATTGCGTTCGCCACGCTGCTCGGCTCGATCGCCCCCAGCAGTGCCGGCCAGCAGGTGCCGCTCAGCACGGTGCACAAGCTCGCCGGCCGCCATCAGATTGCGACCGCGCTGCTGCTCGATCACGACAACCGCGTCGAGCTGGTCACGACCGCGAAGGCCCCGGCGATCGCGCCCGACGGCGCGATCCTGGGCACGAGCAGCGATTTTCACGTCTTCTGGGCCTCCTACCCGGCCTCGGGCGCGCAGACCCAGCAGCTGATTCGCGAACTGGAAACCGGCGGCGCGATCGTCAGCGTCGATCAGCAGGCCGGCAAGGGCACGAAGACGATCATCGTGCAGTTCTTGATCCCAATCCTGCTGCTGGTGTGCCTCTTCTCGCTGTTCATGCGGCTCGGTACCGAAGGCGCGGCGGGGGGCATCGCCGGCTTCTCGCAGTTCGCCGGCAAAGGCAAGAAGAAGGGCAAGGGCACCTCCGACCGCATCACCTTCGCCGACGTCGCCGGCGCCGGCGAAGCGGTGGCCGAGCTGCGCGAGATCCGCGATTTCCTCGCCGAACCGCAGAAATACCTGAGCGTCGGCGCTGCCGCGCCCAAGGGCGTGCTGCTGGTAGGCCCCCCGGGCACCGGCAAGACGCTGCTCGCCAAGGCGGTCGCCGGCGAAGCCGACGCGGCCTTCTTCTCGCTGTCGGGTTCGGACTTCGTCGAGTCGCTGGTCGGTGTCGGCGCGGCGCGCGTGCGCGACCTCTTCCGCAAGGCGCGCAAGGCGGCGCCCGCGATCATCTTCATCGACGAGCTCGACGCCGCCGGGCGCAAGCGTGGCGCCGGCATCGGGCAGGGCAACGACGAGCGCGAGCAGACGCTCAACCAGATCCTCGTCGAGATGGACGGCTTCGCCGGCGACGGCGGCCTGGTGGTGATGGGCGCCACCAACCGGCCCGACATCCTCGACCCGGCGCTGCTGCGCCCCGGGCGCTTCGACCGCCAGATCGTGATCGACAATCCCGACGTGCACGGACGCCTGGAGATCCTGCGCCTGCACGGCGACAAGCGCCCGCTCGCGCCCGACGCCTCGCTGGAAGAGGTCGCGCGCCAGACGCCCGGCTTCAGCGGCGCCGAGCTCGCCAACGTGATCAACGAGGCGGCGCTTTTGAGCGTGCGCGACGGGCGCGTGGAGATCGACCAGCACACGCTCGAGGAGGCGATCGACCGCGTCGTCGCCGGCCCCGCCAAGCGCCACATCCTGAGCGCCGATGAGCGCTGGCTGATCTCGATCCACGAGTCCGCGCACGCGGTCGTCACCGACGCGCTCGGCCAGACGACCTCGACACGCAAGCTCTCGATCGTCGCCCGCGGGCGCCAGCTCGGCACCGCCGCGCACATGCTCACCGACCGCGACCAGGTGATCATGAGCGAGCCCGACCTGCACCGCCAGCTGATCTCGATCCTCGCCGGTCTCGCGGGCGAGCGGATGGCGTTCGGCAGCCACTCGACCTCCGTCAACGACGACCTGCACGCCGCCACGGCACTGGCGCGCTCGATGGTCACATCCTTCGGGATGTCACCCGCGCTCGGCCTCGTGACGATCGGCGAGAAGAGCGGCGAGGTCTTCCTCGGCGCCTCGCTGCAGGACCTCGGCTCGGTCGGGCCGCACACGTTGGACGTGATCGACGACGAGGTCGAGCGGCTGGTCGGCGACGCCGAGGCCCGCGCCGCTGTGATTCTCGACCGCAACTGGTCCACGGTTGAAGAGACCGCCACGGCGCTGCTCGAGCAGGAGACGCTCTCGGGCGTGGCGCTTGAGGCGGTGCTCTCCACAGTGCAGGAGGTGACGCTCGAGGAACTGCGCGACGTACGCCGCGCCTCCACCACGCCGCCGCGCTTCACCCGACGCGCCGAGCCGGAGCAGGCGGGGTGAGAGGGCGCTCGCAGCGGCGCCTGCCCTCCCCCGCGATGGTCGTCGCGCTGACCGCGCTCGTCTTCTCCACCACCGGGCTTGCCGACGCCGCCCGCCACGCGGTGGTGGCGGCGATCGACGGGCACGCGATCACCTCCAAGCCCCGCGCCGGCGCGCTGCTGACGCTGGGGCGCAACGGGAAATTCCCCGCCGCGGCGATCCCCACGGTGGGCACTGCCGAGAACGCCAAGCGCTTCGACGGCAAAACGGCTGAGGAGATCGTCGCCACCTGCCCGCCCGACACTGTGGACCTCGGCACCTGGTGCCTGGAATCGACGCCCTTCCCGCTCACCAATGCCGATGCTGGCAAGAACAACTACATCTGGGCCTCCAAGAAGTGCGAGGAAGAAGGCGGCTGGCTGCCCTCGGCCGCCGAACTGCTCGGCGCTGCCGCGCGCGTGAAGCTCGAGTCCACGATCCACGACTCGCCGCTGACCGCGACGATCAACCTCGACCCCACGCGCGGCCTCAAAGACGAACGCGAGATGAGCTCCTCGCTGGTCACGACCGAAGCGGGCTCCGCGGCGGCCGGTTTCGAGGGCGTCAGCGAAGGCGCCACCGGCGACCCCCGCCAGGGCCAGCCCAACCCGATCCCGCTGCCCGCCAACCCGTTTCCGGAATCGCTGCAGTACGTGGATGTCTACTCCAACGGCACCAAGGGCGGCTTCGCCGGCTCGCAGCCGGTCTCCGAAGCGCAGAACTTCCGGTGTGCGTACGCGCCGTCGCCGGGTGCGCTCAACAAATCGACGTCGTGAGATGGGTCGCGGTCCGAGGAAGACGCTTGCCGCTCTCACCGGGGTTCTGGCTCTCGCGATCCTCCCGGCTTGCGCGCAGGCGGTGATCCTGCCGGCGACGACGATCGACGGCCCGAGCGAGAGCATCGTCGGCTTCGGCGGCGCGGCGATGGCCGAAGACGGCAGCGGCGGCGTCGTCTACCTCAAGCGCGTCGAAGGCGTCACGCACGTGTTCGTCTCGCGCTACGTGAACGGGCAATGGCAGATGCCGATACGCGTCGACGGCGAAGAGCCGTTCGCCGCGAGTTGGCCGCGCATCGGTGCCGCCAACGGCGGCGAGCTGATCGTCGTGTGGGCGACGCCCTACGCGCTGCGCAACGGCAAGCCCGTGTACGAGATGCTCGGTTCCGAGCTCGGGCCCGGCGCCGAACGCTTCAGCCGGCCGATCTTCGTCGACTCGAACATCGAAGAAGCAACCGGCACGAACCCCGACCTCGCCGTCAGCTCGACGGGCCAGGCAGACATCGTCTACCGCGTCGTCAAGCCACTCGTCACGAGCGTGCCGCTGCTGCGGCCGGGGGACGTCGTCGAGGAAGTGCGCGTCGCGCACTTCGACGGCCAGCGCTGGTCGAACCTGGGTGCGATCAATCGGGACCTGGGCGTCTCGATGCGTCCCCCCACCCAGTTCAACGCGCCGCAGGTCGCGATCGGTCCCACCGGCAACGGCGTCGTCGTCTGGCAGGAGCCGGAAATCACAGGCGTCGCGCGGATCTGGGCGCGGCGCATGTTCGGCCAGAGCCTCGACTACGTGATGCCGGTCAGTGCCGAAAGCTTCGCCGGCGCGCCGATTGGCCAGGATGCGGACGCGCCGAGCGTGGCTGTTTCGCGTCTCGGAGAGGCCGCCGTCGCCTACAGGCAGAACGTCGGCCCCGGCTCGCCGTTGCCGGGGCCCCGGATCTTCCTGAACATCCTGCCCAACGGCGAATCGAAAAACGGAGCGGAGTTTGTCGGCGCGAGCGTCGCGGACACCGCGGTCTCCGGCGGTGCCGGGGCAAGCATCGGGCCGCCCAGCGTCGACATCGACGAAAAGGAAGGCCTGCGCCTCTTGTATGACTGCGACGGCACGCCGCGTGTGATCGAGGGCGCCGACAAAGGGCTGACAGCGGCACTCTCTTTGGGGCCGCCGTTCGCCGGGGCGGAAACCGCCGCCGCGAGCGTGATGAACCCGCAGGGGGGCGGGGTCGCGGCGTGGCCGAGCGCCGACACGCAGGGCGCCCCGGCGGTGGCGGTGCGCGAGGACTTCCCCGGCGGTGCGGTGCAGACGGCCCTCGTCAGCGGCGGCGCGGGCGGTGAAGTCGGCGAACTCGCCGTCGGCCGCTCGACCGCTGGCGACGGTCTCATCGGCTTTCGCCAGGGCCAGTTCGGCAACGCCGCGATTGTCGTCGCAGAGGCGACCGCGCCGCCGGCGCCGTTCATCGTCTCGGTATCCAAAGCATGGGTGCGTCCGAGCCGAGCGCTGATCTCGTGGGAACCGGTGGCAAGCGCTGCCTACCCGCTCACGTACAGCGTCGTCATCGACGGTCACGTTCGCAGCACGGGCATCACCGGCCTGAAGACCTACCTCGACCCGCGCGGGCTCGGCTCCGGCATTCACCGCCTGCAGGTCCTTGCCACCGACCGCGACGGTCAGTCGACGTTGAGCGCGCCGAGCCAGCTCCGCGTGGCGGCGACGCCACCGTCCGTGAGGATCACGCGAACGGCGAGGGGGACGGCGGTGCTCGTGAGGGTCAGCGACCACTACGTCGGCGTCGACCGCCGAGCGCTCACCATCGGCTTCGGCGACGGAGCCCGTGCGCATGGCCGCACGCGCGCGACGCACCGCTACGCGCACAGTGGCACGTACCGCGTGACTGTCCATGTGGTGGACATGCTCGGCAACCAGGGGACGGTGCGGCAGTGGGTGACGGTGCAATGATCGCCAGCGGAGACCTCGGGCGGCCGCGCGGCCTGCTGATCACAGCTGCGTTCGCGTCCGTGGCGCTTCTGCTGCTGCTCGCCGCGGTGCCGGTGCGCGCCGACGTGTTCAGCCCGATCGAACTCGAGTCCGCCGGCACCATCGGCGGCGGCGAACTGCAGCAGGCGGAATACGCGCACGCCGAGGAGCTCTCCGCCGACGGCCAGTACGTCGTCTTCGAAGGGTCGGCCGGTGGCGCGAGGGGGATCTGGCGTGTGAACCTCGCGACGCGCGAGTTCCAGGAGGTCGCGGGCGGAGAGGGCGAGCCGGCCGTTGGCGGCGCCACGTTCGACGCGCGCATGCCCTCGATCAGTGCAGACGGGCGCTACGTCAGCTTCGCGAGCAATCAGAGCTCCGGAGAGCTCGTCGCGCGCACACGCGGACTCAGCGGCGAACCGTCCGCCGGCGGTGGATCCGAAGAAGCGCACAGCGACCAGGTCTACGTGCGCGACATGGAAGCGGCGCCGTCGGCGCCAGGTGCATTCGTCGTCGTCTCGGCGGTGAACGAGTCGAGCGAACCGCTGACCTACGCCGAAAGCGACACAGAGCACGGATCGGTCGCTGCCGCAGGCTCGGCGATCAGCGCGAACGGTCAGGAGGTGGCGTTCGTAACGACCGCCGTCTCCAACCTCCTCCCCTACCCCCAGCTCGAAGAAGAAGAACGCGGGCGCGGGGAAACACCCAAACCGCACACCCCCCCGCTGCAGGTGGCGGTGCGCAACCTCGCGACGGAAGAAACCACGCTCGTGAGCGGCGAATACGAAGCGGCCACCGGCGCGACGAGCGATAGACCGGTCTCGGCCGGAGGGTTCGGGGCGGTGTACAAGGATCAGGCCGGACCGACGCCACTCATCCCAGAAGGCCCCGAATACAGCGGGTGGACAGAAATAGACCGCCCGCCGGGCGCATCGATCAGCGCCGATGGCACGACGGTCGCGTGGATGGGTCAAAACGTCGGTCTCCAGGCCCGAATGCTGGCCGACGAACATCCAAGCCCCTACTACTCCGAGCCGCTGTGGCGGCGCATCGCAGATCCCACTACGCCGATCGAGCGCGTCACGGGCGGCTCGGATCCGGCGAGCCCCGGCTGCGCGGAATCCGGGCAGCTCGCGCTGCCAGAACCACCCGTCCCCGGCGAACCCTGCCAGGGCCCGTTCCTCAGCCGCCTGCAGGGGTCGACTTTCGAACAACCTGGCATCTTCAACTCGAGCCAGAAAACATTGCTCAGCCCGGGGGATCCGATCCCGCGCCTCAGCGGCGATGGCTGGAAGGTGGTGTTCCTGTCGCGCGCGGAGCCGGCGGCTGCCGCGGGAAGCCCCTTCGCCGCGCAACGCATCGAAGGCGAGCCGGCCGACCTCTACGTGGCCGACATGCACCCCGGGCTGACGCGCACGGCAGCGCTCACGACTCTCACCGCGCTCGGCGGAGAATCCACCCCGGAAGACGCGGGAATCAGCGAATTCGCGATCTCCGAAGACGGCGACTACGTAGCGTTCACGACGCTGCGGACGCAGTTCAGGCTCGCCGATCCCGCGTACGTGAGCGCCGCGGCCAGCGAACTGGGCCTCAACGAGCTGTTCGACGTCGACCTGAGCGACGGCACGCTCACGCGCGTCACACACGGGCTCGCGGGGGAATCCAGCGAACAGCCGCACGAGCCGAAGGAACCCGGCGAAGAAACCGCCTACTCGGCGCATCCCGCGGCGGGCGCCACGTCGCCCTCATTTGCGGACGGCGGGGTACTGCTCGCCTTCTCCTCGACCGCCTCGAACCTCGTTGCGGGCGATGGCAACGGCCCCGAAAGCTTCAATACGCTCAACGTCGGCGAACGCGACGGAGCCGACGCGTTCATCGTGGCGCGCCAGCCGCCGATCGCGCTGCCCACGCCGCAGTCGATCTCAGCGCCGCCGACGATCTCCACCGAACCGGAATGGGACCTCGGTGCGACGGCGCTCTCGCGCGCGGACGGCAGCGTCGTCCTCTACGTGCGCACGCCAGGTCCCGGCTCGATTCGGGCCAGCGCCAGTGCGTCGTTGCGCGTCGCCTCACGGGCGCGCGGCGTGCGCCGCGCCCGGCGCTCCACGCACCCCCATGCAGGAGTGCTCGCCATCCAACGCACCGTCGCCGCGAGCGTCGCCTCGGCGCGCGCGCCTGAAGGTGAACTGCTCACGATGGTGCTGCGACCCGGTAACACGTACGTCGCGCTCACCGAGCGCAGCGGCGGGCTGTCGGCCGCGGTGACCGTCCAGTTCGCGGCGAGCGGGCATCGCACGCTCACTGACCTGATGCCGGTTACGTTCCTGCGCCCCCCACCGCGGGCGCACCCCGCCAAGCGCGCGCACAAAGCGCATGCAAGGAGGGTGAAGCGGTGAGAACGCGGCGCTGGATGATGCTGTGGTGCGCGCTTGCGCTCAGTCTGCCGGTGTGCCTACCCGCGGCGGCCCGCGCCGCCGAAGGCGCAGCGGCGGAATGGCGTCTGGAACAGCCGCACCTGCCGGGAGTCAGTTGGCCGGTGCCGCTCGGCAGCGTCGGTGACGTCGAGTTCTTTGAACCGAACCGTGGGCTGCTGATCACCGGCGGCAACGGCGACGCGGTCGGACCCGGCGTCTGGACGTACGACGGCCAGAGCTGGCACGAACTCTCCAACAAGTGCGGCGCCGCTCACAACGGGCGCATCGCATGGGCTGGACCAGACGAGTTCTGGACCGTTTCGGACGGTCGTCCCGGCCAAGCCGGCGAATCGGTCGGCACGCAATTCGAAAAAAAAGCGCCGCTCGAAGACAACACGCTGTGCCACTTCCAGAATGGGCAGATCGTCGCCTCATACGCGCACCCGGCGTTCGAAGCCAACTCCTACCAGGTCATGCGCGGGGCGGCCTGCATCGCGCCGACAGACTGCTGGTTCGGCGGCGAACGCCTCCCGGAACCGCAGATCGGCTCCTTCCACCTGCACTGGAACGGGGTCTCGCTGGAAGAGGAACCGTATCCAACCGAACGCTTCCCCGTGTACGAAATGCGCGCGCTCGGCGAACGCATCTTCGAGAGCGTGCTCGCGGAAATGCGGCTGCCGACCGAACCGGAATTGGCGATCACGCCGGCGCTGCACGTGATCAACCCGCCCGGCGTCATCCCGCAGATGGAACCCGAAAACGAAGCCGGCGCCGGTCTGCCAATCTATGAAAGGGCAGAGTCGGCTCAGGCCGTGAGCTACCTGCACCTCGCGGCTGCGGACGGGATGCTGTGGGCCGCCGCCGGTCTGGTGCGTCCCCCTGGACAGCTCACCATCGCAATCCGCGAAGGAGGCTGGCGGCTGTTGATCGGGCCGACCTCGCCTGGCGGCGCACAACTTCCCGAACCCGTGCTGCCACCAGCCGAAGCTGGAGAAGAAGAAAGGCTCTTCGAAGGTAAGGTCTCGGGGGCGTCGGTGGCCGCGATCGCAGCGGAACCGGGGACCGAGAGCGCATGGATCGCCCTCGGCATCCACAACGCCGAACGCGCGGTGCTGATCCACGTTGACGCCGAAGGCCACCTGCTGGACGAGCGAACGTTCCCGTCCGCGGAAGAACGCGCCGCCGGGCATCGGCGAAAAGGGCGGGGCAGCGAGCATTGCCTGCCCGGCGCAGAACGATTGCTGGCTGGCGACGACGAAGGGCTGGCTGTACCACTTGGCGCCGGCGGGGAACGCACGCTGCCCGCCAACGGCGACCCAGGCTTCGGGCAACTGATCTCCTATCGCCCGCCCGACCAGGGTCTGCCCCAGGTCGGTCCTGACGCGCCGCCCGAAGACACCTCCGGGCTGCAGGAACGTGGCGTCGTGTCGATCAGCGTGGTCACCACCGCAACGACCGAACACACGCCGGAAAAACGCGTGAAGCTGCCGCTGCTGTCGCACCTGAGCCGCCGTCTGCGCGGCGACACGCTCGAAATGACGTTCCACCTCTCCGTCAAGGCCCGGCTTCGCCTCCTCGCCAAGCGCAAGCGGCAAGTGATTGCGGCGACACCAATGCACACGTTTGACGCCGGCGAGCGTAAGCTCCTGCTGAAGCTGAACCCGCACAACTGGCCGACGAAGCTCTCGCTGCAAACCCACGCGCTGCAGCCGCTGCGGACCGTGTCGTCGGTCGGTGGTGAAGGCGCCAACATCAACACTGAGACCACAGGGCTGTTCGTCTCGCCGTTCGCGAATGGGGCCAGGCCGGGGCTGGTGCCGTGAGCGCGTCGCGGGGGGCGCGGTCCTTGCACTGGACAGCGAGGGGCAGAAGGGTTCTGCGTGCGCTTGGCGCCGCCGCCCTGTTCTCGCTCGCCATCCTGCAGTTCGCGGGCGGCGGTGCCAGCCCAGCGGCCTATGCGCCGCCGCCACCGCTCCCGCAGACCGACGATTCGGCGCCCGCGACCGACATCGTGATGCTGGGTGCCACACCGGAAGAAGTGGGCGTGTCCGGCGCCAACGAGACGTGGGGCATCGGCTCGGACAATGGCTCAGAAGAACACCGCGGCGTGCTCGTCCGCTACACCGAAGGGCAGGGCTGGGCGCTCGGACCGGCGTTGCCGGAAGGGTTCGCGCTTTCGGAAGTCGACCCGAGGCTCGCGAGTCGCTTCACGCGTCTGGGGCGCCGGCGTGCTCGTGGGCACGATCGGCAAACGCAAGGTCGTGCTCGTCCGCTCTGCGGGCGGCTCGTTTCAGATCGCGCCGATTCCGGGCGAAGCGGAAGGGCCCGAACAGGGCTCGGAAGCAAAGCTCCTCGGCAAAGGCGAAGAAGCGTTCGGCGAGAACCGCGCCCCGCTCCTCGCCCCGCTGGATGAAGCGGGCGGCACGGCGGGCGCGCTGCTCGCTCCCGTGCAGGCGGAATCCGCGCCGCCGGAGCACCAGATCCTGCATTGGGACGGCAAACGCTGGACGAGCGAGCCGATCCAGATCCCCGCGGCGAGCGCGAGCTCGTTCAGGGTGCTCGCGCTCGATGCCAGCTCACCCGGCGACGCATGGCTGCTCGGGCAGCTCGCCTCTAGCGGCCCGTATCCATCCGGGGCGGTGGCGCTGTTCCGGCGCGTCGAAGAAGCCGGCGTCTACGTCTGGAAGCCGGTGGCGCTGAAAGCGGGCGGCGGGGACGGTGAAGCTCACCCCCTTCTCGTGCCCGTCGGCAATGGCGAAACCGCGCCGTTCAGCGTGCCCGGCGCCGGCTCGAGCCCGGCGGTCGCCCAGCAGCTGCTGACAGTCACGGGCGAAGGCGTCTGGATCGACGGGGAGCGCATGGACACCTCCGGCGCAGACGCCGCGGTGACGATCTTCTTCCGCCCGGAAGGGGAAGCCGGCGGAAGCCTGCAAGCGAGCTGGTGCCCGGCGGGGCCGGCGCCCGCGTGCACGTATCAGCTGCCGCGGGCGCTGCCGCTCGGCACGCCGATACGCAGTATCGCCTGGGCCGGTGGCGGCCCATTCGGCGAGCGCGTGATCACGGGCCTGTCCGGCGGCGTCAGCCTGCGGCTGGACGGGACCAGCTTCTCTGAAGTCCTCTCCCTGGGCGGCGGCGCGGGCCCAGCTCTGGACCCTGGCAGCGGCTTTGGCGCGGCATTCTCCAGTCCCGACGAGGGCTGGCTCGGCGGGCTGCTGCCGATCCACCTGACGAGCGCACCGAGCTCGAGCCAGCTGCGACCCTGGCCGGTGCCGTTCCGGCGCAATCTGCAGGCGATCACCGCTCAGCCGGGAGCGCCCGTGGCGTCGCTCGGAAGCGAAGCGCTCGTCGTCGGCGAGCTCGGCGCCGTCGGGCGCTACAAGCCGGGGCTGGGGTGGGTGCCGGAAAGCCTGTTCGGGCCGGGGGAGAGGATCGAACGTCCCAACCTACGTGCGGTCGCATGGCCGACGCCGACGCGCGCGTACGCGGTCGGTGACGAAGGCCAGATGTGGCTGTGGCGGGGCGAAACCGGATTGTGGGAACGCGATCCCGCGACGCCGATCAACTTCCGCGGCAATCTGCTCGGGATCGCCTTCGACCCCGACAACCCCGCACGCGGTTACGCGGTCGGCACTGCCGACGTCAGCGGCAGCGGTGGCGTGGTGCTGCGCTACGGCAAGACCTGGACCGAAGAAGCGCTGCCTGCGCAAGCGCAGGGTGCGAACCTGCTCGGTGTCGCTTTCGCCGGCTCCGAAGCGCTCGTGCCATTCGTCCATGTCCTGCGCAACGGATCGGGTCTGTCCTACGTCGCCGGGCTACTCGCGAACTCGGGCGCCGGCTGGCACGTGGACGAAGAAGCGACGCGCCTGATCCAGGCCGAAGGCGGCCAGCCCGCTGCCGTCGCCGGGCTGCCCGACGGAGGCGCCGCGTTCGCGACACAGCGCGGCAGCGGCGGGCCGCGGGTGTACGAGCGCCAGGGCCCCGGCGCGCCCTGGCAGGCGACTTCCTCTCCGCTGCCCGGCACCGGCGCGGGCAGCCTCGCGCTCTTCCGCGAAGGCGGCGCGCTGCGGGCGATGGTTGCCGATGGCGGCGCGATCAGCGCCGGGCAGATCGCCGAAACGGCGCCGAGCCCGGGCACACCCGGCGTGCTGATCGGCCCACTGGTCCCGACGGGTGGGCCCGAGGCCGGCGCAGTCCTGCGCCAGACCGCAGACGGCTGGAGCGACGAGCGTCACGAAGTCGAGATCCCCGAGGAACCCGAAGGCGGATATGTCCTCTGGGACCAGCAGTACACGCCTGATCCGGTGATGGCGATGCTGGTCGATCCGAGCGGAGGCTACGGCTGGACGGTCGGCGGCCAAACCGGCGAAGAACTGTTGCAGACCGCCGACGTGGAGCGCTATGGCGAAGACGCGACGGCGCCGACCGGGTTCACCGCCACGAGCGTCCCTACGAACGGTTGGGCCACGTTTGCGATTGGTGGGCACGCCGAATGCGACGCGCCATGCGCCGAACGTGCGTTTGCGCGTGTCGGGCCGCAGGTGTGGATGGAAGCGGCGGTCAAGCTCGCCTTGCGGATCGGCGCGCGCGCGTTCCTCTACACCGGTCCGAGCGTGTCGCAGGCGCGGGTCGGCGCCCACCGTGAACTGCCGGTGCCGTTCGCGGCGGAGTTCGAACGCAGCGAGCAGCTGCTGGGCAGCGGCGCGCCGATGTCGACGTACGTCGTGCCCAGCGTGCCGGACCTCGACGCTCGACCCGAACGCGAAGGGACCGAGCACACCTGGGAGTCGATCTTCGCGGGGTTTCCGCAGCAAGCGCTGATCGACCAGAACGGGCAGCCGCCGAGCTGTACCTCGACGGCTGGCTGCGCCGGCGCCTACTACGCCTTCGAATCGGCGGCCGCGGGCGGCCGCGTGCGCGTGATCGTGCTGGACGAGACGACGGCGGAAATCGGCGAAGCACAGCTGAGCTGGCTCGAAGGCCAGCTGGAAGCGGCCCACGACGCGCATGAACCGGCGATCGCGGTCGGCTCCGGCAATATCGAAACGCAGATTTCGGTCGGCCGCACGCAGTGGGGGGCGCTCGCGAAGGTGCTCGTGACCGGGCACCGCGGCGCGGCGGCGGGTCTGTGCGACCAGCTGGAACACGAACACGCGCCCGACTCGACTCGCTGCGACGCCGCCTCCGCCTACTTCTACGATTCACCGGAAGTCAATGAACAGCGGCCGCTTCACTCGGGACCGGAATCGATCCCCAGCTTCGGCTCCGGCACCCTCGGCTACGTGGAAAAGTTCCAGGAGGCCAAAGGCAACTTCCACGGCGCTTCCGGCATACTGCTGGCGCAGGTGAACGCCGCGGCCCGCGTGCCCGCCACGAACCGAGCCGAAGTGCAGGTGCCACTCATTCCGGTCGTCGGCGAACTCGCGCTCGAAGCGAAGCAAGGCACGCTGCTGCGCCGCAGCGAGCCAGCGCTCTTCGCGGGCCTCGCGCGGCGCCCGCGCGCGGGCTGCGACTCCGTATCTGACGTCAGGGAATGCGAGGTCGACCCCTACATCCCGATCCCGTCGATCTGCACCGGCGAATGCGGCACGGCACTGCTCCCGGAATACGGCTTCAAGTCCTCCGACCCGGAAGTCGGTGCTTTTGTGAAGCCCAACCTCGGCTCGGCGAGCGCGCTGACGCCGCTGCTGGGGCCCGAAGGCAAACCGATCCCCGAACCGGAAACCGGCTCGGGCGCCAAGTCGGGGCTTTTCTGCGCGTACAACCCGGGCACGACGAACATAACGATCGAAGCCGGCGGCTATGCCGCCTTGCTGCCGGTGACTGTGCAGCGTGGCAGTGTGCGCGAGCCGTGCGGAACGGTGAAGCTGAAAAACCCGCCGGTCCTGGAAGAACCCTCGCTGGCCTCGCCGCCACCGCCGCCGTCGCCCCTGGCGCCGGCAACGGCTGCCCCGCCTGGCACGGCGCCGCTGCTGCTGCCCGCACCGCCACCTCCGGCGTCCCCGCCGGTCCCGATCCCCGCCCCGGTGCGTCAGCCCCCGCCGCCGCCGCCGTTCTTCGTGCTCCCGATCGCCTCCGTGGTCCCCGCGGCATTCGTCCCGCCTCCGCTCCCCCCGGCCGCGAACCCCACCCCGCCGAGCGGAACCTCCGCGGTCACCTCGCCCGTCGAGGCAGCGCAGAAGGAAGAGGAGGAGGAGGAGGCGACCGAGTCGGTCAGCAACCAGGCGCTCGCCTACCGCGCCTCCGAGCACGAGCCCTCGCCGGCGTACGTGCTGGGGGTCGTCCTGCTCGCCGCCTTCGCCGGGGCATCGGTGGGGCGCTCGCGGCGCGCGCGGCGTGGGTGGCGCGGAGCGGAGATCGCCCCCGCGCGGGCCGTCTCGGAGCGCTCGTCGCAGCGGCTCGGCGACCTCACGCGGAGGCGTCGCTGGTGACGGTCGCTGACCAGGCCGAGCGCGGCTTTGTTGCGATTCGTTCACGCCTTGGTAACAGGATTCGTCACGCCTTGGTAACACGATTCGGGGGGCCATCCGGGAACCTCGTGTCTTGTCGGCGACCGACGGCGGGTGGCTGTGCTCGCGGCGTCCGGTTCGCTGCGGCGTTGCCACGGGGGGAGGCACGCATCTGCGGGCACGGGATCCGGGAACCGAACGTGAGCTGAATGGAGAGTGATTGATGAGCCGAGCCTGGATGAAGATCGTGCCCCTCGTCGGCGCGGCAGTTGCGCTCCTGCTGCTCGCCGGCTCGAGCACGGCCGGAGCCGAGACCACGTTCGGCGGGCTTGGCGGCATCAAATCGATTCTCAATGTCGGTGAAGGCCCTGGAGAAATCGACGTTGAACACCCGCTCGGCTTCGCCATGGAACCGCAGACAGGCGCCTTCTTCGTGGCCGAGCAGGTCGAAAAAGAAACGAAGGCAGGGAGCGGCAAATTCACGGAATTCGCTGTCGTCGAGAGGTTCTCGAGCGAAGGAGCGTTCGAAGGTGAGGCGGAATTCGATATCGGCGCGGTTGCCAAAATCCACGATCTAGCAATCGACCCGGAAGCAAAAGAACTCTACCTGCTCACCGTCACGGAAGGTGGCGAAAAGTTCCACCCACAGGACGTTTATGGGATCTCAACGGTGCTCACGTCCGGGAAACTGGAAGACAAACAGCTCGTCACCCAGGTCGGCAAAGAAGGCTTCATAGAACCCACGGGCATCGCCGTCGACCCCAAGACCCACGACCTCTTCGTGCTCGGCTACGAGGAAAAATCCAAGGAAAGCTTTGCCACGATGCAGACCGTGCACCCGGCGGGCACGCTCGGCCCGCGCTACGTCGACACTGCCGGCTGCCTCACCGGGCACCGTCCGACCGGGGAAGAACAGAAAAACTGCGAATTGTTCACCGAAGGCGAAGAAGAAACGCTGGGGTCACTGGCAATCACGAGCGGCGGTCACATACTGGTCGAGGCCGAAGAAGAGATGCTGTGGGAAATCCCGGATCCGAACCCGTCGGAAGAATACGAGACGACCCCAGTGAGCGTCACGCCGCACCTGCTTTTCGCCTTCAACGAAACGACGGAAATCGCGCCTGTGCGTCTCGAACAGTCGACGGCACTTGAAGGTATCGGCGAGATGGCCGCCTACGAGCCAGGCGCAAGCGCCGGGGAAGGGACGCTGTTCGCGGCCGCGGACATCGGCCAAGCGGTTACCGGTCACACGACATCGGCCGGCGTGCTCGTCTTCGACGTGACCGAATCCGGGAGCGAACCGCCCGTCGTGCACGAGCGCGGCTGGACCGGTGGACAGGAAGAAGGCACCAGCCAGCACAAGTGCCTGATACCCCTACCGGGCGGGCCGACGCAGAGCTTGCTCCTCGGCGCCGGACCGAATGACACGGTCGCGGTGTTCGACGTGACGTTCCGGACCGGAGAACCGGTACCAGAAAAACCGGAGCTCGAGCTCTTCGGCGCCGAACCCGGTGCCGAAGCATGCGGTCACGCGAGCCTCACGACCCCCGCGATCGAACGGGGCGAACTGAAAAACGCCAAAGAAGCTCTCGTCGGCGAAGCGGTGAAGCTCGCCTCCACGCTCGAAGGCGCCCAGGCGCTGGAAGCAACGTGGACGATCGTTCCGCCGGGCGGCAAGCCGGAAGAATTCAAGAGCAAGTTCGCGACGGCCGAACAGCGGCTGGTGCCCAGCCTCGAACACACATTCGCGAACGCCGGCGAATACGAAGTGACCGAGAAGGTCCAGACCGACGACCTCGGAACCCCTACGCTCACCGTGAACCGGAAGGTGGCAGTGGTCGCCCAGCCGATCACCTTCGCAATCGAACCGATCGCGGCAGCTCACACCGGAACGCCGGTCGAACTCAAGACGAGCGCCATCAAAGACCCCAATGAAGCCGAAGCGAAGCTGACGATCGTCTGGAACTTCGGCGACGGCACGCCGCCCGTCGAACAGAAAGTCGAAGGCAAAGGCAAGATCGTAAATGTCACCCACACGTTCTCCACGGCCGGAACGCCCACTGTGACGGCGAAGGTGAAGGACGCGAGCGGAGCCGAAGGCAGCGCCTCGCGCGGAGTGGTGATCACCGAACCCACGGTCGAAACGACGACGAACACCAACACGCCGCCGCCGCCGCCACCACCACCGCCGCCGCCGCCGCCACCTGCCGCCAAGCACGACCCCGAAGCGACGATCGCCGGCGCGTCGATGAGCGTGGCGTCCAATGGGACGGCGAGTATCGCCGTCAGTTGCCCAACGAACGAGGAAGCGGCGTGCATCGGCACGGTCACGCTGCGAACGCTCACGGCGGTCAGTGCGAAGAAGAAGAAGGCGATCCTGACACTCGCCAGCGGATCGTTTCAGATCGCCGGAGGCACCACGAAAGTCATTACCCTCCATCTGTCGAGCAAGGCGCGGGCGCTGCTCGCGCACAGCCATACGCTGCGCGCGCTGGCGATTGTGGAAGCGCACGATACGGCGGGCCTCTCGAAGAAAACCGAAACCCACATCACGCTACGGCTCGCCGCGAAGAAGAAACGTCACTAGTGGCGGCGGACGGTGTGTGTCTCGGTCGCGCCGACGGATGGCACGGGAAGTACAAACGTGATCGCATTGTGAAGTTTTTGTATACGCCTGGTGGACGCAGGGCCCCGTCTGCGGTCGCGATATGCGTCACAGGGCTCCGTCTGTGTTACGGCGAAGTGAATGCGATGTATAAGCCGGGCATAGCAGGATCGTAACGCCGCCACCTCCCCCCCATGGCACAGTTTCGGTCGCAGGGGTCAAACCCGGCAAGGGGCAGATGGAGATCTGCGCCCAATGACCATACCAACAGGAGGTAGTCGAGTAATGAAGACCTTTCTCTCCGTTCGGCGCGTGGCAGTTGCTGCCGCTGCGTCGGCGGCGGCGATCGGCGCCTTCGCGCTTCCGAGCGCGGCGAGTGCCACACCGGACCTGGGCCTCCAGTGTTCCGGCTCGAACATCGAAGGGCTGGGGTCGTCGTTCCAGGCCCCCGTGGAGAAAATCTGGACAGGCGAAGCCGGGCTGCCTGGCGAGGGCTTCAACGTCAGCACGAACAAACTCGCCTGCCAAGGTACGGAAGCCGCAGGAAAAAAGACCAAAGGCAAACCGACGGTCAAATACAACCAGGAAGAAACACCGACCAACAACAAGGGGTCCGGTGCCTGCCTGAAAGACTTCGGCAATGGCGCGACACCCCGTTTGAACCAGTTCCCGTTCTGCGGAACGGACGAAGCGCCCAGCCAGTCGGTCAAGGAAGTCATGGAAGGGCATGAGGCAGCCGGCGCCGAAAGTGGCAAAGGCGAAAGCGTGCTGAGCATTCCGGTCGTGCAGGGTGCCGTTGCGGTGATCGTGCACTTGCCGAACGGCTGCACGGCGACCAGCGACCCGAAGGTCGGCAAAGTCGTGGAAGCGAAGAACCGACTCGCGCTGAGCGCCGAAGTGGTCGAGGAGATCTACCGCGGCGTGGTCACCAACTGGAAGGAAGTCCAGGAAAAAAGCGGCGGCAGCAATGTGATCACCTGCACGGGCGGGGAAGTCGAAAAGGAAACCCCGATCAAGGTGGTCGTCCGCGCCGACAAATCAGGCACGACGCACATCTTCAAGTCGTGGCTGGGTCAGGTCAACGAAACGGGCACGTGGCAGGCCGAAGCGTTCAACGAAATCGAAGTGCCGACCAGCAGTGGCAAATTCGAAAAACCGTGCTCCTCGGCTCTTCCCGAAGAAGCAAAGACCTGGGTGCAGGTCCAGGAAGGCTGCGAAAACCAGCGCTGGCCCAAGGCTGCGAAAGTGATCCGTCCGACCGCAACCGGTAACCCCGGCGTGATCACGGAAGTGAACGCGGACGCATCGAGCATCGGCTACGCCGACCTCGCGGTGGCCCGTGAAAAGCACTTCTTCTCGGAAGCGCCTGAAGGCGGCGAAGGTGGCCACAAGTTCTGGGCGCTCGTCTCGAACTCGAAAAACAAAACCGTTGCGTCGAAACAGACATTCCAGGATCCGTCGACCAACGGCGACTTGAGCAACACGCCTGGCAACTCGAACTGCAAGTCCACGAAATACGTCAACAAAGTGGGTGAAAAATTCCCACCCGAAAAGACGCGTGAGGACTGGTCGAAAGTCAAAGGCCAGTATAACTCGTCCACGTACGGGATCTGTGGCATAACCTACGCGCTGGCAGCACGCCAGTACTGGTACTTCGAGTCTCCGCTCGGAGTCACTGAAGCAGAATCGAAGGAAAAAGCGACAACGGTCGCAAACTACCTGCTGTTCGTTCTCAGCAAAGCGACCGGTGGCGGCGGCAAAGAGGCCGAAAACGAGGACTACTACCCGCTCCCGGGCACCGTCCTGAAAATCGCCGAAGTTGGCGCGAAGGAAATCGGCAGCAAGGAAGCCTGATCGCGTTCACAGAGTGAGCGCCCGCGGAAGATGGGCGTTGCAGGAGTGTGGAAAACGCTGGCGGCCGCCCGCCCCAAAAATGGGGCGGGCGGCTGTCGTTAAACGGCGCGGGTCGTCTTCGGGCTGCGATGTGTACCCCACCGCACCTCACCGCGTCTCACCCAAGGCTGCAGGCCGGCCCGCTGAGCCAAGGGGCGCGCCGAGGACGAGGGCGCCGGCCATCAGGGCGCCCATCAGCAGCGACATGGCGAGTCGCATTGTGTGAACAGCCGGTGAAATCGGCTCAAGGTCACAGGATAGTAACCCTCTTTGCCACTACCGCTGCAAACTTTTCCCTGCTGGGAAGTGTCACCTGTTTGGAATGTTTTCCCCCGCAGGGATGACCGAGTCGGTGCTGCATCGGATAAATAACCATGGGAGGTAGCTACGTAATGACATATCACTCGGCACGACGTATGCTTTCGGCGTGTATCGTCGCCGTGGCCCTCGTAGCCGCGATGGCGGTGGCGATGGCGGGCACGGCGAGTGCAACCAGCGACCTCACGAACCAGTGCTCGGGGGCCAACAGCAAGGGGCAGGGGTCCACTTTCCAGGCTCCCGCGCAGGAACCGGTGTGGAACGTTGATTTCAACGCAAGCGCCGACACGAACGTGTTGGGCTGCGCCGGCAACACCGGTCAGGGCGACGGCAAAAAACCGAGGGTGTTCTACGAATCGACCGGCAGCCACGCCGGCAGCGGCGCCTGCCTGAAGGGCTTCGGCGACAACGCAATCCCGAAATACGATGAATACCCATTCTGCGGCACCGATGAAGCGCCCAACGCTGGAGAAGAGGCTACGATGGAAGCCCACAAAGCCGCGCGCGACACCGAAACGAAAACGATCGAGTCGATTCCGGTGCTGCAGGGCGCGGTGGCGGTGCTGATCCACCTGCCCAGCGGCTGCGTGGCTCAGGATGAAGCCGTCATCAAGGGCCTACCCGTCAAAGAGGGTCGGCTTGCGCTCGACGACACGACCGTTGCCAAGATCTATGAAGGCGCGATCAGTAACTGGAAAGAACTCGTGGAAGCCCAGTCCGATGCCCACGATCAGCTCACGTGCACCGGGGGCGCCACCGAAGAAGAAACCCCGATAAACGTTGTGGTGCGCACCGACCGATCAGGCACGACGCACATCTTCAAGTCGTTCTTGGCTCAGATCGAACCAGCGCACGAGATCGAAATGGAAGAGTTCGACAAAATCGAAGAAGAAGGCGAAGAAAGGAACAACCCCTGCGGTGTCGTGTTCCTGCCGGAATTTAGGACCTGGGAAGACGTCCAGGGAGGGTGTGAAAACCAGCGCTGGCCGCGCGCGGCGCACGTCATCCGCCCCTTCATCGTGGGCAACACGGGCGTCATCCGCGAAGTCAACGCTAAACCCAGCAGTATCGGCTACGCCGATCTCGCGGTGGCACGCAAAGAAGGGTTCTTTTCGAAGAAATGTGTATCGCCGTTCAAAGCCCCCGAATGTGGTGGGGAAAACAGTAAAGGCTCGGAAACCAAACTTGGCGAACAGAACCACAAGTTCTGGGCCGTCATCCAGAACAGCGATGTGGCCGGCGCTGAATACACCGACCCTTCGAGCGACGACGACGTTGAAAAAGCAGCCAGCTCCAACTGTGACAACACCAAGTACGTTGGCGAGATCGGTGAAGTGATCCCGCCGATTAGCACTCGCGTACCGTGGACCACGGTAAAAGCGCAACTGGTGCAGGTCAGGTATGCAATCTGCGGCCTGACCTATGACCTCGCGCTGCGTGAATACAAGCCCTACATCCTGCCGGATGGCGGGACGCTGGCTGAAGAAGAACAAGGCAAAGAAGTAGCCCAGACCACCAGGGATTACCTCCTGTGGGAGCTCAGCACTACAACACAGGGCGGCCAGTACGACATCAAAGACCACGACTACGAAAAAGTGTCTGGCACGATTCTCAAAGACGCCGAAACGGGAGTCAAGGAAATCGGATGGGAAAAACCGTAGTGACGGTCTTGCCACCCGACCCGCTCGTCACAGCTCTCGTGACGGTCGCGTAGGCCGGACGCGCCGATGCGAAGGAGACCGGGGCCACCCCACTGGGGCGGCCCCGGTTGTCGTTTTGGGGCCGATGGCGTGATGGCTTGAACTTGATAACCAAATCTCGACATCTGTTCGACGCGGGTCCGAAAGGATGCGGCCGTGGCCTCCACGATCGAGTTCGACCGCCTGCCCGGACTTCCCGGGGTGGGCACCTCGGCCGAGTTCGACGGCGGGTTGCACGTTCTGCCCGGAGCGAAGTCGCTCGGTGCCGGACGCATCGAACTCTCCCGCCCCGCGGTGCTCACCCGCTCGGGGATGCGCATCAAGCGCGCGCTCGACCTGCTCGGGGCGACGCTCGGCCTGCTGGCCCTAGCGCCGCTGATCGCCGTGATCGCCGCGGCGATCAAGCTCGAAGGCAACGGCACCGTCTTCTACCACCAGCTGCGCGTCGGCCACCGCGGAAAGCGCTTCGAGATGCTGAAGTTCCGCACTATGGTCCCGGGCGCCGACGCGATGAAGGAGGCGTTACGAGCCCACAACGAGGCCCGCGACGGCCTCTTCAAGATCGCCGGGGACCCCCGCGTGACCCGCGTCGGGCGATGGCTGCGCCGCACCGCGCTGGACGAGCTGCCGCAGCTGCTGAACATCCTCAAGGGCGAGATGAGCCTCGTCGGCCCCCGCCCGCTGGTGGTCGAGGAGGACGAGCGCATCGCAGGCCGCCACCGCCGCCGCCTGGAGCTGATGCCGGGCATGACCGGCCCCTGGCAGATCCTGGGCCCCACCCGCGCCTCGCTCGGCCAGATGGTCTTGATCGACTACCGCTACGTAGAGCACTGGTCCCTGTGGAAGGATCTAAAGATCCTGCTGCGCACGGTGCCTCACGTGGTGGGGCGGCGGGGGTTGTAGGAGGGCGACCGGTGATGATCGAGTGGATCGGCTCACCCGCGCGTGCGTAGCCGCCGGACCCACTCCTCCACGAAGGGGTCAACGATCATCCAGCTGCCGTCGGCCGCCTGAGCGACGTCGGCGCTTGCGGCGAGCGCGGCGAGCGCCTTGCCGGTGGCGCCTTTGCTCGTGCCGTGCGCGCGCGCCGCGGCCTGGCTGAATGGCGCCTGGCGGTCGGCGAGCGCGGCGAGCGCGCGGCGCTGGGAGAGGGTGAGCGCCTCCCAACGGCCCTCCAGCTCGCCCTCGGCCTCCCGGATCGCGCTGTCGAGCGCGTCCTCGAGCGTGGCCTCGTCGGCGTCGGCGCCTTCCGGGGTGGCGGCGAAGAGGTGAGCGGCCAGCATCATCGAGCGCTGCGGGTGCCCCCGTCCGAGGTCGAGCAGCGCTCCCAGCACCCGCTGGCAGTCGCGGCGATGGCGCTCGAAGCGGACGCCGACGTACTCGGCGAGCGGTCCGGGGGGCAGCGGGCCGAGAGCGAGCGGGGCGGCCTGCGCGTAGAACGGCCGGGCGCGGTTGGCGAACAGCTCGCGCATCATGCCGACATGGGAGCCGGCGAAGATGTACCCGACGCGGTCATGATGCTGAATCTCGCTGCGGATCGCCGCATCGAGTTCGTCGGCGCCGGCGAGCACCGCCTGAAACTCATCGAGCACCACCACCACGGGTGCGCTCAGGCGCTCCTGCAGCTCCGCGAAGATCGCGAAGCGGTCCTCCAGTGCCCCGGGCTCGTCGCTCTGCGGCGGGCCGGCCGCGTCGCTGCGTGCCACGCTCAGCGGGCCGACGCGGATGCCGGTGCTGCGCGCAAACGTCCGCAGGCGTCCCTCCAGCCAGCGGCGCTCTCCACGGGGCAGCCGGGCGACGCGCAGCGCGCGCTCCGCCCGCATCGTCACCTCGGCGGCACCGATCGCGCCGTAGAGGTCCACATAGATCCCGGCGGCGAAGCCGGCCCCCGCCCGGTCGCGGCCGGCGACGAGGTGCTTCAGCAGCGACGTCTTTCCGTAGCGCCGCGGCGCCACCACGCGCGTGTTGCGTCCGGCCAGCGCGCGCTCGGCGAGGCCGGCCAGCTCATCTTCACGATCGACCAGCTCCTCACCGGCCGGCAGCGGCTCCTCGTAGCGGAATGGCGTCGGTTCCATCATCAGTACGCTCTCAGCGTACCATTCAGTATGCTCTCAGCGGACCGGGTGCGTCTGGACTCCCCACGTGCGTAGCTCGGTGGGCTTGCGTGCGCGCACGATCGCCGATGCGGCCTGGGGGTGAACGCGGTGGGTCTCGCGCACCTCGATGTCAGTGAGGCCGGCGTCCGCGAGTGCGCTTGTGAACTCCTGGCGGGTGAGCGCTCCGGCGATGCAGCCGGTCCACTGGCGCACGTCGGCGCGGGTCGCGTCGTCCATGTCCTCGTCGGCGATCACGTCGGAGACGGCGAAGCGCCCGCCCGGCCGCAGGACCCTTGCGACCTCGCGGAGCACCTTGTGCTTGTCGCCCGAGAGGTTGATCACGCAGTTGGAGATCACCACGTCGACGCTCGCGTCCGGGAGCGGGATCTCCTCGATGTAGCCCTTGTGGAACTCGGCGTTCTCGACGCCTGCCTTGCGGGCGTTCTCGCGGGCGAGGACCAGCATCTCGTCGGTCATGTCCAGCCCGTGCGCCCGGCCGGTGGGGCCGACGCGCTTGGCGGAGAGCAGCACGTCGATGCCACCACCGGAGCCGAGGTCGAGGACGGTCTCACCCTCGTGCAGTTCGGCGACGGCCGTGGGGTTGCCGCAGCCCAGTGAGGCGAGCTTCGCGGTGTCGGGCAGCTGCTCGTGGTCGCTGAGGGCGTAGAGCGCGGCGCCAAATACCTCGCTGGCGCCATCGAAGGTATCGCTCGGCGCGCAGCAGCCGTGGCCGTGGCCGGGGTCGGTGCTGCTCGTGACATGTGTTGCCGCGGCTGCGTAGCGCTCGCGCACCTGTTCACGCAGGTCGCCCGCCGGGGTTGCGGTGGAGCCGGTCGTGGAGCCGGCGTCGCAGCCGCAGCCCTCGCCGTGGCCGCAGCAGTCGGCCTTGGCGCTTGGCTCGCAGCAGGTGGCCTGCTGCTCGGGTGCGCAACAGCGATCGGTGGTTGTGTCGGTCACGGTCAGCTCAGCCATGTGGACAGCTCCTTCAGCGAGTCGGGGATGACGTAGTAGTAGGCCCACAGCCCCTGTCGCTCGGAGTCCACGATCCCGGCGTCGCGGAGCTTCTTCAGATGGTGGGAGAGGGTGGGCTGGGAGATGTCGAACAGCGGCACCAGCTCGCAGACGCAGACCTTGCCGGCGTGTTTGCGCAGCACGTCGACGAGTTGCAGGCGGATGGGGTCGCCGAGGGCCTTCGCGACCTCGGCCATCCGCAGCGCGTGGTCGCGCGCCACGTCGGGGTAGACGACCGGCTCGCAGCAGCGCTCGCCGGCCGCGCGCTTCTGCTTGGGAGCAAGCTCCAGATCGACGGGCATCTATATACATATATCAATTCCACTCGCGCTTGTCGATGTAATACGATTTGCGCCATGTTTCTCCGGCAGGCGCACGAATGCCTTCGCGATGATGCTTGTGAGCCGCGCGGGCAGAAGGCCCGATGAGCGCGCGCGTCGGTATCAATGGCTTCGGCCGCATGGGGCGGCTGGCGCTGCGGGCCGCCTGGGCCTGGCCGGAGCTGGCGTTTACGCACGTCAACGAGCTGCATGGCGACGCGAGCACGGCGGCCCACCTGCTGACGTTCGACTCGGTTCATGGGCGCTGGTCTGAGGATGTGCATGGTGACGGTGACGTGCTCGCCGTCAACGGGAGCACGCTCGGTTACAGCGCCGCCGCCGAGCCCGTGGACGTGCCGTGGGGCGAGCTCGGCGTCGAGATCGTGCTGGAGTGCTCGGGCAGGTTCCGCACGGCGGACGCGCTCGATGCGTATTTCGTGCAGGGCGTGCGCAAGGTGATCGTCGCCGCGCCGGTGAAGGAGGGGGCGCTGAACGTGGTGCTCGGCGTCAACGACCACCTCTACGACCCGCGGCGCCACGATCTGCTGACGGCGGCCTCGTGCACGACCAACTGCCTCGCGCCCGTGGTGAAGGTGATCCACGAGGGAATCGGGATCGAGCACGGGCAGATCACGACGCTGCACGACATGACCAACACGCAGACGCTCCTCGATGCTCCGCACAAGGATCTGCGCCGGGCGCGCGCGGCGAGCGTCTCGCTGATCCCGACCACGACGGGGTCGGCCACCGCGATCGGGCTGATCTTCCCGGAGCTCGAGGGCAAGCTGAACGGCCTCGCCGTGCGCGTGCCGCTGCTCAACGCGTCGCTGACGGACTGCGTGTTCGAGGTCGCCCGCGCCACGACGGTGCAGGAGGTGAATGCCCTGCTCGAGGCGGCGGCCGCCGGGCCCCTGGCGGGTATCCTCGGCTGCGAGCGGCGGCCGCTGGTGTCGGTTGACTTCAAGGACGACCCGCGCTCGGCAATCGTCGATCTTCCCTCGACGATGGTGACGGACGGGACCCAGGTGAAGATCCTCGCGTGGTATGACAACGAGTGGGGTTACGCCAACCGCCTCGTCGAGCTTGCGCGCACAGTCGCCGAGAGGCTTCCGGATGATGAGCGCGCGACGGCCTCCGGGATGGCCGCGAATGGTCGGTAGCACGGCAACGCGCGCCGCAGGGGCCGCTGATGTCTAGCGCGGTAACGACCGCCGCGCAGCAACGCCGCAACGACCTGCGCAACTACGCGCTCGGGACCGCGGCGTACTGGATTGAGACGCTCGTCGACGGGGCGACCCGCACGCTGGTGCTGTTCTACTTCGACCAGCTCGGCTACACCCCGCTGCAGGTCGCTTCGCTGTTCGTCCTGTACGAGATCGCGGGCGTCGTCACGAACCTCGTCGGGGGTTGGCTGGCGGCGCGGTTGGGATTGAAGGTCACGCTCTTCATGGGCCTCGCGACCCAGGTGGTGGCGCTCTGCATGCTGGGCTTCGCGCCGCCGTCGCTGCTGGTCGTCGCCTACGTGATGGCATCCCAGGCGCTGTCGGGCATCGCCAAGGACCTGACCAAGATGAGCTCCAAGAGCGCCGTCAAGCTGGTCGTGCCCGAGAACGATCGGTCCTCGCTCTACCGCTGGGTCGCGATCCTCACCGGGTCGAAGAACGCGCTCAAGGGAGTCGGCTTCTTCCTCGGCGGCCTGCTGCTCACGCTGTTCGGCTTCCAGGCTGCCGCGCTCGCGATGGCGGCGCTCGTGCTGGTCGTCCTGATCGCCACCGCGAGCCTGATGCACGGCTACCTCGACCGCCCGGACAGGACCGCGAAGTTCACGCAGATGTTCTCCAACAACCGCGCGGTGAACATCCTCGCCGCCGCGCGCATCTTCCTGTTCGCGGCCCGCGACGTGTGGTTCGTAGTCGCTCTGCCGTTCTACCTCTACTCCGTCCTCGGCTGGTCGTTTTGGCAGGTAGGCACGCTGCTCGCGGTGTGGGTGATCGGCTACGGAGCCGTCCAGGCGGCCGCGCCGCGCTTCGTCCGCCGCCGGGTCCGCGGCCCGGGCCCCGACGGCGAGCCCGACGGCCGAACGGCGATGTGGCTGGCGCTTGGATTGGCGGTGTGTCCCGCAGCGATCGCGCTGGCCCTCACGGCGGGCGTCGACCCCACGCTCGCGATCGTCGGCGGCCTGGTCCCGTTCGGCGTGGCGTTTGCGATGAACTCCGCAGTTCACTCGTACCTGATTCTCGCCTACGCCGACAACGACAGGGTCGCGATGAACGTCGGCTTCTACTACATGGCCAACGCCTGCGGGCGCCTCGCCGGGACGGTCCTCTCGGGAGTGATCTACCAGTGGCAGGGCCTCACCGCCTGCCTGTGGACATCGGCGGGATTCGTCCTCGCGGCCGGCCTGCTGTCGCTGCTGCTGCCGAGCGAGGCCACACGGAGCGCACAACCCAGCCCGCTAATCTCCCCGCTGGAATCACGATAATTTCCCCGCTGGAATCCCGATAATCTCCCCGTTGGAATCCTGATAAACTCCCCGTTGGATGCTCGATGGATACCAACCGAGGGTCGTCGATGACGAGCTGGCCGCGCGGTTGAAGGCGACCGGGGCGGTGGCCATCGAGGGCCCGAAGGCGTGTGGCAAGACCGCCACCGCGAGGCGGATCGCCGCGAGCGAGGTGCTGCTCGACGTCGACGCCAATGCGCGCGAAACGGCGGCGGTGGATCCCGCACTCGTGCTCGACGGCGCGACGCCCCGCCTGATCGACGAGTGGCAGTTGGAGCCCGCGATCTGGAACCACGTCCGCCGCGCGGTCGACGATCGTCATGCGCCCGGCCAGTTCATCCTCGCCGGCTCGGCCGTTCCGCCCGACGACATCACGCGGCACACGGGGGCCGGCCGGATCACGCGACTGCGCATGCGGCCGATGAGCCTGTTCGAGTCCGGCGTGAGCAGTGGCTGGATCTCGCTCGCGCGGCTGCTCGAGGGCGAGCCGGCGCGGAGTCCCGACCCCGGCCTGGGGATCGCGGACCTCGCCCGGGAGATCGCGATCGGGGGCTGGCCGGGCTTCCGCGGCCTGGCGGTGGAGCAGGCGCTGCGCGCCGTGCGGGACTACCTCGAGGAGATCCGCCGCGTCGATGTCAGCCGGGTCGAAGAGCGTCGCCGCAACCCCGCCAAGGTGGGGGCGCTGCTGCGCAGCCTCGCGCGCAACGTCGCCACCTATGCGGCCGCCGCCACGCTCGCCGGCGACACCCGGGGAGCCGACGGCCCCCTGAAGGACGACACCGTCAGCGACTATTTGGAGGCGCTCAGCCGGCTGATGATCGTCGAGGACCAGCCCGCGTGGGCGCCACATCTGCGATCGAAACACGCGCTTCGAGGCGCGGTCAAGCGGCACTTCGTCGACCCCTCCCTGGCGGTGGCCGCCCTGCGCGCCACGCCCGCTCGCCTGCTGCGCGATATCAAGCTGCTCGGCTTTCTCTTCGAGTCGCTAGTGGTGCGCGATCTGCGCGTCTACGCCCAGGCCGCCGACGCCCGCGTACTCCAATACCGCGACAGTCGCGGCCTCGAGGTCGACGCGATCGTCGAGTGTGCGGATGGCCGCTGGGCTGCGTTTGAGGTCAAGCTCGGCTCGGGGCAGGTGGAGCAGGCCGCCGCCTCGCTTCACAAGTTGGCAGAGCAGATCGACACAGAGGTCTCCGGCGAGCCGGCCGCGCTCGGGGTGATCGTCGGGACGGGTTACGGCCACCGCCGCGAGGACGGGATCATGGTGATACCGCTCGGGGCGCTCGGACCGTGAAGCGCCGGTAGTATCCCACCGTGCAAACGCTGGAGCTCCAGGACCGGATCGCGGCGTTCCCCCGCTGGCATTACCGCTTCGAGTTCGAGGGCGGAGTCACCACACCGGTGGTGGACCTCGGCAAAGTCAACCGCCACGAGCAGCGTCGCCGCTACTTCTTCGACGCGCTGCTGCAGGTGACCGGCGGCTCGCTCAAGGGCCGGCGCGTGCTCGACCTCGGGTGCAACGCCGGCTGGTGGTCGCTGCTGGCGATCGAGGCCGGGGCGGACTTCGTACTTGGGGTGGAGCACCGGCAGATGCACATCGACCAGGCGAACCTTGTGTTCGAGGCGAAGGGGATCGACTCGACTCGTTACCGCTTCGAGCCGGGCGACGTTTTCACACACAATTTTGGCGACCCCTTCGACGTGGTTCTGTGCCTCGGGTTGATGGAACACGTCGCCAGGCCGGTGGAGCTGTTCGAGCGCATGGCCGCCACCGGCGCTGAGCTGCTGGTGATCGACACTGCCCTCTCGGGCGCGCGCTCGAGCTTCTTCGAAGTTTCACACCTTGAGGAGCCCGACGCGCACGGCGAGTTGGTGCTGGTGCCGACCCGTGACGCGGTGATCGATCTGGCGGCGCGGTCGGGTTACAGCACGGTGGCGCTGGCGCGCAACATCACTGACTACACCGGTATGGATGACTACCGCCGGCTGCGCCGGCTGGCCTTCATCTGCTCGCGTAGCGCGTCGCTGCAGATGCTGCCACGGGAGGCCGGCTCACCGCTGGCTGCGCGCTGGACGACGATGCTCGCCGCGGCACGGCGCGGGTGATTGGCAGCACGCGGGCTTCATCGCTCGCGGGCGCTGCGTCACTTGGATTCACGGCGCGATTGACCTGTTCGGCGAGGCGGCGCTGAAACGCGGCCACCGAGAAGCGCTCGGCGTTCGCGCGGGCGCGGGTGGGTTCGAAATCGAGCTTGTCGATACCCTCGATCGCCCGGGTGAAAGCATCGACGTCATCGACCTTCACCAGCGATCCGGTGCGCCCGTCCAGCACGGTCTCCAGCGCCCCACCCGCGGCGGCGGCGATCACCGGCCGTCCGGCAGCCTGCGCCTCGACCACGGTGATGCCGAACTCCTCCACGCTCGGTACGATCACGGCGCGGGCGGTGGCGTACAGCTCGACTAGCTCCTCGTCGCCGGCGCGCCCGAGGAACTCGGCCTCGGGGTAGGCGGCCTGCAGTGCGCCATGGTCGGGCCCGCTGCCGACCACGCGAATCGGCACCCGTGCGCGACGGGCCGCCTCGAGCGCGACGTGCACGCGCTTGTGGCGGACCAGCTCGGAGACGACCAGCAGCGAGTCGCCGGGCGTTCCCGGCAGGAAGCGGTGGGTCTCCACCGGCGGGTGCACGATCGCGGCGTCGCGTCCGTAGCAACGCTTGATTCGCTCCCGTCCCAGCTGGGAGATCGCAATGTAGGCGTCGACGCGGCGGCTGGCAGCGAGGTCCCATCGGCGGATGCGACGCAGTTGGTGGCGCAGCAGCGGACGCAGCGCCGGCGAGACCTCACCGAGGGCGAACTCCTGCTCGTCCCAGGCGTAACGAAAAGGGGTGTAGCAGTAACAGATATGCACCGCGCCCTCGGGCGCCCGCAGGCCGTGCGCGAAGGCACTGCTGCTGCTGATCACGACGTCCGACGCCGGCGGTCGCAAACGCCCCACCGCGGTCGGGTAGAGCGGCAGCAGCCGCCTGAAGTTCGATTGGCCGGCGCCGAGGCGTTGCAGCGGCGAGGTGGTGATCTCGCGCCCTGCGAAGCGCCCGTCGGTGCCCTGCTCGTCGTAGAGCAGGGTGAAGATCGGCGCCTGCGAGTAGAGCTCTGCCATCGCCGCGAAGGTACGCTCCGCGCCGCGCATCACAAGCAGGTAGTCGTGCGCGAGGCTGACCCGCTCCGTCGCGAGGCCGATCCGCTCCACGGGTGGTGAAAAATCGGTGAAGCGCGTCGCCGGGGACGTGTGGGAGGGGCGGATCTGGCCAACCAGAGGCGAGAGATTGTTCGCCGCTCCCGGGGGTGGCGAGGTGCTGGGTATGTGACTCATCGCGGGTTCACAGTTGGTCCACAGGCCGATCGCACACCGAGGTCCCCTCGGGTCGAAAAGCAAGCTATAGGCGGGGCACAGTGGAGATGTGAAAATGTTGCGGGAGGCGGTCACGATTGCGCCCGTTCCGCAACAACGGCCCCAAGTTGGGGTACTCTCAAACCGTGCGCGAGAGGCCTTCAGGGCACACGGGGGCCCGCCGGGGGGCCATACTATGCGCATCCTGATCACGATGCCTTGGGGCGATCGCCTCGGCGGTGCCGAGGCGATGCTGCAGACAGTGCTCGACGGTACACAGGAGAGCGGACACGAGCTGGAGTTGGTGTTCTGCGGGGCGGGGCCGTGGCCAGCCGAGCTGCGCGAAGCGGGCTTTCGCGTGGAGGTGCTGGAGGCAGGACGCCTGCGCGACCTCCACCGCTGGGGTGCCACCGTCTGGCGACTCGCGCGGATCTTCCGTCGCCGCCGGCCCGATCTGATTCTGAACTGGTCGGCCAAGACGCAGCTATACGGCGCACCGGCGGCAGTGCTGGCGGGGATGTCCGAGCGGGTGGTGTGGTGGCAGCACGCGATCCAGGCGCGCCACTGGATCGACCGCTGTGCGACCGCGCTGCCGGCGATCGCGATCGGCTGCTCCTCGGAGACGGTCGCCCGCGCGCAGGCACAGCTCTCGCCGCGGCGGCCGACGTTCGTCGTCGCTCCCGGCACACGCCCGCCCGACGGTGGTTCACGTGCTGGCAATGGTGCATCGGCAGCCAACCACGGCGCACCTGCTCCCCACCGATACGAGTGCCCTCCAGGCGCCACGCCGGCCCCGCTCGACCTACCGTCCGACGTGCCGATCGTCGGCCTCATCGGACGCATGGAGCCGTGGAAGGGCCAGGATCGGATGCTCGCCGCCCAGGCGCTGCTGCGCGACCGGGGGCACCGCATTCACATGGTGATGGTCGGCGGCGACGCCTACGACATCTCACCTGAGTACGCCCGCTCGTTCCCGGCGCTCGTCGAGCGGCTGGGGCTCGTCGACGACGTGACGATGACCGGTCAGGTGCCCGACGCGGGGCCCTACATCGAGCGCATGGACATCCTCGTCAACGCCTCCGACTGCGAGCCGTTCGGGATCGTGCTGCTGGAGGGCATGGCGCGTGGGGTGCCGGTTGTCGCGGTCGATGCGGGGGGTCCGGCTGAGATCATCGAGCATGGCCGCACCGGTGTGCTGGCGCGCTCGGGCGAGCCACACGCGCTGGCCGATGCGCTGGAGCCGCTGCTGACCTCGCCCGCCCTGCGCCAGACCCTTGGCGCGGCGGGCCATGAGCGCTACGTGGACGAGTTCACCGACGCCACCATGCGTGAGCGGTTCTTTGCCCAGCTGCAATCGCTGGCTGCGGGCCGGCGAGACGCCGGAGTGCCGTGCCCGGTGACGATCGTCGCGCACGACATCGGCCCGGTCGGCGGCATGGAGCGCCAGCTAGTCGAGCTCGCGCTCGGACTGCGGCGCGCCGGCCACGAGGTGCAGGTGATCGCACGCACCTGCGAGCTGCCGGCGGACGCGGGCGTCGTCTTTCACCGGGTGCGCGGGCCGAGCCGTCCGTTCCTTGTGGCCTACCCCTGGTTTGCGCTGGTGGGATCGCTGCTGGTGTGGCGCCACCGCCGGGGCGTGGTGCAGGCCACCGGCGCGATCGCGCTCAACCGCGTGGATGTGATTGCCGTGCACTGCTGCCATCAGGTCCACCGCGCGAGTCCCAACCGGCCGCTGCCATTGCTGCGCTGGTATGTGCGCACGGTGGGGCTCTTCGCGCGCGTCTGTGAGCGACTGTGCTTTCGCGCCAACCGCTCGGCGACGTTCGTGTGCGTCTCGGACGGAGTCGCCGCGGAGATGCGCGAGCACTTCCCCGACCTTGCCGATCGCGTCGTGGCGATCCACAACGGTGTTGACACCGGCGCGTTCGCGCCCGGGGGGCGCATCCACGAGGCACGCGCGTTGCGCGAGCGGCTGGGGATTGTGCCGCAGCGGCTGGTGCTGGCGTTCGTCGGCGGCGACTGGGGCCATAAGGGTCTGCGCACGGTGATCGAAGCGGTCGCGCGCGCGGGCGAGTGGGATCTCCTCGTCGCGGGACGCGGGCACGTGGCGCCCTACCAGCAGCTGGCCGACTCGCTCGGCGTCGGCGAGGCCGTGCACTGGCTGGGGGTTGTGCGCGACATGCCGGTGGTGTACGAGCTCGCCGACGCGTTCGTGCTGGCGTCGGGCTACGAGACCTTCTCGCTGGTGACCTTCGAGGCGGCCGCCAGCGGGCTGCCGATCGTGGCCACGCCTGTCAACGGCGTACGCGAGCTGATCGAGGACGGGCGCAACGGCTTCCTCGCGGCACCCGAGCCCGGGGCGATCACCGAGCGCCTGGTTCAGCTGGCTGGCGACCCTGAGCTGCGCGAGCGCCTCGGCGCCGCCGCCCGCCGGTCAGCGCTTGCGTTCTCCTGGGAGGAGATGGTGGTCAAGCATCAAGCGCTGTACCGGCGGTTGGCGGATTAGGCTTCGGCTATTCGAAGCCCAAGTTGCCTGCTGCGATTTCCTCTTCGAAGGAGCCCTTGAACAGGCCGGTCTTGCCCGCTTCCTGTTTGGCGCCTTCTTCGAACCCGCCTTCGCCCAGGCACTGCCCTTCTTCGAAGCTCCATTCCATGCCTTTGAATTCATTGGTGATCAGGAGCCTCGTCTGTAGCAGCGAGGGGAATTTCCTGATCTCTCTTTCTTCGACGGGTACCTGCTTGCTGGTGTAGACGGCTGCCGAATACGGTTCTTCGGGCTTTTTTACCGCCTTGGCAGGCACGGTCTGGCGCGGCCAGTCGATCTTGCAGATTTTCCCGGCGATCGAGAACGAGGCATCGCCCGAGCCGACTTCCACTTCCGATTCGGTTTCGCCGGCGCCGAGTTCCACGAAGCCGTTGACGTGGTACACGAACTTCACGGGTTCTGATTTTTTCGTTTCGGGGTTCACGTTGAAGGTCGTTTTGGTGCCCGCGATGAACCCGTTGAAGTCGGTGCGGGTGAGGCATTTTTCAAATTTGACCTCGGTCGAGAGGGTCAGCGACGTGGCCCACGACACCGCGCCTTCGTCGATCGTCTTGCCCGAGGTCTTGGCGGCGCAGACGATGTAGAACACGCCAAACTTGAATTCCTGGCTGCGTTCTTCGCCGCCGAGTCCGGTCGAGCCCACGCCGCGGCCCCTGGTCTTGCCGGGTTCGGCTTCCGAGAGTGGCTTGGGCAGCCGGCTCGCGGTGAACTGAGTGGTTGCCATCGCGGGCGCCGCACAGGCGGCCAGCGCTCCGATCGTGGCGACCATTCCGGCCGCGGTCTTCAAACGTCTCATTCCTGTCTCCGTTCGCATCGAGGGAAGATGGTTCACCGCTACTTCACACAACTTTCACACCATGGACGCATCCCTGTCCATGGCTGAAGATCGCCGGGCGCAGCATATCCGATTTGAGTACGGAAAAACGTTGTGAAGAAAATGTTCACACCTTTGGCGGTCAATTCTTTGGATTGAGCGCACCCGCCAGCAGGTGCTCGAAGGCCTCGCTCGCCGCGGGCACCGAGAACAGCCTTTCGACGGCCGCCCTTCCACTCCTCGTCAACTGCCTGCACAGCTCCGGCGAAGTGCGCAGCTCGCTCAGTCGCGCAGCCAGTTGTGTGCGGTCGCCCTCGGGGAATGTGAGCCCGCCGCCGGTCAGCTCGATCAGCCAGGGGATCTCGCCCGAGTCCGAGCCGACCACGGGGACGCCGCACCACAGCGCCTCGACGACCACCCGCCCGAACTGCTCCTTCCACGTCGGCGTGGTGCGCGAGGGCAGCGCCAGCACGTCGCACTGCGCGTATGCAGCTGCCATGCCGTCGTGGGTGAAGCCGTCGAGTACGCGCACGCGCGAGCCCGGGATCGGCTGTCCCTCCAGCTGAGGGCGCAGCTCGCCGTCGCCGATCAGCAGTAGCTCAACCGGAGCGTCCAGCATCCGCACCGCCGCAAGCAGGTCGGTCAATCCCTTGCTCTCGACCAGGCGCCCCGCGTAGCCGATCGTGAATGGGCGCCCCGCCTCCCGATCGCTCGACACCGGTGCCCACTCGGGCACGGCGTGCGGCGCAAGGGCGACTTCCCCGCGTGCGCCCCACGCGCGTGCGAGGCACGCGGCGCTGTCCGAGCGGGCGGCGACGAACGCGGCGCGGCGCAGCACTCGCGCGCGCAGCCCACGCACCGGCAGGGGCAGCGCCCGGTCGATGTTCTCGGCGCACTGCACGCCGAACGGGATGCGCTGCCTCGTGAACACTTGCCCCCACTGGGTGGCGGAGATCGAATAGGGCTCGGCCTCGACGAACGCCACATCGGGACGCGCACCGGCGCTCAGCGCGCGGCAGCGGGTGAGGTAGAAGTGCCGCTGTGGTCGCCCTGCCAGGGCGACCGGCGTCGGGCGCAGCGCGTGCTCCAAGCCCGCAAGCGGCTGCGGGGTCATCGTGCGCTGCGAGTACTCGCTGCGCCAGCGGCTCGGCACCACGATCGTCACCTCCCAGCCTCGCCGCTGCAGCTCGCGGTAGACCTCCTGGTTGACGTTCACCACCGCCGGGTGGCTGATCGCCAACAGCCGCCGTCGGCGCTGCGTCGCGGGCGCCGATCGGTTGCGGCTCATGCTGCGCGGATCGTGAGGCTGGGGTCGGCCCGCGATGTTTAGTTTTTGTGAAGCGCTTCCGCGGCGAGCGCTCGGCGTGGCCTGCCTATGTGCAAGATTCGCGTCGCTTGAGGGATTGCGGGCGATGTGTACTTTTTGTGAAGAGCTTTACTCCGGCCCCGCGATCCTGTCAATCTCATCCCTCGCGACGCTCACCGGTCGCCTTCCACGCCCCGGCCAGGGGCTCTCAGCAATGAACGAGACGACCGAACCAACGGCCATATTCGCGCCGATCTGGAGGCGCAAGTGGCTGATCCTGCTTGTGGGGATCCTCGTCGCCGCGGCGACCTATCTCTATTACAGGCATCAGCCGACCGTCTACACCGCCAGCACGCAAATCTACCTGGGCGGGGGCTCCGAAGAACAGGGGCTGCTCAACACCACGCAGAGCAAAGTCACACTCAACGATCGCGACGTGACCGATCAGGCGACGTTGATCAACTCCAGCTCGCTCGGCGAACCGGTGCACCAGCGGCTGCGCGCCGAACACCACCTCTCCGCGGCCCGCGGCAAGGCGCACGCGAGCGCCGCCGGCAGCAGCGACTTCATCACGATCACCACCGAAGCGCACAGCTCCAAGGGCGCCGAGCAGCTCGCGGACGCCTATGCAGCGGCGTACGTCAAGCGTCAACACTCCCACTACCGGCACGAGGTGATCGCCGCGATCGCCGCGACCCGCCGCCAGCTGGGCCGCATCGAAGCCGGTCAGGCCGCCGCCGCCCGAGCCAAGGCAAAGGGGGGGAAGGGCACGAGCGCTGTAGCCGGTGCCGTCAGCGGCGCCGCGACCGTGCAGGCCGCCAACCTCGCCAGCAAGATCAACCAGCTCGAAGGCGACCTCGAGGTCACGGGCGTGCAGGAGATCAGCTCCGGAAAGACCAAGGCGACGCTGGTGTCGCCGACACCCAAACGGAACGCGATCTTCGGCTTCGTGCTCGGGCTGCTGCTGGCCGCGGCCGCCGCCGCCCTGCTCAGCCGCTTCGACCGGCGGCTGCGCTCGTTGGCGGGCATCGAGGCGGCCTTCGGGACGCCGGTGCTCAGCGCGCTGCCCGCCGTTCGCCGACCGGTCGTGCGCACCGGCGGCGAGCCGGCGCCAGCTGAGGGGCTGTTGGAGCCGCTGCGGCGCCTGCACACCACGCTGCAGCTCGGCGACATGCTCGAGCGCGACCGCCAGCGCCCGCCGCGCCTGATCCTGTTCCTCAGCGCCGACGCCGGCGACGGCAAGTCGACGCTGCTGGCCGATCTCGCGCTCGTGCAGCGCGACGCCGGCGCGCGTGTGGCGGTGATCGAGGCCGACATGCGCCGGCCGGTGCTGGCGGGGCTGCTCGGCGTAGGTGCCCCCTACGGGCTGAGCGACGTGCTCGCCGGTGCGCTCTCGCTCGGCGAGGCGTGGCAGAGCGCGATGCACCTGCAGACCGCCACCGTGGCGCCCAGCGTGGAGCAAAGCGTCTCCACGGCGATCGACTCGCGCGGCTCGGTGTCGGTGCTGCTCAGCGGCGGCCACACCACCAACCCGCCGGCGCTACTCGCCGGCGAGCGGATGCGCGGCGTGCTGCGCTCCGCCGCGGAGGACTTCGACTACGTGCTGATCGACGCGCCCCCGCCGCTGCAGGTGAGCGACGCGCTGCCGCTGCTCGGGCAGGTCGACGGGATCGTGCTGGTCGCACGCGCCGGGCACACGCACGAGGCGGCGGCGCAGCGGCTGATGCAGCTGCTTTCGCGCGTCTCCTCAGCCCCGGTGCTCGGGGTGCTCGCCAACTGCGTCTCGCGCGCCGAAGTACAGGAGTACGGCTTCGGCTCCCCCTACGGGCAGCCGCGCGGGCTGCGCGATCTCCTGACCACGCGATGAGCGCCTCCCAGCCGCGTGTGGCCGCTCCGAGCACGGGCGCCCACCCGGCTGTCGTGAGCCGGCGGATCGCGGAGCTGGCGCTGCTCGGCGGCGCCGGTGCGGTCGCGCTTGGGGTGGCGCTCGGCATCGCGCTGGCGGTGCCCGACCCCAACTTTCCGCTGGTGCTAGCGCTCGCGCTCGGTGCGGTGGGGGTGCTTGCGCTCGCGCTCAACACCCGCCTGGAGGTGTCGGTCGCGGTGCTGGCGATCTACCTGGGGACGCTCGACGGGCCGGTCAAGCTGCTGAGCGCCAACCAGGCCGCCTCGGCAGTCCGCGACGTGCTGATCGCGGCGGTCGCGTTGGGGGCGATCGTACGTCTGCTCGCGCGCCGCGAACGGGTGACGCTGCCGCCGCTGTCGGGCTGGGTGATCGCGTTCGTCGCGCTCGTGCTGGCCAACGCCTTCAACCCCAACACGCTGGGGACGCTGAAGAGCCTCGGGGGCTTCCGCCAGGAGCTCGAGTGGGTGCCGTTCTTCTTCTTCGGCTACGTGTTGATGCGCTCGCGCCGGCGCTTGCGCGAGCTGTTCGTGGTCCTCGGCGTGATCGCGCTCGCCAACGGCGCGGTCAGTCTCTACCAGACGCGCCTCTCCCCGGCGCAGCTGGCCAGCTGGGGGCCGGGCTACTCCGAACTGGAGTTCGGCAACGAAACGCTCTCGGCGCGCAAGTACCTCAGCGAAGGCGTCGCGCGGGTGCGCCCGCCCGCGCTCGGCTCGGACGCCGGCTTCGGCGGCAGCATCGGCGTGATCGCGCTAGCGGGCACCGTCGTGCTGCTGGCCACGCTCCGGCGTCGGCGGTGGTTTGCGGCGCTGCTGTGCGTCGGCGCGCTGCTCGCGGTCGCCACTTCGCTGGCGCGCCTCTCCGTGCTCGGGGCGGTGATCTCGCTGCTGGCCTTCGGGCTGCTGTGCGCCGGCGCCGGCGTGGGCCGACGGGTGCGCCGGCCGCTCGGCGCGCTGCTGGCGGTCGCGGTCGTGGCCGTTGGTCTCGGGGTGGCGCTCGTCGCGTTCGAGGGCGGTGGGGTCTTCTCGCGCTACGTCAGTATCGAACCCGCCAACGTCGGCTCGACCTCGACCACCTACAAGGCCGTGAGCCTCGCGCAGATCCCCAACGACATCGCCAACGACCCGTTCGGCTTTGGCCTGGCGACCGCGGGAGCGGCGTCCAACTTCGGCGGGCACACGACGGTGACGCTGGAAGGTCACGGCCACAGCGCCGAGACGCAGTACAACTACGTCACCGACGAACTGGGGCTGCCCGGCCTGCTGCTGTGGAGCGCGCTCTCGCTGAGCGTGATCTGGCTGGCCGTCACCCGCCTGCGGCGCGTCGGCGACCCCGAGATCCGGATCGGCCTCGCGGGTGTGTTCGCGCCCTTCATCGCGCTGATCCTGATGGGCACCAACGGGCCGGTGATGGCGAGCGCGGCGGCCGGCCCCTTCTACTGGTTCGCGGTGGGGATCGCCGCCTACTGGCTGACGGGTGCGGGGCGGGCGAGAAGTGACGATTTGGTGAGTGGCGCATATGCGGGCGGCACGGAGCGTTGATCGGCCATGAGGCGCCGGCGCTCCCACGGACAACGTGATCGCGCGCAGCGGTCGGGTGCCGGCATGCCCGGTGAGGCGCGGCCGTCCATCGTCCCCGTGCCCGGCGAGGCGGCGCCGCCCGCGACCGCCCGAGCGCGGCTGAGCCTGCTGCTCGGCGACCGCCGCGGCGCGGTCGCGACGCTGGCCGGCAGCTCGATCCTCTCCGGCTTCGCGGAAGCCGGGATGCTCGTGCTGCTGACGCAGATCGCCGCCGCGATCGCCACCGGGGCGCGGCGCGTGCACACGCACATCGGCCCGCTGCGCGTGCACACGACCGTCGGCGAGCTGCTGGTGGTGGCGCTCGCGCTCACCGGCTTTCGCCTCCTGCTGCAGGTGCCGCTCTCGATCCTGCCGGCGCGGATCGGCGCGGACGTACAGGCGCGCCTGCGCCGCGATTTGCTGCACGCCTTCACGCGCGCCTCCTGGAGCGTGCAGTCGGCCGACCGCGAGGGCCACCTGCAGGAGACGCTCACCAGCCAGGTGATCCAGGCGACCTCTGGCGCCGTACAGGCGACGACGCTGCTCACCTCGATGATCACGTTCGTCGTGCTGCTGATCACCGCGCTCGTGCTCAACGTGATCGCCGCCGCGATCGTGCTTACCGTGGCGATCGTGCTGTTCGGGCTCCTGCGGCCGCTGAGCGCGCTCGGGGCGCGCCGCGCGCGCTCGCTTTCGCAGGCGCAGATGGAATACGCCGGGGGGATCGGCGAGGCGATCCGGGTCGCCGAGGACACGCAGGTGTTCGGCGTCGCCGCCGCCCAACGCGAGCGTATCGGGCGGCTGATCGACTCCGCCCGCGAGCTCTTCTACCGCACCTGGGTGATCGGGCGCCTCGTGCCCAACCTCTACCAGAGCATGATCTACCTGCTGATCGTCGTCGGTCTCGGCGGCCTCTACCTCGCCGGCGCCGGTCACGCGGCTGCGCTCGGGGCCGTGGTGCTGCTGCTGGTGCGCGCCGGCAACAACGGCCAGCAGGCGCAAACCTCCTACCAGGGCTTGCGCCAGTCGCTGCCTTTCCTCGAGCGCCTGCAACTCGCCGAAGAGCGCTACGCGCAGAGTGCCCCGCTCGACGGCGGGGCACTGCTGCCGCGGATCGAAAGCCTCGCGTTCGAGCGCGTCTCGTTCGCCTACCGTGCCGCGCGCCCGGTGCTCTGCGAGATCAGCTTCGCGGTCGCCGGCGGCGAGGCGATCGGGATCGTCGGCCCCTCCGGTGCCGGCAAGTCGACGCTCGTGCAGATCCTGCTGCGGCTGCGCGCCCAGGACGGCGGCCGCTACCTCGTCAACGGCATCCCCGCCGAGCAGTTCGCGCGCAGCGAGTGGAACCGGCGCGTCGCCTACGTCTCCCAGGAACCCCGCCTCGTGCACGCTACGGTCGCGGAGAACATCCGCTACTTCCGCGATCTCGACCGCGCGGCGATCGAACGGGCCGGGCGCCTGGCGCGTATCCACGATGACGTGGTCTCCTGGCCGCAGGGGTACGACACGGTCGTCGGCCCGCGCGCCGACGCGGTCTCCGGCGGCCAGCAGCAGCGCATCTGCCTCGCCCGCGCGCTCGCGGCGCGGCCGCAGGTGCTCGTGCTGGACGAGCCCACCTCCGCCCTGGACCCGACCTCCGAGCGGCTGATCCAGGAGTCGCTGACGGCGCTCAGGCACGAGCTGACGCTGTTCATCGTCGCCCACCGCCTCTCCACGCTTGACATCTGCGATCGCGTGATGGTGATCGTCGACGGCCGCCTGGCGGCGTTCGACACGACCGCCTTCCTACAGACGCACAGCCCGTACTACCGCAGCGCCTCGGGGCTCGCCGCGAACGCCCCCGCGGGGCTGCTGGGGGTGCGATGAAGACGCCCGACTTCTTCATCGTCGGTCAGCCGAAGGCCGGCACGACCGCCCTGTATGAGATGTTGCGCCGCCACCCACAAATCTTCATGCCCGGCGGCAAGGAGCCGTGGTACTTCGCGCGTGAGCTGCACGAGCGCACGCCGCCGCGCCCGGAAGGGACGCCCGCGACGCTCGATCAGTACCTCGCGCTGTTTGCCGCGGCGGACGGTGAGCAGCGCCTCGGCGAGGCGAGTGCGTTGTACCTATGGTCGCGCACGGCCGCGCGCGGGATCGCCGAGGTGGCGCCAGAGGCGCGGATCATCGCGATCCTGCGCGAGCCCGCCAGCCTGCTGCGCTCGCTGCATCTGCAGTTCGTGGAGACCTACGTCGAGACCGAGGCCGACCTGGGACGGGCGCTCTCGCTGGAGGAGGCCCGACGCCAGGGACGGCATGTACCGCGCTACTCCTATTGGCCGCGTGCGCTCATGTATTCCGAGCATGTGCGCTATGTGGAGCAGCTGCGCCGCTACCAGGAGTGGTTTGGACGCGATCGGATGCTGGTGTTGGTCTATGACGACTTTCGTGCCGACAACGAGATGACTGTCCGACAGGTTCTGCGCTTCCTGGATGTCGATGACAAGGTCCCGCTCGAAGCGATCGAGGCCAATCCGACGGTGCGTGCGCGCTCGCAACACCTGAATGAGCTGCTGCACGCGGTCTCGGTCGGGCGCGGCCCGCTCTCCCTGACGGTGAAGGGGGCGATCAAGGCGTTGACACCCACCCGTTTGCGCCGCAAGGCACGTGACGCCGTGCAGCGGCACATCGTCTTCGGCGAGCCGTCGCCGCCGGATACGGAGCTGATGGGGAAACTGCGACAGCGCTTCAGGGGAGAGGTGGAGGCGTTGAGCGAGTACCTCGACCGCGACCTCGTGAGCCTGTGGGGCTATGACTGCCTCGCCTGACACAACCACGCTCGCGCCGGGCGCCGCAGAGGTGCGGGGACGGGTGCCCGACTTCTTCATCCTCGGCCACCCCAAGTGCGGCACTACGGCGCTGTACGAGATGCTGCGCCGCCACCCGCGGATCTTCATGCCCGCGCTGAAGGAGCCCGCCTACTTTGCCACCGATTTGCGCTCGCGCTTTCAGCGCAAAGGCAGCGGTCCGCTGCCCGTGACGCTCGAGCAGTACCTATCGCTGTTCGACGCCGCCCCCGCCGGGCAGCTGATGGGGGAGGCCTCCTCCTCTTATCTGGCCTCGACCACCGCCGCGCGCAACATCGCCGAGCTGCAGCCCGGAGCGCGGTTGATTGCGATTCTGCGCGAGCCCGCCTCCTTCCTGCGCTCGCTGCATCTGCAGCTGCTGCAAAACCACATCGAGAGCGAGCGCAGCCTGCGCCGGGCGCTGGCGCTGGAGCCAGCGCGACGCCAGGGCCGGCAAATCCCGCGCCGCTCGCCGCGCCCGCAGGCGCTGCTCTACTCCGAGCGCGTGCGCTACGTCGAGCAGCTGCGCCGCTACCGCGCGGTGTTTCCCGCGGCGCAGCTGCTGGTGTTGATCTACGACGACTTCCGCGCCGAGAACGCCGCGACGGTGGAGCGGGTGTTGCGCTTCCTCGAGGTGGACCCCACGGTGGCGGTCGAGCCGAGTGAGATCAACCCGACGGTGCGGATGCGCTCGCAGCGGCTCGACGAGCTGGTGCACACGCTGACGGTCGGTAGTTCTCCGCTCGCGCGGGCCGTGCGGGCCCCGGCGAAGGCGCTGGCGCCGCGGCGGCTGCGCCACGCCGCGCTGCACGGCGTCCGCCGGCGCTTCGTGGTCGGCGCGCCGGTGCCGCCGGATGAGGAGTTGATGTTGGAGCTGCGCCGGCGGTTTGCGCCGGAGGTGGTGGCGTTGAGCGAGTACCTCGACCGTGATCTCGTGAGCCTGTGGGGCTATGACCGTCTCGGCTGAGCAGTCACGGGTGCCTGACTTCTTCATCGTCGGCCACCCCAAGTGCGGTACCACCGCGCTCTACCGGATGCTGCGCTCCCACTCGCAGATCTTCATGCCCGACATCAAGGAGCCCTGGTTCCTGGCGCCGGAGCAGCGCTCGCCGCTGCGCGGGGCGGTGGTGAGCAGGCGGCCCGAAACGCTCGAGCAGTACCTCGCGCTGTTTGCCCCCGCGCGGCCCGACCAGCGCGCGGGGGAGGCCTCCTCCTCCTATCTGATGTCCTCCTCCGCCGCCGGGCGCATAGCGGAGCTCTCGCCGCGGGCACGGATCGTTGCGATCCTGCGCGAGCCCGCCTCCTTCCTGCGTTCGCTGCATCTACAGAGCGTGCAGGTGCACGTCGAGACCGAGCGCGACCTGCGCCGGGCGCTCGCGCTGGAGGACGAACGGCGCCAGGGACGCCAGATCCCGCCCGGCTCCCCCCGCCCGCAGGCGCTGCTCTACTCCGAGCACGTGCGCTACGTCGAGCAGCTGCGCCGCTACCACGATCTGCTCGGACGTGCGCGAGTGCTGGTGCTGATCTACGACGACTTCCGTGCGCGCAACGAGGCGACGGTGCGCCGCGTGCTGCGCTTCCTCGAAGTCGACGAGCTGGCGCCGATCGAGATGGTCGAGGCTAACCCGACCGTCGCCGTGCGCTCGCTGCGCCTGCATCGCGCCGTGCAGGCCGTGCAGGTGGGGAGCGGGCCGGTGGCGGAGGTCGTGAAGGCGTCGCTCAAGACGATCACCTCGCGGCGGCTGCGCCACGCGGGGCTGCGCGCGGTCAGGCGGGGCGTGGTGTTCGGGGCCTCGCCTGCGCCCGACGCGGAGCTGATGGTGGAGCTGCGCCGGCGGTTTGCGCCGGAGGTGGCGGCCTTGAGCGAGTACCTGGAGCGCGACCTGGTGGGGCTGTGGGGTTATGACGGCGTCGCTTGAGCAGGCGTCGGCGCCGCGGCCGGGACGGCGTGGGGCACTGGAGGGGGAGGGGGGCCGTCCGGTGAATTCCGCTGTCGCTACGGGCAGGGTTCCCGACTTCTTCATCGTCGGCAACCCCAAGAGCGGCACCACGGCGTTGTACGAGATGCTGCGCCGCCATCCCCGCATCTACATGCCCGCGCTGAAGGAGCCGCACTTCTTCGCCGCCGAGAAGCCGCCCGCCGGCCCGCTCCCCCGGACGCTCGATGAGTACCTCGCGCTGTTCGCGCCGGCCCTGGCCCACCAGCGCGCCGGAGAGGCTTCGCCGTCGTATCTGCGCTCGCCCGTCGCGGCGGGACGCATCGCGCAGTTGGCTCCTGATGCCAGGATCATCGCGATCCTGCGCGAGCCCGCGAGCTTTGTGCGCTCGCTGCACATGCAGTACCTGCAGGACCACGTCGAGCGCGAGCGGGATCTGCGCCGGGCGCTCGCACAGGAGGAGATCGTGCGCGACGGCCATACGGTGCTGCGCTATTCCGAGCGCGTGCGCTATGTCGAGCAACTGCGCCGTTTTCACGAGCTGTTCGGGCGCGATCGGGTGTTGGTGCTGATCTACGACGACTTCCGCGCCGCGAACGAGGCGACGGTGCGCCGGGTGCTGCGCTTCCTGGAGGTGGACGACGGCGTCGCGATTGCGCCGCTGGAGGCCAACCCCACGGTGCGGATGCGCTCCGTGCGCCTGGCACGGCTGACGGTCGCGGTGCGCACGGGGCGCGGCCCGCTCGGGCGCGCGCTGCGTGGGTCGATTCGTGCGCTCACCTCCGAGCGGATGCGCGCGGGCGCGATGCGGGTCGTGCGCGGGCGCGTCCTCTACGGCGCGCCGCTCCCGCCCGACGAGCGCTTGATGTTGGAGCTGCGGCGGCGGTTTGCGTCGGAGGTGGTGGCGTTGAGCGCCTACCTCGGCTGCGATCTCGTGAGGCGGTGGGGTTATGACGGCCTCGGTTGAGCCTACCCTCTCATCGCCCTCCGGCGAGCGCATCGCGATGCGCTCGGACGGCGACGCGGGCCTGGCTGCCGGTGCGCCGCGGGGCCGGGTGCCCGACTTCTTCATCGTCGGGCACTCGAAGAGTGGCACGACGGCTCTGTATGAGATGTTGCGAGCTCACCCGCAGATCTTCATGCCGGATCTCAAGGAGCCTGTCTTCTTTGCATCCGAGCTGCCGCGCCAAGCGCATCGCTACCGGGCTCCCGAAACGCTCGCCGAGTACCTGGCACTGTTCGTGGCAGCCGCGCCGGAGCAGCGCATCGGTGAGGCGTCCGCGTCGTATCTCTGGTCACACACTGCGGCAAGCCGCATCGCCGCTGCGCGGCCAACCGCCAAGATCATCGCGATTCTGCGGGAGCCCGCAAGCTTCCTGCGCTCGTTGCATCTGCAGTGCGTGCAGTCCCACTACGAGACCGAGAAGGACCTCCGCAGGGCGCTGTCTCTGGAGGACGCCAGGCGAGCGGGAATGCACCTGCCGCGCCGATCGCTCTGGCCGCAGGTGCTGCTCTATTCCGAGCACGTGCGCTATGTCGAGCAGCTGCGCCGCTACCACGCCGTCTTTCCGGCGACGCAGGTCCTGGTGCTGATCTACGACGATTTTCGCCGCGACAACGCCTCGACGGTGCGCACGGTGCTGCGTTTTCTCGACGTCGACGACACGGCTGCGATTGAGGTGACAGACGCCAACCCGACCGTGCGGATGCGCTCGCAGCGGCTGGACGAGATCGTGCATGCGCTGTCGGTCGGCGTCGGCCCGGTGTCGCGGGCGGTGAAGGCGTCGGTTAAGGCATCGACGTCTCGGCGACTGCGACGCCAGGTGCTGCGAGCCACCCGCCGGCGCCTGGTCGTTGCCGAGCCTCCTCCGCCCGATGAGGAGCTGGCGGCGGAGATTCGCCGCCGCTACAAGCCCGAGGTCGTGGCCCTGGGCGAATACCTCCAGCGCGACCTTGTGGGCCTGTGGGGCTACGAGGATGTCTGAGGGTCGCGGCGGCTTGAGCACACGGGTGGTCGGGGCTTGGCGCACGGATGCGGTGCGGGTACAGCGCAAGGCGCTGCCCGACGGGCCAACCGTGGTGTCCTGCACCGGGCCATACGGCAGCGGTGGCTTGGGGCGTCATCTCGCGGAGCTGGTGGAGGCACTGCGCGGAACGGGTCGGTTGACCGCCTACCTGACACCCCAGCCGCAGGCACGAGATGCCGGGCGTTGCGGCATCGAGGTGGGCGTGCCGAGACCGGCGAGCGCCGCCCTCGCGCTGCCGCCCGTGCGCTTCGCACCGGGCTGGCGTGTGCTGCTGGCCAATGCGGCGTTCGACTCCGCGGCCTCACGCCGGCTCCCGCCCTGCGCTGAGCACCTGCTGGTCTTCAACGGGCATGCTCTGCGCCACGTCGACGTCGCTCGGCGGCTTGGCTATCGGTCGGTCGCGCTGGTCTCCGCGAATGCGCACATGGCACACGAGGCTCGCCGGCACCGGGAGGCGTGGCGCCGGCATCCGCTCGAACGGCCATGGGCGCCGGCCAATCTACGGCGCAACGTCGCCGAGTACGCCGCCGTCGACCAGATTTACGTCTCGTCCGAGTATGCATGGGAGACCTTTGTGAGCGAAGGCTTCCCCGAGGAGCGCTTGCGGATGTTCCCGCTCACGCCCCACGATCGCTTCCAGCCGCGCCGCAGCCCCCCCACTGCGACCACGTTCAACGTGGTGTACATCGGCAGCCTGTCGGTGCACAAGGGGGTGCCGCTGCTGGTCGAAGCCGTGCGCCGTCTCGCGCACGAGGACCTGCGCCTGCTGCTCGTGGGGGGAGCCGGCACGCGTGGCATGCGCCGTCACATCGAGGCGGCCTGCCGAGCCGACCCACGCCTCTCGGTACAGCCGGGCGACCCGCTGGCGCACCTGCACGAAGCGGCTCTGTGCGTGCATCCGAGCTACGTCGACGGCTTCGCCTACGCGCCGGCCGAGGCGCTTGCCTGCGGCGTGCCGGTGATCGTGACCGAGGACACCGGGATGAAGGAGTCGATCGAGCCGGGCCGCAACGGGTTGATCCTGCCGACGGGCGACGTGGACGCGCTCACGCAGGCGATCGACGCCGCGTACAGCGGGGAGGCCTTCGGTGGGTAGTGGAACGCGCGGGCTTGCTCCAGTCGGGCGAGGCTCGGCGACGGCTGGCCCCGGGCGGGAGGCTGGCGGTGGGCGGGAGCCCGATCCGTCTGCGCGGGTCCCGGTGCTGCGCGTTGCGGTCGTCGGCATGTCCGTGGGGCCGACCTGCGGCTCGCGCGACCACGCGCTGCTGCTGGCCGAGGGCTTGGCCTGCGAGGACATCTCCTGTTCGCTGCACTGGCTGGATCGTCGCGAGCGGTCGGCCCGCGGCGGACGGGCCGAGATCCGCGCGTGGGCGCAAGCGCTCAGTAGTGAGCTGGCGCGCGAGCGACCCGATGCGATCCTGCTGCACTACTCGGTCTTCGCCTTCTCTCACCGCGGGCTGCCACTGTTCGTCGCCCCGACGCTCGCGGCCCTGCGGCGCTCGCAGATTCCGGTGGTCACCGTGCTGCACGAGTTTGTCTATCCGTGGCGCCACGGTGGCCTGCGGGGCAAGGTGTGGGCGCTCACGCAGCGGGCGCTGCTGATCGACGTGATGCGCAGCTCCGCCGCAGTTCTGCTTACCACCGACTTCCGCGAGCGGTGGCTGGAGTCGCGGCCGTGGTTGCCGCGGCGGCCAGCCGCGGTCGCGCCGGTCTTCTCCAATCTGCCGCCCCCCGCTGGTGGGCTGCCCGCAAAGCGCGCGCGGCCGGTGCTGGGGCTGTTCGGCTACTCCTACCAGGGGGCCGCACTCTCGTTGGTGCTCGACGCAATCGTGCTGCTCGCAAAGCGGGGCGTGGCGCCACGGCTGGTGCTGCTCGGGGCGCCGGGACGCACCTCGCCGGTGGCGGGGGTATGGCTGCGGGAGGCGCGGGCGCGTGGGATCGAGCAGGCGCTCGAGTTCTCCGACGCGCTCCCCGCGCAGGATCTCTCAAACGCGCTCGCCGCCTGCGATCTGCTGCTGTTTGCCGACGCCGCGGGCCCCTCCTCGCGCAAGGGCACGCTCGCCGCCTCGCTCGCCTCGGGCCGCCCGGTGCTGGCGATCGATGGCCCCCGTCGTTGGCTCGAGCTGGTGTGGGCCGAGGCGGCCTCGGTGGTCAAGCCGACGGCGCCGGCGCTGGCCGATGCGATTCAGGAGCTGCTCGCCGACGACGCCGCGCGCGAAGTGCTCGGGGCGCGCGGGCGCGAGTTTGCCGAGCAGCGGATGGGTGTGGCGCGCACGGTGGAGGCCGTGCAGCAGCTGGTTGCACATCGTGTGCCCGTGTCGTGGGGGGTCTCGTCGTGAGCTCGCCCTTCAGTAGGTTCGCAAAGCGCGCGGTGGGCTCGGTTTCGCGCCGGCTGGAGCGCCCCGAGCTGCTCGCGGCGGTCGATGCGTTCGCGCGACAAACCCAAAGCGAAGAGGTCGCCATCAGCGCGATCCTCGCGAGCGCGCTGCGCGCCGGCGGCACGTACGTGGACGTCGGCACCAATCGCGGGCAGGTGCTGCGCGAAGCCGTGCGCGTCGCGCCACACGGGAGCCATATTGCGTTCGAGCCGATCCCCGCCCTGGCGGCCCAGGTGCGAGCAAGCTTCCCGCAGGTGGATTGTCGGGAGCTCGCGGTGGGCGCCCACGTTGGTAGCGCCGAGTTCTGCCATTTCAAGGCGCTCGACGGTTGGAGTGGGCTGCGCCGCAACACCGAGATCAGCGACGAGCGCGGCGAGCCCGAGTTCCTCACTGTGACCGTCTCCGCGCTCGATCATCAGCTCCACGAGCTGACACCAACGCTCATCAAGATCGACGTCGAGGGCGCCGAGCTCGAAGTGCTACAGGGCGCAAAATCGGTGCTCGAGCGGGCGCGGCCGCTACTCATCTTCGAGCACGTGACGGCGACGGCGTCCCTATATGGCGTCGCGCCTACGGCGCCGTATGACCTGCTCACGGACGTGGGCTACGCGATCTTTACCGTTACCGGCGCCGGTCCCGTCGCTCGCGCTGCGTTCGCCGCCGGCGAGTGTGTCGTCAACTGGCTCGCGGTGCCAGGCGCGGCGGTGGGCCCGGGCGAGCTCTCAAATGGCGGCGTCCCAGTACGCGCGAGCAGTGCTGTAGGTCTCCAGTAGCGCAGCGACGTGCCGCTCGGGGGAGAATCGTTCGGCCACCATCTCCCTGCCGGCTTCACCGAGCGCCCGCCGGCGCGCGGGGTCTCCGAGCAGCCCGTCGAGCGCGCGCGCGAGACCCCGCACGTCGCCCGGACGCACGGCCACGCCGGTGACACCGTCCTCCAGCCACTCGCCGACGCCGCCGGTGAGACTCGCGACCACCGCACGACCCGTGGCGAGCGCCTCGATCCCCACCAGGCCGAGGGGCTCCGGCCACAGCGAGGGGATCGCAACAACAGCGGCGTCGGCCACCTCCTGCGCGAGCCGCTCGGCATCGAGCCACCCCCGGAAGTGCACGCGATCCCCCACCCCCAATCGTGCTGCCAGCCGCCGCATCGCTGTCAACTGGAAGCCCTCGCCGCAGACGATCAGCTCCGCGTCCACCGAGCGCATCGCGCGGATCAGCACGCCGAGGCCCTTCGGCCGCACGACGCGGCCCGCGAAGAGGACGCGGCGTCGACCGGGCACGTCTGTGCCGATGCGCGGCGGCGTCGTAGCGAACAGCGGGATTACCGCCCTGTGCGCCACGCCGTTCGTCGAAAGGTGGCGGTCCACGGCGCTTGAGTAGGACGCCGCGAGGTCGGCCAGCCGCAGGGCCTGGAGCGCGCGGGTCGCCCGCCGGTAGGAGGCAGGCAGTGGCCGTGGGTTGCGCACGTGCGCGCAGCCGCGCAGCGCGAGATTGGGGACGCAGCCCGGACCATGGGCGCGCGTGCACTCCTGGCCGGGGCGGAAGTAGTGCACGCCGGCGGTGCACGCCATGTACCCATGCGCGCTGACGACGACCGGCGCTTTGAGTCGCAGGGCTCCAACGACGTCCGGATCCTCGAGCTGGTGCAGATGGATCACGTCGGGGCGTAAGGCCCCCGCATCTCCGAGCCGCGCGTCGATCGGAACGTGCGCCTTGAAGAGCTCCGTGCTGTGGTTCACCGTCACGCCGGGCACGTGCAGGTAGGGATCGACTTTCGCCGCGACCACCGTCACCTGCAGGCCGTGTTCGGCGAGCAGCCGCGCGCTCGCCTGGACGTGTGCCGCGACGCCACCGTTGCGGCCCCACAGCGGGGTGCCCAACAGCACCGAGCGTGGGGAGACCGACATCGCGGCGGATGATATCTCCGCCGCCCCGGCGCAGTGGGTAGATGTGTCTATTATGTGAATCGATCGGGCCGGGCGGGCGGCGTGCGAGAGAATGCCGACGCGATGAAAGACCAATCGACATCCGCCGCGGCGCCGGGCGCCACCACTGCGCGCCCGAAGGTGGTGTACGTGATGGGATCGGGCCGCAGCGGCAGCACGATCCTCGGCGTGGCGCTCGGCAACTGTGACGGTGTGTTCTACGCCGGCGAGCTCGACAACTGGCTGGTGCGCTCCGGTGCTCCGGTGCTCGGCGGCTTGGAACGGACGCGCTTCTGGAGCACCGTACGCGACGATGTCCCGGGCGCGCGCGAGCTCTTCGGCGGCCGCGCGCAGCGCGAGCTCGAACGCTCGTTTGCCCCGTTTCGGGTTCACCGCCGGCGCGCCCGGCGGCAGCTGCGCGAGCGCTACCGCCCGGTCACCGAGGATCTCTACCGGGCGATTGCCCGCGTGGCGGGAGTCACACACGTCGTCGACACCTCACACTTCCCGCTGCGCGCGCGAGAGCTGCAGGCGCTCGCCGGCATCGACCTGTACCTGATACTCCTGGTGCGCGATCCCCGCAGCGTGGTCGATTCGTTCAACTTGTACCTGAATCGCAACGACGTCGCCGAGCGCCGGCTGCGGGTGCTCAGCACCAACGCGAACCTGTGGTTGACGCACCTGCTGTCGGTGCTGGTGTTCCTGCGCCAGCCGCGCGAGCGACGGATGCTGCTGCGACACGAGGAGTTCCTCGTCGACCCGGAGGGCATGCTCCGGCAGATCCTCGAGCGGGTGGCGAGCACCGCCGCGCTTCCCGACCTGGCGGCGCTCGGGACCGGCTTTCCCCTGAACGGCAACCGGCTGCTCTCCGCCGAGGTCGTCTCGCTCAAAAGCCAGCCGGTCGTGGCGCGCAGCGGCTCGCGCATGACCGCGCTGCTGCAGCTCCCCTGGACGGCCGTCTTCTTGCGGCTGGGCCCGGTGGCGAGCGCGGCATCGGCCCCCGGTTCGGCGTCGGCTGTTGACACTGCGTCGGCTGCGGCCGCGGCGTCGGGCGCAGGCACCGCGTCGCCCGCGCGCACGGGCAGTTAGTGGCCATGCCCGCCGCAGGCAGATCCATGTTTCGCGGGCGTCTGCCCGCGCTGCTGCGCCAGGGCTGGCCCGACGAGGCACGCCGCGTCGCGCAGGAGCCGGTGTTGTACGAGGCGTCGGCCATGGCACAGCCCCATGGGCGCTGTCTGAACGCCGGCTGCGGCGAGGGCCTGTACAGCCGGTTCCTGGAGTCGTTTGCCGAGGTCAGCGAGATCGTCAACCTCGACGTGGCGATGCTGCGGGTCGCCGCCACCCGCTCGGACGTGCGGCACACCGACACCGCCGGCTCGCTGACCGATCTGCCGCTCGCAGACGGCTCGTGCGACTGGCTGCTGTGCACCGAGGTGATCGAGTTCGTGCCCGACGACGCGGCCGTCGCGCGGGAGCTGGGCCGGGTGCTGAAGCCGGGCGCGCACGCGCTGATCACCGTCCCCACGCCGCCCGCCCCGCGGGTGTCGGCCGACGTGCGCGAGGGCTACACCCCGGCGCAGCTGCGTGAGTTGCTCTCGCTGGGAGGGCTCGAGGTCGTCTGGCAGGGCCACTGCTTTCATCTGCTGATGCGCTGGTTCGTGCTCGCGTGGCGCTGGCAGCACGAGCGTCTCGGTGGTGGTCGGCGCAGCCTGATGCCGCGGCTCGCCGTGCTCGCATGGGGCCACGCCGACCGGTGGCTCACGCTCGGGCGCCCGTGGGATCTCGTGGTGCTGGCGAGGCGGAGGTGAGGCGCGAGCCGTCGAGCGGCGCGAGGCGGGCGGCAGCCAGCAGGCCCGGCCAGCTCGGCATCACCGCGCGGCGAAGGTAAGCCGGCGGTGGCATCGATGAGTGGCTCGACGCTGCACAGCCTGCCCCGGCGGGCCTACCAACGCCTGCGGGGACTGCGTGAGACCTATCGCGAGCGGCGCTTCCGCACGCGCTTGCGCTTCGACCCGCAGGCACCCGAACTGCTGCTCTCCCCCCACTGGGACGATGCCGTACTCGACTGCTGGAGTTTGCTGACCAGCGATCGTCAGGTGACCGTGGTCAACCTCTTCGCGGGAGTGCCACCGCCCGGGCGCCTGGCATCGTGGGACGCGATCACTGGCGCCACCGACTCCGCCGTGCGAGCCCGCGAGCGGATCGCCGAGGACGCCCGAGCGCTCGCCGGCACCGGCCGTACGCCGGTGAATCTACCGTTCCTGGACGCTCAGTACCGCGGCTCGGCGCCCGCTCCCACCCTGGAGGAGATCGACCATGCGCTCGCTGCCGTGGTGACCAGCGCATCGCGGGTGTACGTGACCGCGGGCGTTGGCGGTCACGTCGATCACCTGCTCGCGCGCCGCTACGGACGCATGCTGTTGCGTGCGGGCATACCTGTCACGCTCTACGCCGAGCTGCCCTACTGCGTCCTGCACGGCTGGCCGCATTGGGTCGACGGCACCGAGCGTGATCCCTACCGCAATGTCGACGCGTTCTGGCTTGGGTTTCTCAAGGGCGTACCGGAGCTCCCGGGGCTACGCGGTGCTCACGTCGAGCGCCTCGACGATGGTGCCGCCGCCGCGAAGCTCGCGGCCATGCGCTGCTATGAGACCCAGTTTCCCGGGCTCGACCACGGCGCCGGCCTACTCTCCGATCCGGAGATTCATCGGTTCGAGGTTCGGTGGGAGCTTGGCTGACGACGTGATGCCCACCTGCGCCGGCCCGCCGCCACGGGCCGCCAAAACTACGGTGTGGGCCTCAGAGTCAATGATCTAAGCTTGAGCGAGGCTTCTCCTGCCGCCGGATCTTTTGGGCTCTCCAATCCTTTGCGCAGGCCACATTGACAAGGGTCCGATTGGAGATGTGCGCAATGACAGGCAATGCCCGCCCGGCCGGCGATGGGCTGCATCAGGAGATCACCGATGCGCTCGTTGGGATCCACACCAGGTACCTCGGCCATACCCCGGCGAGCGCCGCGACCTTCCAGCATGACAACGTCATGGTGACGCTGATGCAGGAGGTGCTCAACAAGGCGGAGAAGATCCTCGCGCAGAACGGCGCCAGGCAGCAGGTGGGCGCGACGCGAGAGCTCTATCGCCAGGAGATGGAGGGCGACCTCCGCGCGGCGGTCGAACGGCTAACGGGCCGCAACGTGGTGGCCTTCATCGGCGCCAGCCAGCTGGATCAGGATGTTGCGGCCGAGATCTTCGTGCTCGACGGCGATCGCTGAGGAAGGCGCGCCCGGGCAGACCCCCGAGGCCCCCGTGTTTGCTAGCTTACGGGCGCGCATGCGTGCTCCTAGAGTGGCGCTTACGAACCCTGACGGGGGGCGCGCGCGGGAATCAGACCCCGCGTCGGCTCGCCGCGAAGCACACGAGCCCACATGCGCATGCCGTTTCGGAAGCATTGACCAATCTTTGTTGCTTGGCGCCCCAAGAGGGTGTAGCGTAGATTCGATATGGCCGAGTCCGAGAATCTGCGGGGCGGCGAGCTCAACGCCGCGGTTACCAGCGCGCTGGTTGGGATCCACACGGAATACCTCGGTCGCGGGCCGAAAACGGCCTCGACGTTCCACTACGGCAACGTGCTCGTGACGCTGATGCACGATGTTCTCACGCACGCCGAGAAGTCGCTCACCCGCAACGCCCAGTCTGACGCCGTGACCAACATCCGCCACCTCTTCCAAGAGACGATGGAGAAGGACTTCTGCGCCGCTGTCGAGCGGCTCACGGGCCGCCGTGTGCGTGCGTTCATCAGCGGCAACCACATCGACCCCGACATCGCCGCGGAGATGTTCATCCTCGATCACCCGTTGTGAGGGCCGAGGACCCTACGCCATCAGGACCGTCTTGGTGGCGCCACAGAGGCAGTGCTCGCGCAGCGCGCGCGGGGCGTCGTCGAGCGGGGCCACGTTGGTCGTGACGAGCTCCGGACGCAGGCGGCCGTCGGCGATCAGCTCCAGCACGCGGGGCATCAAGGGGCGCGTGTGGGGAATGCCGACGTGCAGCGTGGCGCGGCGGACGTACATCCGCAACATCGGCAGACGGGCGCCACGGTGCAGCCCGCCGGAGCTCGTGCAGATACCGTCGGGGGCGGTGTGCGCGAGGGCGGTAGCTAGCGGGTCGGCGCTGATGTGCACGACCAGCGGCGCGGTGCCACGCCAGCGCAGCGAGCGGGGTCGCAACGCGTGCAGGCCGAGCCGCTCGGCGTGCGCGCGGACGTGGGCGCGAGAGTCCACGAGGGTGATGTTGCGGGCGCCCAGCGCCCGCGCGATCAGGCCGGTGTAGAGCGGGGTGGCGGCGGTGAACGTCGCGCGCCGCGAGAGGCAGGCGAGGATCAGCACCTCGGCGTCGGGGTCGGCGTCGAGCAGCGCGGGGAGATGGGGCCCGACATGGCGGTAGGCGTCGCAGAGGTTGTCGGAGACGCTTGCGGCGGCGGCCGGGTCGACGCCCGCGGGCAGGGGCACCAGCATCGCCTCGGCGTAGGGGACGGCGAGCTGATCGGAGAAGGCACCGCCGAAGTGCCCGGTGGCGAGGCCCATGCCGTAGGCCGAGAGCGGCGGCACGGCCAGGCAGCTGCCGGGTCGCCCGGCGCGGCAGGGTGTGCAGGCGCCGCAGCTGATCTGGAAGGGGACGACCACGCGGTCGCCCGGCCGCACGGTGGCGACGCGCTCGCCGACGGCGAGCACCTCGGCGACGCATTCGTGGCCGAGATGCAGGGGCAGCGCCAGCTGTGTGACGCCGAGCACGAGCGGGCAGTCGATGTCGCAGGTGGCGGCCGCGATCGGGTGCACGACGGCCCCGTCGGGCCCCGGCGCGGGAGGCGCGGGCGCCTCGCGCCAGCGCAGCCGGGCGCCGGGGGCGGCGGTGAGGACTCGCATCGCCGGCCGCGTCGGCCGTCGCCGCTGGGCGAGACCGTCACCGACAGTGGCGGCCAGCCGGCGCAGGCGCTGGGGGCGGTTGCGTTCGAGCAGCAGCGGCATCGCGGCGGCGGCGGAGGGGGAGAGGAAGCCGGCGTAGTGGCGCAGCGGCCCACGCGGGCGCCTGGTGCGGACGCCGGCGAGGAGGCCCGCGGGCGGCGGCAGAGGCGGCGGGATCGAGCCGTTCTCGACGTGCTCGGCGGGCAGGCTCACGTTCGGCATGATGCCTCCTTGGTGCTGCATCGCAGAGTAGGGGACTCTACTTGCTTGGACATCCCGGCTGGTCTCGACCAGCGAAGTTTGCGCAAGAGCGCATCTGACGTAGCATCTACATCGTGCCTGAGCGCAGAACGACTGTCGTAGCCCGGGACGAGGATCTCGCGACGCTCTCTCACGAGGCTCGTAATCGCGGGCTCTCACTCGGGAGGATGCTCGGCGAGGTCGTCGCCGAGCGCGCCGAAGAACTCAGGCACGAGAAGCGCCCCCATCTCGCGACGTTCCGCGCTGACGCGAGCATTGCCGAGGCCGCCGAGGAGCAGCCGGCGGCGCGCCCCTTCCGCGCCGCGTGACGCTCGTCCTCGACACGGGCCCGATCGTGGCGGCCCTCAATGCCGGGGACCCCGACCATGAGCGTTGTGCCGGCCTGATCGCGGCCACTGACGACTTGTTGATCCCAAGTCCCGTCCTTGTGGAGGTCGACTACTGGCTGGTCAAGCTCGGTGGGGCAAAGGCGTGGAGCGGCTTCGTGCCGACGTTACCGGCGGGGCATACCGGCTAGTCCACCCAACCGACAGCGACCTCTCCCGCGCCGCCGAACTGGAGAGCATCTACCACGAGCTCGACTTGGGCTTCGTGGATGCCTCGATCGTCGCACTCTGTGAGCGGCTCGGCCAGACGACGGTAGCCACGCTCGACAGGCGCCACTTCTCCGTGGTGAGACCTCGCCACTGCTCCCATCTCACGCTGCTCCCCGAATGAGGGGGAACCGTACGGAAGCTCAAAACAGGCTCTGCTGGTGTACGGCAGCCGGGGTGGGTGCGTCCGCCGCGTCGGGGCGCAGTCCCAACCACCGGCCGCTCCGATCGCGCGCGGCGCCGCCCCGCCATTCGCTCGACCCGGGCGGGGCGTGCCGGCGCACCAGGCCGGCCAGCCGTTCGCGCTCCTCACGGGGCGCGTAGGCGCCGCGGCGGTAGAGCTCCTCGTAGCGCTCCACGAGCTCGGGGCGCTGCTCGCGCAGCCACTCCATGAAGACGTCCTTCACCTCGCCGCGCAGGTGCAGCGCCATGCCGCCGATGCTCCTGGCGCCCGCGTCGATCGCGCCCTGCAGCAGCGGCTCCAGCTGGTGGGGAGCGTCGTTGATGCCTGGCATCAGCGGGGCGACCAGCACGCCGGTGGGGATCCCGGCGCGGTTGAGCTCCGCCACAGCCTCCAGGCGAGCGCGCGGGTTCGGGGTGTGCGGCTCAGTGGCTCGCCACGTGCGCTCGTCGAGCGTGGGGATCGAGAGGCTCGCGGAGATCGTGGTGCGCTGTGCGATCGCCACGAGCAGCGGCAGGTCGCGCAGTAGCAGCGGTGACTTCGTCAGCACCGAGCATGGGTTGCCGGCGCCGTCGCCGGCATCGCGCAGCGCCTCCCAGATGCCCACCATCAGCCGGTAGCGGCCCTCGACCCACTGGTAGGGGTCGGTGTTCGTACCGAGCGCCACGTGCTCGCCCTTCCACGACGGCCGCGCCAGCTCCGCGCGCAGCACCTCCGGCGCGTTGACCTTCACGACGATCTCGCGCTCGAAGTCGCGGCCCGCGTTGAAGCCCAGGTACGTGTGGGTGGGGCGGGCAAAGCAAAAATTGCATGCATGAGCGCACCCCCGGTACGGGTTCACCGTCCAGCGGAACGGCATCCGCGAGGCGCCGGGCACGCGGTTGAGCGCCGAGCGGGCTCGCACCTCGTAGAAGCGCATGTCGAGCGCCTCCGGCGCGTCGAAGCGGCGCACCACGGCCTCGTCGCGGTAACCCGGCAGGCGGTGTTGCGTGTCGGCGTCGAGGGTCAGGTTGCTCCACCGCACGAACATATGTCCTTACTCGATTTGCGTGGAGATGGCGTCCGCGCTCGCGGGTAGTTTGGGGTTGTGGAGATTCCGGTTTGCCCGATCGCTGAGCATGCTGGTGGCTGGGTGGTGCGGGATGGGTGGTATGGGAAGGTTCCTCATCGTCGCCAGCGGTGGCGGTGTTCTCCTGCGAATGGGGAGCGGGAGCATCGCTTCACGCCGGTCCTGACACGGCAGGGCGATCCGCGTGCTTATTGCGTTGAGTGCTCGACGGCGTTGGAGCCATGGGAGGGACAGGCCGGCGCGCGTGAGTATCGCTTCGCGGCGCGCGAGGTCGGCGACGCGCTGATCGCTGTCGCTAAGGGCGCCAGCTACCAGACGGCGGCAGCGGCTTCTAGGCGCCAGGCTGCGCGGGTCCCAACGCCGCGCGAGGGCGCGGGCCGTGGGTGGCGTCGGCGCGATCCGGTGCGCGACGGACAGCTGGTAGCGAACTGGGTTGATGTGTTCACTGGCCTGATGTGCGAGGGGCAGTTGCCGGAGCGCTGGCCGTCGAGGCTGCTCATCGACAGCAAGAACTTTCGTGTTATCACGGGTGCGCGTTCGGGCCGTGGGTTTCATGTGTTTGCCGCGATGGGCTGCGAGAAGGGTGAGCCCGGCAAATGGGCGCCCGCGCCTGCGCTGTGGCGCCTTGAGCCGTTCCCACACAGAGACCGGGCGTCTTGGGAAGCGTTCTTCGGTGCGCTGGACGGTGCGCCCGAAGTGATCGTCAGCGACGCCGACCACGCGATGGCATGCGCTATCCAGAGCGTCTTCGGCAGCGACACCGAGCACCGGTTGTGCGAGTGGCACCTCTCGCGCAAGCTGCGTGAGCACCTGCCCGACACAATCCTCGCCGACCCGAAGCATCCGATCACCTATGCGCTCCCGCACGCGTTTGCGAGTCCGCGGGCATGGGAGCAGCTCGTGGGAGCCATCCAGGCCGACCACAGCCACGGTGAGCACAGCTCGCTCACGCTCGCGAGGCGCTGGCTCCAGACTTACGGTCAGAGGATCCAGACACAGGTCAGGAGCCGGGACCCCAACCGCCCCAACTCGACCGGACCCGTCGAGAAGACGCTCTTCGAGATCGACCGCCGTATCGGGGACCGCATCGGCTCGTTCACCAACCGCGCCAGGATGGCCAAGCTGCTCGCGCTCATGACACTCGACCTCAACGGGCACACCGACGGCCGCCAATGGGCCGACCGTCTGCGTGAGCGCCTCTACCTCGCCGGCGGACGCCCCAACAACCAGCGCCCCCACGACGACCCCAAGGGCACCTACTCCCTGATCTCCTAACACCGTTCTCATCTCCATCCGAATCGAGTGAGAACGTATGTTCGCATGCGTGTCAAGCTGCGGATGATCTGTTCTTCGGGAGAGATCGGGCTTTCTACTTGCAGATCGGGCTCGCGGCCCTTCCCCCGGGGGGCGCATATGCTACGTTTATCGAGCGCGGGAGCGCTCCGGGAGGAGTGGCGCCACGCGTAACATTTGCGCGATGGGTGCATGCGGAGAGATGGCCCTCCCCCTCGGCTCGTCCACAGAATACGTTGCGAGGACGAAGCTTTGCCGACGCCAGAGACAGAGCAGCTGCGAGGCGGGGAGTTGAACGCCGCGCTCACCAGCGCGCTGGTGGGGATCCATACCGAGTATCTGGGGCGCGGGCCGAAGACCGCCTCCACGTTTCATCAGGGCAATGTGCTGGTGACGCTGATGCACGACGTGCTGACACCCGCCGAGCGCTCGCTCGCGCGCCACGAGCACACCGGAGCGGTCAGCCAGATCCGCCATCTCTTCCAGGGGACGATGGAGGTCGAGTTCCGCGCCGCGGTCGAGCGCCTCACGGGGCGCAAGGTGGTGGCGTTCATCAGCGGCAACCAGTTCGCCCCGGACGTCGCGGCCGAGCTGTTCATCCTCGACGAGCCGCTCTGAGTTGCCGCGCTGGTCGGGAACGATTTTTAGGATTTGGATGGGGGGCCACCGCACGTTGGTGTGAGCGGTGCGTGTCGGGCCTCGATGGCGTGGCTTCTCCCCTACGGCTGCCCCTACCACGCTCGGGGGCTGGGCATGGAGGCCCAGCCCCCAGCCGCATGTGGGGCAGGGGACCCGCGCGGATGATCTCTAAGCACTCCCAGTGCCTACCAGGTGTCAACGTTGCGGCGGCGCTTGACGGGCAGCGCGCGCCAGTCGGGCGGGGGCGGGTCGAACAGGGTGGCGACCCAGCGGCGCGAGTCGGCCGGGTCGATCACATCGTCGATCTCGCCGTACGCCGCCATGTTGACGCCGCGGCCGTGCTCGTAGGCGGCGGCGACGGTGGCTCCGAAGACGCGCTCGCGCTCGGCGTCGTCCGCGATCGCCTCGAGCTCCCGGCGCATGCCTAGCCGCACCGCCCCCTCCAACCCCATGCCCCCGAACTCGGACGTCGGCCAGCCGACCGTGAACAGCGGCGCCTTGAACGAGCCGCCCGCCATCGCCTGTGCGCCGAGGCCGTACCCCTTGCGCAACACGATCGTCCCGAACGGCACCTCGAGGTTCGCGCCCGTGGTGAACAGGCGCGCGAAGTGGCGCACGGTGGCGGTGCGCTCAGCGGCGGGGCCGACCATGAAGCCCGGGGTGTCGCACAGGAACAGCACGGGCAGCGCGAACGCGTCGCACAACGTCAGGAAGCGCGCGGCCTTGTCGGCGCCGTCGGCGTCGATCGCGCCGCCGAGGTGGGCGGGGTTGTTGGCGAGGAGCCCCAGCGTGCGACCTTCGACGCGCGCGAGCGCGGTGACGATCCCCGCGCCGAAGCCCTCGCGCAGCTCCATCACCGAGCCCGCGTCGCACAGCCCCTCGATCACGCGGCGTACCTCGTACACGCGCCGGCGCTGCTCGGGCAGCACCTCGCGGAGCAGCCGCTGGTCGGGGGCGGTGAAACGCTCGGTCGGGCCGTGGAAGTAGGAGAGGTAGCGCTTCGCCGCCGCCACCGCGGCGCGGTCATCAGAAACACGGATGTCCACCACGCCGTTTGCGTGCTGCACCTCGATCGGGCCGACTTCCTCCGGGGCGTGCACGCCGAGGCCGCCGCCCTCGATCATCGCCGGGCCGCCCATGCCGATCGAGGAGTCCTCGGTGGCGATCGTCACGTCGCAGCAGCCGTACAGCGCGGCGTTGCCGGCGAAGCAGTACCCCGACGCGATCCCCACCGTCGGCACGCGGCCGGAGAGGCGCGCGAAGAGGTGGAAGGCGCGACAGTCCAGGCCCGCGACGATCGGCGCGTCCACATCCCCGGGGCGTCCGCCGCCGCCCTCGGCGAACAACACCACCGGCAGCCGCCGGCGCTCGGCCAGCTCGAACAGGCGGTCCTTCTTTGCGTGCCCGCGCATCCCCTGCGTGCCCGCCAACACGGTGTAGTCGTATGACATCGCCACGCACGGGTTGCCGTCCACCTCGCCCATCCCGCCCACGAGCCCGTCGGCAGGGGTCTGCGCGATCAGCTCCTCGCGCGGACGGCGGCGCTCTTGGGCGGCGAACAGGAGCGGGCCGTACTCGATGTAGGTGCCCTCGTCCACCAGTTCGGCGAGGTTCTCGCGCGCGGTGCGCCGGCCCTGCTCGCGGCGTTTCGCCACGGCCTCGGGGCGCGCCTCGTCGAGCCCTTGCGCGTGGCGCTCGCGCACCGCGGCGAGGTCGGCGCGGGTGGGGGTGTCTGTTTCGGTGTCGGCGGGCGGCATCGCGCAAGCATTGCGCAGAGTAGGGTGGGCGGGGATGGCGGGTAACGGCTCCCTACCTCTCGACGATCCCCCGCCCGCCCCGGCGCGGGCTTGGCGCATCTCCTCGCTGCTCTCGCCCGGCCGCGACGCGCAGGACCTGCGCGCGCTCTACTACCGCCACTTCGGCGACCGCCGCCGGGAGCGCCAGTTGTTCTCAACGGGCGCCTTCTTCTTCACCTTCGGCGCGGTGCGCGCGATCACGCACGCGATCCGCGCCGAACGGGGGCCGTTCCGCAACATCACCCCGGGTGGCCGGCACATCCACCACATGACCTTCGGGATCACCGGCCTGCTGACGGTCGGCTACCTGTGGATGCTCGAGATCGGGGTGGCCGAGGAACGGCGCTCCTCACGGGTGACGGCCGCCGTCTACGGCGCGGGCGCGGCACTGACGCTCGATGAGTTCGCGCTGTGGTTGAACCTCGCCGACGACTACTGGACCAAGCAGGGCCGCGAGAGCATCGACGCGGTCGCGCTGTTCGGCTCGCTGCTGGTGCTCAGCGTGCTTGGTGGTGGCTTCTTCAGGGATCTGCTGCGCCCCGGGCGGCGCGTGGGCTGACACCTGAGTCGCTTGCCCGCCTCCTGTCACGGTTTCGTCACATCCCCAACGGGTAGAGCATCGAACAGGGCGCAAGCCCGAGTTTGAACATTTACAAAGGGAGGCCCTGATGGTTGCACTAATTGCTCTTCTATTGATACTTGCAATATTTGGCGGACTGGGTTTCGCTGCGCATGTTCTCTGGCTCGTTCTGGTGGTTGCCATCGTCCTCTGGTTGATTGGCTTCTTCGTCGGTGGCGCCTCCGAACTCGGGGGACGTCGACGCTGGTACGGACGCTGACTGCAGTTCTGCTCAGTTCTGCCGTTAGGAGGGTGCGCGAGGGGGTAGCTCTTCACGCAGAGCAGACCAGGCGAGACGAAGGAGGTGTCCATGCCGCCACGCGGAGTCGCGAAGGGCAGCACGCCGTCGAGAACAAGAAGCGCTGATGGCCGAAGGGGCAGCCGAGGTCCTGCGCGGCGCGCGAAAGCTACACGAGCGCTGCGTCGGCCGAGGCGATCGTGTGTAGATGTCCCCCCACGCCGGCGATGCTGAACAGCCGCTGGACCTGCGGCGAGCCGGGGGTGAGAGCAAGTCTCTGGCCACGCTCCACCGTGCGCTCGTGTGCGGCGAGCACGACTCGCAGGCCGGTGGAGTCGATGAACTGGACTTCGTCGAGATCGAGCACGACGATCTCGGCAGCCCCGACCGCGTCGCTTTCGATCTCGCTCTGCAGCCGTGGCGCGCCGAGCAGGTCGAGTTCGCCATGGAGCGCCAGCACGATCCTGTCCCGCTCCTGCCTGACCTGAATGGTGAGCTGCTCCCCCACGATCACAAGTGCTCATGCTACCGCAACGGGCTGGGGCACATACGCAAACCGAGCAGCGCAAGATCGTCGCGCAGCGAGCCCTCGGCGTGCTCCAGCGCCACGTGCTCGATGTGCTCGAGCAGCTGCGCGAGCGTGAGTTGTGGAGCCTTGCGGCACAGCTCGATCAGTCCACGCTCCCCGAGCACTTCGCCCGAGTGGCCCGCCTCGGGGATCCCGTCGGTGTAGAGCAGCAGCGTCTCGCCCGCGCGCAACACATCCTCGTGTTCGGCGACGTCGATCGGATCGAGCACGCCGAGCAGCGTTCCGGGGCGGCCGATCTGCCGGGCGTCTCCGTACGCGTCGATCAGCACCGGCGGCGGGTGCCCGGCGAGCGTCACGGTCAAGCGCAGCTGCTCCGCGCTCGGCGTCGCCATGACCAGGCAGGCGGTGCACTGATCCGCACCGGGAGGTTGGCGGCGTAGCGCCTGATGCAGCGTCTCGAGCATCTCCGCGGCGGACTGGCCGCCCATCGACGCGGCGCGCAGGGTGTGTCGCGCGAGTGCCGTCACGCCGGCCGCGCGGGAACCCTTGCCACAGACATCTCCGATCACGAGCATCCAGCTGTCGGCGCCGTGCTCGAACACATCGTAGAAGTCGCCGCCGACCTCATTCAGCTCGCCCGCGGCGCAGTACCTGGCCTCGATCTCGGCATGGGGCACCTCGGGTAGCGACTCCGGCAGCAGCGCGCGCTGCAGGGTGTGGGCGATGAAGCGCTCCCCGAGCTGCGCGCGCTTAACCTCGGTGATGTTCTCGAAAACATTGACCGCGTAGCTGATGTGCCCGGTCTCGGGGTCGGGGATCGGCGAGGAGCGGACGATCAGCCAGCGCTCCTCCCCGGTGGCGCGGACGACGTTTCTCACCAGCAGCGGCTCTGGTTGTTCGCCCCTGAACAGTCGCCGCGCGGGCATGCTCTCCAGATCGAGCTCGTTGCCTTGCTCGTCCTCGACGATAAAGCGGGGCATGATCGTTCCCGGTTGCGCGCGTGTCAGCTCGTCGGGCGTCGCGAACCCGAGCAGGTCGGCGGCGGCCTGGTTGGCGAACACCATGCGCCCGCCGCCGTTGACCACGGTGATCGCCTCGGCGATGTTCGCGAGCACCGCCTCCAGAATCCCCGCCTCGATCAGCAGGTCCCTCGCGACCTCGCTCCCCGGCTTGGTCATCACGCCGAACTCCCCCTTCGGTTGGGTTCCCTGCAACCGTTTGGCAGGCCTTCAAAATAGACGGTGCGAGGGTCGAACGCGCGATGCGGTGGGATGATCGACGCGTGAGCCCACCGAGCAGCCGCAGCGGGTCGATGCCCGAGCATCTCGCGCCGATGCTCGCCAGCCCCGGTCACCTGCCGGGCGTGGCGCAGGGGTGGGCGTTCGAGGTCAAGTGGGACGGGGTGCGGGCGCTTCTCTACTGGCGTGCCGGGCACCCCGGGCAGATGCGAATCGAGAGTCGCAACCGTAAAGAGATCGGTGCTCGCTATCCCGAGCTGCATGCGCTGGGGCGCCAGCTGGGCAGGCGCGACGCGGTGCTCGACGGGGAGATCGTCGCCTTCGACGAGGGGGGGCTGCCGAGCTTCGGGCGGTTGCAGAAACGGATGCACCTGGCCTCCGAGAGTGCCGTTGCGCGCGCGGCGCGGGAGATACCCGTCACGTACGCGATCTTCGATCTGCTGTATCTCGACGGGCGCTCCACGATCGAGCTGCCCTATCGCCGCCGCCGTGAGCTGCTGGAGGGACTGCGGCTGAGGGGCCCGGCCTGGCAGGTTCCCGCCCAGCGTGTGGACGGCGGCGCAGAGCTGTTGGCGGCGACCGCCGAGCAGGGTCTGGAGGGAGTGATCGCCAAGCGTCTGGACTCTCCCTATCGCCCCGGTGAGCGCAGCCGTGAGTGGGTGAAGATCAAGAACGTCCACCGCCAGGAGTTCGTGATCGGCGGGTGGCTGCCGGGCAAGGAGGGGCGCTCCGGGCAGCTGGGCGCGCTGCTGGTCGGCTACTACGACCACGAGCACGAGGGGAGTCACGGACTGCGCTACGCCGGCCGGGTCGGCACCGGCTTCGACGAGCCCGAGCTGCACCGCCTGGCGGGGGAGCTCGCCGCGCGCAGCCGCCGCCGCAGCCCGTTCGCCAAGGATGGCGTGCAGCCGCCGCGGGAGGCGCACTTCGTGGAGCCCGAGCTGGTGGCGGAGCTCGAGTTTTCGCGCTGGACGCGCGATCGCATCCTGCGCCACTCCTCCTACAAGGGTTTGCGCACCGACAAGCCGGCGGCCGAGGTGACGCTCGAGGTTGCGGAGGGCGGGGAGGGGCAGGCGGGGGGTCTCGCCAGCGGCGAGCTTCAGGAAGGCCGGCCCCCGAAACGGGATGCCGGCACGCGCGGCGAGGTCGGGTCGGCTGCGGCGGAGAGTCCCTACGAGATCGTGCACACCACCAAGCGTCACGTCGAGATCGAGGTGCAGGGCAGGCGACTGCGACTGTCCAATCGCGAGAAGGTGCTCTACCCGGACGCCGGTTTCACCAAGGGCGAGCTGATCGACTACTACGCGGCAGTCGCCCCGTTTCTACTGCCACATCTGGCAGGGCGCCCGGTCACCCTCAAGCGATACCCGGATGGCGTAGCGGAGCAATATTTCTATGAGAAGCGCTGTCCGACCCACCGGCCCGAATGGGTGAAAACCGCACCGGTGTGGAGCGGGCGCCAGGAGGGGACGATCGACTACTGCCTGATCGAAGACCTGCCGACGCTGATCTGGGTGGCCAACCTCGCCGCGATCGAGCTGCACCCCAGCCTCGCGCGCGCGGGCGCGCAGCAGACTCCCACGACGCTTGTGTTCGACCTCGACCCTGGTGAGCCCGCGGGCCTGCGCGAGTGCTGCCGCGTGGCGCTGTCGATCAGGGAGATCTTCGATGCGTTCGAGTTGCGCTCGCTGGTGAAGAGCTCGGGATTGAAGGGTCTGCAGGTATACGTGCCGCTCAACGCGGGCGCTTCATACGAGCAAACCAAGCCATTCGCACGTGCCGTCGCCGCGCTGTTGGAGAAGCAGCACCCCAAGCTGGTCGTCTCGCGCATGACCAAGAGCCTGCGCGCCGGGCGGGTGTTGATCGACTGGAGCCAGAACGACCCGCACAAGACGACCGTGTCGGTGTACTCGCCGCGGGCGAGCGCCATACCCCTGATCTCCACGCCTTTGGATTGGGAGGAGGTGGCGCGCGGATCGCGCCGTCGCCGCGGCGGTCGCGAGCAACCGCTGAGCCTCGCGCCGAAGGAGCTGCTGCGGCGCGTGGAGCACGATGGGGACCTTTTTGCCGGGGTGCTCGGGACTGTTCAGAGCCTGCCGGACGTGGGTGGTGGTCTCCTCAGAGACGTTTGAAGCCCAGCTGTTCGGCGACGGTCGCCTGGTTGGCGTCGCGAGAGGCGAACGCGATTGCTTCTTTCTCGGGCTCCGCAAGCGCGGGCACGGTTAGTGAAGCGAGTGCGAGGTGCCAGGTGTCGAGCGTCCGCAGGGCGTGTCGGCGCACCAGTTCCAGGGCCTTTCGCTCGACGTTGGCCTGGGGGGCGGTGAGCTCGCTCACCCGCCCGCTCTCGGCAAGGTCGGCGTCGAGCAGGGCGAGCAGGTCCTTCTCGTTGGTGTCGTTGCGCCCGGTGCGCGCGGCGCGGAGCAGCGCCCCGGAGACCTCGATCCGGGTCCACTTGCCGGTGACGGCGACGACGTCCGGATCTTCGAGCAGCGCGGTGGCCTGTTGGTGACCTTCCTCGTCGGCGAGGTATGAGCGCGCGAGCACGGAGGAGTCGAGGTAGACGATCACAGGCGGTCTTCGCGGTCTTCGGCGAGGATCTGGTCCAAGACCTGCCCGACACCGCGGGTGGAGGCGACGATGCGTTCGCGTTCGGCTGTGCTCACGGGTGCGGCGGAGACCTGGCTGAGCATCCCCAGGGCGGCGGCTCTGGCACGCAGCCGCTCCTGGGGTGTACCGACGTCGGCGTCGGTGGCGGCGTCGAGGATCGCGCCGGCGACGGCGTTCATGCTGCGGCCCTCCCGCGCCGCGCGTGCGGCGATACGCCGATGAAGGTCTTCGGGGATGCGTAGCAATAGTTGCTTCATACTTGCGATGATATCAGTAAGGGATTCTGATATCAAACGCGGGTGGCGTGTGTCGACGGGGAGTCCACTCATCTCAGCCCAACCTACTCACCGCCTGCGATGGAATGCTCGGGTGGAGCCTCCAATTTCCCTTGTCTGCGGGCGTTACTGCCCCAACTTGGCGCGATCCCGTCCAGCGGCCTCGCGCTCATCCGTCAACCGCAACGCAAGCACCTCGTAAGACCCCGCGCGCTCGACTTGGTAGCGGTCGGCGAGCTTCGCGATCACCGAGCCCAACCCGTCAAGCGAGGAGTTGGCCACCAGCCGCTCTCCCCGCCCCCGCTCCAGCGGCCCGACGCGCAACTCAAGCACCCGTGGCTCGACGCCGGCGACCGTCCGCAGACGCGGCGCGACACTATGGCTCGCTCCGAGGGCATCGGCGAGGAGGTGGACATCGGAGAGCCGGTCGGTGGAGAAGTGGGCGCGCGCTGCCAAACCGCACATCAGGCGGGGAAGCACGGTGCGCGCCAGATTGCCGGGCGCGACGGTGAGCGTGATCGTCGGAGCGTGCACGGTGGATGCGACGGCGGGCAGTACGAGCTCCGGGCTGGCGAGTGGTTGCGGTGGGCGCGCCCCCACCGTGGCGAACTCCATGCGAACCTCGGTGCCGCCGTCAGCGGGACGCCGCAGATCGAGGCGGTGGGTGAGCGCATGGATCGCCGTCAGGCCGATCCCGGGGCCGGTGTCGAGTCCCATGCCGTTGTGGGGAACCGGGGTGCCCACACCCCAATCGCGCACCACCACCGTGACCACGTCGAGCGCCAGTTCGACGACCACGTCGAGCGGCCCTTCCTTGCCGTGGTAGGCGTGCTGGACGACGTTGTTGCACGCCTCGGTGACAGCTGTGTGGATGTCGATCAAATCGCTGCCATCGAGCACGAGCGCGTCCGCCACTCCGGCCAGCACCTCCCGTACGAGCATCACGTTCTCCGGCCGGTTGGCCAGTTGCAGATGGACGTTCGCTCGCTCGGCCATCAGCGGTGGGACGCCCGTATGGGTCGATCGCCGCTCGATTGACCGCCCGTCGAAGCCGCGCAGACGCAGGGCGGCGCCTCGCTCGATCGGTCGCAGTTGACGGCGATATCCGTGCGCGAACAGATGTCGCCTCCTCGCGATCAACCTACTGCCGCTCGCCGGTCAGGGCACGCAGCTCCTCAAGCGAGCGGCGCAGCAGGCGCGAGACCTGCATCTGCGAGATGCCCATGCGGGCCGCGATCTCGGTTTGGGTGAGATCGTCGACGAAGCGCATGTGCAGGATGCGGCGCTCACGCGAAGGTATGCGATCGAGCACGCTGGTGACGGTGGCGTCCAGCTCGACGAGCTCGTAGCGCTCGTCCTCGTCCCCGATGGAGTCCCCGTAGCTCATCGCCGTGTCGTCGTCCTCCACCGGTCGGGGTGCATCCAGCGACAGTGTCTTGTAGCCCTGGATCGCGATCAGCGCATCGATAACCTCCTCGGCGTCCAGCTCCAGATACACCGCGAGTTGGTTGATCGTCGGAGCGCGGCCGTGCTCGTTGGCGAACGCCTCCTGGGCGTCACGCACCTGCAGCGCGCGCTCCTGCGCCCCGCGCGGCACGTGCACCGACCAGCTCGCGTCGCGGAAGTAGCGGCGTATCTCGCCCAGCATCGTCGGCACCGCAAACGACTGGAAGGGACGACCCCGTGAGGGATCGAAGCGGTCGAGCGCCTTCAGCAGCCCCAGCGACGCGACCTGCTGCAGGTCCTCGAACGGCTCCGAGGAGCGCAGGTAGCGTCGTGCCAGGCGGTTGGCCAGCGGTAGATAGCGCCGCACCAGCGTTTCGCGCGCAGCCTCGTCCCCGTGCTGCTGCCAGCGAGCGAACAGCTCATTGGTGTCGCCCTCTGCGCTGTGGATCGTGGGTTTGGGGGTTGGGGGTGTCTCGACTAAGCTCATTGTTTCTCCTCCCTCGTTGCTCGCTCACGGCGGTGCGTCGCAAGGAGTGGCTTGGCAAAGAGTTGTCGTTGGCGGTCGAGGAGTTCCTACCCCGATCGCCGAGAGTTATGCGCGCGGTGGCTGGATTGTCACAGCGCCGTGGCACACCTGCCTGTCCTCCGCGTGTCCTGCCGCGCTATGCGTACGGGTCGTGCTCGATCACGCGATCGCGCACGACCGCCCGCCCCCGTGCGGCGAGCGCGTCGGCAAGACGGTCGATCAGCTCCCCACCGCGGTCAACCGCGCGGTCGACCATCAGGAAGCCGTGCATCTGATCCTCGGCGTGCACGTGCTCGACCTCGACCTCGGCCGCGACCAGCCGCTCGGCGTAGGCGATGCCCTCGTCGCGCAGAGGGTCGAACTCGGCGGTCATCACCAGTGCTGGCGGCAGCTCTCGCAAATCGGGGGCACCAAGCGGGAAGAGATAGGGATCGCGGTAGGGATCGGTGGGGTCGAAGTCGGGGGGGAGGTTCTGCTCGACGAACCAGCGTGCCAACGGGCGATCGAGCGTGTAGCCGCTGCCACGCTCCCGGTAGGAGGGCCAGCGGTCGGGGACGTCGACCGGGGGGTAGGCGAGAATCTGAAACGCGGGCGGTGGAGCACCGGTGTCACGCAGCAGCAGTGCCAGGCCGGCGGCGGTGTTGGCCCCCGAGCTCTCGCCAACGAGCGCCACCAGTGTGGGGTCGCCCTCCAGGCGGATGGCGTTCTGCAGCAGCCACTCGTAGGCGAGGCGGGCGTCCTGCAGCGCGGCGGGGTGCCGGTGCTCGGGCGCGCGGCGGTAGTCGAGCGAGGCGAGCAGCCAGCCTGAGCGCTTAGCGATCCGGCGGCAGAGGGCGTCGTGGGTGTCGAGGTCGTTGAGCATCCAGCCCCCGCCGTGCAGGAAGAGCGCGATCGGCAGCACGCCGGGAGCGGGCCGGTAGAGGCGCAGCGCCAGCGCGCCGTGCGGGGAAGGCAGGCTCAGGTCCTCGACGTGGTGCAGCGGGAGCGGCTGGCCCCGCGTGAGCAGCCCGGCGCGCGCCTGTGCCCGGGCCTGGTCCACGGGCAATGTGTTCAGCGCAGGTGCCCCCACCGCGCGCATCACGTCCAGCAACACTTGTGCTTGGGGGTCGAGCTGCTTGATCATGGCAGCCGCGTAGGCTAGTACAACCAAATCCCCGGTGGCCACCGCGGGTCGAACGCCCGCGTCAGCCAACCGACGCCGGGAGACGCTGGGCTTAGGGCCTATCCCTGTAGGAGGGTTTTGGTGGTGTAGCGGCGAACTCCGGGTTCGATCTGTTGATCGGACATAAGGGGGTGCGTGATGGGTTTGGTTGACCGCGACGATGGCTGGCGTATGCCGGACTGGTTGTGGGAGCGAATCGAGCCTTTGTTGCCGCAGGCGCCTGAGCATCCGTTGGGAACTCACCGGCGCGGTCTTCCCAAGCGTGAGGTGATGGACGCGATCTTGCTCGTGCTGCGCACTGGTATGCAGTGGAACGCGCTCAACGCGACGGGGGTGTGTAATTCCTCAACGGCGCATCGGCGCTTTCAGGAGTGGGAGCAGGCAGGCGTCTTTCATGAGATTTGGCGCCAAGGACTGCTCGACTACGACGCGCAGGTCGGTATCGACTGGTCTTGGTTGGCGGCCGACGGTGCGATGAGCAAAGCGCCGCTCGGCGGGCCGAGGACTGGTCCTAATCCCACTGACCGGGCCAAGGGGGGGCGAAGCGCTCGCTCCTCGTCGAGGCACGTGGCGTCCCGATCGGGATCGCTCACGACGGCGCGAACCGCAACGATCACAAGCTGCTGAAGGCGACGCTCGACTCGATCCCGATCGAGCGACCCGAACCAACCGAGGCCGACCCCCAAGGACTTTGCTTGGACAAGGCTTACGATTTCCCCGTCGTCCGCGAACTTCTTGAAGGCCGCGAGTTCACCCCACACATTCGCGCTCGCGGCGAGGAGATCAGCCTCAAGCATCACAACCCGGACTGGCGAGCGCGGAGGTGGGTGGTCGAGGCCTGTCACTCATGGCTCAACCGCAACCGGGCGATCCTCATCCGCTGGTCCAAGAAGGACGAAAACCATCTCGCCCTCCTCCAACTCGCGAGCGGCATGATCGCCCTCAAGCGCGCGCACACCGCACGCACAGCCAACGCCCTATAGGGATAGGCCCTTAGGCCAGCATCCCCGTTTCGGCCACCAGCGCCGGGGAAGCAAGCTGCTCGGCGACCGCCACGTCGAGACTCGCATGCTGCTCGCCGACGGTCGGAGCCACGGGGGCGTAGGCGACGCGGTTGCGCCCCGCGCGCTTGGCCTCGTAGAGCGCCTCGTCGGCGGCCTTGAAGAGCGTCTCGTAGACGACCGCCTCGCCGCTGGCGGCGGCAAGGCCGAGCGAGATTGTGACGGGGATGCCCGTGGGGTGAGCCTCCGCGACCGCCGCGCGCAGCCGCTCGGCGATCTCGAGGCCTTCGGCGTGCGAGACGCCGGGTAGCACGATCAGGAACTCCTCGCCGCCGAGGCGGTAGGCGAGCTCGAACGAGCGCAGCCGCTTGCGTAGCTCGTAGGCGACATCACGCAGCACCGCGTCACCGCGGTCGTGGCCGTGGTGGTCGTTGACCTGCTTGAAGGCGTCCACGTCGCATAGCAGCATGCACACGGGCTGGTGGGTGAGGCGTGCCTGGTGAGATATCTCGGTGAAGCGGGGAATCAGGGCGTGGCGGTTGAGCAGGCCGGTGAGCGGGTCGAGGATCGCTTCGTCGCGGTGGTGGAGCTCGGCCGCCTGCAGTGCCCACACGATCGAGACGACCCCGGCGAGCAGCGCGAGTGCGGCGATCGGCCGGACGGGGTTGTCGATCGTGGCGGTAGGGTCGACACCGAGCGTGGCGAGGATGATCAGCACCACCGTGAGCACCAGACCGACGACCACGACCGTGGGGCGGAAGCGCGCGGCGACCATCGCGGCGGGAAGCACCATCCAGGGCAACGCGGGACTGGCGGGTCCGCCGCTGACGGCGACGCCGCCGGCGATCAGTAGCAGCGTGACCACGATCGCCGTGGCACTGACGCGCTCGGGGTGGGAACTGGTGCGCATGCGCCGGTCGACGGAGGCGAAGTTGATCGCGCACAGCGCGAAGAACAGCAGCGTCCACCAGCCGATCCACGGGGCAGCGGCGAGCAGCGCGATGCCCACCGCGCCGGCGCCGATCAGGCGGATCGCGCGCACGCGGTCGTTGGCGTCGACGACGCGCGTGCGGTCAAGCTCGGTGGGGCACAGCCACGACAACGATCCCTCGCTCATAGTGCCCCCTTCGACCGCCACATACACGGGCTTGAGGCGTGAAGAGGGCGGGCAACGCCTATTTGACGCGGACAGCTGTCCGCGATTTAGCGACTACTCATGGTAAAGCGAATAAGTCGCAAGATTGGGATTACGGGGTCCTTTGGGGGCGCCGCGCCGCCGAGCGGGAGTCGCCGACCGCCGACGCGGGGCAGGGAGGCCCCGCGCCCACGCGCTCGGCGGAGAGTCCGCCCACGCGGATGATCCCCCACCCCAACCGCCCGATCGACTGCCGCTTCGCCGGCAGGCAGCTCGCGCGGATGCCATTGAGACATGTTTGCCGCCAGGACGGTGGGTATGCTGACGGTCGTCAACCGAAACGAACGACTACCGTCACAGAATGCGCTCCCCATCACCCTCAGGCTCCGATCCCGACCCGGCGGCCGACCCCGACCGGGAGACGTGGGACGTGGGCTCGGAGATGGAGTCGGAGTGGGTGCCCGAGACCGCCGCCGAGCTCGACTTGGCGCTCGCGGGCGAGGAGGGCTTCTCGGTCGATCCGCTGGCCGAAGCGCGGCGGCTGGCTGCCTTCGACGTGCTTCGGATACGGGCCGAGAACTCCGGTCCGCTGACGCTGTCGGGGACCAACACGTGGGTGGTGGACCGCGACCCGGCGTATGTGATCGATCCCGGGCCGGCGCTGCGCCAGCACCTCGAGCGGGTGGTGGCGGCGGTGGATGCGCGCGGAGGGCTGGGGGGGATCGCGCTGACCCACGACCACACCGACCACATCGAGTCGGTCAATGCGCTGCGCGGCTTGCGCCCGGCGCCGTTGGCGGCGGCACGTGGGAGCGGCATCGACGTGACGCTCACCGACGGCGTGCGCTTCGGCCCGCTGAGCGCTGTGCCGACGCCGGGTCACGCGCCCGACCACTACGCGCTCGTAGCAGACCGCGTGTGCTTCACCGGCGATGCGGTGTTGGGCGAAGGCAGCGCCTTCATCGCCCCCTACCCGGGCGCGCTCAACGCCTACCTGAACGGGCTGGTGCACCTGTGCACGATCGACCTCGAGGTGCTGTGCCCCGGCCACGGACCCGCGATCTGGGAGCCGGTGGCGAAGCTGCAGGAGTCGATCGGCCACCGCTACGACCGCGAGCACCGCCTACTGCTGGCGCTGAGCGAAGGCGCCCGCACCGTGGAGGAACTGCTGGACAAGGCGTGGTGGGACGTGCCGGCGGAACTGCGCCCGGCGGCGGCGATCACGCTGGCGGCGCACCTGGACAAGCTCGAGGAAGAGGGCTCGCTGCCGGCGGGGGTGGAACGCCCGCGCTGGGGCGAGGCGGTGTGGGAGGACGACTCGTGGGCGGAGCTCTCGCGCGAGAGTCCAACCGAATAGTCGTCGATCCCACAGGGCTGTATAGCCATTGCAATAGGGTGGGGTATGGAACAAAAAATTCAAAAGCCGTGCGCAATTGCTATCGGGTTCTGAATTTTTTATAACAACCCCAACCCCTTCTTATATATACTATCGCTCTACCAAGGGCCAGGCTTCGGGGAGCAATGCAAGAAGACTCACCTTTCCCGCCGATCGCGGATTACGGCTTCCTGTCGGACTGCCACACGGGCGCGCTGCTGGCGTCGGACGGGGCGATCGAGTGGCTGTGTATGCCCCACTTCGACAGCCCGAGCGTGTTCGCGGCGATGCTCGACCGCGGCGCTGGGCGCTTCCGCGTGGGACCCTACGGGCTCTACGTACCTGCGGGCAGGCGCTACCTGCCGGGGACCAATGTGATCGAGACGACCTGGATGACGCCGCAGGGGTGGGTGCGGGTCATGGACGCGCTGACGATCGGCGAGTGGCACGACAACGAGGAGGGCTCCAGCCACACGCGTCCGCCGACCGACTACGACGCCGATCACGTGATGGTGAGGGTGATCGAATGTATGCAGGGGCAGGTGCAGATGGAGATGGTGTGCGAGCCGATGCTCGACTACGGGGCGACGACGGCGAAGTGGAGCGTCGTCGAGGACGAGCACGCCGGGGGCGCCGTGCCAGCGCTCGACGCCAGTGACGGCAGCGACGGCGCGAAGCCGGCGTTCCGGCTCTTCTCCGACATGCGCATGGGCATCGAGGGCAACCGCGTGCACGCCCGCCACACGCTCACCGAAGGGGAGAAGCGCTTCTGCGCGATGTCGTGGACGGAGGGCCTCGGCGGGCCGCGCACGGTCGAGCAGGCGGAGGCGCACCTGAAGCGCACCACCCACTTCTGGCGGACGTGGCTGGCCGAAGGCACCTACCCCGACCACCCCTGGCGGATCCACCTGGAGCGCTCGGCGCTGGTGTTGAAGGGCCTCACGTTCATGCCGACCGGGGCGTTGGTGGCCGCGCCCACCACCTCGCTGCCGGAGACCCCCCAGGGCTCGCGCAACTGGGACTACCGCTACTGCTGGATGCGCGACGCGACGTTCACGCTGTGGGGGCTGCACGCGCTGGGACTGGACTGGGAGGCCGATGACTTCGTGCAGTACGTGGCCGACTTGGAGCGCAACGAGGATGGGTCGCTGCAGATCATGTATGGGATCAAGGGCGACAAACAGCTGGAGGAGCGCACGCTCGAGCACCTCAAGGGCTACGAGAACGCGCGCCCGGTGCGGGTCGGCAACGGCGCCTACAACCAGCGCCAGAACGACGTGTACGGGGCGGTGCTGGATTCGGTGTACCTGCACTCCAAGAAGCGCGACCACATCCCCGAGCGGCTGTGGCCGGTGCTGATCGACCAGGTGCGCTGCGCCGAGCGGGTGTGGCGCGAGCCCGACCAGGGCATCTGGGAGGCGCGGGGGGAGCCGCGCCACTACGTCTCCTCGAAGCTGATGTGCTGGGTGGCGACCGACCGCGGCGCGCGCCTGGCCGAACGGCGCGGCGAGGACGAGCACGCCAGCCACTTCCAGGAGCTGGCGGACGAGATCAAAGCGGAGATCCTCGACAAGGGCGTCGACAAGCGGGGGGTGTTCCGCCAGCACTACGACACCGACGCGCTCGACGCCTCCAACCTGCTGATCCCGCTGGTGCGCTTCCTGCCGCCCAGCGACGAGCGCGTGTGCGCGACCGTCAACGCGATCAAAGAGGAGCTGACCGAGAACGGCCTGGTGCTGCGCTACCGCACCGACGAGACCGACGACGGGCAGCACGGCGAGGAGGGGACCTTCCTGATCTGCTCCTTCTGGCTGGTGTCGGCGCTAGCGGAGGGCGGCGAGTGCCGCGAAGCGGTGCAGCTGTGCGAACGGCTGTTGACGTACGCCTCGCCGATGCAGCTGTACGCGGAGGAGCTGGAGGCGTCATCGGGGCGGCTGTTGGGCAACTACCCGCAGGCGTTTACGCACCTCGCGCTGATCAACGCAGTCACCCACGTGATCGCGGCGCTGCAGGCGCAGGAGTAGCTCAGTACCCGGGCTCGCCGGGGAGCAGCACGCGCGCGACCTCGCCGTCGAGGACGACGTGCGGCTGGACCGCCTCCACGGTGCGCCCGCTCGCGTACGCGAGCAACTCAGCGGCGGACGCGAACGGGGAGAGCTGCTCGAGGTGCTTGATCGTGGGGAACACCAGCAGGATCTGGCCTGCGCGATGGGCCTCGAGCGCGCCGGCGGGCGTGAACCAGCCGAGCTCCACGCACTCCTCGCCGTCCACGCGAGGCTCCTGGCCGGGAGGAAGCGAGGCGAGGAAGAAGTGCGTGTCAAAACGCGTGCGTACCAGCTCCGGAGTGATCCAGCGCGAGAACTTCACGAGCGCACGCGGGTCGGGCAACTCCACGCCGGCCTCCTCCCGCAGCTCCCGCACGGCGGCCGCGCGATGCGCACGGTCGTCGTCCCCCTCGGCCTGCTCGACGGCTCCGCCGGGAAACACCCACACCCCACCCATGAAGCGCGCGGCGGGGTTGCGCTTGACCAGCAGCAGCTCCAGGCCGTCGGCGCCACCGCGTAGCAGGATCACCGTGGCGGCCTGCCGTGGGAGCGTGGGCGGCCCGGCGTTGTACTCCTGGCCGGGACCGGAGCGCTCGACGTCGGAGACGGGGGGGTCAGGGGAGGAAGGGTTCATTGGGGCGCATCCGCGCAAGTGGCTTGCATCCCAAGCGCAGGGGGGTGGGGCATCGTGCCCCACCACGGGGCGGCCGGCGCGAGACGGGGTCGCATCCAATGACCCTACCGGGAGACGGGTCCGATCGGTAGTCTTTGAGGCGATGACGACCCAAACGCTTCAGCGCTGGATCTGTGAGTCCTGCGGCTACATCTACGACCCCGAGGAAGGGGACCCGGACGGCGGGATCCCCGCGGGGACGGCGTTCGAGGACATTCCGGACACGTGGTTCTGCCCGGTGTGCGGCGCCCGCAAGCGCGACTTCACGCTGTACGAGGACTGACCTGACCGACTGGGATGCACTGCTCGCCCAGGACCGCGAGCACGTGTGGCACCCCTACGGCGGTATGCCGGGGGCAACCGCTGCGCTCCCGGTCGTCGCGGCGCAGGGGGTGAGACTGAGCCTTGCCGACGGGCGCGAGTTGATCGACGGGATGTCGTCGTGGTGGTGCGCGGTGCACGGCTACCGCCACCCTGCGCTGGACGAGGCGATCGAAGAGCAGCTGGGAAAGATGGCGCACGTGATGTTCGGCGGCCTCACGCACGAGCCGGCGGTGCGCCTGGCGGAGCGCCTCGTGCAGCTCACTCCGCCGGGCCTCGAGCGCGTGTTCTTCGCCGACTCCGGCTCCGTGGCGGTCGAGGTCGCGATCAAGATGTGCCTGCAGTACCAGCGGGGGGTGGGCCGCCCCGAGCGCAGCCGCCTGCTGACGGTGAGAGGCGGCTACCACGGTGACACGTTCGGGGCGATGGCGGTGTGCGATCCCGTGGGAGGGATGCACAGCCTGTTCACGGGGATCCTCCCCGAACACCTCTTCGCCGACCGCCCCCCCGACGACTTGGCGGCCTCGCTGAGCGACGCACGGACATCGAGCGGCGCACGGACATCGAGCGGCACGGCCTCGGTGAGCGGCCATGCGTCTCCCCGGGATGAGAACTGGGAGCGGTGGGCCGCGCAGGTGCGCGAGCTGGCGGCACGCCACGCCCACGAGCTCGCCGCGGTGATCGTCGAGCCGGTCGCCCAGGGGGCGGGCGGGATGCGCTTCCACTCCCCCGCCTGCGTGCGGCTGCTGCGCGAGGTGTGCGACGAGCACGGGCTGCTGCTGGTGGCGGACGAGATCGCCACCGGCTTCGGCCGCACGGGAGCGCTGTTCGCGTGCGAGCACGCGAGCGTCAGCCCCGACGTGATGTGCGTGGGCAAGGCGCTCACGGGTGGGTACATGACGCTTGCGGCAACGCTCTGCACCCCCGACGTCGCAAGCGCGATCTCCGAAGGCGAGGGCGGCGGGTTGATGCACGGCCCCACATACATGGCCAACCCACTCGCCTGCGCGGTGGCGCTCGCCTCGCTCGACCTGCTCGCCACGGGTGAGTGGCGAGCGCAGGTGGAGCGCATCGAACAGGGCCTGCGCGTGGGTCTGCAACCGGCGCGCGAGCTGCCCGGCGTCAGCGACGTGCGCGTGCTCGGCGCGATCGGTGTGGTGCAGCTGGAAGAGGAGGTCGATGTCGCCGCAGCCACCGCGGCGTCAGTCAAGCGCGGCGTGTGGCTGCGCCCCTTCCGCGATCTCGTCTACACGATGCCCCCGTACGTGATCTCCGATGAGGACCTGACCATGGTCACCAAGGCGGTCGTCGACGCCGTGCGCGCCGATGCCCGAGATGTTGCGATCCGTCCGGTGGTGGGGTAAACTTGTCGGCGGTCAGGATGCTTATTGACGCGGGCATGGCTCTCCTTTCTCCGGGGGTACGACTCCGGAACCGCCCGGGGGAAGGAGCATCGAGTCTTAAGGTCTGACCATGTTGCCGATCCTACGTCTGGCTTGGGACGGAACGCTCGCGCGGGAGCCACTTTCGCCACGGTAGTTCTGCGCCGGCGTCAGTGAGTGCGGCCGGATCAGTGCTCGATACGTGGGGGAGGCCCGCGACCTCGACATCGCCGAGTCGCGCAATCGTGGCGCGATTGGACCCCTCCATCGCCGAGGGCTGCTCCGGCCAGGGCGTGAGCACGACCGCGCGTACCTCCAGCCCCGCGACGCGTGCGGATTCCAGGGTGAGCAACGTATGGTTGATCGTTCCGAGGCCGGGGGACGCGGCGATCACCAGCGGCAGCCCCAGCCGCGCTGCGAGATCACGCACGGTAAAGCCCTCGGTGAGCGGCACGAGCAACCCACCGACGCCCTCGACGATCAACACGGCGCCCCGTGCGTCGGCGCTGCGCAGCGCGGTCTCCGCGGCCGCCGCGATCCGCTCGGGATCGACGCGCTCGCCCGCCAGCTCGGCGGCGAGATGGGGTGAGACCGCAGGGCCGTAGCGCAGCGGCGCGACCTCCTCGGGTGTCATCCCCGCGACGCGTGCCAGCAGTTCGTGGTCGGGGGGCCACTCCCCGGGCGGGTCATCGAGGCCGGTCACCACCGGCTTGTGCGCCCGCACCCGCTTGCCCGCGGCGACCATTGCCGCGAGCAGTCCAGCAGAGACGACGGTCTTGCCGACGCCGGTGCCCGTCCCGGTGACGAACAGCCCGCGCACTGCGGCACTACGCTGCGCGGATGAGGGAGCCCTCGCGCACAGCCGGGGCACCGATCGCCGCCGGATCTAGCCCCAGCGCGCGCGCTACCTCGCGCAGCACCCGCGCGGCGTGGCGCAGCTCGGCGGGGGTGTGGGTGGCCATTGCGGTGAGGCGCAGCCGGGCGCTGCCCGCCGGCACCGACGGGGCGCGGATCGCCTGCGCGAACACGCCTCGCTCCAGCGCGCCCTGGCAGAGCGCGAGCGCGTCGCGCTCGTCGCCGACGCGCAGCGGCACGATGTGCATCTCGCTCTCGGGCACGTCGAAGCCCTCGGCGGCGAGCGCCGCGCGCAGGGTGCGCGCGAGTGAGCGCAGCCGCTGCACATGAGCGGGGTCGTGCTCGATCAGATCGAGGGCTGCCAACGCACCCGCGGCCGCTGGGGGGGCAGGGGCGGTGGAGAAGATCAGCGGGCGCGCGGTATTGACCAGGTAGCGCACCATCTCCTCGCCGGCGCACACGTAGGCGCCGTAGGAGCCGAGCGCCTTGCCGAGCGTGCCGACGAGCACGTCCACCTCGCCCTCCAACCCGGCCTGCGCCACGGCGCCGCGCCCGCCCGGCCCGAGCGCACCGGTCGCATGCGCCTCGTCGACCACCAGGCGGGCGCCGTGGCAACGGGCGAGCGCGACGATCGCCGGCAGCGGTGCGACGTCGCCGTCCATCGAGAAGACCGAGTCGGTGACGATCAGCCGCCGCCCCTCGCCGCCGTGATGACGCAGGCTCCAGTCGAGATGCTCGGCGTCGAGGTGGCGGTAGACGCGTACCCGCGCGCGCGAGCAGCGGCAGCCGTCCACGATCGAGGCGTGGTTGAGCTCGTCGGAGAACACAGTGTCGCCGGGCCCGGCAAGCGCGCCGATCACCCCGAGGTTGGCGAGGTAACCCGAGCCGAACAGCACGCACGCCTCGCTGCCCTTGAACGCCGCCAACCGCTCCTCCAGGCGGCCATGGACGGTCATCGTGCCCGACACCAGCCGTGAGGCGCCGGCGCCCACGCCCCAGCGCAGCGCAGCCTCGGCGGCGGCCTCGCGCACATGCGGGTGGTCGGCGAGGCCGAGGTAGTTGTTGGAGCACAGCAGCAGCACGGGGCGGCCGTCGAGCAGCACCCGAGGCCCCTGTGCGCCCGAGATCAGACGCAGCCGGCGGCTCAGCCCCAGCCGCTCGATCTCCGCCAGCCGCTCTTCGATTTCGCGCATCACCGCACGGCGACGTGACGCTTCGCGCGGAAGCGCAGCTGCGTCGAGGGGTCCCACAGTCGCACGTTGAGGTCGATCTGCTCGGCGGGCGGCTCCCCGCCAAGGTGCTCCTCGACGACGTCGGGCGTCTCGCCCTCCAACCACCCCGCACGGTTGTCCGGCCTCGGGTTGGCGCCGTTGTCCGCCTGGCGCGCGACGTTGAGACCGAGCTCTTCGAACATCGCGCGATCCTCCTCGGGCTCGGCGCCGAGCGTGGTGAGGAAGTTGCCCATCATCACCCCGTTGAGCCCTGCCTTGACGGCCAGCGGCTGCAGCTCGCCGAAGTTCTCCACGCGCCCCCCGCACACGCGGAACAGCGCTTCGGGGAGGATCAGGCGGAAGATCGCGATCCACTTCACAGCCTCCCACGGGTCCATCAGCTCACGGTCGCCGAACTTCGTGCCGGGGCGGGGGTTGAGCAGGTTGATCGGGACGCTCGTGGGGTCGATCGCGGCGAGCTCGAACGCCATCTCCACGCGCTGCGCGCGGCTCTCGCCGAGGTTGAGGATCCCTCCCACGCAGGTCTCGAGGCCGGCCTCGCGCACTGCCCTGATGGTGCGCAGACGCCCCTCGTAGCGCACGGTGGTGGAAACCTCGTCGTAGTAGCTGGAGGCGGTCTCGACGTTGTGGTGCACGCGCTGGATCCCCGCCTCCCGAAGCGCCTTGGCGCGCTCGGTGGACATGTGCCCGACCGAGGCGCAGCGCTTGAGGTTGGTGTGCTCGGCCACCAGCCGCGCGCCCTCGAGGATCTTGGCGAAGTCGCGCTTTGACAGTCCCTGGCCTTGGGTGACCATGCAGAAGCGGTGCGCCCCCGCGGCCTCGGCGGCGCGGGCGTGTTCGAGGATCTGCTCGGGGTCCATCATCGGATGCATCGGCGTCTCCGCCTCGGCGAACCGCGACTGCGCGCAGAAGCCGCAGTCCTCGGCGCACCCCCCCGACTTGGCGTTGACCAGCGAGCAGAGGTCCGTGGAGTCACCGAAGCGCTCCACGCGCGCCTCCCAGGCGCGCTCCACGAGCGCCTCGATCTCGGCGTGGTCCTCGATCTCGCCCAATCGCAGGGCCTCCTCGGGGGTAATCAGCGGCGGCATCGGCGGCACGACCTCCGTTCGTGATGATGGCGTCGCTGACAATACAGCTCCGCACGGCCTTCCGTCTGCCCGCCTGGCGTGCACGCGCCCGGCCAGCTGCGCCGTCGTGCGCGGAGAGCTCCCGCGCGGCTCGTGTAGGGCGTCTGCGCCGGTCTGCCAACACCACCCGGTTTTAAGTGAAGACTTTTGTCATCTTTTGTTCGAATGGCCCATCGCACCCCTCGCTTACCAGGTTTTTTTTATCTGTGAGTTGACGGGCTGTTGCATTCGCACCACAATGATCGAGCGTCGTCCGGGTTAGTCGAATAGGGCATGGGTCTAGCGGAGAACGGAGGAAGCCAGTGAGCAGCGGTGTTCAGGACGCGGTCTCGCTGAGGGTGAGGGCGGGGGCGGCCAGGGAACGCAGCGAGGGCGCGGCGCTCGAGCAGGAGCGCGCCAACCTGATCGGACGGCTGCGGGCTCGCGAGCGGGAGATCGAGGATGCGATCTACGCCCGTGTCAGCGGCATGTTCACGCAGGCCTCCGGCGAAGACGCCGACTATGAGACGGGCCTTCGCGCCACGGTCGCGGCGGCCGTCAACCTCTCGCTGACCGAAATGGAAGACCCCGCCGAGCTGACTGCCCCGATCCCGTCGGTGGCGATCGCACAGGCCCATCGTGCGGCGCGCAGGAACATCAGCGTGGACAAGCTGCTGTTGCGCTACATCGGGGGCCATCGGGTGCTCGGGGTGTTCGTGATGGACGAGGCCCATCGCTGCGGCCTCTCCTCCAACGGGTCCGTTCTGCGTCATCTGCGCACGACGCAGGAGGCTGTGCTGGAGCGCCTGATGATCACGATCGCCCACGAGCACAAGCAGGAGCGCGAACGGATCGAGCGCTCGCGCGAGGAGTGCCATGCCGAACTGGTGCGGCGGCTGATGGCCGGCGAGCGCCCCGACACCTCGGAGATCGATTACGAGCTGGACGATGCGTGGCATCTCGGCATCATCGCCAACGGGCCGAGGGCAAGGGAGGTCGTGCGCGGCCTCGCCAACGACCTGCGACGTCAACTTTTGTGTGTATCGACCGGTGAGAGCTCCGTCTGGGCGTGGGTCGGCGGGCCTCGGGAGCTCGAGATGGCGCGCGTGGAGCGGATCCTCTCAACCGCGAGGACCACGGGGGCCTCGCTGGTGCTGGGCGAGCCGAGGATTGGGGTGGCCGGCTGGCGCCTGACCCACCAGGAAGCCCAGGTGGCGTTGCTTGTTGCTCTCCGTGAACCCGAAACCCCCCTGGTGCGCTTCGCCGACCACGCGCTCCTTGCGCTCGTCCTGCAGAACGAGTCGCTTGTGAGATCGCTAATGGGTATCTATCTCCCGTCGCTCGGCAGCCAGGTGGCCCGCGAAACCCTGCGGGCCTACTTCTCTGCGGGCTGCAACGCGGCCACGGCGGCCGCCAAACTTGAGATCGACCGCCATACGGTCGAACGTAGACTGCGGACGATCGAGACCAGGCTGGGCCGTCAGTTGAGGGCCTGCCACGCCGAGCTCGATGTGGTCCTGCGCCTGGAGGAGCTCGGGATGGTCGCCGCCGACGACGACCAACGCCACGGCGGCGACCCCCAAGCTCACGGTCGCCGATCTCGCGTTTGGGCCGCGACGGGTCCCAACCCGCTGTCGGCCGCTATGGGTCCACGACAAAGTATCTGACGGTCCGGCGCGGCCGACCGATCGTAGATCGACGGGACTACGACCGATAGGAGATCAGATGCGATCTCCATATCGGCCAGCCAGCGGCGGTCTGCGCTGGCCGATCGGGGATCCCGTCGATCTCCGATCGGTCGCGATGCTCGCCGTGCTGGCCGATCTTCGATCGGTAGCACGGCTGCGCTCGCGTGCGTCGCACCATCGCGAATCGACCGGGTGGCGGGCCTTAATCCGCCATCTACTTTGTCGCGAACCCTATCTCTCGAACGGGTCGGAGAGCGGGAGCGGAGCAATGCGTTTTCGCGGTGGGCCGAAGTGGTGCATCTCGAATAACCCAGTGCGCCACATCGGCCCATCACCTCGGGCCGACCCGGTGGTAGAAATTATACCCAGGCGTTACCTCCAGGCGGTGCGCCCGTTTCTCACATTGACAAGCTTCTGCCAGTGATCCTCACTCAGTTCAACGTAGTGCGCTTATCTCCTTGTGCAACTCACTCAACCCCAGTGATGCCGCGTCACACATCGCCATCAATGCGTGCGTCCTGGCGACCGCTGTGAGTCTGTAGCCGGCGATGTCTGTCATCTCTCCACCGCGGCCGTCGCAAGGTGCCCCCGATGTAAGTGAGCGCGACGAGCGCACGGAAGACAAGTCTCTGAAGGTCTTCTGGGAGCCGCATGGTGAGCTCGATCACCCTGCCTGGGTCGAGGCGGGGCGCAAGCTCGGCGCCCTTGGTCGCGGTGGACAGTGGTGGGTGGGCGACTGGCTGGCGTACGGAACATTCCGCTGGGGCCAGAAGTATGCCGAAGCCGCCCGTATCACTGGGTATGATGCCGGCACCCTGCGCAACATGGCGTGGATGGCATCGCAGTTTCCGCCGACTCGCCGCCGTATTGCGCTTACCTGGTGCCACCACGCGGCGGTTGCCGGCCTCAGCGCAGACGAGCAGGACCGGTGGCTCGATCTGGTGGCGGCTCAGCGATTGACCGTGGCCGACCTGCGCGTAGCCCTGCGCGCCGAGTGTGGGCGCAGTGTGGAGGCCGAGTCTTCGGCGGCCACCACGATCGAGGCTCCCCGCGGCTCGGCGGCGCAGATCATCTGCCCCCATTGCGGCGGCGAGGTGCCTCTGCCCGAGAGCGCCGCGCCTCCGCCGGGCGGCGACTCCAAGTCGCAGGTGGCCCCGGACTGATGGTGCGCATGAGAATGCCACTCCTCCCAAGCGTATGGCCGTGGCGGCCGCGGAACCTCTTGCCGGCGGCGCTCGCCGTGGCGCTGCTGGTGGGATCGTCGCTCGGCACCGCCCAGGCGGCCCAAACGGTGAAGCTGAAAGTCGGTTTCTCGCCCTACCGGCTCAATGCCAATGCGGCATTCACCTACGGGGTTCAGATCGGCTCGACGACAGGCGCCCTTCCCGCCCGGGTAACAAACGTCTCGGTGGAGCTTCCGGCTGGCATGGGCCTGGGGACGAGCCAGCTCGGTCTGTCTGTTTGTACACCGGAAGCCCTGCGGACGTTCGGAGTGGCGGGCTGTCCGCACGAAGCCGTGATGGGAGATGGCAGGGCCGTGTTGAAGGCGGTCTCGGGGTCTGAAAGCCTTGAAGTTCCGGCGGCTGTCACCGTGCTCATGGCGCCGGCCCAGGACGAACACACACGGCTGTCGTTCTACGCCGAAGGAGAATTGGGCGCGATCACCGAACTGACGTTTCCAGGCGTCATGGAAGGTGTCGCCAAGCCGTTTGGCACGGTGGTCGACACGACGATACCACCTGTCGAAAGCGCCCCGGGAATGCCGGCCCCCGTCATGACCAGCATGCGCATCACGATGGCCCCCAGCCAGTTGCGGTACTCCAAGCGCGTCCGCGGGAAAACGGTGAATTATCACCCCAAGGGCATGGCCGTTCCGGCGGTGTGCCCAGCCGGCGGCTTCCCGTTTGCAGCGGATCTCGATTTTGCGGATGGCACCACGGTGGTGGCCACCACCACCCTGGCCTGCCCCCCGACTGCACCACCTGCCAGGCGGGGGCATCACAAGTGATGAGTGCTCGCAGATCGGCGAGGGCAGTCGTTCAGCCGCGGTCCGCCATCGCGTGCCTATCGCGCATCGTGGCCGCCGGGCTTGGCGCAGGCCGACATGCGCTGCTCGGCGCGGGCGCGACGTGCGCGGCGCTGCTGGCTGTGGGCGTGGCCGCTGCCCACTCCCAGCCGACGATCTTCACGACCTTCGGCGGTCCCGGTGCGGGCGACGGCCAGTTCGCCCGCCCGCTCGGGGTCGGTGTCAATCAGACGACGCTCGATCCGACGAGCGGCGACGTCTACGTTGCCGACACGGGCAATGCGCGCGTCGAGCAGTTCGACAGCGCCGGCAAATTCGTCCGCACGTGGGGCTGGGGCGTCGCCGACGGAGCGAGCGCGTTCGAGGTCTGCACGAGCGCATGCCGCACCGGCCTCCCCGGCACGGGCGCCGGCCAGTTCAGCAGCCCGACGAGCGTGGCGGTCGACAGCTCGAGCGGGCCCTCGCAGGGAGACGTCTACGTCGGCGACAGCGCCAACAAGGTCGTCGAGGAGTTCAGCCCCTCGGGGTCGCTCCTCGCCACGATTGCCGGCGCGTCGCCGAGCACGCCGTTCAGCGCGGTCTCCGGCATGGCGGTCGACCCGAGCGGCGACCTGTGGGTCGCCGACGGAAGCGCCAACGTCGTCTATGAGTTCGACAGCGGCGGTGCGCTGCTCTCCCAGTTTGCCGACGGCTACGAAGCCACCGGTGCAGTTGCGGCGGATGGCGCCGGCAACGTGTATCTCCTCAGCGGCGGCGCCGCTGAAAGGTGGACGCCCTCCGCCCGTGAAGCCGGCGCAGGCCACGGAGCTCAGGTGGACGCCGGGCGGGGCACGGGCCTCGCCGTGGACCTCTCGACAAACGCCCTGTACGTCGACCTGGGCGCCAGCGTCGACGAGCTGGAAGCCGGTGGCGCATCGCTTGGCAATTTCGGGTTCGGCTCTTTGAATGAAGGAGAGCAGATGGCCTTCGACCCCAACGTCACCCTGGCCGGCGCGAGCGCTCCGGGAGCGCTCTACGTCGTCGATCGGGGAGGGGATGACGTGGCCGTGTTCGTGCCGCCCGCGCCGGCGGCGCCTCAGGTGTTGCCCAGCTCAGAGCAGGCAACCGGCATAACACCAACGACCGCCACCCTGCAGGCCAGCATCCGCCCGGAGTTCGCCGATACGCATTACACCTTCGAATATGGGCCGACGCCCGCGTATGGAACTCAGATCCCACTTTCACCGGGGACGGACATCGGAGAATCGGGGAGTGCACAGAGCGCGAGCGCCGGCCTCACGGGGCTGGCGTTGCAGACGACCTACCACTTCCGTGTGGTCGCCACCAACTCGGTCGGCACGACCTACGGCCCGGATGCGACATTCACGACAAGCCCGCCGGTGCTGATCGACTCGGAGCTCGTGACGAACGTGACGGCGACTGCCGCGGACCTTAGGACGGGGATCGACCCGGAGGGCGTCGAAACGCACTATCGCTTCGAATATGGCACGACCCCGGCATACGGCGTCGATGCGCCCGTGCCCGACGGCGAGATTGGCGCGGTGGAAACCGAACAGGGCGAGGTAGTGCACGTGGAGGGCCTCGAACCGAGCACGAAGTACTACTTCCGCGTCGTCGCCACCAACGCCCTCGGCACCGCCGTGGGGGGCATCCAGACCTTCACCACATCTCCGCTCAGCGGCGAGCCCTCCACGCTTCCAGACGATCGCGTGTATGAGCTCGTTTCACCGGCCGACGCCGAAGGAGACGTCGGTGGAGAAGGTGTCCATGGGCTTCTGGCGTCCGTATTCGCCGAGAGCTCGGTTGGTGGCTCCACGGTGAGCTACCTCGCGACGGCCAGCATCGGCGACGTGCAGAGCGCGGAAATCACAAGCCAGTATCTCTCCTCACGCGGGCCTTCCGGCTGGTCGACGCAAGCCATCTCGCCACCCACCTCGGCCCTGGAAGCCCCCCTCAAATTAGCGTTATATGATGCCTTTACACCTGAACTGACGGCGGGGGTCCTCAGCTGGTACGGCTTGGCGCAGGCGGCTGAGGGTCCACCGGGCTCGAACATCTACCATATATATGAGCACGAAATGGGCACTGCCACAGATCAGTTGCTCACGCCGGCCACGTACCTTGGAGGGGAAAACTACGAAGTTAAGTTCGCTGGGGCGACGCCTGATCTCAGTCACATCGTGATGGAGGGCAATAAGCCGCTCACGGAAGGCGCGCCGGAAGCGCCGAGCGTCTACGAATGGGCGGGAGGCAGCCTGCGGCTGGTCAGCATCCTGCCCGGTCCCGGTAACGTGGCGGCGGCGGGCGCCAGAGCCGGCGATGGCAACGACGACGTCTTCGCCAACGACATATCCGCGGATGGCTCGCGCATCTTCTGGACGGACAACAGCGAGCAGCTCTACGTCCGCGAAGACGGTGTCAGGACGGTCAAGCTCAACGCGTCGCAGCGCACGCCCTCGCTCGGTGACGGAGAAGCGATGTTCAGAGCGGCCACGCCCGACGGCTCAAAGGTGTTCTTCACCGACGAAACACCGCTCACCGACGACCCGGACGACAATGGCGGCCTCTACGAGTACGACTTCAGCAGCGGCAAGCTGACGGACCTGAGCCCCAGCGGCGGCGGCTCGCCGGGCGTCGAGGGTGTGGTTGGAGTCAGCGAAGACGGATTGAGCGTGTACTTCGTGGCAAGTGCCAGCCTCGCAGCCGGCGCCAGCGCGGGTGAAAAGAATCTGTACCTGTCTCATGACGGCGGCGCGATCGAGTTCATCGCCGTTTTGAACAGGGAAGACAGTAGCGACTGGGCGCAGAAGTTGGAAGAACGGACGGCCCGCACAACGCCCGACGGTGGGTATCTGGTGTTCATGTCAGGCGAACCCCTGACGGGCTACGACAACCTCGATGCCAATACCGGTACGGCGGACACCGAGGTGTTCCTGTATGATGCGAGCACCGGACATCTGACTTGCGTTTCGTGCAATCCCAGCGGCGAGCGGCCGGTTGGGTCATCGGAGGTGACCAAACCGTCGAATCCCAGTTACATTCCACGCTACATCTCCGATGACGGGCAGCGCGTCTTCTTTGACAGCAGCGACGCGCTCGTGCCGGCTGCCACCAACGGCGAGCAGAACGTCTACGAGTATGAGAGCGGCGTCGTCTACCTGATCTCCTCAGGCGCCAAGGAAGGCATCTCGGCGTTTGCCGACGCCAGCCCGGACGGCGACGATCTGTTCTTCACCACACGCGCGCAGCTGGTCCCCGAAGACGGTAACTCCAACGCGCATCTGTATGACGCGCGGGTGGGTGGAGGCTTCCCCGCCGTCGCGCTCCCGCCGGCGCAGTGCTCGGGCGAAGGGTGCCGGGGCCCGTTGAGCGCGCCGCCCGCTTCCCTCGGCGCAGCCACCGAATCAGACGGCGCCGTGGCGGAAGATCCCGTGGTACAGGTGGGGGCCACGGCAAAGCCGAAGAAGCCGAAGAAGCCGAAGAAGCCGAAGAAGCCGAAGAAGCATGCGCGGAAATCGAGGACCAGAAGCTCGGGCCGCAAGTCAAAGGCTGGAAAGTCTGGTCGGAGATCCAAGACGAGGCGCACAGGCCTTAAGCGGGCTGGCAAGTCGGGCCGGCAGTCCGACCGTCGGGGAGGAGCCGCCAGATGACCATCCGGGGTGTATCGAAGAGCATGGTGGGTGTGTGCGTCTTGGTTGCCGGTTGCGTTGCGATGACTTCGTCCGCCTATGCGTCGTTCGGTTTCAAATCGGTTCAGACCTCCTTCAACCAGGCGCCCCCCGCGGGGGCCGAACCCGGGACGCCGGGCCCACCCGACTTCCAGGCCGGCTCGCACCCATATCAGCTGACGACGAACTTTACCTTCAATACCACCAGCGAAGAACATCTTGAAGGATCCGTGAAGGACCTCCGGATCGAGTTGCCACCCGGCCTCGTTGGAAATCCCAGCGCGGTGCCGCGGTGCCCGATGGCGGTTTTCGCGGGCTCGCAAGAACTTATCGGCGGCAACTGTCCCGCCGATACTCAGATAGGGACGTTTTCGATTGTCGGAGTGCTCCCCATCCCCATCTATAATCTGGTGCCGCCTCCCGGCGTCGCCAGCCGGTTTGGGGTGTTGGTCTTCACCCCCGTCTTCATGGATGCCACGGTTCGCAATGGAAGCGACTACGGCCTCAACGTGGAAATGCCCGATCTCCCACAGGGGATCCCCCTCCCAAATGTCTCAGTGAACCTCTGGGGCGTACCGGCAGTCTCGGGTCACGACGAGCTCCGCGGTCAATGTGCGCGTGGGGGAGGCAGCTGCCCCAGCGATGCGCCCGCCGAGCCGTTCCTGACGCTCCCGACCTACTGCTCGCAGCCGCTCACCACCACGGTTCTGGCCGACTCGTGGCAGGAACCGGGCGTGTTCGTGGAAAAATCCACGACGACCGATGCGAGCGATGGCGCTCCGGGCGGCCTCTCGGGTTGCGACAGTCTCTACTTCAATCCGACAATCGCGGTGCAGCCCGAATCGAGCGCTACGGACTCTCCCACCGGACTGTCTCTCGACACGAGCATCCCCTACAACAGCGACCCCGAAGGGCTGGCCGAGGCGAACCCAGAGAGCATCAGCATGGCGCTCCCCGCCGGCCTGTCGATCAACCCGGCCACGGCGGCCGGTCTCACCGGCTGCTCGCCGGCTCAGTTCGGGATCGGCCAGACGGCCAAGCCGGAATGCCCAAACGCATCCAAGATCGGCGCTCTGGAAATCGAAACGCCGATACTGGCGGGGATCCTGCAGGGCTCGATCTATCTCGCCCAGCCGGCTGCCGGCACGTTCAGTGGCGTCGTGGGGGTCTATCTCGCGGGCGAAAAGGACGGGCTGCTCGTGAAGCTCTCCGGTCAGCTCGACGCCCAGCCCGGCAGCGGCCAGCTCACCTTCACGTTGAGCAATGTGCCCGATCTCCCGTTCACCGCGATGAAGCTCTTGCTTTATGGAGGGCCGCGGGCGACGGTCGCCACCCCCCCGGCTGTGGCGTATACACGGCTACGGCCACGATGACTCCCTACTCGGCGCCCGAATCGGGCGCGCCCGCGACAGCCTCCAGCAGCTTTGCGATCAACGAAGGGTGCAGCGGTGGGTTCGCGCCTTCCTTCGCGGCAGGAGCGACGAGCTCCGCGGCCGGTCAGAGCACGGGCTTCACGCTCCAGCTGGCCCGGGGGGACGGGCAGCAGTACATCCAGAGCCTCGACACCACGCTTCCAGCGGGCCTGGTGGCGAATCTCAGCACGATCGTGCAATGCGGCGAAGCCGAGGCGGCGGCCGGTACATGTCCGGCTTCCAGCGAAATAGGGACGGTCACGATCGGCGCGGGAGCCGGCGCGGATCCCTACTACCTCACTGGCCGGGTCTACCTCACCGGCCCGTACGGCGGGGCGCCTTACGGGATGGCGATGGTGATCCCGGGGGCGGCTGGGCCCTTTGACCTGGGGTTGGTGGTTGTGCGAGGTTCGATCGCTGTGGATTTTGCCGCCGCGCGTATGACGATCGCCACCGACTCCCTCCCCGCCAGTCTGCAGGGGGTTCCCCTGCGCGTAAAAAATCTCAGCCTCGATATCGACCGGCCGGGCTTCATGATCGACCCGACCGAATGTGCGGCGGAGCAGATCACCGGGTTCGTGGACTCCGCCGAAGGCGCCCGCGCCTCGATCTCGGCGCCGTTTCAGGTGGTCGGCTGCTCGCGGTTGCCGTTCGCGCCGAAAGTCACCGCCTCCGCCGAAGAACCTGCCTCGCGCAAACGCGGGGTGGGACTGGACCTGGAAGTCGCATACCCGACGGGCCCAGAGGCGAATATGCGCTCGATTGTGGTGGAACTGCCGAGAGTGCTGCGGGCGCGTCTGGCGACGATCCATCAGGCGTGCACTGCCGCGGTGTTTGCGGCCAACCCGGCTCGGTGCCCGGCGGGCGCGCTCGTCGGGAGCGGTACGGTGAAGACGACGATCCTGCCCACACCGCTGAGCGGCCCGGTCTACCTGGTTGCGGGCTCGGGGCTGTTCCCGCATATGGCGATGGTCCTGCAGGGCGACGGGTTGGCGCTTGAGCTGGACGGGACCATCCAGATTCTCAAGGGGGGCATCACGAGCACGACGTTCGAAGGGATACCGGATGCGCCGATCTCCGCAATGAAGATCAGCCTCCCGCGAGGGCCTCACTCAATGCTCGGCTCGACCACAAACATGTGTACGCACAAGCCCACGATCGGCTATGCCATCACCGGCTACAACGGGGTCCGGGTCAAAAGCGCCACAAAGCTCGCCGTGCTCAGCGGCTGTGGCGACGGGCATCTGGCTGGCCATAGCGGGAGTGGCAGGCATGGGAAGCGATAAAGGAGAGCGTCATGATGTCGTGACATTCGTCGGGGCCGTGTCGCAGCGGCTGGGCGATGTCGGTTGTCTTTAACGATGGGCGGGGGGATGGGAGCCGGCGGTAATCGCAACGCAAGCGTGATGGTGGATCGGTGGGTCGAAGCGGGCTTGGGCGGCAAGCTTGCGTATATCGCGTCGGATGCAACGCTCACTTACGATGACCTGCGTAGGCAGGTCAATCGCATGGGGCACCTGCTGCGTGCGCTGGGAGTACAGCGCGAGCAACGTGTGCTGCTCGTGTTGGATGACAGCACCGCATTTCCGATCGCATTCCTCGGCGCGATGCGAATCGGAGCGGTCCCGGTGCCCGTGAGCGTGGCAGACAGGCGCGAGGGCTTCCGCCACTACATTGAAGATTCGTACGCCCAGATCGTCGTGTGCGAGGCGTCGTGTCTGCCGGCCGTTCGCGGCGCCGCTGCGGACAGCGGTGTCAGGTGCATCGTGCGCGGCGGGAGCGGCGAGGGCGGCACGATCGAGCTGGAGAGTGCGCTGGCGGCGCACGACGACGAGCTCGATGCTGGCCGCGAGCACACAAACGACGTGGCCTTCTGGCTGTACAGCTCTGGTTCGACGGGCAAGGCCAAGGGTGTCGTGCATCTGCACTCCGGCATCGAGGCCACGTGTGAGGCGTTTGCGCGGGGCGTACTCGGGATAGGTGAGGACGACACGATCTTCTCCACGTCCAAGCTGTATCACTCCTACGGACTGAGCAACGGTCTGCTGTTTCCGATCTATTGTGGTGCCACGGCCGTCCTACGCGAGGGTCCCCCGAGTCCAGAGCGGCTGCTGGAGACGCTGCGCGAGCAGCGGCCGAGCGTCTTCTTTTCGGTTCCAGCGCTATACGCGTTGCTGGCCGACGATCGCGACGGTGAGGATGCGTTCGAGTCGGTGCGGGTGTGTTGTTCGGCTTCCGCTCCCCTTCCGGTGAGGACCTTCGACCGCTGGCGGGAGCGTTATGGGATCGAGATCCTCGACAGCGTCGGCTCAACCGAGACGTTCACGTTCTGCTCGAATCGGCCGGGCGAAGTCATTCGCGGTACGGCAGGTTTCCCGGTTCCGGGATGCGAGCTGCGTTTGGTGGACGAGGAGGGGGCGGTGCTCGAGGGCCCCGCGACGGGTTCGGTCGAGATACGGAGCGACGCGTGCGCCGCGGCCTACTGGCACCAGCACGAGAGCACGAAGCTGTCCATGCGTGGCGAGTGGTTCAGAAGCGGGGATCGCTTTGAACGGCGCACCGACGGAACTTATGCATACGTAGGGCGTGACGACGACATGATGAAGGTCAGCGGCCTGTGGGTGTCGCCGGTTGACATCGAGAGGGCGCTGGTGGCGCACCCGTCGGTGTCCGACGCCGGGGTCGTCGGCGTAAGCGTCGACGGTCACGTGCGGATCGCGGCGGTCGTCGTCTGCTCGGACCTTGTGACAGGCGACGAGGGGCTCGCGCACGAGTTGCGCGAGTGGTGCAGAGAGCGAATGCGTGACTACGAATACCCTCACGTCATCCACTTCGCGGATGCGCTGCCGCGCACGCTCACCGGCAAGCCTCGACGCTTCATGCTGCGGGAGTTGGTCGTCCGGTTGATGGGGGACGGTCGTGAGGGGTTGGATGAGCCGCGCGGGGAGTGGCAGGACGGCGCTGGCGCCGGTTTTGAGGAGTTTCACCACGGGGTTGAGGAAACCGGCGAGGCGCTGGCGATCCAGCTCGCCGACGTGCCCGAGGGAGAGCGCGAGAGCGTCGTGCTCGAGCTCGTGTGTGCGGAGGCGGCGTCGGTCTTGGGGCTTGCCTCGCCGGAGCTCGTGGACAGACGGCGAGCCTTCAGGGAGCTCGGCTTCGACTCGGTGGCAGCTGTCTCGCTGCGGAACCGCCTGAGCCACGCCACGGGTCTGCGGCTGTCGTCCGCGCTCGTTTTCGACCATCCCACGCCGCTGGCGGTCGCCGGGTATCTGTCCCTGCGAGCCAAAGGCGTCGAGTCCGACCGGAACCGTGTGACGCGCGCGGCAGCCCGCTCGAACGATCCCATCGCGATCGTGGGAATGGGCTGCAGGTATCCGGGTGAGGTGCGCTCGCCCGACGATCTGTGGGAGTTGCTGTGCGCAGGCCGCGATGCGATTGGCGAGTTTCCATCCGATCGGGGCTGGGACCTGGAAGGGCTTTTCGACGCCGACCCCGACCATCGTGGCACCTCCTACGTGCGCACGGGCGGTTTCCTTCGCGATCTCGCCGGTTTCGATGCGAGCTTCTTTGGGATCAGCCCGCGCGAGGCGCTGGCGATCGACCCGCAGCAGCGGTTGTTGTTGGAAACGGCGTGGGAGGCCTTCGAGCACGCCGGGATCGACCCGGAGTCTCTGCGTGGCACCGATGCAGGCGTCTTCGTGGGGGTGATGTACCAGGACTATGGCCTTGCTGCCAGTGCCGGCTCGCGGGGCGTGGAGGTGGAGGGGCAAACGCTGATCGGCTCGTCTGGCAGCGTCGCGTCCGGCCGTGTGGCGTATGCGCTCGGGCTGGAGGGACCGGCGGTTTCAATCGATACGGCATGCTCATCTTCGCTGGTGGCCTTGCACATTGCGTGCGCGGCGTTGCGGGCCGGGGAATGCTCGCTGGCGCTGGTGGGGGGTGTGACGGCGATGGCGACCCCGGCGGCGTTCGTCGAGTTCAGCCGACAACGCGCCCTCGCGCCGGACGGGCGGTGCAAGGCGTTTGCGAACAGCGCCGACGGAGTGGGTTGGGCGGAGGGAGCCGGGCTGCTCGTGGTCGAGCGCCTCTCCGAGGCTCGCCGACGTGGCCATCGGGTGTGGGCGGTGGTGCGCGGCAGCGCTGTGAATCAGGATGGCGCGAGCAATGGGTTGACGGCGCCAAACGGCCTTGCACAGCGGCGGGTCATTCGTCAGGCGCTCGCCAATGCCGGCCTGTCGCCGTCCGAGGTGGACGCTGTCGAGGCGCACGGCACGGGAACCACCCTGGGCGACCCGATCGAGGCGCAGGCTCTGATCGCGGCCTACGGGCGCAACCGGGAGCACCCTCTGTGGCTTGGATCGGCGAAGTCAAACATTGGTCATACGCAGGCGGCAGCGGGCGTGGCCGGGGTGATCAAGATGGTGCAGGCGATGCGCCACGGTGTGCTGCCCATGAGCTTGCACATCGACGAGCCCACCAGGGAGGTGGATTGGTCGGCCGGCTCGGTGTCCCTGCTGAGAGAACCGGTTCGGTGGGAGACCAACGGCCGTCCGCGTCGCGCGGGGATCTCGTCGTTTGGGGTCTCGGGCACCAACGCCCACGTGATCCTGGAGGAGTGCTCGCCGCTGCCGGTCGGCGTCGAGCAACCGCCGGGCGTGCGCGGGAGCACCGAGGAGGGGACCGCACTCGGAGCTGGCTCATTGGTGCCGTTCGTGCTTTCGGCCAAGAGTAGCGAGGCTCTCGCTGCCCAGGCCGGGCGTCTTGGAGCGCATTTGCAGGCGCGTGCGGAGCTCGGGCACGCGGATGTTGCTGGGACACTGGCGCTGCGCCGGGCGCGGTTCTCCGAGCGAGGGATCGTTCTCGCTCGGGATCGCGCAGAGCTGCTTGCGGGTCTGCAGGAGCTCGCGAGGGGCGGACAGGCCGAGTACGTTCTCCGCGGAGGCTCCGCACGTGAGGGAAAAGTCGCCTTCGTGTTTCCGGGCCACGGCGCTCAGTGGCAGGGAATGGCGCTCCAGCTGCTCGCGCAATCACCACTTTTTGCCGAACGTATGCGCGCGTGTGAGGACGCGCTCGCCAAGCACATCGACTGGTCGGTTCGCGAGGTGCTCGGCGGTGGGCGGGAAGCGCCCTCGCTCGAGGATGTGGAGGTCGTTCCGCCGGTGCTGTTTGCCGTTATGGTCAGCCTGGCGGAGCTCTGGCGCGCTTATGGGGTGGAGCCCGATTTGGTGATTGGCCACTCGCTCGGGGAGATTGCGGCTGCCGTGGTGGCGGGCGCGGTGTCGCTGGAGGATGGCGCTCGCATTGCGGCGGTGAGAGGTGAGGCGCTGGGCAAGATCGCCGGTCGAGGTGGGATGGTGTCGGTTGCGCTTGCGCGCAACGAGGTCGAGGAGTTGCGTGCGGAGCTTGGGATGGGACTCTCGCTTGCAGCTGTGAACGGTCCCCATTTGATGGTTCTCTCGGGTTCGCACGAGGCCTTGGACGAGCTGATGGAACATTGCCGTGAGAAAGATATCCGCGCAAGACGGGTCGTCGCCGACTTCGCTGGTCATTCACCGCAAATCGATGCGTTGCGTGATGAGCTGCTCGAGGCGCTGGCGCCGATCGAGCCCACCACTAGCCGGATCCCCTTCTACTCGACTGTTACGGGAGAGCGGGTGGACACCGCCGAGCTCGACCCAGGGTATTGGTATCGCGGCCTGCGAGAGACGGTCGTGTTCGAGGCCGCGACCTCTGCGGCGATAGCACACGGCGCCAGTGTCCTGATCGAGGTGAGCCCACATGCGATCTTGACGCCGGCGATAACCGAGACGGCCGAGGCGCACACGAAGAGCCAGGATTCCGTGACGGTGGTTGGCTCGCTGCGCCGCGGGGATGGTGGCCTCGAGCGCTTTGTGAGCTCGGTCAGCGAAGCGCATGTGAATGGTGTGGGCGTTGACTTCACCCCCCTGTTCGACCCCGGCACGCGTGCCGTGGAGCTTCCCACATACCCCTTCCAGCGGGAGCTCTACTGGCTCTCGGGCTCCGGTGGCAGAGGGGACGCGAGGGCTGTGGGCCAGGGCTCCGTCGAGCATCCGTTGTTGGACGCCAAACTCGAGTTGCCCGGTGAGCAGGGGTGGATCTTCACGGGGCGCATCTCGCTGGAGCGCTGTCCGTGGCTGAGAGATCACGTGGTGGCCGACACGGTGCTGTTTCCGGCGACGGGCTTCGTCGAGTTGGCACTTGCCGCCGGCGTCGAGCTGGGCGTGAAGGCAGTCGAGGAGATGACGCTGCAAGCACCACTTGCGCTCGAGGACGGGCGAGCGGTGCAGATCAGGCTTGTGGTGGGTCCGGAGGAAGAGCGTGGATGCCGCGCGCTGAGCATCAGTTCACGGTACGAGCCGGACGCAGCGGAAGTGGATGGCGAGTCCGCATGGATCGTCCATGCGAGCGGCGTGCTCGCGCCAGGCGAGTCCTCTGAGAATGGGGGCTCGGTCCAGGCGTGGGGCTCGGCTGGAACGCGTTGGCCCCCTGAGGGGGCGGAGCCCATCGATCTCGCGGACCTTTACGAGCGCCTGGCGCAGGAAGGGTTCTTCTACGGTCCGGCCTTCCAGGGGTTGCGGGCTGCGTGGCGACGGGACGGGGAGCTCTTCGGGGAGGTCGCTTTGGACGCCACCCAGCAAGAGCTGGCACTGGGCTGCGGCGTGCATCCGGCGTTGTTCGACGCGGCGCTCCACATGGCTCAGCTCGCCAGCCGCGCCCCGGCGCGATCGCTGCCGGAGCTGCCCTTCAGCCTGGCGGGGGTTCATCTGCTCAAACGTGGCGCCACAGAGTGGCGTGTGCGGGTGACTTTCGATCATGGCGCGACCGCCGTGCAAGCGGTCGACGAGCAGGGTGATCTGGCGCTGGAGCTCGTTTCGCTGCGTACGCGTTCGGTCGATCCCTCGACGTTGCGGGCGAAGGGTGCCGATTCTCTGTTTGCGGTCGGGTGGGTCGAGATGGATCTCGGGGGCGGAGCCCAGCCCGCGCTCGCGGTGGGGGAGCGGGCGCTGGTCGAGATTGCCGGCATAGAGGACCTCGAGGCGTTGCGGCTGGGCCAATCCATGCCGGACGTGGTGTGGTGTCGCGTGCCCTCGGCGCGACGCAGGACCGGCGTCGCCAAATCGGCTCTCGATTCGACCACCTGGGCGCTCTCGCTCGTACAAGCTTTTCTCGCTGACGAGCGTCACGAGGACACGCGACTGACGCTTGTCACCGAACGCGCGGTGGCAGCCGAGGTGGGAGAGGATCCCGATCTCAGACAGGCGCCTCTGTGGGGGCTTCTCAGAAGCGCGCAATCGGAGCACCCTGGGCGCTTTTCGCTGGTCGACCTCGATGGCCACGAGGTGTCTGAGGGGGCCCTCGAGGGCGCGTTGTCAAGCGACGAGCCACAGCTGGCTGTGCGCGAGGGGCGGGTGCTGGTCGCGCGCCTGCAACGGATGCGGTTGGCGAGCGTCGAGCTGTCGACCCGCTCGACCGCCGCGGATCGTTCAGCGCCGCCGTCAGCGGTCGAGCGGCCGGCGCCTGCGTTCGACCCCGACCGCACGGTGCTGCTGACGGGTGGCACCGGCACGTTGGGGTCGCTGCTCGCCCGTCACCTGGTCGAGACCCACGGCGCGAGGCACCTCGTGTTGGTCAGCCGCGGCGGCCCCGCGGCCGATGGCAGCGCACGGCTCGTCGCGCAACTCGAAGATCTCGGGGCGAGCGTGCGCGTGGTCGCGTGCGACGTCTCCAAGCGTCGCCCGCTGAAGTCGCTGATCGCAAAGATGCCCGAGGCGTATCCCTTGGGTGCTGTGATCCATCTCGCGGGGGTGCTCGACGACGGCGTGATCACCGCGCTTGATGGAGAGCGCATCCAGCGCGTGTTCGCGCCCAAGCTCGACGCCGCGGTACACCTGCACGAGTTGACGCGCGAGCTCGATCTGGCGGCCTTCGTGGTGTTCAGCTCGGTGGCGGCCACCGTTGGCGCTCCCGGACAGGCCAACTACGCCGCGGCCAACGCCTTCCTGGATGCGTTGGTGGCTCACCGCCGGGCCAACGGCATGGTCGGCCACTCAATCGCATGGGGATTGTGGGAAGAGGCGAGTGCGATGACTGGCGCTCTCACCGATGCCGAGAGGGCGCGGCTCGGGGTCCGTGCGCTCTCCTCCGACGAGGGACTGCGCCTCTTCGACGCAGCGCTCGCCTCCGGCGAGGCGCTCACGGTCGCCGCTCCGATCGATGGCGGCACGCTCCGGGCGCAGGCAAAAGCGGAAACGCTCCCGGCGCTGTTCGCCGGGCTGGTGCGCGTACCTCCGCGCCGGGGTCGAGCCGATGCGTCACATGCCTTGCGCAGAAGCCTCGCCGGGATGCCGGAGGCGGAGCGCCTGCGGACTCTGAGCCAGCTGACGCGAGCCCATGTGGCTGCCGTGCTCGCACACGACTCCCCCGATGCGATTGATGCGGGGCAGACGTTCAAGGATCTCGGCGTCGACTCGCTCAGCGCGATCGAGTTGCGCAACCGCCTGAGCCGGGCGACCGGGTTGCGCCTACCTGCCACGCTCGTCTTCGACCATCCCAACTGCGCCGAGCTGGCCGAGTATCTGCTGAGCGAGGTCATGGGCATGCAGGTGCATGTCTCTGCGCCGAGCTCGCCGAGTGCCGATGGCGAGCCGGTGGCGATCGTGGGCATGAGCTGCCGCTATCCGGGCGAGGTGGCCTCACCTGAGGAGCTTTGGGAGTTGGTAGCGCATGGCGGTGACGCGGTCGGCGGATTTCCGACGAATCGGGGGTGGGATCTGGAGGCGCTCTACGATCCCGATCCCGGTCACCCGGGCACGAGCTATACGCGTGAGGGAGGCTTCCTGCACGATGCCGCGGAGTTCGATGCGGGGTTCTTCGGGATCAGCCCGCGTGAGGCACTGGCGATGGACCCCCAGCAGCGGCTGCTGCTGGAAGGGTGCTGGGAGGCGCTCGAAGACGCAGGTCTCGATCCCGCTGCCCTGCGTGGAAGCCGGACTGGTGTGTTCGCGGGCTTGATGCATCACGACTATGGGCCCGGGCTGGCCCAGATGCCGGCGGACCTCGAGGGTTATCTGGGCATGGGTGTGGCGGGGAGCGTGGTGTCGGGCCGGGTGGCGTACACGTTTGGGCTGGAGGGCCCTGCGATGACGGTGGACACCGCGTGCTCCTCCTCGTTGGTGGCCTTGCATTTGGCGTGTGGCGCGTTGCGTGCGGGTGAGTGCTCGTTGGCGCTGGCCGGTGGCGTGACGTTGCTGGCGACGCCGACGTCGTTTGTGGAGTTCTCGCGCCAACGTGGGTTGGCGGTCGACGGTCGTTGCAAGTCGTTTGCGGACGGGGCGGATGGCACGGCGTGGGGTGAGGGCGTGGGTGTGCTGGTGTTGGAGCGGCTGTCCGAGGCGGAGCGCAACGGCCACCGGGTGCTGGCCTTGGTGCGTGGGTCGGCTGTGAACCAGGATGGCGCGAGCAATGGGTTGACGGCGCCGAACGGTCCTTCCCAGCGGCGGGTAATCGACCAAGCGCTGGCGAGCGCCGGACTGTCGGTCGGCGACGTTGACGTGGTGGAGGCGCACGGGACGGGCACGACGTTGGGCGATCCGATTGAGGCGCAGGCACTGCTGGCAACGTACGGGCAGGGTCGCGTGGATGGTCGTCCGCTGTGGTTGGGCTCTGTGAAGTCCAACATCGGTCATGCGCAGGCGGCAGCGGGGGTGGCCGGCGTGATCAAGATGGTGAAGGCGATGGAGCACGGTGTGTTGCCCAGGACGCTGCACGTGGATGCGCCCTCAACACACGTCGACTGGTCGACCGGCGCGGTGCAATTGCTGACCGAGGAGGTGCCGTGGGGGGTGGGTGAGCGTCCGCGGCGCGCGGGGGTGTCGTCGTTTGGACTGAGCGGCACGAATGCGCACGTTATTCTTGAGCAGGCGCCGGCTGTTGAGATGGCGACCGAGGACGCGGTCGCAACCGGCGGCGGCACGCCGACGGAGGAAGCGGCCCGCGGGGTGCGGGGTTCTGCGGCGCTGCGTGTAGCCGGTGGCGAGGTGCCGTGGGTGTTGTCGGGCCGTGGTGTGGGTGGCTTGCGCGGTCAGGCCGGGCGGTTGCGGGAGTTCGTGGCCAACCACCCAGAGATCGATGTGATGGACGTGGGGTTGTCGTTGGCCGGGCGGGCGGTGCTGGAGGATCGGGCGGTCGTGTTGGGGTTGAGCCGCGATGAGCTGCTGGGGGGGTTGGGGGCGTTGGAGGGTGGGGAGTCCGCGCCGGGTGTGTTGCGAGGTACGGCCGGCCATGCTGGTGTGGCGTTTTTGTTCAGTGGGCAGGGTTCGCAGCGCGTGGGAATGGGGCGGGGGTTGTATGAGTCGTTTGGGGTGTTTCGGGAGGCGTTTGATGGGGTGTGCGGTGTGTTGGACGGGCTGGTGGGGTGTTCGTTGCGTGAGGTGGTGTTTGAGGGTGGGTCGCAGGCTGGGTCGTTGGATGAGACGATGTTTGCGCAGCCTGGTTTGTTTGCGCTCGAGGTCGCGTTGTTTCGACTGATGGAGAGTTGGGGTGTGCGGCCTGATCTCTTGTTGGGTCACTCGATTGGTGAGGTTGTGGCGGCGTGCGTGGCGGGGGTGTTTTCGCTCGAGGATGCGTGTGTGTTGGTGGCGGCTCGGGGTCGGTTGATGGGTGGTGTGTCGGGGTCGGGGGCGATGTTGGCGGTGGGGTTGTCGGAGGAAGAGGTGTTGGAGTCGTTGGTTGGTTTGGAGGATCGTGTCGGGGTGGCAGGTGTGAATGGACCCGAATCGGTGGTCGTGTCCGGTGACGAGGAGGTCGTCGTCGAGCTGGATAAGGCGTGGCGTGGTAATGGAGTAAGGGTGAAGCGGTTGCGGGTGAGCGATGCTTTTCATTCTCCGCGGATGGATGGTGTTTTGGAGGAGTTCGGTGAGGTCGTCGGCGGTTTGTCGTTTGCGCGGCCAAGCATCCCGATTGTGTCGAATGTGACGGGCGAGTTGGTGTCCGAGGAAGATGTGTGTTCAGTGGGCTACTGGGTGCGGCACGTGCGTGAGCCGGTGCGGTTCATGGATGGGGTTCGGTGCCTGTGTGGGCAGGGGGTGGGTGGTTTTCTCGAGCTTGGGCCGGGGGGAGCGTTGTGCGCGCTGGCCCAAGAGTGTGTCGAGGGTGAGGGGGAGACCGGCAACATGGCCGGGCACGTCGTCGCTGTGGGGGCCGGGGAGGTGGTCGGCGATACGGACGGTGGTGCGGGTCCCCGTCCGGTGTTCGTGGCGGGATTGCGTGGTGATGGGGAGCGGGAGTCGCTGTTGAGGGCCGTGGGGGAGCTGTGGCTAGCAGGTGCGGCGGTGGATTGGGCTGGTGTGTTTGAGGACGCGGGGGCTGTGCGCGTAGCGCTGCCGTCGTACGCGTTTCAGCGTGAGCGATTTTGGCTTGGGTCGGGTGTCGGCCCGGGTGATGTGGCCGGGGCAGGATTGGTGTCCGCCGGACATCCGCTGCTGGTTGCCATGGTGGCGTTGGCCGGGGAGAAGGGGTGTGTGTTCACGGGTCTTCTTTCGCGCGAAAGTCACCCATGGCTTGCCGATCACGCGGTGTTCGGCGCGGTGCTGTTGTCTGGGGCGACGTTCTTGGAGTTGGCGTTGCACGCCGGTGGGGAGATGGGGTGTCCGGTGGTGCGGGAGCTCGTACTGGAGGCGCCGCTGGTGCTGGCCGATGGGGCTCGGGTACGGGTGCAGGTGTCCGTTGGCGAGGCGGGGGAGGGCGGCGCGCGGTCGGTGGAGGTCCACTCGCACACGGGCGAGGGTGATGGACAGGATGGTTGGGTGCGTCACGCCAGCGGTTCGCTCGCGCCTGTGGGGATCGATGGGAGCGGGGCGGGGGGGGCGCTGGATGAGCGCGCGGCGGAGCTCGGAGGTGTGTGGCCGCCGGCGGGGGCAGTCGCTGTGAGTATCGATGACGTGTATGAGCGGCTTGGGGATGTGGGGTTGGAATATGGCCCGGCGTTTCAGGGGCTGCGGAGTGTGTGGCAGCGTGGGGACGAGGTCTTCGCGGAAGTGGAGTTGAGTGACGAGCAGGCTGCGCAGGCCGCGTCTTATGGCGTGCATCCCACGCTGTTGGACAGCGCGCTGCAGGCATCCGAGTGGATGAGCATTGTCGTGGAGTCCGGGATCCACGGTGAGCGGGGCGTGCGGCTGCCGTGCTCGGTGAGTGGAGTGCGGTTGGACGCGCTCGGCGCGTCGCGGCTGCGGGTTGGACTGGCTCTGACGGGCGAGGAGGAGCTTTCGCTGGTCGCTGTGGACGACAGAGGCGGTTTGGTTGTGTCGGCCAGCTCATTGCGTATGCGGGAGGCGACGGCGGAGCAGCTTGACGGTGTGGGTCGAGAGCTGGAGTCCCTGTTCTGCGTCGAGTGGGTGCCCGTGGCAGCGAATGGCGGAGCTGTGGATGTGGGGGCGGAGGGTGTGTTGGTGGACGTCGAGTCGCTGACGGGGGTGTTGGAGAGGGGCGAGGAGTTGCCGGGGGTCGTGGTACTGGATATGAGGCGCGGTGAGCGTGATGTGCTGGATGAGGGCTTGCCTGAGATGGCGCGGGGTGCTGTTTGTGAAGCGTTGGGTGTGTTGCATCGGTGGCTGGGAGACGAGCGGTTGGTGGGTTTGCGGCTTGTGGTGCTGACACGGGGCGCGGTGGTGGTGAAGGATGGTGAGGGGCTCGACGACCTTGCGTCTGCTGGGGTGTGGGGGTTGGTGCGCTCGGCGCAGTCTGAGCATCCTGGGCGGGTGACGTTGGTGGATGTGGACGGAGAGGAGTCTTCGTGGAAGGCGTTGGGTGGTGTGTTGGGGTTGGAGGGGGAGCCGCAGCTGGTGCTGCGCAGAGGGGCGGCGCTGGCGCCGCGGCTCGCACGGGTGGAGACGGTGGCTACGCGCAGCGACGCGCTCGGCCAAAGAGCTGCGTTCGACGGCGACGGCTCGGTGCTGGTGACAGATGGGACCGGGACGCTGGGCGGCTTGGTCGCGCGACATCTGGTGGCTGCGCACGGGGTGCGCTGTGTGGTGCTGGCCAGCCGGCATGGGATGGGCGCGCCCGGCGCCACGGAGTTGCGGGGTGAGTTGGAGCAGTTGGGCGCGCAGGTGATCGTGGCAGAGTGCGACGTGAGCGACCGCGATCAGGTGAAGAAGCTGCTCGACCGAGTTCCGGCAGAGCGTCCGCTGCGAGGCGTTGTGCATGTCGCGGATGCGCTCGCCGACGGAGTGATTGGCTCGCTCTCGCCCGAGCACATCGACAGCGTGTTTGCGCCGAAGGTGGATGCGGCGTGGCACCTGCATGCGCTGACGAGAGACATGGACCTGTCGGCGTTCTTTTTGTTCTCCTCGGCAACGGGGGTGCTGGGGACTCCCGGGCAGGGCACCCACGCCGCGGCGAGCGCGCTATTGGATGCGTTGGCCCTCCACCGCCATGCGCAGGGGTTGGTTGGGACTTCGCTGGCGTGGGGACTCTGGGCGCTGGAGAGCAGGCTGAGCAAAGCGGATAGGGCTCGAATAGAACGCTCGGGCTTTCCGGCGCTGCCGTCCGATGAGGGGTTGGAGTTGCTCGACCGAGCGTGCGGGGTGCAGTTGGCGCAGCTGGTGCCCATGCGCATGGACGCTGCTGCGTTGCGCTCGCTGGCGAGGGTCGGCGGATTGCCGCGGGTGCTCTGCGGCTTGGTGCGAGCGCCCGCTCGCAGAGCGGGCGAGGGAGGCTCCCTGGCGCGAGCGCTGGCGGACGTGGCGGAGAAGGAGCGCGAGGGTGTGGCGCTAGCGTTGGTGCGGGGCGAGGTCGCGGCACTGCTGGGGCATGCCTCCGCGTTGGCGGTGGATTCTGGGCGGGCGTTCAACGAGCTCGGGTTCGATTCGCTGATGGCGGTGGAACTACGCAACCGACTGGGTGCGATCACGGGACTGCGTCTGCCGGCGACGCTGGTGTTCGACCATCCCAGCGCTGCAGCTGTCGCCCGGTTCCTGCTGGATGAGGTCGCAGGCGCTCAGCGTCGGTACGCCGCCGCGGCGTCGAGCGTGCGGGCGGTAGACGAGCCGGTCGCGATCGTGGGCATGAGCTGCCGCTACCCGGGTGGGGTGGGCTCGCCTGAGGGGCTGTGGCAGTTGGTGCTCGCCGGCGGTGATGCGATCGGCGGGTTCCCCGAGGACCGCGGTTGGAATCTGGATGCGCTGTACGATCCCGATCCGGACCACCACGGGACCAGCTACGTGTGCGAAGGGGGCTTCGTCTACGATGCCGCCAAGTTCGACGCGGGGTTCTTTGGGATCAGCCCGCGCGAGGCGTTGTCGATGGATCCCCAGCAGCGACTCTGGTTGGAAGGGTGCTGGGAGGCGCTCGAAGACGCGGGCATCGATCCGTTGGCGCTGAGAGGGAGTCAGACCGGGGTGGTGGTGGGGATTGGCGCCAGCGGCTACGGAGTAGGTCTGCGCTCGGGGCCGGACGAGGGGTATGGCGTCACGGGCGCATCGGCGAGTATCGTGTCGGGGAGAGCGGCGTACACGTTTGGGTTGGAGGGTCCGGCGGTGTCAGTGGACACCGCGTGTTCCTCGTCGCTGGTGGCGCTTCACCTCGCATGTGGAGCACTGCGCGCTGGCGAATGCTCCCTCGCGTTGGCAGGTGGTGTGACGGTGCTGGCGACGCCTGTGGGATTCGTGGATTTCTCGCGTCAGCGTGGGCTGTCTTTCGACGGTCGTTGCAAGTCGTTCGCCGATGGCGCTGACGGCACCGCCTGGAGCGAGGGCGTCGGAGTGCTGGTGCTGGAGCGCGTCTCGGACGCGACGCGCAATGGCCATCGGGTGTTGGCGGTGGTACCTGGGTCGGCTCTGAATCAGGATGGTGCGAGCAATGGATTGACGGCGCCGAACGGTCCCTCTCAGCAGCGGGTAATCGGCCGGGCGCTGGCGAATGCCCGACTCTCAACGCGTGATGTGGACGTGGTCGAGGCGCATGGGACTGGCACCACACTTGGCGACCCGATCGAGGCGCAGGCGTTGTTGGCGACGTACGGACAGGATCGCCCGGCGGATCGTCCGCTGTGGCTGGGGTCGGTGAAGTCGAACCTGGGGCATGCGGTGGCAGCTGCGGGCGTGGCCGGCGTGATCAAGATGGTGAAGGCGTTGGAGCATGGTGTGCTGCCGCGCACCCTGCATGTGGATGAGCCCTCCACGCACGTCGACTGGGCGAGCGGCAGCGTGGCGCTGCTGACTGAGGAGGTGCCGTGGACGCACCATGGCAGGCCACGACGCGCGGCGGTGTCGTCGTTCGGAATGAGCGGCACAAATGCTCATGTGATTCTCGAAGAAGCCCCGAAGGCGTTGGGCATCGTGCCGGTCAAGAGTGCGGAGATCGATGGCGGCAGCGTGGGCGTGGGTCATGTAGTGCCACTGATGCTCTCCGGGAAGGGAGCGGCCGGATTGCGGAGTCAAGCCGAGCGGTTGCAAAGGTGGATGGAAGATAGCCCCGAGCTGGACGCGGTGGACATCGGGTTCTCATTGTCTGGGCGCCCGGTGTTTGACGATCGCGCGGTGGTGCTGGGTACGGGACGGGAGGCGCTGCTGGCAGGATTGGCGGTGCTGTCGGCGGGAGAGTCGAGGGCCGAGGTGATACACGGCGCGACCAGCGGCGAGCGCGGTGTGGCGTTTGTGTTCCCGGGCCAGGGCGCCCAGTGGGCTGGCATGACGGTGGAGTTGTTGGATAGCTCGCCGGTGTTCGCCGAGGAGATGGGTCGTTGTGGGATGGCGCTCGGCGACCTGGTGGAGTGGTCACTGGAGGGTGTGTTGCGGGGCCACGAGGGTGAGCCGGGGCTAGATCGGGTGGACGTGGTGCAGCCGGCGTTGTGGGCGGTGATGGTGTCGTTGGCTGGGTTGTGGGCGGCGTGCGGGGTGCGACCGACCGCGGTGGTGGGGCATTCGCAGGGCGAGATCGCGGCGGCGTGCGTGGCAGGCGGACTGTCGTTGGAGGACGGGGCGCGAGTGGTGGTCGCGCGCAGTCGTGCGCTGGTGGGTCTGGCCGGCCGGGGCGGGATGATGTCAGTCGGGCTCGGTGTTGGTGAGGTTGGAAACTGGCTCGAGCATGGGAATGGCCGTGTGGACGTCGCGGCTGTGAACGGACCAAGCTCGGTGGTGGTCTCCGGTGATATCGAAGCGCTCGAGGAGCTACGCGTAGAGCTCGAAGTGGGAGGTGTCAGAGCTCGGACGATTGGGGTGGACTATGCGGCGCACTCGGCGGCGGTAGAGGAGATTCGAGAGGCGTTGTTGGAAGAGTGTGAGGGGATCGCCCCACGTGTGGGGAAGATGCCGTTCTATTCGGCCGTGACGGGCACCGTCGTGGATATGGCCGATCTGGACGGTGAATACTGGTATCGGAATCTGCGCGAGGTGGTGCAGTTCGAAAAAGCGATCCGCGCGGTGCTGGATAGCGGCGCACACGTGTTCGTGGAGGTCAGTCCGCACCCGGTGTTGACGGCGGGAGTGCAGGAGATCGCCGAGGAGGCGCGTGGCGGCAGCACGGGCGACGACGACGACGCCGCCGCTGGTGCGGTGGTGGGCTCGGTGCGGCGTGATGAGGGCGGCCTGGAACGATTCATGAAGTCGGTGGGTGAAGTATGGGTGGCCGGCGTGGAGGTCGATTGGAGAGGCATCTTCGAGGGCTCCGGCGGTGCGCGCGTGAGTCTCCCGTCCTACGCATTTCAACGCGAGCCCTTCTGGCTCGGAATGGACGCGGGCGTCGGCGATGTGTCGGCGGCCGGGTTGACGTCGGTGGGTCACCCACTGCTGGGCGCGGCGGTGACGCTGGCAGGTGGCGATGGGTGTGTGTTCACGGCACAGCTCTCGTTGGCAAGTCATCCGTGGCTTGCCGATCATGCGGTGATGGGTGTCGTGTTGCTGCCCGGCACGGCGTTTCTGGAGCTGGCGCTGCACGTCGGCGGCGAGGTCGGGTGCCCAGTGGTGCACGAGCTGACGTTGGAGTCGCCGCTGGTGCTGGACGAGGGCGACGGTGTGCAGATGCAGGTGGTTGTGGGTGAACGCGGTGCGGACGGAGAGCGTCCGGTGTCTGTGTATTCCCGTATTGGGCACGACGGATCGGAAGGCGGGTTGGATTGGAACTTGAACAGCGAGAGTGAGGGTGGATGGCTGCGCCATGCCAGCGGAGCGCTCCTACCCGATGAGTCCTCGCGGGTGGCTGGGTCGAGCGGTGCGGATGAGTGGGGGGCGGCCGACTCGCGAGCGCTGGAGTTGGCCGGCGTTTGGCCGCCGACGGGCGCGGAGCCGCTCGGGATCGACGATGCGTATGAGCGCTTGGAGGATGTGGGGCTGGAGTACGGCCCGGTGTTTCAGGGATTGCGAGGTGTGTGGCGGCGTGGTGAGGAGGTGTTCGCCGAGGTCGAGCTGGGCGAGGAGCGGGCCGAAGAGGCGGGCTCCTTCGGCGTCCATCCGGCGCTGCTCGACAGTGCACTGCATGCGTTGGCCTTGGCTGCGTTGGATGGTGGGTCCGACATGGGCGGCGGTTCAGGCGAAGCCGGGAGCCGGGCACGACTGCCATTCTCGTGGGGTGGCGTGCGCCTGGGCGCCATCGGCGCATCGCGGTTGCGAGTTGGCATCGCGGGAGCCGGGAGCGGTGGGAGCTCGATGGCCGATGGCGCGCTCTCGCTGGTGGCCGTCGATGATGTCGGGGGGCTGGTGCTGTCGGTTGGGTCGTTGATAGCGCGGGAGATCCCGCCGGGACAGCTGGCTGCGCGCAGGGGACTCCAGTCGCTGTTCTGTATCGAGTGGGCACCGGTGCAGGTGGGCGGCGGGACGACTGTCGAAGTGGACGCGGACGACGTATTGATGGACGTCAGGTCGCTGAGTGTGGCGCTGGAGCAGGGCAGGGAGTTGCCCGGGGTAGTGGTCGTGGATGTGGCTGCGGAGGACGATCTGCCGAGCGGGGGGCTGGCTGGGCAGGCGCGGGACGTGGTCGGCGGGGTACTGGGGGTGCTGCAGGGGTGGCTGGGTGACGAGCGCACTGCCGATTCGCGGTTGGTGGTGTTGACGCATAGCGCGGTGGGCATAGCGGACGGGGACGGGGTGGACGATCTGGCTGGCGCAGGGGTTTGGGGTCTCGTTCGCTCGGCGCAGTCGGAGTATCCCGGCCGCGTGGCGCTCGTCGACGTCGATAGGTGGGAGTCCTCGTGGGAGGCGTTGCCCGGTGCGTTGGGGTGTGAGGATGAGCCACAGCTCGCGCTGCGTGACGGGGAGGTGCTGGCTCCACGGTTGGTGCGGGCGGAGGAGGCCATGGGGAGGTCCGCCGGGGCTGGGGATGCCGTGTTCGATCCGGGCGGTTCGGTGTTGGTGACGGGTGGTACCGGGGTGTTGGGTGGTCTGATCGCACGGCATCTGGTGGCTGAGTGTGGGGTGCGGTGTGTGATGTTGGCGAGCCGGCGGGGGTTGGATGCATCGGGTGCGGTGGAGTTGCAGGACGAGCTCGAAGGGCTCGGTGCGCGGGTGATCGTGGCGGCGTGTGACGTAAGCGACCGGGGACAGGTCGAGGAGCTGATTGGACAGGCGCCCGAGGAGTTCCCCCTGCGGGGAGTGGTACACGCGGCGGGTGCGCTCGACGATGGTGTGATCGGCTCGCTCTCGCCGGAGCGCATCGACAGGGTGTTCGCGCCGAAGGTGGACGCGGCGTGGCACCTGCATGAGCTTACGAGAGACCTGGGCCTGTCGGCATTTGCGCTGTTCTCTTCGGCGACGGGCGTGCTGGGTGCCCCGGGGCAGGGTAACTACGCAGCGGCGAATGCGTTCCTCGATGCGTTGGCTGCTCACCGGCGGGCGCTGGGGCTGGCCGGAACCTCGCTGGCGTGGGGATGGTGGGAGCAGAAGAGCGGGCTGACCGGTGGACTGGGCGAGGCGGATCGAGCGCGCATGGTCCGCTCAGGCCTGCTTGCGCTCTCGAGCGAGGAGGGCCTGCAGTTGTTCGACCGTGCCTGCGGTACGGGCCTCGCACAACTGGTCCCGGTGCGTTTGAACATGGCGGCCCTGCGCGCTCTTGCAAGAGCCGGGGGGTTGCCGCGCATGCTTGGCGGCTTGGTGCGGATGCCTGCTCGCCGGGCTGGAGGTGATGGTTCGCTGGCACGGCGGCTGGCCGGTGTTGCGCAGGAGGAGCGCGAGGGTGTGGTGATGGAGTTGGTCCGAGGCGAGGTTGCGACGCTGTTGGGGCATACATCCTGGCTGGCGGTCGATCCTGGGCGTGCGTTCAAAGACCTTGGCTTCGATTCGCTGATGGCAGTGGAATTGCGCAACCGACTGAGTGCCGTGACGGGGCTGCGCCTGCCGGCCACCCTGGTGTTCGACCACCCGAGCGCCGCAGCGGTCGCGGGGCTTCTGTTGGCGGAGGCGGCTGGCTCGCAGCGACAGGCCCACATGGTGGTGTCGGCCGCGAGGACGGTGGACGAGCCGGTCGCGATCGTCGGTATGAGCTGCCGGCTCCCGGGTGGCGTGAGCTCGCCGGAGGAGTTGTGGGAACTGCTAGCAGCTGGTGGGGATGCGATCGACGGGTTCCCGAAGGACCGTGGCTGGGATCTGGATGCGCTTTACGACCCCGACCCCGACCGTCCGCGGACGAGCTATGCACGGGACGGCGGGTTCCTGCCCGATGCAGCCGAGTTCGACGCGGGCTTCTTCGGGATCAGCCCGCGCGAGGCGCTGGCGATGGATCCTCAGCAGCGGCTGTGGCTGGAAGCTTGTTGGGAGGCGTTCGAGGATGCGGGCGTCGATCCGACGTCCCTGCGCGGCAGCCGTACCGGCGTGTTCGCGGGCTTGATGTACCACGACTATGGGGTTGGGCAGGGTCGGGCGCCCGCGGAGCTCGAGGGATACCTGGGGACCGGTGCGTCGGGGAGCGTCGTGTCCGGGCGGGCGGCATACACGTTTGGCTTAGAGGGCCCGGCGGTGACTGTCGATACTGCGTGCTCTTCGTCGTTGGTGGCGTTGCACCTGGCGTGTGGGGCGTTGCGCTCGGGTGAGTGCTCGCTGGCGCTGGCGGGCGGTGTGACTATCCTCGCCACGCCGGAGCTGTTTGTGGAGTTCGCGCGCCAGCGTGGATTGGCGGTGGACGGTCGTTGCAAGTCGTTCTCCGATTCTGCCGACGGGGCCGGATTCAGCGAGGGTGTGGGGACGTTGGTGTTGGAGCGTTTGTCTGATGCTGAGCGTCATGGTCGTCGGGTGTTGGCGGTGGTGCGTGGGTCGGCTGTGAATCAGGATGGTGCGAGTAATGGGTTGACGGCGCCGAATGGTCCTTCCCAGCAGCGGGTGATTGGTCAGGCGCTTGCGAGCGCGGGGCTTTCGGCGGTTGATGTGGATGTGGTGGAGGCGCATGGGACGGGGACGGTGTTGGGCGATCCGATCGAGGCGCAGGCGTTGTTGGCGACGTATGGGCAGGATCGCGACGAGGGTCAGCCGTTGTGGCTGGGCTCGATCAAGTCGAACCTCGGCCATACACAGGCGGCTGCGGGTGTGGCGGGCGTGATCAAGATGGTGAAGGCGTTGGAGCATGGGGTGTTGCCGCGGACGTTGCATGTGGGTGAGCCGTCGCGGCATGTGGATTGGGAGAGTGGTCGGGTGTCGTTGCTGGTTGGTGAGGTGCCGTGGGAGCGCAACGGTGAGCCGCGGCGCGCGGGGGTGTCGTCGTTTGGGTGGAGTGGTACGAATGCGCATGTGATTCTCGAGGAGGCGCCGGCGCCGGCGCCGGTGGTGGTGTCTGGGTCGTCGGTGGGTGTGGGGGTTGGTGGGGTTGGTGTCTCTGGTGTGGAGGCGTTGCCTTTGGGTGGTGTGGGTGGTGTGGGTGGTGTGGTGCCGTGGGTGTTGTCGGGTCGGGGTGTGGGCGGGTTGCGGGGTCAGGCTGGGCGGTTGGGGGAGTTCGTGGGCGCGAGTCCGGAGCTTGGTGTCATGGACGTTGGATTCTCGTTGGCTGGGCGTGTGGTGTTGGAGGATCGTGCGGTGGTGTTGGGGTGTGGTCGTGAGGAGTTGCTTGGTGGGTTGAGGGTGTTGGAGGAGGGTGGGTCGGCGGCGGGTGTGTTGCGGGGTGTGGCTGGTGGTGGTGTGGCTGGTGGTGTGGGTGGTGTGGTGTTTTTGTTTAGTGGTCAGGGTTCTCAGTGGGTGGGTATGGGTCGTGGGTTGTATGAGGGGTTTGGGGTGTTCAGGGAGGCGTTTGATGGGGTGTGTGGTGTGTTGGATGGGTTGTTGGGGTGTTCGTTGGCTGGTGTGGTGTTTGGTGATGGTGATGGTGATGGTGGGGTGGCTGGTGGGTTGGATGGGACGGTGTTTGCGCAGCCTGGGTTGTTTGCGTTGGAGGTTGCGTTGTGTCGGCTGGTGGAGAGTTGGGGTGTGCGGCCTGATGTGTTGTTGGGTCATTCGGTTGGTGAGGTGGTGGCGGCGTATGTGGCGGGTGTGTTTTCGTTGGAGGATGCGTGTGTGTTGGTTGCTGCTCGGGGTCGGTTGATGGGTGGTGTGGGGGGGTCGGGTGCGATGGTGGCGGTTGGGGTGTCGGAGGAGGAGGTGTTGGGTTCGCTTGTGGGGTTGGAGGGTCTGGTGTCGGTGGCGGGGGTGAATGGTCCGGGTTCGGTGGTGTTGTCGGGTGATGAGGATGCGGTGTTGGGGTTGGGTGAGTTGTGGCGGGGTCGTGGTGCGCGGGTGCGGCGTTTGCGGGTGAGTGATGGGTTTCATTCGCCGCGGATGGATGGTGTGTTGGAGGAGTTCGCGGAGGTGGTTGGTGGTTTGTCGTTTGGTGCGCCGTCGATTCCGGTGGTGTCGAATGTGACGGGTGGGGTGGCGTCGGTTGAGGATTTGTGTTCGGTGGGTTATTGGGTGCGGCATGTGCGTGAGCCGGTGCGGTTCATGGATGGGGTGGGGTGTTGTTGGGGGCTTGGCGGGAGGCGTTTTGTGGAGGTTGGGCCGGGGGGTGTGTTGAGCGCGTTGGCGCAGGAGTGTGTTCCTGGGGTTAGCGACGCCGGTGGTGGTGCTGCTGCTGGTGAGGATGGTGTGGCTGGTGGTGTCGTTGTGGCTGGTGAGGATGGTGTGGCTGGTGGTGTCGTTGTGGCTGGTGAGGATGGTGTGGCTGGTGGTGTCGTTGTGGCTGGTGAGGATGGTGTGGCTGGTGGCGTCGTCGAGGATGGTGTGGCTGGTGGCGCTGGCGCTGGTGGTGGTGTGTTTGTGTCGGTGTTGCGTGAGGGTCGGGGTGAGGTGGAGTCGTTTGTGGGGGGTATGGGTGAGTTGTGGGTTGGGGGTGTGGATGTCGATTGGGGTGGTGTGTTGGGTGCTGCTGGTGGTGTGCGTGTGGGGTTGCCGTCGTATGCGTTTCAGCGTGAGCGGTTTTGGCTTGGGTCGGGTGTGGGTGTGGGTGATGTAGCGGCGGCTGGGTTGTCTGCGGCGGGGCACCCGTTGCTGGGCGCGGCTGTTGGGTTGGCTGGTGGAGAGGGGTATGTGTTCACTGGGCGTTTGTCGTTGGAGAGTCATCCGTGGCTTGCCGATCATGTGGTGTTCGGTGTGGTGTTGTTGCCGGGCACGGCGCTTTTGGAGTTGGCGTTGCACGTGGGCGGTGAGGTGGGGTGTCCACTGGTGCAAGAGCTTGTGCTGGAGGCGCCGCTGGTGTTGAATCAGGAGGCGGGGGTGCAGGTGCAGGTGTCTGTTGGTGAGGCGGGGGAGGACGGCGCACGGCCAGTCGGGGTGTACTCATATGCGGATGAGGGTGATGGAGAGAGAGGTTGGGTGCGTCACGCCAGTGGTGTGTTCGCACCTGGGGGGCTGGACGCGGGTGGGGTCTGGGGCGCGCTGGACGAGCGTGCGGCAGAACTCGGCGGTGTGTGGCCGCCGGCGGGCGCTGTCGCCGTGGGTATCGACGACGTGTATGAGCGTCTTGGGGATGTGGGGTTGGAGTATGGCCCGGCGTTCCAGGGGTTGCGGGGTGTGTGGCGGCGTGGGGACGAGGTCTTCGCGGAGGTGGCGTTGGGTGAGGAGCAGGCCGAGCAGGCTGGGTCTTACGGTGTGCACCCCGCGCTGTTGGACAGCGCACTGCAGGCATCCGAGCTGACGAAGCTTGTCCTGGGCGTTGGGGCTGATAGCGAGAAAGTCGTACGGCTGCCGTTCTCCTTGAGCGGTGTGCAGCTTGGAGCACACGGCGCAAAGCGACTGCGAGTCGGCATCGCCGAGGTCGAGGGCGACGAGCGATCGACTGGCGAGGGAACGCTCTCGTTGGTGGCCGTCGACGATGTGGGCGGACTGGTCGTGTCGGTGGGTTCGCTGGCGGTGCGCGATCTCGCGCCCGATCGACTCGCGACCGCTGCCGATGGACATCGCGGGTCAATTTTCAATGTCGACTGGGTGCCTGCGCAGGTACACAGTGAAACGGCTGTGGACGTGGATGCGAACGGTGTGTGGATGGACGTGAAGTCGTTCAACGTGACGCTGGCCGCCGGTGAGGAGCTGCCGGAGGTCGTGGTGCTGGATGCCAGGCGAGGGGAGGCGGACGCGGAGGATGAGGATCTGCCCGTGGCGGCGCGGGACGTGGTCGGCAGAGTGTTGGATGTGTTGCAGAGCTGGCTGGATGACGAGCGACTGGTGGGCTCACGGCTGGTCGTGCTGACACAGGGCGCGGTGGCCGTGGGGGACAGCGAGGGGGTGGAGGACCTGGTTGGTGCTGGGGTGTGGGGTTTGGTGCGCTCGGCGCAGTCCGAGCACCCCGGAAGGGTCATGCTGCTCGATGTCGATGCGCAGGAGGCATCGTGGGAGGCGCTGCCCGGTGTGCTGGGCTGTGAAAACGAGCCGCAGCTCGCGGTGCGTGCGGGGAAGGCCGTGGCTCCGCGCCTGACACGAGCCGCAGGTGCGGTCGTGAGCGGGGAGGCTGGTGCGATCCACGGGGGAACTGGGTTTGACGCCGGCGCCATGTTTGACCCGGCGGGCACGGTATTGGTGACGGGCGGCACAGGGGCGCTTGGTGGCATGGTTGCGCGACACCTGGTGGCTGAATGTGGTGTGCGGTGCGTGGTGCTGGCCAGCCGGCGCGGGTTGAGTGCGCCGGGGGCGGTGGATTTGCGTGACGAGCTCGAAGGGCTCGGCGCGGAAGTGATCGTGGGTGAGTGCGACGTGAGTGATCGTGGGCAAGTTCGAGGGCTGCTCGCCCAGGTGCCCGCGGAGTACCCGTTGCGCGCTGTCGTGCACGCGGCGGCGGTGCTGGACGATGGTGTGATCGGCTCGCTCTCACCGGAGCGCATCGACAGGGTGTTCGCGCCGAAGGTGGACGCGGCGTGGCATCTGCACGAGTTGACGAAGGACATGGACCTGACGGCGTTTGTGTTGTTCTCGTCGGCGGCTGGCGTGTTGGGGGCTCCGGGGCAGGCGAACTACGCGGCCGCGAACGCACTCCTCGATGCGCTTGCCTTGCGCCGACGTGCATTGGGGTTGGTGGCCACTTCGATCGCATGGGGGTTGTGGGCGCAAGAGAGCGGGCTGACGGGTGGGTTGGGCGCGGCCGACAGAGCGCGGATGGACCGCGCGCGGCTTCCTGGCGCTCTCGGACGAGGATGGAATGGAGCTGTTCGACCGCACGTGTGGTGCCGACTTCGCCCAGCCGGTCGCTGTGCGCTTTGACATGGCGGCGCTGCGCTCGTTGGCAAGGTTGGGCGGTCTGTCGCCCGTGCTCCGCGGTCTGGTGCGAATGCCGGCGCGGCGTAGCGGTGGCGGCTCGCTGGCGCGCCGGATGGCTGGAGTAGCCGAGGAGGAGCGCAGTGGCGTGGTGCTGGAGTTGGTGCGGGGCGAGGTCGCGGCCGTGTTGGGACACTCCTCCGGGCAGGCGGTAGACCCGCAACGCGCGTTCAAGGACCTCGGGTTCGACTCGCTGGCCGCGGTGGAGCTGCGCAACCGGCTGGGCTCGATGACGGGGCTGCGTCTGCCGGCGACCCTGGCCTTCGACTACCCGAGCACGGCGGCGCGTCGCGGGATTCCTGCTGGACGAGGTGGTTGGCGCTCAGCGCCAACCTGCCGTTGCGGTGTCGGTCGTGAGGGCGAGGAACGAGCCAGTTGCAATCGTGGGTATGAGCTGTCGCTATCCGGGCGGAGTTAGCTCCTCGGAAGAGCTGTGGGAGCTGGTCGCCGCGGGGCGTGATGCAATCGACAAATTCCCGGACGATCGTGGGTGGAACCTGGTGACGCTTTTCGATCCCGATCCCGACAATCCTGGAACGAGCTATGCGCGCGAGGGCGGTTTCTGTATGACGCCGCTGCGTTCGACCCGGGTTCTTTGGCATCAGCCCACGTGAGGCGCTGGCGATGGACCCTCAGCAGCGGCTGTGGCTGGAAGCTTTGTGGGAGGCTTTCGAAGACGCGGGTGTCGATCCGCCATCGCTCAGGGGAAGCAGCACCGGAGTGTTGGTGGGGGTCATGTATCACGACGGCTATGGCATAGCCGCGTCAGGGCGAGACGGCGAGCTCGCTCGAGGGCTATCTTGGCACCGGGGCGTCTCGCAGTGTGGTGTCCGGCCGCGTGGCATATACGTTTGGTTTGGAGGGCCCGGCGGTGACTGTCGATACTGCGTGCTCTTCGTCGTTGGTGGCGTTGCATCTGGCGTGTGGGCGTTGCGCTCGGGTGAGTGCTCGCTGGCGCTGGCGGGCGGTGTGACGATCCTCGCTACACCGGACCTGTTCGTGGACTTCTCCGTCAGCGTGGATTGGCAGTGGATGGTCGTTGCAAGTCGTTCTCGGACGCCGCCGATGGCACCGGCTGGAGCGAGGGTGTGGGGATGCTGGTGTTGGAGCGTTTGTCTGATGCTGAGCGTCATGGTCGTCGGGTGTTGGCGGTGGTGCGTGGGTCGGCTGTGAATCAGGATGGTGCGAGTAATGGGTTGACGGCGCCGAATGGTCCTTCCCAGCAGCGGGTGATTGGTCAGGCGCTTGCGAGCGCGGGGCTTTCGGCGGTTGATGTGGATGTGGTGGAGGCTCATGGGACGGGGACGATGTTGGGCGATCCGATCGAGGCGCAGGCGTTGTTGGCGACGTATGGGCAGGATCGCGACGAGGGTCGGCCGTTGTGGCTGGGGTCGGTAAGTCGAATATGGGTCATGCGCAGGCGGCTGCGGGTGTGGCCGGTGTGATCAAGATGGTGATGGCGTTGGGTCATGGGGTGTTGCCGCGGACGTTGCATGTGGGTGAGCCTTCGGGGGATGTGGATTGGTCGGGTGGTCGGGTGTCGTTGTTGGTTGAGGAGGTGGCGTGGGAGCGCGATGGCGAGCCGCGGCGCGCGGGGGTGTCGTCGTTTGGGATGAGTGGTACGAATGCGCATGTGATTCTCGAGGAGGCGCCGGCGCCGGCGCGGTGGTGGTGTCTGGGTCGGTGGGTGTGGGGGTTGGTGGGGTTGGTGTCTCTGGTGTGGGGGCTTGGGTTGGTGTGGTGTGGGTGGTGTGGTGCCGTGGGTGTTGTCGGGTCGGGGTGTGGGGGGTTTGCGGGGTCAGGCTGGGCGGTTGGGGGAGTTTGTGGGCGCGAGTCCGGAGTTGGTGTCATGGATGTTGGTTTCTCGTTGGCTGGGCGTGTGGTGTTGGAGGATCGTGCGGTGGTGTTGGGGTGTGGTCGTGAGGAGTTGCTTGGTGGGTTGAGGGTGTTGGAGGAGGGTGGGTCGGCGGCGGGTGTGTTGCGGGGTGTGGCTGGTGGTGGTGTGGCTGGTGGTGTGGGTGGTGTGGTGTTTTTGTTTAGTGGTCAGGGTTCTCAGTGGGTGGGTATGGGTCGTGGGTTGTATGAGGGGTTTGGGGTGTTCAGGGAGGCGTTTGATGGGGTGTGTGGTGTGTTGGATGGGTTGTTGGGGTGTTCGTTGGCTGGTGTGGTGTTTGGTGATGGTGATGGTGATGGTGGGGTGGCTGGTGGGTTGGATGGGACGGTGTTTGCGCAGCCTGGGTTGTTTGCGTTGGAGGTTGCGTTGTGTCGGCTGGTGGAGAGTTGGGGTGTGCGGCCTGATGTGTTGTTGGGTCATTCGGTTGGTGAGGTGGTGGCGGCGTATGTGGCGGGTGTGTTTTCGTTGGAGGATGCGTGTGTGTTGGTTGCTGCTCGGGGTCGGTTGATGGGTGGTGTGGGGGGGTCGGGTGCGATGGTGGCGGTTGGGGTGTCGGAGGAGGAGGTGTTGGGTTCGCTTGTGGGGTTGGAGGGTCTGGTGTCGGTGGCGGGGGTGAATGGTCCGGGTTCGGTGGTGTTGTCGGGTGATGAGGATGCGGTGTTGGGGTTGGGTGAGTTGTGGCGGGGTCGTGGTGCGCGGGTGCGGCGTTTGCGGGTGAGTGATGGGTTTCATTCGCCGCGGATGGATGGTGTGTTGGAGGAGTTCGCGGAGGTGGTTGGTGGTTTGTCGTTTGGTGCGCCGTCGATTCCGGTGGTGTCGAATGTGACGGGTGGGGTGGCGTCGGTTGAGGATTTGTGTTCGGTGGGTTATTGGGTGCGGCATGTGCGTGAGCCGGTGCGGTTCATGGATGGGGTGGGGTGTTGTTGGGGGCTTGGCGGGAGGCGTTTTGTGGAGGTTGGGCCGGGGGGTGTGTTGAGCGCGTTGGCGCAGGAGTGTGTTCCTGGGGTTAGCGACGCCGGTGGTGGTGGTGCTGCTGCTGGTGAGGTGGGGTGTTGGTGGGTAGGTGGGTGTGTGGTGGGTGAGGGTGGCGTGGTGTGGTGGGTGAGGTGGCTGGTGGTGTCGTTGGGCTGGTGAGGATGGTGTGGCTGGTGGTGTCGTTGTGGCTGGTGAGGATGGTGTGGCTGGTGGCGTCGTTGTGGCTGGTGAGGATGGTGTGGCTGGTGGCGTCGTCGAGGATGGTGTGGCTGGTGGCGCTGGCGCTGGTGGTGGTGTGTTTGTGTCGGTGTTGCGTGAGGGTCGGGGTGAGGTGGAGTCGTTTGTGGGGGGTATGGGTGAGTTGTGGGTTGGGGGTGTGGATGTCGATTGGGGTGGTGTGTTGGGTGCTGCTGGTGGTGTGCGTGTGGGGTTGCCGTCGTATGCGTTTCAGCGTGAGCGGTTTTGGCTTGGGTCGGGTGTGGGTGTGGGTGATGTAGCGGCGGCTGGGTTGTCTGCGGCGGGGCACCCGTTGCTGGGCGCGGCTGTTGGGTTGGCTGGTGGAGAGGGGTATGTGTTCACTGGGCGTTTGTCGTTGGAGAGTCATCCGTGGCTTGCCGATCATGTGGTGTTGGGTGTGGTGTTGTTGCCGGGCACGGCGTTTTTGGAGTTGGTGTTGCATGCGGGCGCCGAGACCGGCTGCCCAGCGGTACGGGAGTTGATGTTGGAGGCGCCGTTGGTGATCCGGGAGGGTGTGGGGGTGCAGATCCAGGTCGTCGTGGGGGAGCCTGGGGACGAGGGAGAGCGGTCGGTGGGCGTGTATTCGCGTACCGAGCGCAACGGCTCGCAGGGCGGCGAAGAGGAGTGGGTGCGTCACGCCAGCGGCGTGCTGGACACCGCGCAGCGGACAGCACCAGGGGACGTCCACCGTAACGGCGGGCGGGACACGATCGACACCCAGGCAGCAGAGCTCGCAGGCACATGGCCACCACCAGGCGCACAGGCGGTTGTCATCGACGACGCGTACGAGCGCTTGGCGGACGTGGGGTTGGAGTATGGCCGAGTGTTTCAGGGGTTGCAGAGGGTGTGGCGGCGTGGGGAGGAGATCTTCGCGGAGGTGGCGTTGGGTGAGGAGCAGGCCGGGCAGGCTGGGTCTTACGGTGTGCACCCCGCATTGCTGGACAGCGCGCTGCACGCCTCGTTGCTGAGGCTGCCGGACGACGAGACGGGTGGCGACAGCAAGAACGGAAAGGGCGTGCTGTTGCCGTTTTCGTGGGGCGCGGTGCGACTGGGTGGGGTCGGGGCATCGAGGTTGCGAGTCGGACTTGCTCCCGCGAGCGGGGATGCTGGAGGCGAGCTATCGGTGGTAGCTGTGGATGAAGCGGGCGGACTGGTTGTCTCAGTTGGGTCGTTGCGAGGCCGCGAGGTGACGGTGGAGGGGTTCGGTGGTGTGGGTGTAGGGCATGAGTCGTCGCTGTTCGGCGTGGAGTGGATTTCTGTGAAGGTGAGCAATGGCGACGTCGTTGGTGTGGGGGAGGATGGTGTAGTGGTGGATGTGGGATCGTTGGGGAAAGCGCTGGCTGAGGGCGAAGAGTTGCCGGATGTTGTGGTTGTTGACGTGAGGGGTGAGAGATCGTATGGCGAGGGGTTGCCTGGAATGGCGCTGGATACGGTAGCCGGGGTGCTGAGCGTGTTGCAGGGATGGTTGGATGACGAGCGGCCGGTGGGTTCGCGGCTTGTGGTGTTGACGTGTGGCGCCGTGGCGGTGGACGGTGGCGAAGGGGTCGAGGATTTGGCTGGTGCGGGGGTGTGGGGGTTGGTGCGTTCGGCTCAGTCCGAGCATCCCGGGAGAGTGATGGTGGTGGATGTCGATGGGGAGGAGTCTTCGTGGGAGGTGTTGGGCGGGGCGCTGAGTTTGGAGGGTGAGCCGCAGTTGGCGGTCCGTATGGGGGAGGTGTTCGTTCCACGGTTGGTGCGAGCGGCGGCTGTTGGTACTGCGACTGGTGACGACCGGGCTGCTGGTGTGGATGACGGCGGGGATATGGTGTTCGATGGCAGCGGCTCGGTGCTGGTGACGGGTGGTACGGGCATGTTGGGCGGTCTGGTTGCGCGGCACCTGGTGGTTGAGCACGGGGTGCGGTGTTTGGTGTTGGCCAGTCGGCAGGGATTGGGCGCGCCCGGTGCTGCGGAGTTGAAGAATGAGCTCGAAGATCTTGGCGCAAAAGTGGTGGTGGCGGAATGTGATGTGAGCGATCGCGGCCAGGTAGAAAGACTGCTCGGTCTTGTCCCGCGGGAGTGTCTGTTGCGCGCCGTTGTACATGCGGCAGGTGTGCTTGATGATGGTGTGATTGGCTCGCTCTCACGGGAGCGCCTCGGCGGGGTGTTCGCCTCGAAGGCGGACGCGGCCTGGCATTTGCATGAATTGACAAGAGACATGGGGTTGCGGGCATTTGTGTTGTTTTCCTCAGCCGCCGGCGTGCTGGGAGCTCCGGGACAGGGTAATTATGCCGCCGCGAACGCGTTTTTGGATGCGTTGGCGTTCTACCGTCGCGCGCAGGGGTTGGCGGCTACGTCGATTGCGTGGGGATGGTGGAGTCGGGAAATCGGGTTGAGCGGAGGTTTGACTGGGGGGTTGAGTACGGCGGATCAGGCTCGCTGGGAGCGCTGGGGTCTGCTTGCTATTTCCGGTGAGGAAGGTCTTGGACTGTTCGACCGTGTGTGCAGCGGCGACCTGGCGCAGCCCGTTGCGATGCGCCTGGATCTCGCACCGCTGCGTTCGCTGGCGAGGTCGGGTGGTTTGCCATCGTTGCTGGGTAGTTTGGTGCGGGTTCCTCGGCGGGCTGGTGGTGGTTCTTTGGCGCGGCGTCTGGATGGTGTCGCGGAGGGGGAGCACGGGGGTGTCGTGTTGGAGTTGGTGCGGGGTGAGGTCGCGGCTGTGTTGGGGCATGCTTCGCCGCAGGCGGTGGACCCTCACCACGCGTTCAAGGATCTCGGGTTTGACTCTTTGACGGCGGTCGAACTGCGCAACCGGCTGAGTGCGGTCACGGGATTGCGTCTACCGGCGACCTTGGTGTTCGACTATCCTAGTTCGGCGGCGGTCGCCGAATTCATGTTGGGCGAGGTGGTGGGCGCTCGGCGTCAGCGAGTTGCCGTATCGGCCGTGAGTTCGATGGATGAGCCCATTGCGATTGTGGGTATGAGTTGTCGTTACCCGGGGGGCGTGAGTTCGCCTGGGGAGTTGTGGGAGTTGGTGGTAACCGGGGTCGACGCGATCGGTGGGTTTCCTACGGATCGTGGGTGGGATCTGGAGTCTCTGTACGATCCTGACCCAGATCATCCAAGCACGGCGTACGTGCGTGAGGGTGGGTTCATGTACGACGCGCCGCGGTTCGATGCTGGGTTCTTCGGGATCAGCCCACGTGAGGCGTTGGCGATGGATCCTCAGCAGCGTTTGTTGTTGGAAGGGTGTTGGGAGGCGTTCGAGCATGCGGGTATCGATCCGCTGTCGCTGCGCGGCAGCCGTACGGGTGTGTTCGCGGGGTTGATGTATCACGACTACGCAGCTGTGTTCGGCCGGGCGCCCGCTGCGCTGGAGGGATTCTTGGGAACGGGGATGTCGGGCAGCGTGGCGTCGGGCCGGGTGGCGTACACATTTGGGTTGGAGGGCCCGGCGATGACCGTCGATACCGCGTGTTCTTCGTCGCTAGTGGCGCTGCACCTGGCGTGCGGGGCGTTGCGCTCGGGTGAGTGCTCGCTGGCGATCGCCGGTGGCGTCACAGTGCTTGCGAGTCCTGGAGCATTCGTGGATTTCTCGCGTCAGCGTGGGTTGGCTGCCGACGGTCGCTGCAAGTCGTATGCAGATAGCGCGGACGGCACCGCTTGGAGTGAGGGTATGGGCGTGTTGGTGTTGGAGCGTTTGTCTGATGCTGAGCGTCGCGGTCGTCGGGTGTTGGCGGTGGTGCGCGGGTCGGCGGTGAATCAGGATGGCGCGAGTAATGGGTTGACGGCGCCGAATGGTCCTTCGCAGCAGCGAGTGATCGGGCAGGCGGTGGCGAACGCGGGACTCTCGGTCGGCGACGTGGACGTCGTAGAGGGGCACGGGACGGGCACGACGTTGGGCGATCCGATTGAGGCGCAGGCGTTGTTGGCTACGTATGGGCAGGATCGCGACGAGGGTCGTCCATTGTGGCTGGGCTCGATCAAGTCGAACATCGGCCATACACAGGCCGCCGCGGGCGTGGGCGGGGTGATCAAGATGGTGAAGGCGTTGGAGCATGGGGTGTTGCCGCGGACGTTGCATGTGGGTGAGCCGTCGCGGCATGTGGATTGGGAGAGTGGTCGGGTGTCGTTGCTGGTCGAGGAGGTGCCGTGGGAGCGCAACGGCGAGCCGCGGCGCGCGGGGGTGTCGTCGTTCGGAATGAGTGGTACGAATGCGCATGTGATTCTTGAGGAGGCGCCGGCGCCGGTGGTGGTGTCTGGGCCGGTGGGTATTGGTGGTGGTGTGCCGGATGTTGGCCGTTGGGTTGGTGTTGGTGTGGGTGGTGTGGTGCCGTGGGTGTTGTCGGGTCGGGGTGTGGGCGGTTTGCGGGGTCAGGCTGGGCGGTTGCGGGAGTGGGTGCAGGAGCGACCCGCGTTGGAGCCGTTGGATGTGGGGGTTTCGCTGGTGGGCCGTTCGGTGTTGGGGGATCGTGCGGTGGTGTTGGGGTGTGGTCGTGAGGAGTTGCTTGGTGGGTTGAGGGTGTTGGAGGAGGGTGGGTCGGCGGCGGGTGTGTTGCGGGGTGTGGCTGGTGGTGGTGTGGCTGGTGGTGTGGGTGGTGTGGTGTTTTTGTTTAGTGGTCAGGGTTCTCAGTGGGTGGGTATGGGTCGTGGGTTGTATGAGGGGTTTGGGGTGTTCAGGGAGGCGTTTGATGGGGTGTGTGGTGTGTTGGATGGGTTGTTGGGGTGTTCGTTGGCTGGTGTGGTGTTTGGTGATGGTGATAGTGATGGTGGGGTGGCTGGTGGGTTGGATGGGACGGTGTTTGCGCAGCCTGGGTTGTTTGCGTTGGAGGTTGCGTTGTGTCGGCTGGTGGAGAGTTGGGGTGTGCGGCCTGATGTGTTGTTGGGTCATTCGGTTGGTGAGGTGGTGGCGGCGTATGTGGCGGGTGTGTTTTCGTTGGAGGATGCGTGTGTGTTGGTTGCTGCTCGGGGTCGGTTGATGGGTGGTGTGGGGGGGTCGGGTGCGATGGTGGCGGTTGGGGTGTCGGAGGAGGAGGTGTTGGGTTCGCTTGTGGGGTTGGAGGGTCTGGTGTCGGTGGCGGGGGTGAATGGTCCGGGTTCGGTGGTGTTGTCGGGTGATGAGGATGCGGTGTTGGGGTTGGGTGAGTTGTGGCGGGGTCGTGGTGCGCGGGTGCGGCGTTTGCGGGTGAGTGATGGGTTTCATTCGCCGCGGATGGATGGTGTGTTGGAGGAGTTCGCGGAGGTGGTTGGTGGTTTGTCGTTTGGTGCGCCGTCGATTCCGGTGGTGTCGAATGTGACGGGTGGGGTGGCGTCGGTTGAGGATTTGTGTTCGGTGGGTTATTGGGTGCGGCATGTGCGTGAGCCGGTGCGGTTCATGGATGGGGTGGGGTGTTGTTGGGGGCTTGGCGGGAGGCGTTTTGTGGAGGTTGGGCCGGGGGGTGTGTTGAGCGCGTTGGCGCAGGAGTGTGTTCCTGGGGTTAGCGACGCCGGTGGTGGTGGTGGTGCTGCTGCTGGTGAGGATGGTGTGGCTGGTGGTGTCGTTGTGGCTGGTGAGGATGGTGTGGCTGGTGGTGTCGTTGTGGCTGGTGAGGATGGTGTGGCTGGTGGCGTCGTCGAGGATGGTGTGGCTGGTGGCGCTGGCGCTGGTGGTGGTGTGTTTGTGTCGGTGTTGCGTGAGGGTCGGGGTGAGGTGGAGTCGTTTGTGGGGGGTATGGGTGAGTTGTGGGTTGGGGGTGTGGATGTCGATTGGGGTGGTGTGTTGGGTGCTGCTGGTGGTGTGCGTGTGGGGTTGCCGTCGTATGCGTTTCAGCGTGAGCGGTTTTGGCTTGGGTCGGGTGTGGGTGTGGGTGATGTAGCGGCGGCTGGGTTGTCTGCGGCGGGGCACCCGTTGCTGGGCGCGGCTGTTGGGTTGGCTGGTGGAGAGGGGTATGTGTTCACTGGGCGTTTGTCGTTGGAGAGTCATCCGTGGCTTGCCGATCATGTGGTGTTGGGTGTGGTGTTGTTGCCGGGCACGGCGTTTTTGGAGTTGGTGTTGCATGCGGGCGCCGAGACCGGCTGCCCAGCGGTACGGGAGTTGATGTTGGAGGCGCCGTTGGTGATCCGGGAGGGTGTGGGGGTGCAGATCCAGGTCGTCGTGGGGGAGCCTGGGGACGAGGGAGAGCGGTCGGTGGGCGTGTATTCGCGTACCGAGCGCAACGGCTCGCAGGGCGGCGAAGAGGAGTGGGTGCGTCACGCCAGCGGCGTGCTGGACACCGCGCAGCGGACAGCACCAGGGGACGTCCACCGTAACGGCGCGCGGGACACGATCGACACCCAGGCAGCAGAGCTCGCAGGCACATGGCCACCACCAGGCGCCGTCGCGGCCGATGTGGATGATGTGTATGGACGACTGGAGGGTGTGGGGTTGGAGTACGGTCCTGCGTTTCAGGGGTTGCAGAGCGTGTGGCGGCGTGGGGACGAGGTCTTCGCGGAGGTGGCGTTGGGTGAGGAGCAGGCCGGGCAGGCTGGGTCTTACGGTGTGCACCCCGCGTTGCTGGACAGCGTGCTGCACGCCTCGGTGCTGACATGGTCGAGGGACGATCTTGGTGCCGAGGTTGGGGGGGGAGTGCGGATGCCGTTTTCGTGGGATGGAGTACGGCTTGGTGGGGTCGGTGCGTCGCGGTTGCGGGTTGGGCTTGTTCCGGTCGGCGAGGATGCGCTTTCGCTGGTCGCGGTGGACGATGCCGGCGGGATTGCATTGTCGGTGGTCTCGTTGCGGGTGCGCGAGGTCTCTCCCGACCAGCTACACGTGAGCGGCAAGCCGGACGAGTCTGTCTTTTCCGTGGAATGGGTACCGGCGCAGGAGAGCTTCGAGCGCGTCGACAAATGCGGTGTGCTGGCCGGCGGAAGCGGTGCTGGGGCGGCCCGGGCGCTGGTCGACAGGGAGGTGGCCGTGCAGGTTCTGGTCGACCTCGCTTCGCTGACGGACGCTATCGATGAAGGCGCGTCGCCGCCGCAGGTCGTGGTGCTGGATATACGGCGTGACGGTGAGGAGGAGCTCGACGGAGCGAGCGTGCCGGTTGTGGCCCGGGGAGCGCTCGAAGACGCCCTTGGCGTGCTTCAGATATGGCTGAGCGAGGAGCGGTTCGCTGCGACTCGGCTTGTGGTTCTCACAGGCGGGGCGGTCGCTGCTCGACCAGGTGAGGAGGTACGCGACCTTGCGCATGCTGCTGTGTGGGGCCTGGCGCGCTCGGCGCAGTCGGAGCATCCCGGCAGGGTCACGCTGATCGACATCGACGATCGAAGAGAGTCGTGGGGGGCGCTGGTTGACATACTCGGTAGCGACGAGCCGCAGTTGGCGGTACGCGAGGGCGGTGTGCTGGTGCCGCGAATCGCGCGGATCGGATCGACTGGGCGCCTGGAGGCGCCGGCCGCAGCCGCGGCGTGGCGGCTGGTTGCCGACAGCGGGGGATCGTTGGAGGGCCTTGGTCTCGTGGCCGCTCCCGAGGCGTGGGCCACGCTCGAGGCTGGGCAGATCCGCGTGGGCGTTCGCGCGGCCGGCCTGAACTTCAGAGACGTGCTGATGGCGCTCGGTATGTATCCGGGCGAGGCAATGATCGGTAGCGAGGGCGCTGGCGTGGTGTTGGAGGTCGGTCCGGAGGTGAAGGGACTGTCTGTCGGCGATTGGGTGATGGGGATACTGCCTGGTGGGTTTGGGCCTGTGGCTGTCACCGACCAGCGAGCGGTCGTACGGGTGCCGGACGGATGGTCATTCGCGCAGGCGGCATCGGTGCCGATCGCGTTCTTGACGGCGTACCACGCGCTTGTGGACCTCGCTGGTTTGCAAAGCGGGGAGTCGGTGCTGGTGCACGCTGCGGCCGGGGGGGTCGGCATGGCCGCGGTGCAGCTGGCAAGGCATCTGGGAGCGGATGTGTTTGGAACGGCCGACGAGGGGAAGTGGGATGCGCTGCGGTCGCTGGGCTTGGACGATGCGCACATCGCATCCTCGCGTACGACGGAGTTCGGGGAGCGGTTCCTGCGTGAGACCGGAGGGCGGGGCGTGGACGTGGTGCTCGACTCGCTGGCCGGAGAGCTGGTGGACGTATCGCTTGACCTGATGCCTCGTGGTGGTCGCTTCATCGAGATGGGCAAGACCGACATCCGCGATCCGGGCAAGGTCGAGGAGGGGCATCCAGGGGTCGAGTACCGGGCTTTCGACCTGTCCGCAGTCGATCTGGACCACGTTCAGGAGATGCTCCGGGAGGTGGTCGAGCTCATCGAGCGTGGCTCGATCGAGTCGTTGCCTGTGAGGACCTGGGACATGTGGCATGCTCCTGATGCGTTCCGTTTCATGAGCCAGGCGCGCCACGTCGGCAAGATCGTGCTGACGTTGCCAGCGGCGCTCGATCCAGATCGGTCGGTGTTGATTACCGGCGGCCCGGGAGGCCTGGGTGCCGTCGTTGCGCGACACCTGGTGGTCGAGCACGGGGTTCGCAGCCTCGTGCTGACGAGTCGCCGGGGCTCAGAGGCGCCTGGCGCGTTGGAGCTGGCCGCAGAGCTCGAAGCACTTGGCGCCACGGTGGTTGTTGTGGCGTGCGACGTCAGCGATCGGATGGCAGTCCAGGAGTTGCTCGCGCGGGTTCCGAAGGAGCTGCCGCTCGGTGCAGTCATACACGCAGCAGGGGTATTGGACGACGCCATGATCGGCACGCTCTCGGCGGAGCGCCTGCAGCGGGTGCTCGCGCCGAAGATGGACGGGGCCTGGAACCTGCACGAGCTCACTGCCCACATGGACCTTCAGGCGTTCGTGCTGTTCTCCTCGGCGACGGCGACGCTCGGCGCTCCTGGACAGGGTAACTATGCGGCGGCGAACGCATTCATGGATGCACTTGCGGCCCACCGGGGCGCTCTGGGACTGGCCGCGAGCTCGCTGGCATGGGGCCTGTGGGAACAGGCCAGCGAGCTGACCGGCGAGCTGAGCCAGGCCGACCTATCGCGAATCGAGCGTTCCGGCATCGGCTCCCTCTCTTCCGTGCAGGGACTCGGCTTGTTCGATCTCGCGCTCACTTTGGGCGACCCGCTGCTCCTGTTGATGCGCCTGGACGTCGGGGCGCTGCGCAGGCAGGCCAGAGCCGGCGTGCTTCCTCGACTGTTGCAGCGATTGGTTCGCATGCCTGTCCAGCCGGTGGCGGGTGGCGCGTCGACCGTTAGCCGCCTGGCCAAGCTTCCCGCGAACGAACGCCGGGACGCTGCGCTGGAGCTCGTGCGCTCCGAGGTGGCCACGGTGCTCGGGCACAGCACTTCAAGCGCAATCGATCCCCAGCGTGCATTCAAGGAGCTTGGGTTCGACTCGCTCGCGGCGGTCGAGCTACGCAACCGGCTGAGCGCCGCCACCGGCCTGCAGCTTCCCGCCACCCTCATCTTCGATCATCCCACACCCACCCACGTCGTCGACCTCATCGTCGAGCAGATCGTGCCAGATGAACCGGGAGCGGGCATCTCCGTCAAGGTGGCTCTCGACAAGCTCGAGCTCATGCTCGCGTCGATGGTCTCGGACGACGAAGGACGACGTCAGGTCGCATCGCGCCTGCAGGCATTTCTCTCCGTGTTGGGCCAGGCGGGAAAGCCCGCCCCGGACGTTGCACAGAAGATCGACTCCGCTTCGGACGAGGAGTTGTTCGAGTTGCTGGAGACGAGATTCGACGCTTTCGATAGTCGGAATTGACGCTGTAAACGAGGACGGGATTGACATGGCTGACGAACAAAAGCTCCGTGAGTATCTAAAGCGAGCAACGTTTGATTTGCATAACGCGCTTCAGCGTTTACAGGAGGTGGAAGGCCGGTCACGCGAGCCGATCGCAATTGTGGGCCTAGCTTGCCGCTACCCTGGCGCCTCCACGCCGGACGAGCTGTGGCGAGTCGTCGCCGAGGGGCGCGATGTCATCTCCAAGTTCCCCACCAATCGTGGCTGGGACCTCGACCGTGTCTATGACCCTGACTCGGATGGCGCCAGTGCCAGCTATGTGGGGGAGGGTGGCTTCCTCCACGACCTGCCCGAGTTCGACGCCGAGTTCTTCAGGGTCAGTCCGCACGAGGCGCTGGCGATGGACCCACAGCAGCGTCTCTGGCTGGAAGGTTGCTGGGAGGCGCTCGAAAGTGCGGGCATGGATCCCCTGTCGCTGCAAGGAAGCAGGACCGGGGTGTTTGCGGGCACATCGACCTCGGGGTATGGAGTCAACCTCACCGACTCCCAATTTGGTGGCGCCGCAGGTTTTAGGTTCACAGGCGACACGGGTAGCGTGGTGTCGGGCCGGGTGGCGTACACCTTTGGACTGGAGGGTCCGACGATGTCGGTGGACACGGCGTGCTCCTCCTCGCTGGTGACGTTGCATCTCGCGTGCGGAGCGCTGCGCATGGGCGAGTGTTCGCTGGCGTTGGCGGGTGGGGTGACGGCGCTTGCGACGCCCAGATTGTTCGTGGAGTTCTCACGTCAGCAGGCGCTGGCCCGCGATGGCCGTTGCAAGTCCTTCTCCGATACCGCCGACGGCACTGGTTGGAGCGAAGGCGTGGGCGTGTTGGTGTTGGAGCGCCTTTCGGACGCTGAACATCACGGTCACCGAGTGATGGCGGTGGTGCGGGGATCGGCTGTGAATCAGGACGGTGCGAGTAATGGGCTGACGGCCCCCAATGGTCCCTCGCAGCAGCGTGTAATCGGTCAGGCGCTTGGCAATGCCGGCCTTTCGGCAGGTGATGTGGATGCGGTGGAGGGTCACGGGACAGGAACCGTGTTGGGCGATCCGATCGAGGCGCAGGCGTTGTTGGCGACGTATGGGCAAAGCCGCCCGAAGGATCGTCCGTTGTGGCTTGGCTCGATCAAGTCAAACATGGGCCACGCCGCCGCGGCTGCGGGTGTGGCGGGCGTGATCAAGATGGTAAAGGCGCTGGAGCATGGGGTGTTGCCGCGGACTTTGCACGTGGACGAGCCGTCGCGGCATGTCGATTGGGAGAGCGGCAGGGTGTCGTTGCTGGTTGAGGAGGTGCCGTGGGAGCGGAATGGCGAGCCACGACGTGCAGGGGTGTCGGCGTTCGGGGTGAGTGGCACGAATGCGCACGTGATCGTCGAGGAAGCTCCGATGGCTGAGTCCGGGTCGCCGGAGCAGGCGGAGGCTGACGGTAGTGCGCCGGACGCCTCTCGTTGGGTCGATCTTGATGCGGGCGGTGTGGTTCCGTGGGTGTTGTCGGGTCGGGGCGGCGGTGGTTTGCGAGGCCAGGCTGGACGGTTGCGGGAGTGGGTGGAGGGGAGGTCTGAGCTGAGGTCTTTGGATGTTGGGCTTTCGTTGGTTGGTCGTCCGGTGTTTGGGGATCGTGCGGTGGTACTGGGATCCAGTCGCGACGAGATGCTTGCGGGGTTGAGGGCGTTGGAGGAGGGTGGGTCGGGCGCGGGTGTGGTGAGTGGTGTGGCGCCTGGTGCGCGCGATGCAGTGTTTGTGTTTCCGGGGCAGGGTACGCAGTGGATGGGGATGGCGGTGGAGTTGCTGGATTCTTCACCTGTGTTTGTTGAGTGTATGGGTCGCTGTGGTGAGGCGTTGGGTGGGTTGGTTGATTGGTCGCTCGAGGGTGTGTTGCGGGGTGTGGAGGGTGAGCCTGGGCTGGATCGGGTTGATGTGGTGCAGCCGGTGTTGTGGGCGGTGATGGTGTCGTTGGCGGGGTTGTGGGAGGCGTGTGGGGTGCGTCCGGCGGCAGTAGTTGGGCATTCGCAGGGCGAGATCGCAGCGGTGTGTGTGGCGGGGGGATTGTCGCTGGAGGATGGGGCACGCGTTGTGGTGTCGCGTAGCCGAGCTTTGGTGGGGTTGGCTGGGCGGGGTGGGATGGTATCGGTCGGATTGGGTGTCGACGATGTGGCGGAGTGGCTTGTGAGCTGGCGTGGCAGAGTCGGGGTTGCGGCGGTGAATGGTCCTGGTTCTGTCGTTCTTTCTGGTGAAGTGGAGGCGCTCGAGGGGTTGCTCGCTGAGTTTGAAGATGGTGGGGTGAGAGCCCGGCGCATTGAGGTGGACTATGCGGCCCATTCGTCGCACGTGGAGGAGATTCGAGGTGAGTTGTTGGAGGGCTGTGCGGGGATCGAGTCGCGCAGGGGCACCGTGCCGTTTTATTCGGCGGTGACGGGAGGATTGTCGGATATGGCTGGGTTGGGCGAGGAGTACTGGTATCGGAATTTGCGTGAGGTGGTGCGGTTTGACCGGGCGGTAAGCGCAGTGTTGGGTGCTGGTGGTGTGGGGCGCGCCTTTGTGGAGGTGAGTCCGCATCCGGTGCTGGTGGGTGGAGTGCAGGAGATGGTCGAGGCCGAGGACGGGGAGGACCGCGTTGTTGGCGATGGGCCTGCTTCTTCTGGTGGTGTGGTGGTTGGCTCGCTGCGTCGGGGCGAGGGTGGTCTTGGGCGGTTTTTGAGGTCGGTTGGGGAGTTGTGGGCGGCGGGTGTGGGTGTGGATTGGGAGTGTGTGTTTGAGGGTTCGAGGGCCGTGCGTGTGGGGCTGCCGTCGTATGCCTTTCAGCGGGAGCGCTATTGGCTTGCGTCGGATGGGGTTGTGGGTGATGTGGCCACGGCTGGGTTGCTGTCGGTGGGACATCCGTTGTTGGGTGCTGCAGTTGGGGTTGCCGGTGGTGAGGATTGGTTGTTCATGGGTCGTCTTTCACTTGAGAGTCACCCATGGCTTGCCGATCACGCGGTGTTGGGTGTGGTGTTGCTGCCCGGGGTTGCGTTCGTAGAGCTCGCGTTGCATGTTGGTGGGCAGGTTGGGTGTCCTGTGGTGCAGGAGTTGACGCTGGAGACCCCATTGGTGTTGGAGGAGGGGGTTGGGGTGCAGGTGCAGGTCGTTGTGGGGGCGCAGGACGAGGAGGGTGGACGGACGCTGATCGTGTACTCCCGGTCGGAGCGTGTTGACGGGGATGGTGTGGGTGGTGTTGGCAGTGGTGAGGATTGGCGGCGGCATGCGAGCGGTGTGCTGTGTGTCGAGGAGGGGTCGTGGGGAGCCGATGAGGTTGGTGGCGAGTGGGGCGTGGTGGATGCGCGGGCCTTGGAGTTGGCCGGGGATTGGCCGCCGGTGGGTGCGGAGGCGGTGGTGGTGGGTGACGTATATGAGCGTTTGGGCGATATGGGCCTGGAGTATGGCTCAGCTTTTCAAGGATTGCAGGGCGTGTGGCGGCGTGGCGATGAGGTGTTTGCGGAGGTTGGCTTGGGTGATGGGGAGGTCGGGCAGGCCGGATCGTATGGGTTGCATCCGGCGTTGTTCGATAGTGCGTTGCATGCGTCGGTGTTGGGGTTGTTGGATGGTGGGGATGGTGTTTTCGGTGATGGTGGGGATGGTGCGGTGAGGTTGCCGTTTGCGTGGGGTGGGGTGCGTTTGGGTGTGGTGGGTGCGTCGCGGTTGCGGGTCGGTATCGCGGGGGTCGGCGAGGGTGATGCAGATGCGGTCTCGTTGGTGGCGGTTGATGATGTGGGTGGGTTGGTGGTGTCGGTTGGTTCGTTGGTTGCTCGTAAGGTTTCGGCGGGGCAGCTTGCTGAGGTTGGTGGTGGGTCGCGGCAGTCGTTGTTTGGGTTGGAGTGGGTTTCGGTGGAGGGTGGGGTGTTGGGGAGTGTTGGTTTGGGTGAGGGTCGTTTGGGTGGTGTTGGGTTGGGGTGTGTGGTGTTGGGTGGGGTTGATTCGGAGGTGGCGCGTTGGGTCGCGGAGGCGGGGGGTTCGTCTGAGGTCTTTGAGGATTGGGAAGCTTTGTCGCGGGCGCTGGAGGGTGGGGTGTCGCTTGAGGGTTTGGGGGTTGGGTTTGACGGTGGGTCGGGGGGCGTGGTGGTGCTCGATCTAACGGGTGGTGCTGCTGCTGTTGGTGCTGGTGGTGGTGGTGCTGCTGCTGTTGGTGGTGGTGGTGGTGCTGGTAGTGGTGGGGGTGTGGTTGGTGGGGTGTTGGGTGTGTTGCAGGGGTGGTTGGGTGATGAGCGGTTTTTGGGGGGGCGGCTTGTTGTTTTGACGCGGGGTGCGGTGTCGGCTGGGTCTGGTGAGGTTGTGGGTGGTTTGGCTGGTGCGGGGGTGTGGGGGCTTGTGCGTTCGGCGCAGTCGGAGAGCCCGGGGAGGGTTGTGTTGGTGGATGTTGATGGGGAGCGGGGGTCGTGGGAGGCGTTGTTGGGTGTGTTGGCTGGGGGGGAGGAGCCTCAGGTCGCTTTGCGTGGTGGTGTTGCGTTTGTGCCGCGTTTGGTGGGTGTTGGTGGTGGGGGTTCGTTGGTTGTTCCTAGTGGGGTTTCGGGGTGGCGTGTGGCGGCTGGTGGTGGGGGTTCGTTGGATGGTCTTGGGTTGGTGGCTGCTCCTGAGGCGCTGGAGACGCTCGAGGCTGGACAGGTTCGTGTGGGGGTTTGTGCGGCTGGCCTGAACTTCCGAGACGTGTTGATTGCGCTTGGGATGTATCCGGGTGAGGCGGTGATGGGTAGTGAGGGTGCGGGGGTGGTGTTGGAGGTTGGTCCTGGGGTGGAGGGGCTTTGTGTGGGTGATCGTGTGATGGGTATGTTGCCTGGTGGGTTTGGGCCGGTGGCGGTGAGTGATTATCGGTTGGTGGTGCGGGTGCCGGATGGTTGGTCGTTCGCGCAGGCGGCGTCGGTGCCTGTCGCGTTCTTGACGGCTTATTACGCGTTGGTGGATCTCGCGGGGTTGGGGGAGGGTGAGTCGGTGTTGGTGCATGCTGCGGCTGGTGGGGTGGGGATGGCTGCGGTGCAGGTGGCGAGGGTTTTGGGTGCTGAGGTGTTCGGGACGGCGAGTGAGGGCAAGTGGGGGGTGTTGCGGGGGTTGGGGTTGGATGAGGGGCATATCGCTTCTTCTCGCTCGTTGGAGTTCAGGGAGCGTTTCTTGGAGGGGACGGGTGGGCGTGGTGTGGATGTTGTCCTGAATTCGCTTGCTGGTGAGTTCGTGGACGCGTCGCTTGGGTTGTTGCCGGGTGGCGGCAGGTTCGTCGAGATGGGCAAGACCGATGTGCGTGATGAGGGGGTCGTCGCCGAGCGGTTTGAGGGTGTGGCGTATCGGGCGTTCGATTTGACTGAGGTCGACCCGGATCGTATTCAGGAGATGCTTGGGGAGTTGGTCGGTCTCTTTGAGCGGGGGGCGTTGGAGTTGTTGCCTGTGAGGGCGTGGGATGTGCGGCGTGCGCCGGATGCGTTTCGGTTCATGAGCCTGGCGCGTCATGTCGGGAAGATTGTGTTGACTTTGCCTCGTTCGTTGGATCCTGGGCGTTCGGTGTTGGTGACGGGTGGCACGGGTGCGTTGGGGGGTTTGGTAGCGCGGCATTTGGTGGGTGTGTGTGGGGTGCGGTGTGTGGTGTTGGCCAGCCGGCGGGGGTTGGGTGCGCCGGGGGCCGTGGAGCTGGTGGGCGAGCTGGAAGGCCTCGGTGCGCGGGTGAGTGTCGTGGAGTGTGATGTGAGTGATCGTGAGCAGGTGAGAGCGTTGGTTGAGGGGGTGCCGGGAGAGTTTCCGCTGGGAGCGGTCGTGCACGCCGCGGGCGCGGTCGATGATGGTGTGATTGAGTCGCTTTCGGTGGAGCGTTTGGAGGGGGTGTGGGCGCCGAAGGCCGACGCTGCGTGGTATCTGCACGAGTTGACCGAGGGCATGGACTTGGATGCGTTCGTGTTGTTCTCCTCGGCCGCGGGAGTGCTCGGGTCTCCGGGGCAGGGCAACTACGCGGCGGCGAACGCGTTTATGGATGCTCTGGCGGCCTACCGTCAAGCGCGGGGTATGGCCGCTACGTCGATCGCGTGGGGGTTATGGCAGAGCACGAGCGAGTTGACTAGTGGCGTGAGCGAGACAGATCGCGCTCGGATGCAACGCGCCGGGATGTTCGCGCTCACCGACGACGAAGCACTGCAGTTGTTCGACCGCTCGCGCGAGGTCGGGGAGTCGTTGCTGCTTGCCGTACCGCTGGATAGGGCGCTGCTTCGCGGACGGGCGCGGGAAGGGTTGTTGCCCTCGATGTTGCGTGGGCTGGTGCGAGTTCCTGCTCGCCGGGCGGGTGTGGGTGGGTCTTTGGCGCGGCGGCTGGCTGGTGTGCCCGAGGGCGAGCGTGAGGGTTTTGTGTTGGAGTTGGTACGGAGTGAGGCCGCGTTGGTATTGGGTCATGCGTCCGCGGCGGTCGTCGATCCACAGCGCGCGTTCAAGGACCTCGGGTTCGACTCGTTGACAGCGGTCGAGTTGCGTAATCGCCTCGGTGTCGTGACAGGGCTACGTCTCCCGGCAACCTTGATCTTCGACTATCCGACCCCGCTGGCGGTCGCGAGTTTTCTGCTGGGTGAGGCGAGGGGTGCGGTTGAACGGAGGCCGTTGGTTGGGGTGTCGGGTGGTAGGCCGGTGGATGAGCCGGTCGCGATCGTGGGTATGAGTTGTCGTTATCCGGGTGGTGTGGGCTCGCCGGAGGGGTTGTGGGAGCTGGTCGCTGGTGGTGGGGATGCGATTGGTGGGTTCCCGGTCGATCGTGGCTGGGATTTGGAGGGGCTTTATGATCCTGACCCGGATCGTCCGGGTACGAGCTACGGCCGTGAGGGTGGGTTTCTGCGTGATGCCGCGGAGTTCGATGCGGGGTTCTTCGGGATCAGCCCGCGCGAGGCGCTCGCGATGGACCCTCAACAGCGGCTGCTGCTGGAAGCGTGCTGGGAGGCCCTTGAAGACGCGGGCATCGACCCGCTGAAGCTGCGGGGAACTCAGACAGGGACGATGGTCGGGATCAGCTCGGCTGACTATGGGGTCGGTCTTCCCTCAGGAGTGGCTGGCCTGGGCTTGGAAGGGTTCGGTTTGACGGGTGTGTCGATGAGTGTGGCGTCGGGTCGGGTGGCGTATGTGTTGGGGTTGGAGGGTCCGGCGGTGACGGTCGATACGGCTTGCTCGTCGTCGCTGGTGGCGTTGCATTTGGCGTGTGCGGCGGTGCGGTCGGGGGAGTGCTCGATGGCGTTGGCCGGCGGTGTGACGGTGCTCGCGACGCCGGGGTTGTTCGTGGGGTTCTCGCGTCAGCGTGGGTTGGCGGTTGATGGTCGTTGTAAGTCGTTTGCGGATGCGGCGGATGGGGCTGGGTTTGGTGAGGGTGTGGGTGTGTTGGTGTTGGAGCGTCTTTCGGATGCGGTTCGTGGTGGGCGTCGGGTGTTGGCGGTGGTGCGTGGTAGCGCGGTGAACCAGGATGGTGCGAGTAATGGGTTGACGGCGCCGAATGGGCCTTCTCAGCAGCGGGTGATTGGGCGGGCGTTGGCGAATGCGGGGCTCTCGGTTGGGGATGTGGATGTTGTGGAGGGGCATGGGACGGGTACGACGTTGGGTGATCCGATTGAGGCGCAGGCGTTGTTAGCGACGTATGGGCAGGGTCGCGTGGAGGGTCATCCGTTGTGGCTGGGGTCGATTAAGTCGAACATCGGTCACGCGCAGGCAGCGGCGGGTGTTGCTGGTGTGATCAAGATGGTCAAGGCGATGGAGCATGGGGTGCTGCCCAAGACGCTGCATGTGGACGCTCCGACGCAGCACGTCGATTGGGGTAGCGGCGATGTCGAGTTGCTGACCGAAGAGCAGCCCTGGCTATCAAACGGGCGACCTCGCCGCGCGGGGTCTCTTCGTTCGGGATCAGCGGCACGAATGCGCACGTGATCCTCGAGGAGGCTCCGGCTGTCGAACCGGTGGCTGGGAGCGCCGCTGGCGCTGGGGGCCGAGCGTCAGCTGGGGGTGGTGTGGTGGCCGATGGTGTGGTGGCCGATGATGGTGATGAGGCGGCTGTGGGTGGGTCTTCTGGGTCTCTCGGTGTCGGGGGGGTCGAGAGCGATGTGGCTGCTGGTGTGGGTGTGGCCGGTGGTGTGGGTGTGGCTGGTGGGGTGCTGGCGTGGGTGCTCTCGGGTCGTGGGGTGGATGGTTTGCAGGGTCAGGCTGGGCGGCTGGGGGAGTGGGTGGGCGCGAGCCCGGAGCTTGATGGTGTGAACGTTGGGTTCTCGTTGGCTGCGCGACCGGTATTCGAGGACCGCGCGGTGCTGCTGGGATCGGGTCGTGAGGAGCTGCTCGAGGGGCTGAGAGCGCTGCAGGAGGGTAGGTCCGCCCCCAGCGTGCTGCAAGCCAGCGGCGGTGCTGGAGCCGGCGGCGCTGGGGCCAGGGGGATGGCGGGTGGTGTGGTGTTCCTGTTCCCCGGCCAAGGCTCGCAATGGGCAGGGATGGGACGAGAGTTGTTGGATTGTTCGCCGGTGTTTGGGGAGTGGTTGGGTCGTTGTGGTGAGGTGTTGGGTGGGTTGGTCGATTGGTCGCTCGAGGGTGTGTTGCGGGGTGTGGAGGGTGAGCCGGGATTGGATCGGGTCGATGTGGTGCAGCCGGTGTTGTGGGCGGTGATGGTGTCGTTGGCGAAGTTGTGGGCCGCATGTGGGGTGCGTCCGGCCGCGGTTATCGGTCACTCTCAGGGAGAGATTGCGGCAGCGTGTGTGGCCGGGGGCTTGTCGTTGGAGGACGCGGCGCGAGTGGTGGTGGCGCGTAGTCGGGCGTTGAGGGTGTTGTCGGGTCGGGGTGGGATGGTGTCGGTTGGGTTGGGTATCGAGGAGGTCGGGGAGTGGCTTGAGGGTTGGGGTGGCCGGGTGGGTGTGGCGGCGGTGAATGGTCCTGGTTCGGTTGTGGTATCGGGTGATGTGGAGGCGCTTGAGGGGTTGCTCTCCGAGTTGGAGGAGGGGGGTGTGAGGGCGCGGCGTATCGAGGTGGGTTATGCGGCGCACTCGGCGCATGTCGAGGATATTCGTGGTGAGTTGTTGGAGGGGTGTGCAGGGATCGAGCCGCGTGCGGGGGGCGTGCCGTTTTATTCGTGTGTGACGGGTGGGTTGTTGGATATGGGGGAGCTTGGGGCGGAGTATTGGTATCGGAATTTGCGTGAGGTGGTGCGGTTCGATCGGGCGGTGGGCGCGGTGTTGGGTGGGGGTGGTGTGGGAGCGTTTGTGGAGGTGAGTCCGCATCCGGTGTTGGTGGGTGGGGTACAGGAGGTGGTCGAGGCCGAAGCGGCAGAGAGCAAGGTTGGTGTTGGTGATGGGTTTGCTTCCTCTTCGTCGTCATCTGGTGGTGTGGTGGTTGGTTCTGTGCGTCGGGGGGAGGGTGGTCTTGGGCGGTTTTTGAGGTCGGCCGGGGAACTGTGGGTAGCGGGCGTGGACGTGGACTGGGTGGGTGCGTTCGGGGGTTCGGGGGCCGTGCGTGTGGGGTTGCCGTCGTACGCGTTTCAGCGGGAGCGGTTCTGGCTCGCGCCGGGTGGGGGTATGGGCGACATGGCCGCGGCCGGGCTGTCCTCGGCGGGGCACCCGCTGTTGGGGGCCGCAGTCGGGTTGGCTGGGGGGCGGGGGAGTGTGTTCACGGGCCGTCTTTCGCTCGAGAGTCACCCGTGGCTCGCCGACCATGCGGTGCTCGGGGTGGTGCTGTTGCCGGGTACCGCGTTTTTGGAGCTTGTGCTGCACGCGGGTGGGGAGGTCGGGTGTCCGGTGGTGCGGGAGTTGGTGTTGCAGGCGCCGCTGGTGTTGGAGGAGGGGAGCGCTGTGCAGATCCAGGTCGTTGTGGGTGAGCTTGGTGAGTCGGGCGAACGGTCGGTGGATGTCTACTCACGTGCGGGTGGGGCTGGCGTGATGGGTGAGTTCGGTGGGTTGAATGATGGGCAGGCCGGCGAGAGAGGTTGGGTGTGCCACGCAAGCGGTCTCCTCGTGACGGACGAGGCCGTCGACGAGCAGGAGCCCGAGTCAGGGCTCGACGGGAGTAGTTGGGGAGTGGTGGATGCGCGGGCACTGGAGCTGGCCGGCGCATGGCCGCCCCCTGGCGCGCAACCCATCGCTCTCGACGACACATACGAGCGTTTCGCGGATATCGGGATTGAGTACGGTCCCGCCTTCCAAGGCCTGCACGGAGTATGGCGCCGCGGCGAGGACATCTTCGCGGAGGTCGCCTTAGGTGAGGGCGAGGTCGGGCAGGCCAGCTCGTTCGGTATACACCCCGCGCTGCTCGATGGTGCGCTGCACGCACCGGTTCTTATGGGGCTGCGTGAAGGGAAGGGCGGGGACGGTGTGTCCATGCCATTTTCATGGGGTGGGGTGCGTTTGGGGGCGCTCGGTGCGTCGCGGTTGCGCGTTGGGATCGCTGCGGTGGCTAGTCGGGAAGATGGCTCTAGGGATGAAGGCGACGTGGGGTTGATGGGTGGGAATGCGGTCTCGTTGGTGGCGGTTGATGATGTGGGTGGGTTGGTGGTGTCGGTTGGTTCGTTGGTTGCTCGTAAGGTTTCGGCGGGGCAGCTTGCTGAGGTTGGTGGTGGGTCGCGGCAGTCGTTGTTTGGGTTGGAGTGGGTTTCGGTGGAGGGTGGGGTGTTGGGGAGTGTTGGTTTGGGTGAGGGTCGTTTGGGTGGTGTTGGGTTGGGGTGTGTGGTGTTGGGTGGGGTTGATTCGGAGGTGGCGCGTTGGGTCGCGGAGGCGGGGGGTTCGTCTGAGGTCTTTGAGGATTGGGAAGCTTTGTCGCGGGCGCTGGAGGGTGGGGTGTCGCTTGAGGGTTTGGGGGTTGGGTTTGACGGTGGGTCGGGGGGCGTGGTGGTGCTCGATCTAACGGGTGGTGCTGCTGCTGTTGGTGCTGGTGGTGGTGGTGGTGCTGCTGCTGGTGGTGGTGGTGGTGCTGCTGCTGTTGGTGGTGGTGGTGCTGCTGCTGTTGGTGGTGGTGGTGGTGCTGGTAGTGGTGGGGGTGTGGTTGGTGGGGTGTTGGGTGTGTTGCAGGGGTGGTTGGGTGATGAGCGGTTTTTGGGGGGGCGGCTTGTTGTTTTGACGCGGGGTGCGGTGTCGGCTGGGTCTGGTGAGGTTGTGGGTGGTTTGGCTGGTGCGGGGGTGTGGGGGCTTGTGCGTTCGGCGCAGTCGGAGAGCCCGGGGAGGGTTGTGTTGGTGGATGTTGATGGGGAGCGGGGGTCGTGGGAGGCGTTGTTGGGTGTGTTGGCTGGGGGGGAGGAGCCTCAGGTCGCTTTGCGTGGTGGTGTTGCGTTTGTGCCGCGTTTGGTGGGTGTTGGTGGTGGGGGTTCGTTGGTTGTTCCTAGTGGGGTTTCGGGGTGGCGTGTGGCGGCTGGTGGTGGGGGTTCGTTGGATGGTCTTGGGTTGGTGGCTGCTCCTGAGGCGCTGGAGACGCTCGAGGCTGGACAGGTTCGTGTGGGGGTTTGTGCGGCTGGCCTGAACTTCCGAGACGTGTTGATTGCGCTTGGGATGTATCCGGGTGAGGCGGTGATGGGTAGTGAGGGTGCGGGGGTGGTGTTGGAGGTTGGTCCTGGGGTGGAGGGGCTTTGTGTGGGTGATCGTGTGATGGGTATGTTGCCTGGTGGGTTTGGGCCGGTGGCGGTGAGTGATTATCGGTTGGTGGTGCGGGTGCCGGATGGTTGGTCGTTCGCGCAGGCGGCGTCGGTGCCTGTCGCGTTCTTGACGGCTTATTACGCGTTGGTGGATCTCGCGGGGTTGGGGGAGGGTGAGTCGGTGTTGGTGCATGCTGCGGCTGGTGGGGTGGGGATGGCTGCGGTGCAGGTGGCGAGGGTTTTGGGTGCTGAGGTGTTCGGGACGGCGAGTGAGGGCAAGTGGGGGGTGTTGCGGGGGTTGGGGTTGGATGAGGGGCATATCGCTTCTTCTCGCTCGTTGGAGTTCAGGGAGCGTTTCTTGGAGGGGACGGGTGGGCGTGGTGTGGATGTTGTCCTGAATTCGCTTGCTGGTGAGTTCGTGGACGCGTCGCTTGGGTTGTTGCCGGGTGGCGGCAGGTTCGTCGAGATGGGCAAGACCGATGTGCGTGATGAGGGGGTCGTCGCCGAGCGGTTTGAGGGTGTGGCGTATCGGGCGTTCGATTTGACTGAGGTCGACCCGGATCGTATTCAGGAGATGCTTGGGGAGTTGGTCGGTCTCTTTGAGCGGGGGGCGTTGGAGTTGTTGCCTGTGAGGGCGTGGGATGTGCGGCGTGCGCCGGATGCGTTTCGGTTCATGAGCCTGGCGCGTCATGTCGGGAAGATTGTGTTGACTTTGCCTCGTTCGTTGGATCCTGGGCGTTCGGTGTTGGTGACGGGTGGCACGGGTGCGTTGGGGGGTTTGGTAGCGCGGCATTTGGTGGGTGTGTGTGGGGTGCGGTGTGTGGTGTTGGCCAGCCGGCGGGGGTTGGGTGCGCCGGGGGCCGTGGAGCTGGTGGGCGAGCTGGAAGGCCTCGGTGCGCGGGTGAGTGTCGTGGAGTGTGATGTGAGTGATCGTGAGCAGGTGAGAGCGTTGGTTGAGGGGGTGCCGGGAGAGTTTCCGCTGGGAGCGGTCGTGCACGCCGCGGGCGCGGTCGATGATGGTGTGATTGAGTCGCTTTCGGTGGAGCGTTTGGAGGGGGTGTGGGCGCCGAAGGCCGACGCTGCGTGGTATCTGCACGAGTTGACCGAGGGCATGGACTTGGATGCGTTCGTGTTGTTCTCCTCGGCCGCGGGAGTGCTCGGGTCTCCGGGGCAGGGCAACTACGCGGCGGCGAACGCGTTTATGGATGCTCTGGCGGCCTACCGTCAAGCGCGGGGTATGGCCGCTACGTCGATCGCGTGGGGGTTATGGCAGAGCACGAGCGAGTTGACTAGTGGCGTGAGCGAGACAGATCGCGCTCGGATGCAACGCGCCGGGATGTTCGCGCTCACCGACGACGAAGCACTGCAGTTGTTCGACCGCTCGCGCGAGGTCGGGGAGTCGTTGCTGCTTGCCGTACCGCTGGATAGGGCGCTGCTTCGCGGACGGGCGCGGGAAGGGTTGTTGCCCTCGATGTTGCGTGGGCTGGTGCGAGTTCCTGCTCGCCGGGCGGGTGTGGGTGGGTCTTTGGCGCGGCGGCTGGCTGGTGTGCCCGAGGGCGAGCGTGAGGGTTTTGTGTTGGAGTTGGTACGGAGTGAGGCCGCGTTGGTATTGGGTCATGCGTCCGCGGCGGTCGTCGATCCACAGCGCGCGTTCAAGGACCTCGGGTTCGACTCGTTGACAGCGGTCGAGTTGCGTAATCGCCTCGGTGTCGTGACAGGGCTACGTCTCCCGGCAACCTTGATCTTCGACTATCCGACCCCGCTGGCGGTCGCGAGTTTTCTGCTGGGTGAGGCGAGGGGTGCGGTTGAACGGAGGCCGTTGGTTGGGGTGTCGGGTGGTAGGCCGGTGGATGAGCCGGTCGCGATCGTGGGTATGAGTTGTCGTTATCCGGGTGGTGTGGGCTCGCCGGAGGGGTTGTGGGAGCTGGTCGCTGGTGGTGGGGATGCGATTGGTGGGTTCCCGGTCGATCGTGGCTGGGATTTGGAGGGGCTTTATGATCCTGACCCGGATCGTCCGGGTACGAGCTACGGCCGTGAGGGTGGGTTTCTGCGTGATGCCGCGGAGTTCGATGCGGGGTTCTTCGGGATCAGCCCGCGCGAGGCGCTCGCGATGGACCCTCAACAGCGGCTGCTGCTGGAAGCGTGCTGGGAGGCCCTTGAAGACGCGGGCATCGACCCGCTGAAGCTGCGGGGAACTCAGACAGGGACGATGGTCGGGATCAGCTCGGCTGACTATGGGGTCGGTCTTCCCTCAGGAGTGGCTGGCCTGGGCTTGGAAGGGTTCGGTTTGACGGGTGTGTCGATGAGTGTGGCGTCGGGTCGGGTGGCGTATGTGTTGGGGTTGGAGGGTCCGGCGGTGACGGTCGATACGGCTTGCTCGTCGTCGCTGGTGGCGTTGCATTTGGCGTGTGCGGCGGTGCGGTCGGGGGAGTGCTCGATGGCGTTGGCCGGCGGTGTGACGGTGCTCGCGACGCCGGGGTTGTTCGTGGGGTTCTCGCGTCAGCGTGGGTTGGCGGTTGATGGTCGTTGTAAGTCGTTTGCGGATGCGGCGGATGGGGCTGGGTTTGGTGAGGGTGTGGGTGTGTTGGTGTTGGAGCGTCTTTCGGATGCGGTTCGTGGTGGGCGTCGGGTGTTGGCGGTGGTGCGTGGTAGCGCGGTGAACCAGGATGGTGCGAGTAATGGGTTGACGGCGCCGAATGGGCCTTCTCAGCAGCGGGTGATTGGGCGGGCGTTGGCGAATGCGGGGCTCTCGGTTGGGGATGTGGATGTTGTGGAGGGGCATGGGACGGGTACGACGTTGGGTGATCCGATTGAGGCGCAGGCGTTGTTAGCGACGTATGGGCAGGGTCGCGTGGAGGGTCATCCGTTGTGGCTGGGGTCGATTAAGTCGAACATCGGTCACGCGCAGGCAGCGGCGGGTGTTGCTGGTGTGATCAAGATGGTCAAGGCGATGGAGCATGGGGTGCTGCCCAAGACGCTGCATGTGGACGCTCCGACGCAGCACGTCGATTGGGGTAGCGGCGATGTCGAGTTGCTGACCGAAGAGCAGCCCTGGCTATCAAACGGGCGACCTCGCCGCGCGGGGGTCTCTTCGTTCGGGATCAGCGGCACGAATGCGCACGTGATCCTCGAGGAGGCTCCGGCTGTCGAACCGGTGGCTGGGAGCGCCGCTGGCGCTGGGGGCCGAGCGTCAGCTGGGGGTGGTGTGGTGGCCGATGGTGTGGTGGCCGATGATGGTGATGAGGCGGCTGTGGGTGGGTCTTCTGGGTCTCTCGGTGTCGGGGGGGTCGAGAGCGATGTGGCTGCTGGTGTGGGTGTGGCCGGTGGTGTGGGTGTGGCTGGTGGGGTGCTGGCGTGGGTGCTCTCGGGTCGTGGGGTGGATGGTTTGCAGGGTCAGGCTGGGCGGCTGGGGGAGTGGGTGGGCGCGAGCCCGGAGCTTGATGGTGTGAACGTTGGGTTCTCGTTGGCTGCGCGACCGGTATTCGAGGACCGCGCGGTGCTGCTGGGATCGGGTCGTGAGGAGCTGCTCGAGGGGCTGAGAGCGCTGCAGGAGGGTAGGTCCGCCCCCAGCGTGCTGCAAGCCAGCGGCGGTGCTGGAGCCGGCGGCGCTGGGGCCAGGGGGATGGCGGGTGGTGTGGTGTTCCTGTTCCCCGGCCAAGGCTCGCAATGGGCAGGGATGGGACGAGAGTTGTATGAGTCGTTTGGGGTGTTTCGGGAGGCGTTTGATGGGGTGTGTGGTGTGTTGGATGGGTTGGTGGGGTGTTCGTTGCGTGAGGTGGTGTTTGGGGGTGGGTCGGTCACGGAGTCGTTGGATGAGACGGCGTTCGCGCAGCCTGGGTTGTTTGCGCTGGAGGTCGCGTTGTTTCGGTTGGTGGAGAGTTGGGGTGTGCGGCCTGCCTTTTTGTTGGGTCATTCGGTGGGTGAGGTGGTGGCGGCTTGTGTGGCGGGGGTGTTTTCGCTTGAGGATGCGTGTGTGTTGGTGGCGGCTCGTGGTCGGTTGATGGGTGGTGTGCCGGGGTCGGGGGCGATGTTGGCGGTGGCGTTGTCGGAGGAGGAGGTGTTGGGGTCGTTGGTGGGGTTGGAGGGTAGGGTGTCGGTGGCGGGTGTGAATGGGCCTGAGTCGGTGGTGGTGTCGGGCGATGAGGACGTCGTCGTCGAGTTGGGTGAGGTGTGGAGTGGTCGTGGGGTGAGGGTGAAGCGGCTGCGGGTGAGCGATGCGTTTCATTCGCCGCGGATGGATGGTGTGTTGGAGGAGTTTGGTGAGGTGGTTGGTGGTTTGTCGTTTGGGCGGCCTCGTATTCCGATTGTGTCGAATGTGACTGGTGGGTTGGCGTCCGAGGATCAGCTGTGCTCGGTGGGTTATTGGGTGCGGCATGTGCGTGAGCCGGTGCGGTTCATGGGTGGGGTGCGGTGGTTGTGTGGGCAGGGGGTAGGTGGGTTTTTGGAGCTCGGGCCGGGAGGCGTGTTGTGCGCGATGGCCCAGGAGTGTGTCGAGGGTATGGGCGCGGCTGGAGCCGTGGCTGGCGAGGTGGCCGCGGTAGCGGGGGTTGGGGACGCGGCCGTTGGTGGGGACGGTGGTGTGGGTCCGCGTCCGGTGTTCGCGGCGGGGTTGCGTGGTGAGGGGGAGCGGGAGTCGCTGTTGAGGTCGGTTGGGGAGTTGTGGGTGGCGGGTGTGGATGTGGATTGGGTGGGTGTGTTTGGGGGTTTGGGTGCTGTGCGTGTGGGGTTGCCGTCGTATGCGTTTCAGCGGGAGCGGTTTTGGCTTGAGTCGGGTGGGGGTGTGGGTGATGTCGCTGCGGCGGGGTTGTCCTCGGCGGGGCATCCGTTGTTGGGTGCTGCGGTTGGGCTCGCGGGGGGGCGGGGGTGTGTGTTTACGGGTCGTCTTTCGGTTGAGAGTTATCCGTGGTTGGCTGATCATGTGGTGTTTGGGGTGGTGTTGTTGCCGGGTACTGCGTTTGTGGAGCTTGTGTTGTATGCGGGTGGGGAGGTTGGGTGTCCGGTGGTGCGGGAGTTGGTGTTGCGGGCTCCGTTGGTGTTGGGTGGGGGTGGGGTGCAGGTGCAGGTCGTTGTGGGGGAGCCGGGGGAGTTGGGTGAGCGGTCGGTGGATGTGTATTCGCGTGCGAGTGGTGTGATGGGTTCTGTGTTGGATGGGTTGGGTAGTGAGGGGGGTTGGGTGTGTCATGCGAGTGGTGTCGTTGCGGTTGAGGAGTTGGCGGGTAGGGAGGGTGGTTCGGGGGTTGATGGGGGTGGGTGGGGTGTGGTGGATGCGCGGGCGCTGGAGTTGGCGGGTGCGTGGCCGCCGTCGGGCGCGCATCCTGTTGTGATTGATGATGTGTACGAGCGGTTTGCGGATGCTGGGGTTGAGTACGGTCGTGCGTTTCGGGGTTTGCAGGGAGTGTGGCGGCGTGGTGATGAGGTCTTTGCGGAGGTCGTCTTGGGTGATGATGAGGTCGCGCAGGCCGGTTCGTTTGGTGTGCATCCGGCGCTGCTCGATAGTGCGCTTCATGCGTCGATTGTGGGGTTGTCGGAGGGTGGTTATGTCGGTGGAGGGGGCGGTACTCGGTTGCCGTTTTCTTGGAGTGAGGTGTGCGTGCGGGCTAGTGGTGCGTCGCGGTTGCGGGTGGGTTTGACGCGAGTCGGGGATGGTGGTGGTGAGAGTCCGGCGGGTTGGGGGGCGTTCTCTTTGGTGGCGGTTGATGATGCGGGTGGGCTGGTGGTTTCTGTTGATTCGTTGGCGACGCGTGAGGTCTCGGCGGAGCAGCTCGCTGAGGTTGGTAGTTCGTCGCGGCAGTCGTTGTTCGGGTTGGATTGGGTGTCTGTGGGCGAGGTACCCGCTGGGGCTGGGGCTGGGGGTCTGGGTGTCGGTGTGGATGGTTGCGCGGTGTTGGGTCGGCCGGGGTCGGGGGTTGTTGGGGCTCTTGCTGATGTGGGGGTGCCGGCGGATGTGTTTGCGGATCTTGATGGTTTGGGTGTGGCGTTGGAGGGTGTGGAGTCCGAGCGGGAGGGTTTGGGGCGAGTCGTGCTGCTGGACGTGTCGGGTGAGGGTGAGAGCGGGTTGGTGGGGGACGTTGGTGGCCAGGGCGCGGAGTGTGTGGAGGGTGTTGGTGGTGTGCCTGGAGTGGCGCGTGGGGTGCTTGGTCGGGTGTTGGGTGTGTTGCAGGGTTGGCTGGCTGATGAGCGGTTCTCGGGGTTGCGGCTGGTCGTGTTGACGCGTGGTGCTGTGTCGGCTGGGTCTGAGGAGGGTGTGCGTGATTTGGCTGGGGCGGGGGTGTGGGGGCTTGTGCGGTCGGCGCAGTCGGAGAGCCCTGGGAGGATTGTGTTGGTCGATATCGATGGGGAGCGGGCTTCGTGGGAGGCGTTGCGCGGTGTGCTGGGTAGCGAGGAGGAGCCACAGGTAGCTCTACGTGACGGTGTCGTGCTCGTACCGCGTTTGGTGGGTGTGGTTGAGGGGGCTGGTGGTGGGGAGGGTGAGGTCGGTTCGGGTTTTGTTTTCGATCCTGGACGGTCGGTGTTGGTGACGGGCGGTACGGGTGTTTTGGGTGGGTTGGCTGCGCGGCATTTGGTGGAGGTATGTGGGGTCCGGTGTGTGGTGTTGGCGAGTCGGCGGGGGTTGGGTGCGGCGGGGGCTGCGGAGTTGGTAGCTGAGCTGGAGGGGCTTGGTGCGCGGGTTGTTGTGGTCGAATGCGATGTGGGCGATCGTGCGCAGGTTGAGGGGTTGCTTGGGCGGGTGCCTGAGGAGTTTCCGTTGGGTGGGGTGGTGCATGCCGCTGGCGCGCTTGATGACGGTGTGATCGGTTCGCTTTCGCTTGAGCGTTTTGATGGCGTGTTTGCTCCGAAGGTCGATGCGGCGTGGCATCTGCATGAGTTGACCGAGGGTATGGGGTTGGATGCGTTTGTGTTGTTTTCGTCGGCTGCGGGTGTGTTGGGTTCGCCGGGGCAGGGGAATTATGCCGCCGCGAACGCGTTTTTGGATGGGTTGGCGTCCTACCGTCGTGCGCGGGGGCTGGCTGGGGTCTCGATTGCGTGGGGGTTGTGGGCTCAAGTGAGTGGGTTGACGGGTGGGTTGGGTGAAGGGGGTGTGTCGAGGATCGGCCGCCAGGGCATTTTGCCGCTTTCGAACGAGGAAGGGTTGGAGTTGTTCGACTACGCGGGGGGTGTGGGTTCCTCGCAGGTTGTCGCTGTGCGCTTGGATGTCGCGGCGCTGCGTTCGTTCGCGAGGGTGGGTGCGTTGCCCGCGATGTTGCGTGGGTTGGTACGTGTTCCTCTTCGGCGGGCTGGTGTGGGTGGGTCTTTGGCGCGGCGGTTGGCTGGTGTGCCGGAGGGTGAGCGCGAGGGTGTGGTGTTGGAGTTGGTGCGGGAAGAGGTCGCGGCTGTGCTGGGGCACGCATCGCCGCAGGCGGTGGATCCGCAGCATGCGTTCAAGGACCTCGGGTTCGATTCGTTGACGGCCGTCGAACTCCGCAACCGGCTGAGCACAGTCACAGGGTTGCGCCTGCCGGCGACCTTGGTATTCGATTATCCTAATTCCACGGCGGTCGCTGGGTTCATGTTGGGTGAGGTGGTGGGTGCTGTTGAGCGTCGATTGTCGGTCGGGGTATCGGGTAGCAGACCAGTCGATGAGCCCATCGCGATCGTGGGTATGAGCTGTCGTTACCCGGGTGGTGTGGCCTCACCAGAGGGCTTGTGGGAACTGGTCGCTGGTAGCGGGGACGCGATCGGCGGGTTCCCAGCCGACCGCGGCTGGGACCTGGACGGGCTTTACGATCCCGACCCCGACCACCCAGGCACCAGCTATGTACGTGAGGGCGGGTTCGTATACGACGCGCCGTTGTTTGATGCTGGATTCTTCGGAATCAGCCCGCGCGAGGCGCTGGCGATGGACCCCCAGCAACGCTTGCTATTGGAAGGGTGTTGGGAGGCCTTCGAAGACGCGGGTGTCGCCCCACGGTCGTTGCGGGGCAGCCGTACGGGTGTGTTCACAGGGTTGATGTATCACGACTACGCCGCTGTGTTTGGTAGCGCCACCTCCGCGCTGGAGGGGTTCTTGGGGACGGGGATGGCGGGCAGCGTGGCGTCAGGCCGGGTGGCGTATACGTTTGGGTTGGAGGGCCCGGCGGTAACTATCGATACCGCGTGTTCGTCGTCGCTGGTGGCGCTGCACCTGGCGTGTGGGGCATTGCGTTCGGGTGAGTGCTCGCTGGCGATTGCAGGTGGCGTCACCGTGCTTGCAAGTCCTGGAGCGTTTGTGGATTTCTCGCGCCAGCGCGGGTTGGCTGCCGACTGCCGCTGTAAGTCTTACGCAGATAGCGCGGATGGCACGGTATGGAGTGAGGGTGTGGGCTTGTTGGTGTTGGAGCGTTTGTCGGATGCTGTGCGTAATGGGCATCCGGTGTTGGCGGTGGTGCGTGGGTCGGCGGTGAATCAGGATGGTGCGAGTAATGGGTTGACGGCGCCGAATGGGCCTTCTCAGCAGCGGGTGATCGGGGAGGCATTGGTGAACGCGGGGTTGTCGGTGGGCGATGTGGATGTTGTGGAGGGGCATGGGACGGGCACGATGTTGGGTGATCCGATCGAGGCGCAGGCGCTGTTAGCGACATATGGGCAGGGTCGCGCGGAGGGTCGCCCGTTGTGGTTGGGGTCGATCAAGTCGAACATCGGCCACACACAGGCTGCGGCGGGAGTCGCCGGTGTGATCAAGATGGTCAAGGCGATGGAGCATGGGGTGCTGCCCAAGACGCTGCATGTGGACGCGCCGACGCAGCACGTCGATTGGGGTAGCGGCCATGTCGAGTTGCTGACCGAAGAGCAGCTCTGGCTAACAAACGGGCGACCCCGCCGCGCGAGCGTATCGTCATTCGGCGTCAGCGGCACCAACGCGCACGTGATACTCGAAGAGGCACCGGGCGGGGCGGCCGCCGACGCCACCAACGGCCGCCCGGCGCCAGACCGCGAGGGGACGACTGGAGCGGGATCGTCGGCGCATCCAGGCGTTGATCGGAGCGGAGACGGTGTGGCTGGTGGTGTTGGTGTGGCTGATGGTGTTGTGGTGCCATGGGTGCTCTCGGGTCGTGGGGTGGGTGGTTTGCAGGGTCAGGCTGGGCGGTTGCGGGAGTTTGCTGGTGGGACTCCGGGGATCGGAGCACTGGATGTCGGGTTGTCGTTGGCTGGGCGTGTGATGTTTGAGGATCGGGCGGTGGTGTTGGGGTCTGATTGTGAGGAGTTGCTCGGGGGTTTGGAGGTTCTGGAGGGCGGGAGCTCAACGGCGAGCGTGGTGCGGGGAGTGGCCGGTGGTGGTGTCAGGGGTGGTGCGGTGTTTGTGTTTCCCGGTCAGGGGTCGCAATGGACGGGTATGGCGGTGGAGTTGTTGGATTGTTCGCCGGTATTCGCCGAGCAGATGGAGCGTTGTGGCGAGGTGTTGGGGAGCCTGGTGGAATGGTCGGTCGAGGGTGTGTTGCGGGGTGTTGAGGGCGCACCGGGACTGGATCGGATCGAGGTGTTGCAGCCAGTGTTGTTTGCCGTGATGATCTCTCTCGCGAAGTTGTGGGCTGCATGTGGGGTGCGGCCGGCTGCGGTTATCGGTCACTCTCAGGGAGAGATTGCGGCAGCGTGTGTCGCCGGGGGTCTCTCTTTGGAGGACGCGGCGCGGGTAGTTGTTCTGCGCAGCCGGATCTTGGCTCAGTTGGTGGGACAGGGTGGAATCGTGTCGTTGGCGCTGTCGGCCGATGAGTTGATAGATCGCTTGGAGCGGTGGAATGTTTCACTGGCAGCGGTGAACGGTCCGTCGTCGGTAACGGTAGCCGGCGAGCGCAGCGCGCTGGACGCGGTGCTGGAGGAGTGCGCAGCTGAAGGTATTCGGGCGCGCGCAATCCCACAGACTGTAGCGTCCCATTCGGTTCACGTGGAGCCGCTGCGAGAGGAGTTGCTGGGTGTCTTGGCGGATCTGCGTCCGCGCTCAGGCGAGGTGCCGTTTTATTCGACCGTGACGGGTGGCTTGTTTGATATGGCCGACTTGAATGGAGAGTATTGGTATCGGAATTTGCGAGAAGTGGTGCGGTTCGACCAGGCTGTTGGTGCGGTATTGGGTGGTGGTGGTGTGGGGTCTTTCGTGGAGGTGAGCCCGCACCCGGTGCTGTTGGGCGGAGTGCACGAGATGATCGAGGCTGGGGTGGTGGACGGCAGGGTTGACGCGGTGTCGTCTTCCTCTTCTTCTTCTTCTTCCTCCTCCTCCCCCGTCGGTGGTGGTGGCGTGGTGGCGGTTGGTTCGGTGCGTCGAGGTGAGGGTGGTCTCGGGCGGTTCTTGAGGTCGGTTGGGGAGTTGTGGGTGGCGGGTGTGGATGTGGATTGGGTGGGTGTGTTTGGGGGTTTGGGTGCTGTGCGTGTGGGGTTGCCGTCGTATGCGTTTCAGCGGGAGCGGTTTTGGCTTGAGTCGGGTGGGGGTGTGGGTGATGTCGCTGCGGCGGGGTTGTCCTCGGCGGGGCATCCGTTGTTGGGTGCTGCGGTTGGGCTCGCGGGGGGGCGGGGGTGTGTGTTTACGGGTCGTCTTTCGGTTGAGAGTTATCCGTGGTTGGCTGATCATGTGGTGTTTGGGGTGGTGTTGTTGCCGGGTACTGCGTTTGTGGAGCTTGTGTTGTATGCGGGTGGGGAGGTTGGGTGTCCGGTGGTGCGGGAGTTGGTGTTGCGGGCTCCGTTGGTGTTGGGTGGGGGTGGGGTGCAGGTGCAGGTCGTTGTGGGGGAGCCGGGGGAGTTGGGTGAGCGGTCGGTGGATGTGTATTCGCGTGCGAGTGGTGTGATGGGTTCTGTGTTGGATGGGTTGGGTAGTGAGGGGGGTTGGGTGTGTCATGCGAGTGGTGTCGTTGCGGTTGAGGAGTTGGCGGGTAGGGAGGGTGGTTCGGGGGTTGATGGGGGTGGGTGGGGTGTGGTGGATGCGCGGGCGCTGGAGTTGGCGGGTGCGTGGCCGCCGTCGGGCGCGCATCCTGTTGTGATTGATGATGTGTACGAGCGGTTTGCGGATGCTGGGGTTGAGTACGGTCGTGCGTTTCGGGGTTTGCAGGGAGTGTGGCGGCGTGGTGATGAGGTCTTTGCGGAGGTCGTCTTGGGTGATGATGAGGTCGCGCAGGCCGGTTCGTTTGGTGTGCATCCGGCGCTGCTCGATAGTGCGCTTCATGCGTCGATTGTGGGGTTGTCGGAGGGTGGTTATGTCGGTGGAGGGGGCGGTACTCGGTTGCCGTTTTCTTGGAGTGAGGTGTGCGTGCGGGCTAGTGGTGCGTCGCGGTTGCGGGTGGGTTTGACGCGAGTCGGGGATGGTGGTGGTGAGAGTCCGGCGGGTTGGGGGGCGTTCTCTTTGGTGGCGGTTGATGATGCGGGTGGGCTGGTGGTTTCTGTTGATTCGTTGGCGACGCGTGAGGTCTCGGCGGAGCAGCTCGCTGAGGTTGGTAGTTCGTCGCGGCAGTCGTTGTTCGGGTTGGATTGGGTGTCTGTGGGCGAGGTACCCGCTGGGGCTGGGGCTGGGGGTCTGGGTGTCGGTGTGGATGGTTGCGCGGTGTTGGGTCGGCCGGGGTCGGGGGTTGTTGGGGCTCTTGCTGATGTGGGGGTGCCGGCGGATGTGTTTGCGGATCTTGATGGTTTGGGTGTGGCGTTGGAGGGTGTGGAGTCCGAGCGGGAGGGTTTGGGGCGAGTCGTGCTGCTGGACGTGTCGGGTGAGGGTGAGAGCGGGTTGGTGGGGGACGTTGGTGGCCAGGGCGCGGAGTGTGTGGAGGGTGTTGGTGGTGTGCCTGGAGTGGCGCGTGGGGTGCTTGGTCGGGTGTTGGGTGTGTTGCAGGGTTGGCTGGCTGATGAGCGGTTCTCGGGGTTGCGGCTGGTCGTGTTGACGCGTGGTGCTGTGTCGGCTGGGTCTGAGGAGGGTGTGCGTGATTTGGCTGGGGCGGGGGTGTGGGGGCTTGTGCGGTCGGCGCAGTCGGAGAGCCCTGGGAGGATTGTGTTGGTCGATATCGATGGGGAGCGGGCTTCGTGGGAGGCGTTGCGCGGTGTGCTGGGTAGCGAGGAGGAGCCACAGGTAGCTCTACGTGACGGTGTCGTGCTCGTACCGCGTTTGGTGGGTGTGGTTGAGGGGGCTGGTGGTGGGGAGGGTGAGGTCGGTTCGGGTTTTGTTTTCGATCCTGGACGGTCGGTGTTGGTGACGGGCGGTACGGGTGTTTTGGGTGGGTTGGCTGCGCGGCATTTGGTGGAGGTATGTGGGGTCCGGTGTGTGGTGTTGGCGAGTCGGCGGGGGTTGGGTGCGGCGGGGGCTGCGGAGTTGGTAGCTGAGCTGGAGGGGCTTGGTGCGCGGGTTGTTGTGGTCGAATGCGATGTGGGCGATCGTGCGCAGGTTGAGGGGTTGCTTGGGCGGGTGCCTGAGGAGTTTCCGTTGGGTGGGGTGGTGCATGCCGCTGGCGCGCTTGATGACGGTGTGATCGGTTCGCTTTCGCTTGAGCGTTTTGATGGCGTGTTTGCTCCGAAGGTCGATGCGGCGTGGCATCTGCATGAGTTGACCGAGGGTATGGGGTTGGATGCGTTTGTGTTGTTTTCGTCGGCTGCGGGTGTGTTGGGTTCGCCGGGGCAGGGGAATTATGCCGCCGCGAACGCGTTTTTGGATGGGTTGGCGTCCTACCGTCGTGCGCGGGGGCTGGCTGGGGTCTCGATTGCGTGGGGGTTGTGGGCTCAAGTGAGTGGGTTGACGGGTGGGTTGGGTGAAGGGGGTGTGTCGAGGATCGGCCGCCAGGGCATTTTGCCGCTTTCGAACGAGGAAGGGTTGGAGTTGTTCGACTACGCGGGGGGTGTGGGTTCCTCGCAGGTTGTCGCTGTGCGCTTGGATGTCGCGGCGCTGCGTTCGTTCGCGAGGGTGGGTGCGTTGCCCGCGATGTTGCGTGGGTTGGTACGTGTTCCTCTTCGGCGGGCTGGTGTGGGTGGGTCTTTGGCGCGGCGGTTGGCTGGTGTGCCGGAGGGTGAGCGCGAGGGTGTGGTGTTGGAGTTGGTGCGGGAAGAGGTCGCGGCTGTGCTGGGGCACGCATCGCCGCAGGCGGTGGATCCGCAGCATGCGTTCAAGGACCTCGGGTTCGATTCGTTGACGGCCGTCGAACTCCGCAACCGGCTGAGCACAGTCACAGGGTTGCGCCTGCCGGCGACCTTGGTATTCGATTATCCTAATTCCACGGCGGTCGCTGGGTTCATGTTGGGTGAGGTGGTGGGTGCTGTTGAGCGTCGATTGTCGGTCGGGGTATCGGGTAGCAGACCAGTCGATGAGCCCATCGCGATCGTGGGTATGAGCTGTCGTTACCCGGGTGGTGTGGCCTCACCAGAGGGCTTGTGGGAACTGGTCGCTGGTAGCGGGGACGCGATCGGCGGGTTCCCAGCCGACCGCGGCTGGGACCTGGACGGGCTTTACGATCCCGACCCCGACCACCCAGGCACCAGCTACGGGCGCGACGGCGGGTTCCTGCGCGATGCGGCAGAGTTCGACGCGCGATTCTTCGGGATCAGCCCGCGCGAGGCGCTGGCGATGGACCCCCAGCAACGCTTGCTATTGGAAGCATGTTGGGAGGCCTTCGAAGACGCGGGCATCGACCCGGGTACTCTGCGTGGCAGCCAGACGGGTGTATATGCAGGCATGATGCACAGCGACTATTTGCCTTCATCGCGCGGGGTCCCAGCAGACTTGGAGGGTTATTTGGGCACGGGCGTATCGGATAGTGTGGCGTCGGGTCGGGTGGCGTATGTGTTGGGGTTGGAGGGTCCGGCGGTGACGGTCGATACGGCTTGCTCGTCGTCGCTGGTGGCGTTGCATTTGGCGTGTGCGGCGGTGCGGTCGGGGGAGTGCTCGATGGCGTTGGCCAGCGGCGTGACAGTCGTGACTACGCCAGCGGTGTTCGTGGAGTTCTCGCGTCAGCGTGGGTTGGCGGTTGATGGTCGTTGTAAGTCGTTTGCGGATGCGGCGGATGGGGCTGGGTTTGGTGAGGGTGTGGGTGTGTTGGTGTTGGAGCGTCTTTCGGATGCGGTTCGTGGTGGGCGTCGGGTGTTGGCGGTGGTGCGTGGTAGCGCGGTGAACCAGGATGGTGCGAGTAATGGGTTGACGGCGCCGAATGGGCCTTCTCAGCAGCGGGTGATTGGGCGGGCGTTGGCGAATGCGGGGCTCTCGGTTGGGGATGTGGATGTTGTGGAGGGGCATGGGACGGGTACGACGTTGGGTGATCCGATTGAGGCGCAGGCGTTGTTAGCGACGTATGGGCAGGGTCGCGTGGAGGGTCATCCGTTGTGGCTGGGGTCGATTAAGTCGAACATCGGTCACGCGCAGGCAGCGGCGGGTGTTGCTGGTGTGATCAAGATGGTCAAGGCGATGGAGCATGGGGTGCTGCCCAAGACGCTGCATGTGGACGCTCCGACGCAGCACGTCGATTGGGGTAGCGGCGATGTCGAGTTGCTGACCGAAGAGCAGCCCTGGCTATCAAACGGGCGACCTCGCCGCGCGGGGGTCTCTTCGTTCGGGATCAGCGGCACGAATGCGCACGTGATCCTCGAGGAGGCTCCGGCTGTCGAACCGGTGGCTGGGAGCGCCGCTGGCGCTGGGGGCCGAGCGTCAGCTGGGGGTGGTGTGGTGGCCGATGGTGTGGTGGCCGATGATGGTGATGAGGCGGCTGTGGGTGGGTCTTCTGGGTCTCTCGGTGTCGGGGGGGTCGAGAGCGATGTGGCTGCTGGTGTGGGTGTGGCCGGTGGTGTGGGTGTGGCTGGTGGGGTGCTGGCGTGGGTGCTCTCGGGTCGTGGGGTGGATGGTTTGCAGGGTCAGGCTGGGCGGCTGGGGGAGTGGGTGGGCGCGAGCCCGGAGCTTGATGGTGTGAACGTTGGGTTCTCGTTGGCTGCGCGACCGGTATTCGAGGACCGCGCGGTGCTGCTGGGATCGGGTCGTGAGGAGCTGCTCGAGGGGCTGAGAGCGCTGCAGGAGGGTAGGTCCGCCCCCAGCGTGCTGCAAGCCAGCGGCGGTGCTGGAGCCGGCGGCGCTGGGGCCAGGGGGATGGCGGGTGGTGTGGTGTTCCTGTTCCCCGGCCAAGGCTCGCAATGGGCAGGGATGGGACGAGAGTTGTATGAGTCGTTTGGGGTGTTTCGGGAGGCGTTTGATGGGGTGTGTGGTGTGTTGGATGGGTTGGTGGGGTGTTCGTTGCGTGAGGTGGTGTTTGGGGGTGGGTCGGTCACGGAGTCGTTGGATGAGACGGCGTTCGCGCAGCCTGGGTTGTTTGCGCTGGAGGTCGCGTTGTTTCGGTTGGTGGAGAGTTGGGGTGTGCGGCCTGCCTTTTTGTTGGGTCATTCGGTGGGTGAGGTGGTGGCGGCTTGTGTGGCGGGGGTGTTTTCGCTTGAGGATGCGTGTGTGTTGGTGGCGGCTCGTGGTCGGTTGATGGGTGGTGTGCCGGGGTCGGGGGCGATGTTGGCGGTGGCGTTGTCGGAGGAGGAGGTGTTGGGGTCGTTGGTGGGGTTGGAGGGTAGGGTGTCGGTGGCGGGTGTGAATGGGCCTGAGTCGGTGGTGGTGTCGGGCGATGAGGACGTCGTCGTCGAGTTGGGTGAGGTGTGGAGTGGTCGTGGGGTGAGGGTGAAGCGGCTGCGGGTGAGCGATGCGTTTCATTCGCCGCGGATGGATGGTGTGTTGGAGGAGTTTGGTGAGGTGGTTGGTGGTTTGTCGTTTGGGCGGCCTCGTATTCCGATTGTGTCGAATGTGACTGGTGGGTTGGCGTCCGAGGATCAGCTGTGCTCGGTGGGTTATTGGGTGCGGCATGTGCGTGAGCCGGTGCGGTTCATGGGTGGGGTGCGGTGGTTGTGTGGGCAGGGGGTAGGTGGGTTTTTGGAGCTCGGGCCGGGAGGCGTGTTGTGCGCGATGGCCCAGGAGTGTGTCGAGGGTATGGGCGCGGCTGGAGCCGTGGCTGGCGAGGTGGCCGCGGTAGCGGGGGTTGGGGACGCGGCCGTTGGTGGGGACGGTGGTGTGGGTCCGCGTCCGGTGTTCGCGGCGGGGTTGCGTGGTGAGGGGGAGCGGGAGTCGCTGTTGAGGTCGGTTGGGGAGTTGTGGGTGGCGGGTGTGGATGTGGATTGGGTGGGTGTGTTTGGGGGTTTGGGTGCTGTGCGTGTGGGGTTGCCGTCGTATGCGTTTCAGCGGGAGCGGTTTTGGCTTGAGTCGGGTGGGGGTGTGGGTGATGTCGCTGCGGCGGGGTTGTCCTCGGCGGGGCATCCGTTGTTGGGTGCTGCGGTTGGGCTCGCGGGGGGAGAGGGGAGCGTATTCACGGGTCGTCTTTCGCTCGAGAGCCACCCGTGGCTGGCCGACCATGTGGTGTTGGGCGCGGTGTTGTTGCCGGGGACGGCATTCGTGGAGCTCGCGTTGCACGTTGGCGGGCAGGTTGGATGCCCCGTTGTGCGCGAATTGACCTTGGAGGCGCCATTGAGATTGGAGGAGGGGGCTGGGGTGCAGGTGCAGGTCGTTGTGGGGCAGCCCGGTGAGGATGGGGAGTGCACGATGCGCATGTACTCGCGCGCCGACAAGGCTGGCGCCGAGGTGGGCAGTGGTGTGGAAGATGGTCTACACGGCCCGCAGGCGTGGACGCGACATGCGAGTGGCGTGCTAGCTCTCTACGATGCTCCGGTCGGAGCCGAAGACGCTGGCGAGTCGGGTCGGCAGCGTATGGGCGAATGGGGCCCGGCGGATGCCCGGGCCGGGGAGCTTGCCGGGTCCTGGCCACCGGCGGGCACCTCGCCGCTTTCGATCGACGGGGCGTATGAACGTTTGCGCGATCTGGGGTTGGAGTACGGGCCTGCCTTTCAGGGTCTACGTGGCGTGTGGCGGCGTGGCGAGGAAGTATTCGCAGAGGTTGCGTTGGATGAGGAGCGGCGGCCGGTCGGATACGGTGTGCATCCCGCGCTGCTCGATAGCGCGCTGCACGCGTTGGTGTTGACGGCGCTGGACGGTGAGGGAGTCGCAGCCGGCCGGGATCGTGAGGCGGGAGTGCGGCTGCCGTTTGCCTGGGGTGGCATGCGCCTGGGCGTCGTGGGGGCATCGCATTTGCGCGTCGGTATCGCCAGGACCGCAAACGGCGGGGGTGAGAATGGGTCTGGGGGTGAGGACTCGTTCTCCCTTGTGGCGATCGACGACACGGGCGATTTGGTGATGTCGGTCGGTTCGTTGGTGGCACGGGAGATCTCAGCAGCTCAATTGG
>CAVYWG010000016.1:0-1015219 GCA_963772075.1 uncultured Solirubrobacterales bacterium | reverse complement strand
GAAGAGCGCGAGTTCGCCCCGCTTGAGCTGCTTCGCCCCCAGGGCACCGGCACGATGGCCGAGGGGGTCACCGGGCTTGAGTTTGCGGCTGCGCACTCGGGCGGCGCGGAAGAGGAAGCAAAGGGCCCGCCAGCGGCCGTCGCACGCCCGTCGCCGTCGGTGCCCCCGAGCAGGGTGACGAGCAGGACTCCGAGGACGAGGGCAGCTGATGAGCATCGCCTGGTATCTCGCCGTCTCGGCGATCATCTTCGCGCTCGGCGCCGTCGGCGTGATCGTGCGGCGCAACCCGCTTGTGGTGCTGCTCTGCCTGGAGTTGATGCTCAACGGCGCCAACCTCTCACTGATCGCGTTCGCGCGCATGTGGGGCAATGGCGACGGGCAGATCCTCGCGCTGATCGTGATGACGGTCGCCGCCTGCGAGGTCTGCATCGGTCTCGGGATGATCGTCGCGATCTACCGGCGTCGGTTGCCGATCGACGTCGATGAGATGCGGGAGCTGCAGGGATGAGCGCAACCATGTTCGGCTGGCTGGTTCTGCTGTTCCCGCTGCTCGGGACGCTGATTATCGGCTTCGGCTTCCGTGTGCTGCCGGGCCGCGTCGCCGGGTGGATCGGCACCGCCGCGATCGGCCTGGCGTTCCTCGCCTCGCTCGGAGCCTTGATCAAGCTGCAGGGCCATGCCCCCTCCGGCCGTGAGCTGAACTCCTCGCTGTGGAACTACGCGGTGACCGTGGGGATCGACGCTCACGTCTCGATCCTCGTCGACCCGCTGTCGGTCTACATGATTCTGGTCGTCACCGGGATCTCGACGATGATCCACCTCTACTCGGTCTCCTACCTGGAGGAGGACCGTGGCTTCGCGCGCTACTTCGCGTATCTCAACTTCTTTGTCTTCTCGATGCTGCTGCTTGTGCTCGCCGGCAACTTCCTGCTGCTGATCGTCGGCTGGGCGTTCGTCGGCGCCGCCTCCTACCTGCTGATCTCCTTCTGGTACCGGCGCACGACCGCCACGCGGGCGGGGATCAAGGCGTTCGTGATCAACGTGGTCGGCGACGTCGGGCTGGTGCTCGGCACCTACTTCATCTTCAAGCACACCGGCACCCTGGAATTCACGAAGGTGTTCGCGGCCGCGCCCCACGTGTTCCACTCCGGCGAAGCCGACATCACCGCCGGCTGCCTGCTGCTGCTCGTCGGCGCCGCCGCCAAGTCTGCACAGATCCCGCTGCACACCTGGCTGCCCGACGCGATGGAGGGCCCCACCCCCGTCTCCGCGCTGATCCACGCCGCGACGATGGTCACCGCCGGCGTGTACCTGATCGCGCGCATGCACACGCTGTTCGAACTCGCCCCCGCCGCGCAGGACACCGGCGCCATCATCGGCGCGCTGACGCTTCTCATAGCCGGCACGATTGCACTTGTCCAGACAGATATAAAGCGCGTGATCGCCTACTCCACGATGTCGCAGATCGGCTACATGATCATGGGCGTCTCCGTCGGCGCCTACGCCGCCGGGATGTTCCACCTGATGACCCACGCCTTCTTCAAGGCGCTGCTGTTCATGGGCGCCGGCTCGATCATCGGCGCGATGTCCGGCGAGCAGTCGCTGGAGAAGATGGGCGGCTTCCGCAAGGCGCTGCCGTTCACGTTCGCCTGCTTCGTGATCGGCGGACTCGCCCTGTCCGGCATCCCTCCCTTCTCCGGCTTCTTCTCCAAGGACGAGATCCTGCTCGTCACCGCCGAGCGCGGCGGCTGGCACTGGGTGCTGTACGCGATGGGCTACCTCGGCGCCTTCCTCACCGCGATCTACACCTTCCGCATGATCTTCCGCGCCTTCTACGGCGACCCCGTCGCCGAGGCGCGCGAGCTGGAAGGGGGGCACCTCCACCACGCCGAGGTGCCCACCAACCCAGCCAACGGCGAAGTCGAGGACACCGACGTCGGCTTCCCCGGCCCCCACCACACGATCGCCGAGCGCGCGCTGCCGATGCGCGTGGCGATGTCCGTGCTCGCGGTCGGCGCGATCGGCGCCGGGCTGGTGCAGGTCCCGGGCGTGGATGACGTGATCGTCAACTTCCTGCGGCCCACGTTCGCCACCTCGCCGCTGTACGAACCCCACACCCGCGACGGTCTGTTGATCTTCGGGCTGTGCCTCGGCACGGTGCTCGGCCTCACCGGGATCGCGATCGCCTACCGCATCTGGGTCAAGGAGCCGGCGATCGCCGTCCGCGCGCGCGAGCGGTTCGGTGCCGTGTACGAGCTGTTGTGGCACAAGTGGTACTTCGACGAGGCGATCGACCTGCTGGTCGTGCGCCCCGCCGCCGCAGCCGGGAGCTGGGCACGCGGCACCTTCGAGCGCGTGTTCGTCGACGGCACGCTGATCGGCGGCACCACCGGCGTCGTGCGCGCCGGCTCGGCCGCGGTGCGCGCCGTGCAGAGCGGCTTCCTGCGCTACTACGCCGCGCTGCTGCTGCTCGGCGTCGGCGCTGTCGGCCTCTACTTCTTGCTCCAGTCCTGATGCCAGCGCTCTCGATCCTCCTCTGGCTCCCACTCGCCTCCGGCGTGGTGGGGGCGCTGCTCTCGCGCGCCGACGAGCGCGCGCCGGCCCGCGTCGCCCTGCTCGGCTCGCTCGCCGCGCTCGGCCTGGCGATCGGCTACATCGCCGACTACCACTCGGGCGCCGGCCTGCAACACGTCACCGACGTGGTGTGGATCGCGGCGCTCGGCATCCACTACAAGCTCGGCATCAGCGGCCTCAATGTCTTTCTCGTGGGGTTGACCACGCTGCTGTTCGCGGCCTCGATCCTCTCGCTGAATGTGCGCAAGGGCGCCCTGAAACCGGAGCGTCCGGCGCTCTTCTTCTTCCTCTTCACGCTCGCCGAGTCCGCCGTGCTGGGGGCGTTCCTCGCGCAGGACCTCGCGCTGTTCGTCGCCTTCTTCGACCTGATGCTGATCCCCTTCTACTTCCTGATCGGGATCGACTGGCAGCCCTCGACGGCGGCGACAGGCCGGGCGGGTGGGAAGGCGGACAAGGGTCAGGCGGGTGAGCGGCCGGATCGCGTGAAAGCGACGATCAAGCTCGTGATCTACACGCTCATCGGCTCGCTGCTGATGCTGGCCGCGGCGATCGCCGCCGGCGTGCTGACCTCTGAACAGCACGGCACGCCGCTGACGTTCGTGCTCTCCTCGATGCACGCGCTGCCGCTCAGCACGGGATCGCAGGAGTGGATCTTCCTCTGCTTCGCCGCCGCCTTCCTCGTGAAGATGCCCGCCTTCCCGCTGCACGGCTGGATGCCAGACGGCTACCGCGCGATGCCGATCGAGGTGCTGATGGTCTTCTCCGGGGTGCTCTCCAAGGTCGGCGCCTACGGCTTCCTGGCGATCGCGCTGCCGCTGTTCCCGCGCGCCGCCGTGCACTTCCAAACGCTGATGTTGCTGATCGCGCTCGCGTCGATTCTGTACGGCTCGGTGATGGCCTTCACGCAGACCGACGTACGCCTGATCGCCGGCTTCTCCTCGGTGGCGCAGCTCGGCTTCATCACGCTCGGGATCTTCGCGCTGAACCCCCAGGGCGCCCAGGGCGCGCTACTGCAGATGGTCAACCACGGCCTCGTCGTAGCGCCGCTGTTCTTCATCATCGCCCTGCTCGCCGCGCGCGCCGGGGGCTCGGAGGACCTCCGCGACCTCGGCGGCCTAGCGTTCCGCGCGCCGGTGCTCGCCACGCTCTTCCTGATCGTCGCGTTCGCCACACTGGCGATGCCCGGCTCGGCCAACTTCGTCGGTGAGTTTTTGATCCTGCTCGGCGTCTTCAAAGCGAAGCTCGCGATCGCCGTAATCGCCTTCAGCGGCGTGGTGATGGCGAGCGTATACGCGCTGCGCCTGTTCATCCGCGCGATGCACAACCGCGTGCGCGACGGTGTCGACTCCCGTGAGATCTCCCTGTTCGACTCCGCCGTGCTGGTGCCGCTGGTCGCCGTGATCCTCTTCTTCGCCGTCTACCCGCAACTGGCGCTTCAGCGCAGCGAAGGGTCAGTCAAGGCCTCGGTGGCCTCTGCTCAGGCCGCACAACGCTCGAACTCCTCCGCCATCGCGAGCACCGTGCCGTGACCCTGCTTGCCACCGCCCACCTCAAAGGCCCGCCCGTCAACTTCGCCGGGCTCTCGCCGCTCATCGCGCTGCTCGGCGGCGCCGCGGTGGTGCTACTCGTCGGCCTGCTGCGCTCCCGGCGCGTGCGCGGGCAGCTGGTCCCCGCTTTGGCGCTCGTCGCACTCGGGGCGGCGGCGGGCCTGACGATCTGGCAATGGAATGAAGGGAAGTCGATCCTCTCCGGGGCGCTGCGGATCGACGACCTCGCGCTGATGCTCAACCTGATCCTGGTCGCCGGCGGCGCCGCGACCGTGCTGCTGGCGTGGCGCTCGCTCGCCTCCAAAGAAGCCGGCCACGGCGAGTTTCACGCGCTGCTGCTGACCTCGATCGCGGGGATGTCGCTGCTGGCGGCGGCGCAGAACACCGTTGCGCTGTTCATCGGCCTGGAGCTGCTGTCGATCCCGCTGTACGTGCTGTGCGCGACCGAAATGAAACGCGAGCACTCGCTGGAGTCGGGGCTGAAGTACCTGATCATCGGCTCCGTCGGCTCGGCGACGCTGCTGTACGGGATCGCGCTGATCTACGGCGCCACCGGCGCCACCGACTTCGGCGCGATCGCCGCGGCGATCACCAGCAACGGCCTCGCCACCAACGTGCTGCTGCTGACCGGCATCGCGCTGTCGGTCGCCGGCCTCGCCTTCAAGGCCTCGGTCGCCCCCTTCCACCAGTGGACGCCCGACGTCTACGAGGGCGCGCCGACGCCGGTCACGGCGTTCATGGCGGTCGCCACAAAGGCCGCCGCGCTCGGCGTCTTCCTGCGCTTCTTCGACGTCGCGTTGATCGAAGCCCATAGCAGTTGGGGCCCGGCCGTCGCGGCGCTCGCGGCGATCACGATCGTCGTCGGCAACGTCGGCGCGCTCGGGCAGTCCTCGCTGAAGCGGATGCTCGCCTACTCCTCCGTCGCACAGGCCGGCTACATGCTCGCCGGCGTCGTCGTCGCCACCCAACTGGGCGTGCGCGCCACCGTCTTCTACCTCGCCGTCTACCTGTTCATGAACATGGCCGCGTTCGCGGTGATCATCGCCCGCGAGCGCACCACCGACCTCGGCGACAGCACCCGCGCGATGGCGGGCCTCGGCCGCGAGCAGCCGTGGCTCGCGTGGCCGATGACGCTCGCGATGTTCGGCCTCGCCGGGATCCCCGCCACCGCGGGCTTCATGGGGAAGTTCTACCTGATCGACGCGGCCGTCTCCGGCGGCTACACATGGCTGGGGATCGTGATCGTGGTCGGCTCGATGATCTCGCTCGGCTACTACCTGCCGGTGATCGCCGCGATGTGGATGCGCGAGGCGCCCTCCCCGGATGAGAGCGCGGCCACCGGTATCCCCCAGACCCCGCGGGGCCGCTGCCGGCGATCGCCGGCGGCTCCTCGGAGCTCGACGCCGAGACCCCACCAATCCGCCCCGTGGGCACCCAGCCGGAGGTCGTCTTCGTCGCGGTCCTCGCGGGCGCCGCCACGCTCTTCTTCGGGATCCTCCCGCAGCCGCTGTTCGACCTCGTGCGCCACGTGGGCAGCGGGCTGGGGCTGCTCTGAGGCTGGATCCGGGCTGCTCCGCCGACACGGGTGGCGGCCTACTCCGCCACCAACCGCACCGCCAGCAGCGCGATGTCGTCCTGCGCGTCCCCACTCCCGACCGCGCGTTCGAGCACGTACGAGCAGAGCCGCTCGAGGTCGGCCGGCCCGGCGCCGAGCGCCTCACGCAGGCGCTCCAGCCCCACGTCGATCGCCTCGCCGCGACGCTCCACCAGCCCGTCGGTGTACAGCAGCACGGTGCTGCCCGTCTCCAGCTCGCCCTCCCACTCGCCGAAGTCGGTGCCTTCCTCGGCGCCCAGCGGGGGATCATGGCGGTACTCCAGGAAGCGCGTCTCGCCGTCGGCGCTCATCACCAAGGGCGGCAGATGGCCGGCGCTCGCGAAGCGCACCTGGGCGCCATCCTCGTCCACCACCATGTACAGCAGCGTCGCCACCATCTGCGCACTGTGCGTGCTGGCGACGAGCGCGTTCAACGAGGTGAGCACGGCGGCGGGCGAGTGCGGCTCGCTCACCGCATACGCGCGCAGCGCGGCGCGCAGTTCCCCCATCAATGTCGCCGCGTGCACGCCGTGCCCAACAACGTCGCCGATCACCAAGCCGATACCCCCGCCCGGCAGCGTGATCGCGTCGTACCAATCCCCCCCGACCTGCGCGACACGCTCACTGGGCCGGTAGCGCGCGGCCATCGCCAGGGCCGGCACCTCGGGTAGCCGATCGGGCAGCAGATGGCGCTGCAGCGTGCTGGCGATCGCCTCGGCTTCGGCCCGAGCACGTGCCTCGCGCACGCGCTCGCCGCGCTCGCGCTGCAGTTCGACGAACACCGCCACCTTGCTGCGCAGCACATCCGGGTCGAAGGGCTTGACGACGTAGTCGACGGCGCCAGCGGCGTACGCGCGGAAGACCTGCTCGACATCCTCCGCATGGGCGGTGAGGAAGATCACCGGGACGTGGCGTGTACGGGCGCGTGCGTTGATGTAGGAGGCGGTCTGCAGCCCGTCCAGCCCCGGCATCCGCACATCGAGCAGGATCACGGCGAACTCCTCGCGCAGCAGCTGCCGCAGCGCCTCCTCGCCGCTGCTCGCGCTCACCATCCGCTGCCCGAGCGGCTCCAGCACGGCGCACAGCGTACGCAGGCTGCGCTCGTCGTCGTCCACCAGCAGAATGCTCGCTCCCGTCGCCCCCGGCTCGGGTGGTGACTCGCGTCCAGCCTGCGCGGGCACGGCCGGCCGGCACCCCTCAGCAGGGGGACTCTGCGCGGCCGGCTGGGACTCCTCGGCAGGGGGCGTCTGCGCCTGGGACCCCTCGGCAGGAGGCGCGGGCACGAGCGGCTGCTTGGCGCCGGCGCCCGCTCCCGAGGTCATGGCCTCAGCCACGTGCCGATCAGCGACAGCAGCCGCTCGGGCTCGACCGGCTTGGTGATGTAGTCGGAGGCGCCCGCGGAGAGGCTGCGCTTACGATCGCCCTCCATCGCCTTCGCCGTGACGGCGATGATCGGCAGCTCGTGCAGGCCGCGCGTCTGGCGGATCGCGGCGATCGTCTCGTTGCCGTCCATCCCCGGCATCATGATGTCCATCAGGACGATGTCCACGTCGGGATGGCGCTCCAGCGTCGCGAGCGCCTCCGTGCCGGTCTCACCGAACACAACCTCCATGCCGCGGTCCTCCAGCAGGCTCGCGAGCGCGAACAGGTTGCGCACGTCGTCGTCTACGATCAGCACCTTCCTGCCGGTGTGCTCGACCGTCGCCGCCGCGGCGCTCGCGCCCGTAGCGTCCGCCGCGCTCCCCTCCTCCTGCGGCGCAAGCAGGTCCACGCCGCCGTTGAGCGTTGAGGGATACGCCGGCGCAGCGGATGCAGAATCGCCACTGAGCGCAGGCGCGATGGGGGCAGAATCGCCGCTGGACGCCGGGGCGGTGGGCGTGAGGGTTCCCGCATCCCCCGGGCGCGGGTCGAGCGTGTGCGCCATCGGCCGCGGGTAGCTGAGCGGCAGCACGAACGTGAAGATCGTGCCCTCCCCGACGGTGCTGGACACTTCGATCTCACCCCCGAGGGCGCGCGCCAGCTCGCGGCTGATCGAGAGGCCGAGGCCGGTGCCGCCGTACTTGCGGCTGGTCGTACCATCCGCCTGCTGGAATGCCTCGAAGATCACCTGCAGCTTGTCCGGGGGAATGCCGACGCCGGTGTCGGCCACCGCGAACGCGATCCGCCCGCCGGGGCGGCGCTCGACGCTTAGCGTCACCCCGCCCTCCTCGGTGAACTTGAAGGCATTGGAGAGCAGGTTCCGCAGCACCTGCTCCAAGCGCTGCTCGTCGGTGACGATCGTCGCCGACAGCGCGGGGTCGGCATCGATCGTAAAGCGCAGCCCTTTGTCGGCGGCGATCGGGTCGAACGTGCTGGTGACGTACGCCTGCACGTCGGCCACGCTCACCAGATCGGGCAGGATTTCCATCTTGCCCGCTTCAATCTTCGAGAGGTCGAGGATGTCGCTGATCAGCTGCAGCAGGTCGGCGCCGGCGGTGTAGATCGTGCGCGTGAACTCCAGCTGCTTCGCGCTGAGGTTGCCGTGCTCGTTCTCCAGCAGCAGCTTGGAGAGGATCAGCAGGCTGTTGAGCGGGGTGCGCAGCTCGTGTGACATGTTGGCGAGGAACTCCGACTTGTACTTGGAGGAGAGCGCGAGCTGCGCGGCCTTCTCCTCCAGGCCGAGCCGCGCCAGCTCGATCTCGCGGTTCTTGGTCTCGATGTCGAGGTTGCGGTCCTCCAGCAGCGCCGCCTTCTCCTGGAGCTCCTCGTTGGCGCCCTGCAGCTTGTCCTGCTGGGATTGCAGCAGCTCCTCCGAGGCCTTCAGCGACTGCGCCTGCTGCTCGAGCTCGGCGTTGGAGCGTTTGAGCTCCTCCTGGCGCTGCTGGAGCTCCTCGGATTGGGTCTGTAGCTCCTGGGTGAGCGACTGCGACTGCTGCAGCAGCTCCTCGGTGCGCATGTTGGCCATGATCGTGTTGAGCACCACGCCGAGCGTCTCCATCAACTGCTCGAGGAACGTGCGGTGGCTCTCGCTGTAGGTCTGCAGCGAGGCCAGCTCGATCACCCCGAGCACCTGTTCCTCGAACAGGATCGGCATCACGATGATGCTCGCCGGGGCCGCCGAGCCGAGGCCCGAGGTGATCGAGATGTAATCGGCGGGCGCCTCGGTGATGAGGATGCTCTTGCGCTCGACCGCCGCCTGCCCGACGAGGCCCTCGCCCAGATCGAAGGTGTTGGAGATGCTCTTGCGCTGCTGGTAGCCGTAGCTCGCAATCAGGCGCAGACGCGTCTTTGAGCCGTCGCCGTCCGGTACCGGCTCCGCCAGGAAGAAGGCGCCGTGCTGCGCGGAGACGGTCGGGGTCAGCTCGGACATGATCACCTGCGTGACGGTGCGCAGCTCGCGCTGGCCCTGCATCAGCCCGGAGATGCGGGCGAGGTTGGTCTTCAGCCAGTCCTGCTCCTCGTTGCGCTTGGTGGTGTCCCTGAGGTTGGCGATCATCTGGTTGATGTTGTCCTTCAGCTCCGCCACCTCGCCCTGCGCCTCGACGGCGATCGTGCGCGTCAGGTCGCCCTGCGTCACCGCCGTGGAGACCTCGGCGATCGCGCGCACCTGCGTGGTGAGGTTGCCCGCCAGCTGGTTGACGTTCTCGGTCAGTCCCCGCCACGTGCCCGAGACGCCTTCGACCTTGGCCTGGCCGCCGAGCTTGCCCTCGGTGCCGACCTCGCGCGCCACACGCGTCACCTCGTCCGCGAACGAGGAGAGCTGATCGACCATCACGTTGATCGTGTTCTTCAGCTCCAAAATCTCGCCCTTCACATCGACGGTGATCTTCTGCGAGAGATCGCCCTGCGCCACCGCCGTCGTCACCTGCGCGACGTTGCGCACCTGATCGGTCAGGTTGGAGGCCATGAAGTTCACGCTCTCGGTCAGCCCGCGCCAGGTGCCCGACACACCCTGCACCTCGGCCTGGCCGCCGAGCTTGCCCTCGGTGCCGACCTCGCGCGCCACGCGCGTCACCTCGTCCGCGAACGAGGAGAGCTGATCGACCATCGTGTTGATCGTGTTCTTCAGCTCCAGAATCTCGCCCTTCACGTCGACGGTGATCTGCTGGGAGAGGTCGCCCTGCGCCACCGCTGTCGTCACCTGCGCGATGTTGCGCACCTGATCGGTCAGGTTGGAGGCCATCCGGTTGACGGAGTCGGTCAGGTCCTTCCAGGTGCCCGACACGCCCTTCACCTCGGCCTGCCCGCCGAGCTTGCCCTCGGTGCCGACCTCGCGTGCCACGCGCGTCACCTCGTCCGCGAAGGAGGAGAGCTGATCGACCATCGTGTTGACCGTGGTGCCGATCCGCAGGAACTCGCCCTTCACCGGCTGGCCCTCGATCTTCAGCGCGATCTTCTGCGAGAGGTCGCCCTCAGCGACGGCCATGATCACGCGCGCGACCTCGGTTGTCGGCCGCACGAGATCGTCGATCAGCGCGTTGACGGAGTCGATGCTCGTCTGCCACTCGCCACTGGCGTCGGCGAGCGCCGCGCGCTCGGTCATGCGCCCCTCGCGGCCGATGATGCGCCCGACGCGCACGAGCTCCTTGGCCATCCGCTGGTTGGTGGCCGCCAGCTCGTTGAACTCCGCCGCGATCTCGCCGAGCAGGCCGCGGCGGCGGGTGGAGAGTCGCGCCGAGAAGTCTCCTTCGCGGACGGCCCGCAGCGCGCTGCGCAGATCCTCGAGCAGCGCCTGTTCGGCGCCGTTCGCGCTCACCGCCGCGTCCTCGTGGCCCTCTCTTGCCGCCCCAGGCGCGTTGCTGCGCCGAGCGGATGGCACCCCAGCCATCATTCTCCTTCATCGAACTGTCCGACGGCATCGTCCTACCCGCTACGGGGCGCCGCTAAACGGGGAAATCAGGAGTAGTACGCCAGCCATGCGAACAGGCTGGTGGTGCCCGCCATCGTACGGAACATCCCGGGCAGCGTCTGCGAGTCCTTGATCGGGCCGCCCCACCAGCTGCCGAGCCACAGGCCGTCTCCGATCGTGGCGTGGTGGGCGGCAGCGGCGGCGTTGACCTGCGCCACTTCCAGCCAGTGGTCCTCCCCGACGGCCTTGCCGTAGGCCATCATCCACTCCATGAAGATCGAGTCGTACAGCGGCGCGAAGTTGTACTCGACGCCGTAGATTTCGGTCATCGAGCGCGCCTGCGTGGCGGAGTGGGCACAGTAGGCCTGATCGCTGGTCGCCTCGCAGAGCAGATACTGCGCGTAAATCAGCGGGCCCTCCACGTAGTCGATCACGGTGCTGCCGGGGCCGCCGCTCAGGTAGAGGCCGTGGAAGCCGATGTCGTGCGCGTTGCCCCAGTCGATGAATTTGCGCACCTCCGCCAGTTGGTAGGAGCTGTGGTCGATCCCATACAGCAGCATCCCCAACAGGCTGTTGGAGGCCAGCGCCTCGCCGGCGTGGTAGGGGTGGTCGATGTTCCACCACATGCCGCCGCCACCCGCCGCGTCCCAGCCCTGAGTGGCGGCGAAGTTGAAGGCGCGCTGCGCGTCGCGCAGGTAGCGGCGCTCACCGGTGGCTTTGTAGGCGTCCACGAACGCCACGCCGAGCCAGCCATTGTCGTCGAACCACGCCTCCACGCCGCGGTAGCGATCGCCCGGGTAGGGGGCGTACCCGTTCAGGTAGGAGTTCCAGTAGCGCTCGGAGGCGTGCCCGAAGCGGTCCACCTGCGCGCGGTGCGCCGGGGAGGGGGCGGCGAGCTCCAGCGCATCCACCGTTTCGAACATCCGCACATCGCCCCAGATCGTCAGCAGCGGGTATTCGCCGGTGCAGTGCAGGTACTCGCAGTACCAGCTCCCCGAGCGCCACGCATCGCTCTGGTGCTCCCCCTGTTCGGCGAGTGCCATGTAGTTCAGCGGCTGCGCCGGTTGCGCGGCGGCGAGGGGTGGCGCGATGGTGGCGGCCACCACGAACGTCAACGTCACGGTGAGGGCGAGCAGCGCGCGAGCGATCACACCAACCTATCGACAGCTGGTTACGCGGGGCTTAGGTGGATGCCGCCCGAGCGGCCGCTTCGGCCAGCTCCAGCTGGCGCTCCACGAGGTCGAGGCCCGCGTCCCAGAAGCCCGGGTCGGTGAGGTCCACCCCGACGATCTCCCCCAGCTCCTCGGGGCTGCGCGAGCCGCCCGCGGCGAGCAGCTCCAGGTAGCGCGGCACGAAGTCCGGACCCTGCTGCTCGTAGCGCTCATACACCGACAGTGCCAGCAGCTGGCCGTAGGCGTAGGCGTAGACGTACCCGGGGGTGTTGATGAAGTGGGGGATGTACGACCACCAGCTGCGATACCCGTCGGTGATCTCCACCGAGTCCCCCAGCAGCTCCGCCTGGCTCTGCGCCCACAGCTCGCCGATGCGCTCGACCGAGAGCTCGCCCTGCTCGCGGCGACCGGTGTGGACGAGCTCCTCGAAGCGGTTCATCGCGACCTGGCGGAACACCGTGGCGATGATGTCCTCGAGGTGCTCCGCGAGCAGCGCCAGGCGCGATTGCGGCGTGGAGTCCTGCGCCAGCAGCCGCCCGAACACGACCGTCTCGCCGAACACCGAGGCGGTCTCCGCCAGCGTCAGCGGCGTGCCCTGGTGGAAGATGCCCTGGCGCGCCGCCAGCGCGAAGTGCACCCCGTGGCCGAGCTCGTGCGCAAGCGTCAGCACGTCACGCCGGCGCGCGGTGTAGTTGAGCAGCACGTACGGGTGCGCCGAGGGCACCGCCGAGGCACAGAAGGCGCCGCCACGCTTGGCCGGGCGCACGGGCGCGTCGATCCAGCGCTCGGCGAAGAAGCGTCCGGCAAGCCCCCCCAGCTCGGGGGAGAAGGAGTCGTAGCAGTCGAGCACCAGCTCGCGCGCCTGCGCGTAGGTGAAGTGCACCTCGTCCTGCGTCACGGCCGCCATGCGGTCGTAGTCGGCCAGGCGCGCGATCCCCAGCAGCTCCGCCTTCAGCCGGTACCAGCGGCGCGCCAGCTCGTAGCGGCCGCGTACCGCCTCGATCAGTGCCGCCACCGACTCGTCGCTGGCCTCGTTGGCGAGGTTGCGCGCCGCCAGCCAGTTGGGGTAGCGGCGCAGGCGGTCGTCCACCGACTTGTCCACCAACAGCGTGTTGAGCACGTACGCACGGGTGCGCAGCCCGGGCGCGAGCGCCGCGGTCACCGCCTCGGCAGCGGTGCGCCGCACCTCGCGGTCGGGCAGCGCCAGGCGGCTGAGCGCCACGTCGAGGGCGACGCGCTCGGTGTGGCCGGCCCCAGCCCCATCCCCCGCGGAGTCGCCGGCGTCCGTCGGCTGACTGGCCCTGTGCGGCAGCTCCACCTCGATCGCGGAGGTCAGCTCCTCGAACAGCCGCGCCCATGCGCTCGCGCCGGTAAGCGACTTCTCGGCGAGGATCTTCTCCTCGGGTTCGCTCAGCAGGTGCTCGCGGTAGCGGCGCACATTGCGCAGGTGGTGGCGGCAGAAGTCGAGACCCGGGTCGGCGAGCACTTCCTCGGCGCGCTCCTGTGGCAGCGCCGCCCACTCCAGCTCGAAGAACAGCAACGTCGTCTCGATCGCCGTCTCACGCTCCTGCACCTTCTGCAACAGCGCCCCGTTGGCCGGGCTGGCGGTGTCCGTCGAGAAGCGCAGTCCCGCGTAGGTCCCGGCGCGACCGACCAGCTCGTAGATCTCCGCCAGCGCGTGCATCGCCTGCGCAAGGCCCGCGCCGTCCAGCTCGCCCAGCTTGCCCGCATAGCGCTCGGCGAAGCCCTGCGCGCGAGTCAGCGCGTCTTGCATCCTGCCCTCGACGCCGGCCTCGCCGTCGCCGTCGAGCAGCGGCTCGAGGTCCCAGGCGGCCTGCTCCAGCTCGGGGTCGGTGGGCTCGGCGGCGACGGCGGACATGGCCCGGGAGGATATCCATCGTCCGAGCGAGGCCCTACCATCGCTCGCCCGATGCACGAGACGCTTCCTGCCGTGTACCTGATCGCCCGCCCGTCGATCGACTTCGAGGGAATGCGCGCATACCTACAGGACGTGGGCGGGGAGTCGTGGCTCCAGCGGCGCCTCGACGAGGGCGCTGCGCCTAAGGGCGAGGGCGAGGGCGAGGACTCTGGCCGACAAGCGGGGATCAACGCGGGCGAGCTGCTGTTGGAGTTCGGGGGGCGCGCCTGCTACCGCAGCTGGGAGCCGGGGCTGAACCCCAACGTCTCCAAGATCCGCACTGACCGGCAGGAGTACTTCGCCAACATCCTGCGCTCCGGCCACGGGAGCGTGTTGGAGCACGCCAGCTACTCGTTTGCGCTGCGCAACGTCTCGCGCGTCTTTACCCACGAGCTCGTCCGTCACCGGGCCGGCTCGGCCTTCAGCCAGGAGAGTCTGCGCTACGTGCGCCTCACCGACATCGGCTTCCGCGTGCCGCCGGCGCTCGAGCCGGTGCGCGAGCAGGTGATCTCGATCGTGGAGCAGCTGGAGGAGTTCCAGGTCAGCGCCGCCGCCGAGCTCGGGATCGATCGGCAGGGGGTGCCGTTCCACGTCAAGAAGGAGGTCACCTCGGCGCTGCGCCGCCTTGCGCCGATCGGCCTCTCGACCGACATTGTGTGGAGCGCCAACGCCCGCACCCTGCGCCACGTGATCGAGATGCGCACGGCCGAAGGCGCCGAGGAGGAGCTGCGCCTCGTGTTCGACAAAATCGCCCGCATCATGCTCGCCGAGGCGCCCAACCTCTTCCAGGACTTCGTGCGCCACGACGACGGGTCGTGGGTGCCGGAGAATCGCAAGGTCTGAGCGAAAAGCTACGCGTCCATCGTGCGGGTGCGCCACGCGCCGAGGCCGAGGAACACAACCAACCAGGCGAGGAGCACGATGGAGGCGAGCCCACCCGACATCGGGATGCTCGCGTTATGGCCCCCTTCGGGAAGGTGGATCGGGCTGAAGTGCGACACCGCCTGGCTCAACAGGCCCTTGCGGGCGCTGCCGAGCGATTCGATGTTGGCGAGCAGCGGGCTGGCCACGATCAGCCACGCGATCAGGGCGATGATCGCCCCCGGCTTGGAGGTGGTCAGTGCCGCGAAGCCCACCGACACCGCGCACAGCATCCCGGTGCTCAGCAGCATGAAGCCAAGGCCGTTGAGGATCAGCGACCCTTCGGGCGTGGGCAGGCCCCCGGCGAACACAAAGGTGCCGAGCAGCAGCACCGCGAAGGCGACGCCCACCACGGCGAAGCACATCGCCAGCGCCGCGGGGACGCGCGAGGCGAACAGCGCCACACGCGAGCGTCCGGTGACGACGAGGTCCCGGAAGACGCCGGCCGAAGCATCGCCCGTGCCCGCCTCCACGCCGATCAGCAGGGCCGCGAGCGGCCCGAACAGGAGCGCGATCACACGCAGGCCGTCGTGGAAGTTGGACACCCCACCCGCCGGTCCGTACTGCTGCGGGTTGGAGGCGTGCTGAATAGCCCCCACCAGGAAGAAGATCAGCACCGGGCCAAGCGCGAGCACCAGCGCCCAGATCAGCGTGCCGCGCTTCTTGCGCAGCTTGAGGAAGTCGGCGCCGAACATCTGCGCCGCGAGCGTCACCGGCGAGCCCTCGGCGCCGGAGCCGGCGGAAGCGGGGGTCGGGGTCGGAGCTGTCGAGGAGATCGCGCTCATGCCCTCACCTCCTCCTGTGCCGCGGGGGCGTCCAATCGAGCGGTGACCTCGAGGAAGCGCTGCTCGAGGCTGTGACGCACGGGCTCCAGGCGCATCACGGCCACGCCGGCGCGCACGAGGCTCGCGTTCACCTGCGCGGCGCTCTCGAGGTCGCCGCGCAGAACCACGCGCAGGCCCTCGTCGGAGCGGTGGGCCTCGCGCACGAGCTCGCTGCCTTCGAGCGTGTCGAGCGCCAGCTCGACGTCGTCCACGCCGACGATCAGCTCGTTGCGGGCACCCTCGCCGCCGCGGGTGAGCTCGGCGATCGGGCCCTGCGCGATCACCTTGCCACGATCGACGATCGCCGCGGCGTCGCAGATCTTTTCGACCTCGTCGAGCAGGTGCGAGGAGAGGAAGACGGTGCGGTTCTCCTGCTCGACCATCGCGCGGATCATCTCGCGGAACTCCTGGATGCCGCCCGGGTCGAGGCCATTGGTTGGCTCATCGAGGATCAGCAGCAGCGGGTCGGCGAGCAGACAGCGCGCGACGCCGAGACGCTGGCGCATCCCGAGCGAGTACTTCTTGACCTTCTCCTCGGCGCGCTCGCTAAGGCCGACGCGGGCGAGCGCGGGGTTGATCCGCGCCTGCACCTCAGGCCCGCGCACGGCAGCGACGATCCGCAGGTTCTCGCGGCCGGAGAGGTTGGGGTGAAAGCGCGGCTCCTCGACGATCGCGCCCACTCGCCGCAGCGCCTGCCCGCGCTCGGCCGGCACTGGGCGTCCCAGCACGTGCATGCTGCCCGCGCTGGCGTGGGTGAGGCCCAGCAGCATGCGGATCATCGTCGTCTTGCCGGCGCCGTTGGGGCCGAGGAAGCCGAAGGCGCTGCCGCGCGGGACATACAGGTCGACGCCGTCGATTGCGGCGCGTGCCCCAAAGCGCTTAGTGACACCCTCGGTCTCGATCGCGGCGTGGCCCGTCATCTGGCCCGGAGAGCCGCCATTGTCAGTTGGCATTGGCACGGTCGCTTCCTTTGTTCGAGGGCATCACGCGCCCGCCTGCGGATGCAGCGTCCATTGCGCCGCGGTACGAAGCCTTGCAGCCCAACATAAACGTATCGTGAGAACTACGGGCCTGCGCTGCTATCCGTCCTCCTGCGCCTGCAGCTCCCGGACGCGCTCCTCCAGCTGCGAGGTCACTCCGGGGTCGCGCAGCGTCGTGACATCCCCAAGGGCGCGGCCCTCGGCGATGTCGCGCAGCAGGCGGCGCATGATCTTGCCCGAACGCGTCTTGGGCAGGTCGTCGGCCCAGATGATCCGCTTGGGGCGGGCGAACTTGCCGATCCGCTCGGCGACCGTGGCGCGGATGCTCTCGCTCTCGCGCTCGTCGCCCTCCAGCTCGCCCTGCAGGGTCACGAACGCGACGATCGCCTGCCCGGTGTCCTCGTCGTGCTGGCCGATCACCGCGGCCTCGGCGACGTCGGGGTGGGCGACGATCGCCGACTCCACCTCCGCGGTGGAGAGGCGGTGCCCGGAGACGTTGACCACGTCGTCGATGCGCCCGATCACCCACAGGTAGCCGTCGGCGTCGCGGCGGGCCGCGTCGCCCACCAGGTAGGTCTCCTTGCCGAAGCGCTCGAAGTAGGTCTTGATGTAGCGCTCGTCCTCCTTGTAGAGGGTGCGCAGCATCGAGGGCCACGGACGGGTGAGCACCAACAGGCCCTGGCCGTGCTCGATCGGGTAACCGCCAGACTCGTCGTACACCTCCGCCTCGACGCCGGGGAAGGGGTGCGTGCATGAACCCGGCTTGGTGGCGGTGATGCCCGGCAGCGGCGTGATCATGATTGCCCCGGTCTCCGTCTGCCACCAGGTGTCGACGATCGGACAGCGCCCGCCGCCGATCACTTTGTGGTACCACAGCCACGCCTTCGGGTTGATCGGCTCGCCGACCGTGCCCAGCAACCGCAGCGTCGAGAGGTCGTGCCCGTTGGGCCACTGCGCCCCCCACTTGATGCAGGCGCGGATCGCGGTGGGAGCGCAGTAGAGGATGGTGACGCCGTAGCGCTCGATCAGCTCCCACCAGACGCCCCTGTTGGGGTAGTCGGGGGCGCCCTCCCACATCACCGAGGTGGCGCCATTGCACAGCGGGCCGTAGACGATGTAGGAGTGGCCGGTGACCCAACCGACGTCGGCGGCGCACCAGTACACGTCGGACTCCGGCTTGAGGTCGAACACGTAGCGGTGGGTCGCGGACACGCCGGTGAGGTAGCCCCCCGTGGTGTGCAGGATGCCCTTCGGCTTGGCGGTAGACCCGGAGGTGTAGAGGATGTACAGCGGGTGCTCGGCGTCCAGCGCCTCGGCCGGGCACTCCGCCGCGGCGGCGGCGAGGATCTCGTCGTAGTACACGTCGCGGCCCTCGCGCATCTCACAGGGCGTGCCCTTGCTGCGCACGACCACGATCTTCTCGAGCGTCTCGAGGTCGCCCATCACCTCGTCGACCCGGTCCTTTACTGCTGCCGTTTTGCCCTTGCGCGCGGCGCCGTCGACGGTGATCAGCACCTTCGCCTCGGAGAACTCCATCCGCTCGCGCACCGCCTCCGCGGAGAAGCCGCCGAACACGACATTGTGGGGGGCGCCGATGCGCGCACAGGCGAGCATCGCGACCACCACCTCGGGGATCATCGGCAGGTAGATCCCCACGACGTCGCCGCGGCGAACTCCGAGATCCTTCAGCGCGTTGGCGAAGCGCTGCACCTCCGCGAGCAGCTGGGCGTAGGTGATGTCGCGCTCCTGCCCCTCCTCGCCGCGCCAGTGGAAGGCGACGCGCTCGCCTCGCCCGGCAAGCACGTGGCGGTCGAGGCAGTTGTAGGAGGCGTTCAGACGGCCGCCGGTGAACCACTTGTAGAAGGGCGGGTTGGAATCGTCGAGCACCGTTTCCCACGCCTGGAACCAGTGCAGCTGCTTCGCCTGCCCCGCCCACCACGCCTGCGGGTCGCGCGCGGCCTCCTCGTACACCGCAGGATCCGAGAGCAGCGCCTGCTCGCGGAACTCCGCGGCGGGCTCGAACGTCTCCACCTCCAGCAGCTCTGCGAGCTCGCGGTCGAGCGCCTCGCCTGAGACAGACGTCGGTTCAGTCGCCATCTCCCACCCTTCTCTTTCTTCAGTTGCGTTTGCTCAAGGCACGATCACCGCCAGGGTATGCGCGCCACAACAGGCGCTGCCCAACAACGGCGCCTCGCCACCAGGGTACGCCTCACTGGCGTTTGCCCAAAGGCACCACCGGCAACATCGTGCGTCCGAATGTCGAGTTGACCACTACCGCGCACGACGCATACCAAGCAGCCGCCGCGGTCGCGAGACCGAGATAGCCACCCCAGTGCGTGACGGTCGCGTGCGGACCCACCGCGCCGATCGCCAGCAGGATGAAGGTGATCGTCAGCAGCACGAACACCGCCAGCACCGCCAGGTTGACGCGCAGCGCCGCCACCGTCATGTACGCGGTGAAGATCGCCCACGCCCACAGGTACACGCCGATCGCGTGCCCGGCGTTGCCGCCGATCGACTTCGCGTAGAAGACGTTCAGCGCCCAGAACGAGATCCAGAAGGCGCCGAATGAGCAGAAGGCCACGGCGCCAAAGGTGTTGCCGGTACGGAACTCCCACATCCCGGCGAGCAGCTGCACGATCCCGCCGTAGGCGAGCGCCAAGCCGAGCACGACTGGGAAGCCCTTTTCGTCGACGAGGTTCGAATTGAACATCGAGAGCACGAACGTCGTCATCGCAAACCCCGCCAGGCCCAGTGGCCCCGGGTCGGCCGGTTTCCACAGACTCCCCTGCATCACCTCGCCCGGGGGCGGGTCGCGACGCGGAACCGACTGCACCGAGTCGGGACGATGAATAGATGCTGCCTCCATGGGATCCTCCCTCCAGCCACAGCCCTCAGGCGCGGCTCAGGACGCTTGTATGGATCGTTGGCGAACGGGGAAGGGGGAATGTGACGATTCCCACGTTCTCAGACATGTTATTCCCGCTCAGGGCGAAACTCAATCATTCAGCTACCCCCAATTGACAAGGGGGCCGAGGCCCATGAGACGGTCGGACATGGTGGTGATGCCCTAGCACGGACCCAACTCTTCACAAAATGAAGTAGTGGGCCGGCAATGAGCTCGGCTACCCCCGCGCGCCGCGCTTGCGCCGGCGCTTGGAGCTCCCAGCGCGAGCGGGCTGCAGCGGCGCGGGCGCCACATCGCCACCTGCTCCATTGGTGCCCCCCTCGATGCTCGGCTGCGCCCGTCCACGGCGACCGCCCGCCCCGCCTGCGTCGCGCCGCGCGCGGATTTCGGCCGAGGAGGGCCAGGGGCGTGCTTCGCCGGCGGCCCACGCCGCGGGGTCGCCGCCCGGCCAGCGCCCCATCAGCAGGATGCCCGTGGTCACCATCCAGAAGGCCGGGATCAGCTGCTGCGCCTCCCCCAACGCCAGGCCGAAGGGAGTGAAGGCGAGCAGCGCCGCGAAGATCCCGAGGTACATCGTCCAGCGAGCCATCAGGCCGGTGCGCGTGGCGCCCAGCGTCACGATGACCATGCCCGCTGCCAGCGCCAGCCCACCCAGCAGCCCCAGGTACTCGCTGACTTCCAGCACCGTGCTCTGGGTCAGCGCGTGGTTGACCGCTTCGGCGGTGAAGTCGTGACCCGTGACGAAGTTGTGTGCGTTCAGCACCTGCGCGAGCGGGTGGGCGATCGAGACGAGCACCATTACCACCCCGCCGCCGAGGACGAGCGGACGTGCGATCGTGCTCGTCTCGGGTCGACGAAAGCGAACGGCACCGAGTAGGAAGAGCAGGACCAGGACGAGGAAGGCGATCGCCACCGCCTGCAGCACGTTGCCTGCGATCAGGCCGAACGCGTGGTGGTCGATGAACCGCACCTCTGCCGCGCCCGGGCTCACCGCGGGGTTGGCTTCGCCGCGCAGCGCCGGTGCCAGGCCCTGGATCGCACCGACCGTCGGCAGCGGGCGCAGCGTCGTCGTGACGATCACGCCGCCCAGCAGGAACAGCACGCCCCCCGCGATCGAGGGCACCCCGAGGCGGTTGCGACGCTCGGTCTCGTGTTCGACCCGCGCGCGGATCTGCGTTTTGTTCGGCTTCGCAGCCTGGCCGTTCGGTTCCTCGTCGTTTTCGCGGTTGCGGCGCATGGGCAGGCCAGTCTACGGGTTGGACCGCTACGATGAGCATCATGGAGGGTGGCGGCCTAGGAGACCTGTTCGGAGACCCCGAGGAGCTGCAGCGGCGCCTCGCGGACTTCGCGATGCAGATGCAGGGCCAGCAGCGGCTCGCGTGGGCCGATAACGCGATCAAGCTCGCGGTCGACATGACGGTGGCAGCCGTCAACCGCATCAACGTGCAGGGCAGCCCCGACGCGCAGGCGGAGCAGATCCGCGCGGTGATGGCGACCGTGTTCCCCGAGGCCGTCACGCTCGTGCGCGAGGCGCGCGAGGGGCTTCAGTAGCAAAGCCGCTCACGCTCGTGCGCGAGGCGCGCGCGGAGCTTCGCCAGGAGGCTCGTCGTCGAGCAGTAGCACGCCCGCGCGCTCGGCACGGCGCTCGGCCTCACGCGAGGCGCGCCCGGCGTCGATCACCTCGCGGAAGGAGCGGAAGCGGAAGATGAACACGACCGCGCCGAGGCCCACCAGCGCGGTGAAGATCGCGATCGCGATCTGCTGACCCACCGAGTACGCGGCCACCGCCGCCGTGCCGGCGGCGCTCGTGGCGAACACCTTGACCAGCAGCGCCTGCTGTACGCCAGCACCGCCAGGCGTGAACGGCACCGCGCCCGCGACCTGGTTGACGCCGAACACGAGCAGCACGTTCTCCACCGAGCCACCGACGCGGAAGGCGTCGAGCAGGAACCAGAAGGCGACAAAGCGGCAGACCCACCCCGCGGCCTGCAGGGCTGCCACTTCGCGCAGGTAGCGCGGCCGGTCGTAGAGGATCGTCAGGCCCTGGCGGACGCGCTCCCAGAAGGCCTGCACGCGCACCGACAGCAGCGCAAAGGCCACCAGCCCGAGGATCGCCAGGGCGGTGATCAAAAAGAGCGTGAAGCGGAAGTGCTCGGCCAGGTAGGAGATGTCGAAGGAACCCAGCTGCGAGAAGTCGGGCGGCTTGGGGAACACGCCCCGGGTGAACGCGAAGATCAGCACCAGCACGCCCACGCTCGCGTCGAAGATCGACTCCACGAAGAAGGCCGAGGCGACCGTCGGGTAGGTCGAGCCCGGGATCGAGCTGCGCGTGAGGAACAGCTTGATGATGTCCCCCCCGCGCGCGGGCACCACATTGTTGAAGCCCACGGCCGCCCAGTACGCGCCCCAGATCCGCCGCCACTGGAAGCTCACCGCCGGGTAGGCCGCGCGCAGGCTGTTGAAGAACGCCCGCGAGCGCAGCGTCAGGTTGAGCGCGAAGAAGGTCAGGCCGAGGACCAGCGCCCCCCAGTGGACGGCCGCCAGGTCTGAGAAGAACTGGCCCGCCGCTTCCAGGAAGGTGCTGACGCTATGGCCGATCGAGGTCGAGGCGAGGGACACGCCTCAAGCGTACGTGCCCCGCCGGGGCAACCGCCTCAAATCTCGTCCTCGTCCCCATCCTCTTCGATCGGGTCGTCGTACTCGTCGAGGTCCAGCTCCTCCTCCTCAGCGCCGAACTCCTCGTCGTCCTCCCAATCCTCGTCGACGAACTCATGCTCGGGGGCCTCGAGAATGGTGCCCAGCGACATGCCGCTCTCCTTTCAGGGCTCGCTCGTGTTTTGTGCGTTTGTGCTTGATACCCGGTTCCCGGGGCAGCGGAGGGATCATAGTGTTGCGCCCCCGGCGAGGGATGGGTCGCGAAGCTGGTGCCTATGCCCTCGGCCGCGCCTCTGCAAGTGCCGCCAGCACCCGCGCGCCGTGCTCGGCGGGCTTGACCTTGCACAGGACCTCAGCCACCTTCCCATCGGGCCCGACAATGAAGGTCGTGCGCTCGTTGCCCCAGTAGGTCCGACCGTACATCGACTTCTGCACCCACACCCCGTACGCCTCCGCGACCGCGTGGCCCTCGTCGGCGAGCAGCGTGAAGTCGAGGGCCTGCTTGTCGTGGAATTTCTTGACCTTCTTCACCGAACTCTTGAGTGGCTGGGGGCCGATCCCCGCCAAGCACACAGCTACAGCGACAGGTGCAGGCGCAGCGCGTCGTCGATAGAGGTCATCAACCCAACTGGCAGCCGGCCGAGTTGCGTACCGACACGCTCGGCATCGATCGAACGCACCTGCTCGGCCTGAGCCTTGGAGTCTCGTGGCAAGCCGCCGGCTCCCGCGGGCAACAGCACCTGGAATGGGTGGACGCGCTCGACATTTGAGGTGATCGGCACGACCGTCAGCACTCCTCGCCCCAGCCTGGCCGCGGTCTGGTTGGCGGCGTCATTGCTCACGATCACAGCCGGCCGCCGCTTGCTCGCCTCCGCGCCTCGGACAGGATCGAGATCGACCATCCGCACCTCTCCCCGCCGCATCACGCACCATCGCCGACAACAGCGTTCCAGCTCTCCGCTTCGCCGTCCGCGTCCCACTCCGTCCATGCGTCCCCATACGCCTCGTGAAGTTCACCGAGCCGAAGTCCCTGGATCGCATGATGCACGACGGCAGAGCGTGACGGACACGAATGCGCGCTGGCGTACGCATCCAAGAACGCCACATCGTCCCCAGGCAGGCTCACACTAACCTTCATCCCCGCGATCCTACCAGCTTTCCGACCATGCGGGGACCAGGGAGGCGCTACTTCAACAGCCGCCATGCGAGCCAAGGGGCTGGTCGGGTAGCTCGAAGTCGGGGGCGTTAGCGGCGTCGTTGCTCACGATCACGGCCGGGCGTCGCCTGCTCGCCTCCGCGCCGCGGACGGGATCTTGTGCTGCTTTGCCTTCTTCACGGCCTTCGCGCGGGTGGGTGGACATCCAGTCACCGTGATCGGTGTGTCCTGGTGTATTTCCGCGCCGTTCTGGGCGATGAATTCGGTCGGCATCGCAAGCGTCGCCGGCGCGGCCTGCTTGACACTGCGAGTGATCGCCTTCCTGCGACCATGAACCCTGACCGTGACCTTCCTCTTTACCGTGACGGTCTTCGTCAGCGAGCAGAGGCTCCCGGTCGTCGTCAGCGCGCTGTAGGGGCCCTCGGGGAGCGTTAGTTCGAAGCTCGAGAAGGGCTGGTCGGGGACCGTCTTGAATGTTGTTGAGGTGACCCCGTTCTTGATGTCGGTGGTGCCGACGAGATCGATCGTGATGCCGTAGCCCTGCAGTACCAGTGTCAGCGACGGGAACGCTTCGCCGCCGTGGCTGACGAAGATCGCTGGGCCCTGCAGCGGGACTGGGATCAACGGGGTGTGCACGGTCGCGTAGCCGATCTTCGACGCCGCGGGGCAGCCGGCAGGGTTGGCTTCGAACTGCGTCGCGGTGCACGCCTTCTGCAGCGTCGTCAGGCGGCTCGGGAGCTGCCCGGGGAGTTCGACTTTGACCTTCGCAATGTCAGCCTCGGTACCCTGCGGCACGCTCGGATAGGTCAGCTTCGCGGTCAGGCTCGCCCCATCCGTCCGGCTCGTCTTAGCAGACGTCGAAACCGAGAATTTCGGTTCGAACTTCAACGCAGCGCAGTTCGTGACCTGGAACGGCGTTGAGATCGTGCTCGTGCCGCCTTCGCTGAGCCCCACGGTGCCTTCGAGCGCCATCTTCGAGCAGTTCGTCGGGTTGAACTGGAAGTTCCCACGCGTCGTCGTGGCGTTGATGTGCTGGATTTCCAGGGGGATCCCTTCGATGCTCGTCGGGATCGAGTCCGGAGAGCCGGGCGGGTCTGAAGTGATCGTGATCGCGCTGGTCAACGGGTTCAGTTCGATCTTGCCCCGCACGACCACGCAATCACACGCCGGATGATTGTTCGCGGTGTTCTCCAGGTCGAATGGGCCGGCCTTCGCGGGCACCTCGAACGTCAGGCCGAACGGCGCGCAACCCGACTGCCCCACCGTGCAGGCGCCCGAGCCGTTGTAGGGGCCGGTGAGATAGAACTTCCCGCCCGTGACCGTGAACGGCTGGTTGCCGACACCAACGCTGATCGTCGCTTCGCCGACTTTACTGCCTTCCCCGCACAACCCTTCATTAGCCCGCGGTTCAGGACACAGTTCGACACCACTCAACACACCCGACAAGCCCGGCGGCAACTTCGCCACGATCGACTTCATGTTCTGTTCGCCGTCTTTGCGGTTCACCGTCACCGTCAACGGCGAGAACGCGCCCGCCTGCAGATTCGTCGCGCCACCCGTCACAATCGGGCTAAACGGCAAGCTCGCACCGGGACAGGGACCGCCGCCCGGACCGTGGTCGATCTGAAACGACGAGGACGTGTTCACTGGCGCGTTGCCGTCCCACGGCGTGAAGACCGCCGTCGTCTTGTACGGCCCACAGCGCGATGGTGTGCTCAGCGGTGCGCGTTCCCCACCGAAGAAGTGCAGTTCCAGTTCTTCAAACGGCTCATCGGGGGTGTTCTTGAACGTCGTGACGATCTGACCCTGGCCTTCACAGGACACACCGTCTAACAGTTCGCCCACGTTTTCACACAGGCGCACTTCGCCCGTGAGCTTGATCGTGCTCCCCGAGACCGGGTCTTCGATCAGCATGTACATCGCGAGCAGGCTCCCAAACGGGTTTGCTTCCTGCGTCGCGAGATACACTGCACCTTCGAGCGGGTTCGGCAGATCCGGCGTCTTGATTTTGACCGTCCCAATCTTGGAACCGTAGGGGCAGAGGCTCACGCCCGGCTGCAGCGCTTCCAGCGCCGTCGAGGAGAACAGCGGCGTCAAATCACCCGGTTCGAACTCCGGGTTGAATTCTCCAAAACCACCCTTACCGTTGCCCGCTTCAAACCCGGCCAACGCCTCAGAGCACGCTTCAAGACCGTTGCTAGTAGACGGGTTGATCGCGACACCCAACGGCAGCGCCACGGTCGTATCGCGCAACGAGGACTCCGCCAGACCTTCAGGGTTCTGCGCCGCCGCCTGCGGAACATGCACGCCGACCGTCAGGCCCGAGGACGTGCTCGCATCCGTTGTATCCGGTTTGACGCTGATCGTCGGCGGGAACAGCAGCTTCGAACAACCCGTCATCGACACCGGCGCACCAGCAGAATTACGCGTCACTTCTTTCCTCACCGCACTGGCGCCCTGGTAGGATTCCACCGCGATCGACGATTCCAACGGACCATTACAAGCCGTCGGCAACGTCAAGAACGGTTTCAGAGTCGCCGCTTTCTCTTCATCAGTCAGCTTTTCGAGCTTTACACCATTCTTAAGGTCATCTTCGCGGTTGCTCAGCGCTTGCTTGCCCGCCCTACCGAAGATCGTCAGGCGGCTGAAGAGCACCGGCGCGGCTGCTGGGGCGTTGACGATCGTCGCCTGGATCGGATAGTCGCCACCGGCGAGCAGCCCGTTGTTGATGAACAGGTTAGGGTTGATGTAGTTGATCCCGAGCTGCAACGCGACGCCGTGCGGGGCCACCATGTTGTAGACCGGTTCCTTAAACGTGTAGCCACCATAGGCAATCTGGTTGCTATATTCAAGCGACAGGCGACCAAGGAACGCTTCTTCCGGGCAGCCCAGCGCCGCCGCGTGGCCGATGTTCTCGTCCAACTGGTTCAGCGTGCACTTCCTGGTCGTCGCGTCGGGGTCGCCGGCCAGCCCGGGGGGAGATCGACGGCGAGGTTCTTCAACGTACCTTCGGGCTCCTGCACATAGGGCGAATCGGCGTTTGATTCGGTGCGAATGAAGTGTGAGTTTAATTCGAAGTTGGTGACCATCTGGTAAGGGTGCGAGCCGGCCTGTGTGTCCGGACTGCCATCTTCGTTCAGGAACGAGACCGCAAACTTGTTGATGCCGAAGCCTTCGCCGGGCGTCGCGATCAGACCGCTGCTTTCGCTCGAACCAGAAGTGTTGGCGGCAATCAGACGGAAACGGTAGAGCAGGCCCGCCTGCAGCCCTTCGATCCTTGCCGAAACGGTGACCGGGCTGCTCCCGGCGCCGATTTCGGCGGCCTGCGGCGTGCAGGAGAGTTTGTGTTCATATGAGCCATTCGTAACCTGCCCGTACTCATCGGCGACACCGTATTCGAACTGGCAGGAGGCGATCGTGGAATCGCGGGGATCGACCGTCCCGTTCAATGTCGCCGCTGTCTTCGTCACGCTCGCCGGCGAACCAGCGGTCACGGCGGGGGCATCGCTGCCGAAGACATAGACCTTACCGTCAGCCGGGTTAGAGACATAGATGTCACCACTGGCGCCGTTGACCGCGATCCCACCCTGCCCCGAGGTGCCGGAGAGCTGCGGCGAGTCGAAGCGCGAAACGATCGCGGCCGAAGTTTCGTTTTCTCCGTATTGTGTGTTCGGAATCGGTTTATCCCCGTTCATCGCCCCGGTATCCCACTCCGCGACTGAGGACTGATCGTCAACGTAGAGATGACCGCTCGCGGGGTCGACGGCGACAGCGACATCGCCGGCAGGGGCGGTGCTGGCCTCCACCGCACCGAATGGCGCAAGCTGCGGTCCGAACTTGGCGCTGCACGAGCAGGATTCATAGAGCAGATAGTCATCCCCAGTGGGACCGACGGCAAAGCCGTGAGCCTGCGGCCCGGGTGGTACACCTTGGGCATGTTCTGCAGGAGTCGTTAACACCTGTTTGGCAACGAGGTGATTTGCCGACGAGTCATCGAACTCGTCGACCGCGACATCCGGCTTTTCTTTGACTTGATCGCCGAATTTGAGCTCGACGCGGACGGTGCCATTCGCGTCAACGGCGAGCCCCAGCAGTTCATTTAGGGAAGAGCCTGTGGCGGGAGCAAAACCTGAGATCTGGCTGAGGTATTCGCCGTTCGGGCTGAACTTGTCGATCACACCATGGCCCGCGTCCATCACGTACAGGTCCCCGACGGAGGGGTCGGACGGAGTTTTAGAGTTATCGACCGCGATCGCGGCCGGAGTGCCTGGCACGTTCGGGAAGGAGAACGCTGTGGCGGGCGTACCGCTGCCGGTCAGTTCGTTGGTGGCGCCCAGGCCCACGGCAGAGAAGTCGACCAGATCGCCGACGGCGTCGAACTTGTACACCGTGTTCGTGGCGATGTCAGCGACGTACACGTCGCCTGTGGATTCGTCGATCGCGATCCCGTTGGGATTGGCGTTCGGGTTGGAGGACGTACTGAATTCCCCTATCTGCGGATGGGATTCGGCGAAGGCCGGGGGCGCGCTGAAAGCGAAGGTAGCCAGGACGGTGACCAACGCAGTCAGCCAAGCACGTCCGAAATATTTCGTCCGAACAAAAGGCCGCGAAGTCAGCTGTTCAGACGAAATGTTCGGATCCTGCGCCGCTTTGAAGGTGATCATCGACTTGCCCTCCGGTCGTTGCTGGATCGTTTAGCCGCGGCCTTCTTCGCCCGCCTGCGTTTTGTCTTCTTACGCACGCACTTACCCTTCTTGTTCTTGATGAATCCCTTCTTGCACTTCACGACCTTCGCCTTGAGCGTCGTCTTCGGCTTGACGGCAGACGGCGTGAGGTTCCCCGCGCCGGAGAACGTCGCGCTCGACGGCGCGCCGAAAATCGCCGGCAGCGGCGATACCGGCGCACGACACGCATCGGCCGTCGTACACGCCAGCGGCGGCGATGGTTCGGCGAAGCCGCCGTCGGCGCGCGCGTCGTAGATCACTTTCGCTTCTTCCTCAGTGTCTCGCGGCACGAGCTGCTGGCGCGAGAGGAAGAAGACGTCACTACCGCTTTCGCTCGCACCGATGAATCTCGAACTTTCGGGGCTTGTGCCAGTCGAGATCAAGGCCGGCTGACCGTCCTCGTACTCGTACACGTCGACCTGCCCGTTCGTATCTGAGGGTACCAGCGCTTCGTTCGTTTCAAAGAACAGACGGCCGCCATCCGCGAGCGGACGCTGCTTAGGCTGTGGCGCTGACCCACCGCTAGGGATCGGAGCTTCACCGCTCGGATTGCACGACGCACACACGAGCTGCTGCGACACCGCGTCGTAGAGGAAGATCTCATCGACCGGATCGCCATCACCGGGCGGGGCGAAATTGTCATAGCCGGTTAGGCTCTTGATCGAGCCGAACGCAAACCACGAGCCATCCGGCGAGACCGCGCCTATCCCCCCTTCGACGAGCGTCGCGATAAACGTCGTCGTGCCGCCATTCCACATATACAGGTTGTCTTTGCCACTTTCGGCCCCTTCCACAACCCTGTGGCCTTCGCTGTCGCTGTATTCCCGCTTGTTGCCTGCCAGCACACCCTTGGCGGTGAAGTAGACGTGGGCGCTGTCCTGACTGCCGAGAGCCGAGACGCTAAGCACGTCTGCGTGTTCGCTCCCTGTGGCGACCGTCAGGTCGCTGAGCTTGCACGTCGCCACGCGTTTTCCGGCCTGTTCTTCTTCGACGATTTCGCACTCGTACAAGTCCGGTTCACCGGACGCCGCGGTCGACTTGGCCGTCAGCTTGCTTGCGTCGGTGAAGAGAACCTTCGAGCCGTCCGCGCTCATCGTCTGAAACGTGCTGCCGCCGCTCGGACCAGATCCTTCCTGATCTTCGTCCACCTGCACGGTACGTTCACCGTCGATCCGCATGTACAGGCTGCCACCGGACGTGAATAGGATGTGCGAGCCGTCCGTGGAGATCGCCGGACTGCCGATTTCCGTAGACCCTTCGACTGCCGCTCCGCTTGGTGGTGCCGCAAGCGATCCTCGCACAGGAGCACCATCTTTGAGCACGCTCGCCAGGCGCAAGACGCCTTCGTCCCATTCATACAGGTTTTCGACGCCCGCCGGCGCGTTGGATGTCAGCGGCGCCAGCTCGGCGAAGACGACATGGCTCAGATCGGCAGATGCCCCCTGGAAGTGCGCATCGGCGGGCGTCACGCCCGCTGGGGGAGCGTTGAGCAGCTCGTAAGCGCCAGTCGTGTTGTCGCGCAGCAGCAGGTTCTCATAGCCCACCGGTTCTCCGCTCGTCACCTGCAGGCCTTCGGCATTGCACTCGGTATCAAGGAATTCCGGGGCGCCTTCAGAGGTACGGCTGCCACGGCCATAGAAGAGGAGCGCCTTCGACAGTTCGCTCGAGTAGGCGGGCACTCCGCTGAGCTTCTGCTCGCAGGTGATCCCCGAAGAGGATTCCGGCGGGATGATGTCTTCTGAGGTCCAGCCGCCCAACCCACGCGAGGCCACGTAGCTTTCGCCGCCGGTCGGCGCGCCGGGCAGCGGCTCGTGGGTCGTGAACGAGATCGCGTCGCCGCCGGCGGCCGGCTTACCGGCGCCTTCGATTTGTACCGAGGTCTTGGTGGAGGGAGTGACGAGCTCGTAGGCGCGGCAGTCGGGCAGTCTCGCGGAGAAGCCGATGCGGAACTGTTCGTTGCCATGGCACGAAGCCTGTTCGACGCTCTGCGTCGTGAACGTCTGATCGGGTCCAACGACCCCCCCTGGCGCAAGTTCATTCGTGGCGATGACGCGATAGTGGTAGGTCGTGCCCGGCTGCAGGCCAGCCGCCGTGGCCCACACCGTGCGCGAGCCGAAGCCTTCGCCGACGCTACCTTCGGGGAACGGCACGCTCTGACCATACGCAGTGGTCGTGCCGTATTCGAAGCGGTATGTCGTCTCGATCCCGCCCGGGTCGACGAGCGCGCCGAGCTTCGCGTCAGACGGGCTCACTTCGGCGGTAAGCTCCTTGCCGACCACAGGCTTCGCTGGGGGATCATAGATCCAGACCAGTTCGTGGGAGGCATCGGTCACATACACCCGACCAGTCGCTTCGTTCACGGCCAGCATCGACGGAACCGAAAGTTCTGTATGGGGACCGGCCCCGAAGGAGCTCGCGCCAACGTCGGCGAGCTGCGCACCGCCGGCGCCGTACTCCACGAGGTGCGGACACGGTGGCGCCAGCGTGCCGCAGAAGTCCGCGCTGTTGTTCACGATCGCGAACACGTCGCCGTGACCGTCAAGCGCGAGCGATTCCACACCTTCGCTTGCGATTATCACAGGCTTGCCGTTGACTTCGACGGGCGCGCCGCTGGAATTGAGCTCCTCGATGCGGTTATCACCGTGATCGGCGACCCACAAGTTCCCGGAGGAGTCCACCGCGACACCCGTCGGTTCCTTCAGCCTACCCGCGCCCGAGCCGCCGGTGAACACCTTCGGGCACGGCGGCGACGCCGCTTCGCAGCCACCCGGCGGGTACTCAAGCACCTCATCGTTAGGTTCATATTTAGGCGGTTCCGTGGGCGGACTCGCTTCCTTACGCGCCACAGGCACATACACATTCCCGCTCGCATCAACCGCGATCTGCACAAGCGTGTAATTTCCAACGAAGAAGTTGTGCGAGTCTTCCACCGAGAACGGCAATCCGACCGGCGTACCATTCGGTTCATAGGTTTCGATCGTCCCCAAGAAGCGGAGCACGGACAGATCCCCGTTAGCCGGGTTCACAGCCACGCTGACGACTTGTTCCGGCCCGAACGGCGACGGCGGGATCAACTTGCCCGACGCATCGAACCTGTTGATCGACGAGCCGATGGGGTCGCCCGTATACACATCACCAGCAGACGCCAAACCAGAGTTATCGACCGCGATACCAAGCGGATAAGGACCCTGGGAGAAAGAGCCGTCCGGCACGAGACCGGGTGGTTCCGCCTGGGCAACACCGTCAATCGCGAGCGCAAAGACGGCGGCGAGCGCACACAGCGCGATGAGCGAGCGGGCCACGGAGGGACCAGCAGCCAGGCCGCGTGCGGGCGCACCACTCCCCGGGGCACGGTGCGGGCCACGGAGCATCGCGAAGCGACCGATCTTCGATGCGACGGCGTGCTTCGCGATGTGCGCTGTGGGTTTCACCTTGTCTCCTTGGTTGGTGTTGTGAAGTAGTCATTCGATCGGGGGTGGCGCATCAGGCGACCTCGGCCTGGTCGAAGGTGAGAACACTGAGGCGCCGCGCGACCTCACCGCCAAGCGGTGTCAGCCCCCACGCGTTCGGCTCACCGCTCTGGTGGCCCCCGCCGGTGTTCACTGCGAGGCCCAGGCGCTCGAGACGCGCCAGCAGCTTTGAAATCTGTCCCGGATCCGCGACCCCCGCGCGCTCCGCGACCGCGCGGTTACTCGCGCCCGGCCACTCGGAAATAGACGCCAGCACCCTCGCGGTGCGATACGTGAGGCGCATCTCCACCTCATCCAACGGGTCTTTCTCCGCGCCCAGGGAAGCTTGCTCGCGTTGCGGCAGCGGGCGCGGAGCGGGGGCGGGACGCCGCTGTTCGCGGCGCGCCGCGCGCGGCCCGAGATACTGCAGCGCGATCATCCCCATCAACTCGTCCAGAAGGCCCGTCAACGGCCGCCGGTCGCCGACGCGCAAGCGCGCATACACGACACCCAGCGCGCCACCCACCAGGCCTTCCGCGGTGACCAGCGTGCACTCTTCACCGCGCGGGCCCTCCCGGCGCCCCTCATCGAGCACCGCCGCCAGACGCGCCAGAAGCTGCTCCCGGCGCTCCAGCCCCTCCGGCCCCGCGTGCAGTGACTGCACCACGCAGATCCGCGCCAGCACCGGCTCCGCGTCCAGGAACGAGAGAATCACCCACAGGCCACCGCGCACCCGCTCACGCCATGCAAGACCCTCAAGGCCGGCCGCCTCCAGCTCCCGCTGCACCCGCTCGGCCGCCTCGTCGAGCAGCGCGACCAGGCAATCCTCGCGGCAGCCGAACAGCTCGTAGAACGTCCGTCGCGACACCCGCGCCCGCTCGGCGATCCGCTGCACCGAGGTCTGCTCGTATCCGACCTCGTCGATCACAACGGCCGCCGCGGCCAGCAGCCGCGAGCGCTGGATCTCCTCGACCTGCACCCGCGGCGTGTCCCGCGGCAGCGCCAGGCGCTTCGCCCAGCGCCCCCGCCGCTCCACGGACGACCCACGCTCGGGCGCACGCAAACGCGTCGCCGTCGCCGTCCCCGCGCCGGCGCGTGACGTGGCCGCCATCAGCGACCACCCCCCACACGCGCGTGTGAAACGGAGGTCGCGGGGGCCCCGCTCGGAGCCGGCCGAAGCCCACCCCCCGCGGGGACGAAGCAAAGGTGGCGCGAACGCGCCCGACGAGGAGGCCCTTCGACTAAATCGCTAGACGAAGAGAGAGAGAGAGAGAGAGAGATGCGACAGCGCCATGCTGGCGCATCTAGCATCAGCCCGCCGGGCCGACGCGCACATCCCCATCATGTTTCTCCCTCTAGAAACCACGCTCAAACAACTCCCTCATCGCTCTGATCCAGACCCTCTCCCAAAACTGCAACCTGCGAGCGCTTTGACGTCAACCACAGAGCGGTATGACCCCAACCAGACCCTATGTACCCGACTCCCAGCAGCGGGAGTACCGGCTTGTCAACGCACAGTAACGCCTCGCGATGCAGATGTCAAGCCCTGAGGGACGGCACCTTTAGGAGGCCTCCGCTTGCCCTGTCGAAATCGCGTGTCGACACGCTGTAATTCTCGTGATACAGTCGAGCGTATGGCTAGGAAGTCCGCTCCGTTCAGCATGCGCCTCTCGCCGCGGATGGAGACGCTCGTCGACGTGGAGGCGAGGCGCACCGGACGCAGCAAGGGCGCGATCGTCGAGGCGCTGGCGGATGAGGCCTTGCGGATGAGATTGTTCCCGGGGGTCGCGTTCCGCGGCGTGGACTGGGAGCGACGCGCATGGGTGATCGGAACAGCACTCGATGTGTGGCAGATCGTCGATGCCCACCGCGACATCGGCTCGATCGAGCCCATGGCCGAAAGCGGCTCGGCCAACCGGCGTCAGATCCAGTTGGCGCTCGACTACTACGAGCTGTTTCCCGAGGAGATCGACGCGGCGATCGCCGAAAACCGGCGACCGATCGAGCGACTCGAAGCGGAGTTCCCCTTCATCGCTGCCAGCCGCGTCAACCACTGACCGAGCGCCAGACGCCCCGTGAAGCTATTCCTCGACGCGCACATCTCGGGTCCGCGGATCGCCCGGGCACTGCGCGACGCCGGTCACGACGTGCGCGCAGCCGACGAGGAGCGCGAGCTCGATGGCCTCACCGACGAGGAGCTGCTGTCGATCGCCGCAGCCCAAGCGCGTATCTTCCTCACATTCGACGTCAAGGACTTCCCCGTGATCGCACGCCGCTGGGCAGAGGCCGGCCGGCCGCACGCGGGCTGCGCAATCGTGGTCGGCATCGACCACGGGGAGTTCGGAGCGATCCTCGAAACGATCGCCGCCACGCTGGCCGCGCGCCCCAACGCGGCCGACTGGACCGAGCTCACGCTGTTCCTCGCCAGGACTCCTCGGTGATCTCGGCTGTACGCGCGGCCGTCGAGGTCAGGACCAGGAGGGCGGCGTCGTTGCTCACGATCACGGCCGGGCGTCGCCTGCTCGCCTCCGCGCCGCGGACGGGATCTTGTGCTGCTTTGCCTTCTTCACGGCCTTCGCGCGGGTGGGTGGACATCCAGTCACCGTGATCGGTGTGTCCTGGTGTATTTCCGCGCCGTTCTGGGCGATGAATTCGGTCGGCATCGCAAGCGTCGCCGGCGCGGCCTGCTTGACACTGCGAGTGATCGTCTTCCTGCGACCATGAACCCTGACCGTGACCTTCTTCTTTACCGTGACGGTCTTCGTCAGCGAGCAGAGGCTCCCGGTCGTCGTCAGCGCGCTGTAGGGGCCCTCGGGGAGCGTCAGTTCGAAGCTCGAGAAGGGCTGGTCGGGGACCGTCTTGAACGTCGTCGAGGTCACGCCGGCTTTGTTGATGAACGTCGTGCCGACGAGGTCGATCGTGATCCCGTAGCCCTGCAGCACCAGCGTCAGCGACGGGAACGCTTCGCCGCCGTGACTGACGAAGATCGCTGGGCCCTGCAACGGGACCGGGATCAACGGGGTGTGCACGGTCGCGTAGCCGATCTTCGACGCCGCGGGACAGCCGGCAGGGTTAGCTTCGAACTGCGTCGCGGTACACGCCTTCTGCAACGTCGTCAGGCGGCTCGGGAGCTGCGCGGGGAGTTCGACTTTGACCCTGGCGATGTCCGCGTCGGTTCCTTGGGGCACGTTCGGGTAGGTCAGCTTCGCGGTCAGGCTCGCCCCTTCCGTGCGGCTCGTTTTAGCGGACGTCGAGACCGAGAACTTCGGTTCGAACTTCAGCGCGGCGCAGTTGGTGACCTGGAAGGGCGTTGAGATCGTGCTCGATCCGCCTTCGCTCAATCCCACCGTGCCTTCGAGCGCCATCTTCGCGCAGTTCGTCGGGTTGAACTGGAAGTTCCCACGCGTCGTCGTCGCGTTGACGTGCTGGATTTCCAGGGGGATCCCCGCGATCGATGTGGGGATCGAGTCCGGTGAGCCGGGCGGGTCCGTGGTGATCGTGATCGCGCTGGTCAACGGGTTCAGTTCGATCTTGCCTCTGACGATCACGCAGTCGCACGCCGGATGGTTGCTCTTCGTGTCCGCCAGGTCGAACGGGCCGGCCTTCGCCGGCACCTCGAACGTCAGACCGAACGGCGCGCACCCCGCTTCGCCGACCGTGCAGCCACCGCTGCCGTTATACGGGCCGGTGAGATAGAACCTCCCGCCCGTGACCGTGAACGGCTGGTTGCCGACACCGACGCTGACCGTCGCTTCACCGACCTTGCTGCCTTCCCCGCACAGACCTTCGTTGGCGCGCGGTTCAGGGCACAGTTCGACACCCGACAGCACACCCGAGAGGCCCGGCGGCAGCTTCGCCACGACCGACTTCAGGTTCTGTTCACCGTCAGAGCGGTTCACCGTCACCGTCAACGGCGAGAACGCGCCCGCCTGCAGGTTCGTCGCACCACCGGTCACGCTCGGGTTGAACGGCAGGGTCGCACCGGGGCACGGACCGCCCGCCGGACCGTGTTCGATCTGAAAGCTCGATTCCGAGGTGACGGGGCCGTTGCCGTCCCACGGCGTGAAGATCGCGGTCGTCGTGTACGTCCCACAGCGCGAGGGGGTGCTCAGCGGCGCGCGTTCCCCACCGAAGAAGTGCAGTTCGAGGGTTTCAAACGGGGTGTCGGGGGTGTTCTTGAACGTCGCGATGATCTGCCCCACCGCCTGGCAAGACACGCCGTCGATCACCTGCCCCGCGGCTTCGCAGAGCTGGACTTCGCCGGTGACCTTGATCGTGCTACCGGAGACCGGGTCTTCGAAGAGCATGTACATCGCGATCAGGCTCCCGAACGGGTTGGCTTCCTGGGACGCCAAATACACCGACCCTTCAAGTTCGTGTTCCAACAAAGGGGTCTTGACCTTGACCGTCCCGACCTTCGAACCATCCGGGCACAAGCTCACACCCGGCTGCAAGCCTTCGATCGCCACGGGGGTAAACAGCGGGGTCCTCACGCCCGGTTCGGATACCGGGTCGAATTCTTCAAAGCCACTACCACCCACGCCCTGGCCGATCTCGAACCCGGCCAGGTCCTCCGAGCACCCTTCTAACCCATCAGCACCCGACGGGTTTAGCGCCACGCCCGCCGGTAGCGCGACCGTCGCATCGCGCAACGCGGACTCCGCCAACCCTTTGGGGTTTTTCGCCGCGGTCTGCGGGACGTGCACACCGACCGTCAACCCCGAGCTGCTGCTCGCGTTGGTCGTATCCGGTTTCACGGTGATCGTCGGCGGGAACTTGAGCTTCGAGCAACCCGTCAACCCCACCGGGGTACCCGCAGCGTTCTTCGAGATGTATTCCGCTTTGACGATCTTCCCCGGTTCCTGATAGGAGTCGACTTCGATCGTCGAGCGCAACGGGCCGTGACAACCCGTCGGCATCGTAAAGAACGGCTTGAGCCCCGCCTTCGCCTGCTCGAGCCTTTCGGTCGCGCCGTTTTCGCCCTCGCTGACTTCTTTTTCGGCTTTGATGACCGCTTCGCGGCCCGCTTCACCCCAGAGCGTCAAGCGGCTCTGCAGCACCGGCGCCGCCGGTGGGATGTCTTTCAACGTCGACTGGATCGGATAATCACCACCGGCCAACACACCACTGTTGATAAACAGCTCCGGGATGGTGAAATTCACGCCGAGCTGCAGCGCGACACCACGAGGCGTAACCATGTTGAACACCGGTTCATGGAATTCATAGCCGCCGTCAGTAGTCTGAAAGCCCCATTTAAGTGCCAGATGGCCGAGGGCCGCTTCCGCCGGACAAGGGACCAACCTTCCCTGCAAATTCGCCTGCGTGCACTTCTTCGCCGTCGCATTCGGATCGCCGACGACACCGGGCGGCAGGTCGACGAACAGGTCCTTCACCGTGCCATCGGGCTCGGGGACGTAGAGCGAGTCGGCGTTCGATTCCTCGCGGATGTAATGGGAGTTGAATTCAAAGTTGTTGAGATACTCGTAGGGGTGCGAGCCAGCCTGCGTATCCGGCGAGCCGTCTTCGTTGAGGAACGAGCTTTCGAACTTCTTGATGCCGAAGCCGACGCCGAGCGTCCCAAACAGCCCGCTGCTTTCACCCTCACTGGCGGTGTTTTCAACCTTCAATCGGAAGCGGTAGAGCAGGCCCGGCGTCAGTCCCTCGATCCCCGCGGACACGGCCACCGGGCTGTCCCCCGTGCCGAGCCCGGCGGCGGCCGGCGCGCACGGGAGGTTGTGTTCATAGGAGCCCCGGCCGTATTCGTCCGCGACCCCGTATTCGAACTGGCAAGACGCGACCGACGCGCCACGCGGGTTCACGGTCCCGCTCAGCGTCGCCGCTTCCCGCGTCACGCTCGCCGCGGCACCGACGGTCACCGCGGGAGCATCGCTACCGAACACATACACCTCGCCGTTCGCCGGGTTGGACACATAGATCTTGCCGCTTGCACCGTCGACCGCGATCCCACCCTGCCCTGAGGAGCCCGACAGCTGCGACGAGCCAAAACTCGCCACGAGCACGCCATCACCCCCAACTTCCGCCTGGCCGGAATGCTCAGCTTCGTTCATCGAACCGGTGTCCCACTCCAAGAGCGAGGACTGACCCGTCGCCGGGGACTGGCTGTCGAGGTAGACATGTCCCGTCGCGGGATCGACGCCAATCGCGACATCACCGGACCCGGAATTGTCGAGCTTGCCGAGAAACGCAAGCTGCTGCCCAAACCTGCCCGTACACGAGCATTCTTCATAGAGCACGTAATCGTCACCGGTCGGGCCCACGGCAAAGCCATGAGTTCTCGCCGGCAGATCAAGTGCTGAGCTCGGGAGCGGGTTCACCTGTTCGGCAAGCAGATGGTTGGCGGAGGAGTCATCGAACTCATCGACCGCGACTTCCTCGTGCCCCGTCCCCTGGTTGCGTCCTTCCACTGTGAAGTGGGCCTTGAGGGTGCCGCCGGCGTCGACACCGAGCCCGAGCAGTTCGCCGTTGGCGGCGGGCGGGGGCACGAAGCCGCTGATCTGGCTGAGATATTTGCCGTCCGCGGCGAACTTGTCGATCACGCCGTGGCCCGAGTCCATCACGTACAGATCCCCGGCGGAGGGGTCAGAGGGGTTGGTGGAGTTGTCGACGGCGATCGCGGCGGGGGTGCCGTACACGTTCGGGAAAGAGAACGATTCAGCCGGTTTGCCGGATTGTGCCGGGATGCCTGTGAGCTGTCCATTAGTGCCCCAGGTTGTGATCGGTACGCCAGCGGCGGTGAACTTGGAGACCGAGTTCGTGCCGATCTCGGCGACATACACGTCGTCTGTCGATTCGTCGACCGCGATGCCGTTCGGGTCTTCTCCTGCGGAGAAACTACCAATACATGGGTGGGATCCCCCTTCTGGCGTGAGACATGGTGTGAGGGCTAGGGCGGGGGTGGCGCTGGTTGCCATCACGGCAAGCAGGGTGAGGACTAGGAGCGGAGCTAGGGTCAAGCGGCGCGAGTGTCGCTGATGGAGGACTTTGAAGGTGGTCATCGAGGTGCCCTCCGGTTGATGTGAGCAGACTTTTTGGCCTTGTTTTGCTTCTTCTTGGGCTTGGCTACGCCGTATTTCTTTTGGGCCGATGCTTCACATGAGGCCCGTTTCGTCTTTGACTTCTCTTTTCGACATGTCTTCAGCGCCTTGGCGAGCTTTTCGGCCTTTAGCTGGGCGGCGGTCTTTGGTTTTGGTTTGACGACCGCCGGCGAAGGCGGCGCGAGGTTGCCGGCACCGTTGAACGTCGCGCTCGCCGGGGCGCCGAACACCGACGGCAACGGCGACACCGGCACACGACACGCATCGGCGGTCGCACACGGCGGCGGCGCGGCTCCGGCCGGGAAGCCGCCTTCGACGCGCGCGTCATACACAAGGTGCTCTTCTTCCTGGGTATCCTGCGGCACCAACTGCTGGTCCGAGATGAAGAACACATCACTACCGCTTTCACTCGCACCTGCAAACGTTGACGGACGGGGGCTTGTACCCGAGGAAATCAACGACTGACGACCATCCTCATACTCGTACACGTCCACCTGGGAGTTCGTGTCCGACGGCACCAGCGCGTCATCCGTGTCGAAAAACAGACGGCCACCATCCGAGATCGGACGCTGCGCAAGGGGCGGAAGCTGCGCGGCGGCACCGGCTTCCCCACTCGGATTACACGACGCACACACCAGTGTGGGTGGGTGGGAATCAGATCCTGCGCTGTACAGGAAGACCTCTGGTTGCGGCCCGCCCCCCGGCACGATGTTGTCATAGCCCGTCAAGCTCCTCTGCGACGCGAACGCGAACCACGAGCCATCCGGCGAGACCGCACCCACACCCCCGTCGCTACCGCTGCTGTTGAGCGTCGCGATGAACGTCGTCGTGCCGCCATCCCACACGTACAAGTTCTCTTCGCCCGGTTTCGCGCTTTCGACTTCGGTGTGGCCTTCGCTGTTTGTGTATTCCCGCGTGTTGCTTGCCAGCACGCCCTTGGCGGTGAAGTACACGTGCGAGCTGTCCTGGCTGCCGAGCGGCGAGACCTTCAGCACATCGGCGTTTTCGCCCGCACCCGCGACCGTCAGATCGCTCAACTCGCAACGGCTCGCGCCTTCGGGCAGGACGCACTCGTACAAATCTGGCTCACCGGAGGCAGCCGTAGAGCCCGGCGTCAGCCGGTTTTCGTCGGTGAAGAGGACCGTAGACCCGTCGGAGCTCAGCGTCTGGAAGGATCCATCACCCCCAGCGGCCCCTGTCTGCGAGGCATCGACCTGCACGGTGCGTTCACCGTCGACCCGCACGTACAGGCCCCCACCCGAGGTGAACAGGATGCGCGAACCGTCAGTGGAGATTGCCGGGCTGCCGATCCCAAGATCCCCCTGCGCCGCGAGAGCGCCCTGCACCGGTGTGCCATCCGGCAACACACTCAACAACCGCAACACACCTTCATCCCATTCATACAAATCTTCCGGAGCCCCCACCGTGGGAACTGGCGCCGGCGCTACCAACGACGCCAACTCACTAAAGACAACATGGCTAAGATCCGCCGAAGCGCCTTTGAACTTCGCATCGGCCGGCGTCACGCCCGGCGGGGGCGTGTTGACCAGCCGGTAGGCGCCGGTCGCGTTATCGCGCAACAGCAGGTTGTGGTAGCCCACCGGTTCACCCGGCACGACCTGCAAACCTTCCGCATTACATTCGTGATTGTCGCTGCCGCCTTCTGCTTCGGATGCGCGAGAGCTACCTCCAAACGGGATGAGTACCTCCGACAACTGATACGCGGCCGCCAGCACTTGGGAGTCCTGCTCCACGCAGCCCGTTCCCGTATAGGATTCCAGCGGGTTCAGACCTTCGGAGCTCCAGCCGCCCGCCCCACGCGTCGCCACGTAACTGTTACCGCCCGTCGGCGCGCCCGGCAACACTTCATGGGTGCCGAACCCAACCGCGTTACCATCGACAGCCACCGGCCCGGCCCCTTCGACCTGCACGGAGGTCTTCGTGGGCGGGGTGACGAGCTCGTACGCACGACAGTCGGGCAGGTTCGCGGAGAACCCACCCCGCAGCTGTTCGTTCGGACACGACGCGTGTGCGGCGGTCTCGGTCGTGAACGTCCGATCGGGACCCGCCACCCCTTCCGGAGCCAGTTCGCTGGTCGCGACCACCCGGTAGTGGTAGGTCGTGCCCGGCGCAAGGCCGCTCGCCGCCGCCCACACCGTGTGCGAGGTGAGGCCTTCACCGACGCTGCCTTCCGGGAACGGCACGCTCCGACCGTGAGGAGCTTCGCCTTCGTTGTATTCCCTGGTGTCGTATTCGAAACGGTACGTCGTCTCCAGGCCACCGGGGTTCACGAGCGCCCCGAGCTTGGCTTCAGAGACACCGACTTCGGAGGTCAGCTCCGTTTCAACCCGAGGCGGTACGGGCGGACCGAAGATCCACACCTTTTCGCCCTTGGCATCGCTCACATAAACGCGGCCGGTGCGTTCGTCCACCGCAACCATCGGCGGCAGCTCGAGGCTTGACCCAGTTTCGAAGGAGCCCGCGCCGAGATCGGCGACCTGCACGCCCGCGGCGTCATACTCCACCAGATGCGAACACGGCGGCGATTGAGGCACCGAGCCGCAGAAGTCCGCGCCATTCTTGACGATCGCGAACACATCGCCGTGACCGTCGAGCGCCGGCCACAGCACACCTTCGCTTTTGATCTCATCGATCGGCGCATCCGCTGGGCTGAGCTCCTCGAGACGGTTGTTACCCGCATCCGCAACCCACAGATCCCCGGCGGAGTCCACAGCGACACCCGTCGGACCCTTCAACGCACCCGTGCCCGTGCCGCCGGTGAACGTTTTCAGCAGCGTCCCCGCTGGGCTGTACTCCAACACCTCGTTCTTCGGCACCACCGGCACATACACGTTACCCGCCGCATCAGTCGCGATCTGCACGACCGTGAGAAAGCCGCTGAAGGAGTTTTTCGAGGCGGGCACTTCGAACGAGGACAGCAGTTCGCCCGTGCTCGGATCGTACGTGTTGATCGCGACGTTCCCAGCCCCGTTCGCAATTAGAGTTATAACGTACACATCGTGGTTGACGGGGTCAACCGCCACACCAGAGAAATTCCCTGCACCGAACGGAGACGGCGGCGTAACCAAGCTCCCCGACGCGTCGAACTCGTTGATGTTCGAGGCCGCATACGCCGCCGTGTACAAATCGCCGCTGGACTGATCGACCGCCACGCCGATCGGCAATTTCGTGGGGATGGTGCCGTATTGGATCAGCCGTGGCGGTTCGGCCTGGGCGGCGGTGGCGAAGGCGAAGGCGCCCACGAGGGCGCAGAGCGCTATGAAAGTCTGACTTGCTTGGTGGCTGGCACTGATTTTTGACAGACCGGACCCTTTGGTCATTTTGGGCGCACTGATCCCGGTGAAGCCCAGGAGACCACGGAGCGTCGCGGACAGGCCGGTCTTCGGCGTGGAAGCGGCGTTCGCGTGCTGGCCTGTGGTAATCACCTTTTGCTCCTTGGTTGACGTCGTGAAGTAGTAATTCGATCGGGGGTGGCGTGTCATGCGGCCTCCTCCCGGTCGCAGGTGATGACGCTGAGGCGCTGCGCCACCTGGCGGCCGAGGGGTGTGAGCTTCCACTCGTTGGGCTCACCCTGGGCGTGCCCCAGGCCATCGTTGACGAGTAGGCCGAGGCCCTGCAGGCGCCGCAGCAGCTTCGAGATCTGTCCAGGGTCGGAGATCCCCGCGTGGTCGGCGATCACGCGATTGCTCGCCCCCGGCTTCTCCGCGATACCTTCCAGGACCCGCGCCGTGCGGTAGGTGAGACGCATGTTCACCTCGTCCAGCGGGTCGCGCTCCGCATGCGCGCCCACACCCCAGCCAGCCTCCGGTACATCGCGCGGCGGCAGCACAGGCGCTGGACGCCGCTGTTCGCGGCGCGCCGCGCGCGGCCCCAAGTACTGCAGCGCGATCATCCCCATCAACTCATCCAAAAGCCCCGTCAGCGACCCGGCGTCGCTGCTGCGCAACCGCGCATACACGACGCCGAACGCCCCACCCACCAGGCCTTCCGCGGTCACCAGCGTGCACTCCGCCCCGCGCGGACCCTCCCGGCGTCCTTCGTCGAGGATCGCCGCCAGCCGCGCGAGGATCCGCTCGCGACGCTCCAACGTCTGCGTCCCGCCGTGCAGCGCGTGCACCACGCAGATCCGTGCCAGCACCGGCTCGCGCTCCAGGAACGAAAGGATCGCCCACAGCCCGCCGCGGACCCGCTCACGCCACGCAAGACCCTCAAGGCCCGCTGCCGCGAGCTCCCGCTCAACCCGCCCGGCCGCCTCGTCGAGCAGCGCAACCAGACACTCCTCGCGGTTGGCGAACAGGTCATAGAACGTCCGCCGCGACACCTTCGCCCGTGTAGTGATCCGCGCCACCGAGGTCTGCTCATAGCCAACCTCATCGATCACCACCGCCGCCGCCGCCAACAACCGCGAACGCTGGATCTCCTCCACCTGCACCCGCGGGGTATCCCGCGGCAACGCCAGCCGCTTCGCCCAACGCCCCCGCCGCTCAACGGGCAACCCACGCCCACTCACGCGCAAACGCGCCACCGTCTCAGCACCACCCCGCGCCGACGCCGCCATCAGCGACCACCACCGACACGCGAAGGTGCAGATGCGACCCCGATCAAAGACACCGGGAGCCCACCCCCGCGGGGACGAAGCAAAAGCGGCGCGAACGCGCCCGACGAGGAGGCCCTTCGACTAGCGCTCTAGACGAAGAGAGAGAGAGAGAGAGAGAGATGCGACAGCGCCAAGCTGGCGCATCTAGCATCAGCCCCACGGGCCGACGCGCACATCCCCATCATGAATCTCCCTTTAGAAACCACGCTCAAACAACTCCCTCATCGCTCCGATCCAGCCCCTCTCCCATTCCCACAAACCCTGCCAGCGCTTGAAGTCAACCACAGAGCGGTATGACCCCAACCAGACCCTATGTACACCGGCCCCCCAAACAACCAGAGAACCAGCCCTACGCCACACCGTAGCTCAGGCACTTACAAATGTCAAGCCCCAAGTGAGAACACGAAAGCACACGGTCTACCAACCATCAACCACAGAACAAAGCCGCGAGTCAGACCACAGGAGGAGCGACCCGCTCCAGTGTCTTCGGCGCTGATCGCATCGATCCTCCATCTGGACGAGAGCGCGATCCGCACGGGCCGCGACCGCGACTGGGTGCGTGCTGGTCGTCGATACCTCTGCGATCCTTGAGGCGCTCAGGGATGCGGCTACTTCAACAGCCGCGAAAGCCGCCGGTCCTTGAGCACCCGGCCCTCCGTTTGACACGTTGGGCAGTAGGCGATCACGTAGTCCTCGAAGTGCACCGAGCGCAGCACAGTGGCACAGCGGGTGCAGGGCTCGCCCTCGTGGCGGTGGATGCGCAGCGGCATCGGCAGCTTGTCGGGGATCGGCAGCGCGATCACGCGCTCGTAGTGCTCGATCGCCGCGCCGAGTATCGCGACGGTCGCCTCGCGCAGACGCCCGGCCTCCTCCTCGGTGAGGTCAGCGCCGCGCTTGTAGGGGGAGAGCCGGGCCTCCCACAGGATCTCGTCTACCCACGAGCGGCCGATGCCCGCGATCGTGTGCTGATCGCGCAGCATCGTGTGCAACGGGCGGGGGGCGTCCAACAGCTCGCGCAGCGACGGCGGGTCGGGCCACGCCTCGGGGCCGAGCGTCGCGAGCGCCTCCTCGCGGTCGAGCTCCTCGGCGCGCAGCAGCTTCACCCACGCCGCCTGCTTGGAGCCGAACTCGCGCAGGCGCAGCTCCGCCTCGGCGCCGTCGTCACCGGCCAGCCGCACCCGCACCAACAGCCGCGAGGTGCGATCGCGCGGGCCGGCGCGCTTGTCGTAGAGCTGCAGCCGGCCGGCGGACATCAGATGGATCAGCAGCGCCAGCTCGGCGCCACCGCCGCCAACGTCAACCGCACCACCCTCGTCGATCTCGACGATCAGGTGCTTGCCGCGCCGGCGCACACCCGCGATCGTGCGGCCCGCCAGCGCGGTGAGCGGCGGGTCGAAGCTCCGCAGCGCGTTGATGCCCGGCGCTGTCGCCGATTCGATCGTGGCCCCGCGCAAGGCCGCATCCAGTCGCCGCGCGGTGATCTCAACCTCTGGCAGCTCCGGCATCGCCTCCAACTTTAGGAGGGCAATGCCGTGCCAGCGAAGCGACGATGAGGATTACGAACGAACCGCGACACCTACCTGACTCACGGCGCGGGCGTGGCCCCGATCGCCGGCCCTTCGTACTTCACGCCCGTGGGGCTCGTCCAGCGCACCTTCCACGAGACGCCCGCGACGCTCGAGACGAAGTCCCAGTACCCCTGCGATTCGGTGGTGGCCGTCTTCAGCACGACGTACTTCTTAGCGCCCCGCTTGCGCACGAGGATCGTCACCTTCGTCGATTCCATCGCCGGGCGCACCAGGCCCCACAGCGCGAAGCCGCGGCCGTCTTTGGAGACGACCAGCGGCAGCGGCCACGCCGCGTAGAGCGGCTTGGGGCTGCCGCCCACGTACTCCAGGCCCGTTTGGAAGCCGACGGTGCCGCCGTGGACGCTCGAGCCCGGCTTGCCGCCCGTGGGGTCGTCGTGCAGCAGATACTGCGAGAAGGCCGCCACGCGCGGGTTTCGCCAGGCGATGTATTCGGCGAGCGCGTCGTATTCGGCCTGCTTCGTGGGCGAGACGCCCTCGTAGCGGTTGGGCACGCTCTGCACCCCGAACTCGGTCAGGTAGATCGGGATGCCGGAGCGGATCGCGCCCGCGCGCGCGGCGAGGTTGAGCGCGTTTTCCAGGCGGGAGAGCGTCCCGATCGTGACGTCGTCGTGCTCGGGCGGCACCCACAAGGGGCCCTGCTTTTGGGTGTAGGCGTGGGTGGAGTAGCCGTACGCCGGCACCGATCCGCAGCTGCCCGCTCGCTTGTAGTGGGAGTTGAGGCACAGCGCGCCGCGCATGAAGGCCAGCGGCGCGACGTCGTGCAGCAGGCCGTACCGGCGGATTTCCGAGCGGCTGAGGCTGTCGTTGCCGACCGGCGCCGTTTCGCCCATCAGCACCTTCGGGTGTGCGATGCCGGCCGCCTGCAGCCCCGCGTAGCCTTCCTGGAACAGGGCGCGGTAGAGGCGCGGCGAGACCGGCTGGCCGACGGAGTTGAACTGCGGCTGCAGGGAGGCGATGTCGTTGGGCTCGTTCCAGAGCGCGAACAGCGAGACCTCCGAGCCGTAGTGCTTGCCCACGGCGGTCATGAATTCCTTGAAGTCGGCGGCGTTGGGGCTGCCGAGGGAGGTGTGGTTGGCGCTCGCCCACTTCGGCACCGGCGAGGTGACGGTCAGCAGCACCGGCCATTTCAGTTCCTTCGCCTTGTTCAGCACCCAGTCGTACAGCGACCAGTTGTATGCGGCGGGGTTCGTAGCTTCGAATTTCGGGCGCTTGTTGGCGCCGGAGGACGGGGCCACGTAGGACCAGTAGAGCTCCACGCGCAGCGCGTGCACGCCGAGGTGCTCCATCTGCTGGAAGGCGTGTTCGCGCTTGTGCGGTTCGATCAGCACTTTGCCGGCCTCGAAGAAGACGGTTTGGTTGCGCGAGGCCAGCGCCGAGGGGGCGCTCACGGCGAGCGCGACGCTGAGGACCAGCAGTAGCGAGACGACTGAGAGGGATCTACGGGCTTTGGTGAGGGAGGTGGGGGCTTTGGGCATGGTGGCTATGACACGGTGGGGGTGGGGATGTTGCGGTGGATGGAGGAGCGAGATCGATCGAACCGGCAAGTGGCATAAGCCACGACCGGGACGGCGGGAACAGCGGGAACGGGAAGCCGCACGCTCCGATAGCGTGCGGGCCATGAGTTCAGCAGTCGCGCCGGATGACATCGTCGAGACCCACGAGCAGGCGCAGGCGAACGCCCGCCCGCCGCTGCTGGTGCTGGAGCCCCTGCGCGAGTTCCTCGACGCCCACGGCCTCGGCGAGGGTGCCATCGAGGCGAGCCCGATCGGCGAGGGCCACTCCAACGTCACCTACCTAATCGAGCGCGCCGACGGCAGCGAGCTGGTGCTGCGCCGCCCCCCGCGCCCGCCGCTGCCGCCCTCCGCCCACGACGTGCTGCGCGAGGCGCGGCTGCTGCGCGCGCTGCAGGGCACGCAGGCGCGCGTGCCGCGCGTGCTCGCGGTGGGCGACGACCCCGCGACGATCGGCTGCCCCTTCTACGTGATGGAGCGCGTCGAGGGCGAGGCGATCGTATTCACGCTGCCGCCCGCGCTCGACGCGCCGGCCGAGCGCCGGCGGATCGCCGAGGAGCTGATCGACGCGCTGGTGGAGGTCCACGCGGTCGATTGGCGCGCGGCGGGTCTCGATGACTTCGGCAAGCCGACCGGCTACCTGGAGCGCCAGCTGCGGCGCTTCGGCGGGCTGTGGGAGATCAACAAGACGCGCGAGATCCCCGCCGTCGAACGGGTGGCCGGGTGGCTGGCCGAGCACCTGCCCGAGTCCGGCCACGCGACGATCGTGCACGGCGACTACCGGCTCGGCAACACGATGTTCGCGACCGACGCCCCCGCGCGCCTGACCGCGGTGCTCGACTGGGAGATGGCGACGATCGGCGACCCGCTGGCCGACCTCGGCTACATGTGCATGGTGTGGGGCCAGGCCGACGACCCCCCGGCGGCATCCGCGACTCGCTGGGCGCGGTGACGAAGGCCGAGGGCTTCCCCACCCGCACGGAGCTGATCGCCCGCTACGAAGCGCACAGCGGGCGCTCAATGAGCGACCTGCGCTGGTACGTGACCCTCGCGGTATGGAAGATGACCGTGTTCATGGAGGGCAACTACAAGCGCGCGCTCGCCGGCGCCACCGACGACCCCTACCTGAAGCACTTCGGCGAGGGCGTGCTGCAGCTGGCCGCCCACGCGGAGGAGGTGACCCGCGGTGGGTCGAGCCCGCCACCCGCTCCGCCCTGCTGATCGACTGGGGCGGCGTGCTCACAACCAACCTGTTCGCCTCCTTCCACGCCTTCTGTGTAGCCGCAGAGATCGACCCGCAGACGCTGATGGGCCGCTTCAAAAGCGACCCCGAGGCACGGGAGCTGCTGGTAGCCCTGGAGAAGGGCAAGCTCGACGAGCGCGAGTTCGAGCAGAAATTCGCCGCGCTGCTGGAGGTCGAGCCCGACGGGCTGGTCGATGGCCTGTTCGCGGGCGTGGGGCCGGACGAGGCGATGGTGAACGCGGTGCGCCTGACGCATGCCGCCGGGTTGCGCACGGCGCTGGTGTCCAACTCGTGGGGAGTGCACCGCTACCCCCACGACCTCTTCGAGGAGCTGTTCGACGGCGTGGTGATCTCCGCCGAGGAGGGCATCCGCAAGCCCTCGCGCCGGATGTACGAGCTGGGGGCAGAGCGCGCCGGCGTGGCGCCCGAGGCGTGCGTGTACGTCGACGACCTGCCATTCAACCTCGCCCCCGCCGAGGAGCTGGGCATGGCCACCGTTCACCACACGAGCGCCGACACCACGATTCCCGAGCTCGAACGGCTGCTGGGGATCGCGCTGGCCTAGTCGCGCTTGCCCCGCCCGTACAGCAGCCGCAGCGCTTTGCCCAGCCGTTTGGTGCCGGAGCGCGAGTAGGGGAAGAAGTGCAGTTCGCGCTTCAGCGCCAGCCGCGGCGTGATGAGCAGCGCCTGCTGGTTGCAGTACTTGCGGATCCCGCCCGCGCCGTGGCGGGAGCCGAGGCCGGAGGCCTTGACGCCGCCCATCGGCAGCTCGATCGCGGCGAAGTTGATGATCGCGTCGTTGACGCACACCGCCCCCGCTTCCACGCGCCGCGCGAGCTTCTCGCCCTTGTCGGTGTCCTTGGAGAAGACCGAGCCGGCGAGGCCGTATTCGGAGTCGTTGGCGAGGCGCAGCGCCTCCTCGGCGTCGCGCACCTTCATGATCGGCAGCGTCGGGCCGAACGTCTCCTCGGTCATGATCTTCATCGAGTGGTCGACGTCGACGAGCACCGTCGGCTCGAAGTAGTGCCCGCCGCCCTGATCGCCGCGGTGGCCGCCGGTGAGCGCGCGGGCACCCTTGGACAGCGCGTCGTTGACGTGGTCCTCGACGAGGTCCACCTGCGGGGGGAAGGTCATCGAGCCGACCTCCACGGTGCCCGGCCCGCCGCCGGGGCGGCCCTGGCGCAGCGCGCGCACCTTGTCGGTGACTTTCGACACGAACTCGTCGTACACCGGCGCCTCCACATAGGCGCGCTCGATCGAGATGCAGGTTTGGCCGGAGTTCTGCATCGAGTAGTAGGTGGCCACGTTCGCGGCGCGCTCCAGATCGGCGTCGGCGAGCACGATCATCGGGTCCTTGCCGCCCAGCTCAAGCGAGCAGGGGATCAGCCGCTCGGCGGCCGCCTGCGCGACCTTGCGCCCGGTGCGGGTGGAGCCCGTGAACATGATCATGTCCACCTCGTCGATCAGCGCACGGCCGGTGTCGCCGCGGCCGGTGGCGACCTGGAAGACGTCGGCGGGCACGCCGCACTCGGCGAAGCCCTCGGCGAGCAGCATCGAAGTCGAGCGGGGTGACCTCGGAGGGCTTGAGGATCACCGAGTTGCCGGCGGCGAGCGCGGGGATGCAGTCGCCGAAGGAGTTGACCAGCGGGTAGTTCCACGGGCCGATCACGCCGATCAGCCCGAGCGGGCGGTAGCGCAGGATCAGCTTCTTGCCCCTCACGAGCACCGAGCTGGAGCGCACGCGCTCGTCGGCCAGGTACTTCTCGGCGTTCTTCGCCCAGAAGCCGAACGCGGCGCCGCCGTAGGAGATCTCCCCCAGCTGCGCGTCCTCGTAGGTCTTGCCGGTCTCCGAGACGATCGTCGAGATGATCCGCTCGGAGTTGTCCATCACCCACTTCTGCATCCGCGACAGCACGCGCCCGCGACCCTCGAAGCCATACGCCTCCCAGGTGGGCTGCGCGAGACGCCCGCGCTTGGCGAGCTCCGCCACCGCGGCCGCGTCGAGGTCGGGGACGGTCGTGACGATCTCCCCCGTGGCCGGGTTTTCGACGGGGATCTCCGTGCCCGCCGGGGCAGCGTTCGTCACGCCGTTCGCCGCGCCGTTGTGGATCTCGATTGCGTGCTCCTCGACAGTCGCCATTGCGGGACCTCCCATGCTGGTTTGCGCTCAACTAAGAGGCTACACCTCGCGCGGGCTCATGTCTGGCTCTGGAGCCAATTTCTTTGTGCGGATGGCGCATGCGCCATCCGGGAACGCCCGCATGCGGCGATGGCAACGGCCCGCATGACTTGATAAAGCGGTTCCAGCCGGCGCATGCGCCGGCTGGCCGGCCGCGCATGCGCGGCCGGAGCAGGGCCGCATGCGGCCCTGCTGGGGACGGCCGCATGCGGCGTTGGCCTACCCCAACTCGATCGCGGTGATGCCCACGGGCTCGACCGGGCGATCGGAGCCGTCGGTGGGGACGCCCTCGAGGCGATCGACCACGTCCATGCCGTCGGTGACCTCGCCGAACACGGTGTGCTTGCCGTCCAGCCACGCGGCCTTCTTCGCGGTCACGATGAAGAACTGCGAGCCGTTGGTGTTGGGGCCGGCGTTGGCCATCGCCAGCGCCCCGCGCACGATCTTGTGGGGGTTGATCTCGTCCTCGAAGGTGTACCCGGGCCGCCGGTGCCGGTCCCCTGCGGGCAGCCGCCCTGGATCATGAAGTCCTTGATGATGCGGTGGAAGCTGAGCCCGTCGTAGTAGCCCTCGGAGGCCAGCTTGCGGAAGTTCTCGACCGTTTTCGGGGCGTCCTCGTCGAACAGCTCGAAGGTGATCGTGCCCTCGGTGGTTTGCATGGTTGCGGTAGACATGCGCCTACCCTACCCGTTCCAGGCGCACAGGGTGCCCCCGCACGCGGCGCTCGCGCAGCGCCTCGATCACGCGATCGGCCTCGGAGGCCGGGACCGAGAGGAACGAGAAGCGGTCGAGCACCAGCACGTCGCGTACCGCCTCGCCGTCGAGGCCCGTCGCGGAGGTGACCGCGCCGACGATGTCCGCCACCTGCACCCCTCCCGCGCGGCCGCCGGCGAGCAACAGCTTCGCGTGCGGCTCGGAGCCATCGCGCGTGATGTGCGGCTTGGAGTGCCGGCGCGGGCGCTCCTTGACCGGCGTGGGCGGCGCCTTCGCATCCGGCTCCCACGGGGTGACCGATGTGCCGATGTGTTTCTCGATCGCCTCCAACTCGCGCTTCTGGCGCGTCTCCACGAACGTGATCGCCCGGCCCGAGCGGCCCACGCGTCCGGTACGCCCGATGCGGTGCACGTAGGTGTCGGGCGACGTCGGCACGTCGTAGTTGATCACGTGCGTGACGGTCGAGATGTCAAGGCCCCGCGCCGCCACGTCGGTCGCCACGAGGATCGGCACGCGGCCCCCCTTGAACGCCAGCATCACGCCGTCGCGCGAGCCCTGCGTCATGTCTCCGTGCAGCGCCCTCACGTTCATGCCGCCGTCGCGCAGCGTGCGAAACAGCTGGTCGCAGCGGACCTTCGTGCGCACGAACACGATCGCCTGGTCGGGGCGCTCCGCCTTCAGCACCTCGACCAGCTTCTCCGGCTTCTGCTTGGCGTCCACCGGGAGCTGGAACTGCGCCACGGTGTCGATCGTCAGCGTCGCCGCCTCGACCTTCACCAGCACCGGGTCGTACAGGTACCCGTCGGCCAGTTTGCGGATCGGCGGTGGCATCGTCGCGCTGAACAGCGCCGTCTGGCGGCCGCTGGGGGTCATCGAGAGGATCCTCTCCACGTCCTCCAGGAAGCCGAGGTCGAGCATCTCATCGGCCTCGTCGAGCACGACGAAGCGGCAGTCGTGCAGCACCAGCGAGTGGCGGCTGATCAGGTCGAGCACCCGGCCGACCGTCCCCACGACGACGTGCCCGCCGGAGCGCAGCTGCGCCTGCTGGGAGCGGATCGGCGCGCCGCCGAACACCGCCACCACATCCACGCCCGCGTGGGCGCCATACGCGCGCAGCGCCTGCGTCACCTGGATGCACAGCTCGCGCGTGGGGGTCATCACCAGCGCCTGCACCTCGCTGAGCTCCGGGTCGATGTACTCCATGATCGGCAGCCCGAACGCCGCCGTCTTGCCGGTCCCCGTCTGCGCCTGGCCGATTACGTCGCGGCCTTCCAGCAGCGACGGGATCGCCTGCTCCTGGATCGGGCTGGGCGCCTCGTAGCCGACCGCGCGCAACGCCTGGAGCGTGCGCTCGGTCAGCCCGAGCTCTGCAAATGTCTTGGCCATGACGCTGGGGAGCTTACGGGTTCCCGGCCACGACCTCCAGTCGGGGGCCGGCGGCCTTTGCCGCCTGTGGGCGCGAATTGCCCGAGCGCCTTACTTCTTGGTCTTGCGCTTGGTCTTGGTCTTGGCCTTGGTCTTGTGGTGGTGCTTCTTCTTGTGGGTGGTCTTCTTGTGCTTGGGGCAGCCGGTGACGGCGATCTTCGTGGTCTGCTTGAGTTCGGCGCCGTTCTGCGCCACGAATTCGGTGGGCATCGTGAGGGTCTTGGCGGTGCAGAGGTTCGCGATCGCTGTGAGTGCGCTGTAGGGGCCCTCGGGGAGCGTCAGTTCGAAGCTCGAGAAGGGCTGGTCGGGGACGGTCTTGAACGTGGTGCTGGTGATCCCGTTGTGGATCAGGGTGCTGCCGGTGAGGTCGATCGTGATGCCGTACCCCTGGAGGACGAGGACGAGACTCGGCCAACCTTCGCCGCCGTGGGAGACGAAGATCGCGGGGCCCTGCAACGGGACCGGGATCAACGGGGTATGCACCGTCGCGTAGCCGATCTTCGACGCCGCAGGGCACCCGGCGGGGTTCGCTTCGAACTGTGCGGCGGAGCAAGCTTTCTGTAGCGTCGTCAGGCGGCTGGGTAGCTGCTTGGGGAGTTCGACTTTGACCCTCGCGATGTCCGCGTCGGTGCCTTGCGGCACGTTGGGGTAGGTCAGCTTCGCGCTTAGGCTCGCCCCGCCCGTCCGACTCGTCTTCCCGGATGTCGAGACGCTGAATTTCGGTTCGAACTTCAGCGCGGCGCAGTTGGTGACCTGGAACGGCGTACTGATCGTGCTGGTGCCGCCTTCGTTCAACTGCACCGTGCCCGTGAGCGCCATCTTTTCGCAGTTGGTTGGGTTGAACTGGAAGTTCCCGCGGGTGGTAGTGGCGTTGACGTGCTGGATTTCCAAGGGGATCCCTTCGATGCTCGTCGGGATCGAATCCGGTGTGCCGGGCGGGTTCGAGGTGATCGTGATCGCCGAGGTCTGCGGGTCCAGTTCGATCTTGCCCCTGACGAGCACGCAGTCGCACGGCGGGTGGTTGTTCTTCGTGTTCGCGAGGTCGAACGGGCCGGCCTTCGCGGGCACCTCGAACGTCACGCCGAACGGTGCGCAACCCGCTTCCCCGACCGTGCAAGCACTGGTGCCGTTGTAGGGGCCGGTGAGGTAGAACCGTCCGCCGGTGACCGTGAACGGCTGGTTGCCGACACCGACGCTGATCGTCGCTTCGCCGATCTTGCTGTTTTCCCCGCACAGCCCTTCATCGGCCTTTGGTTCGGGGCACAGTTCGACACCCGTCAGCACACCGGAGAGGCCCGGCGGTAGCTTCGCGACGATCGACTTCAGATTCTGTTCGCCGTCCTTGCGGTTCACCGTCACCGTCAACGGCGAGAACGCACCCGCCTGGATGTTCGTCGCGCCCCCCGTCACTGACGGGTTGAACGGCAACTGCGCACCAGGACACGGGCCACCACCCGGGCCGTGTTCAATCTGAAAGCTCGAGGTCGAGGTGACGGGGCCGTTGCCGTCCCACGGCGTGAAGACCGCGGTCGTCGTGTACGTCCCGCAACGCGAGGGCGTGCTCAGCGGCGCGCGTTCGCCACCGAAGAAGTGCAGTTCGAGGGTTTCGAAGGGAATGTCGGGGGTGTTCTTGAACGTCGCCACGATCTGCCCCACCGCCTGGCAAGACACACCGTCGATCACCTGCCCCACGCCTTCGCAGAGCTGCACTTCGCCGGTGACCTTCACCGTGCTGCCCGAGATCGGGTCTTCGACCAGCATGTACATCGCGACGAGGCTCCCGAACGGGTTCGCTTCCTGCGACGCCAGATAGACCGAGCCTTCGAGGTCCTGGCCTTTCGGCAGCAGCGGGCTCGCGATCTTCACCGTCCCGACCTTCGACCCATCCGGACACAGGCTCACACCCGGTTGCAGCGATTCGATCGCCGTCGGGGTGAACAGCGGGGTCTTCACACCCGGTTCGGACACCGGGTTGAATTCTTCAAAGCCACTACCATCCACACCGTGGCCGACCTCGAAACCAGCCAGGTCCTCCGAGCATGCTTCCAGACCATCGGCACCGGACGGGTTCAGCGCCACACCAGCCGGTAACGCGACCGTCGCAGCGCGCAGCGCGGACTCCGCGAGCCCGGCCGGGTTCTGCGCCGCGGTCTGCGGGATATGCACGCCGACCGTCAAGCCCGAGCTGCTGCTCGCGTTCGTCGTATCCGGCGATGCCGTGATCGTCGGCGGGAACAGCAGCTTCGCACAACCGGTCAACCCGACCGGCGTACCCGCACCATTCTTCGAAATATATTCCGCTTTCGCCATCTTCCCCGGTTCCTGATAGGAGTCCACTTCGATCGTCGAGCGCAACGGGCCGTGACAGCCCGTCGGCATCGTAAAGAACGCCTTACCGTCCGGCGCGAAACCCGAGAGCGTCAAACGGCTCTGGAGCACCGGCGCCGCCGGCGGAATATCTTTCAACGTCGACTGGATCGGATAATCACCACCAGCCAACACACCATTATTGATAAACAGATCCGGGTTGATGAAATTCACGCCTAGCTGCAACGCGACACCACGAGGCGCGACCATGCTAAACACCGGTTCATCGAATTCATATGTGCCGTCAGTAGTCTGACCGGCCCATTTGAGTGCCAGATGCCCGAGGGCCGCTTCCGCCGGACATTCAGCACTACTACTCCCATGATTACGACCGTTTAATTCGAATAGTTGCGCCTGAGTGCACTTCTTCGCCGTCGCATTAGGGTCACCGACGACACCCGGCGGGAGATCGACGAACAGGTCCTTAAGCGTGCCGTCGGGCTCCTGCACGTAGATCGAGTCGGCGTTTGATTCCGTACGAATGTAGTGGGAGTTCAATTCAAATACGTTGAGATACTCGTACGGGTGCGAGCCGGCCTGCGTATCAGGCGAGCCGTCTTCGTTGAGGAACGCGCTTTCGAACTTCTTGATGCCAAAGCCGACACCAAGCGTCCCAAACAGCCCGCTGCTTTCGCCCACCCCGTTCGCGTTTTCTGTCTTCAACCGGTAGCGATACAGCAACCCCGCCTGGAGGGGAGGTTCTCCAGGACCCGGGATACCGGCGGAGACGGGGACCGGGCTGGTCCCTTTGCCGATCCCCGCGGCTGCAGGCGCGCACGGGACGCTGTGTTCATAGGAGCCGCGGCCGTATTCGTTCGCGACGCCGTATTCGAACTGGCAAGACGCGACCGACGTGCCACGCGGGTTCACCGTCCCGCTCAGCGTCGCTGTTTCCTGCGTCACACTCGCCGCCGCACCGACGGTCACGGCAGGAGCCTCGCTGCCGAACACATACACCTCGCCGTTCGCCGGGTTAGACACGTAGATCTCGCCGCTCGCGCCGTCGACGGCGATCCCACCCTGCCCTGAGGAACCCGACAGCTGCAACGAGCCAAAGCCCGACACGAGCGCCCCATCGCCGGAAAGTTCAGAGCCCGTGGGTACGGTTTCATTGATCGAACCGGTGTCCCACTCCGCGACCGAGGACTGGCCTGTCGCCGGAGACTGGCTGTCGACGTAAACATGACCCGTCGCGGGATCAACGCCAATCGCAACATCACCCGATCCCTGATTGTCGAGCTGACCGAGAAACGAAAGCTGCTGACCAAACTTGGCCGTACACGAGCACTGTTCATAGAGCAGGTAATCATCACCGGTCGGGCCAACGGCAAAACCATGAGTTCTCGCCGGCAGAGTGAACGGTTCGCTCGGGATCGCGCTCACCTGTTCGGCAACCAGACGGTTGGCAGAGGAGTCGTCGAACTCATCAACCGCGACTTCGCCGGGCGGCGCATAACCGCGTCCTTCTGCTGTGAAGTGGGCCTTGACAGTGCCGCTGGCGTCGATGCCAATCCCCAACAGTTCACCGTTGCCAGCAGGCGGGAGCGCGAAGCCGGTGATCTGGCTGAGATATTTGCCGTCAGGGGCGAACTTGTCGATCACGCCATGACCCGCGTCCATCACATACAGATCACCAGCGGAGGGGTCCGCAGGGTTCGTGGAGTTATCGACGGCGATCGCGGCGGGTGTGCCATACGCCGACGGGAAGGAGAAGGATTCGGCCGGTTTGCCCGATTGTGCCGGGATGCCTGTGAGCTGTCCATTAGCGCCCCAGGTTGTGATCGGTACGCCGGCGGCGGTGAACTTGGAGACCGTGTCGGTGCCGATGTCGGCGACATACACGTCGCCTGTGGATTCGTCGATTGCGATGCCGTTGGGGTTGGAGAATGTATCGGGGCTGGAGCTCCCACCGAGCGGACCGAGGGGTGGATGGCTTTCGGCCAGCGCCGGTGAGGCGGCGAAGGCCAAGGTGGCGAGAAGGAGTGTAAATGCAAGCGCCAGAGGTTTGACCGCTGTTGCACGTCTGAGAGAGGCTGGTTTTGTGGACTTGATGGTTCTCATTACTTGCCCCTCCGGTCGTTGGTGACTCTCTTTGCCTTTTTCTTACTCTTCTTTCGTACACACTTACCCTGCTTGTTCTTGACAAATCCGCGCTTGCACTTCACGGTCTTCTTTGTAACCTTCTTGACGACGGGATTAAGTGCCCGCCCGCCCGGCGCGAGGTTCCCTACCCCGGAGAACGTCGCGCTCGCCGGCGCACCAAAAACAGACGGCAACGGCGACACAGGCACACGACACGCATCAGCGGTCGCACACGGCGGAGGCGAGACCCCGGCCGGGAAACCGCCGTCCACACGCGCGTCATACACCAGCTGCTCTTCTTCCTGGGTATCCTGCGGCACCAACTGCTGGCTCGAGACTGAAGAACACATCACCACCACTTTCGCTTGCACCCGCAAATTCCGATCTGCGGGCACTCGTCCCCGAGGAAATCAACGACTGACGGCCATCCTCATACTCGTACACGTCCTCCTGATCGTTTGTGTCCGACGGCACCAGCGCTTCCCAGGTATCGAAGAATAAACGGCCACCATCCGAAAGCGGACGCTGCGCGACGGGCGGGAGTCCCGCGCCGCCACCGGCCGGGGCTTCCCCGCTCGGATTACACGATGCACACACCAGCGTGGGTGGGTGGGAATCAGATTCCGCGCTATACAGGAAGACCTCTGGTTGCGATGAGCCGCCCGGCAGGATGTTGCCATAGCCGGTCAGGCTCTTGCTCGAGACGAACGCGAACCACGCGCCGTCGGGTGAGACCGCACTCCCACCCGAGTCGGCGCCTTCGCTGTTGAGTGCCGCGATGAACGTCGTCGTGCCCCCATCCCGCACGTACAGGTTGTACTGGCCCGGTTCCGCGCTTTCCACTTCGGTATTGCCTTCGCTGTTCGTGTATTCCCGTGTGTTGCTTGCCAGCACGCCCTTGGCGGTGAAGTACACATGCGAGCTGTCCTGGCTCCCGAGCGGCGAGACCTTCAGCACATCAGCGTGCTCGCCCGCCCCCGCGACCGTCAAGTCGCTCAACTCGCAGCGGCTCGCGCCTTCGGGCAACACACACTCATACAGATCCGGTTCGCCCAGCGCCGCCGTCGAACCCAGCGTGAGCTGGCTTTCATCGGTAAAGAGGACCGTAGAACCATCAGCGCTCATCGCTTGGAAGGCGCCCCCACCGCTCGCACCCGGACGCTGCGATTCGTTGACCTGGACGGTGCGTTCACCGTCGATCCGTATATACAGGCCCCCGCCTGAGGTGAACACGATACGCGAACCATCAGCAGAGATCGCCGGGCTACCAATCCCTTGCGCGGGAGCCGCCGCGAGAGTCCCTTGCGCCGGCGTGCGATCCGGCAGCACGCTCAACAACCGCAGCACACCTTGATCCCATTCATACAAATCTTCCGGGCCCCCCACAACGGGAGCCGGCGCCGGCGCCACCAACGACGCCAACTCGCTGAAGACAACATGGCTGAGATCCGCCGAAGCTCCCTTGAAATGAGCATCGGCCGGCGTCACACCCGACGGAGGCAGATTGACCAACCGGTAAGCACCCGTAGCGTTATCACGCAGCAACAGGTTCTGGTAGCCCACCGGTTCACCCGGCACGACCTGCAACCCTTCCGCATTACATTCCGTACCGTCGCCCGCATTTCCGCCTCCCACTTCGGATGCGCGACTGTCATGCCCAAACGTGACGAGCGCCTCCGACAACTCATCCGAGAACGCCCACGCCGTAGGGGCATGGCTCACGCAGGTCGCTCCTGTATAAGATTCCAACGGGTTCAAAACTTCAGAGCTCCAACCACCCGCACCACGCATCGCCATATAGCTATTACCGGCCGTCGGCGCACCCGGCAACGGTTCATGGGTGCTGAACCCAACCGCGTCACCATCAACAGCCACCGGCCCGACCCCTTCAACCTGTACGGAGGTCTTCGTGGGCGGCGTGACGAGCTCGTACGCACGGCAATCGGGCAGGCTCGCGGAGAACCCACCACGGAGCTGTTCGTTCGGACACGACGCCTGTTCGGCCGTCTCGGTCGTGAACGTCTGATCGGGACCCGCCACGCCCTCGGGAGCCAGTTCGCTTGTCGCGACCACGCGATAGTGGTAGGTCGTACCCGGCGCAAGACCACTCGCCGCACCCCATACCGCGTGTGAGGCCAAGCCTTCCCCGGCGCTGCCTTCCGGGACCGGCACGCTCTGACCGTGTGGCGCTTCGCCTTCTTTGTATTCCCTGGTGTCATATTCAAAACGATACGTCGCCTCCAGGCCACCCGGGTTCACGAGCGCACCGAGCTTCGCTTCCGAGACACGCACTTCGGAGGCCAGCTCCTTTTCAACCACCGGTTTGACGGGCGGACCGAAGATCCACACCTTTTCGCCTTTGGCATCGCTTACATACACCCGGCCGCTGCGTTCGTCCACCGCGACCATCGGCGGCAGTTTGAGGCCTGACCCCGTTTCGAAGGAGGCCGCGCCGACGTCGGCGACCTGCACACCCGCGGCGTCATACTCCACCAGGTGCGAACACGGCGGCGACTCACGCACCGAGCCGCAGAAGTCCGCGCCGTTGTTCACGATCGCGAACACATCCCCGCGACCGTCCAGCGCCGGCCACAGCACACCTTCGCTTTTGATCTGATCGAGCGGCGCGTCCGCCGAGCTGAGCTCCTCGAAGACGGTTGTTACCCGTATCCGCAACCCACAGGTTCCCAGCCGAGTCCACAGCGACACCCGACGGGCCTTGCAACGCACCCGTGCCCGAGCCACCGGTGAACGTATTCAGCAGCGTCCCCGTCGGGCTGTACTCCAACACCTCGTTCTCCGGCACGACCGGCACGTAGACGTTGCCCGCGGAGTCAGCCGCGATCTGCACGTCAGTGAGGCCAAAGAAATTCTTCGAAGCGGGCACTTCGAACGGTGTCCCCACCGGCGCGCCCGTGTTCGGGTCATACGTGTCGACCGCGACCATCCCGGCTTCATTCGCTACCAGAGTTATAACGTACACATCGCCATTGACGGGATCCACGGCCGCACCAGAGAAATTCCCTTCACCAAACGGAGACGGCGGCGTAACCAAGCTCCCCGACGCATCGAACTCGTTGATGTTCGAGGCCGCGTACGCCGCCGTATACACATCGCCTTTTGAAGGGTCCAACGCGCTGCTGGAGTTATCGACCGCCACCCCAACCGGTAATCTCGTAGTGAAGGCGCCATATTGAATCAGCCGCGGCGGTTCCGCCTGGGCGACGGCGGCGGTGGCGAGCGCGAAGAGCACCACAAGCACACACAACACGAGCGAACGCGCCACGAACGACCCGGCGGCCGGGCCGCACGCAGGCGCACCACTCCCTGGGGCACGGTGCGAGCCACGGAGCAACGCGAAGCGACCGATCATCGATGCGACGGTGGGCTTGGCGATCTGCGCTGTGGGTATCACCGTATCTCCTTGGTTGGTGGTGTGAAGTCGTTGCGGCGAGGCAGATGCCAGTCCGCGCACCCCGTGCCCGGGGAGCACCCACGCCCTCGACGAGATGGACGAGCGCGCCCGTGACATCACGCGGCCCGCCGCTCGTGGGGGGCGCTGTGCACCCGGATGCTCTCGGTGACCTGCCGGCCCTTCGGCGTGAGCGCCCAGGCGTTGGGCTCGCCCTTGGCATGCCCCGCCCCCGTGTTGGCGAGCAAGCCCAGACCCTCCAGGCGGCGCAGGAGCTTCGAGATCTGCCCCGGGTCGGTGACACCGGCGAAGGTCGCGACCTCACGGTTGCTCGGGTCCGACCCGCGCCCGCTCAGCTCGGCGATGCCCTCCAGCACCCTGGCCGTGCGATGGGTCAGGCGCAGGTTGACATCCGCGAGCGGGTCACGCGCGCTCCGCGGCGCAGCGGGGCGTACGCTCGGTGACACCGCGGGCGTGGCGGGCGCGGGACGGGACCGTTCCCGCCTAGCCGCCGCGGGGCCGAGGTACGGCAGCACGATCATCGCCATCAACTCGCCCAGCAGACCAGTCAGCGGCTCACCGTCCCGCCGCGAGAGCCGCGAGTAGACGATCGCAAACGCCGCGCCGACCAAGCCCTCCGCGGTCACCGGGGTCAAACCATCGCTACGCGCACCATCCGCGCGGCCCTCGTCGACCACCGCCGCCAGCCGCGCAAGCACCGCCTCACGGCGCTGCAGCACCAGCGGCCCAGCGCGCAGCGCCTGCACCACACACACCCGCGCAAGCGCCGGCTCGCGATCGAAGAACACAAGGATCCCCCACACGCCCGTGCGGACCCGCTCACGCCACGGCAACTCCTCGACGCCCGCCGCCAAAAGCTCCTCAGCGACCGTGGCGGCCAGCTCCTCCAGCACCGCCGCGAAACACTCATCACGGTTGGCGAACATCTGGTAGAACGTCCGCCGCGAAAGCCGCGCACGCCCAGTGATCCGCCCGACCGTCGCCTGCGGATAACCCAGCTCATCGATCGCCGCGACCGCACCCGTCAGCAGCCGCGAGCGCTGAATCTCCCCCACCCGCGTACGCGGCAACGTCACATCGCTCAAACGCGCCCGCGCCAACGCCGACTCGGGCGCCCGAGCCACACGAGCACCCCCGGCCCGTCGTGGCGCATCCGCCACCACGCCGCCCCCACGTGCACCGCTGCCATGCGCAGGGCTCACAACAGCCCCCCAAAGCCCAGCCTGTGCCCACCCCGCGCGGGGAACGAGAAAGGCCCCTTAGGACCCGAGGACGAGGAGCCTCTGCAGCTAGATCGCTAGCCGAAGAGAGAGAGAGAGAGAGAGAGATGCGACAGCGCCAAGCTGGCGCATCTAGCATCAGCCCCCAGGCCGGCGGCGCACATCCCCGCTACGTATCTCCCACTCGAAACCACGCTAAACCCAACTCCCTCATCCATTCGCGATCCAGTCCCTCTACCCAACCAACACCCTGCTAGCGCTTGAAGTCAACCACCTGACGCGGTGACCCAACCGGACCCTATGTTCGCCGGCCACCCCACAGAAGGGATGACCATGACAAAGGAGACCGTACACCACCCCACCACGGTTGTCAATACCCCTACAGCCAAGCTCCACCACACAGGCCCCCAAGGCCGGGCGAGAGGGCTACCTCTTGCGCTTCCCGCGCTTGGCCTTGGCCTTGTGGTGGTGCTTCTTCTTGTGGGTGGTCTTCTTCGCCTTGGGACAGCCGGTGACCGCGATCTTCGTGCTCTGCTTGAGCTCCGCCCCGTTCTGCGCCACGAATTCCGTGGGCATCGTGAGAGTCTTGGCGGTGCAGAGGTTCGCGATCGCCGTGAGGGCGCTGTAGGTGCCCTCGGGGAGCGTCAGTTCGAAGCTCGAGAACGGCTCGTCGGGGACCGTCTTGAACGTCGTCGAAGTGACCCCGTTCTTGATATCGGTGGTACCGACGAGATCGATCGTGATCCCGTACCCCTGGAGCACGAGCGTCAGTGAGGGGAACGCTTCGCCGCCGTGAGAGACGAAGATCGCGGGTCCCTGCAACGGGACCGGGATCAACGGGGTATGCACGACCGCGTAACCGATCTTCGACGCCGAGGGACAGGCGGCCGGGTCCGCTTCGAACTGCGTGGCGGTGCACGCCTTCTGCAGCGTCGTCAGGCGGCTCGGGAGCTGCCCGGGGAGTTCGACTTTGACCCTCGCGATGTCCGCGTCGGTGCCTTGCGGCACGTTCGGGTAGGTCAGCTTCGCGGTCAGGCTCGCCCCGTTCGCGCGGCTCGTCTTAGCAGACGTCGAGACCGTAAACGACGGTTCGAACTTCAACGCGGCGCAGTTGGTGACCTGGAACGGCGTTGAGATCGTGCTCGACCCGCCTTCGCTCAGTTGGACCGTGCCGGTCAGCGACATCTTCGCGCAACTCGTCGGGTTGAACTGGAAATCCCCACGCGTGGTCGTCGCGTTGACATGCTGGATTTCCAGCGGGATCCCTTCGATCGATGTCGGGATCGAGTCCGGCGAGCCCGGCGGGTCCGTCGTGATCGTGATCGCCGCCGTCAACGGATTCAATTCGATCTTGCCCCGCACGACCACGCAATCGCACGCCGGATGGTTGCTCTTCGTGTCCGCGAGGTCGAACGGGCCGGCCTTCGCGGGCACCTCGAACGTGATGCCGAACGGCGCGCACCCCGCCTGCCCCACCGTGCACCCACCACTACCGTTATACGGGCCGGTGAGATAGAACTTCCCGCCCGTGACCGTGAACGGCTGGTTGCCGACACCGACACCGATCGTCGCTTCGCCGATCTTGCTGTTTTCCCCACACAACCCTTCATTGGCACGCGGTTCGGGGCACAGTTCGACACCCGTCAACACACCCGACAATCCCGGCGGTAGCTTCGCTTCGACGGACTTCAGGTTCTGTTCACCGTCTTTACGGTTCAACGTCACAGTCAACGGCGAGAACGCACCCGCCTGGATATTCGTCGCGCCCGCGTTCACAGACGGGCTGAACGGCAACGTCGCACCCGGGCACGGGCCACCACCCGGACCATGATCAATACTAAACGACGATTCCGAAGTCACGGGGCCATTGCCGTCCCACGGCGTGAACACCGCCGTCGTCGTATACGTCCCGCACCGCGACGGTGTCGCCAACGGCGCGCGTTCCCCACCGAAGAAATGCAGTTCGAGGTTTTCAAACGGCACATCCGGAGTATTCTTGAACGTCGTTACGATCTGCCCCGTATCCGGGTTCAACGACACTTCGCCCGCTAGCTTGATCAAACTCCCCGAAAACGGGTCTTCCGCGACGATATACATCGCTACCACGCTCTCGAACGGGTTGTTGTCCTGTGACGCCAGATACACCGCGCCTTCCAATTCGTGTTCCAACAGCGGCGTCTTGATTTTCACCGTCCCGATCTTCGACCCGTTCGGACAGAAGTTGGACCCCGGCGCAAGCAGGCTCGCCAATTCCGGCGTAAACGTGTTCCACTTCACACCCGGTTCGTATTCCTTGTTCAATTCTTCCTGACCCTTATAACCAATCTGATCACCAGGGCTCCCGAGCGCACCTTCCGGCAACGCGCCAGCGTCAGACGAGCACGCTTCAAGGCCATCCCCACCCGCCGGGTTGATCGCCACGCCTTGAGGCAACGCCACGGTCGTGTCCCTGAGCGAGGACTCCGCCAGACCGTTGGGATTCAACGCGGCGGTCTGCGGGACGTGAACATTCACCGTCAGCCCCGAGGACGTGCTCGCGTTGCTGCCGTCCGGCTCGACGCTGATTTCCGCCGGGAACTTGAGCTTCGAACAACCCGTCAGCGCCACTGGCGTACCCGCCGCGTTGTGCGTAACCGCGCTCTTCGTCGCCCACTTGCCCGGTTCCGCCCACGACTCCACTTCGATCGTCGAGCGCAAGGGGCCGTGACAGCCGGTCGGCATCGTCAGGAAGGCTACGTTGTTTTCCGGTTCCCTGTTGTATTCGCCCTTGCCTGCCGGGGCGACTTGTAGGCACCCTGGTTCGTACGTACCGGTTCCCTGCGGCACCCGCACGCAAGGGGCAAGAACACCGGAGAGCACCGCCCTGCTACTGATGACGGGCGCCGGCGCCGGCGCTTCCATAACCGACACCTGCACGGGGTAATTGCCGCCGGCAAGAACCCCATTGTTGATATATAGCAGGGGTATGAAGAAATTGGTGCCGAGCTGCAAAGCCACGCCGCGTACGGGCGCCATGGCGAAGAGGAAGCTCAGGAGTTCCGTTTGACGCTGCTGGTTTTCTGACCATCCCAGCCTCAGCCTGCCCACGCGCGATTGGACTGGACAGGCGGCAGGATGTGCAAACTGAAGCTTGAGTTGCTGTCCGGTGCAGTGTTGGGAGGGCGCGTTGGGGTTGCCGACGAAGCCGGGGGGCAGATCGATCTTGACATTCCGCAAGGCGCCGTCGGGCAAGCGAATGTACGGTGAGTCAGCGTTCGATTCCATGCGCTCGAAGTGTGAGTTCAGTTCGAAGAAGTCGATGAACTGGAACGGGTGCGAGCCCGCCTGCGTGTCGGGCGTGCCGTCTTCGTTCAGGAAGCTGATTTCATAGTTCTTGATGCCAAAGCCGACGCCCCGCGTCGCGAGCATACCGCTGCCCTGCCCCGCGCCGTTGGCACTATTCGCGACCAGGCGGAAATGGTAGAGTTCGCCGGGCACGAGGCCTTCGAGCTGCGCGGAGACCGCCACCGGGCTGCTTCCTTTTCCGATCTCGCCCGGCGTCTGATCGCAGGGCACACTTTGGCTGTACTGGCCGTTGCCGAATTCGTTGGTGAGACCGTACTCGAACTCGCATTCGCTGACGGCGGCACCGCGCGGATCGACCATCCCGCTCAGGCTCGCGGCTTCCGTGGTCACGTCCGTCGGCTCGCCGGCCGTTACGGCCGGGGCGTCGCTGCCGAAGACGTAGACCTTGCCGTTGGCCGGATTCGACACGTAGATCTCACCGCTCGCGCCGTCCACGGCGATCCCGCCCTCGCCCGCCGAGCTCGAGAGATGCGGCGAGCCGAAGCGCGCGACGAGCGTGCCAGCGGACTCGTTGCTATTTCCGTTGCTGTTGCGGTTCATCGCGCCCGTGTCCCACTCGGCCACGGAGGACTGATCGTCCGCGTAGAGATGGCCGGTCGCGGGGTCGACGGCCACCGCGACATCACCCGCTTCGCCACCGTCCACACGGCCGAGCACGGAGAGCTTCTGCCCCCACTTGAGCGTACACGAGCACGACGGTTCGTACATCGGGTAATCATCGCCCGTGGCGGAGACAGCGAAGCCATGGGCCTGGCGTTCGACGGGCAGGCCCCCGGTCTGAAGAGATTCGTTCTCCGGTGGCCGGTGCTGGCTAGCGATGAGATGATTCACGGCCGCGTCGTCGAATTCGTCGACCAGCAGCGCTTCGGCGCTTTCTAGCACGTCGACATGCACGGTACCGCTCCCGTCGACACCCAGCCCCAGCAGTTCGACGCTGAGGGAGCCGGTGAATGGTGTGAAGCCGCCAATCTGGCTCAGGTACCTGCCTTCGGCGCTGAACTTGTCGATCACGCCGTGGCCCGCATCCATCACGTACAGGTCGCCGGCCGAGGGGTCGAATTCTTCACAGGCCCTGCCGGTGAGCGCCGGGGTGTGCTGCACGCAAGCGTTATCGACCGCGATCGCCGCAGGGCTGCCGTGCAGCGAGGGGAACAAGAACGATTCGGCGGGCGTGTCAGCTCCCTGGAGTGTGTTTCCAGGTGCTTCCTTGGAGCCCGCGGGGAAGTTGAAGTTAACCGGGATACCGTTCGCATCGAACTTGTAGACCGCGTTCGTGCCGATGTCCGCGACATACACGTCCCCCGTCGATTCTTCCACCGCGATCCCGTTCGGGTTCGAAAAGGCTTCCGTCGCATTGCGGCCGAATTCATTCAGGAACGGGTGCGCTTCGCCGGCGAGCGCCGGGGACGCGCCCGCTCCCAGCGCCACGATCACAGCGACCGCGAGCGAGAGTGCCGTTGGGATTCTCCTGGAGCGCATCACTTACTCCTCCTGTTGGCGCGGGCGGACTTCTTGGCCTTCTTCCCCGTCTTGCTCACACACTTGCCTTTCTTCTCGACAAAGCCCTTCTTACACCTCACGGACTTGGACTTGGGCATCGCCTTCGGCTTAGCTTCGGGCGGTTCGAGGTTCCCCAAACCGGAGAACGTCTGGCTCGCCGGCGCCCCGTAGACCGAGGGCTGCGGGGCGACCGGCGTGCGGCAGGCATCGGCGGTCGTGCACAGCGGCGGGGAGGACGGTTCGGCGAAGCCCCCGTCAACGCGCGCATCGTAAATGACGAGCTGTCCTGGCTGATTGTCCTGCGGCAACAGCTGCTGGTTAGAGCGGAAGAACACGTCACCGCCGCTTTCGCTCACGTCCTCCAGGTTCGATTCAAAGGAGCTCGTGCCACTCGAGATCAAGTACACGTGGCCATCCTCATACTCGTAGACGTCGAGCACACCGTTCGTATCGGAGGGCACGAGCGCTTCCCCCGTTTCGAAGAACACCTGGCCAGCGTCCGTGAGCACGTGCCGACTCCGGAAGACCCCGAAGCCTTCTGTAAGACTGTTCCCTGGGAATTTCACCACACCGCCCTCTGCGACAGGGGGTTCGCCCGAGGGGTTGCACGAGGCACAGACGACCTGCCCCGTGGCAGCGCTGTACAGGAAGAGCTCCCCGACGGCGGCTTCGTTCGCCGGCGCGACGTTGTCATAGCCGGTCAGGCTCTCGTGCGATTCGAACGAAAACCACTGACCGTCGGGCGAGGCCTGCTCGCCTTCGAACCAGGACGCCCCGCTGAAATTGACGTCAGTGGCGATGAACGTCGTCTTGACGCCGTTCCACAGATACAGGTTTTCCTTCCCGGCTTCCGCGCCTTCGACGACGGTCTTGCCTTCGCTGTTCGTGAATTCCCTAGTGTTGGACGCCAGCACGCCCTTGGCGATGAAGTAGACGTTGGAGCTGTCATGGCTGCCGAGCGGCGTGACGTGGAGCACATCGGCGTGTTCGCTTCCCGCGGCGACCGTGAGGTCGGTCAATGCGCATTTGCTCGCGCCTTCGGGCAGCGCGCACTCGTACAGGTCAGGTTCGCCCGCTTCCGCGGTCGAACCGGCCGTGAGCTTGCTTCCGTCGAGGAAGAAGACCTCCGAACCGTCGGGGGTAGCGGCCTTGAAGGAGCCGCCACCGCTGGGGCCTGTTGACCCACTCTGTTTTTCGTCGATCTGGACGGTGCGCTGCCCGTCGATGCGATCGTAGAGGGCGCCGCCGTAGGTGAAGAGGACGTGCGAGCCATCGCTGGAGACCACACCTTTGACGGGCACGTTTATACCTATCAGTCCTTCTTCTGCGGGAAGCGATCCGGGACCGCCGTGCCTTTCGGCAGCCAGCTCACCAGCCGCAGCGCGCCTTCGTCCCATTCATACAGGTTTTCGACACCGTACCGCGCACCTTCGGCCAGGGGTGAGGTCTCCGTGAAAATCACGTGGCTGAGATCGGCGGAGGCGGCCTGGAAGTGCGTGTCGGCCGGCGTCACGCCCGGCGGCGTGACATTGACAAGCTGATAAGCGCCGGTCGCGTTCGCTCGCACCAGCAGGTTTTCATAGCCCACCGGTTCGCCGCTCACGACCTGACGCCCTTCGGGGTTGCACGATTCCGGGTCTTCGTGCTCGTTTCTGGACGAGGAACCGCGTGACTCTCCACCAGCCAGCATCACGTCCTTGGTGAGCTGTTCCGAGTAGGCAAACACGGGTTCTTGGTACTCAGGGCAGCCCACCCCGTCATAGGATGCGAGCGGCATGATGTCTTCCTCGATCCAGCCGCCCGCGCCACGCGTCGCCACGTAGTATTCGCCGGCGGTGGGCGCGCCCGGCCGCGGTTCCTGGGTGTAGAGCGTCAGCGCTCCGCCATCTGCCGCGGCCGTGCTCGAGTAGGCCGTACCTGGGTGGCCATCGAACTGTGACGAACTCGCGACCGGCGGCGTCACGAGCTCGTAGGCTCGACAGTCGGGCAACCTCCCAGCGAAGCCGCCGCGCAGCTGTTCGTTGGGACACGCCGCCTGTTCGGCGCTCAGCGTGGTGAAGGTCTGGTCGGGGCCGTAGACCGTTCCCAGTTCGTTGGTCGCCACGACACGGTAGTGGTAGGTGCTCCCGGGCGCGAGACCGCTTGCGGCCGCCCACACCGCGTGCGCTTCCAGCCCTTCACCGACGCTTCCTTCCGGGAACGGCGTTGAGCTGCCGTAGGCGCTGGTAGGACCGTATTCGAAGCGGTAGCTCGTCTGGATGCCACCGGGGCTGGCGAGCGCCCCGAGCTTCACTTCGGAGACGCCGACTTCGGCGGTGAGCTCCCTGTCGACCACAGGCGCGACGGGAGGCCCGAACACCCAGACGGTTTCTCTGGGGCCGTCGGTTACGTATACACGCCTGTTCGCTTGATTCACCGCGACCATGTCGTTGAAGCGATCCGACCCGCCAGAAGTTGCGGTGCCAGTTATTGCGCCGAAATGGCCGGCCCCCACATCGGCGAGCTGCCTGCCTTCCGCGCTGTACTCGACGAGATGGATGCAGGGCGACGGCTTTTCGCCGCACGGAACCGCGCCGTTTTGGACGACCGCGAACACGTCCCCCTGCCCGTCGAGTGCCACGGAGAAAACGCCTTCGCTTTCGATTTCCACAGGCTTGCCGTTCACTTCTACAGGCGCACCGCTGGAATCGAGCTCCACGATCCTGTTGTTGCCGGAGTCGGCCACCCAGAGGTTGCCGGAGGAGTCGATCGCGACTGCGGCCGGTTCCTTGAGCGCGCCGGCGCCGGAGCCCGTGAACGTCTTCAGCAGCGTGCCGCTCGGGCTGTACTCGAGCACCTCGTTATCCGGCACCACCGGAACGTACACGTTGCCTTTCGAGTCGAATGCAATCTGGACGTCTGTGAAGTAGCCGTTGTCATTGTGTGACGCCGGCACTTCAAACGAGGACAGCAACGCGCCCGTGCTGGGGTCGTGGACGAAGATCGTCGCGGGTGCGCCGAAGCCTTCTTCGCCGAGCACGTCCACGTCGCCGTTCGTCGGGTTCACCGCAACACCCGAGTAGTACGCAGACCCAAACGGGGACGGCAGCGAGAGCAAGTTGCCTGAAGAACCGAGCTTCACCACCGTTCCCGGGCCAAGCCCTTCCCCTAAGAGACTCGACATGAACAGGTCTCCAGAGCCTTCCACAGCGACGCCAACCGCGCTGTACTCCTGCGGGCTGCTGAAGGATTCGTAGAGGATGAGCTTGGGAGGTTCGGCCTGGGCGACACCGGCGGTCGCGAGCGCAAAGAGGCCGGCGAGCGCACAGAGCGCTATGAGAGCGCGAGTCACGAAGGGCGCGGCGATCGGACCGCGCGCGGACGCACCACTCCCTTGGGCGTAGAGAAGACCACGGAGTGCCACGAAGAGGCCCGTCTTCGACGTGGCAGCGGCGTTCGCGGTGTGCTCTGTGGATCTCACCTTGTTCTCCTTGGTTGGTGTTGTGAAGTCGTTGCGACGGGGCAGGCTCCGGCCGCGCACCACATGCGCGGGGCGCATCCATGCCCTCGGCGAGATGGTTGAGCGCGCCCGTGACATCACGCGGCCCGCCGCTCGTGGGGGGCGCTGTGCACCCGGATACCCTCGGTGACCCGCTCGCCCTTCGGAGTCAGCGCCCAAGCGTTCGGCTCGCCCTTGGCGTGCCCCGCCCCGGTGTTGAGGAGCAGCCCGAGGCGCTCCAGGCGACGCAGCAGCTTCGAGATCTGCCCCGGGTCGCTGACACCCGCGAAGGTCGCGACCTCGCGGTTACTGGGGTCCGACCCGCGCCCACTCAGCTCGGCGATACCCTCCAGCACCCTGGCCGTCCGGTGCGTCAGACGCAGGTTGACATCCGCGAGCGGGTCACGTGCGCTCCGCGGCGCAGCAGCGCGTGCGCTCGGTGACACCGCGGGCGTGGCGGGCGCGGGACGCGACCGTTCGCGACGGGCCACCGCAGGACCGAGATACGGCAGCACGATCATCGCCATCAACTCACCCAACAGACCCGTCAACGGCTCACGATCACGCCGTGAGAGCCGCGAGTAGACGATCGCGAACGCCGCCCCGACCACACCCTCCGCGGTCACCGGGGTCAAACCATCGCTACGGGCACCATCCGCGCGGCCCTCATCAACCGCGGCCGCGAGCTGGGCGAGCACCGCCTCCCGGCGACCCAACACCAGCGGCCCGGCACGCAGCGCCTGCACCACACACACCCGCGCAAGCGCCGGCTCACGATCGAAGAACGAAAGAATCGTGAACAGGCCCGTGCGGGCCCGCTCGCGCCACACCAGCCCCTCCACGCCCGCTGCCGCCAGCTCCCCCGCGACCGTGGCGGCCACCTCCTCAAGCACCGCCGCGAAACACTCATCGCGGTTGGCGAACATCTGGTAGAAAGTCCGCCGCGAGAGCCGCGCACGCGCGGTGATCTGACCGACCGTCGCCTGCGGGTAACCCAGCTCATCGATCGTGCTGACCGCACCCGCCAACAGCCGCGAACGCTGAATCTCACCCACCCGCGTACGCGGCAACACCACAGCACCCAACCGCGCCCGCGCCAACGCCGACCCAGGGGCCCGAACAACGCGCGCGGCGCTCACGAGAACCCCCCCAAGCCCAAGCTGTGCCCACCCCACGCGGGGGACGAAGAAAGGCCCCTTAGGACCCGAAGACGAGGAGCCGCTGCGGCTAGATCGCTAGCCGAAGAGAGAGAGAGAGAGAGAGAGATGCGACAGCGCCAAGCTGGCGCATCTAGCATCAGCCCTCAGACCGGACGCGCACGCCCTCACTACGTATCTCCCACTCGAAACCACGCTAAACCCAACTCCCTCATCCATTCGCGATCCAGTCCCTCTACCCAAACCTGCACCCTGCTAGCGCTTGAAGTCAACCACCGGACGCGGCGACCCAACCGGACCCTATGTTCGCCAGCCACCCCACAAACAGGGATGACCATGACAAAGGAGACCGTACACCACCCCACCACGGTTGTCAATACCCCTACAGGCAAGCTCCACCACACAGACCCCCAAGGCCGGGCGAAAGGGCTACCTCTTGCGCTTCCCGCGCTTGGCCTTGCGCCTGTGCTTCTTCTTCTTGTGGGTGGTCTTCTTCGCCTTCGGGCAGCCGGTGACCGCGATCTTCGTGGCCTGCTTGAGCTCCGCGCCGTTCTGCGCGACGAATTCGGTGGGCATCGTGAGGCTCTTCGCGGCGCAGAGGTTCCCGGCCGTAGTCAGCGCGCTGTAGGGGCCCTCGGGGAGCGTCAGTTCGAAGCTCGAGAACGGCTGGTCGGGAACCGTCTTGAACGTCGTCGAGGTAACCCCGTTCTTGATGTCGGTCGTGCCGACGAGATCGATCGTGATGCCGTAGCCCTGCAACACCAGCGTCAGCGACGGGAACGCTTCGCCACCGTGGGAGACGAAGATCGCGGGGCCCTGCAACGGGACCGGAATCAACGGGGTATGTACAGTCGCGTAGCCGATCTTCGACGCCGCGGGGCACGCGGCAGGGTTGGATTCGAACTGTGCCGCGGTGCACGCCTTCTGTAGCGTCGTCAGGCGGCTCGGGAGCTGCTTGGGGAGTTCGACTTTGACCCTCGCGATATCCGCGTCGGTGCCCTGCGGCACGTTCGGGTAGGTCAGCTTCGCGCTCAGGCTCGCCCCGCTAGTGCGGCTCGTCTTGGCCGATGTCGAGACGCTGAATTTCGGTTCGAACTTCAACGCCGCGCAGTTGGTGACCTGGAACGGCGTGGTGATCGTGCTCGTGCCGCCTTCGTTCAACTGCACCGTGCCGGTCAGCGACATCTTTTCGCAGTTGGTCGGGTTGAACTGGAAGTTCCCACGCGTGGTGGTGGCGTTGACGTGCTGGATTTCCAAGGGGATCCCTTCGATCATCGTCGGGATCGAGTCCGGGGACCCAGGCGGGTTCGAGGTGATCGTGAGCGCCGACGTCTGCGGGTTCAGTTCGATCTTGCCCCTAACGAGCACGCAATCGCACGGCGGATGGTTGTTCGTCGTGTTCGCGAGGTCGAACGGGCCGGCCTTCGCGGGCACCTCGAACGTCAGACCGAACGGCGCGCAACCCGCTTCGCCGACCGTGCAGCCGCCGTGGCCGTTGTAGGGGCCGGTGAGATAGAACTTCCCGCCCGTGACAGTGAACGGATCGTTGCCGACACCGACACCGATCGTCGCTTCGCCGACCTTGCTGCCTTCCCCGCACAATCCTTCATTGGCGCGCGGTTCAGGACACAGTTCGACACCCGTCAACACACCCGACAGGCCCGGCGGCAGTTTCGCTTCCAGGGACTTCAGGTTCTGTTCGCCGTCTTTACGGTTCACCGTCACCGTCAACGGCGAGAACGCACCCGCCTGAATATTCGTCGCACCCGCATTCACAGTCGGGCTGAACGGCAGACTCGCACCCGGGCACGGGCCGCCACCCGGGCCGTGTTCGATCTTGAACGACGATTCCGAGGTCACGGGACCGTTGCCGTCCCATGGCGTGAACACCGCGGTCGTGGTGTACGTCCCACACCGCGACGGTGTCGCCAGCGGCGCGCGTTCGCCGCCGAAGAAGTGCAGTTCGAGGTTTTCAAACGGCACGTCCGGGGTGTTCTTGAACGTCGTGACGATCTGCCCCGTCTGCGGGTTCAACGACACTTCGCCCGCGAGCTTGATCAAAGTCCCGGAGTAGGGGTCTTCCGCGACGATATACATCGCCACCACGCTCCCGAACGGGTTCGCGTCCTGCGCCGCCAAATACACCGCGCCTTCCAATTCGTGTTCCAACAACGGCGTCTTGATCTTCACCGTCCCGACCTTCGACCCATTCGGGCAGAAGTTGGACCCCGGCGCCAGCAGGCTCGCCAATTCCGGCGTAAACGTGTTCCACTTCACACCCGGTTCATATTCCTTGTTCAATTCTTCCTGACCCTTGTAGCCAATCTGATCACCAGGGCTCCCGAGCGCACCCGCGGCAAGCGCACCCGGATCGGAGGTGCACGCTTCAAGGCCTTCGGCACCCGCCGGGTTGATCACGACCCCTTCGGGGAGCGCCACCGTCGTGTCGCGCAGCGCCGACTCCGCCAGGCCGTTGGGGTTGAGCGCGGCGGTCTGTGGGACGTGGACGTTCACCGTCAGCCCCGAGGACGTGCTCGCGTCGCTGTTGTCCGGCGCGACGCTGATTTCCGCCGGGAACTTAAGCTTCGAGCAGCCCGTCACCGAAACGGGCGAGCCGGCGGCGTTGTGCGTGACCGTGCTCTTCTTCGCCCAGTTGCCCGGTTCTTCCCACGAGTCGGCTTCGATCGTCGAGCGCAGGGGGCCGTGGCAGCCGGTCGGCATCGTCAGGAAGGCTGTGCCGCTGCCCGCTCCCCTTTCGTATTTGCCTGGTAGGACTCCTCTGGCGATTTCTGTGCACCCTTCGTTGTACTTTCCCGCCGACACCTGCGCGCAGGGGACAAGAACACCGGAGAGCACCGCCCTGCTACTGATGACGGGCGCCGACGTCGGCGCTTCCGTCACCGTCACCTGCACGGGGTAATTGCCGCCCGCGAGAACGCCATTGTTGATATACAGCAGGGGCAAGAAGAAATTGGTGCCGAGCTGCAAAGCCACACCGCGCACGGGCGCCATGGCGAAGAGGGCGTCTTCGAGGTGCGGTTGACGCTGCTGGTTTTCTGACCATTGTAGGTACAGCTGGCCCGCGCGCGATTCGGTTGGACAGTCACTAGTCGCAAACTCAAGCTCAAGTAGCTGTCCGGTGCACTTCTGGGAGAAAGCATTGGGGTCGCCGACGAAGCCGGGGGGCAGATCGATCGTGACACCCCGCAAGACGCCGTTGGGCAGGCGAATGTACGGTGAGTCAGCGTTCGATTCTTGGCGCTTGAAGTGCGAGTCCAGCGTGAAGGCGTCAACGAACTGGTACGGGTGCGAGCCCGCCTGCGTGTCGGGCGTGCCGTTTTCGTTCAGGAAGCTGACTTCATATTCCTTGATCCCGAAGCCGACGCCCTGCGTCGCGAGCATACCGCTGGCCTGGCCCGCGCCGTTGGCGTTGGTCACGACGAGGCGAAAGTGGTAGAGTTCGCCGGACACGAGGCCTTCGAGCTGCGCGGAGACTGCCACAGGACCGCTTCCCGCTCCGATCTCGGCCGGCGTCTGCTTGCAGGGCACGCTGTGGTTGTAGGGGCCTTCGCCGAATTCGTTGGTGAGGCCGTATTCGAACTCGCATTCGCTGACAGCGGCGCCTCGTGGATCGACCGTCCCGCTCAGGCTCGCGTCTTGTATTGTCACGTCCGCCGGTTCGCCGACTGTCACGGCCGGGGCGTCGCTGCCGAAGACGTAGACCTTGCCGTTGGCAGGGTTTGAGACGTAGATCTCACCGCTCGCGCCGTCCACGGCGATCCCGCCCTGGCCCGAAGTCCCCGAAAGTTCGCCCGAGCCGAAGCGCGCGACGAGCGTGCCGGCGCTTTTGCCTACATGGCTGTCGCGGTTCATCGCGCCCGTGTCCCACTCGGCCACGGAGGACTGATCGTCCGCGTAGAGGTGGCCGGTCGCGGGGTCAACGGCCACCGCGACATCGCCCGCTCCGCCGCTGTCCACGCGGCCAAGCGGGGAGAGCTTCTGCCCGAACTTGACCGTACACGAACACGACGGTTCGTACATCTGATAGTCATCGCCCGTGGCGGAGACGGCGAAGCCGTGGGCCCGGGGTTCGCCGGGGATGCCCGAGGGGTCAGTAGCTTCGTTCTCCCCCCCTGCCAGCTTCTGGCTGGCGATGAGATGATTCACGGCCGCGTCGTCGAATTCGTCGATCAGGCCGATTGCGGACGATCTCAGGTCGACGTGCACGGTGCCGTTCCCGTCGACGCCCAGCCCCAGCAGTTCGCCTACGGCGGAGCCGGTGGATGGCGTGAAGCCGCCGATCTGGCTCAGGTACCTGCCTTCGGGGCTGAACTTGTCGATCACGCCGTGGCCGGAATCCATCACGTACAGGTCGCCCGCCGAGGGGTCGAGTTCTTCACAGGCCCTGCCGGCGAGCGCCGGGGTGTGCGCTACGCAAGCGTTATCGACCGCGATCGCCGCGGGACTGCCGTACACCGAGGGGAACGAGAACGATTCGGCGGGCGTGTCAGCTCCCCTGAGTGTGTTCCCGGGTGCTTCCTTGGAGCCCGCGGGGAAGCTGAAGTTGACCGGGGTGCCGTTCGCATCGAACTTGTAGACCACGTTCGTGCCGATGTCGGCCACGTACACGTCACCCGAGGCTTCGTCGATCGCGATCCCGTTTGGGTTCGAGAACGCTTCCGTCGCGCTGCGGCCGAATTCATGCAGGACCGGGTGCGCTTCACCGGCGAGCGCCGGGGAGGCTGAGAAGGCGAGGGTGGCGAGGACGAGTGTGAATGCAAGTGCCAGAGGTTTCTTCAACCAAGCTACGCCGAGAGAGGCTTGATTTGTGGGCTTGGTGGTGCTCATTTACTTGCCCCTCCGGTCGTTGGTGGCTCTCTTTGCCTTTGTTTTCTTCTTCTTGGGTCTTTTGACGCACTTACCCTTCTTGTTCTTCACAAGGCCCTGCTTGCACTTCACGGTCTTCTTTGTAACCTTCTTGACGACCGTCGGCGGAGGCGGCGCGAGGTTGCCCACGCCGGAGAACGTTTGGCTCGCCGGCGCCCCGTAAATCAAGGGCTGCGGCGAGACCCGCGTGCGGCAGGCGTCGGCGGTCGTGCACGGCGGCGGGGAGGGCGGTTCGGCGAAGCCTCCGTCGACGCGCGCGTCGTAGGTGACGATCTGTCCTTCCTGGTTGTCCTGCGGCACGAGCTGCTGGTCCGACCTGAAGAACACGTCATCGCCGCTTTCGCTCACGTCCTCCAGGTTCGTTTCGAAGGAGCTCGTGCCGCTCGAGATCAGGTACGCGCCGCCGTCCTCGTACTCGTAGACATCCATACAGGAGGGCCCGGTACCGTACCCCGTCGGACAGCCGCCGACGCCGTTCGTATCGGAGGGCACGAGCGCTTCCGTCGTTTCGAAGAACACCTGTCCGGCGTCCGTGAGCAGGTGCCGGTTCGGGAAGATTCCGTGGCCTTCTCCATAGGCTTCTCCACGCTTAGCCACACCGCCATATTCGATCGCAGGTTCGCCCGTGGGGTTGCACGAGGCGCAGGCGAGCTGCCCTGTGGCGGCGCTGTACAGAAAGAGCTCGCTGGCGCGGTCTACGCCGTTCGGTTCGACGTTGTCATAACCGGTCAGGCTATCCGTCGATTCGAACGCGAGCCACTTGCCGTCGGGCGAGGTCTGTTGGATGCCGAACAGGCTGTATTCGACCTCGACCCCGGTGGCGATGAACGTCGTCTTGTCACCGTTCCACAGATACAGGTTCTGCTTCCCGGCTTCCGCGCCTTCGACGACGGTGTTGCCTTCGCCGTTGGTGATCTCCCTCGTGTTGGACGCCAGCACGCCCTCGGCGACGAAGTAGACATCGGAGCTGTCATGGCCGCCGAGCGGCGTGACGCTGAGAACGTCGGCGTGCTCGCCCGCCGCAGCGACCGTGAGGTCGGTCAATTCGCATTTGCTCGCGCCTTCTCCCAGCGCGCACTCATACAGGTCAGGCTCGCCCGCGGCCGCGCTCGAGCCCGGGGTGAGCTTGCTTTCGTCGAGGAAGAAGACCTTCGAGCCGTCGGAGGTGGCCCCCTTGAAGGAGCCGCCGCCGCTGGGGCCCGACGACCCACCCTGTTTTTCGTCGATCTGGACGGTGCGCTGCCCGTCGATGCGATCATAAAGGGCGCCGCCGTAGGTGAAGAGGACATGCGATCCGTCGCTGGAAACCATACTTTCGCGTTCGGACGCACCCGACGCACCTGCTTTTGCCGCAAGCGATCCGGGGACCGCTGTGCCGTCCGGCAGCACGCTCACCAGCCGCAGCGCGCCTTCGTCCCATTCATACAGGTTTTCGACGCCATACCGCGCGCCTTCGGCCAGGGGCGAGGTCTCCGTGAAGATCACGTGGCTGAGGTCCGCGGATGCTGCCTGGAAGTGTGTGTCGGCCGGCGTCACGCCCGGCGGCGTGACGTTGACAAGCTGGTAAGTGCCCGTCGCGTTCTCGCGCACCAGCAGGTTTTCATAGCCCACCGGTTCGCCGCTCACGACCTGACGGCCTTCGGGGTTGCACGATTCCGGGTCTTCCTTGCTGTTTTCGGACGCGGAAGCGCGTGACCCTCCACCGGCTTGGATCACGTCCTTGGTGACCTGTTCGGAGTAGGCGTACACGTTTTGGTATTCCGCGCAGCCCACCCCGTCATAGGATTCGAGCGGCATGATGTCTTCCGCGATCCAGCCGCCCGCGCCACGCCTCGCCACGTATGCTTCGCCGCCGGTGGGTGCACCCGGCCGCGGTTCCCGGATCGTGAGCGACAGCGCTTCGCCATCCGCGGCGGCCTTGCTCGCGAACGCCATCCTCCGCACACCATCGAACTGGGAGGAACTCGTGACCGGCGGCGTCACCAGCTCGTAGGCGCGGCAGTCGGGCAACCTCCCGGAGAAGCCGCCGCGCATCTGTTCGTTGGGACACGCCGCCTCCTCAGCGGTCAGCGTGGTGAAGGTCTGGTCGGGGCCGTAGGCCGTTCCCAATTCGTTGCTCGCCACGACACGGTAGTGGTAGGTGCTCCCGGGCGCGAGGCCGCTCGCGGACGCCCACACCGCGTGCGATTGCAGTCCTTCACCGACGCTTCCTTCCGGGAAGGGCGTCGAACTGCCGTAGGCGCTGGTAGGGCCGTATTCGAAGCGGTAGGTCGTCTCGATGCCGCCGGGGTTCACGAGCGCGCCTAGCTTCGCTTGGGTGGCCCCGATTTCGGCGGTGAGCTCCCTGTGGACCACAGGCGCGATGGGAGGCCCGAAGATCCAGACGGTGTCTTTGAGGCCGTCCGTCACGTATACACGCCCGCTCGCTTCATTCACCGCGAGCATGTCGTAGTAGTGGGCCGTTCCGACTTGATTGGGCACGCCGAAACGGCCGGCCCCCACATCGGCGAGCTGCCTGCCTTCCGAGCTGTACTCGACGAGATGGGGGCAGGGCGAGCTTATTTCGCCGCACGAGTCCGCCCTGTTTTCGACGAGCGCGAACACGTCCCCATGCCCGTCGGGTGCCACGGACGCCACGCCTTCGCTTTCGATTTCCACGGGCTTGCCGTTCACTTCCACAGGCGCACCGCTGGAATCGAGCTCCACGATCCTGTCACTGCCGGAGTCGGCCACCCACAGGTTGCCGGAGGAGTCGACCGCGACACCGGTCGGTTCCTTGAGCGAGCCGGCGCCGGAGCCCGTGAACGTCTTCAGCGGCGTGCCGCTCGGGCTGTACTTGAGCACCTCGTTCCCCGGGGGATTCGGCACGTACACGTCGCCGGCCGAGTCGGCCGCAATCTCTACGTCTGTGAAGAAGCCCTGGAAATTGCGTGGCGTCGGCGCTGCAAACGACGACAGCAACGCGCCCGTGTTGGGGTCGTAGACGAAGATCTTCGCCGTGGGCGTGAAGATTTCTTCTTCGCCGAGCACGTATACGTCGCCGTTCGTCGGGTTCACCGCAACACCCGAGTAGAACGCAGACCCAAACGCGCCCGGCGGCGAGAGCAAGTTGCCTGAAGGATCGAGCTTGACCACCCTCGAGGGGGCAGGCCCTTCCATGAAGATACTCGACACGAACAGGTCTCCAGAGCCTTCCACAGCGACGCCAACCGGGTACGCTTCGGGCGCGCTGAACGATCCGTAGAGGATGAGCTTGGGCGATTCGGCCTGGGCGACGGCGGCAGAGAGCGTGAGCAGTGCGCAGAGAGTTATCAGGGGAGTGGCAATCAGGCTGCGCAGCGGCACACCACTCCCTTGGGCTTGGAGGAGAGCACGGAGCGTCGCGAAGCGCCCGATCTTCGGCGTGGCAGCGGCGTTCGCGGTGTGCTCTTTGGATCTCACCTTGTTCTCCTTGGTTGGTGTTGTGAAGTCGTTGCGACGGGGCAGGCTCCGGCCGCGCACCACATGCGCGGGGCGCATCCATGCCCTCGGCGAGATGGTTGAGCGCGCCCGTGACATCACGCGGCCCGCCGCTCGTGGGGGGCGCTGTGCACCCGGATACCCTCGGTGACCCGCTCGCCCTTCGGAGTCAGCGCCCAAGCGTTCGGCTCGCCCTTGGCGTGCCCCGCCCCGGTGTTGAGGAGCAGCCCGAGGCGCTCCAGGCGACGCAGCAGCTTCGAGATCTGCCCCGGGTCGCTGACACCCGCGAAGGTCGCGACCTCGCGGTTACTGGGGTCCGACCCGCGCCCACTCAGCTCGGCGATACCCTCCAGCACCCTGGCCGTCCGGTGCGTCAGACGCAGGTTGACATCCGCGAGCGGGTCACGTGCGCTCCGCGGAGCAGCAGCGCGTGCGCTCGGTGACACCGCGGGCGTGGCGGGCGCGGAACGGGACCGTTCCCGTCTGGCCGCCGCGGGGCCGAGATATGGCAGCACGATCATCGCCATCAGCTCACCCAACAGTGCCGTCAATGGCTCACGATCGCGCCGTGCGAGCCTCGAGTAGACGATCGCGAACGCCGCGCCGACCACACCCTCCGCGGTCACCGCCGTCAAACCATCGCTACGCGCACCATCAACACGGCCCTCGTCAACCACCCCGGCGAGCTGGGCGAGCACCGCCTCCCGGCGACTGAGCACCAGCGGCCCCGCGCGCAGCACCTGCACTACACACACCCGCGCGAGCGCCGGCTCGCGATCGAAGAACGAAAGAATCGCGAACACGCCCAGGCGGGCGCGCTCACGCCACACCAGACCCTCCACGCCCGCCGCCGCCAGCTCCCCCGCGACCGTCGCGGCGACCTCCTCCAGGACCGCCGCGAAACACTCATCGCGGTTGGCGAACATCTGGTAGAAAGTCCGCCGCGAGAGCCGCGCACGCGCGGTGATCTGACCGACCGTCGCCTGTGGGTAGCCCAGCTCATCGATCGTGCTGACCGCACCCGCCAACAGCCGCGAGCGCTGAATCTCACCCACCCGCGTACGCGGCAACACCACAGCACCCAACCGCGCCCGCGCCAACGCCGACCCAGGGGCCCGAACAACGCGCGCGGGGCTCACGAGAACCCCCCAAAGCCCAAGCTGTGCCCTCCCCACGCGGGGGACGAAGAAAGGCCCCTTAGGACCCGAAGACGAGGAGCCGCTGCGGCTAGATCGCTAGCCGAAGAGAGAGAGAGAGAGAGAGAGAGATGCGACAGCGCCAAGCTGGCGCATCTAGCATCAGCCCTCAGACCGGACGCGCACGCCCTCACTACGTATCTCCCACTCGAAACCACGCTCAACCCAACTCCCTCATCCATTCGCGATCCAGTCCCTCTACCCAACCAACACCCTGCTAGCGCTTGAAGTCAACCACCTGACGCGGTGACCCAACCGGACCCTATGTTCGCCAGCCACCCCACAAGGAGGGATGACCATGACAAAGGAGACCGTACACCACCCCACCACGGTTGTCAATACCCCTACAGGCAAGCTCCATCGCACAGGCCCCCAGGCCAAGCACGAAGGCGCGCGATCGATCTCACTCACGCTCGGCTACGCGGCTGGCCATGCGCCGCCGAACGATCCGTCCACCGACGTAGGATTCGCCCACATGCCGACGCTCAGCTGGTTCTACGGAATCACGATCACGATGCACTGGGACGAGCCTCGTCACCACGCCCCACACTTCCATGCGCTGTATGGCGAGCACGAAGCCGCCCTCGACCTGGCGGGCGAGGTCATCGCAGGCGATCTCCCTCGGCGACAACTGCGCCTCGTGCAGGCCTGGGCTGAGCTCCACGCCGAGGAGCTGAACGCCGATTGGGAGCTCGCCTGCGACGAAAAGCCAATGAACCCAATCGCGCCCCTGCGTTAGAATGCCCGCCATGGACAAGCTTGTAGCGCCCATCGCGGTCGAGGTCATCGGTGAGCACAAGCTGCGCGTAACCTTCAAGGACGGCCTCGTCGGCGACATCGACTTCGCCGGCCGGCACTGGCGCGGCGTCTCCGAGCCACTCGCCGATCCCGCTTTCTTCGCCCAAGCCCGCGTCGATCCCGAGATACGCACCGTGGTCTGGCCCAACGGCTTCGACATGGCACCCGAGACGCTGTACGAACGGGCCTCGCAGCAGGCTCGTATACCGGCATAGTTACGTCCGGCCTTCTTGCGCTGGCGCTCACTTCCTGCGCTTGTGCTTGGTCTTGGCCTTGCGCTTGTGCTTCTTCTTCTTGTGGGTGGTCTTCTTCGCCTTCGGGCAGCCGGCGACCGCGATCTTCGTGCTCTGCTTGAGCTCCGCCCCGTTCTGCGCCACGAATTCCGTGGGCATCGTGAGAGTCTTGGCGGTGCAGAGGTTCGCGATCGCCGTGAGGGCGCTGTAGGTGCCCTCGGGGAGCGTCAGTTCGAAGCTCGAGAACGGCTGGTCGGGGACCGTCTTGAACGTCGTCGAAGTGACCCCGTTCTTGATATCGGTGGTACCGACGAGATCGATCGTGATCCCGTACCCCTGGAGCACGAGCGTCAGTGAGGGGAACGCTTCGCCGCCGTGAGAGACGAAGATCGCGGGTCCCTGCAACGGGACCGGGATCAACGGGGTATGCACGACCGCGTAACCGATCTTCGACGCCGAGGGACAGGCGGCCGGGTCCGCTTCGAACTGCGTGGCGGTGCACGCCTTCTGCAGCGTCGTCAGGCGGCTCGGGAGCTGCCCGGGGAGTTCGACTTTGACCCTCGCGATGTCCGCGTCGGTGCCTTGCGGCACGTTCGGGTAGGTCAGCTTCGCGGTCAGGCTCGCCCCGTTCGCGCGGCTCGTCTTAGCAGACGTCGAGACCGTAAACGACGGTTCGAACTTCAACGCGGCGCAGTTGGTGACCTGGAACGGCGTTGAGATCGTGCTCGACCCGCCTTCGTTCAACTGCACCGTGCCCGTCAGGGACATCTTGGAGCAGTTGGTCGGGTTGAACTGGAAGTTCCCACGCGTGGTCGTCGCGTTGACGTGCTGGATTTCCAGGGGGATACCTTCGATGCTCGTCGGGATCGAGTCCGGTGTGCCGGGCGGGTTGGAGGTGATCGTGATCGCAGCGGTCTGCGGGTTCAATTCGATCTTGCCCCTGACGAGCACGCAGTCGCACGCCGGATGGTTGTTCTTCGTGTTCGCGAGATCGAACGGGCCAGCCTTCGCGGGCACCTCGAACGTCAGACCGAACGGCGCGCACCCCGCTTCGCCGACGGTGCAGCTGCCGTGGCCGTTGTAAGGGCCCGTCAGATAGAACCTCCCGCCGGTGACCGTGAACGGATCGTTACCGACACCGACACCGATCGTCGCTTCGCCGACCTTGCTGTTTTCCCCGCACAACCCTTCGTTGGCTTGTGGTTCGGGGCACATTTCCACACCCGTCAGCACACCCGACAGGCCGGGTGGTAGTTTCGCTTCGAGCGACTTCAGGTTCTGTTCACCGTCTTTGCGATTCACCGTCACCGTCAACGGCGAGAACGCACCCGCTTGGATGTTCGTCGCACCCGCGTTCACACTGGGGTTGAACGGCAGGGTCGCACCGGGACATGGGCCACCGCCGGGGCCGTGTTCGATCTTGAACGACGATTCCGAAGTCACGGGACCGTTGCCGTCCCATGGCGTGAACACCGCGGTTGTGGTGTACGTCCCGCAGTGCGACGGGGTGCTCAGCGGTGCGCGTTCTCCGCCGAAGAAGTGCAGTTCGAGGTTTTCAAATGGCAGGTCGGGGCTGTTCTTGAACGTCGTGACGATCTGCCCCGTCTGCGGGTTCAGCGACACTTCGCCCGCGAGCTTGATCAAACTCCCCGAATAGGGGTCTTCGACGACGACATACATCGCCACCAAGCTCCCGAACGGGTTGTTGTCTTGCTCCGCCAAATACACCGCGCCTTCCAGTTCGTGTTCCAAGAGGGGTGTCTTGATCTTCGCCGTGCCGACCTTCGACCCGTTCGGGCAGAAGTTGGTTCCCGGCGCAAGCAGGCTCGCCAGTTCCGGCGTGAACGTGTCCCACTTCACGCCCGGTTCGTATTCCTTGTTCAGTTCTTCCTGGCCCTTGTAGCCGATCTGATCGTCGGGGCTCCCAAGCGCGCCCCCGAGCGCCGCGGGTTCGGACGTGCACGCTTCAAGGCCGTCGCCGCCCGCCGGGTTGATCGCGACCCCTTCGGGCAGCGTGACGGTCGTGTCCCTGAGCGAGGACTCTGCCAGACCGTTGGGGTTGAGCGCGGCGGTCTGTGGTGTGTGGATGTTCACCGTCAGCCCCGAGGACGTGCTGGCGTTACTGCCGTCCGGCTCGACGCTGATTTCCGGCAGGAACTTGAGCTTCGAGCAGCCCGTCAGCGCAACGGGCGTGCCCGCGGCGTTGCGCGTGACCGCGCTCTTCTTCGCCCAGTTGCCCGGTTCTGCCCACGACTCGACTTCGATCGTCGAGCCCAGGGGGCCGTGACAGCCGGTCGGCATCGTCAGGAAGACTTTCTGGCCCTGTGGTGCCCTTTCGTATTCTCCCCTTTCGCCTACTCGGGCAAATTCTGTGCACGAATCGAAACCGTACTTACCGGTTCCACTCGGCACCTTCACGCAGGGGGCAAGCACACCGGAGAACACCGCCCTGCTGCTGAGGACGGGTGCCGTCGGCGGCGCTTCCGTCACCGTCGTCTGCAGGGGGTAATTGCCGCCCGCGAGAACGCCAGTGTCGAGATACAGGAGGGGCAGGAAGAGAGGGGTGCCGAGCTGCAAGCCCACGCCGTGTACGGGCGGTGTGGCGAAGAGGAAGTCCGAGAGTTTCGCTTGACGAGTCGCATTTTCTGACCAGATCAGGCTCAGTTCGCCCACGATCGATCCGGCTGGACAGTCATTATCGCGAAACTCAAGCTCGAGTTGCTGTCCGTTGCACCTCTGGGAGGCCGCATTGGGGTTACCGACAAAGCCGGGGGGCAGATCGATCTTGACATTCCTCAAGACGCCGTCGGGCAGGCGAATGTACGGTGAGTCAGCGTTCGATTCGACGCGCTCGAAGTGCGAGTTCAGTTCGAAGAAGTCGATGAACTGGAACGGGTGCGAGCCCGCCTGCGTGTCGGGCGTGCCGTTTTCGTTCAGGAAGCTGATTTCATAGTTCTTGATGCCAAAGCCGACGCCCTGCGTCGCGAGCATACCGCTGGCCTGCCCCGCGCCGTTGGCGTCGGTCGCGATCAGGCGGAAGTGGTAGAGTTCGCCGGGCACGAGGCCTTCGAGCTGCGCGGAGACCGCCACGGATCTGCCTTCCGCCCCGATTTCGACCGGCGTCTGCCTGCAGGGCACGCTGTGGTTGTAGGGGCCTTCGCCGTATTCGTTGGTGACGCCGTACTCGAACTCGCATTCGCTGATGGTGACGCCGCGCGGATCGACCGTCCCGCTCAGGGTCGCCGCTTCCCTGGTCACGTCCGCCGGCTCGCCGGCTGTCACCGCCGGGGCGTCGCTGCCAAAAATGTACACCTTGCCGGTTACGGGGTTTGCGACGTAGATCTGGCCGTTCGCGCCGTCGACGGCAATCCCGCCCTCGCCCGAAGTGCCCGAAAGTTCGCCCAAGCCGAAGCGCGCGACGAGCGTGCCGGCGCTTTTGCCCTCCAGGCTGTCGCGGTTCATCGCGCCGGTGTCCCACTCGGCCACGGAGGATTGATCGTCCGCGTAGAGGTGGCCGGTCGCGGGGTCGACGGCCACGGCGACGTCGCCCGCTCCGCCGCCGTCCACGCTGCCGAGCCCGGAGAGCTTCTGCCCGAACTTCAGCGTACACGAGCACGTCGGTTCGTAGATCGGGTAGTCATCGCCCGTGGCGGACACGGCGAAGCCGTGAGCTTGGGGTTCGCCGGGCAGGCCTACCCCACCATCGACGTTCTGTGTCTTCCAATTCTGGCGAGCAATATCCACGCCTGCGCTGTCGAATTCGTCGATCACCAGTTCGCCGAACGTTCCTTGTGATCTGCTCAGGTCAACGTGCACGGTGCCGCTCCCGTCGACACCCAACCCCAGCAGTTCGCCGTCGGCAGACCCGGTGGATGGCGTAAAGCCGCCGATCTGGCCCAGGTACCTGCCTTCGGCACCGAACTTGTCGATCACGCCGTGGCCGGTATCCATCACGTACAGGTCGCCGGCCGAGGGGTCGAATTCTTCACAGGCCTTGCCGATGAGCGCCGGGGTGTGCTGCACGCAAGCGTTATCGACCGCGATCGCCGCGGGGCTGCCATACAGCGAGGGGAACGAGAACGATTCGGCGGGCGTGTCAGCGCCCTCGAGTGTGTTCCCGGGTGTTTCCTTGGAGCCCGCGGGGAAGTTGAAGTTGACCGGGGTTCCGTTCGCATCGAACTTGTAGACCGCGTTCCTCGTTGCGATGTCCGCCACGTACACGTCGTCGGTCGCTTCGTCGACCGCGATGCCATTCGGATTGGTGAACGAGCCGAATTCCCCGATCTTGGGGTGCGGTTCGGCCGCCGCGAGCGCCGGGGAGGCCGAGAAAGCGAGGGTGATGAAGATGAGTGTGCATGCAAGTGCCAGAGGTTTCTTCAACCAAGCTACGCCGAGAGAGGCTAGCTTTGTGGACTTGGTGGTTGTCATTATTTGCCCCTCCGGTTGTGGCTGGCTCTTTTTGCCTGCTTCTTACTCTTTTTTCGTGCGCACTTGCCCCTTTTGGTCTTCACAAAGCCCTGCTTGCACTTCACGGTCTTTTTTGTAACCTTCTCGACGACGGCCGGCGGAGGCGGCGCGAGATTCCCCACACCTGAGAATGTCTGGCTCGCCGGCGCCCCGTAAACCGAGGGCTGAGGCGCGACCGGCGTGCGACACGCATCGGCTGTCGTGCACGCCGGCGGCGAGGCAGGCGCCGGGAAGCCGCCTGCGACGCGCGCATCGTAGATGACGATCTGTCCTTCTTGGTTGTCCTGCGGCACGAGCTGCTGGTTCGAGCGGAAGAACACGTTATCGCCGTTTTCGCTCACGTCATCCAGGTTCGATTCGAAGTAGCTCGTGCCGCTCGAGATCAAGTACACGTGGCCACCCTCGTACTCGTAGACGTCGAGCACGCCGTTCGTATCGGAGGGCACGAGCGCGTCCGTCGTTTCGAAGAACATCTGGCCGGCGTCCGTGAGCAGGTGCCGACTCCGGAAGGATCCGAAGGTTTCTCCCTTGATGTCCCCCGGATACTGCGCCACACCGCCCCCTGCAACCGGAGGTTCACCCGAAGGGTTGCACGAGGCGCAGACGAGCTGCCCTGTGGCGGCACTGTACAGGAAGAGCTCCCTGACGGCGGCTTCGTTCGTCGGCGCGACGTTGTCATAGCCGGTCAGGCTCTCGTGCGATTCGAACGAAAACCACTGACCGTCGGGCGAGGTCTGCTCGCTTTCGAACCCGAAGCCGCTCACGCTATATTGGGGGACGGTGGCGATGAACGTCGTCCTTTCGCCGTTCCACAGATACAGGTTTTCCTTCCCGGCTTCCGCGCCTTCGACGACGGTCTTGCCTTCGCTGTTCGTGAATTCCCTCGTGTTGGACGCCAGCACGCCCTTGGCGACGAAGTAGACGTCGGAGCTGTCATGGCTGCCGAGCGGCGTGACGCTGAGCACGTCGGCGTGTTCGCTCCCCGCGGCGACCGTGAGGTCGGTCAATTCGCATCTGCTCGCGCCTTCAGGCAGCGCGCACTCGTACAGGTCAGGTTCGCCCGCTTCCGCGGACGAACCGGCCGTGAGCTTGCTTTCATCGAGGAAGAAGACCTTCGAACCGTCGGCGGTGGCGGCCCTGAAGGAGCCACCGCCGGAGCCTGATCCACCCTGCTGTTTTTCGTCGACCTTGACGGTGCGCTGCCCATCGATGCGGTCGTAGAGCGCGCCACCGTAGGTGAAGAGGACGTGCGAGCCGTCGCTGGAGACCAAACCTTTGTCGGGCACGTGTTTACCCCCACCTATTTCTTCTGCCGGAAGCGATCCGGGGATCGCCGTGCCATCCGGCAGCACGCTCACCAGCCGCAGCGCGCCTTCGTCCCATTCGTACAGGTTTGCGACGCCGTACCGCGCGCCTTCGGCCAGGGGCGAGGTCTCCGTGAAGATCACGTGGCTGAGGTCCGCGGAGGCGGCCTTGAAGTGCGCATCGGCCGGCGTCACGCCTGACGGCGTGACGTTGACAAGCTGGTAAGTGCCGGTCGCGTTCTCGCGCACCAGCAGGTTTTCATAGCCCACCGGTTCGCCGCTCACGACCTGACGCCCTTCAGGGTTGCACGATTCCGGATTTTCGACTTCGGAACCGTTAGCGCGTGACCCCCCATCAGCCAGCATCACCTCCCTGGTGAGCTGATCCGAGAAGGCGTACACGGGTTGGTATTCCATGCAGCCCACCCCGTCATAGGATTCGAGCGGCATGATGTCTTCCTCGCTCCAGCCGCCCGCTCCACGCGTCGCCACGTAGTTTTCGCCGGCGGTTGGCGCGCCCGGCTGCGGTTCTTGGGTGTAGAGCGTGACCGCTTCGCCATCTGCGGCAGCCACGCTCGCGTATGCCGTAGACGTCTTAGCATCGAACTGGGCCGAGGTCTTGACCGGCGGCGTCACGAGCTCGTAGGCGCGGCAGTCGGGCAACTTCCCGGAGAAGCCGCCGCGCAACTGTTCGTTGGGACACGCCGCCTGTTCGACGGTCAGCGTAGTGAAGGTCTGGTCGGGGCCATAAACCGTCCCCAGTTCATTGCTCGCCACGACACGGTAGTGGTAGGTGCTCCCGGGCGCCAGCCCGCTTGCGGCCGCCCACACCGCGTGCGATTCCAGTCCCTCACCGACGCTTCCTTCCGGGAAGGGCGTCGAGCTCCCGTAGGCGCTGGTAGGGCCGTATTCGAAGCGGTAGGTCGTCTGGATGCCACCGGGGCTAACGAGCGCCCCGAGCTTCACTTCGGAGACGCCCGTTTCGGCGGTGAACTCCCTGCCGACCACAGGCGCGACGGGAGGCCCGAACACCCAGACGGTGTCATTGGGGCCGTCGGTCACGTATACACGCCCGTTCGCTTGATTCACCGCGACCATGTCGAAGAAGCGATCCGACCCGCCATTAGTTTCACCGAAATGGCCGGCCCCCACATCGGCGAGCTGCCTGCCTTCCGCGCTGTACTCGACGAGATGGACACAGGGCGACGGCTTTTCACCGCACGGGACCGCGCCGTTCTGGACGACCGCGAACACGTCCCCATGCCCGCCGAGTGCCACCGAGAAAACGCCTTCGCTTTCGATTTCCACGGGCTTGCCATTCACTTCCACAGGCGCACCGCTGGAATCGAGCTCCACAATCCTGTTATTGCCGGCCACCCACAGGTTGCCGGAGGAGTCAATCGCGACCGCAGCCGGTTCCTCGAGCGCGCTGGCACCGGAACCCGTGAAGGTTTTCAGCAGCGTGCCGCTCGGGCTGTACTCCAGCACCTCGTTATCCGGCACCACCGGCACGTACACGTTGCCTTTCGAGTCAGTGGCGATCTGCACATCTGTGAAGAAATCATTGCGTGACGCCGGCACTTCAAACGAGGACAGCAACGCACCCGTGCTGGGGTCGTAGACAAAGATCATCGTGGGCGTGGAGAAGCCTTCTTGGCCGAGCACGTACACATCGCCGTTCGCCGGGTTCACCGCAACACCCGAGTAGTACGCAGACCCAAACGGGGACGGCGGCGAGAGCAAGCTGCCCGAAGGACCGAGCTTGACCACCGGCGCGGGGGCAAGCCCTTCCCCGAAGAAGAGACCCGACACGAACAGGTCTCCAGAGCCTTCCACAGCGACACCAACAGCGTTGGTCTCGTGCGCGCTGAAGGATTCGTAGAGGATGAGCTTGGGAGGTTCGGCCTGGGCGACACCGGCGGTCGCGAGCGCAAAGAGGCCGGCGAGCGCACAGAGCGCTATGAGAGCGCGAGTCACGAAGGGCGCGGCGATCGGACCGCGCGCGGACGCACCACTCCCTTGGGCGTAGAGAAGACCACGGAGTGCCACGAAGAGGCCCGTCTTCGACGTGGCAGCGGCGTTCGCGGTGTGCTCTGTGGATCTCACCTTGTTCTCCTTGGTCGGTGTTGTGAAGTCGTTGCGACGGGGCAAGCTCCGGCCGCGCACCACATGCGCGGGGCGCATCCATGCCCTCGGCGAGATGGTTGAGCGCGCCCGTGACATCACGCGGCCCGCCGCTCGTGGGGGGCGCTGTGCACCCGGATACCCTCGGTGACCCGCTCGCCCTTCGGAGTCAGCGCCCAAGCGTTCGGCTCGCCCTTGGCGTGCCCCGCCCCGGTGTTGAGGAGCAGCCCGAGGCGCTCCAGGCGACGCAGCAGCTTCGAGATCTGCCCCGGGTCGCTGACACCCGCGAAGGTCGCGACCTCGCGGTTACTGGGGTCCGACCCGCGCCCACTCAGCTCGGCGATACCCTCCAGCACCCTGGCCGTCCGGTGCGTCAGACGTAGGTTGACATCCGCGAGCGGGTCACGTGCGCTCCGCGGCGCAGCAGCGCGTGCGCTCGGTGACACCGCGGGCGTGGCGGGCGCGGAACGGGCGCGTTCGCGCCTTGCCACCGCAGGACCGAGATACGGCAGCACAACCATCGCCATCAACTCACCCAACAGGCCCGTCAGCGGCTCACCGTCGCGCCGTGAGAGCCGCGAGTAGACGATCGCGAACGCCGCGCCGACCACACCCTCCGCGGTCACCGCCGTCAAACCATCGCTACGCGCACCATCAACACGGCCCTCGTCAACCACCGCCGCGAGCTGGGCGAGCACCGCCTCCCGGCGACTGAGCACCAGCGGCCCCGCGCGCAGCGCCTGCACCACACACACCCGCGCCAGCGCCGGCTCGCGGTCGAAGAACACAAGGATCCCCCACACGCCCGCACGGACCCGCTCACGCCACACCAGACCCTCCACGCCAGCCGCCGCCAGCTCCCCCGCGACCGTCGCGGCGACCTCATCCAACACCGCCGCGAAACACTCATCGCGGTTGGCGAACATCTGGTAGAAAGTCCGCCGCGACAATCGCGCACGCGCGGTGATCTGACCGACCGTCGCCTGTGGGTAGCCCAGCTCATCGATCGTGCTGACCGCACCCGTCAGCAGCCGCGAGCGCTGGATCTCACCCACCCGCGTCCGCGGCAACGCCACATCACTCAAACGCGCACGCGCCAACGCCGACTCAGACCCCCGCGCCACACGAGCACGCCCAGCCCGCCCCGGCGCCTGCGCCACGCCACGCGCACCGCTGCCACGCACGGCGCTCACAACAGGCCCCCCGAACACAAGCGGCGCCCACCCCGCGCGGGGAACGACGATAGGCCCCTTAGGACCCGAAGATGAGGAGCCCCAGCCCCTAGCGGACTAGGACAAGAGAGAGAGAGAGAGAGAGAGATGCGACAGCGCCAAGCTGGCGCATCTAGCATCAGCCCTCAGACCGGACGCGCACGCCCTCACTACGTATCTCCCACTCGAAACCACGCTAAACCCAACTCCCTCATCCATTCGCGATCCAGTCCCTCTACCCAAACCTGCACCCTGCTAGCGCTTGAAGTCAACCACCGGACGCGGCGACCCAACCAGACCCTATGTTCGCCAGCCACCCCACAAAGAGAGGGATGACCATGACAAAGGAGACCGTACACCACCCCACCACGGTTGTCAATACCCCTACAGTCAAGCTCCACCACACAGCCCCCAAGCGCTCATCGCTTGGCCTTGCCCCTGGGCTTGGCCATACGCCGGCGGCGTCGCCCACCCGAATGAGAAGCGCGATCGCTCAGGCAGCGGGGTCGAGTAGCAGCTTGCCCGTGGTGCGCCGCTCGCGCAGATCGATGTGGGCCTGCGACGCCCGCTCCAGGGGGTAAGTGTTCCCGACCACGACCTCCAGCCGCGGGCCGGCGGCGTTCGGCCCCACGCGCGCGAACAGGTCCTCCAGCGCCTGCTCGAACATGCCTGGCCGCTCCAGGCAGTGGAAGATGTAGAAGCCGACCACCGCACGCGAGTGGCGCAGCAGCGACCCGCTGCGCACCTCGTTGGGCTGCTGTGAGGCGATCCCGCACACCACGAGCCGCCCAAACGGCGCGAGCGCTCGGTAGGAGGCGTCGAACACCGCGCCGCCCGCCATCTCGAACACGACATCCACCGGCCTGCCCGCGTTCGCCTCCAACAGCCGCTCGGTGAGCCCCTCGGGCGCCGGGTCGACCGCCGCGTCCGCCCCCAGCCTCCTCGCCAGCGCGCGCTTCTCCTCGCTGGACGCGGTCGCGATCACGCGTCCGGCGCCGAGCGGGTGGCCCAACTGCACCGCGAGCGAGCCGACACCGCCGGCGGCCGCGTGCACGACGACGGTTTCTCCCGCCCCCGCCGCGACGTGGGCCGCGGTGCGGTACATGTGCCACGCGGTGGTGCCCTGCACGAGCAGCGCCAGCGCGGTGCCGTCCTCAACGCCCTCGGGGATCGCGAACACATGCGCGGCGAGCGCCACGGCGTACTCGGCGTACCCGCCGCTGCCGGTCAGCGCCACCACGCGCTCGCCCGTGTCCTCGCGCACGCCCGCCACCTCGCCCCCAGGCACGAGCGGCAGCGTGGCCTTGCGCACGTAGGAATTGGTGCGCGTGTGCGTATCCGCGAAGTTGATGCCCGCCTTTGTGACGCGGATCAGCACCTCCCCGTCGGCGGGCTCGGGCCTTGGCAGCTCAACTGGCCGCAGCACCTCCGGCCCACCGAACTCGCTGATCTGGATTGCGCGCACGGCGGGGAGGGTAACGCGCCCAGCGGGTCACTTGCGCTTGTGCTTGTTCCTGGCCTTCTTCTTGGTCTTGTGCTTCTTCTTCTTGTGGGTGGTCTTCTTGTGCTTCGGGCAGCCGGTGACCGCGATCTTCGTGTTCTGGTTGAGCTCGGCGCCGTTCTGGGCGAGGAATTCGGTGGGCATCGTGAGGTTCTTGGCGGTGCAGAGGTTCCCGGCGGTCGTCAGCGCGGAGTAGGGGCCCTCGGGGAGCGTTAGTTCGAAGCTCGAGAACGGCTGGTCGGGGACCGTCTTGAACGTCGTCGAGGTTATGCCGGCTTTGTCGATGAACGTCGTGCCGACGAGGTCGATCGTGATGCCGTAGCCCTGTAGCACGAGCGTCAGCGACGGGAACGCTTCGCCGCCGTGGCTGACGAAGATCGCGGGGCCGGTCAACGGGACCGGGATCAACGGGGTGTGCACGACCGCGTAGCCGATCTTCGATGCAGCGGGGCAGGCGGCGGGGTTCGCTTCGAACTGCGTCGCGGTGCACGCCTTTTGCAGCGTCGTCAGGCGGCTCGGGAGCTGTTTGGGGAGTTCGACTTTGACCTTCGCGATGTCCGCGTCGGTGCCCTGCGGCACGTTCGGGTAGGTCAGCTTCGCACTCAGGCTCGCCCCGCTAGTGCGGCTCGTTTTAGCGGATGTCGAGACGCTGAATTTCGGTTCGAATTTCAGCGCGGCGCAGTTGGTGACCTGGAACGGGGTCGTGATCGTGCTCGTGCCACCTTCGTTCAACTGCACCGTGCCGGTGAGCGACATCTTCGAGCAGTTCGTCGGGTTGAACTGGAAGTCCCCCCGTGTGGTGGTGGCGTTGATGTGCTGGATTTCGAGGGGGATCCCTTCGATGCTCGTCGGGATCGAGTCCGGTGAGCCGGGCGGGTCCGTGGTAATCGTGATCGCGGAAGTCGACGGGTTCAGTTCGATCTTGCCCCGCACGACCACGCAGTCGCACGCCGGATGGTTGTTCTTCGTGTTAGCGAGGTCGAACGGGCCGGCCTTCGCGGGCACCTCGAACGTGATGCCAAACGGCGCGCACCCCGGCTGCCCCACCGTGCACCCACCACTACCGTTATACGGGCCGGTGAGATAGAACTTCCCGCCCGTGACCGTGAACGGCTGGTTGCCGACACCAACGCCGATCGTCGCTTCGCCGATCAGGCTGTTGGGGCCGCACTCGCCGAGGTTGGCCTGCGGTTCCGGGCACAGTTCGACACCCGTCAGCACACCGGACAGGCCCGGTGGCAGTTTCGCTTCGACGGACTTCAGGTTCTGTTCGCCGTCTTTGCGGTTCATCGTCACCGTCAACGGCGAGAACGCTCCCGCCTGAATGTTGGTGGCGCCCGCGTTCACAGTCGGGTTGAACGGCAGGGTGGCGCCGGGACACGGGCCACCGCCCGGACCGTGTTCGATGTTGAACGACGATTCCGCGGTCACGGGACCGTTGCCGTCCCATGGCGTGAAGACCGCCGTCGTCGTGTAGGTCCCGCACCGTGTCGGTGTCGCCAGCGGCGCGCGTTCACCGCCGAAGAAGTGCAGTTCGAGGTTTTCAAACGGCACGTCGGGGGTGTTCTTGAACGTCGTGACGATCTGCCCCGTCTGCGGGTTCAACGACACTTCGCCCGCGAGCTTGACCAAGCTCCCCGAAAACGGATCTTCCGCGACGATATACATCGCCACGAGGCTCCCGAACGGGTTCGCGTCCTGCGCCGCCAAATACACCGAGCCTTCCAGTTCGTGTTCGAGCAGCGGCGTCTTGATCTTCACAGTCCCAACCTTCGACCCATCTGGACAGAAATTGGACCCCGGCGCAAGCGGGCTCGCGACTTCCGACGTGAACGTGTTCCACTTCACGCCCGGTTCGTATTCCTTGTTCAGTTCTTCCTGGCCCTTATAGCCGATCTGATCGCCGGGGCTCCCGAGCGCGCCCGCTGTGAGCGCTGCCGGTTCGGAGGTACACGCTTCAAGGCCATCGCCACCCGACGGGTTGATCGCGACGCCCTGGGGCAGCGCCACGGTCGTGTCCCTGAGCGAGGACTCCGCCAGGCCAGCGGGGTTCAGCGCGGCGGTCTGTGGGACGTGAACGTTGACCGTGAGCCCCGAGGAGGTGCTGGCGTTGCTGCTGTCCGGTTTCACGCCGATTTCCGGCAGGAACTTGAGCTTCGAGCAACCCGTCAACGCGACGGGCGTGCCCGCGGCGTTGTGCGTGACCGCGCTCGCCTTCGCCCACTTGCCCGGTTCGTCCCACGACTCGGCTTCCATCGTCGAGCTCAACGGACCGTGGCAGCCGGTCGGCATCGTCAGGAAGGCTTTCCCAGGGCCCGACCCCCTTTCGAACTCGCCTCCTATGTTGCCGGTGTTTGCTTCTTGGCACCCTTGGTTATACTTACCGCTATAGCCCCCCACATACGTGCAGGGCTTAAGAACACCGAAGAGCACCGCCCTGCTACTGATGACGGGCGCCGATGTCGGCGCTTCCGTCACCGTCGCCTGCACGGGGTAATCGCCGCCCGCGAGAACACCATTGCCGATATACAGCAGTGGTTCGAAGAAATTGGTGCCGAGCTGCAAAGCCACGCCACGCACGGGCGCCATGGCGAAGAGGGCGCCACCGAGCGCCGTTTGACGACTCGCGTTGAGTGACCAGTGCAGGTTCAGGTTACCCACGAGCGATTCGGGTGGACAGTCATTGGTCAAATACTCAAGCTCAAGTTGCTGTCCGGTGCAGTGTTCGGGCGCATTGGGGTCACCGACGAAGCCGGGGGGCAGATCGATCTTGACATTCCGCAAGACGCCGTCGGGCTCGCGAATGTACGGTGAGTCAGCGTTCGATTCCTCGCGCTTGAAATGCGAGTTCAGTTCGAAGAAGTCGACGAACTGAAACGGGTGCGAGCCCGCCTGTGTGTCGGGCGTGCCGTTTTCGTTCAGGAAGCTGATTTCATAGCTCTTGATGCCGAAGCCGACGCCCTGCGTCGGGAGCATACCGCCGGCCTGCCCCGCGCCGTTGGCGTTGGTCGCGACCAGGCGGAAATGGTAGAGTTCGCCAGGCACGAGGCCTTCGAGCTGCGCGGAGACCGCCACCGGGCTGCTTTCCGCTCCGATCTCGCCCGGCGTCTGCTCGCAGGGCACGCTGTGGTTGTAGCGGCCTTCGCCGAGTTCGTTGGTGAGGCCGTATTCGAACTCGCATTCGCTGACGGCGTCGCCGCGCGGATCGACCGTGCCGTTGAGCGTCGCACTCGCGCTCGTCGTCGTGACGTTGCTGACGTTGCTCGCCGCGCCGGCTGTCACGGCCGGGGCGTCGCTGGCGAAAGCGTAGACTTTGCCTTCGCCCGGGTTGCCTTCGCCGGGGTTAGCGACGTAGACCTCCCCGGTCTTGCCGTCGACGGCGATCCCGCCCTCACCCGAAGTCCCCGAAAGTTCGGGCGCGAAGCGCGCGACAAGCGTGCCAGCGCTTTTACCCAACCCGCTGTCGCGGTTCATCGCGCCCGTGTCCCACTCGGCCACGGAGGACTGATCGTCCGCGTAGAGGTCGCCGGTCGCGGGGTCGACGGCCACCGCGACGTCGCCCGCTTCGAGGCCGTCCACGCTGCCGAGCGGGGAGAGCTTCTGCCCGAACTTGTACGTACACGAGCACGACGGTTCGTACATCGGGTAGTCATCGCCCGTGGCGGAGACGGCGAAGCCGTGGGCTTGTTGGTGTGCGTTGCCTAGGCCAGTCTGACCACTGATGTCGTTGCTATGCCATTTCTGGCGAGCAATGTTCACGTCCGCGCTGTCGAATTCGTCGATCAGCAGTTCGTCGGATCCTCCTGTTGTGCTCAGGTCGACGTGCACGGTGCCGCTCCCGTCGACGCCCAGCCCCAGCAGTTCGCCTTCGCCGTAGACGGTGACTGGCGGGAAGCCGATCTGGCTCAGGTACGTGCCTTCGGGGCTGAACTTGTCGATCACGCCGTGGCCGGAATCCATCACGTACAGGTCGCCGGCGGATGGATCAGAAGCGGATTTGGAGTTGTCAACCGCGATCGCCGCGGGTGTGCCGTATACGTTCGGGAACGAGAACGATTCGGCCGGTTTGCCCGATTGTGCCGGGATGCCTGTGAGCTGTCCATTAGCGCCCCAGGTTGTGATCGGTACGCCGGCGGCGGTGAACTTGGAGACCGTGTCCGTGCCGATCTCGGCGACATACACGTCACCGCTAGATTCGTCTACCGCGATGCCGTTCGGGTTCGAGAACGTGTCGGTTTCGAAGCCGGTGTGTTCGATCGGCGGGTGAGGTTCAGCCGCCGCGAGCGCCGGGGATACTGAGAAGGCGAGGGTGGCGAGGATGAGCGTGAAGGCAAGTGCCAGAGGTTGCTTAAACCAAGCTACGCCGAGAGAGGCTAGTTTTTTGGACTTGATGGTTGTCATTACTTGCCCCTCCGGTTGTGGCTGGCTCTTTTTGCCTGCTTCTTACTCTTTTTTCGTACGCACTTACCCTTCTTGTTCTTCACAAGGCCCTGCTTGCACTTCACGGTCTTCTTTGTAACCTTCTTGACGACCGTCATTTGAGGCGATGTGAGGTTGCCCACACCGGAGAATGTCTGGCTCGCCGGCGCCCCGTAAATCGAGGGCTGCGGCGCGACCGGCGTGCGGCAGGCGTCGGCGGTCGTGCACGGCGGCGGGGAGGACGCTTCGGCGAAGCCACCCGCGACGCGCGCGTCGTAGATGACGATCTGTCCTGGCTGGTTGTCCTGCGGCACGAGCTGCTGGTTCGAGCGGAAGAACACGTCATCGCCGTTTTCGCTCACGTCCTCCAGGTTCGATTCGAAGGAGCTCGTGCCGCTCGATATCAGGGACGCCTGGCCATCCTCGTACTCGTATACGTCGAGCCCCCCGTTCGTATCGGAGGGCACGAGCGCTTCCCCCGTTTCGAAGAACACCTGGCCGGCGTCCGTGAGCACATGCCGGGTCCGGAAAACCCCGCCGATGGTTTCTTCCACGCTGTCCCCTGGGAACCGCACCACGCCGCCTCTTGCGACCGGAGGTTCGCCCGAGGGGTTGCACGAGGCGCAGGCGAGCTGCCCTGTGGCGGCGCCGTACAGGAAGAGCTCGCTGACGGCAGCGTCGTTCGTCGGCGCGACGTTGTCATAGCCGGTCAGGCTCCTTTCCGATTCGAACGCGAGCCACTTGCCGTCGGGCGAGGTCTGCTCGATGCCGAACCGGCTGTATTCGACGCCGGCGGCGATGAACGTCGTCTCCTCGCCGTTCCACATGTATAGGTTTTCCTTCCCGGCTTGCGCGCCTTCCACGACGGTCTTGCCTTCACCGTTCGTGAATTCCCTCGTGTTGGACGCCAGCACGCCCTCGGCGACGAAGTAGATGTCGGAGCTGTCGTGTGAGCCGAGCGGCGTCACGCGCAGCACGTCGGCGTGCTCGCTCCCCGCGGCGACCGTGAGGTCGGCCAATTCGCATTTGCTCGCGCCTACAGGTAGCGCGCACTCATACAGGTCAGGTTCGCCCGCTTCCGCGGTCGAGTGGGCCGTGAGCTTACTTTCGTCGAGGAAGAAGACCTTCGACCCGTCGGAGGTCGCCGCCTTGAAGGAGCCGCCGCCGCCGCTCCCACCAACCTGTGAGGCATCAACTTGGACGGTGCGCTGCCCGTCGATGCGGTCATACAGGGCGCCGCCGTAGGTGAAGAGGACGTGCGAGCCGTCGCTGGAGACCACACCTTTGACGGGCGTGTACGTCCCAGTCGCTACTGCTTCCGTCGGAAGCGATCCCGGGACCGCCGTGCCGCCTTCGCTTTCCGGCAGCACAGTCACCAGCCGCAGCGCGCCTTCGTCCCATTCATACAGGTTTTCCACGCCGTAGCGCGCGCCTGCGGCCAGGGGCGAGGTCTCCGTGAAGATCACGCGGCTGAGATCCGCGGAGGCGGCCTGGAAGTGCGCGTCAGCCGGCGTCACGCCCGGCAGCGTCACGTTGACAAGCCGGTAAGCGCCGGTCGCGTTCTCGCGCACCAGCAGGTTTTCATAGCCCACCGGTTCGCCGCTCACGACCTGACTGCCTTCAGGGTTGCACGATTCCGGATCTTCGTGAGAGTTGCCGGACGCGGAAGCGCGTGACCCTCCACCAGCCAGCAGCACGTCCTTGGTGAGCTGTTCCGAGTAGGCGTACACGGGTTGGTAGCTCGGGCAGGTCACCCCGTCATAGGATTCGAGCGGCATGATGTCTTCCTCGAGCCAGCCGCCCACGCCACGCGTCGCCACGTAGTATTCGCCGGCGGTGGGCGCGTCCGGCCGCGGTTCCTGGGTGTAGAGCGTGAGCGCTTCGCCATCTGCGGCGGCCGTGCTCGAGTACGCCGTTTGCGTTTTAGCATCGAACTGGGATGAGCTCGTGACCGGCGGCGTCACGAGCTCGTAGGCGCGACAGTCAGGCAACCTCCCGGAGAAGCCACCGCGCAGCTGTTCGTTGGGACACGCCGCCTCCTCGGCGGTCAGCGTCGTGAAGGTCTGGTCGGGGCCATAGACCGTTCCCACTTCGTTGCTCGCCACGACACGGTAGTGGTAGGTGCTCCCCGGCGCGAGACCGCTCGCAGCCGCCCACACCGCGTGCGCTTCCAGCCCTTCACCGACGCTTCCTTCCGGGAACGGCGTCGAGCTGCCGTAGGCGCTGGTAGGACCGTATTCGAAGCGGTAGGTCGTCTGGATGCCACCGGGTCTGACGAGCGCCCCGAGCTTCGCTTCGGAGATGCCGACTTCGGCGGTGAGCTCCCTGTCGACCACAGGCGCGACGGGAGGCCCGAACACCCAGACGGTGTCATTGGGGCCGTCGGTCACGTATACACGCCCGTTCGCTTGATTCACCGCGACCATGTCGAAGAAGTGATCCGACCCGCCGTTAGTTTCGCCGAAATGGCCGGCTCCCACATCGGCGAGCTGCCTGCCTTCCGAGCTGTACTCGACGAGATGGACGCAGGGCGACGGCTTTTCACCGCACGGGACCGCGCTGTTCTGGACGACCGCGAGCACTTCCCCATGCCCGTCGAGTGCCACGGAGAAAACGCCTTCGCTTTCGATTTCCACGGGCTTGCCATTCACTTCCACAGGCGCATCGCTGGAATCGAGCTCCACGATCCTGTTGTTGCCGGCCACCCACAGGTTGCCGGAGGAGTCGATCGCGACCGCGGCCGGTTCCTTGAGCGCGCTGGCACCGGAGCCCGTGAACGTCTTCAGCAGCGTGCCGGTCGGGCTGTACTCCAACACCTCGTTATCCGGCACCACCGGCACGTACACGTTGCCAGCCGAGTCGGCGGCAATCTGCACATCGGTGAAGAAATCATTGCGTGACGCCGGCACTTCAAACGAGGACAGCAACGCGCCCGTGTTGGGGTCGTAGACGAAGATCATCGTGGGCGTGGAGAAGCCTTCTTGGCCGAGTACGTACACGTCCTTGGTCACCGGGTTCACCGCGACACCCGAGTAGTACGCAGACCCAAACGGGGACGGCGGCGAGAGCAAGTTGCCCGAAGGACCGAGCTTGACCACCGGCGCCGGGGCAAACCCTCCCCCCTCGAGACCCGACACGAACAGGTCTCCAGAGCCTTCCACAGCGACACCAACCGCGTGCGCCTCGTTCGCGCTGAACGATTCGTAGAGGATCAGCTTGGGAGGTTCGGCTTGCGCGACGCCAGCGGAGAGCGTGAGCAGAACACAGAGAGCGATCAGGGGGGTGGCGATCAACTTGCGCAGAGGCGCACTACTCCCGTTGCCCGTGAGCAGACCACGGAGCGTCGCGAAGCGGCCGGTCTTCGGCGTGACGGCGGGCTTCGCGGTGTGCTCTGTGGGTTTCACCTTGTTCTCCTTGGTTGGTGTTGTGAAGTGACGAATCGATCGGAGGTGGCGCGTCATGCGGCCTGCTCCCGGTCAAGGGTGAGAACGCGGAGGCGCCACGCGACCTGCGCACCCAGCGGCGTCAACTGCCACGCATTCGGCACCCCACTCTGATGCCCGCCGCCGGTGTTGACAGCGAGACCCAGACGCTCCAGACGCCGCAACAGCTTTGAGATCTGCCCCAGGTCCGTGACCCCGGCGCTCTCGGCGACCGCGCGATTGCTGGGACCAAATCCCCGCGCACCCAGATCGGCGATGCACGCCAGCACACGCGCGGTGCGGTAGGTGAGGCGCATGTTCACCTCATCCAGCGGATCCTTCTCCATATGGGGGGAAACCCGCCCGACCCGCGGAGCCCGCCGCGGCGCAGGTGCCGGACGCCGCTGTTCACGCCGCGCCGCCCTCGCGCCGAGGTACTGCAGGGCGATCATCCCCATCAACTCATCGAGCAACCCTGTCAACGGCCGGGGATCGCCACCGCGCAAACGCGCGTACACCACGCCAAACGCCCCACCCACCAAGCCTTCCGCAGTCACCAAAGTGCACTGCTCGCCGCGCGAGCCCTCCCGGCGCCCCTCATCGAGCACGGCCGCCAGGCGCGCAAGTGGCTGCTCGCGACGCTCAAGCGCCCGCGGCCCGCCGTGCAACGCCTGCACCACGCAGATCCGCGCCAGCACCGGCTCGGCGTCGAGGAACGAGAGGATCGTCCATAGCCCCCCGCGCACCCGCTCATGCCACACGAGGCCCTCAAGGGCCGCCGCTGCAAGCTCCCGCTCGACCCGACCGGCGACCTCATCCAGCAGCGCAACCAGACACTCCTCGCGGCTGCCGAACAGCTCGTAGAACGTTCGCCGCGACACCCGCCCCCGCGCGGCGATCCGCTGCACCGAGGCCTGCTCATAGCCAAGCTCGTCGATCACCGCGGCCGCCGCGCTCAGCAGCCGCGAGCGCTGGATCTCCTCCACCTGCACCCGCGGCGTGCCCTGCATCAGCGACCACTCCCCACACGCGCAGGTGAAGCCGCTATCCCGCTCAGAGCCGGCCGGAGCCCACCCCCCGCGAGGACGAAGCAAAAGCGGCGCGAACGCGCCCGACGAGAAAGCCCCTCGGCTAGACCACTAGCCGAAGAGAGAGAGAGAGAGAGAGAGATGCGACAGCGCCAAGCTGGCGCATCTAGCATCAGCCCCACGGGCCGACGCGCACATACCCCTCATGAATCTCCCTCTAGAAACCACGCTCAAACAACTCCCTCATCGCTCCGATCCAGCCCCTCTCCCACAACAACAACCCTGCGAGCGCTCTTGGACGTCAACCACAAGACGGTATGACCCCAACCAGACCCTATGTACACCGGCTCCCAACAGCGAAAGACCGGCTTGTAAACAGACCGTAACGCTTCGCGGCGCAGATGTCAAGCCCACAGGTGAGCCTACGTACGGCAGTGGCTACATGCCTTCAAGCACAGTGATCGCCCCATGTCGCCTCACGCCCACAGCGCCGCGACCGGCACCGCCCATATGCCGCGCGCGAGCGGGACGGTCTGGCGGGTTGTGCACAGCACCAGCCCGGCGACCCACCGCTCGCCGGCCAGCTCCCTGAATTTGCGCAGCCCGCGCAGGTCGCTGCGCCGGACGGTGGAGCCGGCCTTGATCTCGATCGCGACCGTTTGACCGGCACGGTTTTCCAGCACCACGTCCACCTCCTCCCCATGCGGTCCACGCCAGTGACGCATGGCCGGCGCGGTGGGGGTGTGGGGCAGCAGGCGCGCCAGCTCCATCGCCACAAACGACTCGTACGCGCGACCGCTGAGCATGTCATCGGAGGCGACGCGCGCGGCATCGGCCCCCAGCAGGTGAATGAGCAAACCGCTGTCCTCGACGAACAGACGCGGGGCACGCACCGCCCGCGCCGCTAGGCCCGGCGCCCACGCCGGTACGCTCACCACCAGATGGAGCAACTCCAGCAGGCGCACATAGGTACGCACCGTCTTCTCGTCTGCCGCCAGCGCCCGCGCGATCGGCCGCAGGGCGACCGTGGAGCCCGAGCCGGCGGCGAGATGCGCCAGCAGCGCTGGCAGCAGATCGGGTCGCCTGACGTCCACCAGGTCAGGCACGTCACGCGCCACCAGGGCGGCCAGGTAATCGTCGAACCAGGCGCCGCGCCGGCGCTCCGAGCGCGCCAGCACCGGCGGGAACCCGCCGGTGGCGATGCGCTGGGCGTGCACCGCTCGCCCCACCTCCTCTGTCTCCACATAGGGCGCGCCGGCGCCCTCCCAGATCTCCTCCAGCCACGCCGGCACCGCCCGGCGCGCGATCTCAGCCTGCGTGAACGGACGCAGCGGCACCCGCTCCACGCGACCGGCGAGCGAATCGCCGACCCGGGGGGCCAGCAGCAGGTTGGCCGACCCGCTCACCAGGAAGCGACCCGGACGGACATCGCGATCGACGACGCTCTTCAGCGCCAGCACCAACTCAGGCACACGCTGCAACTCATCGATAAACACCCGCTCGCCAAGACCCGCAAGGAACCCCGCGGGATCGTCCGCCGCGCTCCGTCGCGTGTTAGCGTCATCGAGCGTAACCACCCCCATGCCCCGCTCCGCGGCGATCTTCGTGCAGAGCGTGGACTTGCCGGCCTGACGCGGCCCTTCGACCGCCACGATGCGCGTGTCGGCAAGCGCCTCCGCCACCTGCGCCTCCGCGTGCCGAGGGATCTCATGCTCGGACAAAGCAGCATTACTATAGCGGATAATCCGGAATAGAGGCCCGGACGATGCGGATTACAAATCCGGCGAATCCGGAATAGGCCGGTATCTTGCAGGCACACATTGGTACTTGCCACCGCGGACATCTTCGACTTCACCCACTGGCGCACCGGCGTGCTACCCTGTGCGACATGCGCACCGTCACGCACCGCGAGATGCGAAACCAGAGCGGTGAGATTCTTCGTCAGGTCGCCAACGGGGAGACGATCCAGGTCACCAATCACGGCCAGGTCAAGGCGCTGATCGTTCCCCCGGCCACCGATACGCTCGCGGACCTCGAATCGCGAGGGCAAGTGCGGGCGGCGCGACAGCCGCCCTCCGGCTTGCGATCAGTGCTCCGACGCAAGAGCACCACTGCAAGCCAGGCGATCGTGGCCGATGTCCGCGGCCGCTGGTGAGGATCGCATACCTGGACACCTCGGCCGCCATGAAGCTCGTCCTCGACGAGCCGCAATCCGACGCGCTGACCGAGGAGCTGGCTGGGCGGGACGACCGGCGGCTCGTCTCCTCATGGTTGCTGCACACTGAGATGCACTGCGCCGCAGGGCGCCACCCTCAAGACGTCGCCCTCGACGCGGTGCGGACCGTGCTCGATTCCGTGAACCTGATCGACCTCACACGCGGAGACCTGCTCGCAGCCGGCACCCACGCACCGCTGCGATCCAACGACGCCATCCACCTCGCTGTCGCACTCAGGGTCGGCGCGGATGAGATCGTCACCTACGACGGGGAGCTCGCCCAGCGGGCAAGCTCGGCCGGCTTACCCGTGCTGTCACCGGGAACCGACTCGCACCAATGACCCAGCCTCGTGCCGCATCCAGCCCGTGTAGGGTGCGGGCATGCCAATCACAGTAGTCGGATCGATCGCATACGACAGCGTCTCCACGCCGTTCGGCGAGCGTCAGCGGATGCTCGGCGGCGCCGCCGTGCACTTTGCGCTGGCCGCGTCGTTCTTCCAGGAGGTACGCGTCGTCGGGCCCGTGGGGGACGACTTCGGCGAGACCGAGCTCGACGTGCTGCGCAACCGCGGCGTGGACATCTCCGACGTCGAGCGCATCCCCGGCGGCAAGACCTTCTTTTGGCGGGGTAAGTACGGCTGGGATCTCAACTCGCGCGAGACGCTCGACACGCAGCTGGGCGTGTTCGAGGGCTTTCAGCCGAAGCTCTCGGAGAGCTCGCGCTCAAGCGACGTGCTGTTCCTCGCCAACATCCAGCCCGACCTGCAGCGCGAGGTGCGCGCGCAGATGCCCAATGCGCGCTTCGTCGCGCTGGACTCGATGAACCTGTGGATCGAAGCGGCGCGCGAGTCGCTGATGAAGGCAATCGCCGAGTGCGACTGCCTGATCCTCAACGACTCCGAGCTGCGCCAGCTCACCGACAAAGCCAGTCTGTACGCCGCCGCGCGCGAGGTGCTCTCGTGGGCTTCCTCTCCGCCCGACTCCCTCGGCGCATCCTCCCCCGGCGATTCCGGCACCGACGGCGACGGGGCGCCGCCCGTGAGGCGCGGGCCTCGCGTGATCGTCGCCAAGCAGGGCGAGTACGGCGCCGCGCTCGTCACCGCCGACGGCTTCTTCTCGCTGCCGGCCTTCCCGCTGGAGTCCGTGGTCGACCCGACCGGCGCGGGCGACACGTTCGCGGGCGGCTTCGTCGGCTACATCGCCGCGCATGCCGAGGAGGAGATCACCGACGAGCTGCTGCGCCAGGCGATGGCGCACGGCACCGCGCTCGCCTCGTTCAACGTCGAAGAGTTCGGCACGCATCGAATCGAGAGCCTCGCGGGGGCGGAGATCGTCGCGCGCGTGCGACAGCTGCGCGAGTTCACGCAGTTCTCCGCCGCGCCCGTGCCGCTGGGGGAGTGAGCCTCACACGCAACCACCCGCCGCCTCGTGCCGCCGGGGGTGGCCTTCGGACCCGCGGAGAACCTGAGTAAGTAGCCACCCACAAGCCCCGATCGGTAGTACGATCGGATGTGGCGTGGATGCGTGGACGTTCATCTGGCTGATGTTCATCCTGAAGATCCCGATCGTCGGGCTCTTTATGATCGTGCGCTGGGCAGTCCGCCAAGGGCCGGAGACGGCCCCCGAAGAGGATGGCGGCATCGGGCCCGTCCCCCGCCCGCATCACCCCAGTCACCCCCGCCACCCGCGGCCGCGGCTGCCGCGCCAGCCGCGCCGCGGGCCTCACCACGGGGTCGCCACGCCCGCGCCGCCACGGGTGCGCGCCGTCGCCGCGCACGCCCGCCTCCCGCAGCGCTAGATTCACCGCATGTCCCAACCCCCCGCTTGCTCGGTCCTCTCCGACGGCACGATCGTCCGCCTCGTCGAGGAGGGCCGCATCAGGATCGAGCCGTGGGAGCAGACGCTCGTGCAGCCGGCCAGCGTCGACCTGCGCCTAGGCGACTCGTTCCGGGTCTTCCACAACCACAGGATCACCGCGATCGACCTGCGCGACCCCCCGCGCGGGCTGACCGAGCAGGTCAGCCCCCCAGAGGGCGAGCCGTTCGTGATCCACCCGGGTGAGTTCTGCCTCGGCAGGACGCTCGAGCACGTGGAGCTGCCCGACGACATCGTGGCCCGCATCGAGGGCAAGAGCTCGCTGGGACGCCTCGGGCTGATCGTGCACGCGACCGCCGGCTTCTGCGACCCCGGCTGGAAGGGCACGCTGACGCTCGAGCTCAACAACCTCACGCGCGTGCCGATCAAGCTATACCCCGGCCTGCCGATCGCGCAGCTGTCGTTCATGACACTCGACGCACCCGCGCTGCGGCCCTACGGCCACGCCGAGCTCGGCAGTCACTACCAGGGGCAGGTCGAGGCCACCGAGAGTCGCTACGGTGGAAGCAAGAGCGGCCCACAGGAGGAACGATGAGCACCGAGACAAGCGCGCAGACACCAGCCCACAACGGCGCGGCGGCCGCCGACACGCTGACCGTCACCGACAACCGCACGGGGCGCACCTACGAGCTGCCGATCGCCGACGGCACCGTCCGCGCGATCGACCTGCGCCAGATCAAGACCGACGAGCACGACTTCGGGCTGATGGCGTACGACCCGGCGTACATGAACACCGCGTCGTGCCGCAGCTCGATCACTTACATCGACGGCGACGCCGGCATCCTGCAGCACCGCGGTATCCCAATCGAGCAGCTGTGCGAGCACTTGAGCTACCTGGAGGTCGCGTACCTGCTGATCAACGGCCAGCTCCCCACGCAGACGGAGCTGACGGGGTGGGTGGACGAGATCACGATCCACACGTTCGTGCACGAGAACGTCAAGGACTTCATGCAGGGCTTCCGTTACGACGCCAACCCGATGGGCATGCTCGTCGCCTCCGTCGGCGCGCTCTCGACGTTCTACCCGGACGCCAACAAGATCCACGAGGAGCGCGTCAGAGCGATGCAGATCATCCGGCTGCTGGCGAAGATGCCGACGCTGGCCGCGTTCGCGTTCCGCCACAACATGGGCCAGCCCTACGTGTACCCCGACAACGACCTCAACTACGCCGGCAACTTCCTCGGGATGATGTACAAAATGACCGAGCTCAAGTACGAGCCCGATCCCCGCCTCGAACGAGCGCTCGACGTGCTGTTCATCCTGCACGCCGACCACGAACAGAACGCCTCCACCAGCGCCGTGCGCTCCGTCGGCTCCACCCAGGTCGACCCCTACTCGGCCGTCGCCGCCGGCGTCGCCGCGCTGTACGGGCCGCTGCACGGCGGCGCCAACGAGCAGGCGCTGCGGATGCTCGAGCGAATCGGCGCGGTCGAGAACATCCCCGCCTTCCTCGAGGGCGTGAAGGCCGGCAACGAGCGGCTGATGGGCTTCGGGCACCGCGTCTACAAGAACTACGACCCCCGCGCGCGGATCATCCGCAAATACCTCGACGACGTGTTCGAGGTGCGCGGCAAGAGCCCGCTGCTGCACGTCGCCACCGAGCTCGAGAAGCGCGCGCTGGACGACGAGTATTTCACCTCGCGCAAGCTGTACCCCAACGTCGACTTCTACTCCGGCCTGATCTACGAGGCGCTCGGCCTGCCGGTGGCGATGTTCCCGGTGATGTTCGCGATCGGACGCACCGCGGGGTGGATCGCGCAGTGGAAGGAGATGGTCGGCGACCCCGAGCAGAAGATCGCCCGCCCCCGGCAGATCTACACCGGCGAGCGCGACATGGACTACGTGCCGGTCTCTGAGCGCGGCTGAGCGGACTTCAGCACCTGCCGCTCGAAGTCGCTCACCAGCTCCAGCAGGGCACGGCATTCCCATAGCCGTCCCCATTTCCGCTGGTTCAACGGCCGCAGCACACCGATCTCCTCGAGCGCTTTGAGGGCATCTCCGACAGCGACGTGGGACTTCTCGGTCAACCGCCTGCCAGCCGGCACATCGATAACCGGTTGCGCCGGCAACGACGCGATCAACTGGCGCACGGCGGAATCCCGGCGCGGGTTGCCCAGTTGCTCGATCCAGCTCTGCTGAAGCGCTTCTATCCGATGCGATAGCTCGCCGGCTTTCGCCGCCGCGCGGCACGCTGCCGCGGCAAACACGGTGCACCAATCGCTGAGACTGCCCGCGCGGTAGTCGACCAGGCCGCCGATGTACGTCCTGGGCTCGCTCGCGAGCACGAGGCTAATGGGCGGGACGTAGCGCGGGCTTTCGTGACGACGACGCAGGATCGTGTGGACGAGGGCACGCCCAACCCGTCCGTTGCCGTCAGCAAACGGGTGGACGGTCTCGAACTGAGCATGGGCGATAGCCGCTTGGGCGACGGGCGCGATGTCTTCTCGGCCGATGAAGCTGCATAGATCGTCCAGGAGAGGTTTGACGTACTCGGGTGGAGGAGGGACGAAGGCCGCGTCGAGCGGATGATAGTCACTGCCTCCGATCCAGTTCTGACGATCGCGAACGATGCCGGCAATGTCATCGAAGGTGAAGCGAAGGAGGGTCCGATGGATGTCCTCGATGTCGCTGACGCCAATTGGATCAGCCCGGGCCCCGAGCCCGACGGCCTGTTCCATGGCGCTCACGTTGGCAAGGATCTCAGCGGCACGGCGGTCGCCACTGCGCCGACCATCGCCGGGATACGATGCACGCGCGAGACGCCTGTGCGATAGGACAAGTCCCTCCAGCCGCGAGGAAGCGATCGCCTCTGAGCGAAGCAGGTTGCTTGCGAGGGCGGCCAGTGATGCCAGCCGGGGCGATGAGCCGTTCAGATCGGCCAGCGCCTTGGTCGCTTCAGCAATCGCTCCCACAGCCTCGTCGTCGAGCTGAAAAGCTCGACCGGCGATCGGAGCAGGGATGAACGCCTGGTAGAAACCACCGCGGCGGTGCTTCTTGCTTGGACCGCTCCAATTGGGTGCCCATTGGCGTCGCTCGTAGCGCCCGAATGACGCCGGATCGGGAGATAAAACGACTGGCGAAGGCGTTTGCGTTCCTTTCAAAACTCGCGAACCTTTGTAAGGTTAGCGCAATATCCTTACAAATCCAGCAAGACTTCGAAAACTTCCCAGCTGACGTCAGAGCACCAGCGTAGCCCCATAGCGCCGCAGCCACTCGCGGTCCTCGCGCCAGCGGGGCCAACGGCGCTCGACGAGCGCCCAGAAGCGCGGCGAGTGGTCCAGAACCTGCAGGTGGCAGACCTCGTGCCAGACGACGTAGTCGAGCACGCTCTCGGGCGCCAACAGCAGGCGCCAGTTGAAGCTCATCCCCCCCCGCGCCGAGCAGGAGGCCCAGCGCGAGCGCTGCGCGCGGATCGAGAGGCCGCTGTAGGGGGTGCCCGCCAACTCCGTCGCACGATCCAGCCGCGCGGCGATCTCCGCGCGCGCGGCGCGGCGGTAGAAGCGCTCGAGCGCCGGCCGCGGATCGCCCGCCGGCACCAGCAGCGCCGCGCCGCGACGGTGCACCCGCGTGCGCCCGGGCTGCGCGACCAGCGCCAGCGGCTCACCCAGGTAGGGCACCGTGGCGCCGCGCTCTGCGATCCGCGCGAGCGTCGCGTGGGCCTCGTGCAGCCGCCGCTCGATCCACGGGCGCAGCTCCTGCACGGCGGCCGCCGCCGCCCGCTCGGAGGCCCGCGCCGGAAGCACTACCTCGACGCCGGTGTGGGCGTGCACGTTGACGCGCACCCGGCGCGCGCGGGTGGATCGACGGATCGTGTAGGGGATGTCAGTGCTCATCGGAGATCATCCGCGCGGGCGGCTTACGCCCCCAGCGCACGGGCGTCGGACCTCCTGTCCGACGGCGGCGCGCACGCGGCCGCCCAAGGGTACGCCGCGGGCCGGGCATACTCCCGGGGGCCATGCCCCGCTCGATCGTGAAGCTGCCCCGCGAGGTGCGCCCGCCATACGAGGTGTACCTCAACGGCGTGCGCCAGCAGCTGGGGACGGATTACATCGTGCGCGACGGCGCGCTGGTGTTCGAGCAGGAGCTGCGCAAGGACCACATCAGCGGCTGGCGCTGGCTGCTGGGCGCGTGGGGCGTCGGCACCTACCGCCAGAACGACTCCGTGGACGTCCGCTACGAGGCCGCCGACGGCTCGCCGCGCGTGGCGGAGGGGCTGGAGATCGAACCTGGCTAGAAATCGCAGCCAGCTGGCCGACGAACCGGGGTGAGCGGCCCGCGCCCACGGCCGCGCCAGCTTCAGCGCGCCGAGGACCGCGCGCGTGGCGGGGGAGCAGCAACCCCATCCCACGGCCGCGCCAGTTTCAGCGCGCTGAGGATCGCGCGCGTGGCGGGGGAGCGGTTGAGCGTGATGAAGTGGATGCCGGGCACGCCCTCGCGCAGCAGCTCCGCGCACTGCAGCGTGGCGTAGGCGACGCCGAAGTCGAGCACCGCCTCGGGGTCCTCGCCGCGCGCGTGCAGCTCGCGACGCAGGCCGTCGGGAATGGAGGACCCGCAGAGCTTGGCCATGCGCTCGACCTGCCCCACCTGCGTGATCGGCATGACGCCGGGGATGATCGGGACGTTCACGCCCGCCGCGCGTGCGCGCTGGACGAAGTCGAAGTAGAGGGCGTTGTCGAAGAACAACTGTGTGATTAGGAACCGCACGCCCGCGGCCACCTTCTCCGCGAGATGTTCCAGGTCATCTTCGGGGCTGACTGCGTGGATGTGCGTCTCGGGGAAGCAGGCGCCGCCGATCGCAAAGGGGTAGTCGGCGGCGATCAGTTCCACCAGTTCGCGCGAGTACTCCAAGCCGCCCTCCGTTTTGCGCCACTGCTCCTGGCCCGCGGGCGGGTCGCCGCGCAGCGCGAGCACGTTGTCGATGCCCGCGCTCTGCATCTCGTCGAGCGTGGCGCGCAGTTCCGCCACGGTGGCGCCCACGCAGGTGAAGTGCGCCATCGCCTCCAGCCCGTACTGCTCGCGGATGCGCTTGACGATCTCGATCGTTTTGCCCCTGGTGGAGCCGCCGGCGCCGTAGGTGACGGACACGAACGACGGGTCCAGGCCGCGCAGCTCGGCGAGCGCCGTGCGCAGGTTCTCCTCCCCCGCCCCCGTCTTGGGCGGGAAGAACTCGAAGGAGAAGATGGGTCCGTCGTCTTCAAGCAGCTTATCGATGCGCATAACCGCTCAGTTTGCCAGCGCACGCCACCGCGACCCCACGGCGCGCCTTACGGGCCAACTCGTGCTCACCGCTCGCCGGCCGCGACGGCGTCCCACCACTCCGACTTCCCTACGCCGACCCACGCTCACCGCTCCTCATCCGCGCCGACCATCCACCGCTCCGGCTCCCCCTCGATCCGCCGCGCGCGCCCGGTGACCTCCAAGTGCGTGAGGAAGGCAAGCGTCTCGGTGAGTAGCCACGGCGCCGTGTTCGGCGAGAAGGGCACCTCGTAGAGCACCTCCGGCACGACTTCGAAGGCGGTGCGTGGGCGCTCGGAGATCACCTCCAGCACGCGCTCGGTGCGCTCGCGCACCAGCTCGCGGTTGCCTTCGATGTGCGCGTGGACGTCCGCGAACGTGCGCCCGTGCCCCGGCAGGCAGAGGCGCGCGCCGAGCCGCTGCACGACATCCAGGGAGCCCAGGAATTCGCCCACCGGGTCGGGCGAGTAGCCGTAGTCGAAGAACAGCGAGATGCGCCCCAGCAGGTGATCGCCGGAGATCAACAGGCGCCGCTCGGGCTGGAACAGGCAGACGTGCGAGGGGGCGTGGCCGGGCGTCTCGTGCACCGTCCAGGGGCCGAGGTCGGTGGCGATCGTGACACCCGGCAGCAGCGCGCGATGCGGCTCGATCACCGCGGCGATCCCCGAGTCGTGCTCGCCCCGCTCGGCCGCGTAGCGGCGCAGCGGCTCCTCCGGCACCCCGCTCTGGCGCGCCACTTCCAGTCGCCGCGCGATCGCCGCGTCGGTGTCACGCGCCCACTGCAGCATGTGGAGGTAGTTGGGGTGCATCCACAACTCGCAGCCGGTGCGCTCCACGATCGTGGCGGCCTGTCCGTAGTGGTCGGAGTGGGCGTGCGTGCACACCACCAGGCGAATGTCCTCCACGCGCAGCCCGCACATCGCGAGCGCCCCTTCGAGGTTGGCGAACGACCCCTCCTCGTGCATCCCCGTGTCGAACAGCACCACCCCGTCGCCCGCGGCGACGGCCCACGCGTTGCCGTGAGGGACGCCCGGCCACGGCAGCGGCAGGCGCAGGCGGAAGACGCCCGGCAGGATCCGTTCGCCGCGGCCCAGCTCGCGCCGGACCCCCGTCGTCGACGGCGGTGCCCCAGCCCTGTGGCCGGTCGGTGCGCGATCGCTCGTCTCGGCCACCGCAGGGAGCCTATTGGGCTCTACACTTTCGAGCTTCGCCGCAACCACCCAAGGAGCAGAGATATGGCTGAGGAGCACGCAGAGCAGGCAGCCACCCGAGTGCACGAGGCCGCCGCCAACATCCACCAGCCGACGGCGCCAAGGGAGCGGATCTCGGGGGGCCGCAACGGGACCAGCGAAGCCGAGACGGTGGCGCGCCGCTACTTCGAGGCGATCAACGCCCACGACCTCGACGGCGCCGTGGCGCTGTGGGCTGTGGGGGGACGCGAGCACGTGCGCGGGCAGATCGACGCGGCGGCGCCCGAGGGGGTGAGGGCGTTCATCGGCGACCTCCTCGGGGCGATGCCCGACCTGCGCTTCGAGCTCGAGAGCACCACCACCGAAGGCGAGCGCTGCGCGGTGCAGTGGCGGCTGACCGGCACGTTCGTGGGCCCGGGCACGTTCAATGGGCTGAGCCCCACCGGCCACCCGCTGACGCTCGAAGGCGTCGATCTGCTGACGGTGCGCGATGGGCTGGTGCAGCGCAACGACGCCTTCCCCGACTCGATGGCGGTGCCGCGCCAGATCGGGATGCTGCCGCCGCAGGGCTCCACCGGCGAGCAGCGGATGATGAGCGCGTTCAACGTCAAGACGCGCGTCACCGGCCGGATGCTCGCCGAGCCCGAGCTGGTGGCCGAGGGCGTGTGGGTGGTGCAGGGGGGCTGGCCGGGCCGCTGCAACGTTTACCTGATCGATGATGGGGATGAGGGCGGCGTCACGATGTTCGACGCGGGCGCGCGTACGATGGTGCGCGCGGTGGCCGCCGCGGGCGCCAAGCTCGGGGGCATCCGCCGCGTGGTGCTCGGCCACGGCCACACCGACCACCGCGGCACCGCGCCCGCGCTGGGGGTGCCGGTGTACTGCCACCCCGCCGAGGTGCGGGACGCCGAGGGCAGCGGCGGCTTTCGCTACTGGCCGAAGGGCCTGGTCGACATGCCGACTCCCCAGCGCCAGATCCACCGCGCGGTGCATCGCTTCGTGTGGGACGGCGGCCCGGTGAAGATCGCGGGGACGGTCGAGGAGGGCGACGAGGTGGCGGGCTTCAAGGTGATCGAGTTCCCCGGCCACGCCCCCGGCCTGATCGGGCTGTGGCGCGAATCCGATCGCCTGGCGCTGGTGAGCGACACCTTCTACACCCTGGACTTGTGGGGACGCGACCGCGAGCCCAGGGTGACCGACGCCGTCTACAACTACGACACCGAGCAGGCCCGCGCCAGCGTCCGCAAGCTGGCCGCCCTGGAGCCCGCCGCGGCGTGGCCCGGCCACGCCAAGCCGGCGACGGGCGACGTGCGCGGGCAGCTGGAACGGGCAGCCAACACCATCTGAAGTGGCCAGGCGCAAGCCCAAGCAGCGGCAGGAGCGGCTGAAAGCTCCGACCAGCGACTACACCGACGCGGAAGGCAACGTGCTGACGCTGCGGGGGGCGATGACGCCGGCCACGCGGCTGAAGTACGCCGAGACCGTGGCGGGCGAAGACGCGCGGGCGGCGAGCACGCGCGAGGACGCCTGGCACCGGGCGGTGGAGCTGCTGTTCGAGCGTCTCGCGGTGCGCTGGGAGATCGCGGGCGCGCCGATCGAGCGCCAGCGCGAGTTGCTGGAACGCTTCCGGGTGGCGAGCCCCGCGGAGCGCGCGTGGGTGCGGGAGGCGCTGCGGGAGCATTGCGCTGAGAATTTCCCTGAGCTGAGGGCGCCCTAGCCTCAAGGGAAGGCCGGGTGGGCACACATAAAAAATCAAAAGCCCGATAGCCATAGCGCACACCCTTTAAAAGGTTAATAACGACACCCGCCCACCCGCCGCCGGCCCTCCCTCTTGCGCCAACACGAAATTTGGTTGGAGATGCCGTGGGGGTCGGCGCCGGCCGCTACCGTGCGTGCGGACATGCGCCGCACGAAGATCGTCGCCACGATCGGCCCCGCCTCGCGCGAGCCCGACACCCTGCTGAGAATGGTCAACGCCGGGATGGACGTGGCGCGGCTGAACTACTCGCATGGAACGCTTGAGGAGCACGCCGAGACCGTGCGGCGCGTGCGCGACGCGGCCGGCAGGGCGGGGCGGCCGGTGGCGATCCTGCAGGACCTGCCCGGCCCGAAGCTGCGCATCGGCCCGCTGAAGGACGACGTGGTCGAGCTGAAGCCGGGAGACGTCGTCACGTTCACCTGCGGCGCGGGGGACGGCGGGGGAGATGAGGAGGGGGGGGATGCCGAGCACATGACCATCTCCTGGCCGGGACTCGCCGACGCGCTGACGCAGGGGGACGTGATCTACCTGGCGGACGGATCGGTGCGGCTGCGGGTGCTCCAGACCCGCCCTGAGCAGCGGGAGGTGGAGACCGAAGTGCAGATCGGCGGCGCCGTGGCCTCCCGCCAGGGCCTCAACATCCCCGGCCCGGTGGACATGCTGCCGGCGGTGCCCGCGGAGGACCTCGAGCTGCTGCGCCACGGGGAGTCGATCGGAGTGGACATGGTCGCGCTGTCGTTCGTGCGCCGCCCCGAGGACATCGAGCAGGTGCGCGAACACACGCGGCTGCCGTTGATCGCCAAGATGGAGAAGCCGCAGGCGGTGGAGCGCGCCGAGGAGATCCTCAGGGCGGCCGACTGCGTGATGGTCGCGCGCGGGGACCTCGGCATCGAGCTGCCGATCGAGCGCGTGCCGATCGTGCAGAAGGAGCTGCTGCGCCTCGCGGGGTGGCTGGCGCGACCGTCGATCACCGCGACGCAGATGCTCGACTCGATGGTCACCTCCTCGCGCCCGACGCGCGCGGAGGTCGCCGACGTGGCGAACGCGATCCTCGACGGCACCGACGCGGTGATGCTCTCGCAGGAGACCGCGGTCGGCGCGTACCCCGTGGAGGCGATCGCGATGATGGCCTCCGTGGCCGAACAGGCCGAGGCGATCGCGCCCTACGAGGAGTGGAACGCCTCGCGCGTGCGGCGCACCGAAGCGGACCCCGCGTACACGCTGGCGCACAGCCTGTGCATCGCGGTGCGCGAGCTGGGCCTGGCCGCGCTCGTGGTCCCCACGCTCTCCGGGCGCTCGGCGCGCCTGGTGTCGGCGCACCGCCCGACGGTGCCGATCTACGCGCTGTCCCCCGGCCGCGAGACGGTGCGCCGCTGCGGGCTGATGTGGGGCGTACAGGCCGCCTCGATTCGCCGCCACGAGACGACCGAGGAGCTGATCGCCGAATCCGCCAAGCGCGTCGTCGAGCTCGGCTGGTGCAAGAAGGGCCAGCGCGTGGGCATCACCGCGGGTTTGCCGAGCGGGCGGCCGGGGACCACGAGCCTCGTACAGATTCAGATGTTGTAGGAGATCGTCCGCGCGGGCGATCGCCGCGACCGGGCTGCTGGGCGCTGGGCCTCCGTGCCCAGCGTCGGGGCGCCGCCAACTAACCCCGCCGGGGCCGCCCCTTGGCGGCCCTCATCCAAAAATCTAAGACCTCCGCTAACTCGCCGCGCCGACCCCGCTGCGCGCGTAGAACTCGGCCTCTTCGCGGCCCAGCTCGGTGACGGGCGGATCGCCGTAGATCCACTCGCGCGCGATCCGGTGCCAGTTGGCGGTGGCGCGCAGCTGCGAAAGCACCGCCAGCGTCAGCATCTCCATGCGCCGGCCGAAGAGGTGCTCGGCGCGCATGTCCTGGTGGCGCATGTGGCGGAAGTGGCTGGAGCGCGGGTCGGAGCTTTCGATCATCACCTCGGTGGCGATCTCCGGCGTCAGCGCGAACACCGCATCCGTGGTGTACCAGCCGATCCCGTCCTCGACGAACGACAGCAGCTCCTCGGGGTCCACGCGCTCGGGCTGGGGTAGGAAGCCCGAGCGCGCCAGCAGCTCGTGCAGCGCCGGCGCGTCGTGCTCGATCACCGCGCGCTGCGCCGCCAGCTCCAGTTCCACCGGCGGCGGGTCGAGACGCTTGAAGAGGCCGAAGTCCAGGAACGCCACGCGCCCGTCCGCCAGCAGCATGAAGTTGCCCGGGTGGGGGTCCCCGGAGAACTGCCGGTGGCGGTAGAGGCAGCCAATGAAGAAGCGGAACACGATCTCCCCGATGCGGTCGCGCGCGGCCTGCGGGTAGCCCTTGAGCTGCTCGAAGCCCACCCCATCCACGAGCTCGGTCACGAGCACGCGCTCGCGTGAGAGCTCGGTCACCACGTCGGGGATCTTGATGAACGGGTGCCCGTGGAAGATGCGCCCCAGCGAGCGCTGGTTCTGGGCCTCGAGCTCATAGTCGAGCTCCTCCCCGATCCGTTCCCTGATCTCCCGTGCCACGGCGCGCACGTCCAGCTGCGGGGTCATCCGCTTGAGCAGGCGCATGATCATCTCCAGGTTCTGCATGTCGGCGCGCACCGCCGCCGCCACCCCGGGGTACTGGACCTTGACAGCGACCTCACGGCCGTCATCGCGCAGCCGCGCGCGGTACACCTGCCCGATCGACGCCGCCGCGATCGGCTGCTCGTCGAAGGACTCGAACACTGTGGGGATCCGCTCTTCGAGGTCGTCCTCGATCACCTTGCGCATCTGCTTGAACGACACCGTGGGCGCCGCGTCGCGCAGCTTCGCGAGCTCGTGCTGGAATTCCTCCCGGTACTCCTCCGGCACGAGCCCGACGTCCAGGAAGGACATCACCTGGCCGAGCTTCATCGCGGCCCCCTTCATCGTGCCGAGCACCGACACGATCTGCTTGGCGGTCTCGACTTGGCGGCGCGCCAGCGCCTCCTGGCTGGCCTCCTCGCCGCGCGTCATGTTGGCGGCGCGCGTGCCGAACTGCTTCACCGTCTCGGTGGCAGCCAGTTTCCCCACCGTCGCCGTGCGGCGCACCCTCGACGTCGGAACGTTCTTCTCGCGGGCCACACCACCATCTTATGGGCGGCCGGCCCTACCCGAGGCGGTGGACCTGCGAGCCGGGCACAATGTCGTCCGAGCCGTCCGGCCAGCGCACCCACGCCTTGTGGCCACCATCGTAGTCGCCGCACAGCAACACCAGCGTCGCGGGCTCGCCGAAAGCGGTGCAGCGCTCGGAGCCCTCACCGTCGAGGCCGCGCCACACGCGGATGAACGGGTTGTGCTCCCACTCCTCGGCCACCGAGGTGGGGTCGGCGTGGCCGGGCTGGATGACCGTCTCCGCCGGCAGCTCCATCAGCGTGCCCATGATCGAGTCCTTCAGGTCGGTGTAGGTGGTGTGGCCGGGGGCCCGCACCCCGCCAACCGAGCCGCGGAAGAGCGTGTCGCCGGTGAACACGGCCCCTTCCCGACCCGTGAACCCCCCGGGCGCGGTGGTCGAGGAGGGACGCGTGTGCCCGTCGGGCACGCATACGGCGAACGACAGCATCCCCGCCGTGTGCCCGGGAGTCAGCAGCGGGCGCACCTCGAGCATCCCGAAGTGCAGCGCCTGCCCCGGCTCAACGGTGCCAGTCGCCAGATCCTCGGCCAACAACTCCCGTTCGACCGGGTGGATCACGACCGCGAGCTTCGGCCAACGCTCGCGCAGCGCCCCGACCTCGCTGACGTGGTCGAAGTGGTGGTGGGTGAGCAACACGTGTGTGGGCGTCACCCCGAGGCGCTCGGCCGCCTCGATCAGCGGCACCACCGGCCCACCCGCGTCCACGAAGAACGCAGGCCCACCGTCCCCGTCGCAAACCAGATAAGTGTTCGACAGGAACTGTGGATGCGTTGCACGCTCAACGATCACGTGGCTTCCATCCCAAAATCATCGCGCCATCCTTGCATACACTGCTCACCATGCCCCTCATCCATACCTGCTACCGCATCACCGACATCGACCGCTCGATCGCCTTCTACCAGGCACTCGGCTTCCAGGAGGTCGGGCGCATCCCAATCAAAGACGAGGCCGTCAACGTCTTTATGAACCAGCCCGGCGACGGCGACATGCCGCGGCTGGAGCTGACGCACAACTTCGGCGTGGACTCCTACGAGATCGGCACCGGCTACGGCCACATCGCGATCACCGCGGCCGACCTCGACGCGACGCTCGCGGCGCTTGCCGAGCAGGGCATCGAGCCCGAGAAGCCGCCGTACTCGGTCCGCGAGGGAGGCTCGCGGCTGTGCTTCGTGCGCGACCCCGACGGGTACCGAATCGAGATATTGGAGATGTAGAGACGCTTGAGATACAAAAGGTCTGAGGTCCCGTCGGACTGGGATCGAGGATCACTCTCAGGCAGCCACGAGTACCGTCCCCGTCGAGCGGTAAAACCGGGGGATGGCTGAATCGATCGAGCAGTTCAGCTTCGAATTGACCGCCAGTGCGCTGGCGGAGCAGGAGCGCGCCCTCACAGGGCTGCGAGCCCGTGCCGGGACGGTGCTTGCGGCAGCTTCCATCGCAGGCTCATTCTTTGGCGCCAAGACCAGCCACGGCTCCCTCGGCGTCTGGGGAGTCCTCGCCATGATCGCCTTCGCCTTGTGCGTGGGGAGTGCCGTCTGGGTGCTCCTGCCCCATGCATTTGTGTTTGCCTTCCGAGGAGAGGCACTGCTGGCCGAGAGCGACCATCGAGGCGTCTCCAACGTGACGGAGGCCTACCGCACAGCGGGCATTTGGGTCGAACCGCACCTCGAGGTCAACCGCAGCAAGATCGCCGTCCTCTCGAACTGGCTCGCGGCGAGTTGTGTGCTGCTCGCCGCTGAGGTCATTCTATGGACGCTCAGCCTCATAGGCTAACCTGAGTTCATGGCGGACAAGCCTCCACAGACCACCACGCCCCAAGGCCCGCTCAAGCCCCGGCCGCCGGCACAACTCCCGGTCACGCCCCCCCCCGGCTTCGCCCTCCCCGAGAAGCGCGGCGGTTGGCTGGGCGGCAGAGGCAGCTGACTGTCCACGGAGAACCCACTCGGTAGACCCAGGCCTCGGCCTGCACTCGTGAGTTGCAAACCGACCACTACCCCGACGGGTACCGAATCGAGATATTGGAGATGTAGAGACGGCGCCGGCTCGGCTGCAACGATCGTGTAACGATGCCGGCTACTCAGAAGGAATGGATCAAACGACTCCAGCAGGCGGGCTGGACGCTGGAGCGCGGCGGCAAGCACCAGGTCAAGATGACCAAGCCGGGATATCGGCCGATCACGCTTCCAGAGAACAAGCGCCGCGCCTACTCAAAGGGCTTTGAGGCGCAACTTCGACGCGAGGCCAGCCTTCAGGACACGTGAGCATGACCCGATATCTTTGATGAAGAGCATGATGCCTGGGCCACAGCAATTGCACGTCAACGTCCGACTCGAGGACGGATCTCTGTGGGCAACTGTGGACGAGTATCCGGGCGTCTTTGCCACCGGCGACAATCTGGATGAGCTCCGGGAGAGCCTGCAGGAGGGCATCGCGCTCGTTCTGGCCGGCCCCGGCGAGGACCCGCCGACGGTGACGCTGGCGCCATTGCATCCCGAGCCTGTCACTACGACGGCAAGCTCCGAGCTCGTCTACGCCTGAAGAAGCGCCATGGCCCTGGCCGCTGAGGGGCGATGAGTTGCAAACCGACCATTATGATCGGGGGGGGGGCGCGGAGATCATGGCCGGCAGGGGGTCGTTCACGGAGTCGTTTCCGCTGTACGGCTTCGACCTCGAGGACTACGGCGAGCTGTTTGCGGAGAAGCTCGAGAGGGCCCCGACGGCGAGGCGGGAGCACCGCGAGTCGTGGACCGACGAGCGGGGACCTCGCCGGCGGCTGAGAGCCCTGCGCACCGAGGGCGCTACGCTTCGGCGAGCGATGGCGGACACCGGCAAGATCGCCAAGAACCTCGAGCGCTTCGCCCAGGCGGTGGCGGCGCACGACCGCGAGAACCCGACGCACACCGCGCACGGCATCGGTCTCGCCCACTTCGACATGGAGCGGCTGGGCTTCGAGGAGGGCGAGGAGATCCTGCCGGGGATCACGATCCACGCCGACAGCGGCGTTACGGGCAACTTCCGCGTGTTGTGCGACGGGCAGCACGACGAGGAGCGCGAGGAGTCCGAGGCTGACGTGGTCGAGGCCGTCGCCACGCAGGCGGTCCCCGCGGCGGCTCCGGGCGTGCCTCGGTTCAGGCCGTTCGGCGAGTAGCTCTGCCAACCACTTTGGATGGGGACCCCGCCCGCCGAGCGGGCGGGTCCGGATGGGTCACGCACCGCAGAGCCCCCGCGCTCGCGAACCGCTAGCGCGCGGGAATCGGAGCGGACACGCCCACGCGCGCGGCGATCGCCGCCACCAGCCGTTCGATCGTCGGGCACGGCACGCCATGGCGGGCGCCCGCGCGCAGCACCGCTCCGGGGATTGCGTCCAGCTCGGGGGGGCGCCCGGCGGCGATGTCACGCTGCATCGAGCTGCCGAGCGTGGGGTGCGCGGCGCTCAGTTCGCCCAGCGGGTCGGCCGCGTCGATGGCCGCTCCCTCGGCCGCCGCCACCGCACAGCCCTCTTCGATCGCCCCCACCAACTCGGCGCGCAGCTCGGGCGTGGTGAGGATTTCGCCGAGCAGCCGGTCGAAGGCGCTGGTGGTGCACGCCAGCGCGTTGAGGCGCACCAGCTTGCCCCACATCACCTGCGCCTCGGACTCCTCCACGCGCGCGGGGATGCCCGCGGCCTGGAGCTTCGCCGCGAGCGCTTCCATCCCCGGACGGGCGGCGGCGTGCGCGGAGGCCATGTCGATGCGCAGGAAGGGGCTCGAGTGCACCACGACCCCCGGCTCGGGGCGGTCGGCCTCGACGCGGATCGTGCCGGCCACCACCGCCGGCTCGCCGAAGCGCGCGCGCAGCACCGCGAGGTGGTCGAGGCCATTGAGCAGCGGCAGTACCAGCGCCGGGGGGGGGATCGAAGCTCGCTCGACGATGCGCTCCAGCGCCTCGTGCAGCCCCGTCGCCTTGGTCGCGACCACCAGCGCCTGCACCGGCTCCTCCAGGCGCGCCACCGTGCGCGGGTGAGCGACGAAATCGCCCAGTCGTACCGAGCTCACCCGCAGGCCCCGTGTGGCGATCAGCTCGGCGGTCGACTCGCGCGCGACCAGGGTGACGGGAGTGCCGGCGCGCTCGAGCGCGCCCGCGACCAAGCCGCCCACGCCGCCGGGGCCCAGCACCGCGATCGTCACGGCGCGCCTCGCCAGCATCGCGAGGCCGGCGTCGCGCCAACCGCGGACGAGACTCCCGCAGCCGCTGTTTTCGGCCCGGCGAGGCCGGCTGGGGTTGCGGCGGCCGGCGCCCTCATCGCAGCGGATCCACCAACACGCCCGGGTTCATAATGCCGCGCGGATCGACCGCGGCCTTCGCCCCGCGCAGCGCCGCCGCGAACGGCTCCGGGCGCTGGCGGTCATACCAGGGGCGGTGGTCGCGGCCCACCGAGTGGTGGTGGGTGATCGTGCCGCCCGCACCGGCGATCGCGTTCGACACCGCGCGCTTGATCGCCCCCCACTGCTCCAGCTCCTCTCCGCGCCGCCCGCGGGCGAGCACGGTGAAGTAGGGGGCCGGGCCGTCGGGGTAGACGTGAGTGAAGCGGCACGACACGCCGCCCGGCTGCGCCCCCACCTCGCGCATCGCGCGCTCAGCCGCCGCCGTTACCTGCGCATGGAGAGCGGGGAAGCGCTCCCAGGTGATCGCCGTCTCGAAGGTTTCGCTGACGGCGCCCATCGCCACGAACACGTCGCGCAGGTAGGGGGCCGCGAGGAACGTCTCGCGCCAGGTGCTCACGGGGTCGGGTTCCGCGCCGACTGCACCGCCCCCGCGTCCACCGGCACCGGCTCCACCGCTACCCCGGCCACCCGCGCCGCCGCCGATGTTGCCGCGACCGCCCGTGTCGTGCCCGCGCTCTGTGGTCTCGCCCCCGTGCTCGCGGCAGATCGCAAGCGCCCGCTCCATCGGCTCCTCGACGGGGTGGTCGGTGGACTCGAAGCCGATCACCAGCAGCGCGCAGGCGCCGTAGCCCGCCATCGTGATCTTCGCCTCGCGCGCGTCGATCAGCCGGCAGTTGGCCGGGTTCAGCCCCGACTGGCTGAGCTCCCGCACGCACTCCGCACCCGTGGCGAAGTCCGCGAAGCTGACGCCCGCCGAGCGGCGGTGGGTGGGACGCGGCTGCACGCGCACCCACGCCTCGGTGATGACCCCGAAGATCCCCTCCGAGCCGGCCAGCATCCGGTCGGGGCTCACCCCCGCGCCCGAGCCTGGCAGTCGGCGCGACTCCCACTCGCCCGTCGGCGTGATCGCGCGCACCGACTCCACGAAGTCCTCGATGTGCGTCCACACGGTGGCGAAGTGCCCGGCCGCGCGGGTGGCGATCCAGCCGCCCAACGTCGAGAGCTCGAAGGATTGCGGGAAGTGGCGCAACGTCAGGCCGTGCTCGGCGAGCTGGCGCTCGAGCTCGGGCCCGTTCGCGCCAGCCTGGATGCGCGCCGCGCGGGAGATCGGATCCACCTCCAGCACGCGCTCCAGCGAGCCGAGGTCGATGCTCACCGCCCCGTTGTATGAGGAGTCCACCTCGGGCCGCACGCCGCCCACCACGCTGGTGCCACCGCCGTAGGGGATCGCCGCCACGTGTGCCGCCGCGCACCACTCCAACAGCTGCTCGATCTCGGGCTCGTCGCGCGGGTAGGCGACGAAGTCCGGTGGGTGCTCGAAGTTGCCGCGAAAGCCCCGTACCACGTCGGCGTAGGAACTGCCCCACGCGTGTGATGCGCGCGCGTGGTCATCGTCGGCGCAGAGCTCCTCCAGGGCGACCGGCGGCATGATCCTCGGCGGCGCGAGCCTCACGTCTACAAGCGCCACCGGGTCCTCCACCTCCACCTGCTCTCCCAACCCGAGGTGGCTCGCCAGCCCACTCGCCGCCGCGCGCACCTGCTCGGGGGAGAAGCGTTGGTCCTCATACCCCCAACCCCAATGGTTGCGTCGGCGCTCGCGCATGGTGGCGAGTGTATGCGTGTTCGTGGGGCATGGATGCCCCACGTCCATTCGCTCGGCGGCGAGAGCGCCCGCGCGGACGATCTCAAAAATGGCGCTCCACCACGTATGGCTGTTCCGGTTGTCATGTGGCTATCGTCGGGCCTTCCGGTCCGAGCGCGGCCGCGGGCGATATGAACCGTATGAGCGAAATCCACGTCGGCCTCAACCTGATCTACCTCGTGCCCGGCGAGACCGGCGGGATGGAGGTGGTCGCGCGCGAGCTGATCCCCGAGCTGCTCGCCGCCGCCGGCCGATTCGGGGATCGGAGCGAAGCGAATGCCTCCCGCATCGGTGTGTCGGGGCGCAAGTTGCGCTTCACGGCCTTCATCAACCGCGAGGCGGCCGCCGCCGGCGACGGTCCCTGGGGCGAGTTGCTGCCGGCCGTGACGGTGCCGGTCAACGCCCGCCGGCGCGAGCAGTGGGTGCTCGGCGAGCAGGCGCTGTTGCCGGTGCTGGCGGCGCGCGCGCGCGTTGACCTCATGCACTCGCTGGCCTCCACCGCGCCCGCGTGGGGGCCCTTCCGGCGCGTCGTGACCGTCCACGATCTGATCTATGCGCGCTTTCCCGACGCCCACTCCGGCCTGCGCGACCGCGGCATGCGGGTGTTGGTGCCGCTCGGCGTGCGCCGCTCCGCGCGCGTGATCGCCGACTCGCTGAGCACGCAAGCCGATCTGATCGAGCTGCTCGGCACCCCGCCGGAGCGGATCGACGTAGCGCCGCTGGGCTTCGGCGTCCCGCCCCGCACGCGGGCACTCGATGAGGCCGCGACACGCGCGCGCTTTCGCCTCGGCGAGCGGCGGGTGTTGCTGAGTCTCTCCGCCAAGCGCCCGCACAAGAACTTGCTCGCGTTGATCGTGGCCTTGGCGCGCATCCCCGTGGAGCGCCGGCCGCTGTTGGTGCTGCCCGGCTACCCCACCTGGCACGAGGCCGAGCTGCGCGAGCGCGCCGCCGCGCTCGGGGTGTTGGACGACGTCCGCTTTGAGAACTGGGTCACGGGAGAGGAGCTCGAGGGCCTGTGGGCGCTCGCCGACGCGTTCGTCTTTCCCTCGCTCTACGAGGGGTTCGGGCTACCGGTACTGGAGGCGATGCACCGCGGCGTCGCGGTCGCCTGTGCCGACGCCTCCTCGCTGCCCGAGGTCGCCGGCGATGCGGCGCTGCTGTTCGATCCCCGTGACGTCGCCGCCATCGCCGGCGCGATCGAGCGGCTGCTCGGGGACCCTGCGCTCGCGAGTTCGCTCCGCGCGCGGGGTCTCGCCCGCGCACGCGAGTTCACCTGGGCCCGCACCGCGCGGCTGACGCTCGACTCCTACGCGCGGGCGTTGTTCGGTCCGTCCAGGTTGCGTTGACGCGTTGACGCTGTGCGCTATTGCGCACGGGCTTGGGGTTGTGTTGCTCTTTTTAAAAGGCGTTTGCCATTGCGCACGGCTTTGAAATTTTTCATCTCAACACCCGGGGGCCGGCCCGGTCTCGTAGCTCGCCAACACCGCGCGCAGCGATGACTCCAGTGACAGGCGCTGCGCGTTCTGCTCGAACCACCTGGCGGTGCTTTCGCGCATCGCCATCCCCGCCTGGTGCACCTTCACGATCGCCGTCGCCACCGCCTCGGCGTCGGCGGTCGGGGCGACCACGCCGTTGACGCCCTCCTGCACCAGCTCGACCGCAGCGTTGTCCTCACCGGCGACCACGACGCTTGGGGTCGCGCGCGCGGCGGCCTCGATCACGACCATGCCATACCCCTCGCGGCAGGAGGTCGAGAGCATGCACATCGCCTTCGTCAACGCCTCGTCGATCTGCGCCGCCTCAACGAAGCCCGGGGCACTCGCGATCTCGCCCACGCCATGCTCGGCGATCGCGCACTCCAGCGCCTCGCGCTCGGGGCCGTCGCCGTAGAACTCGCCGCGCAACCCCTCGATGCGCCGGGTCGCCAGCGCGAACGCCGCCACCGCCAGCGGTGCCTGCTTCTCGGGGATCAACCGGCCCGCGAACACAACCACCGGCTCGGCGGGGCGCGCGGTGGGGGCCTCCAGGGTGCCCGCGTACTCGCCCTCCAGCACGGTCGGCTCGCCCCGCAACCCCTCCGCGCGCAGGCGCCGCGCATGCAGCTGCGAGAAGCAGAACGCCCGCTGGGGTATGCGCGCGCACAGCAACTGCACCGCGTACCCGACCGCGCCGCCGAGGCGGCCGAGGTATTCGCGCCAGTACGCGCGGCTCCACACCTCGTGCCAGTCGACGACCAGGGCGTAGCGGCCGAGTGGGCGTGCCGCCGCCGCGGCCAGCAGCGAGAAGTAGGGGAACGAGCAGGTGTGCACGACCTGGTAGCGACGGCCGTTGCACAGCAGGTGCCACGCCACCCCTAGCCCAAACACCAGCGGCGGCGCGATCTTGCGCCGGCCGTCGGCGGTGTACAGCCCAAGCCTCGGCCCCACTGCCACGACCCGCACCCCATCGATCCGCGGCTGCTCGCCGCGCTCCCACTGGCGCAGCGTCAGGTAGGTCACCTCGTGACCCTCTTCGGCGAGACGCTCAGCGAGGTTTCGATACCACCGCTCGGCCCCCCCCACCGTGCAGGGGAAGAGGCAGTCGTATACGAGGCAGATGCGCATCGCCGGGAGAGTGCCACAGGTGAGCGCGCCGCGGTCTGCGCGCAGCCGGCGACATCCGGCTTGCGGAATGGCGCCAGCACCTGCGGTAGCATCCGTGCTCGGTGCCGCGCGCCTTTCCGCCCCCTCGCGCGTTATAACCGCACGACCGTCCGTCGCCACGCCGATGCCGCCAGGGCGGTCTCCCACTCATGAGCACAGTCGAGCAGACAAGGCCCATCGTCCCCGCGGACCTCGCGAGCCGTGCACCCGACGACCTGGACACGACGCTAGTGTCGGTCGTGATCCCCTGCCTCAACGAGGCCGAGAACATCGAGTGCTGCGTGCACGCCGCGCTGGAGGTGCTGTCGCGCAACGCGCTCGACGGCGAGGTGGTCGTCGTGGACAACGCCTCCGAGGACAACTCCGCGGCGCTCGCCGCCGCCGCCGGCGCGCGCGTGGTGCACGAGCCCCGCCGCGGCTACGGCTCGGCCTACCTCGCCGGCTTCGCCGCCGCGCGGGGGCGCTACATCGTGATGGCCGACGCGGATTTGACGTACGACTTCAACGAGATCCCCCGCTTCGTCGCCGAGCTCGACCGGGGCGCGGAGCTCGTGATGGGCGACCGCATGGACAACATCCAGCCGGGCGCGATGACGTGGCTGCACCGCTACGTCGGCAACCCGATCCTCACCGGCCTGCTCAACCTGTTCTTCGACACCGGCGTCAAGGACGCCCACTGCGGGATGCGCGCGCTGCGCCGCGACGTGCTGGGGCGCCTGGACCTGCGCACCACCGGGATGGAGTTCGCCTCGGAGATGGTGATTCGCGCCGCCAAGGCCGACCTGCGGATCGCGGAGTTCCCGATCGAATACCACCCCCGCGGCGGGGAGTCGAAGCTCTCGAGCTTCCGCGACGGCTGGCGCCACCTGCGCTTCCTGCTGGTGCACTCCCCCACCCACCTGTTCATCCTCCCCGGCGCGCTGCTCGCCGGCCTCGGCACGCTGATCGTCGCGCTGGTCGGCGGCGGCCTTGACTTCTTCGGGCGCTCGTGGGGCATCCACGCGCTGATCGCCGGCTCGCTGCTGATGGTCGTCGGTACGCAGGTACTGGCGCTCGGCCTCTGCGCCCACGCCTACGGCACCTACTTCATGGGCGAGCGCGACCCCTGGTTCGACCGCATGCGCGCCCGTTTCCGCCTCGAGCACGGCCTGCTGCTCGGCGGCGCGTTCGTGCTGGTCGGCTTCGCGCTCGGCGCGGTGATCGTCGCCACCTGGATCTCCCACGGGTTCGGCTCGCTCGCGGACGAACACATGGCGGTCATCGCGGCGACGCTTTTGATCGTCGGAATTCAGATCTTCTTCTCGTCGTTCTTGCTGTCGATTCTCGGTCTGCGCCGCCGCTAGCCCGTGCGCGTGCGCCGCCTCGTGCTCGGCGTGGCGCTCCTGCTCGCGGCGGGAGCGCTGGCGCTCGACATGTCCGGGCGGGCGCCGCGGATCGCCGGCACCGACCACATCAGCCCCGCTGCCTTCTCGGCGACCCTGCCGCATGGCGGAACCCTCTGCCAGCCCGCGATGGTGCTCCCTGACGATGCCCAGCGGATGGAAGTCCTGGTCGGCACCTACGGTGCACCGGTGCCGGCGATCTCCGCCGACTTCGTGGCCGCCGACGGCGCCACGGTCGCGGCAGGACGCCTCGCACGTGGGGCACGCGAGGGCTACGTCCAGATCCCGTTCGCCTACCCCCACGGCGCCACCGCCGAAGGCTCGCTGTGCCTGCATGTGGCCGGCCACGGTAAGGTCGTGCTCGGCGGCGAACCATCCGCCGGAGCGGTCGCCGAGCTGGTCGACAGCAAGCGCCAGCCGGGCCGCATCGACGTCGTGTACCTGCGCCCCGGACGCGAATCGTGGTGGCAGCTGCTGGGCACGCTCGACCAGCGCCTCGGCCTCGGCAAGGCGCCGATCTTCGGCGACTGGACGCTGCCGGTGATGGCTTTGCTGCTGCTCGGCGTGTGGGTCGCGACCGCCCGTCTGCTCGTCAGGGAGATCACATGAGCACCGCCGCTCCGAAGGTAAGCCAGGAGCCCGGCAAAGGCGACGGCCCGAGCACGCCGGAGGCGACAGGCGCCCGCACTTCGCCGGGCCGCCGCAGTGCCCGGGCGCTGTGGCAGGCACTCACGCGCACCCTCGCGCGCATCCCGCGCGCGGGGCGCATCTGCTTTGCGATCGCGTTCGTCAACGCCGCTATCTGGGGAGTGGTGGTGCCGCCCTTCCAGGTGCCCGACGAGATCAGCCACTTCGCCTACGCCCAGTACCTCGCCGAGACCGGCAAGCCCCCGCCGCAGGGGCCCGGGGCGCAGTACTCCCCCGAAGAGCAGGGGACGCTCGAGCGGCTGGACTTCTTCGCGGTGATCGGGCGCCCCGGCCAGCGGGGGATTCTCACGCCGCGCGAAAACCAGGGCTTGAACGCCTTCCTCGCCTCGCACCCGAACCCGGTCGGAGAAGGGGCGGCGAGCTCGGCCACCAACCAGCCGCCGCTGTACTACGCGCTGGAGGCGATCCCCTACTGGCTCTCGCCCTCCTCGAACATCCTCACCCGGCTGGCGGCGATGCGCCTGCTCTCAGCGCTGATGGCGGCGTGCACGGTGCTCGCCGTGTTCCTGTTCCTGCGCGAGCTGCTGCCGCGGACGCCGTGGGCGTGGACGGTGGGGGCGCTGATGGTCGCCTTCCAGCCGACCTTCGACTTCATCGCCGCCGGGGTGCACGGCGACAACCTCCTGTTCCTCACCTCCACCCTGACGTTCCTGCTGCTGCTGCGCGCCTACCGGCGCGGCCTGACGATGCCGCGCGCCGTGGCGATCGGCGCGATCGTCGCCGCCGGGGTGCTGACGAAGCTCACCTTCATCGCGCTGCTGCCCGGGATCGCCCTCGCGCTGCTGCTGTTGTGCTGGCGCGCGCGGCGCGCGGGTGCGGGCCGGGCGGCGGCGATGCTCGTCGTGATGGTCGCGGTGGCGTTCCTGCCGGTGGCGCTGTATGCGCTGCTCAACGTCGTCGCCTGGCACCGCGGCGGCATCACCGCCGGCGGCCTCGCGGGCGCGACCAGCAGCGCGGCGCCCGGCGGCCGCACGATCACGCTGAACGAAACGCTCGACTACACCTGGCAGCTGTACCTCCCGAAGCTGTGGTTCATGAACCATGTGTACTTCGCCGAAGACCCGATCTGGGTCACCTGGCTGGATGGTTCGATCGGGCACTTCGGCTGGCTCGACTACACCTTCCCCGCGTGGGTGTACAACGACGGCCTCGACATCCTCTACGTTCTCGCCGCGCTCGCACTGGTGGGGCTGGTGCGCGTGCGCCACGGCATCCGGGCGATGCTGCCGATCTTCGCCTGCTTCGGGGTGATGGCGCTCGGGCTCCTCGGTGCGATCGGCTACGCCGGGATCCGCTACCAGGTGAACACCGGCTACCCGTTCGCGCAGGCCCGCTACCTGTTCCCGCTGGTCGTGTTCTACGCGCTCTTTATCGTGCTCGCCGCGCGCGCCGCGCCACGCCGCTGGGCGCCCGTGCTGGGGGGGCTGCTGGTCGTGCTGGCGATGACCCACGGGCTGTTTGCCGAGACGCTGACGATCTCGCGTTACTACGGGTGAGGCCGCCGGCCACGCCCGGCGGTGCTGTCGAACGCCGGGCGGCCTGCGCTCAGCCGGTGCCCGCGGCCACCCGTTCCCGCTCGCGCAGCGCGTGGCGCAGCCCCGCTTCGACCTCGTCGGTGGCGTGGTCCCACGTGTGCGAGGCGACGAACTCGCGGCCCTCGCGCGAGCGGCGCTCGCGCAGCGCGGGGTCGGCGAGCAGCCGCTCCAGCGCGTCGGCGATCCGCGGCGGGTCAAGCGGCGCGAGGTCAAGGGCGCCGTCCTCACCGAAGATCGACTCGGCGCTGACCCCCGCCAGCTCCACACAGGGCAGCCCGCAGGCGAGCATCTCTTTGGGCATCAGCGAGAAGTTGGTCAGCGACAGGCACAGCCCCACCGTCGCCTCGGAGTACAGCCGCGCCAGCTGCGCGGGCGAGAGCACGCCCATGTGCTCGTAGGGGAAGGCCGCGTGCAGCGGTTTGTCGGTGCCGAACAGCACGATCCGCACGTCCGGGCGGCGCCGGTACAGCTCGGCGAGCGCCATCAGCCCGACCGGCACGGCGCGCCGCGGGGTGGTGTGGCGCGCGTAGTACACCACCGTGTCGGTGCGCCGCGCCACCGCGAGCGGCCGGTAGGCCTCACCGTCGACGCCCAGCTGGAAGGCGTCGGCGCTCGCGCCGTAGCGCTCGATCAGGAGGTCGCGCAGCCAGGGGCTCGCGGCGATGCAGTGCAGGTCGTAGCGGTAGGTGTCCTCGGCCAGCACCTGCTCGATCGAGGCCGCGTAGAACTCGGGCTCGTGGTCGTTGACGAGGTAGGCGCGCGCGCGGCACTGGTCGAGCGCCAGCATCGCGTGCACCGTCTGCCAGCCCGTGGCGATCGCCACATCCGCGCCCTGCCAGCCCTCGAAGCCCTTGTACACCGGCCCCTCGAAGGGCGCGAAATACTCGCGGATCTCGCTGCGCAGCCGTGCCGCGCGCACGTCGCGCATCTGGTTGTGGTAATCCGCCAACCACACGCTGCACGCGTGCCCCCGACGCTCCAGGCGCGTGAAGATCTGAAACAGCGTGTTGTGCCCGCCGCTGCCGCGACTGAACGGGGGGATCACGAGCGCCAGGCGCAGCCGCTCGCGTTCGGCCATCCCCGGCACCGCCTCCAGCAGCGGCGCGGGGCCCTCGCTCCAGATCCGCGTGACGACGTCGTAGTCGTCGTGGGGCAGCACCTGGGGGAGGTGCTGAGTGGGGGGCAACTCGGGGAGCGGAGTCTCGGACGGTCGGTCATCGCGACCCTCCAGTGACAGTCGCCGGCGCAGCGGGGCGGGTACCTGCTCGGCACGCGAACCCAGCGCAGAGAAGAAACGACGTCCGACCATGGTGCACCGTCGAGCGGGCCGTCCAGCGGGCCTGTTCAGCGGCACCCACGTTCCGCGCAGCCATCCAGCGACGATCCCCAGCCACTGCGCTCGCGATCTGGCGCGTGGCGGACACAACCCCGAACGGCTCGACATGACCGGTGCTCGCGCGCAGGCCCCGGTACTCGTCGAAGTAGCGTCGCATGAACTCGATCGCTCCATAATCATGGGCGTGAAGCACGGCGGCACCGGGGTGGTAGACCTTCGCCCAGCCGGCCGCCAGCAAGTCGCTGCCAAATGCCTGGTCCTCGGAGTAGTGGACCTCGCGGAAACGGATCTCCTCCCAGCAGGCGCGTGCGTAACAGGCGTTGACGTTGGAGAGAAATGTCGGATCGCCCCTACCCTGAACGACCGGCGCCCCACCGGTGGCGAAACCGGTGAAGAACTCGCTCAGCTCGCGGGCGATCATCGGGCTGGTGTCCTCGCGCGGCAAATGCGGCCCGTAGGCGGCGCCCACATGCGCATCGAGCGCAAATGCCTCGCGGTAGGCGCCCAGCCAGCCCGGGACGGGCGTGGCGTCCTGGGTGAGGAAGCAGATCAGCTCCCCCGAGGTGCGCTCGGCGCCGAGGTTGCGGGTGCGCCCGTGGCCGAATTCGGCGGGGTCGATTTGCAGCAGCTCCACCCCGGCCGCGCGGGCGATCTCAAGCGAGCGGTCGCGCGAGCCCGAGTCGATCACGAGCACCTCGTCGACCCCCTCGCGCGCGAGGGCCTGCAGCAGCTCATCCAGGTAGCGCTCGCCGTCCTTGACGGGAACGACGACTGAGATCCCGCTCACGGCTTCCGCAGCCGCCGCTTGAGCAGCTTCACTCGCCACCACACCCCGCGCACCCCGCGCACCGCGCCGAGCAGCTCGGTCGCTCCGGGCCGGCGCATCAGCGCGTTGAGGTCCAGATGCCAGCGATCGAGCCAGTAGGCCTGCTCCTGCCATTTGGCGATCGCCGTGTTGGTGCGCGACTGCACCTCCACGAGCTCCTCCTCCAGGGCTGCGACTCGGGCGCGCAGGTGCTCGTTCTCGGCCTCCAGATCCTGTGTCACCTCAACCTCCATCTCAGAGATTCTCCGCGATCCGCGCCGCCGCGCGGTTGAACACCAGGAAGCCGATGACGAAGATCGCTACCACGATCGCCAGCGCCCCGAACAGCGCGCTCCAGCTACCGAGCACCTGACCGGCGGCGGGTGTCGCATTCGTGATCATCGCGTGGCGGAACTGCTGGAAGATCACCGCCAGCGGGTTGAGCATGTAGATGTGCAGGAGGGTAGGGCTCACTTTGGCGATCACCGTCTGAATCGAGATGATCACGGGCGAGGCGTAGAAGAGAATCTGCGCGAACACTTCCCAGATCGGCTGGATGTCGCGGAAGTGTACGAACAGCGCCGAGAGCAACATCGCCATGCCGGCGGCGAACACGATCAGCGCGCCGACGATCAGCGGCAACTCAAGCCAGCTGAGCATCGGGCGCACGCCGGCGCTGACGGCGAAGATCGCTACCACGATCAGGTTGAGCGCGAGGTTGAACATCGCCAACAGCACCACCGAGAGCGGGATCACCAGGCGCGGGAAGTGGATCTTGCGCACGAGGTTCTCGCGATCGACCACGCTGCGCACCGCGTTGGTCGTCCCTTCGATGAAGAACGTGAACAGCACGATCGACCCGAGCAGCTGCGCGCCGTAATATTTTTCGCCCGGCTTCGTGCCGTCGTTGACGTGGCCGACCTTGGTGAAGAACACCCACAGCACGCTGAACAACAGCAGCGGGCGCATCAGCGTCCACACATAGCCGAGCACCGAGCCGTAGAAGCGCAACTTGAATTCGGTGCGCGCGAGCGTGAACGTCAGCGACCAGAAGCGATGCAGGTCGCTGCCGAGCGCTGAGGGGCCGTGTACGCGGTGGCTGCCGGGCGCTCGCAGCGGAGCGGGCAGCCCCACATCCGGCATCGCGCTCACAGCCGCACCCCCCGCCCGCAGGGCACGCATTATCAACGGGCAAGCTCATGCGCGTTCGATCCTCGCCTCGACGGGCAGCTCGAGGATCCCGCCGCTGGTGGTGCCATGCACAACCACCGAGGTCATGTCCTCGACCAGCGCAAGCGCGTTCGCGCCGGTACCCTCGCGCGCCAGCGAGGGCGTGAGCGTGTAGCGGGATGGGGTCAGCCAGCTGGGGATCGAAAAGCGCGCGATCACCGTTTCGCCCGCGCTGAAGGAGCCGCTGGCACCACCGTGTTGGTCCGAGCGCGCGACGACGATCGTGTGCCCGAGCTCGGTGCGCAGCGTCGCCGCGAACACCGGATCGGTGAGGTCCTCGCCGAAGCGGACCTCGAAGCACATGTTCAACGCATCCTCCTGGCTACAGCTGGTTACGCGCTCGCCGCTGGAGCTCTCAAACCAGGCGTCGGCGATCATCGTCCCCTTGTTGGAGTGGTCCTCGACGGGTGCCTCGTGGGGGAGCTGGCCAAAGTTGAGCTTGTGGTAGGCGCGGCCGATCGCGCGCGGTTCGCCGATCTGCACCATCTTGCCCCGCTCCATCAGCATCGCGCGGTCGCAGAAGCGCTCCACGGAGTACATGTCGTGCGAGACGAACACGATCGTGCGCCCTTCGCGCTTGAGCCGGTAGAACTGCTCGAAGCACTTCTGCTGGAAGGCGGCGTCGCCGACGGCCAACACCTCGTCGATCAACAGGATCTCGGCGTCGACCTCGATCGAGGTGGCGAACGCCAGGCGCACGAGCATCCCGGAGGAGTAGTTCTTGAGCTTCAGGTCGATGAACTCCTCGAGCTCGGCGAACGCGATCACCTCGTCGAAGCGCGCCCGCGCCTGACGGCGGGAGAGGCCGAGCATGATCGCGTTGATGATCACGTTGTCGCGCGCCGTCAGGTCCATGTTGAAGCCGACCCCCAACTCGATGAACGGCGAGAGCCGCCCGGCGATCGAGATGCGGCCCGCATCGACGCCGTAGATGCCGGCGATGCACTTCAGCAAAGTGCTCTTGCCGCTGCCGTTGCGCCCGACGATCCCGAAGAACTCCCCGGTGGCGATCTCGACCGAGACGTCCTTGACGGCGTGCAGCTCGTCGTAGTCGGTGGAGCGAAACGGGTGCAGCGCGCGCTCCTTGAGCGTCGAGTACTGCTGGTGGGGCAGGCGGAAGGTCTTGCTGACGCCCTCGATCGAGACGGCCGCGAGGCCACCGCGCGCGGCGGGCGCGGGCGTGGAGGGGGAGGGTGCGGGGGTGGTCGCGACGGTAGACAAGGGCAGGTGAACGCTACCAACCGCGTGTTCGGATCCCGCCACAACCATTGCCTGCATGCAAGGCACTCCTTGTCCCGGTCGGGACAATCGGGCAGTTTGGGGGCCATCTGGGGAGAAAATATCCCGATCGGTAATTTCTTGCCTTTAGCTCCTCATTTTCGCTATAATTGTCCCGATCGGTAAATATGTCGAGCTCGATCCACAGCCCTACAGACCTCGGCTCAGCCCTGCACCGTGCACGCAAGGCGAGGGCACTGCGCCTCGAGGACGTCGCGTTGACGGCCGGGGTGGGAATCCGGTTCGTAAGCGAGCTGGAGCGCGGGAAGGCAACGGCCCGCCTGGCCGAGACGCTGCGCGTGGCGGAGGCGCTCGGGGTGAGCCTCATCTTGGAGGATCCGCTTGAGCAGTCGAGCCCTTGAGGTCGTGTGCTTCGATCGGCGGGCCGGGACGCTGAGCGATTCACCGGGCGGTCTCAGCTTCAGCTATGACCCGGCCTGGGCCGCCGACGGCGGGCATCCGCTGTCGCAGGCGCTGCCGCTGAGCGGCGACTTCGGCCCCACACAGGTGGAGGCGTTCTTCGGCGGGCTGCTGCCGGAGGGCCCGCCCCGCGAGCTGCTGGCGCGCCAGCTGGGAGTGAGCGCCGGCAATGACTATGGCCTGCTCGAGCGACTCGGCGGCGACACGGCGGGTGCCGTGAGCCTGGTGGCGCCGGGAGCGCCGATCCCCAGCCAACCGGCCACACCCCGCGTGCAGTGGCTGAGCGAGGACGAGCTGGCGGAGCTGATTGCGGAGCTTCCCTCGCGCCCAATGCACATCGATGCCGAGGGCGAGTACCGGCTGTCGCTCGCCGGAGTGCAGGACAAGCTGCCGGTGGTCGTGGGCGAGGACGGCCGGGTGGGCCTCACCGAAGGGCGCACACCCTCCACCCACATCCTCAAGACCCCGATCCGGAGCCTGCGGGACACGGTTGCCAACGAGGTGCTGTGCCTGGAGATCGGACGGCGGCTCGGCGTGCCGACCGTGCGAGCGGAACCGCGACGGGCCGGCGATCGCGAATGCCTGCTGGTCGCCCGCTACGACCGCGCGGCGGGCGACGGGCGCACCCGGCGGCTGCACCAGGAGGACTTCTGCCAGGCGCTCGGCGTTCGCAGCGACCGTAAGTACCAGGCGGAGGGCGGCCCCGGGACGGCCGACTGCTTCGCACTGCTGCGCCGCGCCGTCGCGGTTCCCGCGCGCGAGGCACCGCACCTGCTGGACTACCTCGCACTCAGTTTCCTCGTGGGCAACCACGACGCGCACGGCAAGAACTACTCGCTTCTGTACCTCCCCGCCAGCGACCGGGCCACGTTGGCTCCGGCGTACGACATCGTGTCCACCGTCGTCTACCGGAAGGTGCGGCCGATGTCGCGCAAGCTAGCGATGAGCATCGGCGGGGAGTACCGCCCGCAGTACGTCCGCCCCCGCCACCTGCAGCGGCTGCTCGCCGAGGCTGGGCTCGGCGCGGCGCCCTCCCGTCGCAGGCTGCGCGCGCTGGCGCAGCGCGCCCCCGCGGCGGCGGCCGAGGCACGCGCCGCGCTTGCGGGTGCCGGCTGGGATGCAGAGGTCCTCGATGGGATCGTCGATGTGGTGGGATCGCGCGCGGTCATGCTCGGCGAACTGGCCGCCTGACGGGCGCTGCCTCACACGCGCTGCAGCACGTACACGTCCTGGTTGTCCTGGTTGCGCCCAGGGGCGAACTCCAGAACGCGCCAGCGCGGGCAGAGTTGCGTCAGCAGCCACTCGGGCGAGAGGAAGGCGGTGCCCCAATCGGGGTTGATCACGCCCCAGTCGCCGTCCGCGCCGAACTCCTGCGCGTACCACCAGCCGCGGGAGTAGAGCCCGCCCACGATCTGATCCGACTGCGCAGGAGTGCGCAGCGTGTTCTTGACGTAGAAGTCCACCGCGGTGAAGCCGTGCGTGGTGCAGACGAGGTGGCCGCCGGGGCGGATCAGGCGGTGCATCTCATCGAACCAGCGCAGGCCGAGCGCGGGCGCGAAGTGCGACCAGATCGAGATCGCGCAGACGAGGTCGAGCGAGCCGTCGGGGAGCTCGAGCGGCGGCGCGTTGGAGCTGGGGAAGAGGTTCACGCGCGGGTAGGCTCGCTGGGCCCACTCGATCGCCGGCCCGTTGGGGTCACAGCCGTGCCACTGCGTCTCGGGGTAGGCGGCGCAGAGCACCCGCACCAGGCGCCCGGAGGAGCAGCCGAAGTCAAGGCCCGCCGCCGCCGACTCGATGCCGACGCCGACGCTCGCCAGCGCAGACGCGACCATGTCGGCCTCATACAGCCCGCCCGCGGCGGCGAGCGGCCCGCGCGCCATCGCGTGCACCTCCTCGGGCGGCTGCTCGGCTCCGAGCGCGACCTTCTCCAGCACCGCGGGGACGCTGAGCCAGACGCCGAAGCTGAGCAGCAGAAACACCCGGTGGCGCTCATCGGGGGCGCCGGTGTAGTAAGCCTGCAGCTGATCGTCGCGCGCGATCGCGGCCTCGATCTCGCGCACATCCTCGGCAGAGAGCCGCTCGTAGAGCCGGCGGCTGACGATCTGATCCTCCTCGCTCGCCCCCACCGGCAGCAGCTCGCGGGCAAAGCGCGCGGGCGACCCCGGCTCGGGGGAGATCGGCGGAGGTGGGGGGCTGGCCTGCCCGTTGGCGCTGCCGTTTGCGCCCGGGCCGTCGGGGTGCTCGTCGGGGGCGCCGGCGCGCGCGGCCACGTACTCGCCGCCGCTCCTCGCCATCCGCCGCAGCCATCGCGTGCTCGCCGTCTCCCGCATCCCCGGAACGTATCAGCCGCGCGCGCCGGGGCTGGTAGCTCGAGCGGGTCGCTGGACTACAACCAATCCTCGCCGTCCGCGAGATCGCGCTCTCCGGGGTAGGTTGTGAGCTTGCGCTCGAGCGCAGTGACGATGCGACCGGTGTCGGCTCTCCGGCGCGGGTAGCCGCCGGGGATGAAGATCATGCCGTAGTCGCCGGGGCCACCGGGGGTGATCGCCTCGTAGTGCAGGGGTCGCATGTCGGAGAGGTTGTCGGTCACGACTGCCCGGTGCTCCCGCCGAGCGAGCTCCAGCACCTGCCGATCGTCGAACGCCTGCCACTCGGGATGCTCCTGGATCGCTCGCACATCGTGCCCTCGGGCACGCAGCTCACGGGCAATTGCCGGGGAGAGCATCTCGTCCAGCAGCAACCTCACCCGCCGAGTGCCCTACCACCGGCGAGGGAGGCCGCGTGGGCCTCCTCGGTCTGTCGGCGACCCAACTCGATGCGCTCGTCGATCTCCTCTGGGTAGGCGCCGTAATAGGTCGCGGCAGCCTGCACCAGCCCTAGTGGCAGCTCCAGATAGGAGGCGGTCTCCCGCACGTTGCCGTCGTTGTCACGCGCCACCGCGATCACCTCCCAGACGTCCGGGCCCCCGATCAGACGCGCGCGGCGCCCCGAAGGCCCCTCGGCGAAGCGCACCAGCGGATGGTCGTCCATCCGCAGGCCCTCCTCCACATAGCGCTGAGCGAGTGTGCGCGGCGCCAAGCCGCTTCGGCTGGAGCGGTCGGCAAGCCGCCCCAGAGTCCGTTCGGGCAGCCGGATGCTCAGTGGCATGGCGCTCATGTAGTACAGCGTAGCACTGGCCGCTACTAGTCGCACTCCGTGAAGTATCCCCACTCAGTCGCGAAACGGTTTGACTCGGATCCCGCGAGATCGGGCATGTGTCTGAGGCGTTCGCGCGGGACGCCGAGTGGCTGGCAACTCAAGCTGTGCCGCCTGAAGGGTTTCGCCGACGCGCTCTGGTTTCACCCCACCGGCAGCGACGACTTCGAGCACGATCGCAACCACTGAAGGAGCGTCTACGACTGCCGGCGAGGGTCAGCCTGCGGCGACCAGCAGCGACGCGCCGGCGTAAATGTGTGCCGGGCTGTCCTTGACCGCCTTGCCGACGAGCTTCGGCTCCTGGCCGACGCCGGCACGATCCGTACCGTTGCCGCGTGCGGACGCTTGAGGAGATCACCTACGAGGCAGGGCGATCTGCGCTGGCCGATCAGGAGTCGCTCGTCTCGGGGATAAGGCAGCGAACCGGCACGCTGCTCGCCGCACACGCCCTTGTGGCGTCGTTCTTGGGTGCCACCACAGTGCGAGCTCAAGGGCTGCACGCGTGGGGCTGGGTCGCGCTGGCGGCGCTCGTTCTAGGACTTGTCGCCGCGGCGATCTTGCTTGCCCCTTGGAAGTTGAAGTTCGCAATCGATGCACGTGAGCTATACGACGAGCTATACGAGCAAGCTGCACGTGAAGCACCGGCAGACACCCTCGGTTGGTTGGCGGAAGCGGGCTACGGATACCAGGCCTGCGCAAGAAGAACGCGGCGAAGGTGCGGCGCATGTCACGGCTGTCGGGCGCACTGGGCGTGCTTATGGTCGTACAGACGCTCGCGTGGCTGGCTGCCCTGGCGGTACACTAAGGCTATGGCACCCAAGCCTCTACCACCGGACCAGATCAAAACGCCCCCGACATCAATTGGCATCGAGGAGGGCCGCGGTGGATCATCGCCGCGGCCGACCCCCCGCCCTGGCCCAGGCAAATAGCGTCGGCCAGAGCTGTGGCGCCCTGCGCCGAGCGGGCACCCGAGGATGTCGTGCACGTCGAGCGCTAAACTGCACGGTGCAGGGTCGGGCCGCCGGCATCGGCGGGAACCCGGTTCTGCTAAGTCTTGCGAAGAGCCACCCCCGGGTGGCTCTTCGTCATTCCAAGCCCCTGACGCCGTGCCTGCCCCACTCGTCACGAACGATGATCGTTCCGAGGCGCTGCTCATACCACTCCCACAGGAAGGCGCGGCTGGGAGCACGCACGACCGCCTGAAACGCCACATGCGCGACGAAGTCCGCCACCTGCGGCCACTGACTCTCGCGGGCATCGCGCATCCAAGGATCCTCCACGACCCGCCGCGTTGCGATATCCAACTCGCGATGCATCGTGCGCAACTCACCACTCTCGCCGTCAAGGACGATCAGACCATGATCGTCAGCCTCCCGCAGGCGCCGGTCGACCCAGGCCATCAACGACCGATAGGGTGGCTTGCGACGATCGCCACGCGCGACCCCTGCACGTCCGGCATCGCGGCGATCGGGACATCGGCCACGCCAAGGCTCTGGCGATCCGATCGACTGTGCCATAGGCGGGGTTGGTGCGGCCGTTCTCGATGTGCGAGACCCATCCCTGGCAGAATCACCGTCGCAAGACCGCCGATCCGGGTGAGCACGTCGGCATTCTTCCACCATCGCGGATTCAGCGACCCGCTCGGCACATTGATTCGACCCGCCAGCCAGCCCTACTGGCGCGGTCGCTTCCTCCGACAGGAGGCGAGCCGTGAGCGGTCGGTGTAGACCGTAAGCAGCGACGCGGGCAGGAGCGCGAAACCGGTGTCGAGCGTCACGATCGCACCGGCACCGGCAGCGACGGCACTGGCGGCGTGGACCGCGTCATAGGAGGCAAGCCCGTAGCCGGTCATGAAGCTTCTTGCGGCGCTTGCCGTGTCGCCTAGAGGCACCGGGATGTGATCGGCGCGCATAAGCAGCGTCTCGTAGCGAGAGATCGCGTCATTCAGAAGGCGTCCGGCGCGACGACGGGCGCGGCCATCGGTTCTATGTGGTCGCCAGCGGTTGCCCCAGCGTTCCTTCAGCACGATTGCGAACACCGCCTCCGCTAACTCGACCGGCAGCAAATCACTCGTCGCGATGGATGTGCCGCCCTCGACGATCCTCAACAAGAATGCGCGGCAGAGGGCGTGTAGAGGCTGCGTCGCGATCAACGCCTCGACTACGAAGCTGGTGTCGAGGGCGATTGGATTGGGGAGCAGAAGCTCATGCTGCTCGACGGCAAAGACGCCGTGCGCAGTGGTGTGGCGCCCACCCAGCGGCGTCATGATCTAGCGCGGGCGGTACATGTCCCGGGTGACGCGAACCTTGATCCGCAGGCCCTCCGTGGCGCGTTTGATGGCCGCGCGTTTCTCCTCAAGGGTCTCGACCGTCGCAGGGCGCACGAGTTCGGCCAACCTCTCTGGGCTGAGACGCCCGAGCGTACCGTTGGTGTGCTGTTTCGCCACGGATCTCATGGTATCGGCTGACATCCTGCCAGCTCCCCCGGATACCATCGGGCTCATCGCTGCGGCCAGACCGGGTCGAGAGCAAGCGCTGAGGATCAGAGATCGTCCACGCGGGGGAACGCGCAGACCAACGTGTGGGGCGCGCGGCCTCCATGCCGCGCGCCCGGCGTCGCTGACGAGGAAAGGCGGAAACAGCACGCTGGACAGGTGGCGAGGAACCCGTTGAGCAAACTACGCTCGCGCACGCATCACGGCACGCCAGTAGCCTTCCGGATCCTCCCACGCCGCGAGGTTGTAGACGGAGACACCTCGACGTCGCTGAAACCGGCGTCGTAGACCATCTGAACGAGACAGTCAAGGCTCGGCATCGACCAAAGCAGGTTGGCGAAGCCGCCGAAGTAGCGCGTCAGCGTGGGATCGGCAAGGCTCGGATCGAATGAGTCCACGATCAGTGCCATACCATCGTCAGCGGTGACGCGGCGCATCGCGCACAGCGCGTCCAGCGGCCGGGCGAGATGGAGCAAGACATCGCCCGCATGCACGAAGTCGAATACGCCGAGCTCGCCGGCGTCGAGCTCGTACAGGTTCTTTTTCACCCGCTCCACGCGGGAACCAAGCGCGGCCCTCGCGACCAGGAACGGATCGGCGGCATAGCCCGCCGGCAGCGTGTCACCGTCGCCGTGGGGCGCCTCGTCGGGTGTCTCGAACGCACGGGCGCGCCTGCGGGTAGGTCCCAATCTCCCCACGAGCTAATGTCAACGGCCGTGACGCTCCCGCCGCGTCGCTCGAGCTCGAACGCCCAGAACCCATTGCTGCACGCCACATCGAGACAGCGCTTATCGGCAAGGGACTCGGGAATACCGTAGTGGGGCACGAGCCGCCGATGATCGAACATCCCCCGCGAGACGACGCCATCGGGCATCTCGATCGTGTGGTACCACGGCAACCCGGCGACAAGCTCCGCCAGCGTCGGCTCCTCCGACGCCACGGGCGAGGACTCCTTGCCCTCGGCGCCGGATACGAGATCCTCGCCACGCGCCGTGGAGGAAGACTCATCGAAGTCCGAGAGAAACGCAAGCGAAGCACGGGGATCACGCTTCGTTGCGTGCACCTCGGGCACCGGACGGAGCTTGAGCTTCGGCCTGCGGCCCTCAACCTCGATCGTGACCTCCCCGGCGGCCGCTGGCGTCACGGCTTCGCTCTCCGGGGCGCCGCCAGCAGGTCGCTCTTCGACCGTCGCCGCGGCCATCGTGTCAGCCCGATCGGCCTGCGCAGGCCGGGCCGCGCCGTTGGACTCGGGCACACGGCGGCTCGTCCGGTCCAGCACGGCCCGGAGGGGGCGCGCGACCGACTCGGGGACAGTGAGGACCAAGCCGAAGCCGTGACTGTTCAATGAGCGAGTGGGCACAATCCAGAGCGACGCAGAGAGACTCCCGAAAACGCCTACTATACAGAACCGTCCCACGCCTCGGTCGGCTTCGTGGAAGGCTGGCACACGGGAGAAGGCTCAGACGTGGACGTGCTGGTCGCTCCCGCCGAGGAGCGCAATCGTCGCGCAGCCCGGGCCATCGCGCAACTGATCGGAGCGTAAACGTCGCGCAGCTACGCCGCGACGGCCACGCCGGCGGGAACAAAGTGCTCGAAGGCCAGCTCGGCAGGCCCCGGAAGACGCTGCTCCTCGGCGGCGCAGGCAAGCGCAAAGCGGGCAGCCTCCTCCGCCTTGGCGGGGTCGTAGACGTCCCCGCCGCCGGTCAATCCCAGGATGTCCGGGGACTCGAAGCTCCAGCCATAGCCAGGCGCATGATGATGCAGGATGCGGATCGTCTCCATATCGCTCGCTTTCAGAGTAGCTGCAATGCCTCGTGTTCGGCGAGGCCAACGTGGTGAACGAGCGATCACCCGGATAGCCAACGCGGCAGGCGTCTCCCGCGCAACGTTCCACCACCTGTTCGAGAGCTTCGAGCAGTGCTTCCTCGCCGTGCTAGACGCCGCGATGCGACGCACCAGCGCACGAATCGAGCGTGAGCACCGACCAGCATCTGCGGCAATTTCTTCTGGTAGCTCAAGTCGGCCGTCGATGATGACGAGGATGTCGTGCACGTCGAGCGCTAAACTGCACGGTGCAGGGTCGGGCCGCCGGCATCGGCGGGAACCCGGTTCTGCTAAGTCTTGCGAAGAGCCACCCCTGGGTGGCTCTTCGTCATTTCGTCTCGTCAGGATGCGCAACCCGCCACCGGCCCAAAGGTCGGATCAAGTAAGGTAGCCGCCCCAGCACATGTCATTGACATCCGGGGGAGGGTGTTGTTTGACGCGCAGCCACACGGCAACGGGCCACCAGCCGCTGAAGACCGGGACGATATAGGCGAGATAAGGGAATGTCCTCCAAGGAGGATCAGCCGGCCGCAAACGGCGGGGCGGGAGAGGTGCGCGCGGCGACGTGGGTGGCAGGCGGCCCGCTCTCGCGTGAGCAGGTGGCGGAGTTGCAGCGTGAGCGCATCCTCGAGGCGGCGGTGGGATTGATCGCCGAGCGAAGGCTGCACAACGTGACGGCGCAGAGCGTGATCGAACGAGCGGGCGTATCGCGGCGAACCCTGTATGACCTGTTCGAGAGCATGGAGGATCTCACCATCGCGGCGGTAACTCTGGCAAGGCGCCAGGCGATCGAGCGTGTGTCAGAGGCGTTCGCGCGAGATGCCGAGTGGCCGGAGCGTGTATTGGCGGGCCTGGCGGCGCTGCTGGTGTTCCTGGACGGCGAGCCGCAGCTGGCACGGGTGTGCCTGGTGGAGGCGTTCGCGACGAGCCCCGCCGGGTTGAGCGCGAGAGCGCGCGACCTGCAGGATCTCGTGTCGCTGGTGGACGCCGGACGCGCTTACGCAGCGGATGAGCGTCTCTCTACGCAGATGGCGGAGGCGACGGTCGCCGCCGTGGCGGGCATCCTCCACATCCGGCTGGTAACCGGGGAGGCACCGCCATTCATCGGCCTGCTCGGCACGCTGGCAGGCGTCGTGCTATCGCCTTACCTGGACGCAGAGTCACTCCAGCCGCAACTAGCAAAGGCACAGCACCTGGCGAGCACGATCGCCACGGAGCCCACGACACCGCCACCGCCGACGCCCCGCCGGGTGGATGTGAAGGTCCCCAGGAGCGTGCGCAGCTTGAGCGCATACCGCGCGCGTGGGTGCCTGCTGCATCTCGCTGAGCACCCGTGCGCAAGCAACGCTCAGGTCGCCGATGCGATCGGTGTTCGCTACCAGGGCCAGATGTCCACACTGCTCGCCCGCCTCGAGCGGGATGGTCTGCTCGCCAAACGCTCCAAGGGAGCAGGACGAGCCAACGAGTGGTGGTTGACACCTCACGGCGAGTCGGTCGCACGGGCGCTCGACGATGAGCTGTGACCCGGCACTCAATGCGGTTCGCAGCGGCAGGTGTGAGGGGTTCCGCCTCCCAGATAGCGCGGCCATGAACGCCTTGTGGCTCCAGCCCGCGATCACGATCCGCCCGTTGGGCTGCACCGCGACGGCACTCGCGCCTCCTATTTCATCATTGATGACGACACCCCCTGCGCCAAAGGAGCAGTCTCTGCCATGAGGGGTGTATCGCGCGATGAAACCTGCCCCCAACGGCACGTCCACGGTCCGTTTGGGGAGTCCGCCGACGACGATCGCGTCACCGGCGGCGCCGAATGCGATCGCGCGCGGCTCTATGTCTCTCAGGTGTTCGGCGGTGAGCTTTGAGCGGGCAATACCGTTTTTGCCGAATGAGCGGTTGGGCCAACCGGCGCGTTCTGAATAAGGCACCGGGGCGCCGATGTAATCGTTGTCGCCACCCAACACGACCCCGCCGTCGGGCTGCAAAGCGAGCGCATCCGCGTAGGAGCCGCCGAACCCGACGCATCCCCTCAGACACCCCGGGTTGGTCTGCACCTGCACACGTCCGCCCTGCCCAAAGGAGGGATCGAGATCGCCAGACGCCGCGCACGCCGGTGCGCCTACCGCCAGCGCCGCCAGAAGGATCGCCGTCGCAAGGCCGCCGATCCGGGTGAGCATGTCGGCATTCTTCCATGATCGCGGATTACCCGACGCGCTCGGCACATTGATTCGATCCGCCAGTCCGCCCAACAATGGCGCGGCCAGCGGCCAGCGGCGACCATCACCGGCCACTGTGAACAATCAGCCTCAGACCCTTTACTGTCCACATCGCTCGCTGCGTCCAGACGGCTCGCGGGAGTGGGCGCTAAGGATCAGAGATCGTCCACGCGGGCGGCGGCGGAGGCCGAGGCGTGGGGCGCGCGGCCTCCATGCCGCGCGACCGGGGCGATGGCTCGCGAGGAAGGCCAGAAAAACAGCGCCCCGACGGCGCCCTCCGGAGAAACCAGGGGCACAGCCCGCGTGCCAAACGCTCAGGCCGGAGCGTCCAGCAGCCACTCGACTGGCCGCTCGAAGCGTGTGGGCTCGTCGTCGAATGATGGGTTCGGGTCGATCTCGACGCGCACGATGCGCCGGCCACCAGCACCGATGTTGCCACGATCCTCGATGACGCGAGCACGCTTGATCTCGCGGCCCATGCGGACACCAACGATCGAGCCGACCTTGGGAACTCCGCTACGTTGCCTTCGATGTGCGCTCGTGGGGGTCATTGCCTTACCAACGGTATCACCAGGGCCTTCCGCCGACGATCGACTCCATGTGGCGGGCGAGAACCTTGTCGAACGTTACCGCCAACCGGTTGCAGCACGACCGAAAGGCACGTGCCTCGCCCAGGACGAGGCTGGTAGCGCCCGCGAGCACCTCCTGCTGGTGCCGCGTGAAGTCAATCAGCGCTGCGCGCAAGCTCATGCAGAGCCAGCCCGAGGGCACGTGCGACCCGGTCGGCGACGTCCCATGTGGGATTGGCGATGCCGCGCTCGATCCCACGGATCGAGGTGGCGTCGAGCTCGTCAGCGTCGGCCAAAGCCTCCTGGGTCATCCCGACTTCTTCTCGGCGCCGACGCACTGCTCGGCCGAGCGCGACCTGGGGCTTCTGGCTGATCCGCACCCCCGGAACCCTCTGTGGTCAGGACCCATCTGATCAGGGAACACGTTCCCGCTAGAGTGTTCACGCAAATCGTTTCAAAGGTTAGATCGAGTAGGGTCTTCGTCGGCGAGCGTCATTGATATCGAAGTGGCCAGCCGAGCGCGGCGCCACACGCAGCGACCACGCGAACAGCTGGGTCAAAACCAAGACGAGACGAGCAGAAAGACAAGCAATGACCTCCGGTGCAGCCCCAGCAGACCCAAACGGCAAGGCAAGCCAGTGGACACCGGGTGAGCAAGGGCGCCTCTCGCGCGAGCAGGTGGCGCAGATGCAGCGCACGCGAATCATGCGAGCAGCCGCCCAGGTCGTCGCCGAGCACGGCTTCAGCGGCGCATCGATCACACGGGTAGCCAAGGCGGCGGGCGTCTCCCGCGCGACGTTCTACGACCTGTTCGAGAGCTTCGAGCAATGCTTCCTCGCGGTGCTGGACGCCGCGATGCGACGCACCAGCGCACGGATCGCGCAAGCGTTCGCACAGAACACCAGCTGGCAGCAGCAGGCAGTGGCAGGGCTCGCGGCGCTGCTCAGCGCAGCCGATGCCGACCCCTGCCTCGCGCGCGTCTGCCTGGTGGAGGCACTCGCCGCGGGACCGGCAGCACTCCAATGCCACACACGCGAGATCAAGCTCCTCAAGCACATGGTCGACAGCGCCGCCGTACAAGCACGCACCGGCAGACACAGCACGGTGCTCAGCGCCGAGGCAACAGTCGTCGCAGTCGCGGGAATCCTCCACCGGCGCCTCATCACCGGCGAGGCACCCCCCTTCATCGACCTGCTCGCCCCGCTCACAAGCCTCGCGCTCGAGCCCTACGTCCACGCCCGGGAAGTGGCAGAAGCACACGAGCACGCACGACAGCTCACGCGCGATCTCACCAAAAAACACGCCGCGCGACACCCACACCCAGCCACCGACACCGCAATCCCAAAAGCATTAACCAACCCCAGAGCCCACCGCGCCCGGGAATGCCTGCGCTACCTCTCAGCCCACCCACGGGCAAGCAACCGCGCAGTCGCAGACGGAATCCTCCTCACCCGCCGAGAGCACGCGGCGGGCCTACTCGCACGCCTGGCAGACAAGGCCTGCTCCTCCAGCAGGCCGGGAAACCAGGGCACCCCAACGCCTGGTGGCTCACACCCCAAGGCGAACAGATCGCACAGGCACTCGAAGACCGCGCATAGAACGGCGGACACGAACTCCCGCCATCGAATCGGCTTGCTGCGCGCGGCGGCCAGACCGGGGCGCGGCGTGGGAGTAGGAGATAAGGATAAGAGATCGTCCACGCGGGTGGCAGCGGAGGCCAACGCGTGGGGCGCGCGGCCTCCATGCCGCGCGACCGGCGCTGGGGTGGCTCAGGTGGGACGGGAGGCGATGAGAGCCGGCACGTCGGTGCTGAACGATATGTACTGCGAGATAGATGAGTCAAGCCGCCCGGCGACCCACAGAAGATCCTCGAGTCCCAACGAAAGGTTTGTCCCCAGGAGGGGCTCATGGTGGGCAACGCGGTTGCGCAGTTCGTGCAGGCGACCGACCCGCGCGTCCACGTCGCTGCGGTTGGTCTTCGGTGAGAACGCGACGTGGAGATAAGGCACCCAGAGGCTCTTCTCGTGAGCCTTGGATGAGAGGTACCGCCAGAAGCCGAACGCCAGGTTCGCGACTACCTTGCCGGGAGGCGCCGAGCGGCCTCCGGCGGCTTGGACAGCCGCGTCGAGAATCTCTCGTGGCCTTCGATTGATGTCCGTATGCTGGGTGGGCCGAGTCGATACTCGCTTGGTGCGGTAGACGGGTGGGAACACGGCCGCTGAAGCAAACGTCCAGTGGGTCTGCGCGGGCGGCGTCGCGGCGGTCAAAGCGACGTCGTAGGCGTTGCGCAGCGCAACCTCGAAGTGCGCCAAGTCGCGCAGGACTGCGGCGCTGACACGGGCATTCCAGTCGTACAGGCGCAGTGCGCGTTCACGGTCGCCACCTGTCGCGGTCAAGTAGCGTCCCAGCCGCGGGCACTCAGCCACCGCTCAAGCCAGGGTCCGTCGCTAGGCGGTTGAGTGGGACTGGCTTCAGATGTCATCGTGATCCAGTTATACTGGGAGCTGGAAAGCCCCGGTGGACCGCTGACCTCGGTCATGTCGCCGGGGCTAAGTCGTGTCGGGCCGCTGGCGCACCCGCTTCGCACTTGAAGCCATCCGAGCCATAGGAGCATCACCGGCCACCGCGATGCTCGCCGCGTAGTGGTTGGTCGAGGGGCTTGCGGTCTTCGGTCTCGACGGACTCGGCGAGCGTGACGAGGCGGGACATCGGCCACGCCAAGGCTCTGGCGATCCGATCGACTGTGCCGTAAGGCCGGCTTGGTGCGGCCGTTCTCGATGTGCGAGACCCATCCCTGGTCGTAGCCGACCTCCAGGCCGAGGTCCTGCTGGGAGATGCCGAGCTCTTCGCGGCGCAGCCGGATGGCGCGACCGAGCGCGACCCCGGGGTCCTTGGCGGTGTTGGGCACCCCCCAACACTCCGGGTAGAGCTACCTCCGCGCCATGTGGTAGGTTCCATATCAATGGTTGGTTTCTTTCGCACGGCTCCTCACGCGGGGATCGTCTCGCCAGGATGCGTAACCCGCCACCGACCCAAAGGTCGGATCAAGTAAGGTAGCCACCCAGTACCTGTCATTGACATCCGGGGGAGGGTGTTGTTTGACGCGCAGCCACACGGCGGCGGGCCACCAGCCGCTGAAGACCGGGACGAGACAGGCGAGATAAGGGCATGTCTTCCAAGGAGGACCAGCCGGCCGCAAACGGCGGGGCGGGAGCGGTGTGCGCGGGGACGCTGGTGGCAGGCGGCCCGCTCTCGCGTGAGCAGGTGGTGGAGTTGCAACGTGAGCGCATCCTGGAGGCGGCGGTTGGATTGATCGCCGAGCGGAGGCTGCACAACGTGACGGCGCAGAGCGTGATCGAACGGGCGGGCGTTTCGCGGCGAACCCTGTATGACCTGTTCGGGAGCATGGAGGATCTCACCGTCGCGGCGTGGCTCTGGCGAGGGGCCAGGCGATCGGGCGTGTGTCAGAGGCGTTCGCGCGAGATGCCGAGTGGCCGGAGCGTGTATTGGCGGGGCTGGTGGCGCTGCTGGTGTTCCTGGACGGCGAGCCGCAGCTGGCGCGGGTGTGCCTGGTGGAGGCGTTCGCGACGAGCCCCGCGGGGTTGAGCGCGAGAGCGCGCGACCTACAGGAGCTCGTGCCGCTGGTGGACGCCGGACGCGCTCATGCACCGGACGAGCGTCTCTCCGCGCAGATGGCGGAAGCGACGGTCGCCGCGGTGGCGGGCATTCTCCACATGCGGCTGGTAACCGGGGAGGCGCCGCCCTTCATCGGCCTGCCCGGCGCGCTGGCGGGCGTGGTGCTGTCGCCTTACCTGGACGCAGAGTCCCTCCAGCCGCAACTGGCAAAGGCACAGCACCTGGGAAGCACGATCGCCACAGAGCCCACGACACCCCCACCGTCGGCGTCCCGCCGGGTGAATGTGGAGGTCCCCAGGAGCGTGCGCAGCTTGAGCGCATACCGGGCGCGCGGGTGCCTGCTGCATCTCGCCGAGCACCCAGGTGCAAGCAACACCCACGTCGCCCATGCGACCGGTGTTCGCTACCAGGGCCAGATGTCCACACTGCTCGCCCGCCTCGAGCGGGAGGGTCTGCTCGCCAAACGCTCCAAGGGAGCAGGACGAGCCAACGAGTGGTGGTTGACACCCCGCGGTGAGTCGGTCGCTCGGGCGCTCGACGAGCCGTGACCTTGCACTCAATGCGGTTCGCCGCGGCAGGTGCGAGGAGGGCCGCCTCCGATGTAGCGTGCGGCCGTGAACGCCTTGCGGCTCCAGCCCGCGATCACGATCCGCCCGTTGGGCTGCAGCGCGACGGCGCTCGCGCCTCCTATTTCGTCATTGATGACGACACGACGACACGGAGCGACCCGGAAGGAGATTGCCGTGGCCGACTTGCAAGCTGTGTTCTACCGTGACGCGCACGGTCGCGAGCCGGTGCGGGAGTTCCTCGACGCCCTGGACGACGACTCGCAGGCCGCGATCGAGCATCAGATCGGGCGTCTGAATCTCCTCAGCGAAGCCACGCCCCATCTCCCCTTCCCTCACTCCTCGCAGGTCGATGGCGAGTTGCGCGAGCTGCGCTGCCACCACGGCCGGGGGCTGTATCGCATCCTCTACCGCCGCTCGGAGCGGCTCGTGGTCCTCCTGCACATCTTCGCCAAGCGCTCCGCGAAGATCCATCGACGAGACATCGGCATCGCGCAGGAGCGCTGGGAGGACTTCAAGGCGCGCATGGACAGGCAATCGCGGATCCCACCACGTGCCGCCGGTCACGACGCGCCATAGACCAACGACAACTTCGCACTTCTGCTAACCTAACTCCAAGACAGCCGATTCGAGAACAGTAATGAGCAAGCACCAAAGCCCAGTCGGAACGAGCGTCAGCGAGCACGTAGAGCGAAAGCTCGCGCGCAGCAAGGGCTACCGCGAAGCGTACGAGCGCATGGCGCCGTTCGAGCAGATCGCGCGAATCGCGATCATGCGCCGCGCGCAGCTCGGCCTCTCCCAGCAACAGGTCGCCAAGCGAATGGGCACGACCACGTCGGTCATCTCCCGGATCGAGAGCGGCCAGCACCGCACCGGCACCGAGACGCTGCGACGCCTCGCCGAGGCGCTCGGCGGCCACGCGGTGCTCGGCTTTGAGTTCGCCACCGACGGCGAGCCCCACCGCGAGCTGGTAGCGCTGTAGCAACGGCAAGCCGAAGCCGTGACCTTGCACTCAATGCGGTTCGCCGCGGCAGGTGCGAGGAGGGCCGCCTCCCATATAACGCGCGGCCATGAATGCCCTGTGGCTCCATCCAGCGAACACGATACGCCCATTGGGCTGCACCGCGACGGCGCTCGCGCCCCCTATTTCGTCATTGATGACGACACCCCTTACGCCGAAGGAGCAGTCTCTGCCGTGAAGGGTGTATCGCGCGATGAAACCCGTTCCCAACGGCACGTCCACGGTTCGTTTGGGAAGTTCGCCGACGACGATCGCGTCCCCGGCCGTGTCGAACCCGATCGCGCGCGGATCCACGCCGCTCAGGTGTTCGGAGGTGAGCCATGAGCGCGCTGCCCCGTTTTTGCCGAAGGAGCGGTCGGGCCAACCCGCGCTTGTGTAATCGGCGAGCACCAACTCTTCGCTCTCAAACCTCGACCTACGAAAAACTCCAGACTCTTCACGCCGCTGGCGCGCCTCGGGTCGTGCAGCGGAGACCAGCAGGATGTGCCCGTTGGGCGCAACCGCCATCGTGCTCACGCTCGCCGGCAGGCGCGCGATGCCTTGCCGGCCGAAGCTGCGGTCCACCTTGCCGGTTGGCGTCAAGCGCTCAAGAAAGTAGCGCCGCGGCCCATACGGCGGGGAGCCGCTGGGGTTCGATGAAGCCATCGCGAACGCGATGATCACGCCGCGGTATCGCTGGATCGCAAACGCCAGGGGAGTCGCTTCGGGTGGTCCCGGGGTTCCCGGTGGCTGCGCGGCTTCTCCTCGCGTCAGAGGTAGACGAAGTTGCGCGTATCCCCGGCGCCCAAAGCTCGCATCGAGCGCACTCGACGCCGTGTAGCGCGACTGGTGGTCAACGGTGCGTCAGCTCAGCAAGCGGCGCGGTCAGTTCTTCCGCCTCGCTCGTCTCGATGCCCTCGAGCCGGGATGCGAGCAGGCTGGTCAGGATCCCCACCTTCGCGGTGAGCTTGACGACCGGGTCCTCCATGAGACCGCGGTAGAACTGGAGCTCGTGCTGGCTCGCATTCGTGACTGAGAACGCCGTGATCAGCCCGACCGTCTCGAACAGGCGCCGGCTGCCCTTGCGCCAGTGCGCGATCAGCCCGTGGTCAGCCCAGTACCTAACCTGTCGCTCAGACATCCCGGTCAGCCGAGCGATCTCTCCACTGCTCAGGGGGTAGCGGTGACCGATCGCTGGGCTCGGGTCGAGGACGACCTGTTGCTGGCGGCGCTTCAGCCGCGGCCACAGCGCACGCACCCGCGGGTCGCGCAGCACACGTGCCTGATCCAGGCGCTCACGACGCTCCGGCGAGACCTGCGCGGGGCCCATGCTCCCACTGCGAGGCGCCGGCCGCTCCACTGCGCTGTCCTGTCCGACCCTGGTCACGATGCTGATCCTAGCACAGCGACTTACAAGTGGTTGTTAGTCTCCATCGATGATCGACCAACGACTGCCATCGAATTGAACGGTCGCGACGTAGATCCCCTCGATATGGACCAGCTCGAGCTTACCCGTAGACAGAACCCACTGGTAGGGGTCATCGGTCTGCTCGAACTGCAGGTCCGGCCGAGCGCCGGACTGCGACCGCGTGGCTCACCTCCGCCGGCGTCGCTTCGCCTCGGAAGCAATGGACGATGACGTCCTCGATCGTCTCTACTCCCAGTGGCGCGATGTCCGTCGCGTAGATCCCCAACCCCCGCGCCACCCCCGGACCGGAGACAAAGCACCGCTCCTCAACGATCGCATCGGCCCGCGCAGCGTCCGTGTAATGGAAAAGCAAGTCACCCCCGGCACCTGCCTGAAGTTGCCGCAGTGTCATGGCTGACACGACCCACAACAACCCCTGCGGTCGCGATCGCGTGGCTAACGGCCACACCGAACGTATACTGGGAGCATGCGTTCAGACCTTCCAGCGGTGGCGCGGGATATCGATGTGCCCGAACGCACCCTGCGCCGGGCGGTGAGGCAGGGAACGGTGCGCTGCCACCGCCCGGGCCCGCGACAGTTCGAGATCACGACCGACGAGCGAGAGTACCTGCGCGAGCACTGGAATACCATCTCTGCGGTCACGGAGGCACTGAGAACGGAGCGTAACGTCCGCTTGGCGGTGCTCTTCGGATCGGCGGCTCGGGGGCACACGGGAGAAGGCTCGGACGTGGATGTGCTGGTCGCTCTCGCCGAGGAGCGCCCGATGTACCTCGCCCACCTTGCCGCCCGCTTGACGCGAGCGCTCGAGCGCGACGTCGAGGTGCTCTCACTCGCGCAAGTGCGCACACACGACCAGGCGCTCCTCGGCGCGATCCTGCGAGACGGACGCCCGGTGGTGGACCGCGACGCGTCGTGGCCGGCGCTGATCGCCAAGCGCCCAGGTATCGAGCGCGCCGCAGCCGATGCACGCGCAACGCGCCATCGTCGTGCAGCCCGGGCCGTCGCGCAACTGATCGGAGCGTAGGTGGACCGAGACGCGCATCCCTCGCGGGGCGAGCAACGTCATCGCCCGGTAACCATCTCCGAGGAGAATCGCGAACGCATCGAGCGATACCTGGAGCGCATGCCACTGGAGCGCGACGCGCTGCTGCTCGCGATGCGCCAGTTCGGGGTGGATTTCGACCGCGATGCGTGGCGGGCAGCATACGAGGCGTTCTCGGCCGAGGAGCACAACCGGGTGGTGCAGGTCACGGGCAACCTGCACGCACTCGTGGACAGTGCGGTTGAGCTGGTGCGTGTCGCGGCGACATTGACCGAACTGCGGCCGGCCGGGCGCCGACCGAGCGCAAACGCCGACATCGAGGCGCTGCGGGCCGACGGCGCGCTCAGCGGCGAGCAGACCTACAAGCTCGTGCAGCTCAAGGAGCTCTGCGACCAACTGCGTCACGCATATGCGTATGTCGACGCCGACGACGTGCACACGGGGGTGCACTCCCTGCTGAAGCTCCTACCGAGCTTCACAGCCTCATACGCCCGTTGGCTGGCAGAGTACGGCGTGGAAGTGGGCTGACGCACGCATCACAGACCAGACGGCCAGCCGGGCCCCGGTCGCGACCGGGGCCCGGTGGCAGATGGCGCCGGCACGCAGACTTCACCCGGCGCGAGTGCACTCGAAGAACGCCGGTGAGACCCCGGGAGCACCGCTGAGCACACACGCTCCGACGGTCCGCCAACGGATCGGCGGCAATCGCACGACGAGCCGCCCTCGAGCCTCACACCGGGCAAGCTTACTTACAGTTGGAGGATCAGAGATCATCCACGCGGGTACTCGCGGAGACCGAGGTGTAGGGCGCGCGGCCTCCGTGCCGCGCGACCGCTGGTAGTTGGCGAGCAGAAGCCAGAGACAGCGCGCTGGACGGGTGATCGCGGGGGAGCGGCCTCATAGACCGCAGCGTCTTTTCTCGAACCCCTCGCACTAAAGACAGCGCCGTATCCGTTGTACCCCGGCATCAAAGTCACCTTGGTCTATCGGCGTGCCTCGTTGACAGTGACCTCAAGACACGATTAGGCTCACCGGCCATCGTGACAGTCGTGGATTACGGATTGACGGACATCGAGCAGGCGCGGCATCCTCGGCGGTGAATCCATCGGTGGCGCCCCGCAGCAGAGCATCCGGATCATGCAGGCGCTCGTAGACGTACTCGCCGAGCGTGGGTTCGCGGGCGCCACGATCGGCCTGGTCGTCAAACGAGCGAGGGTCTCAACCCGCACTTTCTATCGGTGTTTCGAAGGCTTGGAGGAATGTCTTATCGCGATCATGGACACCGTTCTGGAAGAGGCCGTTGCGCTTGTGTCGCGAGAGCTACAGGGGGCCGACTGCTGGCAGAACGGGATGCGCTCAGCCCTTGCAGCAATGCTGAGCCACTTCGATCGCGAACCCGGGCTGGCACGCGTGTGCATCGTGGAGACACTGGCGGGCGGACCGGCCGTGCTCGCCCATCGCGAGCGCCTAATCCAGACGTTTCGCCTGCCGGTCCTCCAGCGAATCGAAAGGGACGTGCCCAACGTCTCGCCGCTGGCTGCGGAAGGAGCGATGAGCTCAGTACTCGGGATCATGCACACCCACATCGTCACGGCAAAGCCCGGCCCGTTCATCGAGCTGCTCGGCCCGCTGATGGGGCTGATCATGGCGCAGCATCTCGGTGCGCGGGGCGTAAAGCGAGAGATCGAACAGGGAGACGAGCTCGCACGGGCGATCCTGGCCGGAGACACCCGCTGGTCCCCGTCGGCGCAATCCTCGGGACAGGACACCGGGTACGGCGGGGAGCAGGCCGCGGCTCGCCCCGCGATCCTCGGTAACCCGAGCGCTCGTCGCCCGCGTGAATGCCTCCTCTTCCTTGCCGAGCATCCGGATTCCAGCAATCGTGAGGTAGCCGTGGGAATCGGCATCGCCCATCAATCACACATCTCGAGGCTGCTGGCATCCCTGTTGCACGAGAACCTTGTAACCAAACGCACTGAAGGCACGGGCAAGCGCAACGCATGGCGACTCACGGCGCGTGGCAATGAGATAGCGCAGACACTGCGATAGACACGGATTTCGTCTTACGTCCCGATCATCTCCGCGTGTCGGTGTACGAAGAGCGTGCCACGCAGCTCGCCTTTGAGTCCTAGTTCCTCAATGGCTTCGCGCACCCCTGGATAGTCCGGGTGGGTGTAGTCATCGAAAAGTACTGGTGCCCCCGGGCGCAGATACGGCTGCCATGCCTGTACCTCTGCGATCGTGTGCTCGCGGGTGTGCGAGGAGTCGATGTACAGCAGATCGACCAGCTCTTGGTCCCGCGGGCCGGAGCAGCCGGACGCAGCCACCAACTCGATTCGCTCTCTGACGTTCGGCCCGACGAGGTCTAGGTAACGCTTCGCCTCCTCGCGTTCGATCACGTCGTACGTGATGACTCGCCGCCGACGGTCATCAAGCGCGAGGGTGATCGCTGTCCATGCGGTCGCCGTCCCGAGCTCCACAACCCGGCTGCGACCTCTTGTCATCTTGAGTAAGACTCGCATGTCCGGCCGTGTCGCGGATACCAGGCTGAACTGATCATTTGTGCGCCACGCCTGGCGCCGAGCGCGCCAGTGAAACCGCAGCACCCGCGGCTGAAGCCCTCGCAACCCCCACATCCAACCTAGGTCTCGTCGCAGTCTTCTTAGCGAAGCCCGCGCACGATCAATGCCCACCATCCCGGCCACTCTACCACGGCAAAGGTGCGGTGTCGGGCCAATCCTAAAGAGTTGAGTGACGCCGGCACCGGTACTCGCGGCCTTGTCCGCCAGATATACCCCGAGTTTCGCGCAAAGCCGGCGACGCATTCTCATCGCCCACATCTTTGGACCCTGAACTCTAGGAGTAGCAATATTTTCTCGTAGTTAACTTTTGCGGCAATCACGACGGTCGGATAGAAGACCCCGGGCGATCAAACCGCCGGCCGAAAGACCAGCACCGAGATGTCCCCTTCGAGGAAGAGACAGCGTCCCGGCGCCGGCGCGAGCCCGAGCATAGCGGCACTCAGCACCGAAAGCAACGCGGCCGTGAGCTTCGTCGGCCCCAGCAAACGGATCGATCAATGCAAATTTACACCTGCAGGTGGCTCAAACTGCCATGAAACCAGCATCGTTGTTGCATCGGGGACCAGCCCGAGCGCCGCGTGGTCACCGGGTGTTCAAGTAGAATAAGATGGTGCGACACAGCTCTCATCTCTGTGCGCGACATCTCGACCAACGCTCACACGCCGCCCGCACCCTCGGTCGACAAGCAACTTCTCTGCTCCGATACCCAAGTTGGGACGTGGCGACGTCGATGGCACCCGGCTGACGCACGGTGTACGCTTCTTAAGCGTGCGCTGGGCAGCTCTCATCCCCGTTATGGCTCTCGGAGTCGCGCCCTCCGCGGCTGCCGCGCGATCACCTTCGTCGTGCGAAAGGCCAGCAACCCCACCTCCCCTCCTGGCGGCCGCCGTGCGATCACACGGTCACAGCGTGCAGGTCACGGTTCCCGCCCAATTCGATTTCACTCTGGCGTCGTTGATACTCGACGGGCCTGCGGCTGGCCTGCGCGTCACCGCCACACGATCAACTGGGTATCAGTATGTCGCAGCGGCCGCTCCGTGCGATGCGCCACGGCGCATCTTCGTCCTGGTCGTCAACCGTCTCCCACGCGGCTCGTCGGCCTCGACACCCGCGTCGATCACGCTGCGCATCGGGACCGGCGACGCCGAGCCCGTCCCCCCAATCGTTCAGCATGTAGACGTCCTCGCTGACGGCGCACCTGGGCAGGACTGCTCCTCGCTACCGCACGTAAGCGCCGAGCCACCCTTTACGGACTACTCAGGGCCGCGTCCCCTGTTCGGGTCGGAACTACGTCCCCTATTGGGAGAAGCGGGAAAGGTCGCAGACGCCCTGGACCAAGCGTGCGGCAAGCCAATCGATTCTGATTTCGAACGATGGGTACGTCAGGAACCCCCGAACGTTCTTGTACACCCGTAGTTCGGAGTAGCCTAGATAACCAGAGCGTTTCAGCAGATGCAAAAAACAATTTTGGCCTCGCACGTTACGCCACGCTCGTCCGCCAGGCGGCGGTGGGCCACCACGGCTTGCTGGCTGCTGTCAACCGCGCTTCTGGCGCTCGCCGGCTGCGCTGTCGCGGCCGGGAGCGCATTCGCGAGCGAGATCCCGATAGGATGTCCACTCGCGTTCAGGTCCAACTCGTCGGTCGGCCCATACAGCGAATCAGCAGCACAGGCGGACGACGCGTCTTTGCTTGCCGAGCTCCCGCTGCCGCCGGGCTCGAGCGAGTCCGCGACCGAACCCGCCGAAGATGATTCGCTGCTGGCGCACCCGGCGATCGGCCCGCCGGCGAGCCCCAACGCCGTCGACGAGCACACCTGGTGGCTCGTCCCCGTCGCCCCCGCGGAAGCGCTTTCCTACATATGCGCACACCTCCCAGCTGGAACGACACGCCCTGAGACCATTGCCTGGAACCCCGGCGAGCCGAACGTGCCCGACAACGAAATCGCGGTGTTTACGCCGCCCGGAAGTCCGAGCACACTGGTCATAAAAGCCGTCCAGCTTCCCAACCTATCCACAGCCCTGCGCGCGGACGCCCAGGTTGTGTGGACCACCCCCCGTCCGGCCTCCGAGACGATCCCCTCCGGCGGACACCTCCTGCGGATCGCCGTGCACGACAGGAACAGGAGTTCCAGAAACCCCCAGAATCCGAGTCGGCTGGCGTTACTCGAGCGGCTGCCGCGGCAAATAACGTCCCCGCGACAAATCGAAGGAATCGTCGCCCTGCTGAACGAACTCCGGGTGGTTCAGCCAGGACGCAGGGTCTGCCCGCTGCTCGAGCATGGCGACAGCAGCGTCGAGTTGACGTTCTACCTCTACGCGAGTCCCGGCGCGGCGCCGCTGGCGGTCGCGGACATCGAATCCGGAGCGTGCCGCGGTGGCGTGAGCCTGACGATCGGAGGGGTATCCCAGCCACGACTCGAAGGGGGATGGTCACTGGTCGAACAGATATTCAACGACGACCTCCTCGCGTTCCAGACAGGCGCCGCAAGCCCACTGCTCCCCTTCGCCCTGTGGACGGCTTTCCCGTCCTCCACGGCCGGTCGTGACTCCGGCGACTACTACGGGAGCTCTGCCCCCACCCGGCGCCGTCAGCAGACGCTGCGCCTTGCCTGCCCACACAGGTGGGCGAGGCGACACCGGATGGGTTCCCACGTTCACTGCTGTTCGGTCGGCGGGGGCGGTGCCCAGCTCTTCCCCTGCGGGCCTGTCGTGACGATCACGCAGCCACTCATCACGAACCCCGGCCAGCCGGGTATCACGACCGGCACGGGATCGGGTCGCCCTGCAAAAGATCGGGCTTCCCGCGCTCCGCATGGCCCAGCCCACATCCATCGGTTTCCAGGCTGGGTGTCATCGCTTGAGGGGGTTCGACCACTGGTTCACTCGTGTTGCACACATCCGCCTCGCTTGCCGGGCCCGCACGATCCGATGTTCCCGCACGTCCCGTCGTTGTCAGGGCTGCTCCCACCCGATCCCCGCAGCTCCGGGGTCAGGCTGCCCTCAGCTTCACCGGGCTGCTGCGACAGCCCAGCGGCGGGGTCTCGCACCCCGCCCGATCCAACAGCGCCTCGTGGCGCACGATCCCGTCCATGAACAGGTACGCATAGCGGCTGAAGCTCAACAGCCGCTGACGAAACCGGTCGTGGTGAGCCTCCCACTCCTTGCACAACCGGCTGACCGTCGACGCCGACAAGCCGGCGGCGTCCTCGCCGAGCAGGCCCTCGAGTGCCGGACGGAAATCACCGGTCGACAGGCCACGCAAGTACAGGATCGGGATCACCTCCCCGACCTTCGGCGAGCGCCGCGCATAGGCGGGCAAGATCCGCGAGGTGAACCGCTTGCGCTCACCCTCCTCATCGACGCGCTTGTCGTTGACCCGCGGCGCGCGGACCCCGATCGTGCCCGACCCGACCGTCACCTTCCGCTCCCGCGCGCGACCGTTGCGGACCACCACCCGGCGCCCGTCGCCGTCCAGCTCATCGCTGAACCGCTCGACGTACTCGTCAGCCTCCGCCCTCAGCGCGACGGCGATCATCCGCCGTGCGCCCTCCCGCGCGAGCTCATCAAGCGCGAGCGTGATCTCCTCGTTGCCCTCCCCGACGGGGAGCATGCGAACATTCGTCATCGGCGTGCCTTCCTGCCGGCCATCACCGGCTTCGGTCTTCAACAACCGGGAAGGTACGCCGCCTCTCCCCTCAACGCCATCCACAACATTCGGTTATAGCTCCACCGCGAGATTCAGGCCGTTTTGGGCAGCACCGACGATCTCGGCGAGTGCAGTGTCACTTATTTCGGTCGCTCCAACTGCTATGAATCCAGCACCACGGTGGCCTCTGGGACTAGCCCGAACAGCGCTGAGATCGCTAACGGGAACGCGATCATGGCTGTCAACAGCGCGAGCGCGGGAATGGAGTTCTGTGAGGCTACGACGACGGGTCCGGCGAACTGCTCGAACGCGGTGGCCTGGTGGCGTGTTTTCGCCGCCAGCGGGAATCGGCTCATGCGAAAGTAGAGGTGGAGAAGGTGGGCCAGCACCGAAGTGCCAGCCGACCTGGGGCGCCATCGCTGCTGCTTTCTTGCCAGAATCTCCGCTGTGAACGCCTGCACAATCGCGAGCCGCCGCCAGCTCGCGCATGCGCGTGTGCTCGTCGCGAGCTTTCGAGAGCACCACCCCGATCCCGAGCTGCGCTTCACGGTGCTCCTGCTCGACGGTGCAGTCGGTGCGGCGGAGATTCCTGGGGCAGAGGTGCGCCAGCTCAAAGAGCTGCTCGGGGAGCGGGCGGGGCTGACGGTCGCGGGCAATCCGGCGGCAGCGCTCGACGCTGCGGTACTTCCGCACCTGCTGCGTCGGCTGCTTGAGGAGGACGGTGGCTCGGTAGCCTACCTGGCACCGGGATTGCGGGTGCTGGGCCCCCTGCAAGAGTTGCAACACATGCTCGAGCACAACGAGCTCGTGCTGGTGGCGCGGGCCACCCCGGCGCACACGGGCGAGGCGGCGGCGTTCGCGGGACAGAGTGGCGGAGGGGCGCTCAGCCGGCGCCTGCTCGGCGCGCGTGCCGGCGCGAACGTGACGGGCGTGTTTGACGCCTGGCCGCGTTGGTTTCAGAACGGGGGGCCGGCGGTGCAGGCGTGGTTCGACGGCCTGCCCGCAATCGCGGCTGGCTCGGCAGTACTGCGCGAGCCCGGGTACGGCCTAGATCCCTGGACGTTGGCGTCGTGGAGCCCCAACGGCAGCCGAGAGGCGCTGGAGGTGGCCGGGAGACCGGCGCGGGTGTTCGACTTCAGCGAGCTCAACCCGCTGACGCCCGAGCGACTGTGCGATGCCGCAGATGCGGTGGACCTGAGCTCCACGCCAGCGCTCGCGGCGCTGTGCGAGCGCGAGGCCGCCGAGCTACTTCGGGCCGGCTGGGAGCAGGACGTCGCACGCGCCGAGCGCCTAGAGGTATTGGACGACGGGGCGCGCATTAGTCCCACAATACGCAGGCTGCTCTTGAAGGCCATGGACGACGAAGGGTTGACGCTGTCGCCGCTCGAGGAGGCCGGCCGGGAGTCGTTCTACGAGTATCTGAACGAGCCTGGTGAGCACGGCGCCGCCGCCGGCCTGACTCGCCTGCACGTGGCGATCTGGGAGGGGAGCGCTGAGCTGCGCACCGCCTACCCCCACCTCGACGGCCCCGACGGCCCAGGCTTTGCGGGCTGGCTATGCGTGCATGGCCCCGACAGTGAGGGCCTGTCACCGGCGCTGCTGCCGCCAGCTCCACTCGACCTACACCACGACAGCGCGCCCGATCGACACGAGCGCGAACCGCTGTGGGGGGTGAACGTGGCCGGTTTCTTCACCTCCGAGCTGGGCTTGGGCGAGGCCGCCCGCCTGTTGATCGCCGGCCTAGACGCCTGCGGCGTACCGGCGCTGCCAGTGCAGGCGCTGCTGGCGCCGCCGTGCCGCCAGGGCGCGCAGTTCACTTACGCCGAGCCCGACGCGGCGGCTTTCCCGATCAACATCGTGTGCATGAACGGCGACACCATCGCCCCGTTTGCACGCGAAGTGGGAAGCTCATTCTTCGAGGGTCGCCATACGATCGCGCTGTGGTTTTGGGAGCTAGGCGAATTCCCTGTCGGCTGGGAACAGGCGTGGCGGCACGTCGACGAGGTGTGGGTCGCCTCGCGGCACATCTACGACGCGATCGCCCCCGCCGCGCCGGTGCCAGTGGTCCAGGTGCGACTGCCGGTGACGCTCCCGCGCGTGCCGGTGCTGAGCCGCGAGCGGCTGGGCATGCCATCGGAGGGCTTTCTGTTCCTGTTTGTGCACGACTACCACTCGATCGCCTCGCGCAAGAACCCGGCGGGCCTGGTGGAGGCGTTCAAGCGCGCTTTTGCGCCCGGCAGCGGCGCGCAGCTAGTGGTGAAGTCGATCAACGCCGCGAAGATGCCCCACGAACACGACCGCGTGGTGCTGGCGGCGGGCGACCGCCCCGACATCACGCTGATCGACGAATACATGTCGGTGGATGAGAAGAACGGGATGATCGCCGCCTGCGACTGCTACGTCTCGCTGCACCGCTCGGAGGGCTTCGGGCTGACCGTAGCGGAGGCGATGCTGCTTGGCAAGCCGGTGGTCGCCACCCGCTACGGGGGCACGCTCGAGTTCATGAACGACGCCAACTCCTACCTCGTGGATTGGCAGCCGGCGCAAGTGGGCGACGGCGCCTACCCCTACCCGCCGCACGCGGAGTGGGCCGACCCCGACCTCGACCATGCCGCGGCCCTGATGCGCGAGGTGATGGGCAATCCCGAGCCGGCTCGCACGCGGGGCGAGCTGGCGCGGCGCGACTTGCTCGAGCGCCACTCCCCACGTGTGGCGGGCCAATCCATGCGGGCTCGCCTGCGCACAATCCACGAACGACGCCTCCAGGAAGGTGCGCGGGCGCTCAACCCCGCGCACCTTCCCGCACTCGGACTGGAGGAGCTGGGAGCGCTGATCGAGAGCGACCCACCACTGGAGGGCCAAGGCCGCGGCGCAGCACTGAAGGGCTCCTTGCGTCGCCGCGCGGCGGGGCTGACGCGCCCCCTGCAGGGCCATCAACGCGCCGTGGACCGACGCATCGCGTTGGAGCTCTCGCGGGTCGACGAGCGCCTGCGGGAGCTGGCGCACGCCCTACAGGACCAGCAGGAGGCGCGTTTTGCGGAGCTGCTGGCGATGGTACGCGGCCTGCGGACGGAGCTGCGAGACATGCGAACAGGGCTCGCAGCCGTCGAGGAACTCGAGCCCGCATCCCGCCTGGAAACGCTGGAGCGCCTCGGCCGGGAGCTGGAGCAGTACCTGGCCGAGCCCCGCTAGGCCGCACAGGGCCGATACTATTGAGCGTACACGGGAGCCATCCCACCTCGAATGCAACACGAGCGTAGAGCCACCACACTGAGCGACCTTCCGCCGGCAGACGATCTCGAGTCCGCGGGCAGGAGCGCAGCGACGGCGCCGGTCGAGCACGAGCAGCCGCAGGCGAGCCACCAGTACGAGTGCGTCATCGACCTCGGCTCCGACAACACCCATGCCAAGGTGATCGAGATGGTGGGCGAGGGCCGTCGGGTGCTCGAGCTGGGGCCCGCGACGGGATACATGTCGGCGGCCTTGCGCCAGCGGGGCTGCACAGTGACCGGCGTCGAGCTTGACGCCAGCATGGCTGCGCAGGCCGCGCGCTTCTGCGAGCGGGTGATCGTCGGCGACCTCGACACACTCGACCTCGCGGATGAGCTGGGCGAGGATCGCTTCGACGTGATCGTGGCCGCAGACGTCCTAGAGCACCTGCGCGACCCGCTGCGAGCACTGCGGACGCTGTCGGCGTTTTTGCGACCGGAGGGATACTTCGTGGTATCGCTGCCCAACGTCGCGCATGCAAGCGTGCGCTTGGCTCTGCTGGAAGGAAAGTTCACCTATCGCAGGCTGGGGCTGCTGGACAGCACACATCTGCGCTTCTTCACGAGGGAGAGCATGGAAGCTATGTTCGACGAGGTAGGGCTGGCGGTGGTCGAGATGCACCGGCAGGAGTTGGACGTCGAGGCCTCCGAGGTCGCATTCGACACGTCCGCCGTCCCGGATGAGCTGATGGACGCGTTGCGGCGCGATGTCGACGCGCGGACATACCAGTTCATCTTCAAGGCGCTGCCACTGGGTCGCCCGGGGCTCTCGCGCTTCCAGGAGCTAATGCGCTCGATGGCGCGCGAGCGCGCCGATCTGCAGAACGCTTTGGCTGCACGCGAATCCGAGAACGCGCAGCTGCGCGAGGCGCTCACGGCGATCACCGTGCGCGAGGGTGAGATTCGCATGGCGCTCATCGACGCACACGATCTCGCACTGCGGCGCGACGAAGAGCTGCGCCAACTGACCCATACCGGCGATCGCCTGGAGCAAGCGGAAGAGCAGTTGGCAGAGCTGTGGAAGGCGCACGCGGAGGCCAAGGAGATCATCGCAATACGGGACGGTGAGATCGCGCAGCTTCGCGTGAGGCTGGAGCGGATCGCGCAGAGCCTCCCGGTACGCATGTGGCACAGCATCTCACGCCTCCCCCCGCTGCGCTGGCTGCGCGCCCGTCGCGTCGCGGGCTACAACGCGGCGCTCCCGGGCAACGAGGATTAGATGGGCGATGACCGTCGCTCGCAGGCGGGCAAGCCGGCCTGCGCGATCATCATTCCAACCTACCGAGGCGCAACCCTAACCCGCGCATGCGTCGCCGCCATCCTTGAGAGTCCGCCGACCGAGTGCGACTGGCGGATCATCGTAGTCGACGACGGCTCCGGTCGGGACGGGCTGGACGGGCTTCCTGAGGAAGACGGTCGTCTGCGCCTGATGCGCCTGGCGCAAAACAGCGGTTTCTCCGTGGCGTGCAATACCGGCGCCGCCGAGGCCAGCCATTGCGATTATCTCACTTTTCTCAACAACGATACGCTGCCGTTGTCGGGCTGGCTGGACGCGTTGGTGCGCGAGGCGGAGCTGCACCCCAATGCCGCAGCGATCGGAGCGCGGCTGCTGTACCCAAATGGCGCCATTCAGCATGCGGGCGTGGCCATCGGGCTCGACGGATGGCCGCGTCACCTGTACACACTTTTTCCTGGCGAGCACCCCGCGGTGACGCAACCCAAACGGGTGGCCGCCGTGACCGCCGCATGCATGTTGGTGAAGCAATCCGAGTTCGCGGCCTTGGGGGGATTCGACACAGCGTTCCTCAACGGCTACGAGGACATCGACCTGTGCCTGCGACTCGGCGCGCGCGATCGAGAAGTGCGGTATGCGCCGACCAGCGTGGTGTATCACCTGGAGTCAGTTACCCGCTGGCCCGATGGACCCGAGCCGGCCGGCGAAAACGAGCGGCTGTACGATCAGCGTTGGCGCTCGCGTGTGCAGCCGGACGAGTTTCAGCACTTCCTTGCGGATGGAGTGCTCACGGTCCAGTACGGCAGCCACTATCCGATGACGCTGGGCGTCTCGCCATACCTTGCGGCCGTGCGACGAGACGGCGAGCCACTCGTCGGCCTCGAGCGCCTGCTGAGCATCAGGAGCGCGGAACTGCAGGAGGCGATCGCCGCCCAAATACGGGTCGAGCACCGCGATCGCCTCAAGCACGAGCGCGGTTGGGGCTCACCCCCGCCGCTCGCCACCTCGACGGCCGAGTTGGTCGTCCCGGGAACCGTCCATCGGCTGGGAGGCAGCAGGCCGCAGCGTCTGGTGTCGGTCATCCTGCCCGTCAAGAACCAGGCGGGCGACGTGCGCGAGTTGCTGCCCCTGATTCTTGCCCAAAAAGCCAGCGCAAGCTTGGAGATCGTGGCCGTGGACTCCGGCTCCAGCGACGAGACCGTCGCGGAGCTGACCAGGTTTGGAGCCACGGTGCTGTCGATCGATCCCGCCGACTTCAACCATGGGCTAACGCGCAACGCGGCGGCGCTGCACGCCCGCGGCGAGGTGCTGCTCTTTCTGAGCGGTCGCGGCCGCCCAACCGACGATCGCTGGCTGGCTCCGCTGTTGAGGAACCTCGACGAGGATCCCGAGCTGGCCGGCGTGTGCAGCCGGATCGTGCCCCACCCGCACGCCGACCTGTTGACCAGGCGCGACGGGTTACGCGAGCTGAGCTGGTCGAAGGTGAGGTCGCGCAAAGCGATTGACGATTGGGGCGACTACCGTGAGATGGGCGCCGAGGAGCGGCGGGTGTTTCTGAACTTCCACACCGTCGGCTGCGCCATCCGCGCCGATGTCTTCCGCCAGATCCCCTTCCGCGCAGTGGCGACACTCGGGGAGGATCTGCTGTGGGCGCGAGAGGTAATCGAGGAGGGTTGGGCTCTGCTACATGAACCGGCTTCGGTCGTTTATCACTCACACAATTACTCGCCACAAGAGCTGCTGGGGCGCAATCTCGACGACGGTGTGGCCAACAGCGAGATCGTGGGCAGACTCATGCACGAGCGCGAGATCCTGCCGCGGATCGAAGCGCTTGTCGCCGATGACTGGAGATACCTGGATACCGATCTTCACCTGGCCGACGAGGAGCTGCGCCGCTGGCAGGTTGCCTCAGTCCTGCGGCGCGCCTCGCAGGTCGTCGGTCAGTGGCTCGGGATGAACCACGCCACCCTGCCCGAGGAGGTCATCGCCACGTTCTCCGGCGTGAGTCGGGCCAAGCAGGCAGGTTGAGCATGCGTATCCTCTGTGTGACGCACTCCTACCCCCCATTCGGGGTCGCCGACGTGGAGCGCGTCACCGAGCATAACGCCCGTACACTCGCAGCGGCCGGCCATCGCGTGACCGTCCTTTCTCGGCGCCTGACCGGTGCTCCTCCACTCCCTGGCATCGACCGGCGTCGGCACGACGGCATAGATGTTCTAACGATCACTGGTCCCAGGGGGGGGATAGACGGTTCTTACCTGGATCGCCTGGACGTAATTTTCGAGCGTGTCCTGCTCGAGGTGCTGCCGGACGTGGTGGTCGTCGCCCACCTGATGGACCACTCCCCGCGATATGTATTGATCGCGAAACGATGGGACATACCAGTGGTGATGCAACTCCATGACTACTACCAGGTGTGTGAGCGGGCGCGTCTCGAACGGGTATCGGGGGAACTGTGCAGCGGACCACATGGCGGCAAGAGCTGCGAAGCGCATTGCTTTTCGGGTGACACAGAAGAGAAGGGTCGCTGGGTTTGGCGGACGCACTTGTTTGGGCTGGCCCTGCGACACGCAGACGAGTTCGTTTGCCCATCAAACTTCGTGGCCGACCTTTTTTGTGACCTCGGGGTGCCACGAGAGCGAGTCAATGTAATCCACTGCGCCTTGCCAGAGTGGAAGGAAACGTTGACCGGCACGTATGTGAATCCTACGCGAGGGTCCAATGCACCCCTGCAGATCGTGTCGCTCGGGACGGTTACCCCCCATAAGGGACAGCATGTTGTGATCGAGGCGCTTCGAAAGGCCCATCTTGCGGGCGTCCGTTACACGGTGATCGGCTCGGTGACAAGACCATACGCGGATGAGGTGCGGCAGGCCGCAAACGCGGTTGACGGGCTAGAGCTGCGGATGTACGGAGCGTACGAGCACAAGCTGCTTCCGGCCCTGCTTGCGGGCGTCGATCTTGTTGTCGTGCCGTCCGTGTGGCGGGAAAGCTTCTCGATCGCGGTGCGAGAGGCGCTGGCGTGCGGGGTGCCCGTGATCGCATCGCGCATAGGAGCGCTGCCCGAGGCCATCAGGGAGGGTGAGAACGGATTGCTGTTCGCGCCTGGCGCAACAAGCGAGCTGGCCGCGATTCTGCAGGCGATGGATGCCGACCGCTCACGCCTTGAGAGGCTGAGGCGGGGTATCCGAGCGAGCGACTGGATCGGCGACGAGGCGTGCAGGCGCCAGCTGGAGAACGTGTTGATGCGGGTGGTCCGAAAGAGCCGAGGTGGTCACCAGCGACGTGCGATCGGCACCGACCTGGAAGCGACGATGGCGATGAGCGAGCCGCGGCGTTGACGGGTTGCCTCGGCTGCCGCCTCCTATAATGCAGAGCCAGTGTCGACCGGTGCCGCTCAACGACTTCGTGGCATTCGGCAACCGCGACGATCCGCACGTGGCGATGCCACCGGCCGGTAGCTCCTTACCCCCGAAATCGAGATTCGATAGCTTGCACGCCGTGGGTGATCTACCGCTTCCCCCCGCCGAGCTTGCGCGTCGCGTCGGCGTACTCGATCAGAACGACCCGGTTGGGAGTTTTGATGCCATGGGCGAGAACCTGCGCCAGATGATCATCAGCCTACAAGGCTCCGACTGGTTCTCGGACGGGAGGCGTGTACTGGACTTTGGCTGTGGTCCGGGCAAATTACTGCGACACTTCATAGGCGAGGCGGAGGACTGCGAGTTCATCGGCTGCGACATCGACGAACCGAGTATCAACTGGCTACGGGAGAACTTCAGCCCGCCGCTGAACGTGTTCGTCTGTGGCGAGGAGCCGGGCCTCCCGTTACCCGACGATCACATCGACTTGGCACTCGCGATCTCGGTGTTCACACATCTGACCGAGCACTGGGCCGGCTGGCTGCTGGAAATTCACCGCGTGCTGCGGCCCGGTGGTCGTTTTATATGCACCTTCTTGGGACGCGGGATGTCTGAGACGATCGCGGGGGAGGAGTGGAACGCTGATCGCATCGGCATGAACATCCTGCACCCCTGGCGACCCTGGGACCACGGCGGCCCGTCGGTACAGCATTCGGAGTGGTGGCTGCGCACACACTGGGGTCGGGCGTTTGAGTTCGAGCGTGTCGAAGACGGAGACGAATCCACGCATGGGCTGATAGTGCTGCGTAAGCGCGAGGTGGAGTTGACCGAAGATGATCTGCGAACCCCGGAGCCCGGTGAGGCTCGCGAGGTCACGGCGCTACAGCACAATGTTGCGCAATTGTCGGCTGAAGCCATCGCGCTGAGCGCCGATCACGAGACAGTAATGCACGAGTTGAACGCCGTGCGCGCCGCCCGAGAGCTGGTCTTAGCCCAGCTCGACACTGTGCGCGCCAACCGCGGGGAAGCTGCACCACAGCACGATGGCGCCAAGGACAGGGTTGGCGAGCTCGAAGCGCAGATCGCCGCTATGCGCTCAACTGTCGCGTGGCGATGGGCGACCCGATACTGGCGGATGCGAGCACGCGTCCGGGGAAAATAGCGTCGGTGGGAGTCGCGATCGTCACAGGCTCAGGAGGGCTGATCGGCTCCGAGTCGGTCCGCTTCTTCGCCACACAGGGCCTCGACGTGGTCGGCGTGGAGAACGACATGCGCGCCCGCTTCTTTGGCCCCGAGGCATCCACGGCCGCAACGTCCGAGCGCCTCACCGAGGAGGTCGAGGGGTTTCGCTCCGAGCAGCTGGACATCCGCGACGCCGAGGGGATCATGGCTCTGTTTGCTCGCCACGCAAAGAACATCGAGCTGGTCGTCCACACAGCGGCGCAACCCTCGCACGATTGGGCGGCCTCCGATCCGCAGACGGACTTCACGGTCAACGCCAACGGCACCCTCAACCTGCTGCAGGCCGCCCGCGAGCACGCGCCCGACGCGACCTTCATCTTCACCTCGACGAACAAGGTGTATGGCGACCGGCCCAACCATCTTCCGCTGCTGGAGCTCGACACGCGCCTGGAGCTTCCCGAGGGGCACCGCTGGCATGGGGGGATCGACACCGAGATGTCGATCGACCTGACCACCCACTCGCTGTTCGGAGTCTCCAAGGTCGCCGCCGACCTGCTCGTGCAGGAGTACGGCCGCTACTTCCAGATGCCCACCGTGTGCTTCCGCGGCGGCTGCCTGACGGGACCGCAGCACGCCGGCGCGCAGCTGCACGGCTTTCTCGCCTACCTGATGAGGTGCACGGTCACGGGCACCCCCTACACGATCTTCGGCTACGGCGGCAAGCAGGTCCGCGACAACATCCACGCCCACGACGTCGTCCGCGCCTTCGCCGCCTTCCACGCGGCTCCGCGTCCCGCCGCCGTCTACAACCTCGGAGGAGGACGCGAGTCGAACGTATCGATGCTGGAGGCGATCGACCTCTGCCAGCAGATCGCCGGCCGAGAGCTCGACTGGACGCTCTCCGAGCAGGCCCGTATCGGGGATCACCGCTGGTGGATCAGCGACCTCGACCAGTTCAAGGCCGACCACCCGCAGTGGCAGCTGACGTTCGGGATCGAGGAGGTGCTGCGGGACATCTACGAGCACAACGTCGAGCAGTGGACGGCGCTGGCGCGGTGAGGCTCGCTCAGGTGCACAGGCGGCGTTCGGGAAGACGATCGCGCAGAAGGCGCACACGCAGCTGAGCGAGCGGCGCGTACAGCTCAACTTCGGGCGCTTCGTGCACCCGATCTACCGCGAGCAGCTCCATGCGGTGCCGGAGGGTTTCCGCTACGTCTCCGAGCACCCCGCGCTGAGCGACGACACGACGCCGACGAAGCGCGTCATCGAGCAGCGCTCGCGCGTCGCGCCGGCACGCGATCTGGCCGAACGGGTCGCCCTGAGAGCGCTCTCAAGCGTGGGTTATGTGCATACGGTGGGCGCGGGCGGCAAGCCCGAGGCGACGCTCATCCACTCCTGCGAGCGACTGCTGCGCAACTCGCCGCTGCCATACGTGCTCGATTTTGAGCACGCCGAACTGTTCGTGCTCTATCAGCGTGCCGCGCTCGCCCGACCCTGGGCTCGAGCCTGGCTGCTGCACGCTCTGTGCGATGAGCGGCTGCGCTTCCTGCTGCCCTGGAGCAAGGCAGCCCGCCAGAGCCTGTATCGCTCGCTGGGAGCAGACGCCCACGCCCGCCTGGACGCGCGTACCCGAGTCGTATACCCGGCGATCCGGCCGGCCGTGGAGCAGCCGCGGCAACGGTCCACGAGTGCGCTGCGGGTGCTGTTCGTGGGCACCGTGTTCTACGAGAAGGGCGCCGTCGAGGCGATCCGCGCGGTCCAGCGCCTGGCGAAGACCCACGCGGTGCACCTGGACCTGCTCAGCTACACGCCCGCCGAGTGGCGCTCACGCCTGGAGGGCGACCCGGCGGTGACGCTCCACCGCCCGGGCGGAGCCGATGTCGTCAGGCGTCTGTACGCGCAAGCGGATGTCCTGCTGTTCCCGAGCCACATGGACACCTTCGGGTACGTGGTATTGGAGGCCATGGCGCACGGGCTGCCAGTGATCGCGCCGGGGCACCTGGCGCTCAACGAGCTCGTACGGGACGGCCACACGGGTCTGCTGTTCGCGCCTGAGAACACCCTCTACGGAGATGACACAGCCTGCCGCTTCCCCCACTCCCTGCCCCCGCCGCGGCGCTTCCTGCGGGCCCTGGGCGAACCGAGCGACGTCTACGTCACAGGGGTGGCGACGGCACTGACGAAGCTGATCGAAGACCCCGACCTGCACGGCCGGCTCGCAGCGGGCGCCCTGGAGGAGGTGCGCTCCGGGCGCTTCTCGATCGAGCGACGCCGGGAGACGTTGAGGGAGATCTACGCCGCTGCCGCGGATGGGTAGGTAGAAGCACCGCCAACGATTGCACGCTTGAGTGCAAGCGGCTCCGGCGCGATGGTCATGGAGGACACCACCCTCAGCTTGCCGCCTTTCTCCAGCATACGCCTGTCCAATCGATCCACTCAAGTTCCTCGGCGATGTCGTTGCGGCTGCGAAAATCATCAACTGCACGTCTACACACATCAATTGCGCCGTAGTCGTCCACGATCACAAAGCCACCGGGAGAGAGGTGTGGATAGAGACACTCCAAACCGAGCATCGTCGACTCGTACATGTCGCCATCCAATCTGATCAGCGACCACCTCTCACCGATCACGGTCGGAAGCGTATCGCGGAACCAGCCGGCAAGAAAGCGCACATGCTCGGTCGATACCCCGTAGCGCGAAAAGTTGCGTTCGACTTCCTCCAACGAAACAGCCAAATAGTGAACCGTGTGGTGCAAATCGCCTTCGTCGGCCGGGTACAACATGGGATCAGGCTCGGGCAGGCCGGCGAAGGAGTCCGCCGCCCACATGAGTCGCTCGACGCCGCCGTGGATGTCGAGGAGGGCGCGCGTGAAAATCGTCGCTCCGCCGCGCCACACTCCGGTTTCGATCAGATCGCCCGGCACGCCGTCGTCAAGCACCGTCTCGATACAGCGCTGTAGGTTCGTCAGGCGGGCGAGACCGACCATCGTCGTCCCGTTCGCAGGCCAGTCGCGGCCCACAAGGCGCTCGTCGCGCTCCGTCTCGGGCACGCTCTCGATTTGAACATCGCCGTCCGGCTGAGCCACCGCACGCGTCGTGGTCGGCCCCAGGACGTCGATAAGGCTGCGCTTGAGAAGCTCTATGTAACGGACGCGGGCATCCATGGTAGCCTGCAGCCTAGTGCGTCGGGACGCTCCGGCGCCACTCGGCGCGTATGATTGGAGGCGTGCCACAAGCTTCGATGCCGCCCGAGGCTGCCAGCATGGCCAATCCGGGCGATGACCTCATCGCGCGCGTGGTCGGCGGACCGGATCACACCTGGTTCTATTGGTCGGGTCAAGAATCGGTCCGCGAGATCGAGCGCACGCTCGCGATCGCCGGTCGCTCATTTGATTCCTTCGCGTCGATTCTGGATTTTGGGTGCGGCTGCGGGCGGATGCTCCTGTGGATGGAGGAGTTGGGGCAAATGCGTACGCTCCACGGGACCGACATCGACGCTGAAGCCATCGCGTGGTGTCGCGAGCACATTCCGTATGCCGAGCTGAGTGTGAACGACGGCGACCCGCCGCTGCCGTTCGCCGACGGTGCGTTCGACCTCATCTTCAACCACAGCGTCTTCACGCACATCGACGAGCGGCGTCAGGACGCCTGGCTGGCGGAGTTGCACCGAGTCACCCAGCCGGGTGGCTTTCTGGTGCTCAGCACGCACGGAGAAGTCGCACTCGGCGAGGATCCGTGGGACATTCGCGAACGCCTCGAGAGCGAGGGCATCGTTTACATGGACGGCGTCATAGCTCCAGACTTCCCACTGCCGGATTGGTACCAAAACACCTATCACGCACCGTGGTATGTGTTCGAGCACTGGGGGAAATGGTTTGAGATCCGCGGCTATGCGCCCGGCGGGGCGCTCGGCGTCCAAGACTACATCCTGCTTGAACGTGTGCCTGAGAGCACCTCCCCAGGCGTACCCCTCGCCGCCCGACCACGCCGAGCCGCCAGGAACAGGGTCGGTGGGCTCGAAGTGCAGATCGCCGCAATGCGCTCGACCGCGGCGTGGCGCTGGGCCACTAGGTACTGGCGGATGCGTGAACGTTTGCGGGGAAGGTAGTAGGCGCCTCGCCCGAGGACCACCGCAAAGGCCGCACCTCAGCGTTATACAGGCCGGACAAAGCGATAGAGGCCGCATGCGTACGAAGCGCTTGCCAACTCTGCGGGGACACGATTCCGCATAAAGACCCCGGAATCGTCAATGCATGAGAACTCAGTCAGGTCAAGTTCGCCGAACATATCCACAACCTCGCTCGGATCATGAATACGATGCGCGTTGAAGCAGACGCGTGGACGTCCCACGGGGACCGAGAACAGCAACTGTCCGCCCGTTTGAAGTACGCGTTGAAGCTCGGTGGCCGCCTTGCGAGTACCCAACGGGTCGAGCTGGTCTCCATACCGGCCGAGGCCGATGTGCTCCGCTACGTGCAGACAGCTCACCGACTCCAGCGACCGATCGGCGAAAGGCAGGGCCAACACCGAGCCTGCAATCGACTCCAACCTCTCGACCTCGGCCTCCAGCGGGCGTATATCGACGTAGGTGACGTTGGCAAGAGATGTGAGAAAACCGACCAGATCTACACGGGACCCAACGTCAACATGGCGCTCGGACGCTAGCTCGGCGACCCGGCACGCCGCCCAAATATCCTGGTGAAAATAGTGGGAGTCGTATGGTGAGTAACCGACCCGATCAGCCAGCTTGGGGAAGACATCGCGCCAACGCAAAGCCTCAGCACTCGGCATGTCACGGTATTTCCGGCGATCCCCGAGGAAGCGCACGAGACCACCAGGCACCGCTGTGGCCCGCAAGAGACGTACCCCCAGCTCGGGGACGATCGGAGGCAGGTTTGGCGCCGCTGCGCGAGCACGTCGCAGTGCAGACTCAGAGAGTGTCACGGGCGAGCGGTGGCGCCGCGGAATGTGCCGGTCTCAACGGCGCGGCCCAGCGCCAGTCGGTCGCGAAGGTCGGCAGCAAGCCTGCGGTCGATGGTGCCCATGCGGAGAGGAACGCTATCAGCGAGAGTCTTTGGCTGACGCCACTGTTAGTCCCTCGACTCGCGCACGGCGAAGGAGCAGTCGGGCGCCGCGGCGGTGAGCCAGGTGGCAGGCGGCTCCTGCGAGCAGGCGGCGGCGGTTGGCACTGATCGGCAGAGCGAAGATCACGGGCAGCGCAAGCCGTAGAGCTAGAGGTGCGCGCGAGCGGCGCCACGCAGCCATACGGTGAGCAAACAGCGCGGAATGGCGGCTGCGCAGCCGCGCATAGTTCTCCTTATGGTGGGCTGCGAATTCGCTCCCACTGCGCACGCCGTGCTGCCGGTATTCGTAGACCACGAAATCCACTCGCTTGCCCTCGGCAGAGCATTCGGCAAGGCCCATCCACAGACTCCAGTCCTCGTAGCCTCCGATTTCCCCCCAACCCCCGGCTGCTAGCAGCGCCGAGCGACGGATCAGCGCTGTAACCGGAAGGTCGTCCTGGTAGCTGATCTGCCAGGGGTCCAGTACGGAGGCCGTCCGCTGGCGGTAGCTGCGGTCGCCAAAGAGCTGGTAGTCGCCCCAGACGATCGCAACATCTTCATCTTGGTCGAGCACCTCGGCCAACGCGTCAAGAGCCCCGGGCAGCAACCGATCGTCTGCATCGAGAGCAAGAATGTAGTCTGCCTGGCTGACCCGTACACCGCTCATGCGCGCAGCCCCGGGGCCTCCGTTGAGCCGATGCACGACGGTTACAGCCTCGGCCGCAAGCGCATTCAAGATCTCCAGCGTGGCGTGATCGGTAGAGCCGTCATCAATGACGATCAATTCGTCAAGGCGCAACTGGGCCTGTGCCGAGCGGACGGCTTCGCCGATCGTCGCACCGTCGTTGAAGCAGGGAATGATGACCGCGACGGAGGCGAGCGTTTGCATGGGTTCCGCGCGCGCGATAGGCGTGGCGAGTTTGTCTCCGGCGTTGGAACTCACGCAACGGTATCTATCACGTCGCGGATGCCTGGGCCGCTTCCGGCGGGCTAGGCTGGGCGCTCTGCGGTGCGCCGGTCGAGCAGCGCTGTGATGTCGGCGATGCGCGGCATCAGCTCACGCCACCCCCCCATCTCGCGCGCGAAACGCCCAATGTGCGCGGCGAGCACGAGCCCGTAGGCGACCGTCGAGGAGAGCGGGGCGATAAAGAGGCCCAGCGGCCCCAGCAGCACGACATTCAGGGCGATGTCGAGCGCGAGTCCGGCGATCCAGGCGGCGACCAGGAGGGGAGGGTAGCCACGCACGGAGAAGTGAATACCGATGACGCTGAGCAGCCCAAGGAAGAAAATGCCCGGGGCAAGCCAGAGGTAGAGTTCGACGGAGTCCTGGTAGGCGCTGCCATAGAGCCGCGGCAGACCGATAGCGACGGCAGGGAGCGAGAGCAGACAGAGGCTGCCGTAGAACAAGAGGACGGTGCGGAAGACCTGCGCTGAGATGTTCGGATCATGGTGCCGCGCCAGCCGCGCCACCATGTTGACGGCGACGATGCTGGGAATGACGGTGAGCGCCTCCGATATGTAGCCGGCAAGCGAATAGAGGCCGGCCGGGCGCTGGCCGAGGATGCTGTTGACGAGCAGCAGGTCGAGGCGGATCAGAAGAAACGTGACCAGCCCGACGGCATACACGCGCGCACCGAACGTGAGCATACGCCGCAGCAGTATTCGCTCGGGGCGGGCCGGGGGAAACGCCTCCCGCCGGAGCATGGCGAGCGCGATCAGCAGCAGCAGATACCGGGTGACGGTGATGACGAGGAGCACGCCGACAAGGCCGACGTCGAAGGCGAAGATGGCGACCAAAAGGCCGCCAAGGGTGATAGTGGCCTGGGAGATATCGATGGCCCCGAAAGCGACCATTCGTCCCTGCCCTTGGAGCACCGCCTGCATAAACATCGTCGCCAGCGCGGCCGGCAAGGCGGCGAGCGTGATGCCGAGCTCGGTCCAGGTGAGGCCCGGGAGGGCGCCGGGGGCCAGCGCCTTGAGGAGCAGCGAGCCCACGATCAGCAGCAGGCCGCCGCCTAGCGCCAGCAGTAGCGAGTTTGTGATGATGGCGCCTGTCAAGCGACTGTCACGCGCCACAAGCGTCGGGGCGGCTACGCTCAGACCGGAACTGCCCAACTGCACGAGGATCAAGGTCAGGTTGAACGACACCGCGAAAACGCCCTGGCCTGTGGGCCCCAAATGGCGAGCGATCAGCACCGTGGTGAGCCCGCCCAGGGCGACGAACAGCACCTTGCCGCCAACCGTGACGAGGACGTCGAAGCGCATGTGCCGCGCGCGGTAGCGCGGCGGGGCGGCAGAGGACGGCTGAGACATGCCCAACCATCATCCCAAGTGCGCCAGGCGAGGATGAGGCTGCTGATCCTCAGCCCCTACTTCCCGCCCCATGTGGGGGGGCTGGAGGGATACGTGCGCGATCTCAACGCAGAGCTGATCCGCTTGGATCTGGTCGAGGCGATCACAGTGTTGACGCCGCGCATGCCGCCGGATGGGCTGCCCTTCGAACAGTTGGCGCCGGACTACCGCGTGGTGCGCTATCCCGCGTTCGACCTGATCCCCAACTTCCCGTGCCCAGCACCCTGGCAGCGAGGCTTCGCCCACGCGCTGCGAGTCGCTTTGAACCGGCGCAAGCACGACGTGGTGGTGTGCCACACGCGCTTCTTCCTCAGCTCCCTTGCCGCGCTGGCCTACAGCCGGGCCGCGAGACTGCCGCTGATCCACGTCGAGCACGGCTCGGACTACGTGCACCTCGGCTCGCGTGCGTACAGCACGGCAGCGCGCCTCTACGACCTCACCTTGGGGCGGCTCGTGTTACGCCACGCGCAGGCGGTGGTGGCGATCTCGCGGGCAGCAGCCGGCTTCGTGCGGGAGCTCGCGGGACGCGAGGCCACGGTGATCTACCGCGGCGTGGACCACGCGCGCTACGACATGGTGCGGCCGTGCCCGGAGCTCGTGGCCTGGTCGGCGGGCAGACCCATAGCGACGTTCGTGGGCCGCTTGATCGACGGCAAGGGAGTGGCGGACCTAATCGAGGCGTTTGCGGGGCTGGAGCACGAGGAGGCGTTGCTGTGCGTCGTCGGTGACGGCCCGCGCCGCGCCGAGCTGGAAGCCCTCTGCGCCGCGCGCGGCCTGCAAGCTCGCTGTATGTTCACGGGCTACCAGCCGGAAGAGCGGGCGCTGGAGCTGATCCGCGCTTCGGCCGTGATCGTCAACCCCAGCTACACCGAGGGGCTGCCCACGTCGATCCTGGAGGCAGCGCTGTTGGGGCGCAGCATCGTGGCCAGCAACGTGGGCGGCACACCCGAGGTGGTGAGCGACGGCCGTAGCGCGCTGCTCGTACCCGCGGCGGATGTGGCGGCCTTGCGGGGAGCGCTCGATGCGCTGCTTGCCGACCCGGCGCTGCGCGCGCGGTTGGGTGAGGCAGCGCGGGCGGAGGCGGTGGAGCGCTTCGACCGCAGCGCCAGCGCGCGCAGCTTCATCGCGCTTGCGTGTCAGTTGGTCGAGGCGTCGGGCGGCCCACCACGCTGAGCCTCAGCAACATCCGGCCCATCACTCCGGCTCTCGAGGGCGAGCAGCCCAATCTCCTGAACAAGGGCAGTGATGCGCCGCTCAAGCAGGCTGATGCGAACGGAGAAATGCAGCAGCAGCGACACGACGAAGACAAGCCCGAAGAAGAACAGCGTGCTGCTTGGAACGGTTCCGCCGACCAAATGCGTCACCTTGACCAGTAGGCCATACCAAATCGAGAGCACGACCAGCAAGGCTGCTGTCAGGACCCACAGCAGCGAGTACTCCTCCTTGAGCTTGCGTCGCCGCACGAGCTCGATGATCAGGATCAGGATGGCTACAGCCGCGAAAATCGTGATCAGCCTGATACGCATGGGCCTAGCCGTGAACTATGGGGCGGCGCAGCAACGTCACAAGGATAGACAGCCACATCTTGTACATGTAGTAGAGACTGTGGTGGCCGCTGTGCATCGACTTCCCCACAGGTGGGCTCATCTGCACTGCCACCTCACGCACACGAAAGCCGGAGCGGTGCAGAAGGATGAGGATGTCAGCGTCTGGATAGTCGGATGGATACACCTCTGAGCAGAAGAACCGCGCCACAGGGAGACGCATCACCTGCAATCCCGAGGTGGGGTCGGTTATATGCTGACACATGATCAGGGAGGCAACACGAGAAAACAATGCGATACCGACCTTGCGTGCCGCGGACGGGCGGTAGTGGCCGTCACGGTTAGAGGAAGCGCGACCCGATCACGACATCGGCCCGGTTGTGGTTGTTAAGGAGCTCCTCGAACATGGCCGGCAGATGCTCGGGCGAGTGTTGGCCATCGGCATCCAGCTGACCTACTAGGGGATAGCCACGTCGAACCGCCCACTTGTAGCCGGTCTGCAGCGCAGCGCCATAACCAAGGTTCACCGGCAGGCGGATCACTTCAGCGCCAGCTCGCTTTGCGGCTAGCGAGGTGCCGTCGGAGGAGCCGTCATCGACAACCAGAGCATCTGCCTGGGGCAGAACCCTGCGAACACCTGCAACGACGGCTCCGACGCGCGCTTGCTCGTTATAGGCGGGGATTACGATGAGGACTCTGTCGTCGGTCATAGGGTTGCAGAGTAAAGAACCCCGCGGAGGGTATAGAGGCTGGTGCTGGCCCCGCCCACAGACGAGCACTGCCAGATCGTGCACGCGGGCAGCCGGGACGCTCTCTATCCTACCCGCGTGCTCGCCCTGATCGTCGCCGCCACCCTCACGTGCGTCGGCGCACTGAGTCTAGGCCAAGCCGCCTGCCGTCTGTGCGGGGCACGCACCTGGACCTTCCTGGCGGCACCCGTCGGCCTGGCGCTGCTGATGATGCTGTCGATCCCAGCGATCCACGTGCCGGGGCACGCGACCACGATGGCCGTGGTGCTGCTTGTTCTAGTCCTCGCGGGGGCCGCGCTTCTCATCCGCGAGCCCGAGCAGCGACCCCCGGTGGCTGACCTACTGACCGCGGCACCGGTGTTCTTCCTCGCACTGCTTCCTTTCCTAGCCAGCGGGCGTGGGGGAACACTTGGGGTGTCATTTGACAACGATATGCACGCTCACCTGCTGTGGGCCGAAGCGATCCGATCGCCGTCTGTGGCGAACGTCACCAGCCTTGATGCTGGCTATCCGATAGGACCTCACGCCCTATGCGCTGTGCTCGCGCAGGCCACAGGGATGCGCGTCGACTTCGCCTTCGCGGGCGAGACCATGGCGCTCCCGATCCTACTGGCCTGGACCACGCTTGTGGCACTGAGACGGATCGGGTGGGTCGGAAAAACGTTTGTCGCAAGTCTGAGCGCGCTGACGTTCATGGTGGCCGGGTATTATGCTGAGGGCTCATTCAAGGAGATCATGCAGGCGCTGTTCGTCCTCGGATTCGCGCTTGGCCTTGAGGATATGGGCCGGGATGAGCGGCATAGGCCCTTTCGCTGGGTGCCTCTCGCGCTGATCGGGGGAGGATCGCTGTCGGTCTACTCAGTCGCGGGTTTGCCGTGGCTGCTGGCCATGCTCGGGCTGTGGCTGGCGGCGCTCGGCGCCCAGTTGCTGTGGCACAGCGGCTCACTTCGGCCGCTGATCGCGGGACTGCGCGACGCTGTAATACCTGCGGTCATCGCGCTCGGTGTACTGCTGGTGTTGATCGTGCCTCAGCTGCCGCGGCTTGTGAAGTACTACGAGAGCAGCACGGGCAGCGGTGGGGGTATTCCAATCTCTGCCCTAGGAAACCTCCTAGGCCCCGTTTCCTTCTGGAAGGTTTTTGGGATGTGGGATGTCGCGGATTTCCGCCAGCCACCAGCAGATGCCTTCCATGTGGGCATGTATGCGGCCTTTGGCCTAATCTTGGCGGTGGCTGGCGGGATCTGGTGGCTACGTCGGGGTGGCCTTGCTGTGCCGATGGCCGTCGGTGTGGCGTTGGCGATCTGGATTTACTCGAACAGCGATCAGTCGCCCTACGTCGCAGCCAAGGCGCTCATGATCCTCGCGCCGCTGATCATGCTCATGGCCACGCGCTGGCTAGTGGAGCTGCGCCCTGGCGAATCGTGGCTCTCATCGGTGGGAATGCTGCGAGTGGGCGTAGCGGGGCTGCTGGGCTGGGCGGTGCTTGGCACCAGCGTCGAAGCGCTGCGCTACGCCTACGTTGGGCCGACCGCCCACGTCGATGACCTGCGAAGTTTGGAGCCGATGCTTGGGCGCTCGTCCACGCTATTTCTTGGCTGGGACAACTTCATAAAGTGGGAGCTCGCCGGCACGCCGGTGGCCCAGCCTAACCCGGAAGAAGAACAGAATCCAGTAGTCGCGTTGCGACCACAGAAGAAGTGGGTGCCCGGGGAGGCGCTCGAATTCGATGACATCCAGCCCGCAACGCTCGACCACTATCGCTACATCGTCACCACCCGTGATCCCGCCGCCAATCAGCCTCCCAGCAACATAAAGCTGATCCGAACCAGCCATTACTACGAGGTGTGGGAACGGCGGGGGCCCACCCCCGAACGCCAGACCCTGGCGCCGGGTCAGGAACCTGGCGCCGTGCTCGACTGCGCCACCGCCAAGGGTCGGGGACTCGCGCACACCAGCGGCGAGGCTGCTCTGCGCCAGCCAAACGTCGTCGTTCCTGCGCCAGCCCCGCTGCCCGGCGAAACCGCCAGTGTGCAACTGCGGCTCAAACCCGGCTCATGGTGGCTGTCCGCCCCTTACACCAGTCCGCATCCGATCGAAGTGACTGCCCCTGGCCTGCACACCACCCTGCCGGCCAACCTCGATCGCCCTGGCATGCGCTGGCCGGTGGGCTCCATCACAGTCAAGGGGAATGCGCCAATCACCGTCACCTTTCACCCGCAGGATCCACTGTTCGCCCCACCCGTCGCCGGCGCCATCAACGCGCTTGTCGCCACACCGGATGAGCCGATCCGCGTCGTGCCGCTCAGGCAGGCGTGTGGTCGATACGTCGAATGGTATACGACGAGCTGACGGCGCTACAGCCGGCACGTCACCGCCGGGCAATAGAGGGCGCCGCGAACCAGCTGGCACTTCGCGAATGCTGACGCTTGGCGCCGTTCGGGGCGCAGCCCACATGCAGGACGCCGTCGCACTGGCCGATGACGACACCGTCACGGTTCTCGCGGCCTACTGCCGGGTGCGCCACGTGCTGCAGCAGCCATGTGGGCGTTTACTCGGCTTGTGGGTGACCCTACGACGCCCCGTCCGGCGTTGGCTGGCACGCGAGAGCTCTCGCGCACCGCCGCCCTACGAAGACGTTGCGCTCGCAGCCAACACCGCCGGCCAGTTCGGCCGCAGATGAGCGCAGGACTTTAGAAAAGCGCAGCAAAATGCAAAGTGACGTGTTAGGGTGGGTATATGGGACGCGGTTCCAGCCACACCTACCTTGCGCTCGACGATGCGCTGCTGAGCCCCCCTCGGGCTCCCGCTCACGGCCTGCGCGGCCGGAAGCGCGAATACCTCGATGCCGACAAGACGTTGATGGCTTTCGACGAGACCCGAAAGTTGGCCCGGCGTGCCGCCGGGCGTGGGGACGCCGAGACCGCCGCGGAACTCGAGGAATTCGCATGGCAGATGGTCCGTGCGAGCGATCCCGTAACTCTCAGCTATGCCGAGCAGGTCCTTGGAGTCTCAAACCCGACGGTCCGCGATTGGGTACGGGCAGGCATTCTGGAGGATTTCGAAGGCTCTCCCCAAAGGGTCGGGCTGGAGAGTCTGACTCAGACGCGTGACATCGTGCGCGAGCTGCGCGAAGCGGGCCAGAACCGAGATCTGATGGCCGCCGTGATGAGCAGGTTGGAGTGGGAAGAGCTCCAGGCAGACGAGCGCTTCCGCGAATCCGCCAGACAGATGAAGCGCGGTAAGCGAGCGTAGGTCCAGCCGGCCGTCGTTCGACGTCTGGCGAACCCCCATCGGCGAAGAGGACTACCGGACGTTACGCGCAGACGTGCAGCAAGTCGTGGACTCCAAGGAAGATGCTCTCGCGTCTGACGGATGCGCGGCTGCTGACTACCGACTCTCCGGTGAATCGGCCGATAGGTTCTGCTCACTGCATCTGATGCGCGATTGGCGGATGATTGTCGGCTTCCCAGCGCCCCAAGAGGTCGCGGTCCTGCTCGTCGGCAGGCACATCCACGGCTCCCAGCGCGACGTGTACGAACGCTTCTACAGAGGCCTTGGGATCAGCATTCCAAGCGTGCGACGAAAGAAGCCCGCCTGCTGCGAGGAGACCGGCATCGCTCCCGTGGACACAGAGGCAGTCCAGCGGATCGCAGCCGGGACAAAGGCGCTCGCTCGAGGCCGATGAGATTGCCGGATACCGTCCGGGGCGCTGCCCACATGCAGGACGCCGTCGCGCTGTCCGATGACGGCACTGTCACGGTTCTCGCCGCCTACTGCCGAGTGCGCCACGTGCCACAGCAACCATGTGGGCGTTCCTCCCATTTGGCTATGCGGACGGCGCGGGAGTTTGCACTGGCTGGCGGGGCGGTCACGCCTCGAGCCACTCACCAATGTCCGGATCCCACGTGCCGGACGTCAGCTCGTGGTTGAGGATGGGGTCAAGGAGCGAGGCGGCGGTCGCGTGACCGTGGTGGACATCGTCGTCTGCCGGGACGCTCGCAGCGAGCTTGCGCCAGCCCGGCTCCCAATCGTTGGGGGGAGGCGGAACTGCGTTGGGCACGGGGTGGGTGGCGCGCCGGTCGAAGATATCCATGATCGCGTGCGCGAGGCGCTCGGTGTCGATCGTGGTGGTATGGGCAATCACGACGAGGTCGACGAGGTCCTTGACGCGCGAACTCGGCGTGTCCGCTGCATAGGTCCGGGTGTAGGCATGGAGCTTCTCGGCGACGTGCTGCTCGATCGCCACGGTAGGAACACAAACAGGCGAGATATCCGCGAAGTCCAGCAGGTGGGAAGATGCGATGGCCTCTGGCTCAAGTACGGGCTTTGTGGCGAATCCGATGTCGATCGCCACGCGCTCGAACACTACGCGCTTGCGGAGTCGTGCCAAGCCGACTCCGTCGCGCTGCGCCGCCTTGAGCCTGGCCTCGAGCGCCGTGCGGAACGCCACCGACGTGCGGTACTTCACGTTGTGTCCCCATAGAGGGCGGTATCGAGCCGCGAGCGCCACTTGGCAGGCAGCTCCGCCTCCAGCCGCGGGCGGGTCGTGAGGCCCCGTCGGATCGCTTCGCGGATCGCGAGGTCGGTCTGCTCTGTCCATCCGCCGCTGCGCAGCAGGTCGGTCATGGTGCGCTCGACACCTGTCACGGGGATGCCGAGCACCTGGCGTCGATGCCGGTGGTCGATCAACCGGTCGGTGAAGTGGACGCGCACACCAGGCGGGGTGCGCAGCCCTCGCTTGGCGCGCGGCAGACTGATGTGGACCTCGTCGGCGATTACATCGGCGAGATCGAGGAGATCGAGTGCACTCTCATGGGAGACCACACCGTCGGCGCGCGCGAGCGCAAGCCATCCGGCGATCACGTGGCCCCGCGGCGGTGTCGGAAACCGCCGCAGTCGATATACGCCATGCCCGACGCGTTCCAGCGCATTACCCTCGGTAGCGTGGTAGGAGAGCGTGGAACGCGGGATGCCAGCGTCCATCGCTTGGTGGGCGGCGAGGAAACCTCCCTGGCTCTCGGCGATCTCGTACAGCCGCTCGATCACCGAACCATCGCGAGAAGCTACGGGTTCCCCGTACATATCCGTGACAATAGCACCGAAAGTATCTCGTCGGTGATGCCGATGTCGTGACGACATGCCTGGCTACGCCCACTTCCCAGCCGCCATCACGTGAGCTCTTTCCGGCGTACAAGAACCTGATCGCGCTGCTACGAGCTGCCGGCCCCACGACCGGCCGTGGTGTCTGCGACGCCGCCGGGCGGCGCACTTCGCGAGCGCTGACGCCCGGCGCCATCCGAGGCGCCCTCCACATGCAGGACGCCATCGCGCTGTCCGATGACGCACCATCACGGTCCTTGCCGCCTACTGCCGGGCGCGCCACGTGCCACAGCGACCATGTGGGCGCTCACTCGGCCTGTGGGCGACCCTATGGCGCCCCGACCGGCGTTGGCTGGCCCCGCGAGAGCTCTCGCGCACCGCTGCCATGCAGCCGCTCCTCGCAAGAGCGGACGGCCCGCGGGGAGCGCTTATCGCCTTCACCGACGAGCACGCCGGGGGAAACGTCCTGGACTGGTCGAGACTCCCGGCCGGCAGCGATCGCTTCACCAAGCCACTCGCACTCGGCGGGCCGCCACCCTCCGAAGACGTTGCGCTCGCGGCCAACACCGCCGGCCAGTTCGTGCTCGCGTGGCGAACCGCCGCGAGCACCTCGCGCATGACGCACTCGCAACGGGCTGAGGATTGCGCTACAACGCCACAGGAGGATGTAGCGAGCGACCCCCGCCCCTCTCAGCGGCTCACGCCGCGCGTGATCGCCGCGAACGCGCGGCCTGCGCCTTGAGCTTGGCACCCGAGACGAAGTCACCCACACGACGCCCATGCTCGTCCAGCTCGACCATCCCGAAGTCCTCGGCGACCTCGGGATGCTCCTCGACCACTGACAGCACGCTTGCGCGCGCGGTGTCGTGGTCGTCATGGAAGTCCAGGAGGTTGCCCTCGTCGATGTACAGCGTCGCGAACGTCATCGCCCTCTAGGGTGCCACATGACACCTCTCCACACAAGCTGCCAGCACATCCGGGTCGCCCCAGACGGTACGGTGACCATACGATCCCGTGACCGCCATGTGTATGCCCCGACCGGCAGCCAAGCGCAACTCGGCGACCCACGCCGGCCTACGCCGGGCGATCTGCAGCGCCCCCTCACGCGTGTCGAACATCGACACGCCAAGCGCCAACAGCCACGGCGTGCTCGCCGGGATCGGGCGCCTACGCGGCTGTTCGCGATGGGAACGGAAGTCCTCCACACGCGGCCGCTCCGCGCGCACGACGCGGTAGAGCACCTCGTCGCGGGCGGGCTGCACGACGATCCGAGCATCAGACACCATGAGCGCGAGGAGTGTAGGGACATGACCGGCGAAGACCCCTGCAGATCCAGGCCGGCATCGACAACGCAGGAAACGCGGTCATCATCAACGGCGGGTGCGAAAAGCGAGCGCTACCGACCATCTGGACCGGTTTGCCGACGCAAGACGGCACACCCTGGGCCATACTCGGCCACTCGAAACAGCTGCGGTTCGTCAAGCGCCCGATCGACAGGCAGCACCCGTGTCGGCGATCGTTCCTTGCTACAACCACGGCCGCTACCTGCCCGGCTGATCTCGGGCTCGGGCGTCGCCTACGATGCCTGGAGACAAGAAGGCATCCTCGGCGCCTGGATGATCGCTACGGCTCGCCCCGGCCAGGCGTTTTCGGCGCCCCGTGAGCTCTTTCCGGCGTACAAGAACCTGATCGCGCTGGAGCAGAGCCCCGACGGGCCCGTTGCAGGCGGTTTGGACCACAACGGTCGGGGCTGACGACGGCCCGTCTCCGCCGACCGTGGTGCTCGAATACGCACTGCTCGGGTCCGACGGTCGCCTTGGCCGTTCGGTCACAGTCGGGGCCGTGCAGGGTGAAACGAATCAGCTGGCGCTGAACGACAGGGGCGAATTCGCGGCCGTCGGGGCGACTGGCGAAGGCGGCTACGGGCTGCCGGTCCCACGACCGGTGGTGGTTGTCTGCGACGCAGCCGGGCGGTGCGCTTCGCGAGTGCTGACGCTCGGCACCGTCCGGGGCGCAGCCCACATGTTGCGGCCGGCTAGACTGATTCCCATGAGCGTCATCCACCAGTCGCTTGCGTCATCAAGACAGAAGAAGCCCGTATGACTGTGACCCATCAGGCAGACCTTGTGATCCGCGAGGCCTTGACGCCCTACGCGGGGAGCTGGGTTGCGATCCGGGACGGCAAAGTGGTGGCAAGCGCACTTGACGCTGTCGAGTTGCGCGACAAGCCCGAGGTCCACGCGGACGACATGCTCATGCCGGTCCCTGACCGGACCAAGGGCGTCTACATCCTGTAGAAGCCGTCTCGGCGATGCCGGACACACTGCTCATCCCCTACAGCGAGCTTGGGTTCGGTGGAACCCGTCCCTACCTGTTCCTGCACGTGACGGGCCTCGACGGCAACGGCAGGATGATCCCCGGCTTGATCGACTCTGGAGCCGATAACACCGTCTTGCCTGCGGCTACGCGCCGCTGATGGGCTACACCAGGGCCGACCTCGACCTTCTCGAGGGAACCCAGGTCGGCGGCAGCATCACTCTGTGGCGCGCCGCCCGACCATCGACGGCATACGTCCCCGAGCTCCCCGATCTGGCATTCGAGATGACTCCGTTCTTCGTGCATGGTTGCCAGCACGCCCTATGGGGACGTGCCGACCTGATGCGCCACTTCGATGTAACAATCAGGGAGCGCGACCAGCAGTTCCTCCTCACACCAACCATCGATACAGCTTGAGTGAGCTCGAAGCCAGACGCCCCGAGCGACCGCGCGTCCCACCCAGGGCAGTCGTTACAGTCCCTGCGATGACCCTCGTCTGCCGCAGCGCGTGAGCCACTCCCGCCCCGACGGGCGCATACCGATCCTCTACCTCGCCCCCTGGGTGGGCTACGGCGGCTCGGACACGGGCACGATCGACTGGTTTCGCCATCTCGACCGTGAGCGCTTCGCTCCCTATCTGATCACGACGCAGCCCTCGACCAACGAGCGGCTGGCGGAGGTCTACCCGTATGCCGAGGAGGTCTGGGCGCTCCCGGAGTTCCTCGGCGGACAGCACATGCCGAGCTTCGTGTTCGACCTGATCCACACCCGCGGGATCAGGCTCCTCCACATCATGAACGCGCGTATCGGCTTCGACCTGCTCCCCGACTTGGCAGCGTTGCCGCACCCTCCCGGGGTCGTCGTCCAGCTGCACGTCGAGGAGCCCGACAGATCCGGCTACGTCCGCTATCTGACGACGCGCTACGGCAACCTCGTCGACGCGTACTCGGTCTCCAGCGAGCATCTGGCCCGCGCGCTGGACGAGGACTACGAGATAAGCGGCAGCAGAACCTGCGTGATACCCACCGGTGTCGATGCCGAGGAGCAGTTCAACCCAGCACGGGTCACCCCGATCGAGTCGGTCCGACCGGGCCGCTTCAACATCCTCTTTCCGGGCCGCCTCGTCGAGCAGAAGGACCCTCTGCTGATGGTCGACGCGATCAAGCGCGTCATCGATGCCCATGGCGACGTGCACGTTCACGTTGTCGGGAATGGGCCACTGGAGCGCGATGTAAAGGCGTCTGTACGAGAGAAGGGTCTCGAGAAGTGCTTCAGCTTCCATCCAGCCAGCCGTGAGCTCGCGCGGTGGTATGTGGCGTGCGAGCTGCTGCTGATGACGAGCGTCTTCGAGGGCGTTCCCTATGTCGTCTACGAGGCGATGGCGATGCACACCCCGGTCGTTGCCCCAGCGCTTCCCGGCAATCGTGAGCTGCTGGGCGACACCGGCGGCGTGCTGGTTGAGCCTCGCGACGACGCGGCCGCCTACGCGGCTGCCGTGTGCCGGCTGATCGACGATCCCTCCGAGCGCGAGCGCCTCGGACGGGAGGGCCGCGAGCGGGTGCTCCGGGATTTCACGCTCGAGGGGATGGCCGGCGCTCACGCTCGGCTCTACGAGCGCGTGCTGCAGAACGCCGATGAGCGTGAGCGGCGCAGCAACGGCGCGCCCGACGGCGCTCGCGGAGAGCAGGCGCTGCCTACGATCTGGACCTGGGAACGGCGGTCTGAACTGGCCCCACTGCGCGGTGGGAAAGCCAGTCAACGTCGCAACAGGTGGGTGCTGTGATCGTATCTGTTGCGGGCGTCGGCATGGAGCAGCCTGACCGACCGCGTGGCGGGCGGGCAAACGCGCCCCCGATCACTGTTCTCCGTAGGGTTGCTCATGAGAGTTACCCAGGCGCTGGCGGGTAGCTGACGCGCGCGGGTTCGACGGAGGTAGAGGCCCGAGGGCCGAGCCGGAGTCGATCCCGCGCGCGCGTGCGCGGCTCGGGTGGTCCCTGTTACGCGGCCGCGGCCGCGGCGACGAATAGCTCCGCTGGGCGCTGCCAGCCGAGCGTCTTGCGTGGCCGGTCGTTGACCTCTGCGGCGATCCGCACGACGTCCTCGATGCTGTGGACGCTGAGGTCGGTGCCCTTCGGGAAGTAGTCGCGCAGCAGTCCGTTCATGTTCTCGTTGCTGCCCCGCTGCCACGGTGAGTGCGCGTCGCAGAAGAACACGTCCGTGCCGGTCGCAGCCGTGATCTGCGGGTGTAGCGCAAGCTCCTTGCCTTGATCCCAGGTCAGCGTCCGCCGCAACCCTGCCGGCAGTTCCGCTAGCGCGGCAGTGATCGCGTGGCGGACGCCTTCGGTGCTCGCGACACCCTCGGTGAACGGCAGAAGGATCAGGAACCTGGTGTTGCGCTCCACAAGCGTCCCGATCGCCGAGCGGTTCCCGGCGCCCATGATCAGATCGCCCTCCCAGTGGCCGGCCTGCAGACGGTCCTCTACCTCGGCTGGCCGCTCGTCGATCATTCGCATCGCGGTCAACCGTCCACGCCGCTGCAGCCCCAGCAGCCGCCGTCTGCGGCGCCGCCGCCGCGCAGGCCTCGTCAGTTCGACTGCCGGGTCGTAGATCGCCTGGTAGATCGACTCCTTGCACAACCAGCGCAACGGCTGATCGACAAACAGCACTCGCAGCTCGTGCGCGACCTGCTCCGGGCTCCAGCGCTTTGCCAACAGTCGCCTAACGGCGTCGACCAGCACCGCATCGACAGCGACGCGCCGCTTGCGCGGCTTGCACGCTCGGAGCCTAGCGGCGTGCTCTGCGTGGTGTGGGCGGTACCGCCCGTCCGGGTCGCTGTTTCGACGGATCTCGCGGCTGATCGTCGACGGTGCGCGCCCTAGCTTCCCGGCGATGCCGCGAACCGTCACGCCCGCGGCGAGCAGGTCAGCGATCCTGATCCGCTCGTGCTCTGAGAGATACCGCGGGCTCCGCGGCCTGGCTTCCTTGATTTTCATCGGCGGATAGTGCAAGAGCTCCCCGACGGAATTTCGGACCGATCGGCCGTACCGCCACCGGTTGCCGGTCTTGCGGTTGATCCCAACCAGCCGGCACGCCTCGCTGTTGTTCACGCCGTGCGCGATCAGCTGCAGATACCGCTGCTGCTTCTCCGCCTGAACCCCGCCCGCCCGCCGTCGTCTATTCCGCATTGCAACCTCCAAGAACGCGTTGGTGTTGCAACGTCAGCTGGAATCCGCCCACGCGGCTGATGTCGCCGAGCGCACGGTCCGTGAATACGTTCATCGGCGGCGCCGGGAATGCGGGGAGGGCGTGCAGGCGTTCGTGCCGCAGGTCCATGAGGCGGGCGTGGAGGGCGAGGTCGATTGGGGCGAGGCGCAGGTCTGGATGGCCGCGTGCGCGAGGAAGGTCTACCTGTTCCACATGCGTGCCTGCCACTCGGGCGCAGCGTTCGCGATGGCTTTCCCGCACTGCTCCCAGCAAGCGTTCTTGGAGGCCCATGTGCAGGCGTTTGACTGGTTCGGCGGGGTGTTCGGCCTGGTGCGCTATGACAATCTCACGAGCGCGGTCAAGCAGGTGCTCCGTGGCCGCCAGCGCGTTCAGACCGACCGGTTCATCGCGCTGCGCTCGCACTACCTCTATGAGTCGCAGTTCACGATCCCAGGGGTGGAAGGCGCCCACGAAAAGGGCGGCGTGGAGGGCGAGGTGGGGCGTTTCCGTCGTCGTCATCTCGTGCCCGTCCCGGAGGTCTTGACGCTCGCGGAACTCAACGCACGGCTGCTCGCCGGGTGCGAGACGGACCTTCACCGCCGGATCGCTGGGCGCCAGGAGACCGTCGGTGAGGCTTTCGCGAGGGAGCGTCCGTTGCTGCGTGGGCTGCCGGCTGAGAGGGCCTCCACGGCGGAGCAGGCAACCCCGCGGGTGAACGCCAAGGCGCTGGTCACGATCAAGCAGAACAGCTACTCGGTTCCGGTGCGCCTGGCTGGGCTGCGTGTCCATTCTCGGGTGGGCGCACGCGAGATCGAGCTGCGTCACGGCGGCGAGCGGGTCGCGCTCCACGAGCGTCTGCAGGGCCGCTTCGGCGTGTCGGCCTCACTCGACCACTACCTGGAGCTGTTGGCGCGCAAGCCGGGTGCGCTGGCCGGCTCTCTCGCTCTCTCCCAGGAGCGCGAGCGCGGTACCTGGCCATCAGTCTTCGATGAGCTGTGGGCGAAGATCACCGAACGCTACGGGCCCTCAGAGGCCGCCCGGCAGATGGTCGATGTGCTGATGCTTGCCCGCGAGCACAGCGCCGGCGAGGTCGAGCTCGCCGTCCGTGGCGCGCTGGCAGCGGGCGCCCACGACGGACGCGCAGTCGCGGTCCTCGCGGGCCGCGCCGCTCCCAGGAAGCCTGCGGCGCTCGATGATCTCCCCTCGCGCCTGGCCGGGCTCGGGGCGCCACCGCCAACACTCGACCACTACGACCAGCTGCTCGAGACGGTGGCGGCACGATGAGTGCCCCGGCGAAGGTCCAAGCGATGGAAGCACTGATCGACGCGCACGCCCGCGAGCTGCACCTCCCGACCGTCCGGGCACGCTTCCGCGGGCTCGCTGAGGAGGCCACACGCGACCAGCAGACCCCGACTGCGTACCTCGCTGCGCTCCTAGAAGCGGAGGTCACAGAGCGCGCTGAGCGCCGCGAACGCCGCCGGCTGATCGACGCCAGGTTCCCGCTCACCAAGCGCCTGGAGGACTTCCAGTTCGATGAGAACCCGAAGATCCCCCAAGCCACGATCGCCGCCCTGGCGCAGGGCACCTGGATCGATGACCGCGAGAGCGTCGAGCGTGATGCCGAGGATCAGGTCGAACCCACGAGCCTTGGGAGCGCCGACCTCGTTTGCGAAGTCCAGCGAGTAGGTCTCGAGCTTGTAGCGCACCCCGAACGCCTCCACGGCGCGCGGAAGCAGCTCACCCACGGTGGCGCCCTGGAGCTCACCGCTGTTGACCGAACCAGTTCACGAGACCCACCGTACGCGCGGCTTGGGACAGTTCTCGGGCGCAGGGCAATCATCGTCGAGCTTTCGTGGCCGGCAGTGCGAAGGGGCCGCGCAGCGACCTCGCGCAGGCGTTGCGTGCGTTGGCGTACACGCTGTTTCTGCAGATTCAGGCCGGCATCGACGGCGCAGAAGACGCGATCGTCATCTGGAACGACATGGTCGACGGCCAGCCGCAAGGCACCTCCGTTGCTGTGCTCCACACGAGAGCCCAAGGCCGATCCGGCTCGGCACAGATGGCCCACGCCATACGCTAAACTGCATCTCGCGAGGAGCTATTTATGTCAAAGACCGCCGCCAACCCCATGCTCACCCGCCGCGAGGCCGTCGAGATCGCGCACGTGCCGCTCGGCGCGCTCGACAAGGCGATCGAGCAGAAGATCGTGACCGTCCGCAGACGCCACGAGCGCAGCTGGCTGGCAAGCGAGGACGTGGGCGTAATCGCACTCCTGCAGAAGATGGCGCTCCCGCTGCCCGTAACGGTCAAGCGGAAGATCCGGCGATGGGTCCATGAGACCGAGCCCTACCGCGCCAAACACGGCGCCGAGCTACAGATCAGCGACGCGCTCATCGTGCGCTGGTCCCCCGAGGTCAGCGCCACCGTTCACGCAGCCGAACGCTATGCGAGCCTGCGTGAGCAGTGGATCGAGACAAACCCCGGCATCAAGGGCGGCGAGCCCGTGATCCGCGGCACCCGCATCGGTGTGCGCGCCATCGCACAACGCCTCGCGCACGGCGACACCCTGCAGACGCTCGTCGAGGATTACCCGCACGTCCCCCTCGAGGCGTTCCAGACCGCGTGCACCTACGCCAACGCACACCCCCGCCGCGGAAGACCCACCCGACCCTGGCGGAACGGCGATGAAGCTCTGGGTCGACGAGGACCTCTCTCCGTCATTGGTTGAGACTGCTCATGGTCACGGCCTCGACGCGACCTGCAACCGCGACCGATCACTTCTCGGCCGCTCCGACACCGAGGTCCTGCGGCACTGCATCGACGAGGACCGAACTCTCGTAACAAACAACCTCGGGGACTTCCGGCGGCTCTGCGAGAGGCGCACCGTTCACCCCGGCCTGATCGTCCTACCTACGCCCTCGCGGGAGACGCAGCAACAGCTCCTCGGTATCGCGCTGGCGTACATCGAGCAACAGGCGACGCTGCGCGCCGCTGTGGACCAGGGCGAGTTCATGATCAACCGCGTCGTCGAGGTCAGCGAAACGGGTAGCTGCGCCGACTACCCATTACCGGCGGCATAAGCGAGAAGGCGCCGCCCGACGTCCAAGCCTGGCGGGGCGATGCCGCCCGACACGATCGCTGGATGGATCGCCGGAGAACCGGCCCCCGAAAACGCGGTCCATCCGGATCTGCGTGCTCGCGCAGCAGCGTCTATGGGCCAGACGGTGATGCTGGACCGCGGGAGCGCCGCGGAGGGCTTCCGCTCCCCGCTCGTCCCCAACGCGCTCCTCGGAGAACGGTTCGGTCTGCCGATCGCGATCTCGGGCTCGGGCGTCGCCTACGATGCCTGGAGGCAAGAAGGCATCATCGGCGCCTGGATAGTCGCTACGGCGAGCCCCCCCAAGCGTTTTCAGCGCCCCGTGAGCTCCTGCCGGCGTACAAGAACCTGATCGCGCTGGAGCAGAGCCCCGACGGGCCCGTCGCGGCGGTTTGGACCACAACGGTCAGGGCTGACGACGGCCCCTCTCCGCCGACCGTGGTGCTCGAATACGCACTGCTCGGTCCGACGCTCGCCTTGGCCGTTCGGTCACAGTCGGGGCGCTACAGGGCGAACCGAATCAGCTGGCGCTGAACGACAGGGGCGAATTCGCGGCCGTCGGTGCGACCGGCGAAGGCGGCTACGGGCTGCCGGTCCCACGACCGGTAGTGGTGGGTACCGTGCGGCGAGCGGCAGACTGATGTAACGCTGACTTTCGTCTGCAGGCACTCGTGGCCTTTGCGGATCACGGAGCGTCACGTCATCGCCGAGGTTCGCAACCCCGAGGGCCATCTCGTCCAGATGGACGACGTGGCGTGGAATCATGTAGTTGAGCAGCATGTCGAGATGAGCGAGTACCTTGCAGACACGATGAACGCGATCAAGACACCAGACCACCGTGAACCAGACCCACGAGCCGGGCGAGAGCGCTTCTTCCGCAAAGGAGCCGGAGCGCTGGATTCGGGCCGTGACCGAGCTCAGCGGCGGCGCCGATCGTGTCGTGACGGCGTTTCCGCAGTCCGATGATCCACGACAGGGAGGGTGGCGACGATGACCGTGCACGTCGGCCCTTACGAGTTCGACCACGTGTCCTACGACAGCGACGGCGACGTGCTCTACCTGCGTCGAGGCGAAAGGCAGGAGGCCGCGGAGACGTTCGGCACGCCTGAGGGTCACGCCGTACTGATGGACGACGGCGGACAGGTCATACGCCGCGGACGTGCGGTACTTCACGTTGTGTCCCCATAGAGGGCGGTATCGAGCCGCGAGCGCCACTGCCGGGCGAGAGCGCTTCCGCAAAGGAGGGCCGGAGCGCTGGCACCCGAGACGAAGTCACCCACACGACGCCCATGCTCGTCCAACTCGACGCGGGGCATCTCCGTTGTCGTGCTCCACACGAAAGCCCACGGAGGCCGATCCGGTTCGGCGTAGACCAACCATGCGGAAGCGCATGTTGGGGATGCGCGGACTGGAAGCGTGTGATCGTCCAACGAGTCGCTGGGCCCAAGCCGGCCGATGGAGATTGGTTAGGCTGCTTCAGCGGCCAGTGCCTCCTGCACGAGCCTCTCCGCTTCGGGCACACGCACGCGCTCGCCGGAGGGAAGGACAACCGTGATCGTTCCCTCGCTTTCAAGCTGATGGCGAGGCCCAAAAAGCTCGATGCCCACCGGCTCACCGCCACTCTCGCCGTAGAAGAACACATGCCTGGGGTCCTCGGTATCGCCAATCTGGCCACCACCGGCCCGCAGATGATCGACCTCGGGAAAGTAAGTCGCCGGCTCGAAGTCGTAGTCACCAATCTTCATAGCTGCCTCCATACATCCGGCATCCGCCGCATCGCATAAGCAGTCACCACAGTACCAGCGTCCGTGGGTATCTCAACCACAACAACCAAATCGCACTCGGCCCCACACCGCCTGCGACCAGCCGCTCCCGTTTGGGCATCGCGTCGGCATAGCGCTCCCCGTGCGCCACCGCCAGCTGATCACGGTGTCCGCGAGATAGGCCCGAACCTCTCGACCCTGCTCATCCTCTCCACGAGCATGGCGCAGCGCCGCTCGCGTCAACGCGATCCGCCGCCCCGCGCCATCCAAGACACTCCACAAGACGGGGCTGAAACGCCCATCGTCGCCATGAACACGGCCTTGTCGATCGATCCGCACGACCCGCAAGGCTACTGTCAGCGCCGGCCCTCTCGAGAGGTGCGATCGCTACAGTCCCGGGCGATGACCCTCGTCTCAGCAGGCCGCTCGCGCGCTCGCGCAGCTCATCGAAATCCCGGGACCTCTCCCAGCCAGACGCAACCGGCAGAGGGCGCCACCACACCGTCCCGAGCTTGGCCAGGATCTCGTCGTTGAGCCCCACCATCCATCCCGGCTCCCAGTAGCCGCGGGGATTGTCCGCTTCTCCCGGCGCCAGAAGATCCTCTTGGGGCCCAATGTCCACCCCGAGGAGATGCAGGAGCCGCATCGTCAACGATGTTCCACTGCGACCGAAGCCCAGGACGCACACAGAAACTCTCGCGCCGCCGTTGACTGCGCTCATATCGCCGCACATTAACCGATCTGGTCAAGTGTCCGCGGTAGGAGCCAACGCCCGTCGCGGGGCACGAGGCCCCACGCCCAGGCGCCCAGAGGTGAAACACCCCGCGCGGACGATCACCGAAACCCATCCCGGCCTCGATTCCGTGGAGCGGATCATCTTCGTACCGCTGGCCAACTGTCTTCGCCGACGCACGCCGGGAGGAACGTCCTGGATTGGTCGAGACTCCGGCCGGCGGCGATCGCTTCGCCAAGCCGCTCGAACTCGGCAGACCGCCACCGAGGTCATGGCCTGCGAGCCCTACGACTTCATCCTACAGATGGAGTTCCTGTCCGCGCACTCCATACAGAGACCGCGGCGAGGGGCGCCCGGAGGCATAGGCCCCGGGCCCGACGCGAGGTTGTCCAACGAGTCGTTGGACAACCTGCAGCCGGTGGGCAACGTCGCACCCATCACATCAGCAGCCGACGGCAGCTGGCAGATCGTCGATCCTTTTACGCAGGAATGGATCCGGCGGCTTGCGAGGAGAGGGTGAGGGCAATACAGCCTCCTCACAGAGCCGTGTGCTCCAGTCCCGGCGGACCACGACCCACTCGTGGCGCCTGGCGATCCGCTCGTACTCCTTGAGCAGAACCGTCTTGCTAGCTCGCCGGAATCGCAGGTACCATCAGAGAATGTCGCCACAATCAAGGGCGAGTCTGGCTCGGGAGCACCTTGCGAGAGCCAGCGGAGCGTTTGAGGTCGGCGATCCTGTGGTCGGCGTGACCTTCCTGCACCTCCCTGCAGAGGCAGCGGTCGTCGCACTGGCCGAGCTGAATGGCATCGCGACCGAACGCCAGCACTGGCGTAAGGGGGAGGCGGCGACCGAACTACACACCCGCGGCATCCTGTCCACGGACCTTGGTCCGATGCTGGAGTTGCTGAATCAGGCGCGCAAGGACGCCGGCTATGAGGGCGAGGACCCGGACTTTGGTGAGTGGACTTCAGAGGAGCTCGTAAGCGCCGTTGAGGATGCTGTACAGGTAGCCGAAGGGGCTGCACACACTGTTCTGAAGGAGGACGAGGAGAGGGAGGGAGCGGCAGAGACCCCAGAGGAGTCGAGCCCATGACCGCGGTGGATGTGGCGACCCAGCTTTCCGTCGATACTGGATGGAGTGCGCGCCTGCAGGGCGATCGCCGGCGAGCGGCCAAGCTCCAAACACGCCCACAGCGGCAGGCCACGGAGACGATCCTTCAGCGAGCGCTTGCCCTTGGTGCCGAGGCGGTGGCACTCACCGGCTCGACCGTCCGTGGTCAGCAAACGGCGATCAGCGATCTCGATCTCATGGTCGTCGGTAAGCGCCCCGACCTCGGTGGTATCCGGGAAGACGTCGATGTGTACGCGGCTAGCGCAAATGCATTCTGGGAGCGCTTGCTCGCCGGCGATGACTACGTCCAGTGGACACTGCGCTTTGGCTGCATCATGCACGACGACGGCATCCTGCGGGATGCGAGCCGCCATGTCGAGGAGCATGGCCTCGCCCCGTCCGCTGAGCGCAAGCTGACCCAGGCCCGTCGCGGGTTCAGCTTGGCCCTACTGGTTCTTGAAGGCACCGACGTCGAGGCGGCCCGCGAGCAGTGTCGTGCGGCGCTGACCACGACCGCCCGGTGGTGGCTGATCGCCAACGGAGAGTTCCCGCTCTCCCGCAACGAGCTCTCTGACCAATTGCTTGTGCTCGGCTGCGTTGATCTGGCCACGGCACTGCACCGTCTGATCCACGACGAGCCCTCCCGCGGGGAGTTGCGAACCGGCCTCGAACTCGCTGAGAAGCTAATAGGCACGCCTCAAGAGCTCAGTTGAGGTCGCCTCCGCGGAGGGGTTGGGCGTGCTGCACGCGGCGGGTGCCGAGCGTTGTAGTGCAACAAAAACGCCCCCACGAGCACGAACGGCACGAAGTTGACCGCGTGCAACACCAGCGCGAAGGGGAGAATCGTGGACTTCGGCAGGCCGTACGCTTTCAGCGCCAGGATCGCCGCTCCCTCGAACACGCCGAGCGCCGCCGGTGGCGAGGGCAGGATCATGCTCAGGCCGACGGCCACCGCGACCAGCACGCCGCATGCGAACGGCAGCTGCAGGTGGAAGGCCACCGAGACGAAGTAGGCACACGCCGCCGTGAGCGCCCACGCGAGGATCGTCCACAGGAAGGCCTCGCCCGCGACCCGCCCGTTGCGCAGGCCGCTGAGCCCGTGCACCAGCTCGTTCAGCGTCCGCTCGAGACGATCGCCCGAGAACAGCGAGAGCCGGCCCAGCGGGCGCAACAGCCATCGCAGCGACCGCTCGCCGTAGAGCACCAGCACCACGACGGCGCCCGCGACCGCCAGCGCCAGCACCAGCGCCGCGACGGCGGCAGCTTTGAACCAGCCGACGGGCGGCAGCCACGGCTGCACGACAAAGAAGATCGCGAGGATCGCGATCAGGTCGTACAGGCGCTCGACCACAATCGTCCCCACCGTCTCCACCAGTGGCGCGGAGCTGCGCCGCGTGAGCACCACCACGCGCGCGACTTCGCCCGCGCGCGCGGGCATGATGTTGTTGTAGAAGTAGCCGATCATCGTCGCGTTCAGGGTCGTCCCGAGCGGGGGGCGCCGGCCGGGGGCGAACAGCGAGCGCCAGCGCGCCGCCCGCGCCACGTCGCCGAGGCCGAACGCGATCAGCGCGGGCACCAGCCACCACCAATCGCAGCTGCGCAGCGCCCGCCACACCTCGTGGAAGTTGATGTCGGCGAGCGCGATGTAGGAGAACACGACCGTGACGGCCACGGTCGCGAGGTTCAGCAGCCGGCGCGAGCGGCGTTTTCTCCTCACGCCGGTGCGACGGCCGGCGGCGGCAGCCACGTCGAGATCGGGGGCCTGGCGCTCGCGCTCCTGCAGCAACATTCCGTCGGACGTTAGCCGATGGCCGCGTCGTGACGCCCACCCCACGCGACGATCCCCAAGAGGGCGCGCTACTCCCCCAGCAGCCCCTCGACCGCGTCCAGGAACCGCCGCGCCAGCTCGATCGCCTGGCGCGCCTCCGCCTCCGGCGCCGACCAGGCGTCGTAGTCGGCGTGCTCGCGCCCTGCTTGAAGCTTCTGCACGGCAGTCACGAGGTCGGCGTCGATTGCGCCGTCCTCGACGAACAGCCTGCGGAGCTCATGCCACGTCCCGCGGTGGGTCTTGGCATGGATGTCGCGCTCGCTGAGCGCGGCCCTGGCGCAGTACAGCATCGCGTAATAGGCGGCGCTTAGCGCCGTCGCGGGATCCTCCTGCACCACCGTCTCGGCGGCAGCCAAGCGCCGCCGCGCCGCCAACATGAACTCGCTCGACCGAGGGCTCACGCCGGCGACCCACACACGGCGATCTTGTCGCGGTCCACCTCGGCGATGAAGAACGACTCGATCTCACGACGCTGGGCCAGCCACTCCGGCGTGTTGACGTGCAGCGAAAACGACCACGTCAGCGCCTCCACACCGGCCGTCCTGGCGGTTGCGAGGAGCGCGTCGTGCACCCTGCTCTTCCCCTCCCACGACGCGTCGTCCACCAGCACCAGCACATCCACGTCGGAGTCCTCGCCGGGCGGCTCGCCGCGCGCCCGTGAGCCGAACAGCCACACGGCATGCAGCCCCTCCCCCAGCTCTGCCTGCAGCTCCACGGCGAAGCGCTCCAGCAGCGCACGCTCTGCAGTGCTCAGGGACGCCCCGGCCAACCCGGTCATGCGATCAATGTAGAACGCCACCGTTACGCGGGCGCCCCGCCGGGTCACTAGCCTTCCCTGTATGTCCGCTCAACCCGAGGCTGCCCCGCCAAGCCCGACCGTGCTCGCGCGCGGGCCGTGGCCGCTGGAGCGGGTGACGGCGAGCTGGAGTGAGGAGTGCTACGAGCCCTCCTCCGCGCACGCCGCGGAGGCCGACGCCGCGATCACCGCGCTGCAGGAGCGGGGCTCCCCCAGCCACGACGGAATGGCGGGGCGGCTGGTTGGTTACAAAGAGTCCGACGGGGGGATCGAGATCGAGATTCAGCCCGTGCGCTGGGCGCTGCGCCTCGTGGGCGGCGACGCCTCGTGCAGCATGGCCGCGCTGTGTGTCACCCGCGACGCCGACGGTCGCTGGCTGGCAGGGCGGCGCGCGCCGTGGGTCGCCTCGTGGGCCGGGCGCTGGGCGCTCGGCGCCGGCGGCGCGGTGGACCTCGGGGAGAGTCCCGCCCACACGCTCGTGCGCGAGCTCGCCGAGGAGTGGTCGGTGGAGCCCGAGCGTGCGCGCGCCGAGGCGCTGATCGCGCTGCCCCACCGGATGGTGATGTTCGTCGGGCAGGCGTGGCTGCCCGACGGCGCCGAGGTGACGCCCGACCACGAGCACGACGCGTTCGCATGGTGGCCGGCGGAGATCGACGAGTGGCCGGCAGAGGCCGGCGAGGCCCTGCCGGTGGTGGCTCGCTGGCTGACGGCGTGACGCGCGCGCGGGAGCTCGGTGCCGCGCACGGCGGAGCTCCCGCGGTGCCGAGGCGCTCGCCGCCGGTCGTCCACCCGCAGGTGTTCACCAGCCTGAAGTGGACGTCGTTCACACACTCCTGCATCTACACCGCGCTGCTGATCTGCGCCTTCGCCATCGGCAAGCCACAGCCGGAGACATTCATCCTCGGCCTCACCCACGGGCTGCTGTGGATCGGCATGTCGATCGCCTGCATCGTGTGCGTGCGCCTGCGGATCGTCCCGCTGCGGCTAGCGACGGCCGTCGCCGTGCTCGGCGGCATCGGCCCCTTCTTCGGCAGCTTCGAGTTCATGCGCGAGACACGCCGGCGTGAGACAGTCCGCCCACCCGCCGCGCTAGAGTGAGTTCAGAGATGGCGGCATCCGCGACGACTGGCAAGACGATCGACGTCGTGACCCCTGCCGCCGGTGAGTCGGTCACCGAGGGAACAATCCTCGAATGGCGCGTGCAGGTGGGCGACGCGATCAAGGCCGACGACACGATCGTCGAGATATCCACCGACAAGGTCGACGTCGAGCTGCCCTCGCCGGCGAGCGGCACCGTCAGCGAGATCCTCGTGCAGGAGGGCGACACCGTCACCGTCGGTCAGGTGATCGCGCGGATCGCCGTCGGCGACGGCGAGGGCGCCCCCGCCACGGCAGCCGAGGGCGGCGGCTCGGGAGGCAACGGCCAACCGCCTACCGCCAACGGCTCCCCATCTCCAACCGTGCCCGCCACTCCCGTGGCGGCACGTGCCGCCGCCGTCGAGGGCGTGGATCTCACGACCGTCTCCGGCACTGGCCCCGCAGGGCGGATCGTCAAGGCCGACGTGCTCGACGCCGCCGCCGGCAACGGCGCGGCCACGGGTGGGGCGACGGCGGCGAGCGGTGCCGCCGGCGTGGCGACCGGCGGGGGCGCGGGTGCGGGCAGCGCAGCCACCGACGGGGGCACGGGGGCAGGCAGCGCGGCCGCCGCACCCACGGGCGCCGAACTGATGAAGGGCGGCGCGGCCGCGCTCGCCCGGTACATGGAGCAGTCGCGCTCGATCCCCACCGCCACCAGCTTCCGCACGCTGACAGTCACCGCCCTGGACGCCCGCCGGCGCGAGCTGAAGGCGGCCGGGCGCAAGGTGTCGTTCACCCACGTCATCGCCTACGCGATCGCGCGCGCCGCCGCCGACATGCCGGTGATGGCCGACCACTTCGCCGAGATCGATGGCAAGCCCCACCGCGTGCACGACGGCCAGATCAACCTCGGCCTCGCCGTCGACGTCGAGAAGAAGGACGGCACCCGCACGCTGATGGTGCCGGTGATCGCCGACGCCGCCCGCCTGCCGTTCGAGCGCTTCCTCGCCGCCTACGACGCGCTCGTCGAAAAGGCTCGCACCAACACGCTCACGGCAGACGACCTGCAGGGCGCCAACATCACGCTCACCAACCCCGGCGGCCTCGGCACCGCGGCCTCGGTGCCACGACTGATGAACGGACAGGGCACGATCGTCGCCACCGGCTCGATCGGCTACCCCGTGGGGCTCGGCGCGATCGGCGCGATGATCGGCGCGGAGAAGACAATGACGATGACCTCCACCTACGACCACCGCGTGATCCAGGGCGCGGAGTCCGGGCGCTTCCTCGCACGGATCGAGGAGTACCTGCAGGGCGAGCTCGGCTTCTACGACGGGGTGTTCGCCTCGCTCGGTGTCGAGCTTGGCCCCGCGCCGGCCGTGCCCGCGCCGGCCGCCGCCGCAGCCGCGGCGGCGAGCACCGTCGAGCAGGCGCGCCGCGCCGGCACGCCGCGCGCCGCACCCGACGAAGAGCTGCTGCAGGCCGTGCAGTCGGCCACGGCGCTGCTGAAGGCGTTCCGCACCCACGGCCACCTCGCCGCGCGCCTCGACCCGCTGGGCACCGAGCCCGAGGGCGACCCGGCGCTCGACCCCGAGCCACTGGGTCTCACGCCCGAGTTGATGGCGTTGATCCCCGCCAAGATCCTGCGCATGTGGGTGCCCGGGGCGACGCTCGCCGACGCGCTGCCGCACCTGCGCGAGACCTACTGCGGCACGATTGCGTATGAGATCGAGCACATCTCATCCCACCGCCAGCGTGTGTGGCTGCGCGAGAAGATCGAGTCCGGCACCTTTCGCCAGCCACTGACCAACGACGAGCAGGCGACGCTGCTCAAGCGCCTGATCGAGGTGGACGCGCTCGAGCGCTTCATGCACAAGGCGTACCTCGGCCAGCACCAGTTCTCGATCGAGGGCCTCGACGTCACCGTGCCGATGCTCGACGAGCTGATCCAGCTCGCCGCCGCCCACGGCGGCAAGGAGGTCGTCGTGGGGATGGCCCACCGCGGGCGCCTGAACGTGCTCGCACACAACCTCGGGCGCCCCTACGACACGATCTTCGCCGAGTTCGAGGGGGCCTCCACCCTGGAGGCCGTCACCACGATCCCCCAGGGCGGCACCGGCGACGTCAAGTACCACCACGGCACCCACGGCTCCTACGAGCTGCCCGACGGCGAGACGATCCGCGTCAACCTCGAGTCCAACCCCTCCCACCTGGAGTACGTTTCGGCCGTCGTCGAGGGCGCCACCCGCGCCGCGCAAACGACGCGCAAGGGGCCCCACGCCCACCAGGACACCGACGCCGCCGTGCCGATCGCGATCCACGGCGACGCGTCGTTCCCGGCGCAGGGCGTCGTCGCCGAGACGCTCAACCTGCAGGCGCTCGACGGCTACAAGGTCGGCGGCACCGTGCACATCATCACCAACAACCAAATCGGCTTCACGACCGACCCCGACGACGCCCGCTCGACGCGGTGGGCCTCCGACCTGGCGAAGGGCTTCGACGTGCCGATCATCCACGTCAACGCCGACGACGTCCCCGCCTGCATGAGCGCCGTGCGCCTCGCGTTCGCGTTCCGCAAGGAATTCGGCCACGACGTGCTGATCGACCTGATCGGGTACCGCCGCTTCGGCCACAACGAGTCCGACGAGCCCGCCTACACCCAGCCGGAGATGTACGCGAAGATCAAGGGGCACAAGCGCGTCGCGGAACTGTGGGGCGAGCGGCTGACCGCCGAAGGGGTCGTCACCAAGGAGCAGATCGACCAGCTCGCGCAGGGCGTGTGGGACAACCTCACGACGCTGCACCAGCGGCTGAAGGCAAAGATCGCCGCCGCCGCCGAGAACGGCTCCGGGAGCGGCACCGGCGAATACCAGCTCGATCGCTCGCCCTCCCCCGAAGTGCAGACGGCGGTCCCGGCCGAGCGACTGCGCGAGCTCGGCAAGGCAGCTGCTGCGCACCCCCGACGGCTTCACCGTGCACCCGAAGCTCGTCAAACAGCTCGAGCGCCGCGCCGCCGCGCTGCAGGAGCCGAGCGGGGACGGCCGGGGAGCAGGAGGAGGAGAAAAAGGAAAAGGAGGAGGGGGAGGGGTGGGGGCACGTAGCGGCGGCGAGGATCCGAGCGCATCGGCCCTCGATCGCCCTCGTCTGGACTGGGCGCACGCCGAGGCGCTCGCGTTCGCCTCGCTGCTGACCGACGGCACGCCCGTGCGGCTCACCGGCCAGGACACCGAGCGGGGCACGTTCAGCCAGCGCCACATGGTGCTGCACGACGCCAAGACGGGGCAAACGTTCTGCCCGATCCAGAGCCTCCCCGAGGCGCTCGCCCCGTTCGAGCTGCACAACAGCCCGCTCTCGGAGCTGGCGTGCATGGGCTTCGAGTACGGCTACTCCCAGGAGGCCCCCGAGACGCTCGTGCTGTGGGAGGCGCAGTTCGGCGACTTCGTCAACTCCGCGCAGGTGATCGTCGACCAGTTCATCGCCTCCGGCCTGGCCAAGTGGGGGCAGACCTCACGCCTGACGCTGCTGCTGCCCCACGGCTACGAGGGCTCCGGCCCCGAGCACTCCTCCGCGCGCCTGGAGCGCTTCCTCGCGCTGGCCGCGGAGGGCAACATCCGCGTGGCCAACCTCACCACGCCCGCGCAGTACTTCCACCTGCTGCGCCGCCAGGCGCGCATCGCCAAGCAGCGGCCGCTGGTGATCATGACCCCGAAGTCGCTGCTGCGCCTGCCGCAGGCCTCGAGCGAGATCGCCGACCTCGCCGAGGAGAGCCGCTTCCAGCCGGTGCTCCCCGAGCCCGGCGTGCAGGACGAGCAGGTCACGCGCCTGGTGTTGTGCACCGGCAAGATCTACTACGACCTCGTCGGCCACCCCGACCGCCAGCACAACGAGGCCGTGGCGGTGGGCCGCGTGGAGCTGCTCTACCCCTTCCCCGAAGGCCAGATCCTCGCGCTGATCGCGCGCTACCCCAATCTCCGCGAGCTGGTGTGGGCGCAGGAAGAGCCCCGCAACATGGGTGCCCGCGCGCACATGTTCCCGCGCCTCATGCAGATTCTCCCCCGAGACGTTCACTTCGGCTACATCGGGCGCCCCGAGCGCGCCTCGCCGGGCGAGGGCTACCCCGCCGCGCACGCCGCCGAACAGTCGCGCATCGTGCGCACCGCCCTGGACCTCAGCCTCGACACCTCCCAGTACCCCCGCAAGACGCCGGGGGAGCGGTAGTCGGATGCGCCGGCGGCGCCTCCCCGGGGAGCGATAGCCGTGGCCAGGCAGCTCTCCGCCCCCAAAACGCCGGGCGAGCGCTAGGCTCCGTCGATGTTGTGGCGACGCTTCAAGAACGTCTTCGCCCAGTGGCGCCGCAAGCGCCGCGCGCGGCGATGAACATCACCAACCTCCATGAGAGCCAGCCCAGTGAGCTCGCCATCGGCCACATCAAAGGCCTGTGGCGCGATCTCGGACGCGAAGCCGGCACTCGCACCGTGGGCCTGCGACGCATCGAGATCGCCGAGGCGCACTTCTCCACCCCAGCCCACGACCACGGCGCCGACGAGGAGATCTTCTTCGTGCTCGGCGGCGAGGGGCTGCTGTGGCAGGACGGCAAGACCTGCGAAGTCCGAGCGGACGATTGCATAGTGCACCGGCCGCGACGCGGCCCGCACACGCTGCGCGGCGGCGCCGGCGGGCTCGACGTGCTCGTCTTCGGCCAGCGCCGCGACCCCGCGCTGACCGCGCTGCCGCGGGCCGGAATCGCCTGGTCGTTTCCTCGCTGGACCGAGCTTTCCAGCGGCGATCACCCCTTCGCCCGCGAGGCCGCCGCCGGTCCGCCGGAGTGCCCGCCGCCGGAGGGGAAGCGCCCGCCCAACGTGGTCGCCCTCGCCGACGTCCCCGCGATCTTCGACGGCCGCGCCCGCCGCTGCGGCCAGGCCGCCGGTGCCAGCGCGACCGGCCTTAACTACGTCGACCTTGTCTCCCAGCGGCCACGGCGCCCCCGCTCACTGTCACTCGCTGGAGGAGGAGCTGTTCGTCGTGCTCGACGGCGGCGGCGTCCTGGAGCTGTGGGGCCGCGATGAGCAGATCCCTGAGGAGCATCCGCTGCGCCCCGGCGACACCATCTCGCGCCTCGCCGGGAGCGGCGTCGCACACGCGCTCCGTCCCGGCGAGCAGGGACTCACATACCTGGCCTACGGTACCCGCGAGCCGAGCGACATGTGCTTCTACCCCGAGTCCGGGCGCGTCTCGCTGCGCGGCCTTGGCATCGCCTTGCGCTCCCCCGAGATCGATTACCTGCCCGACCTCTGAGCGGTGCGGCTCCCGGGCTACCGCCCTCGTTGGTAGTGGGTCAGTTGCCGCCTGTTCATGGCGCCGGCGGCACACCTCCCGGCCCTGGGGAACCCCGCCGCTTCCAGGTTTCCGCTTGCATGGCCTCCCACTCGACAAAGATTCGAGGCCGTTGTTCCGCGTCGCGCAGTTCTCGGATCAGCCGCTCGCTGGCCTTCCAGAGCTTCTCCACATATATACCCAGCAGCTCGGCTGCCAGTCTCGGTCGAGGACGCGCCGGTTATAAGGCAGGCAATCTCCTCGACCATGTTGGGAAGCCTCATCTGTTCCGCTTGTTCGCCCTCCGTGAAGGCGTTCAGTTCCGTGGCGGTCCATTGAGACCAGCGTTCCTGGTGCTCGGCGGTGGCTCTCAAGTTGTCGAGCGTGTTCAGCAGGTCGGCGTAGGCAAACACGCGCTCACGGCGCGCTTGGTGGTGGCTGATCCGTAGTTGCGCCGCCGCACCAGCGAGCGCTACGACAGCCGAGATGGCGATGACATACTGCGCTATATCGGCCCAACCAGCCAAAGACAGCGCTACGGACATGTGCTCAAGCTGATGCGCATGAAGGCCGAAAGGCTGTATGATCAGTCTATGCGCGGCGAAGGTGTCTTGATCAAATAGCATTGCTGTAGCTCGCTAGTTCAGCAGCCCAGCGATCTCCTGCATCGTCCATACATGGCCACTTGGCCGATCATCTCCGCCAGCCGGAAGGCGGCGCGCGTGGCGAACGCGACCCGTCGCTAGCGCCCCCCCCACACCGGCTCGCGCTTCTCCTTGAACGCCGAGGCGCCCTCCTTGGCGTCCTCAGACGCGAACACCGGGCCCGAGATCGCCGCCTGGCGCTCCCACATCTCGGCCGTGGACCAGTCGAACTGCTCCTGCAGGATCTGCTTGGAGGCGACCAGCGCGAGCGGGCCGTTCTTAGCGAGCGTGGCCGCCAGCTCCAGTGCGGCCTCGACGGCGCCCCCCGGCTCGGCCAGGCGGTTGACCACGCCGAACTCGTGGAAGCGCTCGGCCGGCATCGTGTCGCCGGTCAACGCCAGCTCCATCACCACGTGGTAGGGCATCCGCCGCGGCAGGCGCAGCAGCGCGCCGCCGGCCGCCACCAGCGAGCGCTTGGCCTCGGGGATGCCGAGCTTCGCGCCTTTCGCGGCGACGATCAGATCGCAGGCGAGCGCCACCTCCATGCCACCCGCCACGGCGAAGCCCTCGATCGCCGCGATCAGCGGCTTGCGCGCGGAGCGCTGGGCGATGCCCGCGAAGCCGCGGTCGCCGAACCAGGGGGATTCGCCACGCACGAACGCCCCAAGGTCCATCCCGGCGCAGAAGAAGCCCCCCGCCCCGGTGAGGATCCCCACGGCGAGTTGCTCGTCGCCGTCGAGCTCCTCCAGCGCGTGGGCCACGCCCTCGGCGACGGCGGGGTTGACGGCGTTGCGCACCTGCGGGCGGTTGAGCGTGATCAGCAGCACGCCTCCGCGGCGCTCGGTCAGCACCGCCGGGGGGTCGGTCGTGGAGATGCCTGCGGTCGCGTCGGTGGTGGTGGCGGCGTCGTTTGTCATTGCCGGAGCGTACCTATCGACGCACCATCGCCGCAAGGGCCGGGCGGCCAGCGGATCAGCCGGACCGTACCGGGTGGACCTCGCAACACCAGGGTTTATACGCAGGCCACTTTGCCGATACCCTGATGTGATGAGCTCGTTGAAGGGCACACCTAACATCGCCGGCTCCTCACGCGTCGAACAGGTGCGCGATCCGCTCGCAACTATGAATGCGGTGCTAGCCGCACGCCGGCGTCCCATGTCTGAGCGCTTGGAGCTTGCACTCAGCTGGAACAGGGTCGCAGCCGAACTGCGCGCCGGGCTGGCCACGGTGAGCGGACGGCCAGCTCCCGGCGAGTGACAAAGCAAGGCGACCACCCCGGGCCGTTCGACGCCCTTGAGCTTTTCCGGGCGCTTGCGCAACACGACGTCGAGTACGTGACCATCGGTGGGATCGCGATCCAAGCACACGGCGGCCAGCGGCTAACCCAGGACCTCGATGTCGTGATCGCTGCATCGACGGACAACATCGCCCGGCTTGCCGCAGCCCTCGAGCAAGTCGACGCCCATATCCTCGGTCCCGACGGGCAGCGCTCGAAGTCGGTACCGAGTGCGCGTCTGCTGGCGTCGAGCGATCAGTGGCATCTGACCACTATCCACGGGTCACTCGATGTGCTCACGGTTCCGGCTCACCTGGGCTCGTTTGAGGATATTCGGACTCGTGCTCATGAGGTACCGCTGGGCGGCCTTTCCATCCCCATCGCGCACCGTGACGACCTGCTGGAGATGAAGCGCGTCGCCGGCAGGCCGCAGGACCTTGCCGATATTCAGTTACTTGAATCGCTAGACGAGGACCCTGGAGTAGTTGAGGACAATGGGTAGAAACTGGCGCTGGGTGCGCCGGTCGCCAAGCGTCTGCCGACAGCCCCGCCCTCCCCTACGCCGCAAACAGTTTCAGCTCCGGCTCGCGCTCGCCGCGTAGCACTTCCAGATCGACCTCCACGCAATCGATCCCGCGCGCCTGCGCGAGCACCCGCGCCTGGGGCTTGATCCGCTGGGCCGCGAGGACACCGCGGCAGGCGCCTAGGGCGGGGTCGTGGCGGATGCGCTCCAGGTAGCGCGTCAGCTGCTCGACCGCGTCGATCGTCGCGATCCGCTTGATCTCAACGGCCACCCACTCGTCCTCGGCGTCGCGGCACATCAGATCGACCGGGCCGATGTCCGTGGGCCACTCGCGGCGGACCAGCCGGAAGCCCTCGCCGCACCACTGCGGGGCGTCGGCGAGCAGTTCCTGCAGCTCGCGCTCCAGACCCTCCTTCTCCAGTGACACCAGCGTGTCCAGCTCGTGCTCGATGTCCGACAGCACCTCGGCGACGGCGATCTCCAGGCGGTCCTCCTGGCGCTGCTTGCGCACGGTCAGACTTCTCAGCACCCCCTGCGAATCCGTCTCCTGTTCGAGCACCGTCGGCGGGGTCATCCAGTTCAGCGGCTTCACGTTCGGGCCGCCGCCGTCGGCCCACACCATGAACGTACCGTCCGCCTTGTGCATCAGCAGACGCACCGCCTCGGGGAGCACCGTCGTCAGACGGCCGATGTAAGAGACCTCGCAGCGGGCCACGATCAGGCGCACCTCGGAAACCTATCCGGCGCGTCGGCGGTCAGCCGCTCGCCGGTCTGTGGAGAGCGCACGCTCAGCCTCGATCGAACCCTGGTTGACGAGCGGGTCAGCCCGGTAGCGTCAGCTGCAACCCCTCCGCGGCCCGCGTGTACGGGTCGTACTCGTCCCGCGGCGGGCGTTCGCGGCGGATTCGCTGCTGCACCTTCAACAAGGCGGGCTCCCCTACGTAGTAGCGGCCCCGCCGCTCGCCGACCGGCTGCAACAGGCCGGCGTTCACCATCGCCTTCAGCTCGCGGCTGGCTTTCAGTTCAGAGATCTCCTCGCCGGCCGTCGCGTCGAGGATCGAGCGATAGTTCGAGTTGCGCAGCCTGAAGCCGAGCGCCGCCTCCACCAGGCCGCCGATCGATCGCTGGGGCAATCCCTCGTCACGTGCGATCGAGGCGCACTCCCACCACAGGCGCTCGGTCTCCTCGATGCGGCGCAGGTGCGTCTTTGCCTGCCGGTAGTGGGCGGTGAGGCAGAATCGCATCCACGGCTCGGCGCTGTTGTGAGGGTTCCAAGAGCCTTCCCCGACCTCTGCCAGCACGTCGTAGTAGGCACCGGTGCTGTGGCCTAGATACTCCTCGATGCTGGAGAACACCGGCGCGACGATCTGCTCGCGCGCCAGCACCAGCGTCTGCAGGCAGCGCCCCATGCGGCCGTTGCCGTCGCGGAAGGGGTGGATCATCACGAGGTTCAGGTGAGCCATCGCCGCCCTGATCAACGCGGGCGCCTGGTCATCCCTCAGCTGTGAGACCATCGCCTGGATCAGGCCCGGGATCTCATCGGCGTCGGGGCCCTCATACACGACCTCGCCCGTCGCCTCGCTGCGGACGCCAATGTATCCGGGCCGCCAGCGCCCCGGGCTCTTGCCGAGGTCGTATTTGAGCATCATGAAGTGCAGCGCCTTGATCAGGCCCTCGTCGACGTCGGCCTCGCGATCCTGCGCCACCTGGAGCACATAGGTCATCGCGTCGCGGTATCCGCCCAGTGCGAGGCGAGTCTCCTCGCTGGCCTGCAGCGTCGGCTCGCCGTCCACCGCGGCCACAACATCGTCGAGGCTGGCGTTGTAGCCCTCGATGCTGTTCGACGCCTGCACCGCACGCGCCAGTGCGGCCCTACGCAGACTGCCGCCCCAGCGTCGTGGCTCGGCGACGCGGTGGCGCAGATCGTTGCGCAGCCCATCGATGAGCCGCAGGACCTCACGGTCCAGCGGATCCAGGCTCGGAGGAGCGAATACCTCGGGCATGATGGAAAGATTTTATCACGATGATAGAAAGTATCTATCTATCTATCATCGACGTGCTCCAGGCCGCAGACCTACCACGCACTCAACAACCTGCGCAATCGCCGCCGCTGCGCCTAGGCTACTCAGGCTTACGCTCAGGGGCGGGCATCGTCCCGACTTGCGGCGGCTCGGCCAGCGGCGCCATCGCCGGCGGCTCGGCGAACTGCGCCACCGGCGGCGGCTCGTCCACCACCCCGCCGTTCAGCGCCTCACGGAACTCGCGGATGCTCTTGCCCGCCGCGCGCGTCAGTTCGGGAAGACGCTTGGGGCCGAGCACGACCAGCGCCACCGCCGCGAGGAACATGAGATGCACGGGGTTCTCGATACCCACACCACTCAGGCTAGCGCGCCCCGACCCTGCGCCCGTACTCCTGGCAAGCCGTGCAAACACCGCACACGGGCGCGGTGCACAATTCTCACTCACGTGGATGTGGTGCATGCGAACGCGCCGCGCGCCGATGCAGTGATACCGGCCGATCCGCGCCGTACCCTGCACCCGTGGATCAGGCCTCTCCCTCCGCTTCTCCCTCTCCCTCCCCGACGCCTCCCGGCCGCCCTTACCCGCCGCCGCCCGCCTCCGAGCCCTTCTGGCCGGCGCAGGCGACGATCCTCGCCGCGATCGTCCTGCAGGTGGCGCTTCCCAAGCGGCTGACCGCGGGGCCACCTTGGCTGGTGCCCTCGTTGGAGGCCGCGCTGCTGCTCGGGATGTTCATGGCCACCCCGCGCCAGCTCGAGCACGAGCACCCGCGCCGGCGGCGTGTGGCACTCAGCCTGACGGCGTTCGTGAGCGCCGCCAACATCTACTCGCTGGCCGCCCTCAGCCATCTGCTGCTGCATCGCAACGTGCAGAGCGGACCCCAGCTGATCACCGCCGGCGTGCTGATTTGGCTGACCAATTTCCTGATCTTCGCGCTGTGGTACTGGGAGACCGACCGTGGGGGTCCCGGACGCCGCGCCGCCGGGAACGATCGCGCGCCCGACTTCCTCTTCCCGCAGATGGCCGACGACCGCATCGAGCCGCTGTACTGGCGACCGAAGTTCATCGACTACCTGTACGTCTCGCTCACCAACGCCACCGCGTTCTCCCCCACCGACACGATGCCGCTCACCTCCACCGCCAAGAGCATCATGGGCGTGCAGGCGCTCGTCTCGCTGGTGACGATCGGCCTGATCGTCTCGCGCGCGGTGAACATCCTGGGCTGATCCCGCGGGGCGCAGACCCTCTAGGCCGCGGCGGGCGCGGGGGCACGGGATGCGGGCGCCCGAGGTTCGATCGCAAGCGCCTGCACGACGAGGTCTTTGACCTCGCCGTTGGCCCCGAGCCTGAGCGCGCGCTCCAGCGCCTCCAGGGCGCCCTCGCGGTCCATCAGGCGCAGGCGCAGACGTCCGAGGCGCTCCCACGCGCCGGCGTCAGAGGGACCCCGCTCGGCGGCGCGGCGTGCCGCTTCCTCGGCGAGGTCCACCGCGCCGACATCTTCGTAGATGCGCGCCGCGAAACGGTGCGGCGCCGGGCGCTCGCCGTCCACGCGCGCCCAGTCGCGCACCGCGCGCGCCGCCGCCTCCAGCTCGCCGGCCTGCCAGAAGGCCAGCGTCATCAGCCGCAGCACCCCGACGTCGCCCGGCTGCGCTTCGCGCGCGTACACCAGCCGCTGCGCCGCCAGCGCGTATTCGCCTTCGGCCATTGCGCGCTGGGCGGCGACCATGAAGCGCTCCATCCGCTCGCCCGCGGGGTCGGGTTTGGAGAAGTCCACGAAGCGCATGCTGCCCGCGGGCACCGTGCGGATGCCGTGGCTGAACTTCACCCGCGCCCACTGCTGGACTTCATCGCCAGCGCCCTCGCCGGTACTGTCGCCGGTGAAGTAGATGCCCGCCACCGTTCCCACCCCCCACTCGGGGTAGGACATACAGCGCGCGTAGCGGTGCACCACCGAGTGGTCGGGCACCCTGCTGCCGAAGGGGTCGTACTTGGCGTTCTCCGCCGCGCTCGCCCGCGCGCGCTGCTCGGCTTCGTAGGCGCGACGCCCCGCCTCCTCGCGCGCCTGGCGCGCCGCCGCGGCGCTCACCCGCACGGCGTTACGCGAAACACGCCCGCCGCGCAGGCTCTCGGCCATCCGCTCCAGCTGGTCGGCCGCCTCGTTGATCGCCTTCAGGTGGCGCTCGTGCTCGGGCTGCTTGCCCGGCGGCGCGAGGTCCGGATGCCAGCGCTTGGCCATCTTGCGGCGTGCCAGCTGCACCGCACGCTTGTCGAACGGGGGCTCCAGCTCCAGCAGCATCATCTGCTGCTCGATATCCAGCACCGTGGGCATGAGGTACAAACGGTAGCGCCTCGGATTGGGCTCTATGCTGCGCGGGAATGTCCGCCCAGTACATCTTCACGATGCACCGCCTGTCCAAGCTCCATCCGCCGGACAAGACGGTGCTCGACAACATCACCCTGGCGTTCTATCCCGGGGCGAAGATCGGCGTGCTCGGCTACAACGGGGCGGGCAAGTCGACGCTGCTGCGGATCATGGCTGGTGTCGATCAGGAGTATCGCGGCGAGGCCACGCTCGCGCCGGGCGCGACCGTGGGAATGCTTGAGCAGGAGCCCCATCTGGACGAAACCAAGGACGTCAAGGGCAACGTCGAGGATGGCGTCGCGGAGACCAAGGCGCTGCTCGATCGCTTCAACGAGTTGGCGGCCAACTACTCAGATGAGACCGCGGAGGAGTTCGGCAAGCTCCAGGCGAAGATCGAAGCGGCCGACGCGTGGAACCTCGACACGCAACTCGAATACGCGATGGACGCGTTGCGCCTGCCGCCGCCGGATGCGGACGTGTCCACCCTCTCCGGCGGCGAGCGCCGCCGCGTGGCGCTGTGCCGGTTGCTGCTGCGCGCGCCGGACCTGCTGCTGCTCGACGAGCCCACCAACCACCTCGACGCCGAGTCGGTCGCGTGGCTGGAGCAGCACCTCTCCGAGTACAAGGGCGCGATCGTCGCCGTCACCCACGACCGCTACTTCCTCGACAACGTCGCCGGCTGGATCCTCGAGCTCGACCGGGGCAAGGGCATCCCCTACCAGGGCAACTACTCCAGCTGGCTGGAGCAGAAGCAGGTGCGGCTGGCCCAGGAAGAGCGCTCGGAGAAGGGCCGCGAGCGCACGATCGCCGCGGAGCTCGAATGGGTGCGCACCAACCCGAAGGGCAAACGCACGAAGTCCAAGGCGCGCCTGGCGCGCTACGAGGAGCTGATCTCCGAAGAGCGCAACGTCAAGCTCGACGAGGTCCAGATCCACATCCCGCCCGGTCCGCGCCTCGGCGAGAAGGTGCTGACAGCCACCGATGTCTCCAAGGGCTTCGGCGAGCGACTGCTGATCGAGTCGCTCTCCTTCGACCTGCCCCGCGCGGGCATCGTGGGCGTGATCGGCGCCAACGGCGCGGGCAAGACGACGCTGTTCAGGATGATCACCGGCGAGGAGACCCCCGACAGCGGCAAACTCGAGCTCGGCGAGACGGTCAAGCTCGCCTACGTCGACCAGTCGCGCGACGCGCTGGACCCCGAGAAGACCGTGTGGGAGGAGATCTCCGAAGGCTACGAGCACATCAAGGTCGGCGAGCGCGAGGTCAACTCGCGCCAATACACCGCCGGCTTCAACTTCAAGGGCTCATCCCAGCAGGCGCGCATCGGCAAGCTCTCCGGCGGCGAGCGCAACCGCGTGCACCTGGCGAAGCTGCTGCGCAGCGGCGGCAACCTGCTGCTGCTCGACGAGCCCACCAACGACCTCGATGTGGACACGCTGCGCGCACTGGAGAACGCGCTGCTGGGCTTCCCCGGCTGCGCGATCGTGATCTCCCACGACCGCTGGTTCCTGGATCGCATCGCCACCCACGTGCTGGCCTTCGAGGGCGACTCGCAGGTGACGTGGTTCGAGGGCAACTTCGAGGCCTACGAGGAGCACCGCCACGAACAACTCGGTGCGGCCGCCGATCGCCCGCACCGGATCACGTACAAGCGCTTGGTGCGGGGATGAGCGCCCCGGCGTAAGCACACGAGGGCAGGCCAGGCTACATCCGACGGTGCTGTATACTGCGCGGTATATGGCTGCCACACGGACACAGGTGTACTTGACCCAGGAGCAGCGTGATCGCATCGAGGAGCTGCGCGCAAGCGACGGGCGCACCCTCGCGGAAGTCATTCGCGCGGCGCTGGACGCGTACCTGCCACCGCCGGAACCGGACCTCGAAAAGCTGCAGCGCGTCTTGGACGAGACATTTGGGTCCTGTCCGGAGCTGGAGGTACCGCCGCGCGAGGAGTGGAATCGCTTCGACCTCGACTGGAATCGTATTGAGTCGGATCCTGCTAGACACTGACGTCCTGATCGATCACCTGCGGGGACACCGCCCGCTGTACCTTTCCGATCCCAAGCTGAAGATCTCCGTGGTCACTCGCTGCGAGCTGTTCGCGGGCCGGAGAGTCAACGAGCCGGCTTTACGCCAAGCGCTGAGCGTGCTCAAGGAGGTCCCGGTGGATCGAGCCATCGCTGAGGCCGCCGGACGCATCCGTCGCACGACCGAGCTTCCGGTGCCAGATGCACTCATCGCGGCGACCGCGCTGGAGCACGGCATGAAGGTCATGACTCGCAACCGGCGCCACTTCGAGCGGGTCGCGGGGCTGGAATTGCAGACGCCCACAGGGGAGTCGAGCAACCCGTAGCGCCGTCGGGTCCTCGTACGAGGGGATCGGAGTCGGTCGGAGGGACGACGCCGCCACGATCGCCCGCGCCGTCACCGCCCTGCCACGCGGAAGCTCGCGGAGCCTTCGGCGTTTTGACTTCCATCGGCGGAGGCCAGATAGATTTCGATCACGTAGGTCCCGACGCCTGGCGGCGTCTGGATCCAGGCGCCTTCGGTGTTTTCGTATTTGACCGCTTGCGAGACGATGCGTTCCGACGGCCAGATGCTGCCCAGTTCGTCGGCGATCACCGTCTTCTCGCCTGCGTTTTCACGAAAGAGCGTGTGGGTCAACTCGAATCGACGCCCAACTGGCCCTTCCAGGAAGATCCTCCACTGCACTTCAGCTCCCGGCTGGCGCAGCGCCTGATCGATTTCCCGCTGGGTCCCAGGGGCGGTTCCCAGTTATGGATGCATGAATCGGGCGACTTTCTTAGTTAGCAGTCGCTAAGATCACAGGCTCAACCTTCGGCGACCACAGATAGGGAGTGTCATGCCTGGATACACCGCAAAGCAGATCGACGAGATGGAGGGCGCGTTCGGTGGCGGCCTGAAGAAGGCCCGTGCCGAACTGGAAGTCACCTCCTTCGGCATGCAGGTCGTGGACCTGCCCCCCAACTACAGCGACTACCCCGAACACGACCACGAGCAGGACGGCCAGGAGGAGGTCTACTCGGTGATGCGCGGCTCGGGCACGATCGAGGTCGAAGGCGAGCGCCTGGAGCTCACACCCGATGTGATGGTCCGCGTCGGCCCCGGCATCAAGCGCAAGCTGTTCGCCGGCCCCGAGGGGTTGCGAGTGCTCGCGTTGGGCGGCAAGCCCGGCGAGGCGTACGCGATCCCCGAGTTCACCGAGCTGAGCCCCGCCGCCTGATCGAGGACCCTGTCGCCAGCCGATCGGGATCGCGGGACCCCGATCGGCGCGGCCGGCGGCGCCGACCCGCCAGCGCTCAGCGCGCAAACGAGGCGTCCGCACCGAGCGTGCGCGCCGCGGCAGCGATCAGCCGCGCGGCGGCGTGCACGTCGGTGAGCTGCACCAGCTCGACCGGGGAGTGCATGTAGCGCAGCGGGATCGACACCAGCGCGGTGGGAACCCCACCGCGCGAGAGGTGCACGGCGTCCGCGTCGGTGCCGGTGTTGCGGCCGATCGCCTCGACCGTGAAGGGGATGCCCTCGCGCTCGGCCGTGTCGTGTAGCAGCTCGAACAGGCGGGGGTGAAGCGTCGAGCCGCGGCTGAGCACGGGCCCCGAGCCGAGCGGGTGCTTGCCCGACTCCTTCACCTCGATCCCCGGAGCGTCGGTCGCGTGCGTCACGTCCACCACGATCGCCGCATCGGGTTCGAGCGAGAAAGCCGAGGTGCGCGAGCCGCCGAAGGTGGTCTCCTCCTGGGCGGCGGCGACCGCGATCAGCTCCCACTCGGCGCCGCCCCCCGAACCGCCCTCTGCATTCTCCGCGCCGCCCTCCCGACCGCCGTCGCCAGGGCCGCCGCCGCCCTGCACCACCAGCCGCGCGGCCTCGAGCGCGACGAACGAGCCGAGGCGGTTGTCCAGGGCGCGCGAGGCGATGCGTCCGTTGGGCAGCTCCAACGGGTCCCCGTCGATCACCGCGACGTCGCCGACCCGCACCAGCGTGCGTGCCTGCTCGCCATCGCGCACGCCGATGTCGATGTGCAGGTCGCGCACCTCGGCGACCTTCTTGCGCTCCTCCTCGCGCAGCAGGTGGATCGGCTTCTTGCCGATCACCCCCACCAGCTCGCCCGCGCGCGTGCCGAGCACCACGCGTTGGCCGACGAGGATCTGCGCGTCCCAGCCCCCCACCTCGCGAAACCAGAGGAACCCCTCGTCGTCGATATGGGTGACGATCAGCCCGATCTCGTCGATGTGGCCCATCACCACGAGGCGCCGCGGGGCCCGTCCAGGCACCCGCGCGGAGGGCGTGCCGACCACGTCGGTGTCCACCTCGGCGCCGAACGCCTCCGCAGCCGCGCGCCACACCGCCGCGGGCGCCATCTCATAGCCCGAGGGCCCGCGCGCCGCGAGCAGGTCGCGCAGGACTTGCGGAAAGTCTTTACTCATGCGGCGAGCAATCCTCGCAAGACGTACTGGAGGATGCCGCCATGGCGGTAGTAGTCGGCCTCGCGGGGGGTGTCGATCCGCACGCGCGCCTGGAACTCGACCGGCCCACGTCCCCCATCCTGCCCGCCCCCCTCGGCCCCTCGGCCCTCCGCGCGCTCGGCGCGCACCGTCACCTCGCGCGGGGCCTCCCCACCGCGGTTCATCGCCGCGGCGAAGCCGTCGATCGAGAAGAGCTCCTCGCCGGTGAGGCCCAGCGACTGCGCACTCTCGCCGTCGAGGAACTGCAGCGGCAGCACGCCCATCCCCACGAGGTTGGAGCGGTGGATGCGCTCGAAGCTCTGCGCAAGCACGGCGCGCACGCCGAGCAGCTTGGTGCCCTTCGCCGCCCAGTCGCGCGAGGAGCCGGTGCCGTACTCCTTGCCGGCGAGCACGACCAGCGGCACGCCCTCCTGCATGTAGCGCATCGCGGCGTCGTAGATCGAGAGCTGCTCAGCCGCGCCCGGCCCGCCGGCATCCCCCCCCGTCGCGACCGGCGACTCACCGTTCGCCGTGCCCACCGGCAGGTAGTAGGTGAAGCCGCCTTCGGGCAGAGCAGCCCCATCGGGAGCCCGCAGCAGGTTGCGGATGCGGATGTTGGCGAAGGTGCCGCGCATCATCACCTCGTGGTTGCCGCGACGCGCGCCGAAGGAGTTGAAGTCGCGCGGCGCGACCCCTTGCTCCTGCAGGTAGAGCCCGGCGGGCCCATCGCGCTTGATCGCACCCGCGGGGGAGATGTGGTCGGTGGTGACGGAGTCGCCCCACACCGCCAGCACGCGCGCGCTCCGCAGATCCTCGACCGGCGCCGGCTCAGGCGGCATCCCCTCGAAGTAGGGGGGCAGGCGCGCGTAGGTGGAGCGCTCGTCCCAGGCGAAGCGATCCCCGGTGGGGACGTCCAGGCCGTTCCAGTGCTCATCGCCGGTGAACACCTCGGCGTAGCTCTTGCGGAACATGTCCGACTGCACCGCGGCCTCGATCGTCTGCGCGATCTCCGCCTCGGAGGGCCAGATGTCGCGCAGGTAGACGTCCTGCCCCTCGGTGTCGCGGCCGAGCGGGTCGGCGACGATGTCGATGTCCATCGTGCCCGCCAGCGCGTAGGCGACGCACAGCGGCGGCGAGGCGAGGTAGTTCATCTTCACGTCGGGGTTGATGCGCCCCTCGAAGTTGCGGTTGCCGGAGAGCACCGAGACGACCGCGAGGTCCTCCTCGCCGACGACCTTCGAGATCTCCTCCGACAGGGGGCCGGAGTTGCCGATGCAGGTGGTGCAGCCGTAGCCGACGAGGTTGAAGCCAAGCTGCTCCAGGGACTCGGTGAGGCCGGCCCGGTCGAGGTATTCGGTGACGACCTTCGACCCCGGCGCGAGCGAGGTCTTCACCCACGGCTTGCTCTGTAGGCCCCGGGCAAGCGCGTTGCGCGCGAGGATCCCGGCCCCGATCATCACGGAAGGATTGGAGGTGTTCGTGCAGCTGGTGATCGCGGCGATCACCACGTGGCCGTGTCGCAGGGTGGTTGAGGTGCCGTCGGACAGCGTGACCACTGCCCCCCCCTCCTCTTCCTCTTTATCCGCCCACGGAGTGCCCGCCTCGCTCGCCGCCGACGCCCGCGCATGTGCCGCCCGTGCGCCTTCGCCGTTGGACGGCTCCTGCGAGGCGATGGGATCGCTCGCGGGGAACGTCGCCGCCACCGCTTCGTCCTCGCCGTTGGAGGTGGGCACATAGCCGGCGAGCGCGCGGCGAAACGCCGGCTGGGCGTCGGTCAGCGAGATCCGATCCTGCGGGCGCTTGGGGCCGGCGAGGCTCGGCACCACCTCACCCAAGTCGAGCTCGATCTGCTCGGAGAAGCGAGGCTCGGGGGAGTCCGCGTCGTGCCACAGGCCTTGCTCGCGGGCGTAGGCCTCGACCAACTCGACCTGCTCGGCGGGCCGCCCCGAGAAACGGAGGTAGCGCAGCGTCTCCGCATCGATCGGGAAGATCGCGCAGGTGGAGCCGAACTCGGGCGACATGTTGCCGATCGTCGCGCGATCGGCGAGCGGCAGGCCGGCGAGGCCGGCGCCGTGAAACTCGACGAACTTGCCGACCACGCCGCGGGCGCGCAGCAGCTCGGTGACGGTCAGCACGAGGTCGGTGGCGGTGGTCCCCTCGCGCAGCGCGCCGTGCAGGCGGAAGCCGACCACCTGCGGGATCAGCATCGACAGCGGCTGGCCGAGCATCGCCGCCTCGGCCTCGATCCCGCCGACGCCCCAGCCGAGCACGCCGAGCCCGTTGACCATCGTCGTGTGCGAGTCGGTGCCGACGAGCGTGTCGGGGTAGGCGGCGGGCAGGCCGTCGCCGCGCGCGTCCGCCACGAACACCACGCGCGAGAGGTACTCGAGGTTGACCTGGTGCACGATCCCGGTGTCGGGCGGGACGACCTTGAAGTTGTCGAACGCCTGCTGGCCCCACCGCAGGAAGAGGTAGCGCTCCTGGTTGCGCTCGAACTCGCGCGCCGCGTTGATCGCGAAGGCGTCGCTCGTACCGAAGGCGTCGACCTGCACAGAGTGGTCGATCACGAGCTCGGCCGGCGCCAGCGGGTTGATCTTCGCCGGGTCGCCCCCCATGAGCGCCATCGCGTCGCGCATCGCGGCGAGGTCCACCACGGCGGGGACGCCCGTCAGGTCCTGCATCAGCACGCGGGCCGGGGTGAACGCGATCTCGATCGACGGTTGCGCGGCGGGGTCCCAGCCGGCCAGCGCCTCGATGTCGGCGGCGCGCACCGCCCCCGAGCCCCCGGTGCGTAGCAGGTTCTCCAGCAGCACCTTCAGCGAGAAAGGCAGGCTCGCGACGTCGAAGTGCTCGGCGAGCGCGGCAAGGCGGAAGATCTCGTACTCGCGCCGCCCCACCGAGAGCGTGCCCCGCGCGTCAAAGCTGTTGGCAGCCATGCCTCCAGTCAATCAAAGACCGTCGTCGTTCTGCTCGATCGTCCAGAACCGGCTCGGGATGGTGTCTTTAGTTTGAGACCCATAACCCCAACTGGACCTCTGAAGCAGCGCCTAACCGACGGCCGCAAGAGGTCCAGTTGCAGGTAGGGGCCAAAAAAGAACACACAACGCCACCCCCACCTCAGACGGCCGCCGCCAGCTCGACGCGGCCCTTGCCCGCGCGCTTGGAGCGCAGCAGCGCCGCGTCGCACGCGGCCAGCAGTTGCTCGGCGCTCATCGAGGGCTGCCACTGGGCGACGCCGATCGAGGCGCGGACGCCCGCGACGAGGTCGAAGGAGGAGACCTCCGCGAGCCGCGCCAGGGCGCGCTCGCCCGCGAGCGCCGCGCTGTGCAGGTCGGCGGCCGGGAGGATCACGACAAACTCGTCGCCGCCGTAGCGCGCGACGCGATCGAAGGCGCGGAACTCGCCCTGCAGCGCGCGCGTGACCCCGCGCAGCACGGCGTCCCCGGCGGGATGCCCGTGGCGGTCGTTGACCAACTTGAAGTCGTCGAGATCGATCAGCAGGCAGCCGAGGTCGCCGCCGGTGCGAGTGGCGCGGTCGATCTCTTCGCGCAGACGCCGGCGCATCGCGCGGTGGTTCATGGCGCCGGTGACGGCGTCGGTGCCGGCCTCCGCACGCGCGCGCAGCAGCGCCAGCGTGTGCGCCGCCTGATCGACGAGCGCGCCAGCGCGGGCGATCTCGTGCTCGGCCCACCCCTCGGGGCGCCTGCGTGCGGCGATGACCACCGCCTCCGCCTCGCCCCGCACGGTGAGCGCCATCAACAGCGCGCAGCCGAAGCCGGCGGAGGCGACGCGCGGCAGCGAGGCGGCCAGCTCGCGGGCGCCGACGGCGAGCACGCTCTGACCGGTGCTCGCGACCCAGGCGACCCCGGGTGGGCGCTCGGCGCGGGGGACAACGTAGGAGAGACGACCCTCGCCGCCGAACAGGTAGGCGACGACCGGCTCGCCCTCCTGGGCGCTGCCCTCGGGGGCAAGATGATGTACCTGTGTCTCATCGGCGCCCACCAGCGTGAACAACTCGTGTGCGAGCGCGCGAAAGACCGCCTCCGCGTCGCCGCCGGCGTCGGCAAGCCGCATCAGGCGGCGCAACGCACCGAGTAGCGGGTCGCCGTCGGTGTTCGCGACAGCACGAAGCGGAATATCGGCACTTGCGGTGGCCATAGAGGTGACTCTAGATGGAACGGGGGCGGCAGCGTGTCGTTTTTGTGATCGCCCAGGCGGCCCGCCACCACTTGCGCAGGATTGACGAGAGTTGTCACTTGTGATCGTCCGCGCGGGCAGTGTCTCACCGACGGCCCCGGGCGTGGGGCCTCCGTGCCCCACGACGACGGTGGTGGCCCCGGCGATGCCGATGCCGATGCTTCTTGTGGCGGGGCTTCGTGCGCGGGCAGTTGCGGACGGCGATCTTGGTGCTCTGCGTGATCCGCGCCCCGCTCTGCGCGACGATCGTCGTGGGCATCGCCAGGTGAGAGCCACACAGGCTGCCGTTGCGGTTGTCGGTCAGCACCGAGTTGAGGGCTTTGGGGAGACTCAACGCGAAGCTCGAGATCGGTACGTCGGGCAGCGATTCGAAGGAAGAGGAGAGAATCCCCGTGGCGGCGATGTGGGTATGGCCGACCAGCACGACCTCGACCCCGTCGCCGCTGAGGATGATGTCGAGGTCGGGGTAGGCTTCGCTGCCGTGGGAGACGAGGTAGGCAGGCCCCGTTAGCACCCCCGCCAGCACCGGCGTGGTGACGGTGGCGGAGCCGACACGCGCTTCTTTGGCGCAGCCCCCCGGGGGTGGGCCGGCTTCGAAGGTCGCCGCGGGGCAGGCTTTGTGCAGCGTGGTGATGCGCGCCGCAAGCTTCTTCGGCAGCGAGGTGAGCACCTCGCGAATGTTGGCCTGACCCAGCCCTGCGGGCTGTGTGCCCACGGGCTGTGTGACCTTGACTTCGAGGCTCGCGCCGTTGACCCGCGAGACGCGCGCGCCGGTGGAGGCGGTGAGCTTCGGGGTGAACGCGAGCTTGTCGCATTCGCCCACCTGGAAGGGACTCGAAAGGCTCTGTTCGGTGAGCGCGCTGGAGCCGGGGACGAAGCCGCCGAGCAGCGATTCGGTGGCGAGCGGGGAGCAGTTGGTGGGGTTGAACAGGAAGTTGGGCCGGTTGACGGTCACGCTCAGGCTCCGCAGCCGCAGCGGGACCCCTTCCACGATCCTCGGCAGCACGGCGGTGACGCTCGCACGGCCGCTGTACAGGCCGACGCCGATACTCGCGCGGGTCACCACGTTGCCAAAGTTGTAGGGGCCGGCGGCGGCGGGCACCACGATCGAGAGGCCGTAGGGGGCACCGTTGTAGGGTCCCGTCAGGTAGACCTTGCCGGCGAACACGTACGGTTCGGGGCCGGCGCCGGCGCTCACCGAGGCGGTGCCGATTTCGCTGGCCGCCGGACACGTCCCGGCGTTGGCTTGCGCTTCAGCGCACAGCGCCACCGAGGGGATCGCGCCGAGGAGGCCGGGCGGCAGCGTCGTCTGCACCTTCGACAGGTACTGCTGGCCTTCGCCACGCGCAAGTTGAAGCGTGAAGGGGCTGTACGCGCCTGCCCTCGCGGGGCTCTGTGGCGGAGTGGTTTGCGTCAGCGCAAAGGGTTGCGGTGTGGGGCAGGTACCTCCGTGACCGTTGGCGTCGACGGTGAAACCATGCGTGGACGCGGCCTGCGCCAGCTGGCCCGTGTAGGGGGTGAGCGCGGCTGCCGGTTCGGCGAGGCCGCAGCGCAGCGGGTTGGCGAGGGGGCCCCGCGCGCCCCCCCGGAAGGCGAGGATAAAGTCTTCGAATGGCACCTGGGGATCGTCGCTGACGATCGCCGTCAGCCGGCCGGTCTGCACGTTGGCCTTCACGTGGCCTTCGAGGCGCAGCCCCACCCCGTATTGGGGCGCTTCGGCGGCGAGGAAGACGCGGAACTCCTCGCCCGATTCCGCCCCCCCGGGCTCGGGTGAGCCGAGGTAGACCTTGCCCACCAGCGACCCGTCCGGGATCCCGGGAGCGTTGACAGCTACCGTCCCAATTTCCGAGCCGGCCGGGCATTCGATCTTTTCGTCGGTGCCCAGCTTGATTTGCGCATTGGTGCACCCTTCCAGGCCGTGGGCGGCGGCAGGGTTGAGCGTCATCCCTTCCGGCAGCGAGACTTCGGCGTTCTGCAGATCGGGCGAGTCGGGCTTGCTCGGTTCTGAGATCAACTGGGGAATGTGGAGGTCTACGGCCGCGCCATCGGGCTGGTCGGAGCGGCTGGTTTCGGGGGAGAGCGAAAGCGACGGGTTGAAAGCAAGCGCGTTGCAGCCGGTGGCGACGATCGGCGTCCCGTCTTTCAAACGTGTTTCGTCGGCGTATTTGAGGAATGCGTCTTCGGCTTCGTAGGAGTCCACGTGCAGGTAGGTGGTAGAGGGGCTGGCGCAGACGCTCTGCGAGCTCGGCATCGTGATGAAGGCTCGGGGCGCTTCCCCGGTGTGCGTGTGTTCCTGCGGCACGCCCCAGAAGATCAGCCGCGACTCGATCAGTTCGGGCTGCGTGGGGATGTTGTGGATCTCGAAGAACTCGTGGTAGTCGCCGGTGGGGACGCCGCTGTTTTCGGCGGTTTCGGCTTCGTGGTGCCAGCTGATCCCCCCTTCGAGGTAGATCGCGCTCTGGAGCTTCATACCGCTGATCGATTCGGCGAGCGCGAGCGTGGAGCTCTTCACCTCCACACCAAACCGCGCTGGCTCGCCCGGCCGGCGTGCGAGGTTGTAGACGGGAAAGCTTTCCGTCACCGTCTTCCTGATGCCCAGCGCCAGTTCCGCCGTGCCCTGCGCTTCGTCTTCGCCGACCTGCGTCGATTCGGGGCATTCGAGCGCCGCGATCTGCGCTTCCGGGCATTCCGCGACGGCTTCGGGGTCGACGGCGAGGCCGGGTGGCAGATCAACGCGTGCGTCGCGGACGTGGCCTTCGGGGGTCCGCACTTCTTCGGCCAGGACGTTGGTTTCCCGGCTGTAGTTAAAGGCGAAGTCGGTGATCCCGAAGTCGGGGTGCCCCGCGGCCTGCGTGTAGAATTCGGCAGCGGGGTCTTTCCCTTCATTGTTGCAGGCTTTTTCCTTGCACGTGCCCGCTTCCCACTTGTTCACCCCGAACGCCGCGGAAGCCGCGGGCGCCCCGATGCCGGTGGCCGCGGCGCAGACCAGCGCGGCCACCAGCCAGATCCTTACCTCTCCGGTCCTCACATCTTTCTATTACCCCCATACGGGGTTTCTACTCACGCAACAGAAAACGCCGCCCCGGACTTGCCGCGACGGCGCTCTGTGTGGTCCTCCCCACGTCGGCGGAGGCCGGGTCGAAGCCCGCCCCCGCCCGTGACCCCCTCAGGCTCTGAATGTCACCGTGGCAAACGCCTTGGAGGTGATGTTGCCTTTCTTGCTCTTCGGCACGAACCCGACGCGCACCTTGATCCGCAGCTGGCGGAATTTGCGCAGCACTTCTTTGCCGACCGAGGTGAGCGACACCTTGACGTTGGTGCGCCCGCCCGCGCCGACGTTGCGCTTGGTGAATTTGATGTCGGTGCCGCCGCCGCTGACGGTGCCGGACGTCGGCAGCTGCACGTTGAGCGTGGCGGTGGCGCCCCGGGTGCTGTGTTTGACGATTTCCACCGGGCAGTTGCGCACCGAGACGACGGGCGCGGAGAGGATCGTCGCCAGGTTCTGGCCGATCAGCGTGGTGGGCATCGACAGCTTCGAGCGACACAGGCTGCCGTTGGCGCCCAGCACCGAGTTGGGGCCGGACGGCAGGTAGAGGGAGACGTTCGAGACCGGCACGTCGGGCAGCGTGTTGAACGAAGTGGTGATCTGCGAGTTGGCCACTTTGGTGCGCCCCACGAGGATCACGGTGACGCCGTCCCCGTTCAGGATCAGATCGAGGTTGGGGTAGGCTTCGTTGCCGTGCGACACCAGCCAGGCGGTGCCGGTAAGCGTCCCCGGCAGCACCGGCGTGGTCGCTTTCACGGTGCCGACGTTCGCTTCCTTGGAGCAGCCACCGGGCGCCGGGCCAGCTTCGAAGGTCGCCGCCGGGCAGGCTTTGGCGAGCGTCGAGAGGCGCACGGGGAGCTGCTTGGGCAGCGTCGTGGTCACCTGCACGATGTTCGCTTGGCCGACTGGCAGGCCGATGTTGACTTCGATGTTGGCACCGTTGGTGCGCGAGGTTTTCGCGCCGGCGATCGCGGCGAACGTGGGCTTGAACGCGAGCTTGTTGCATTCTTCGGTGACCAGCGGGCTGGAGACGTTCGCCGCGGTCGTCGTGCTCGACCCCAGCAGCGTGATGCCCGTGAGCGTCGATTCGGTCAGGAGCGGTTTGCAGCTGGTCGGGTTGAGCATGAAGCCCTGGCGGTTGACTTCGACGTTGAGGCTCTGCATCCGCAGCGGGATGCCCTTGTAGATCGTGGGGATGCTGCCGGCCACGACCACACGCGAGGTATACGGTTCGACGTTGATCGTCATGTGCGTAACCACGTTGCCGAGGCTGAACGGACCGGCGTTGGCGGGGACCACGACCGCGAGGCCATACGGCGCCCCGCTGTAGGGGCCCGTCAGGTAGGCCGAGCCTGTGAACTGGTAGGGCGCAGAGCCCGCCCCGGCGAGCACCGTGACCGAACCAAGCCGGCTGGAGGCCGGGCAGCCGCCGGTGCCGGTGGTCGCTTCGGCGACCTGTGCTTCGCCGCAAAGTGAGACCGCGGGGATCCGCCCGACGAGGCCGGCCGGCAAGACGGTCTTGATCTGCGACAGGTACTGCTGGCCCGAGGGCCGCGTGACGGTGAAGGAGAAGTTGGTCGACGCCCCACCGGTCGCGGGCTGGCTCGACGAGCTCTGCGTTGGCGCGAACGGCAGCGGCGAGGCACAGGCGCCGCCGGAGCCGTTGCTGTCCACCGTGAAGACGGTCGAAGGCGTCTGCGTGAATTCCGCGCCGATGTACGGGACCAGTTTCGTTTCGGTCGTCGCCGTGCCGCAGGCGAGCGGGTTGGCGATCGGCGCGAGCGGGCCGTTTTTGAAGTGCAGGAGCACTTCGCTGAAGGGCTGTTCGGGGTTCTTTTCGAACGTCGCGACCACCCGCCCGGTGGTGACGTTCGCTTCCACCGTGCCTTTGAGGCGAACCGTGACGCCGTAGCGCGTAGATTCGGTGTTGAGGTACATGACGTACGGCTGCCCGGTGATCTGCCCGGATTCGGAGCCGCCAAGATAGATGTTCCCCTTCAGCGATTTCGGCGGGAGGTCGGGCACGTTGATGGTGACGGTGCCGATTTTGGAGCCGTAGGGGCAGGTGGCGGCCAGCGGTTCTTCCATGTGGATCTGCGACGGCTTGCACGCCTGCAGGCCACTCGCGGCCGACGGGTTGAGCGTCATCCCTTCGGGCAGCGTGACGACCGCGTCCTTCAGCTGCGAGGAGTCGATTTCTTCAGGGCCGGTGGCGTGCGGCAACGCCAGTTCGGCCGTCATGCCGGTCGGCTGATCAGACTGCGTTGTTTCGGTTTTCATCGAAAAGGTGGGTGCGAAGGGAGGGCGGGTGAACATAAGTTCGCCCTTGCAGCCTTCGGTGCCGATCGGGCCTTCGTATGACTTGGGGGGTGCCGGGCCAAAATGAGATTCGAGCGTGACCCTGCTCGTGGTTGCCACCCCGCGAGGTGCGCAGTTGCTCGGGTTGGTGATAAACCCACCCAGGCCGGTTGTGCCGATGTTGCCTTTGAGGATCAACCGCGACGCGACGAGCGGCAATTCGGGCGAAACTTTGATTTCGTAGTAGTCGTGGTAGTTGCCCGCACCCGTGCCCTTTGCTTCCTTGGCCCATTCCACGCCACCTTCGATGAAGGTGTGGACATAGACCGGTTTTCCAAGCGGTGCCAGATTAAGTGCGACACCGAAGTCAGACGCACGGCCCGGCGGCTGTTCGAGGTTGTAGACCTTGCCTTCAAGAGGCACGTCTCCACCTTTTGGAGATGGTTCCGGCCCAACCCAGACGATAACTTTATTGACCCCGATTTCAGAACCTTTCTTGCACGCTGGCGCCGCATAGACTTCCTCGCCAGGTACCAGCTCTTCTTCTCCGAATTCGGCGAACGAGCACTTTTCCACGGCCTCCGGATTTGTGCTCACGCCGGGACCGACGTCGGTTCGCACGTGTTCAACGACCTTGTGTTCTAGGATGCCCGCCGGCACCGCATTGGGGAATTCACCTTCAGTGTTGACCTTGAAGTCGGTGATCCCCCACGCAGGATGCCCGGCGGCCTGAGTGTAGCCCTGTTCTTTGGCTTCGGCGATAGTAGGTTCCTTCGGGAACGTATACGGTCCGATGGTTTCCGAGCCACATGTTTCATGTGCTTCCGAACAGTTGGCCGCAACAAGCGTTTCCACGCCGAATGGAACCGTCGGCGCAGCCTGGGCCGCAGGTACGACAACGGCAGCGGCAATGAAGGCGAGCAGTGCCAGCAACCAGATCCGCGGCGACCGTACCGTCGTATCAGTGGGAAACCTCATGTGATCCTCCCTCGTAGCCCAGGGCATCCTTGTTGTTCCCTAGAACACACATTCTATACCCAGGTTGCGCAGACCTTAAGCAACTTTTCGCCCAATACAAAACGCTACGTAGTTTCCCTAAGGACGAATCGGCCTGACGAACCGCCACCCGGCGGGCGGTCGGCTACGGCGAATCGGGCTGGGCTGTGGTGAGCGGTGCGTGCTCCTCGCGGGCCACGGCGAGCACCTGCTCGAGGCCGCTGCCGGAGCGGTCGGCGAGCGGCTGGATCAGCATCCTCAGGGGCAGGGCGCCCGCAACCCACCCCGGCGCGGTCACGCGGCGGGAACGGCGCTCCACGCCGCGCTCGATCGCGTCGAGGGCGCGTGCCAGCGGCGCCGGTTTGACCACGGCGCGTCGCACGCTGCCGGCCTGCTGGGCGGCGCGTGTCTGCGTGCCGCGGCTGACCATGTCGGTGTCGATGAAGCCAAAATACGCCACGCCCACGCGCGCGCCCGTGTGCGCGAGCTCGATCCGCAGGGTGTCGCCGAGCGCCTCGACGGCCGCCTTCGAGGCGCTGTAGGCGCCGAGCATCGGCCCATGCACGGCCGCCGCCAGCGAGGCGATCGGCAGCGCGTACCCCCGCGGGTGGGAGATGTGCGGCCCGGCCGCGCGCAGCGTGTAGTAGACGCCCAGCAGGTTGACCGCGATCGTGCGCTCGAAGATCGCCGGATCGCCTCCCACCAGCGGCAGCTGCCCGGCGACGCCGGCGTTGGCGATCACCACGTCCAGGCCCCCCAACTGCTCGACGGCCCCCTCCACCGCCCGCTCGACCTGCGCGCGGTCGGCGACGTCGCACTCAAACCACGGCGCCTCGCCGCACTCCGCGGCCACCTGCGCCAGCAGCTCGGGCTCCAACCCCGTCAGCGCCACCCGCGCCCCGCGCGCGTAGAGCCGCTTCGCCGTCCCGGCCCCGATCCCGCGCGCCGCGCCGGTGATCAGCACGCGCCGGCCCTCCAGGGGGATGGCGGCGGTGCGTCTCATCTCCTGCTCGAGGTCATCGTGGTCACCGGGAACGCAGCCTATATGCCGTCGCGCTATCGACGGGGTTATCCCCGCGTATCGACCAGCGCATCATCGGGGCTAACGGCAAGTCCCGGCTTGACGAGATCCTTGAGGTCGGAACTAACCAACTTCCAACCATGGCTGCGTGCGGCGGCGAGATATGCGGCATCATAAGCCGTGAGCGCGTGCTCGGCGGCAAGCTTGGTCGCGTGCTCGGCGAGTGCCGGCGAGATACGAACGAGGTTGTGTCTGCTGCGCTTGACCATCAAGCGACACATGCGGTCAGCCAGCTGGCGCTGGCCCTTGACTGCCCCAACCACGTTCGACACCTCGTAAAAGGCAAGGTCGAGCACGCCAAGCACATGGGTGCGAGAGAGCACCAGCTTGCGAGCCGACCCATAAAAGGGATCGTTGCTATCAAACGCGGCGATCCACACGCTCGCATCGAGCAGCAGCATTCAGTGGGAACGGCGATCTTGCTTGATGAGCAGCCCAGCATCGCCGCCGAGAGGCACCGGCTCACCCAGCAGCTCCTCGATCTCCTCCCAGTCCCGCCCCTCATCTGACGCTAGCTCCCGCTCGGCGAGCTCGCGCAAGAAGCCGCTGCGCGTCGCATGCCTTCTCTGCGCCTGCGCGTCGATCCGCTCGAGCAGATCGTCGGGGAGCGAAACCATTACCTTCGCCATCGATCCAGTGTAGCTGGTATTGCCGGTATATCCAAACTACTTTCGGCGCGCCCCGGGCCGAGTCGTAGGAGAGCGATGAACACGAGCGCCGCGAGCACGTTCAGCACGAGCTTGTAGTCGAGCGCGACTTCGCCGAAGACGGCCGTGGTGCTCGGGCGGGGGCCGGTGGGGATCAGGCCGAGGACGCTGAAGAGGGCGGCGATGACCAGCGCGGCGAGCACCATCGTGCAGTACATCAGCGCGACGGTTCGCAGCGTGTACTCGCGTCCGTAGTACTTACGGTAGATCAGGATGATCGGCAACACGATCAGGTCGGCGAACAGGAACGCCAGCACCCCGGCGAAGCCGATTCCGCCCGACCACAACACTGCCGCGAGCGGCACGTTGCCGATCGAGCAGACGAACGACGCCACCGCGATCAGCGGGCCCACGAGCGCGCTCTCGATCGCCGGCCACGGCGCGGGGGCGTGGACGATGAAGAGGCCTTCGAAGAAGCCGTGGCCGAGCTGCGCGATGAAGCCGGCGAGCAGGAAACCGATCGCGATCTCCTTGTAGACCATCGCCCAGTCCATGCGGAAGTTGCCCGCCACCTCGGCCCAGGCGGCGCGCGAGGTCAGGCGCTCGCGCCAGCCCTCTACGTGGTGGGCATGGTCGTGGTGGCCGGCGGCGTGGTGGTCGTGGTCGTTTCCGTGATGGTGGTGATGATGGCCATCGTCCTTCACGTTCTGCGCGTGCTCGCGTGCGCGGGCCTCCAGGCGCGCCGGCACGAACAGGCGCAGCGTCAGTGCCATCAGCGCGATCATCACGACACCGCCGAGATACTCCGCGAGCGTGAACTGCCAGCCGATCAGCACCCACAGCACGAGGCCGAGCTCCCACACGAGGTTGGTTGAGGCGAACTGGAACGCCAGCGTGGTCGCGGAGGAGGCGCCCTTGGCGAACAGCGAGCGGGCGATCGCCACGGCCGCGTAGGAGCACGAGGAGGAGGCGGCCCCGAGGCCGGTGGCAAGCGCGACGGGCTTTGGCCCCGAGCCCGCCAAGGCCTCCTGTACCCGCTCGCGCGGCGCCCACGCCTGTACGATCGCGCTGATCGCAAAGCCCAGCACCAGTGCCCACCACACCTCCCACGCCATCAGCAGCGAGTCGCGCAGACCGTGCCAAATCACTTCGAGGGCGCTCATGCGCAAGGGCCGTTGCTCATGCAACGAACGCTAGCGTCGCGGCGGGGTAGGATGCCCCGCCCCCGGGCGCTTGGCGTCCTCGACCACTCGCGCGGATGATCCCGCACTACCCGCTCGAGTCACCCGGCCCGTCCGGGTCTGCGCTCACGCCTTCAGCAACGTGGGCCGTTCGAAGGACGCCGCTTCGGGGATCACGAGGCCCGCTTCGGTTTGGAACCACTGCTCCAGCAGCGCGCAGTACATTGCGCGGAAGTCGGAGGTGTTGACGAGGTTTTCGTTTTCGTCGAGTTTGCTCAGGCCGGGGAACTCGCCGATCATCGTGCCCGCGACCTGCGTACCGATCAGGAACGCCACGCCCGCGGCGCCGTGGTCGGTGCCCGAGCCGTTTTCCTGCGGGTGGCGGCCGAACTCTGACCACAGTTGGATGATCACGCGGTTATCGAGTTTGCGCGCTTCCAGGTCGCGCTGGAAGGCCACCACCGATTCCACCGTCTGGCCGAGGTTGGTGCTCAGCGTGGCGGGCTCGTCGGAGTGGGTGTCGTAGGTGCCGATCCCGGTCAACGAGGCGCACTTGATCGGCAGCCCCGCCGCCAGCATCGCCGCGAGCGCTTCCAGTCGCCCCGCGAATTCGCCGCCGTCCTTGGGGTAGGGGACGGGCGCGGTGTACGTCGGCTTGCCTTCGGGGCCGACGAACGGGGCCATCTCCTTGAGCACGATGCTCGTGTCCCACGCGGCGCCGCGCGCCTGCGCGTAGGCGGGCGAGGGGGCGCCGAGGGCGCCGAGCTGGCCGAAGGTTTCCATCGCCGGCCCCGCGATCGGTTCGTCGAAGCCGTACGCCCACATGTTGTAGTCGGTGGGCGAGCTGACGGCCGCCACCGGCATCTTTTCGGTCGCGAGCGCCGGCGCCAGGCTGTAGTCGAGTGAGAGGCCCTGCAGCGGGTTGTCCGGTTCGCCGGTCGCGTCGAGGAAGCGTCCGATCCAGCCGCTGCGCGCGTTGGTGTCGAGCTGCCCCACCTCCCAGTAGTGGCGGCTCGTGAAATGGCTCTCGTCGGGCGGGTCGTACCCGACGGCCGGGAACACGCTCACCTTGCCCTCGCCGTGCAGCGTCGCGAGGCCCTGGGCCTGGGGGTGCCACATCAGGTTGGGGTCCTCGCTGAACGGTTCGCCCGAGCCTTCGGCGAGCGCGAGCGCGGGGCGCAGCTGGCGGTATCGGGCTTCCTTCACCGGCGCCAGCACCGACAGCGCGTCCCAGCCGCCTTCCATGAAGATCGACACCAGCACCGGCTGGTTCGGGGAGCCGGCGGCGGCCTGGGCGATGCCCTCTTCGAAGTGGCGCGCCCCCAGCATCGAGGCGCCGTACACCGACACCACGGCGCCGGCGGTGCGCAGCAGGAAGCTGCGCCGGTCCATGCCCGTGCCGGCGGGCAGCGGCATCCCCGGCTCGATCGCCGGCAGGCCGCGGCCGGGCACCGCAACCCCATTGCCGGCGGCCGCAAGGCCGCGGCGCAGCAGTTGCGCGCGGTTGAAGTCGTTGCAGGAGCAATTACTTGCCATCGGGGGTCGCCTGTGGGAGTCGTGGTGTTGGTGACATTGCTCTTTTCAGAAGGTGTGCGCCATTGCGCACGGGCTCGTGGGTTGTATTGCTCTTTTTAAAAGGTGTGTGCTATCGCGCACGGCTTTGAAATTTTATACGTACCACCGGGTCCTGCGGTTTCAGCTCACCTGCATGTCGGGGGAGGTGGCGATCAGCATGCGCAGCGCGTTCTGGCGGATCGCCCGGTAGGGACTCTGCTCCCATTCGGCCATTTCGGCGGGCAGGCACGACTGCGCGAACTGTGCAATGCACTGCTCCGATTCACTCGACAGCGGCGGGTTGCCCCAGTAAGCGAGCGCGCTCTCAAGCGCCCGGGTGGCGGTCTCCGTCGGGTCGTATTCCGGTTCGCCTTCACCCGGCCACGGGTTGGGGTAGGTGTTGGCCACGACGTAGTTGGCCAGTTCCCAGCGCGCCCGCACGGTCGAAGTGTCCAACCAGCGGCTGAATTCCCAGCCGGAGACGTTCGGCGGGTAGAAGAGCTGCTGGCCCGCCCCCGATGACAGCCACGCCCACGCGGTGGTATCGATGTAGCGGCCGATCGCGCGCAGCAACCCGGCGTTGTACACCACCGGGGGCGTCACCAACTCGGGGCCTTCGTAGAAGTCGGGGTGCTGGAGGATCGCCTCGACCACGGCCCTGATGCTGAAGCCCGAGCTCGTGTAGATGCCCTGCAGTGAGGCCAGCGTCGCTTCGTCGGGCTGTGTGGGGATGAAATAGCCCCACAGCTTGGTGACGAAGAACGAGGGGTGCAGCGGGTGCGAGACGCACATCCTCACCGCGTCTTCCCAATCCCAGTTGCCGGTCTGCCCGAACACGGTCTTCTGGCCTTCGTCGTGCTTGGAGTGGTCGTAGTGAAAATTGTGCATTCCTCCTTCCGAGGACCATTCCGCCTGCCACCCGGTCAGCGCGCGCCCCATTTCGCGCACATCGTCCTCGGTGTACGCGCCGCGGTCGGCGCCGAGCGAGAACAGCTCCATCATCTCGCGTGCGTAGTTCTCGTTGGAGTCCCCCTTTTCGTTCTCGATGCCGTCGAGGAACACCAGCATCGCGGGGTCGGCGGTGACCGCCAGGAAGAGGTCGTAGAAGCTGCCGAGCGCCTTTTCGCGGAACAGCTGGTTCTGGTCGAGCATCAGCTGCACGCTGTCCACCTGCGCGTTGGAGTTGGCAAACCAGTCATGCCAGATGAAGGTCATCCGCTCGACCAACTGCTGGTCGGAGCGGACCATGCGGTCCAGCCACCAGCAGTGGTCATCGCCCCAGGTGTGAATGGGATCCAGCGGCTTGCCTTCTTCGTTCCTCGGCGCCGGCCCGCTGAGCACCGCTTCCCCCGAGGGCCGCGTGAGCCCGTACACCACCTGCTGCAGCGGCTGCCCCACCAGCGCCTGCGCTTCGCCGGGCCGTGGCCCGAAGCCCGCGCGCCACAACAGCCGCTGGGCCCCCGCCGCGCTCAGCGGCGCGCCGAGCACGGGCACGGGCGCGCTGGAGGGCGCCGGCGGCGTGACGGGAGCCGTCGGCAACGCCATCGCCCGGGCGGCCGTCGTGTGCGGATGCTTGACCTTGTGGTGGCGGTGGTGCTTGTGCTTGTTGTGCTTGCGGGCGCGCTTGGGGTGTCGGCGCTCGGACTCGGGGTGGCCGCGACCGCGGTGGGGAGCGCTGCGATGCACGGCAGCACCACGTGAGGCGCCCTGGCTGGTCCCACCCATCCGCTGCTTGTACAGCACGCGGGGGGACTTGCGCTCAAACCGCGACCCGCCCGGACGTTTGTTGGAGTCAGCTCGGCAGGTGAAACGGCACCGTCGTGATCACGATCCCCGGCAACTGGCGCAAAGCGCGCCGCAGGCGGGGCGCGATGCCGTTGTGCAGGGCGCGGTGCCAGTAGCGGCGAGGCACCAGTTCGGGCAGCACGACGGTGATCGTGAAGTGGGGCGCCTGGTCGTGCAGCAGGCGCAGATAGCGCCCCAGGGGGGCGACCAACGCGCGGTAGGGAGAGAGCACGATCTCAAGCGGCACGTGATCGCCCCACTCCTGCCAGTAGGAGCGAAAGCGCTTGGCCTCCTCCTCGTCCGCCGAGATGTGCAGCGCGAGCACCGGCTGCCCCAGCGAGGCGGCGTAGGCGAGCGCGCGCAGCGAGGCGAGGTCCATCGCGATGATCGGCACCACGGTGAGGTTGAGCACCTGATCGGGCGCCTCCTCGTGCTCGCCCTGGCCGCTCATCACGATGCTCGCTCCGCGCTCCAGTTCGGCGAGGCCGCTGGGCGGCGGCGTGATGCTCCGCGCGCGCGCCTTCGCGGCGAGCGGCTGCAGCGCCACCGCGCGCCCCACGGCGAGGTAGTGCTTGCGGATCCGCAGGAACAGGGTGACGAGCAGCGGGATCAGGATCACCACCAGCCACGCGCCCTCGAGGAACTTCGTGAAGGCGGTGATCGCCAGCACGATCGCCGACAGGAAGGCACCGAGCGCGTTGAAGCAGATGCTGCCCTTCCAGCCCGGCTCGCGCGTGCGCAGCCAGCGTTTCACCATGCCGCTCTGCGAGAGCGTGAAGGCGAGGAACACCCCGACGGCAAACAGCGGGATCAGGCTGGTGACCGAGCCGTCGAAGGCGGCGAGGATCGCCGCCGCCGCCGCGCCCAGCACGACGATCCCGTTGGAGAAGGCGAGCCGATCGCCCATCCGCAGGAACAGGCGCGGCGCGGAGTAGTCGCGCGCAAGGAAGAACAGCAGGCGGGGGAAGTCGCTGAAGGCGGTGTTGGCCGCCAGCAGCAGCACCAGCGCAGTGGCCGCCTGCACGTACCCGTACAGCGCGCCGTCGCCAAGGTTGCGGTGGGCGAGCTGCGAGAGCACGGTCTGCGAGGACTGCGGCACGATCCCATCCAGCTCGATCAGCGCGATCGTACCGATGAACATCACCACCAGCAGGCTCACCATCCAGGTGAGCGTGGTGCGCGCGTTGCGCCACTCCACCGGCTTGAACGCGGGGATCCCGTCGGAGATCGCCTCGATCCCGGTCATCGCCGTGGCGCCGCTTCCGAACGCGCGCAGGATCAGCAGCAGCCCCACCCCCTCCGCGGCGTGCACCGGCGGGCGTGGCATGGCGTGGAAGCCGTGCCCGCCGGCATCGACCAGGCCGACCACGACCATCAACAGGATCCCGAAGATGAACATGTAGGTCGGCGCCGCAAACAGCAGCCCCGCCTGGCGCACGCCGCGCAGGTTGCCGGCGACGAGGATCGCGATCACCGCCAGCCCCAACGGCACCGTGTCGGGCGCCAGCGAGGGGATCGCCGAGGTGATCGCGGCGATCCCCGAGGCGACCGACACGGCGACGGTGAGGACGTAGTCGAGCATCAGCCCGGCGGCGGCGACGAGCCCCGGGACCAGGCCGAGGTTGTCGGAGGCGACGATGTAGGAGCCCCCGCCGCGCGGGTAGGCGCGGATCGTCTGGCGGTAGGAGAGCCCGACGACGACCATCAACACGACGATCGCGATCGAGATCCCCACCGAGAAGCCGAACGCCGTGGCGCCTCCGAGCGCGAGCACGACGAGCATCGCTTCGGGGCCGTACGCCACCGAAGAGAGCGCGTCGGAGGAGAGCACCGGAAGGGCCACCAGCTTGCGCATCCGCTCCTCGAGCACCGCCGCGCTGTGCAGCGGGGGCCCCAGCAACCCGCGCCGCAGTCGCGCCGAGGTCCAGCCGCCGCGCGTCGGCGCGTGCCCCGCCTCGCGTGTCGCTTCGAGCTCCTCCCCGGGCTGGCCGTCGGCCTCGACCGGCACGAACCGCGTGCGCCGGCCCCCCAGGCGCACGGTGCCCGGGTGGCCGACCTTGGTTGGAGCGGTGGGCTGGCCGTCGGACTGGCCGAGGTTGGGGTCGCACGGCAGCGCTTTGATCCACTCGGCACGGTCGCCCAGCGCCGACCCCCAGCGCCGTCCGATCCCGCGCAGCACCTCGAGGTCTGAGTCCTTGAGCGCGGGGTAGCCCGTCGCGGGGCTCAATACAACTGGCACGTGGTCGCCGTCGGGCGGCGAGCCCGCCGCAGGCGAAGCGGCCGGCTCGGTATGAGGCTCGGTGGGGCTCGCCATCGGCGCAATCATCACAGAGCAGGCAGGCGGGTCCGCCGGCTCGGCCACATCGCCGGCTCGCCGGCCCTCAGAAATACGTCCGCGGCGAGATCGCCAGCAGCGCGTAGATCTGCGTGAGGGCCGCCTGGCCGAGCAGTTCGGCCGTCGGCGGCGAGCCGTAGGCGAAGAGGTTGTCGGAGAGGCGGTGGCGCAGCCAGGCCCAGTAGACGTATTCGCGCGCCGGGAGGGTGCCGGGCGCTTCGTGGGTGACGGAGTCGTAGTAGATCTGGTTGCGGAAGTAGACGGCCGCGAAGAACGGGTTTTCCGAGGAGAATTTGCCGTAGTCGAAGTAGGTGAGCGCGGCCTTCTCGGTGGCGCGCGCCTCGGTGAGGTAGGCGCTTTCGTGGGTGACCTGCCACAGCAGTGTGCCGGCGCCGATCATCACGCCCTGGGTGTAGCTCCATAGCGAGTGGTTCACTTCGCCGTCGCGTTCGATGTGGTCGGCATACAGCCCGCTCGGTTCCAGCAGGCATTCGCGCACCCACCCGTACGCCATCTCGGCGAACTGCAGGTAGCGGGCTTCGTGGGTGATGCGGTACAGCTGCACCCCCAGCTCTGCGGCCGGGCCGTCGGTGATCGTGTTGCGTTGGGTGTTGGACTTGGCGTTCGAGAACGGCACGCCCCCGGGGCATGGCAGCGGCTGGCCTTCAGCGCCGGTGGTTTGCCAGCCGGCCATCACGAACTGCATGATCTGCTCGGCGCCACTCAGCGCGGTCGCGTCGTGGTTGAGCTCGTACGTGCGCGCCAACTCGATCCCGACCCACTCGTTGTCGTCGTAGTAGCTGGCGCCGCCCGGTCCGATCGGCGGCGCGGTGACGTCGTCGTAGGAGTGCAGCGTGGTGGCCGTGGAGGCACCGCTAGCGGTCGTTTCCCCCGGCGCCACCGAGGAGCTCGCGTACACCTGCAGGCTGGTGCCGAGGGCGTGCAGGCTGGGTTCGAGCTTGGGCTGCTCGCCGGTTATGTGGGCAACGCTGACGCTCGCCGCCAGCGCCTGCGAGAACGGCCACAGGAACGAGTACTCCGGTTCGCCCTTGTACAGGCCGGCGGAGGCGACGTAGAAGTTCTGCTGCATCGCTTCGTAGGCGACCAGGGCGCGCTTGGCGTAGAGGTTGAGCACCGGCGCCTTCGGCTTGGCCGGCGCCTTGTGGTGCGAGCGAGCGGCGAGCGCGGGCGCGGGCGAACGAGAGCCGGCGGCGAGCGCGGGCGCGCAGAGCCCTACCAGCGCGAGCACGTTCGCGAGGCACACGGCGAGCACGGGTCGGTGAGCAGTCCGGGGCAGGGTCATCGCACCGTCAGAACTGAGAACAGGCTAGCGCGGCGTTCGATGCGGGTCGGCCCTTTGTCGAGGCTCCGTGAGCCCCAGCAGGTGCCTGTGTCCTCAGCGCGAGGTCTTTATTTCCGCACATGTTCGCAACAGCCAAACAGACAGGAGCACCAATGGGAACGGTGAACAAGAACTTGCAGCGCCTCGGGGTCAACCGCCCCGCGATCCCCACCGGGAACCGAGGCCCGATCCCCACCGGGAAGCGAGGCCGGGTCATCCCGCCGGGCGCCTGTCGCCCTGCGCTCCCGCCGAGCGTGCACTGCCCACCGCTTCCCGCGTCGATGCGGCTGGAGTTCGAGGGCGGTGAGGGGATGCCCTTGCGGGCAGCGGTGCACGGCGAGATCGACTACTCCGCCGCCTTCTCGATGCAGGTGCGAATCGCCGCGGCCTGCCGCCGGCGGCAGTCGCGGGGGCTGATCGTGGATCTCACGGGCACCGACTTCATGAGCTCGAGCGGCCTGGCGGCGCTGCTCAACCTGCAGCGCGAGTCCGCCTCGCTGCGCGGCGGGATGCTGCTGGCCAACCCCACGCCAGAGGTGCGGCATCTGCTCGCAATCACTGGGATCGACCAGCGGCTGCTGGTGGTGGACAGCTGCGAAGAGGCGGAGATCCTGCTGCTGTACAGCGCCGCGGGCGCCGACACCAGCCCCAGCCTCCCGCGGGACCCCAGCTTCAACTGAACTGAACCCCCCGTGGGGACCGCCGAGCCGGCCACTGACCACGGGGGCGCCACGCGCGACGTGCCCGCGGAGCGCTCGACGCCAACCCGGCGCCAGCCGGCATCCCCACCCCAACCCGGCGAGTTGGAGTGCCCCGCCGACCAGCGCCGCCGCGCTCGGGTACGGTTCCCAGCGTGACCACCGTAAGGGAGGCGACGTTCGAGCTGCTGCGCGCACGGGGGATGACCACGCTGTTCGGCAACCCCGGCTCCACGGAGCTGCCGATGCTCGGAGAGTTTCCCGCCGACTTCCGCTACATCCTCGGCCTGCAGGAGTCGGTGGCGGTGGGGATCGCCGACGGCTACGCCCAGGCGAGCGGGCACCCGGCGCTCGTCAACCTCCACACCGCGCCGGGGCTCGGCAATGGGATGGGGGCGATCTTCAACGCCCAGGCCAACAAGTCGCCGCTCGTGGTCACCGCGGGGCAGCAGTACCGCTCGTTGATGACGCTACAGGCCAACCTCACCAACCGCGACGCCACGCGGATGCCGCATCCGCTGGTGAAGTGGAGCTGGGAACCACCGTGTGCGCAGGACGTGCCGCATGCGCTGGCGCGCGCCGTGCACACCGCCGGGCTGCCCCCGCGCGGCCCCGTGTTCGTGTCGATCCCGATGGACGACTGGTATGCGGAGGTGCGCTCGGAGGAGGAAGTGCGACACCAGACCTCACGCGCCGTGAGCGGCGCGAGCGCCCCCGACCGCCCCACGATCGAAGGTCTCGCACGCCGGCTGATCGAGGCCGCCAACCCCGCGCTGGTCGCCGGGCCGGACATCGATGCGGCAGGGGGCTGGGACGCCGCCGTGCGGCTGGCCGAGCGGGCGCGGCTGCCGGTGTACGCGACGCCGGCGACGGGCGGCGGGCGGCTGGGCTTCCCCGAGAACCACCCGCTGTTCCAGGCGATCCTGCCGCCGGCGGTGCAGCCGCTCGGCGAAGCACTCGCGCCGCACGACTTCGTGCTCGCCGCGGGCACCTCGATCTTTCCCTACTACCCCAACATCCCCGGCCCGCTGCTGGCGGAGGGCACCAGCCTGACGGCGATCACCTCCGACCCCGACGAGGCCGCGCGGGCGCCGATGGGCGACGCGATCGTCGCCGACGTGGCGCTGACGCTGGCGGCGCTGGCCGACGCTGTGGAAGCGCTCGCCGCCGACCGCGAGCGCGCGGAGGGCGGCACGGGCGCCGGCGGCGCCGGCGGCGCGGCCACGGCCGGTGAGCTGTGGCGCGAGTCCCCGCCCGTGCGCCCCGCTCCCGAGGCGGTGCCCCGCACCGACCCGATGAGCCCCTCGACGGCGGTGCGCACGCTGGCGCAGGCGTTCCCCGAGGACGGGATCGTGGTGCTGGAGTCCCCCTCGGCGACGCCCGCGCTGCGCAACCAACTGCGGCTGGGGCGGCCGGGGAGCTACTACTTCTCCGCCGGCGGCGGACTCGGCTTCGGGATGCCGGCGGCGATCGGCGTGCAGCTGGCGTGCCCGGAGCGCCCCGTGGTGTGTGTGATCGGCGAGGGCTCGGCGCAGTACGCGGTGCAGAGCTTCTGGACGGCGGCGGCCTACAAAGTGCCGGTGACGTTCCTCGTGCTGCGCAACGAGGAGTACGCGATCCTCAAGTTCTTCACGCTGCTGGAGGAGATCCCGGGCGCACCCGGCCTCGACCTGCCGGCGCTCGAGACGGCGGCGGTGGCCGCGGGGTACGGCATCAACGCGCGCCGCGCCGCCGACCCCGAGGAGCTCGCCGTGGAGCTGCGCCGCGCGCTGGCCTCGCCGGAGCCCGAGCTGGTCGAAGTGCAGGTGGCACCGGGCATGGCGCTGGCGTGAGCGATCCCGACGCGATCGTCGTCGGCGCCGGCCTCGCGGGGCTGGTGAGCACACTGGAGCTGCTGCGCAGCGGCCACACCGTGCTGCTGCTCGACCGCTGCCAGCCACGCGAGCTGGGAGGCTTGGCGCGCGAGGCGTTCGGGGGGATGTTCATGGTCGACTCCCCCGAGCAGCGCCGCTCGCGGATCCACGACAACGAGCGCCTGGCGCTCGAAGATTGGCTGCGGATCGCCGAGCTCGGCGCCGAGGAGCAGTGGCCGCGCCGCTGGGCCGAGCAGTACGTCACTCGCGCGCGCGACGACGTCGGCGGGTGGCTGCGGGAGATCGGCGTGCGCTTCTTCCCCGTCGTCAACTGGGCCGAGCGCGGCAACTTCGGCGACGGCAACTCGGTCCCCCGCTTCCACCTCACATGGGGCACCGGCAAGGCGCTGGTCGAGGCCGTGTGGGGCGCGATCGAGCGCCACCCGCGGCGCGGCGCCCTGGAGGTTCGCTTCGGCGCGCGCGTCACCGAGCTGATCGCCGACGGACCGGACGGCGTGAGCGGCGTGAGGGTCGTGGATGAGGATTGGAGGGGGGGCCACGGAGGCGGGCGCGGGGACCGCGGCGCGTCGGGCCTCCTGGCGGGCCGGCAGACCGGGGACTCCGAGGCCGGCGCGCCCGCCGGCTACGAGGTCCGCGCGGGCAAGGCGGTGGTGATCGCCGCGGGGGGGATCGGCGGCAACCACGAGCTGGTGCGGCGCGTGTGGCCGACCGCGGAGTTGGGCAGCCCGCCGAAAAGCATGCTGGCGGGCTCGCACCCCTACGCCGACGGCGCGCTGCACGAGGAGGTGGGGCGCGTGGGCGGCGCGGTCACGCACCTGGAGCGGATGTGGAACTACGCCGATGCCGTGCGCCACCCCGCCCCGCAGCGCCCCGACCATGGCTTGAAGCTGATCCCGCCCCGCTCGGGGGTAATGCTCGACCCCGACGGCCGGCGCTACGGTCCGGTGCCGGTGATGCCGACCTACGACGCGTACGCGGCGCTCGAGCGGATGTGCGAGGACGAGCGCAAGTACTCGTGGCTGCTCTGCAACAGGAAGATCGCGCTGCGCGAGCTCGACGTGTCGGGCTCCCAGCACAATCCCCAGCTGCGCGAGCGCCGCTGGGTGCGCTTCGCGCTCGGGGTGCTGCTCGGCAAACCACACCAGCTCGCCCAGCTGTTGCGCTCGCCCGACTTCGTCAGCGCCGATTCGCTGCCGGAGCTGGCGCACAAGATGAACGAGGTGACGGCCAAGCTGGCCGCCGAGAACGGCGAGGACATCGCGGAGCGCGAGGCCGCCGCGGGGCCGGGTACGGGCGGCGCCCCGATCGACCCCGAGGTGCTGGCCGCGGAGATCGGCCGCTACGACGAGTCGATCGCGCGCGGCAAGGGCCTGTTCAACGACGACCAGTTGCGACGCATCGCGCAGCTGCGCAACTGGCGCGGGGATCGCCTGCGCACCTGCGCCTTCCAGCCGATCCTCGATCCGGGGGCGGGGCCACTGATCGCGATCCGCTTGCAGGTGATGGCGCGCAAGAGCCTCGGCGGGATCCAAACCGACCTCGCCTGCCGCGTGCTGCGTGCCGAGGACGGCACACCGATCCCAGGGCTGTACGCCGTCGGCGAGGCCGCTGGCTTCGGGGGCGGCGGGATGCACGGCAAGCGCTCGCTGGAGGGCACCTTCCTCGGGGGCTGCGTCTTCACCGGCCGCCTCGCCGCCGCGGCGATCGCGGGCACGGAGCTGGCGCAGCGGATCCCCCCGCGCGTGGCCGTCGCCCCTCGCTAGGAGCGCCGGCCGGAGCGCCGCCCGCAATGAGCGCCTCCACCCACAGGAGTCCCACGCGCCAACCTGACGGTGAAGCCGTCCAACCGGACCGCCCGGCCGGCCAGGCGGGCGCATTCGACTACACGACCCTCGGCCACGTCACATGCGACGTGCTCGCCGACGGCTCCCGCCGCCCGGGCGGAACGGCGTTCTACAGCGCCCTGCAGGCAGCGCGGCTCGGCCTGCGAGCACTGGTCCTGACACAAGGCGACCCGGCGAAGATCGAAGCACTGCTCGCGCCATACCGCGACGAGCTGGAGCTGATGGTGATCCCCGCCGAGCAAACGACGACGCTGCAAACTGTCGGCGAGGGCCTGGAGCGCCACCAGCGGCTGCTCGCGTGGGCCGGGCCGATCGCGGGGCCGCTGGAGGTGGACACCGCGATCCTCCACCTCGCCCCGGTCGCGCGCGAGACCCCGCCCGGGCGCGTCGATGCCCGCCCACCCCACGCCGAGTTCGTGGGGCTCACGCCGCAGGGGCTGGTGCGTGAGTGGGACGCCGCGGGGGATATCGCGCTCGTCCCGCTGCGCCCCGAGCAGCTACCGGATCGCTGTGATGCATGGGTGCTGAGCGAGCGCGAGCGCGAGCACTGCGCCGAGCCGGCCGCCCACGCCGCCGCGAGCGGCGCCGTGGTGGCTATCACCGCCGGCGCACACCCCGCCGCGCTACGGCTGCCGGGGGGCGAGCTGTGCGTCCCGACGCCCCCGATCGCGACGCCGGTCGACGACCTCGGAGCGGGCGACGTGTTCGCCGCCGCCTTTTTCATAGCGCTGCACGAGGGCCAACCACCCCCCCGGGCCGCCGCCTTCGCCCACGCCGCCGCCGCAGTGCGCATCGCCGGGGCGGGGCCGGGCGCGATCGGCGATCGCCGCACGGTGGAGGCGCGGCTGGACGGCGCATCCTGAGAGCCGCCTCGGGGAGTCGGCGGCCGGCAACCGACATCGCCGCCTCCTACCCGGACTGCACGGCCTGCGCCTCCTCGATCAACTCCCCGAGGTCCAGCTCCTCCAGCGCCGCCGCCGCGCCGCAGGCGCGCGCTGCCAGCAGCAGGGAGCCGCCCACCGGCGACATCTCGACTACGGCCACCCGCGCGCGGGGCGCGACCGCGTGGATCTCCCGCGTGAGCGGTTCGATGAACACCGCACCGGCCTTGAAGGCGCTGCCGATCAAGCCGACCGGGAACTCGCCCTCCAGGCCCGTCTGGTCGATCACCGCGACGACCTGTCCGGCCAGCTCGCGCGCACCGCGCTCGTACAGTTCGAGTGCGACGGCATCGCCGCGATCGGCCAGTCGCGCCGTCTCGATCGCCAAGGCCGCGATCTCGCCCTTGGTCAGCGGCTTGCTGTACACGAGCGCCGCCAGCGCCTCCACACTCGCGACGCCGAAGTGCTCCACCGCGGCATCGCTCAGCGCAGTCTCCGGCCCCGAGCGCTCACGGTCACGCAGCGCCGCCTTGATCGACTGCAACCCCAGCCAGTAGCCCGAGCCCTCGTCCCCCAACAGGTGGCCCCACCCTCCGGCTCGCCACCCGTGGCCGCTCGCGCTCACGCCGAACACGTTGCTGCCGGTGCCCGCGATCGCGCCCACGCCGGGGCAGGCGCCGGTCGCGATCGCCCACGCGCCGACCACGTCGCCGACGACGATCCACTCCCGCGAGCGCTCCGCGCGTACGTGTGCGACGACCGCGTCGGTGTCGGTGCCGGCCACCGCCGCCACCGCCGCGTCCAGCTGCGCGTCACCGATACCCGCGCCCGCGAGCGCCTCGTCGGCCGCCCCGAACAGCGCTTCCCCGGCGGCCCGCACGCCGACCGCGTCCTGGTTGCTCGGCCCGCCGCGCCCGAGGTGCAGCTGCCCGTGCTGGAGGTCGAGTACCGCGGCCAGCGTCTTCGTCGCGCCGCCGTCGATCCCCAGCAGGAAGCGTGCGTCGCGCGTGGCAGGCTCCACATCGAAGTGGGCGAGCGCGGCGGGTAGCTTGACGAGCGAGTCGCGCTCCATACCGGGATACTTGCAGCCGACGCCCCCGACCGGCGTCCACGCCATGTTTCCGTGCGCACAAAGCCGGCCCACCCGGTCGTTGTGTGGAGTGTGGCGCTCAAAGGTTGTTGACAGCCGATGGGAAACATTCTCGGCCTTCTACGATGCCTAGAAACACTCGTGTTCAACCGTATTTCGCACGGAAATGCGCCCCCCGTGGATCAGTAATCCTCCGCAAAGTTGGACTTATCTCATTAAAAATGGCCGCAAATTGCAGAAGAATCGTCTACACTAGTTGCGCAGCAACAAAGGATTGGCAGCGATAGGCAGGGATAGCTTTAAGTTCAGCCCGCGGCGAAAGTCGCGTGTGCCGGTGTATGCCGGGATGGTGCGTCAAGATGACTAAACCATTCTGAACTTCGACAAAGCCCCGGGGTGCAGTTGGGGCGGTTGGGACAGCGAGGAACAGGGATGATCATCGCCAGCAGTGCACAGGATCTCGACGCCGCTACGGCCGCGAGTCAGCCAATTGCGCCCCAAGACGGGCGTGTCCCGGGGACGCCCACCAACTTCCCGGGGACACCCCACGCCGCGGGGGCACCCAACTTGCCCCCCACGGGGGCACCCGACTCCGCGGGGCCACCCAACTTCCCCGCCGCAGGGGCACCCCACACCGCGGGGCCACCCAACTTCCCCGCCACGGAGGCGCCCGACGCCACGGCGCTGCACGCCGCCACGCGGCTGCTCGCCCACGAGCGCTGGCAGATGGCCACCGACGTCCACGACCTGATCATGCAGGACCTCTCGCTCGCGCTCGCCAACGCGCGCGCACTCAGCAACGATCCCGCGTCCGCCTCACGTGCGGGCGTCGTCGTCGGCGCCCTGGAGCGCGCGCTCGCGGGCGCCCGCGACATGCTGGAGGGGCTCTCCGAACACGACACGCGCCCGATCGCGCTGACGATCGAGGCCAGCGTGCGCGCCGCCGCGCGCTGCACGCCGCTGCGATTTGACGCCGCGGGCGTGCCCTCCTCGGCACAACCGGACCGGCACACGCGCTCGGCGCTCGTGCACATTGCCCGCGAGGCGGTCACCAACGCCGTCAAGCACGCTCGGCCCAGCACGATCGAAGTGGTGCTGGAGCACGTCGGCCAGTGGCGGCTGACTGTGCACGACGACGGCGAGGGCTTCGAAGAAGCTCCGCCCGCGCCCCTCGCGGTTGGTGGCTTCGGGTTGGTGAGCATGCGCGAGTCCGCGCACGCGCTCGGCGGCGCGGTGCACGTCGGCAGCACCGCGGGCACCGGCACCACGGTGGAGGCGGTGCTCCCATGAGGCAACCAAAGGATGAGCTATGAACGGCGCGCCCACCGTAGTGATCGCCGACGACCACCCGCCGATCCGCTTGGGCGTGCGGATGGCGATGATGCAGGGCGGCTTCCGTGTGCTCGCCGAAGCCGCCGACGCCACCGGCGCGGTCGAGGCCGTGCTGCGTGAGCGCCCCGACGCGTGCCTGCTCGACGTACGCATGCCCGGCGGCGGCATCGAGGCGGCCGTGCGCCTGGCCGAGCTCACGCCGGACACGGCCGTGGTGATGCTCACGGTCTCCGCCAGCGCCGACGATCTACTCGCCTCCCTGCGCGCCGGCGCGCGGGGCTATCTGCCGAAGGACATGTCCCCCGAGCGGCTCCCCGCCGCCCTGCGCGGGGTGCTGCGCGGCGAGGCTGCGCTGCCGCGCACGTTCGTCGGGCAGATGCTGCAGGAGATGCGCATGCTCCCCGACCGTGAGCTCGCCCCGCTGCGCGTGGGTGACATCGAGCTCACCCCGCGCGAGTCGGAGATCCTGCGGATGCTGCGCGCCGGACTCTCCACGATGGAAATCGGCGAGCGCCTCTCGCTCTCGCCGATCACGGTGCGCCGTCACATCTCCGCCTGCGTCGCCAAGCTCGGCGCGGAGGGCCGGGACGACGCGCTGCGGGCGATCGGCCTTGCCGCGTGACAACCAGATCCCAGAGAGGCCCTGTATAGCTATTGCATTAGGGGCGGGGTGTTGAACAAAAAATCGAAAGCCGTGCGCAATGGCTATCGGACTCCGAATTTTTTATAACAACCTCCAGCACTACCGCCCTTTTTGAACTGCTACACCAGATCCGCGCGCACTGCGTAGACGGCTGCCTGCACGCGGCTGTGTACGCCGAGCTTTTCGAAGATGTTGGTCACGTACTGCTTCACCGTGTGCGGGCTGATCGACAGCTCCCGGCCGATCGCCGCGTTGTCCGCCCCCGCGACAATCAGTCGCAGCACCTCTCCCTCGCGCGGGGTCAGCGCCGGTCCCTCGATCGCTTCCTCCGATGCGACGGCGGCCGCGACGCCGGCCGCGCTGGCCCCGACGGGCCCCGCACTCGCGTCGGCCTGCGCTGCCCGCGCGTCGTCGTTCGCCTCGGATCGCACGCGTGCGACCAGCGCTTGTGCCACGTCGCGCGAGAGCACCATGTGCCCCGCCGCCGCCTGCTTGATGCCGTCCGCCAGGCGCTCCACGTTGGTGTCCTTCAGCAGGTAGCCACACGCTCCCGCCGCCAGCGCATCGAGCACGTCGCCATCGTCGGCGGAAACCGTCAGCACCACCGTCTGGATGTCGGGGTTGCTGCGCGCGATCCGCCGCAGCGCCTGCAAACCCGAGGTGCCGGGCATGTTCAGGTCGAGCACCGCCACTTGCGGGCGCAGCTTCGCCACCAGCGCCGCAGCGTCGGCGCCGTCGCCTGCCACGCCGACGACCTCCATGCCGGCATCCTCCAGCATCCCTTTCAAACCCTCGCGAAAGAGCTGATGGTCGTCGGCGATCACCACGCGCAGCGCATCGGCGGAAGCGTCCACATGGGGAAAATAGAGCAATCGCCGCGTCCACCCGCGCCGCGCGAGCCGCCAAACCACGCCACGCGCAACGCCCACCACCCCACGCGCGCCGCCAAACCACGCCACGCGCAACGCCCACCACCCCCACGCGAGCCACCAAACCACGCCGCTCGCAACGCCCACCACCCCGCGCGCGCCACCCACCTACGCCACGCCGCACCCGATATGGCATCCTTCCCGGCTCGACGCTCGCGGGCGCGACCAGCGCGCGCATGGGTTGTTCTGTCCTGCACACATGCGCCGCTACGGACTCATCATCCTGGGGATTGCCGCGCTCGCATGGGGCGTAGCGGCGATCGCACTCGACTCCCCCACCCTGACGCTGTCGGGCTCGAGCGCCAAGGTGACCGGCGGCGGCGTCTCGCCTGCGTGTCTGCCGGCCACGCTCCAGCACTCGGCGACGCTGCCCGGCACCAACGTCGACGTCTCGCCCGAGCCGGGCAGCGCCACGGCCAACCCCCACACCCAGATCAGCTTCCTCGGCGCGCCCGCCAGCGAGATTCACGCGGTCTCCGTCACCGGCGCGCGTAGCGGCCCTCACTCGGGCAGCGTGCGCGGCTACTCCCAAGGCGACGGCGCCAGCTTCGTGCCCGCGACGCCGTTCGACGCCGGCGAGCGCGTGAGCGTGCACGCCACGATCGGCGCCGGTGCCTCTCCCAAGCACCTCGCTTTCGACTTCAACGTCGACACCCCCTACCCGACGGGCGCCGTCCCGCCGTTCGGTAACCCGCGCGCGGCACCCGCCGACTACCAGAGCTTCGTCACGCTGCCGGGTGCGCAGGTGCCGATTCTCAGTGTGACCGTGCCCGACAGCGATCCCGCGGCGGGCGACATCCTCACGACCAACGGCCCCGGCCCCGGCCAGTATGGGCCGCTGATCTACACCCCCCAGGGCACGCTCGTGTGGTTCGAGCAGCTGCCCAGCGGCGAAACGGCGGAGAACCTCAACGAGCAGACCTACGAAGGGCGGCGCGACCTGACGTGGTGGCGGGGGCGCGTGCTCGAACTGGGCTTCGGCCAGGGCGAAGACGTTGTGATGAACTCCAGCTACCAGACCGTGGCGAGGGTGCCCGGCGGTAATGGGCTGCACGCCGACCTGCACGACTTCCAGATCGCGCCCCACGGGATCGCCTACATCACCGCCTACAACCCGATCCGCTGCAACCTCGCGTCGCTGGGCGGCGCACGCGACGGGGCGATCATCGACACGGCGATCCAGGAGATCGACATCGCCACCGGGCTGGTGCGCTGGGAATGGCACAGCCTCGACCACATCCCCGCCTCGCAGTCGGAGACCCCGACGGCGACCAACGCGCGGCCGTGGGATTGGTTTCACATCAACTCGATCGACGTGGAGGGGGCGGGAGGCCCGGGAGCGGCGAGCAGCGGCGCGGCGGGAACAGCGGGCACCACCGGGGCGCGCGCGGCGGGAACAGCGGGCACCACGGGGGCGGGGGCGACGGGGGCAGCGAGCGCCAACGCACCCGGCGACCTTTTCATCTCCGCGCGCAACACGTGGGCCGGCTACCAGCTGGAAGGGGGCAGCGGCCGCATCCTTTGGCAGCTGGGCGGCCTCAAGAGCTCGTTCAAGATGGGGCGCGGCACCGAAACGGCGTGGCAGCACGACGGCCGCGTCCTGCCCGACGGTGAAGTCACGTTCTTCGACGACGGCTCCAACCCGCCGATCCACCACCAATCACGCGCCGTGCGGATCGCGCTCGACTTCGCCACCCACGAAGCCCACTTGGCCTCCTCCTACACCCACGCAAACCCCCCGCTGCTGGCCCCCAGCCAGGGCAACATGCAGACACTGGCGGATGGCAACGCCGTCGTCGGCTACGGCGGGGTGCCCGCAATCAGCGAGTTCTCGCCCGGCGGCGCGCTGCTCCTCGACGCCCATCTGCCCTACGAAATGGCCTTCTACAGGGCCTTCCGCTTCCCCTGGAGCGCGCGCCCCGCAAGCCCACCGGCGGTGCTCGCCAGCCTCAACGACACCGGCGAAGAGACCGTCGTGCACGCTAGCTGGAACGGCGCCACGGAAGTGGCGGCGTGGCGCGTGCTCGCGGCCAAACACACCGGGCCGCTGGCGGTTCAAACCACGATCCCCGCCCGCGGCTTTGAAAGCTCGACCACGCTGCCTCTGAAGTACGCCCGCGTGGCCGTGCAGGCGCTCGACGCGACCGGCCACGTGCTCGGCAGCTCGCGCGCGGTGTCGGTGCTCAGCTACGCCGCCTCGCTGCCGAGATGAGGCTTTGGATTCGGGAAAGAGGGGCTCGGCTCGCCGGCCTTCGGCCGACTGCGCCACCCTCTAATAGCCCGGTTTGGTGGCGTGCTTGTGCACGGTGCTCGTGGTCGTCGTCGCCGGACTGCTGGGCGTCGAGGAGGTCGTGGAGGAGCCCCCGCTTTTGCCGCCGCACCCGGCAAGCGCGACGGTGGCGGCCACGGTCGCCGCGAGCGTTAGCATGGCGGTCAGTGACGTCCTTTTCATCGGCCGGGCTCCTCTCATCGTCGCTTGCGGACTTAGATGCCCGCCACCCTACCAGGCGTTTTCGGCGCAAAGCGCCAGCCGTCGATCGAAAAAGAGGGGCCCGGCTCCCCTGCCTTCGGCCGGCTGCGCCACCCTCCAGGGCCTCATGAGCGTCGAGACGACCGCCGGCCCGGTCGCGCCGCCACCACCCCCGGCCGAGACCCGCGGGCCGAGCGGGGGCCTGGGGCTGCTGCTGGCCGTGTGCTGCGTGGCGCAGTTCATGGTGATCCTCGACCTCTCGATCGTCAACGTCGCGCTGCCCTCGATCCAGTCGAGCCTCGGCTTCACCTCCCCCGAACTGCAGTGGATCGTCGACGCCTACGCGATCACGTTCGCGGGCTTTCTGATGTTCGGCGGCCGCGCGGCCGACCACTTCGGACAGCGGCGGATGTTCGTGATGGCGCTGCTCGTGTTCGCGCTCGCCTCGCTCGCCGGCGGCGTCGCCTCTGATCGCGAGACGCTCGTGCTCGCACGCGCGGCGCAGGGCGTCGGCGGCGCACTGATGGCGGCCTGCTCGCTGGCGATCATCACCTCCTCGTTCGCGCCCGGCCCGCAGCTGAACCGCGCGATCGGCGCGTGGGCGGCGATGAACGGGCTCGGCGGCGCCGCCGGGATGCTGTTCGGAGGGATCATCACGCAGGAGCTCTCCTGGCGCTGGGTGCTTTTGATCAACCCTCCGATCGGTGTAGCGGCCGCCGTGGTCGCATACGCGGTCGTGAGCGAGCGCCGCCGCGCGCCCGGCCGCAGCTTCGACCTCGCCGGCGCGCTGACGCTGACGATCGGGCAGATGGTGCTGGTGTTCGGGGTCGTCGAAGCCGGTCTCAAGGGCTGGGACACGTTCGCCGCGCTCGGCCCGATCATCGGCGGTGTGCTGATCCTCGTGGTGTTCGTGGTGATCGAGACGCGCATTGCCTCCGAACCGCTGATCCCCTTCAAGGAATTGACCAAGCCGCTGCGGGTCGCCAACAACATCGTGTTGCTGTTCAGCGCCTCGCTGTTCCCGATGTGGTTCGTCAGCTCGCTCTACCTGCAGCAGGTGCTGGGGCTCTCCCCCCTGCACACCGGCCTGGTGTTCCTGCCGATGACGTTGATGATCATGGCGGTCGCCTCGCGCGCCGGCAAACTGGTGAGCCGCTTCGGCGTGCGCCCGGTGCTCGGCGGCGGCTTGATCATGCTGGCGGCGGGAATGCTGCTGATGGCCAAAATCGGCTCCTCCGGCAGCGCGATCGTGTACATCATGCTGCCCGGGCTGCTGACGGCGGCGGGGATCGCAATGTCGATCGTCCCCTCGACGATCGCCGCCACCCAGGGCGCCAAAGAGGGGCAGACGGGGCTCGCCTCGGGCCTCGTCAACACCTCCCGCCAGATCGGCGGCGGGCTGGGCCTCGCGATCCTGGTGACGCTCGCCACGCAGCGCTCCAGCCACCTGATCGGCACCGGCGTGCAGGTGCCGCAGGCGCTCACCGACGGCTTCCGCCTTGCCTACCTGATCGGAGGCGGACTCGCCGCGGCGGCGGCGCTCGTCACGTTCCTGGCGGTGCCCGCTCCCGCCGGCGCGCTGCGCGGAGCGGCGCGCCGCTTGACGGTGGCGATCGGCGTCGTGGTCGTGGGGTTCATCGCGATCGACCAGGCGTTCGCGGGCTCGCACGGCGCGCCCGTGGGGGCCTACACGACCGACGGCGCCTCCAGCTTCGTCACCGAGCCCACGCTTCACCCCCCGGTGATCCACAAAGACGTGCCCACGCTCGCCAACCGCCTCGCGCCCGGGTACATCCTCACCACCAACTTCTACAACCTCAACTATCCCCCGCTGGTCGGCCAGAGCGGGCCGCTGATCCTCGACGACAACCTGCAGCCGGTGTGGTTCCAGCCGGTGCCGGAAAAGGTCGTCGCCGCCAACCTCAGCCTGCAGACCTACGAAGGGCAGCCGGCGCTCGCGTGGTGGCAGGGCGTCGTCACCAACACCGGCTCGACCGAGAGCGGCGAAGATGTGGTCGTCAACCGCCACTACCAAACGGTCGCGCGGCTGAAAGGCGCCGACGGCTGGGTGCTCACCCTCCATGCGCTCACGATCAGCGGCGACGACGCGTGGGTGACCGCCAACAAGAACGTCGCCCGCAACCTCTCCGCTTACGGCGGCGCCTACAACGGGGCGCTGATCGACTCCGCGGTGCAGGAGTACGACCTCAAGACCGGCAAGCTGCTGCGCACCTGGGACGCGCTCGAACACATCCCGCCGGGTGACTCCTACGCCACCGTGCCCACCAACGGGTTCCCGTGGGACACCTACCACGTCAACGCGCTGGAACTCAGCAGTAACAGCACCTTCCTCGTCTCGATGCGCAACACGTGGGCCGCCTACCTCGTCAACATCGCCACCGGCAAGATCGAGTGGACGCTCGGCGGCAAGCGCTCGAGCTTCAAGTTCGGCCCGGGCGCCGACTTCCAGTGGCAGCACGACGTGGCGTTCGCCCCCGGCTCGAGCGCGGCGGGGCCCCGCTCGACGATCACGATGTTCGACGACCACTGCTGCCAGCTCACCGGTGGCGGCACCTCGGTGCACGCCACGGGGCCTTCGCGCGGGCTGGTGCTCGATCTCGACCAGCAGACGCACACCATCACGCTCGTCGCCCAGTACACGTCCGGCGGCGAATTCGAAACCGAATACATGGGCGACACGCAGCCGCTGGCCGGGGGCAACGTGTTCGTCGGCTGGGGCTCGGAGCCCTACTTCTCGGAGTTCACCCGCTCCGGGCAGCGGCTGCTGGAGGGCAACTTCCCCGGCTCGGACCTGAGCTACCGCGAGACACTCGAGGAGTGGGTCGGCCTGCCGCTGACCCCGCCGGTCGGCGCCGCGCGCCAGCAGGGCACGCGGGCGACGGTGTACGCGAGCTGGAACGGCGCCACGCGGGTCGTCTCCTGGCGGGTGCTCGCCGGGCCCAGCGCCACCCAGTTGAGCGCGGTGGCAAGTGCCGACAAGGCCGGCTTTGAGACGGCGATCCCGGTGACCCAAGCCCACCTGAGCTACAAGGTCCAGGCGCTCGACGCCGCCGGGCGCGTGATCGGAACCTCGCGACCGTTCACGGGGTAGTCCGGGCAATCGGGACCCGCCGCGTCACACCGGAGCAACCTTCGTGTGGCGCGCCGCGGAGGCTCACGTCCCGGAGCCCACCACCCCGCGGGCGGCGAGCGCGGCCAGCACACGGTCCACGGCCGCCTCGATCGCTTCGCCGGGGGCACCGACCGCGACATCGGGCGCCGCGGGGGCCTCGTAGGGGGAGCCGACGCCCGTCAGCCCCGCCAGCTCGCCGGAGCGCGCGCGGGCGTAGAGGCCCTTGGGGTCGCGCTGCTCGCACTGCGCCAGCGTGGTGCCGACGAAGACTTCGAGGAACGCCAGCTCCTGTTCGGCGTGCAGCGTCGCCGCCAGCTCGCGGTCGGCGGCGTAGGGGCTGACGAGGCTCACGAGCGCGACGGCTCCGCACTCGGCCAGCAGGCGTGCCACGTGCGCGGTGCGGCGCACGTTCTCCGCGCGCGCGCGCTCGTCAAAGCCAAGGTCGCCGTTGAGGCCGTGACGGAGGTTGTCGCCGTCGAGCAGGTACGCGGGGCGCCCCGCGCGTACGAGGCGCTCCTCGATCGCGCGCCCGATCGTCGACTTGCCGGCGGCCGGCAGCCCCGTCAGCCACACCGTCGCGCCGGTGAGCCCGAGCGCCGCCCAGCGCTCCTCGCGGGTGATCGTCTCGCGCTCCCAGCGCACGTTGGGGCTGCGCTCAGTTTTGGCGGGCGCCCCGCGACCCCCCGCGCTGCCCGCGCCGCGCGCCCCCGCGGGCTCGGTCAGGCGGTGAAAGATCGCATCAGAGTCCTCCGCCGCGCGCTCGCCGTCGCGCGTCTGCGTCGCCATTTCGGCCTGCGTCGCCATGCCGCAGCAACGGTTGCCGGCGGACGGGACTTATGGCGCGGGAGGAGGAATAACGGATGCGGTGCGTACGCGGGTCTCAATCCGGCAAACGGTAGCGTAGAAATCCGGCCAACAGCAGTGTAGACCGCCGGCAAGCGGTAGTGTTTGCTGCCCGCGGATGGTAGTGTAGAGGCATGAGCGCGGTGCGGCAACCACCCGGGCAAGCCAGTCCCCCCTACCTGCGCCGCGTCCTCGACGACGAGCTCGACGAGCGCTCGGCCGAGTTTGCCGCCATCTCGATCGAGGGACCGAAGGCGGTCGGCAAGACGGAGACCGCGCAACGACGAGCCAGAACCGTTCACCGCCTCGACGGCCCAGCCGGCTCGGTGGTCGCGGCCGATCCGCAGGTGGTACTCACGGGCGAGCGCCCGATTCTCATCGACGAGTGGCAGCGCGTCCCCGCCACATGGGACGTGATCCGCAGGGCGGTCGACGACGGGGCGCCGCCCGGCAGCTTTCTGCTCGCCGGTTCCGCAAGCGAGCGCGGGGCGCATACCGGCGCCGGTCGCATCATCACGCTGCGGATGCGACCACTCACCCTCTCCGAGCGCGGCCTCGCAACTCCCACGGTCAGCCTGCGCCGGCTGCTCAGCGGCGAGCGAGCGGCAGTCGAAGGTCGGGCGGAGATCGGGCTCGAGCGTTACGCGCACGAGATCGTCGCCTCCGGGTTTCCCGCCGCCCTTGGCCTCTCCGACACCGCCCGCGAGGACTTTTTCGACAGCTACCTGCAGCGCATCGTCGAGCGCGACTTCGAGGAGCTCGGGCACATCGTCCGCCGGCCGGCAACCCTGCTGCGCTGGATGAACGCATACGCCGCCGCGACGGCCTCCACCGCGTCGTTCGAGACGATCCGTGATGCCGCCACCGGTGGTGAGGGGCAGAAGCCCGCAAAGTCCACGACGCTGCCCTACCGGGACGTGCTGCAGCGACTCTTCATCCTCGACCCCCTCTCGGCGTGGGCGCCCACCCGCAACCGGATCGCGCGATTGACGCTGCCGCCCAAGCACCACCTGGCCGACCCCGCACTCGCCGCCGGCCTACTGGGGGTGAGCACCGAAGCGCTGCTCTCCGCCGAACCGGCGGGACCGCCGTCGCTGCGCGAGGGTCCGCTACTCGGCGCCCTGTTCGAGTCGCTGGTGACGCTCTCGGTGCGGGTCTACGCCCAAGCGGCGCGCGGGCGCGTGAGTCACTTCAGAACGCGCGACGGCGAACATGAGGTCGACCTGATCGCGGAGCGTCGCGACGGCCGCATCGTGGCGATCGAGGTCAAGCTCGGGGCAACGCCCGACGATCGCGACGTTCGCCACCTGCATTGGCTGGCCCGACAGATCGGCAGCGACATGCTCGACGCGGCCGTGATCACCACCGGGCCGCACGCTTATCGCCGACCGGACGGGATCGCCGTCGTGCCCGCCGCGCTGCTGGGGCCGTGAATCAAAGGAAAGTACCCCCGCCGCTTGCGGTCTGGTGTCCGGTAGCGGGTACACTATGGCGCGATGGCAACTCGCCACTCCCGCATTCAGGTCCCCAGAGACCAGGCACTCGATCGCGCGATCGCCCGGGGACGGGGCATCCTGGGGCCGGGGGTGTCGTCCTCAAAAATCGTTCACGAGCTCGCCGTTCGGGGGGCTGCCGCGCTGGAACACGACCATGAGTCCGAGCGCCGCGCGCGTGAGTTCCTCGTAAGTGTGGCCGAGGGTACCTCTGGGCTTGATCTCGAGCGCCTTCGAGACGTTCGGGATCGCGCGTGGCGCTGAGCTGGGGCGAGGGCCCATGGGTCGCCGACACTTCGGCCTGGGCACGGGCGGCGAACACCGTTGTCGCACCCCAATGGAAGGTCGCGGCGCGCGCAGGGGAGATCGTCACCTGCCCCGTCGTCACCCTTGAGCTGCTCTACGACGCGCTCGATCGCGAGCAGGTCGAGCAGGTGGCCGCGGCGGTGGCAGCACTGCGCCAAGCGCCGATCACTCGCTCAGTCACGGACGCGGCCATCTCAGCCGTTCGTGAGCTCGCGGCCAGGGGCTCAGCCGGCAGCCATCGCGTGCGCGTGCCGGATGCGATGATCGCGGCAGCGGCGGCTGAGCGCGGCTTTGGTGTGCTGCACTACGACCAGCATTTCGATCGGCTCACCTCGGTGCTCAGCTTCAGAAGTCAGTGGGTCGCCGAGGCCGGCAGCATCCCGTAATAGCCCGCGACCGCCTCCCAGTCGCCGCCCTCACCTCTCCAGCCGCCCACTCCGCCCATGCCTCGCTGTAACGCCTCGGGCAGATTCGAGCTTGCTTCGATCTCAGCCGTGGTGCTTCTTGCCCCGACGATGGAGCTTGATCTTCCCCGAGCCTTTGGTGCAGCTCTGGTACGTGCTGCTCCCGGAGAGGTGCTGTTTGAGAATGGTGGTCGCCACGACGCTGACCTTGTAGGTGCCCGTGGTCGGCAGCTTCGTCAGCTTCACGCCCTTCTCGAGGCGCTTGATGCCCTTGACGTCGGCGACCTTCTTGCCGTTGAGCTTGACGAGCGCCTCCACGAGGGGGTCGTACTTGGGGTCGTGCAGCTTGATCGTGAGCGACTTCTGGAGCGTGCACTGGCTGCTTGGCGGCAGCGTGACCGTGTTGGAGAAGCTGACCGGGCCCGACGAGCCTGGCCCAGAGACGGTGGGCAGGGGTGAGATCAGGTCTGACTTCACGCAGCCGAAGGTGTCTTCGCTTGCCGTGCCGTCGGGGGCGATCTTCGGCTGGGAGGTGCCCGGATGACTGAAGCAGACGTACAGGTAGTAGCCCCCGGTTGTGTTGCTCAACACCCGCCAGGCGGTCGGCCCAAGGTTGGGGTCCAACGCACATTCATTGTTGGTCTTATCGTACCACTGGTGGTACCCCCAGAAGGAGCCATCGGCCTGCTGCTTGATGTCCGTCCATATCACCTGTTCGGCGGGATGAGGGCATTCGGCGAACGTCGTTTCCTTCACGACCGTGCCCTGGAACGTGCCATCAGCCAACTTCTGGATGTCCACCGAGCCGCCGCCGAACGACCACACCCCTTCGATCGTGTTCGATTCCGCCGCGGTGGCAGACCCACCGAAAGCCAGAACGGCAAAGAGGACTGCGAGAAGGACGACGGGGGCCGGCCTGAGCGACCGGCGAACGATTGAGTGGATGCGCATTGGCGAGAACATAGTGCACCAACGACCGGGGGGTTACAGTCCTTCCATGCAGTCGCCCACGGACGCGATCGCCCAGACTATTCCTCTCCACGCGCCGGTCACGCCGGTCCCACCGGGAACATGAAGCAAGCGGCCGAAGGCGCTAGCGGCCGAACAGGCGCCGTGCCGCGGCGCGCCGGCCTGCACGCCTTCGGTCTCAGCCTGCTCGCCAACATGTCGCCCCCCGGCGCGTGGGTGCCAGCACCGCTGGCCGAGCCCAGCCTGCACCTGCAGGCGGCCACCTCGGCGGAGATCGCCGAATGCTGGTCGGGGCTGGACGCGATCGGTTGGGAGGGGACGATCGACGGCGCACCGTTCGTGGTCGAGCGGGGGCGAGCGGGGGACCACCGCTTCGTGCATGGCAAGCTCCCCGACCAGCGAGGCACGCCCGCCGTGGGGACGCGCGCGATCCACCACCTCTCGGCTGACGCCGGCATGCTGCGGTGCGCGCCGGCGGACACTGCCGAGGAGTCGTGGTGGCGGGTGATGCTCGACTCGGTGCTGTTCACGGTCGCGCTGCTGCGGGGCTATGAGGCCCTGCACGCCGGCGCGATCGCCACGCCGGGTGCCGCGATCGCGATCGCGGCCACGACCGGCGGCGGCAAGAGCACGCTGCTGAGCGAGCTGCTGAGCGATGGCTGGGCGCTGATGACAGACGACGTGCTCGTGCTCGAGTCCCGCGGCGAGGGCGCCCCGCTCGCCCATCCCGGCGCGCCCTTGATGACCGTGCCAGCGAGCACCTCCCCGTTGCCGGGTGCGCCAATCGCCTCCGTCGGCGAGGAGCGCTGGGTCGCCGTTCGGGCACACCGGGAGGCGATCCCGCTGGGCGCACTGGTCGTGTTGAACCGTGGCCCGGGTCTGGCCACGTCGCTGCACCCGGCTCGCGACCCGCTGGCTGTGCTGATCGGCTCGCTGCTGCGCTTTCCGCGCGTGCCCGAGCGTGAACGCACCCGCTTCGAAATGGCGGGCGTGATCGCGGCGCACGTCCCGATCTGGGAGCTGAGCGCCGATCCGAGCGTCTCGCCCAGCACGCTTGCCGGCATGTTGCGGGCGGAGCTGATCGGGACTCCAGGGGCACCGCGCGAGAGCCCGGCGACCGTAGCCTGAGGATCGTACGTATGCGGCGCGTTCAACCGTTGTTAGGGTCACGCCAACGTGCGCGCCGCCCGCAGGCACTTGCGCACCAATCCGCCCATGAGCTCAACCTCCACAGCCCCAACCGCCCCCAGCGAGTCACTCGCCCACGGCCCGGGAGCGCCGCTGCTCGAGCTCGAACACCTCCACCATCGCTGGAAGGGCCCGAAGCCGCCGGTGCTGGAGGACGTCAGCCTGACGCTGCGCACGGGCGAGGTGACCTGGATCGGGGGCCGCAACGGCGTCGGCAAGACCACGCTGCTGCGTCTGGCCGCCGGCATCCTGCTGCCGCAGCGGGGCAGCGTGCACATGGGAGAGCTCACGCCCAGCACGAAGGGGGGCCGCTACCGACGGCAGATCGGCTTCCTCTCGGCGGGCGACCGCAGCCTGCAGGCGCGCATGCGTGTCGCCCAGCAGCTCGACTACTGGGCACGCCTCGCCTACGTCCCGCGCGAGCGGCGCGCCGAGCTGGTGGCACACAGCATGCAGCGGTTCGGCCTGGAGGAGTTCGCCGAGCGGCGCGTCGACCGGATGTCGATGGGCCAGCGCCAGCGCATCCGCTTGGCGATGGCGTTCCTGCACGAGCCGCGCGTGGTGCTGTTGGACGAGCCGCGCAATTCGCTCGACGACGACGGCTACGAGCTGCTCAACGCGCAGATCCAGCGGGCGGCCGGCGATGGCGCCACGGTCCTGTGGTGCTCACCACGGGGGGAGGACCGGGTGATCGCCTGCGACGCCAGCTTCACGCTGCAAGACGGCCGCTTGGAGCGCGTCGAATGAGGCCGTGGCTGGAAGCGATGCAGGGAATCATGCGTCGCGACATGATCCTGTTCGTCAGCTACCGCACGCAACTGGTGTCACAGTTCCTGGGGCCGCTGTTCACGATCGCGGTCTTTTACTACATCAGCCGCCTGCTCACCGCCAAGACCTTCACCTCGCCGGGCGGCTACTTCGGCTTTGTGATCGTCGGCTTGGTGATCGTGCAGATCCTCACGCTCTCGCTGGGCCTGATGCCCGGCAACGTGCGCCAGGAATTGATCTCGGGCACGATCGAGCGCTTCCTGGTGAGCGCGCACGGCCCGGTCAACGGCATCATCGGCACGATGCTGTTCCCGTTGTGCAACGCGTTCTTCAGCGGCATCCTCACGCTGGCGATGGCGGCCCTCTTCTTCGGGCTGCCGCTCGCTGGAACGTCGTTTCTGGCGATCCCCGTGGCGCTGCTCGGGGTGATCGCGTTCACGCCGTTCGCGCTGTTCCTGGTCGCGCTGGTGATGGCCTTCAAGCAGGCCGCCAGCGCGACGCAGTTCATCGTGGCCGGCATCGCGATCGTGGGCGGGCTGTACTTCCCTGTCAAGGTGCTCCCGGGGTCGATTCGGTGGCTGTCCGAAGTGCAGCCGTTCACCCCCGCGACCGACCTGTTGCGCCACCTATTGGTGGATGCACCACTGACGCATCCCGCGGCGGTGGAGCTGCTCAAGCTCGTGATCTTCTCGGTCGTGCTGCTGCCCGCGGGCTTGGTGCTCCTGCGAGCCGCGATCCGATACGGTCAGCGTACCGGGACCGTTGCCGAGTACTGAAAACCGCCCAATAACTCACCACCATGGCTCCTCCTCTTTCCACCAGCGAACTCCTCACCGCCCGTGTGCGCATGCCCCAGCACGTGGTGCACCGCAGCTTTGTCGCGGAGACCGTCGTGCTGAACCTGAACACGGGCCTGTACCACGGGTTGAACCCGACCGCGGGCAGGATGCTCGAAGCGATCGACGCGGCACCGACGGCGGGCGCCGTCGTGCCCGAGCTGGCGCAGGAGTACGGGGTCGAGGAGGAGCAGATCGAGAGCGATCTGACCGCACTCTGCCAGGGCCTGCTCGATCGCGGTCTGATCGAGATCGTGGATGCCGAGCCCGCCTGAGGCACTCGCCGGCTCGGCTGCCGAGCGAACGTTGCACGGCGCCGCGTTTGGTTTGCGGCTGGAAATCGACGCCGACGTCGAGATCCCCGGCATCCCAGGCACCGACGGCGCCACCGCCCCCGCGGTCCACGCCACCACAACCCCTCCCCCCTCCCCCTTCCCCTTTCCCCCCACGCGGGTGCGACTCGACCGGGCGGAGCTCGAGCGCCGCTGGCAGCCCGCCGCCCACACCGCCGAGGTGGTGCGCGAGCTGCGCGACGGCGACGCCGTGCTGCTCACGGTCGCGCTCGCCCGCCCCGCCGGCTATCTGCTGCGCGCGCCGGGTGTCGGGCGCATCCTGGTGACGCCGGACGGAGGTGAGCTGCTGTGCGACCCCGAGCCGGAGAGCGCGGAGTGGACCACGCTGATCCCCGCCCAGGCGCTGCCGCTGGCGGCGACCCTGCGGGGGCTCGAGGTGCTGCACGCTTCGGGCGTGGTGGTGGGAGGCCGGGCCTTGCTGTTCGCCGGTGCACCCTGCGCGGGCAAGTCCTCACTGGCCGCCGCCCTGCTGCACCGCGGCGCCGCGCTGCTCAGCGACGACACGGTCGCCCTGGAGTTGCGCGACGGCGCGCTCCTCGCCCATCCCGGCGCGGCGCTGCTGCACCTGCAGGCGGTCGAGCACGAGCGTCTGTCGGAGCTGGAGCGCGCGGTGCTCGGCCCTCCCGCCGCGTTTCCGCACAAGCGCCGCCACCACCCACGCGTGGCCGCATCGCCGGCGCCGTTCGGCAGGCTGTTCCTGCTGGAGCGGGCCACCCACGGCCCCCCCGTCGAACGCCTCGCGGCGGTCGACCCGTTTGCGCTGCTCGCCAGCACCTTCAACCTCTCCGTGCGCACTCCCGAGCGTCTGCTGCGCCACCTCGACCTGGCCGCCGCGCTGGCCGCCACGGAGTGCATCTACCGCCTGCGCGTCCAGCCCGGCGTGAACGCGACGCAGCTCGCCGACGCAGTGCGCGAGCAGCTGCCGGAGCTCTGAGAGCGCGTGTTCGCGGTGGGGTGGGGCGAGCGCGCGGTGGAACTGATGGAGCGCGCCGCCGTGCGTGGCGGCACGGGGATCGAGCGGGCGGGGGCCCTGGCCGTGATCGGCGCGGAGCGCACAACCGCGGCGAGCACACCCGCGGAGGGCTGGACCGCGGAGGGCGCGACCCAGACGGCCAGAACCCCGGCGGGCGCGACCGATGGTCACTGGCAGTGCTGGATCTCGGGACGCCTCACCAACGCACGCGAGCTATGCGAGCCCTTCGGGCTGCCCGCCGGCGCCGACCTGCCGGCGCTGCTGGCGCGCGCCTACGCGCGTGTCGGGCTCAATGCCTGCGAGCTCCTGCGCGGAACGTTCGTGGTGGTGGCGTTTGACCGCGAGCGCTCCACCGCCACGATCGTCCGCGACCACCTGGGCGGGCGCCCGCTCGTGCACGTCCGCGTGGGCGACGGAGCGCTGTTCGCCGAACACGAGCGCGCGCTGGTGGATTTGCTGCCGAGCATCCCCTCCCCGGACCGGCTGGCGCTCGCGCGGTGGATCGAGCGCGGCAGCACGCCCCCCGGGCACACCCTGTTCGAGGGCGTGCGGCGCATCCCACCGGCGCACCGGGTCGAGCTCTCCGCCGAGGCATTCACGATCGAGCCCTACTGGCGGCCCCGCTTCGAGGGCCTCGCCGCCGGCTCGCGCGAGGCGATCGCCGAGCGGCTGCGCGACGCGGCGTTCGCGGCAGTAGCACGCGCCGCCGAGGGTGCGCAGCGGCCCGCGGTGCGTCTCAGCGGGGGCCTCGACTCGGCCTGCGTGGCGGCGGGGCTGGCGGCACGAGTGGCACAGGAGCGGGGGGCAAGGGGCGTAGGGGCAACCCCGGCGGCGCAGGGTCCGCGTGAGGCGTCCGCCGGCGGGGCGTTGGCGCTCGCCGCGGTCTTTCCCAGCCACCCCGCCACCGACGAGCGGGAGCTGATCGAGGCGACCGCGCGGCACACCGGCCTCTCACTCGAGCTGATCTCCTTCGACGATCGCGCCTCGATCCTCGCTCCAGCGTTCGAGCACATCGCGCGCTGGAGCCTGCCGCCGGTCACGCCCAACATGTTCGTGTGGCGACCGCTGATGGCGAGCGCCCGTGCGCTCGGCGTGGATGTGATGCTGGACGGGGAGGGGGGCGATGAGCTATTTGGCTGGGCGCCCCACCTGTTCGCCGACCTGCTGCGCCGCGGACAGCTGCTGGCCGCCTGGAGGCTTACCCGGCGGATCCCGGAAGTCGGTGCCGACGCAGACGTGCGTCTGCGCTTACGGGCGATCCGCAAATATGGAATCAGCCCACTGGTGCCCGCCGCCGTCAAACGCGGGCGCCTGCGCCGTAGAGCAGCGAGCCGGCCGGAATCGCTGCTCGCGGCAGCCGACGCCGTGGCACTCGTCGTGCTCGATGAGGGAGGAGAGGAGGAGGGGCTCGCGCGGCTCGATGGCCCGTTCTGGTGGCGGGCGCTGGCGGCGGAACTGATCGACACCGGCGAGACGCTCGGCGTCTCGGCCCAGCTGCGCCGCGAGTCCACCGACGAGCGGATCGACCGCCGCCATCCCTTCCTGTTCGACCTCGAGCTGTTGCGGACAGTTCTCACCGACCCGCCCGAGCTGCAGTTCGACCCGGCACGCGACCGTGCGCTGCTGCGCGACGGGCTACTCGGTCACATTCCCGAGGCGGTGCGCACCCGGCACGCGAAGAGCTTCTTCACCGATCTCCTCCCAGACGGGCTCGCCGTCGACGGCGCGCTGCTCGCCGAGGGTCCCTCCCGAGCCGACGCGCCGGTGCGCGCGTTCGTGCGCAGCGAGCCGCTGGAGGAGCTCCTGCGGGGGGAGGCCGACCTGCGCCGCGGTCGCGCCGCGCGTCAGCTCTGGCAGGTCGGCCTGGCCGACGTCTGGCTGCGGACGCTCGAGCGGCCGGAGTACCCGCTAGAGCTGCTCGACCGGACGGCAGCCCCGCGCACCGTATAGAGCGGGCTCACGCCTCGACCGGCACTTTTTTCGTACCGGTACTTTTTCTAGTCTTGTGGGCCGCGCCAGTGTCCATATCCTTCCCTTCACCACCGTCCTCCACCTACGAAAGGAAACCATGGAGAAGGACACCAAGGAGTATGAGGCCCCCAGGATCGAGGATCACGGGGATCTTGCAACACTCACCGCGGGCCAGTCGACAGGCGCATCGACCGATGCGGCCTTCCCCGCCAAGACGCCCAAAGAAGATCTGACCTTCTCCACTCCGTAGGCCACGGAGTGGAAGGCCAAGTGACTATATGCCGGTCTCCCTGGTGGAGACCGGCATAGTGCTGCTGCGGTTCGTCGAGTTGCATCCGGTGCGCCGAGAACGGACTGCGGATTCTCAGTCGCGCCTGACGGCGGCCCGCCCGAAGGCAGAACCGCCGTCCCTGCTTGCAGCGCCCTGTCTCAGTAGTCCTCCCCGAATTCGGTGGCCAGCATGAGTCCTTTGCCGCCGAGGATCGCCGAATAGTTACCGCTCGCGGTGTTTTGCTTGCCGCCCACCACAGAGGACAATTCGCCGTGCGAGGTGTTCGTGTAGCCGCCGCTCACCGAGGCCCCAAAACCGCTGGCCGTATTGAGGAATCCGCCGCTCACCGTGGAGAAATCGTTGCTCGCTATGTTTTCGGCGCCGCCACTCACCCAGCTGGTGGTGCCGGAGGCGTCGTTGTAGAGGCCTCCGCTCACCGTGGCGCCGAGGCCAGTGGCTTTGTTGAGCTGGCCGCCGCTCACCGCGGCCTCCTTGTCGCTGGCCGTGTTGCCATAGCCACCGCCCACTGACGCGCTCAACCCACTGGCTGTGCCGTATTCGCCGCCGCTCACCGAGGCAGCGCCACCGCTGGCTACGTTGTGTTCGCCGCCACCCGCCGCGGCGTCGGCGCCGCTCACGGTGTTGTGTGCCCCCGCGAGGAATCCGCCGTAGCTCGTGAACGACTGCTTGAACGTTCCCACCACCAGGTTGCCCGAGCCGGTCTGCGTTCCCGGTTCTTCGTCCTTGCCGACGACGAGGTTGCCGAGCCCGTCGATTTCGCTCTCTTTGGCGGCGCCCGAGACGACCTGCACATTGGCGCCGGAGAACTGGATCGTCGGCTTTTTGTCGATGCCTTCCTTGACGAACTTGACGTAGGGAAGCACCGCCAGCAGCGTTTCCTTATCCGCCGTGGTCAAACCGACGAACGTGCCTTCTTTGCCTTCTTTGCCTTCTTTGCCAGCTTTTCCTTCCTTGCCTTCTTTCCCTTCCTTGCCTTCCGCACCGAGTTCGGTCAGCTCGTATTTCGCCGGGCATGCGCCTTTCGTAGGCGTCACCGTCGCGGCGTTTTCCGCTTCCGGTATACAGAGGCTCACGCCGCCGGCAGCAAATGCGCTGCCGGCACTCACGAGCAAACAACCCGCGGCCACACCGACCGCCAACGCCACCCTCCAAAGGGCCGTAAACGACTTCATCCAGCCACCTCCCCTGCGCTAGAGATGTGAGCGAGCGAGCACAAGCGTCGCTCGCTATTGGCGAGCATCGTGGCACGCTCGGGCGATGCGGGTCGGCTCCCTCGCCCGATTGCTGGAAGAATCTTCGCGGCGCCGGAGTTGATGGAAGCATAATGCTCTCCAGCGCGATGTCCGACACCAAGCCCATCGAGACGATGCCCGGCGCCCACGTGCTGCCAGCCACGAGGATCGCCGTGCCCCAGCACGTGGTCTACCGCCATTTCGCCTCGGAGACCGTCGTATTCAACCTCCAAACGGGGCAATACCACGGGCTCAACGCGACCGCCGGCAGCATGCTCGCGGCGCTGGAGCAGGCCGCCTGCCTACGCGACGCCGCCGCGGCTGTGGCCGAGGAGTACGGGCAGCCGCCCGCGATCGTCGAGCGGGACATGTGCGAGCTCTGCGACGCCCTGCTCGCGCGGGGCTTGATCGAGTTCGATGGCGAGCCCGCAAGCTGAGCGGGATCGCCGCACCGATGCCCACCGCGTGAGGGCTGGCGGTCTGCGACGTTCGCACCCACGACGCCCGCTGGAGCGCGCGCGCCTCGTCCGGGAGATCGTCGCGGCCTACGTGCAGGCGCGTCGTGAACTGCGGCGCGCCCCGATCGATGCGGTCGTCGCCGCTCTGCGCTCGGAATCCCAGCCCCCAGCCCCGCAGACGGCGGCCGCGCTCGATGAGGCCCGTAGTCTCGGGTGGATCGTGGTCCACACCCTGAGGCTGATACCGGGCGACACCCGCTGCCTGGCCCGCTCGCTCGTCCTCACGCGGCTGCTGGCGCGGCGGGGGATACCTTCAAAGCTTGTGATCGGCGCACAGCCCGCGCCGGACTTCCGTGCGCACGCCTGGGTCGAGTGCGACGGTCAGCCCGTCCTCTCCCCCGGCGATGGGTCGCTTGGCCGGTTGGTCGAGCTCTGAGGCGGGCTCGTCGAGCCCCGAGTCCGGCCGGTTGGCCCTGAGGACGGCTGGCCTCGCGCTGAGGGCCGGCTGGCCGAGTGCCAACGCCGCTGGGTGAACTCTGGCAGGACTCCAGGCGCCGTAAGTCCTGCCTCGATCCCACCGTTACTCTGCCATGCCCGAGTCCCCCGTCTCCAGAGCATCGATGGGAGCGCCGGCGACGGCCAACCACCCGCTCGACGCCGGCGCCGCGGTCGCGCTGATCGCGGGCGAGGGGCCACGGGAGCGCATCGGCGCGGTGCTCGAGGAGCAGGGATGGGAGCTCACCGCCTTCGATGACGTGGAGGATCTGCTCGAGCACGGCGGCGAGTGCGACAGCAGGCTGGTTGCGGTGTGGGTCGATGACGCGAGCGCCAACGCGACACGGCAGGTGGAGCAGGTGCAGCGCGGCCTGGAGCACGCCCTGGTGGTGCTGATCTGCCCCGAGATCCAGCGCTGGGAGGTGCGGGCGGCGCTGGCCGCGGGAGCCGCCGGCGTGGTGCTCGAGCGGGAGCTGGCGGGCACGCTCGGCCCCTGTCTGCACGCCGTACGTGTGGGACAGGTATGCGTGCCCAGACAGCAGTGGCGCCAGATCGCCCCGCCCGCGCTCTCGGCCCGGGAGAAGCAGATCTTGGGACTGGTGGTGATGGGTTACATGAACAGCCAGATCGCCGAACGCCTGTTCCTGGCGGAGAGCACTGTCAAGAGCCATCTCTCCTCGGCATTCGGGAAGCTGGGGGTGCGCTCGCGCAACGAGGCGGTCAACCTGATTTTGGATTCGGAGCGGGGATTCGGCATGGGAATCCTCGCGCTGGGAGGAGAGCCGTTGGAGGCAGGGAGCGGGTAGGAGCGGGTAGGAACCAACGAGCGCCAGGGAGGCGAACAATGAGCGGGGGCGTCGGCCGCGAGGCAGAGATGACATTTCCAGAAGCAGTACCAAGTGCGCAGGCGCCTCCGGATCCGGCTGGCTTCACCGCGCTCGATCGCAGGCGCGGACGCATCACCGGCGCCCGCGACCCGCGACCCGCGGAAGAGCGGGGCCTGCTCGAAAACCTCTCGCGCGAATCGCTGTTTCGCCGCGCGCTGCTGGCGGCGGACGTGGTGGCGATCGTCGGCGCCTTCGTGGTGCTGGCGGCGGTCTCGGGGAAGTCGCTGCAGCTGACGTGGGTGAGCGTCTGCGGGCTGTTGACGCTGCTGCTGGGCGCCAAGGTGATGGGGCTGTATGACCGCGACGACGTGCTGCTGCACAAGACGACGCTCGACGAGGCGCCAAAGCTCTTCCAGGTGGCGACGCTCGGCGCCCTGGTCGCGTGGCTGGCCGGAGGCTTCGTGATCCACGGCGACCTGCTCAGCCGCCGTCAGGCGCTGCTGCTGTGGCTGGTGCTGATCCTGTTGCTGGTGCTCGCCCGGGCCACCGCTCGCACGCTCGCATTGCGGGCGCTGCCGGCCGAACGGTGCCTGTTCATCGGCGACCAGGCCGCGGCGCGGACGATCCGCTCGAAGCTCACGGGGCACGGCGGCGTCAAGGCCGAACTGGTCGGACACCTTGACCTCGACGACGTCGGGACATGGTCGACGAACACCTTCTCGGTGCAGCGGCTCGCGGAGATCCGCGATCTGGCACGCACGCTGAACGTGCACCGCGCGATCGTCGCGCCGACCAGCGCCGACGGGGGCGAGATACTCGATCTCGTGCGCACTTTGAAGGCGGTCGGGGTGCGGGTCAGCGTGCTGCCGCGCCTGCTGGAGGTAGTGGGCTCCTCGGTCGAGTTCGACGACCTCCACGGCGTCACGCTGATGGGCGTCAGACGCTTCGAGATGTCGCGCTCCTCGGCAATCGTCAAGCGCGCCTTCGACCTGCTCGGCGCCTCACTGGGGCTGCTGGCGGTGGCGCCGCTGTTTGTGGTGATCGCCGTGGCGATCAAGCTCGACAGCCGCGGCCCGATCTTCTTCCGCCAGCAGCGCGTCGGGCGCCACGGCAAGCACTTCGACCTGTTGAAGTTCCGCACGATGATCCCCAACGCGGAGGCGCTGAAGGATTCGCTGCGCGACCGCAACGAGGCACAGCCGGGCCTCTTCAAGATCGCCGACGACCCCCGCGTGACGCGCGTGGGCAGGCTGCTGCGCAAGAGCGCCCTCGACGAGCTGCCGCAGCTGCTGAACATCATCGGCGGCGAGATGAGCCTCGTCGGCCCGCGGCCGCTGGTGATCGACGAGGACCGCCACGTCGAGGGCTGGTATCGCCGGCGCCTTGAGCTGATGCCGGGAATGACCGGCCCCTGGCAGATCCTCGGCCCGGCGCGCGTGCCGCTCAACGAGATGGGGGCGATGGACTACCTGTACGTCGCCAACTGGTCGCTGTGGGGCGACGTCAAGATCCTGCTGCGCACCGTCCCCCACGTGCTCGGCCGGCGCGGGCTCTGAGCCTCGGCGCCCAGCTCGCTGAACTCGCCTTCCCCGCGGGCCGCCATCCGGCAGGCGGCGACGACCACGATGCTCACCGCGAGCCATACGAGCGCCAAGAGGATTAGGAAGAGCGTCAGCATCGGATCTCACGTTGCGGGGCCCATGTGCGTTACAACACTTTCTACCCGCAGTATGGATCTCCTATCGGAAGAATTTTCGGCCGGCTTGACGCGGGGTGCGTGAGTAGACTAAAAGGCAGCCGCAGTTGGCATGCCGATTCTGGATTGTCCGTACTTCAATTCCGGATCGCCCGTCAATCTATTCCGGACTGCCCGTAAACCTATTCCGGATTGCCCGCTAACCTAGAGGGCACTGTGTCCACCTCAGAGATCCCGCGTCACGCCGCCGCACGCGTCACCGAGGCGCTCGTCGACACGCGCATCGTCACCGTCGAGGGTCCGCGGCAGGCCGGCAAGTCGACGCTATGCACGCGGATCGCCTCGACTCGCGGGATGCGGATGGTGACACTCGACGATCCGACAACGCAGCGGGCCGCGGTCGCTGATCCGGCGGGCTTCGTGACAGGGCTGGGCGATGAGGCATTCATCGACGAGTTGCAGCGCGCACCCGATCTCGTCCTCGCGCTGAAGAGCGAGGTCGATCGAGACCCGCGCCCCGGGCGCTTCCTCGTCAGCGGATCGGCCAACCTGCTGCTCGCACCCCGGATCGGCGACTCGCTGGCGGGCCGTGTCGAGCGCGTCCCGCTGCGTCCGTTTACGCAGGCAGAGATCGCACATGCCGCCGTACCGCAATGGTTGGACGAGCTGTGGGAGTGCGCCACCGCGCCCTACGTAGAGTCGCGAGACGTCGGCAGAGCCGCATACGTGCGGCGCATCCTCACTGGGGGCTTTCCCGCGGCGCTCGCGCGCTCGCCGCGGCGCCGTCGCGCGTGGTTCGATGACTACCTCGCCGCGCTCGTCGCACGCGACGTGCCCGATCTGGTCGACGTCCGGCGCCCCGACCTTCTTCCCGTGCTGCTTCGCCATCTCGCGGCCGGCTCGGGGCGCTGGTGTCCCTTCGTCCGATCGCGCAGGCGCTTGCAATCGACGAGAAGACCGTCCGGACTTACGTTCGGTTGCTCGAGCTTCTGCACCTCGTCGTCAGCGTACCCGCGTGGACACCAGGCGCCGCCGCACGCGCCGTGCGCGCGCCGCGTCTGTTCATGGAGGATGCGGGCCTGCTGGCACATCTTCTGGAGGCCGACGCGAACCGCATCGCACGCGACGATGCGATCAGCGGACGTGTATACGAGTCCTTCGTGGCGATGGAGCTGGCGCGCCTGCTGCCCCACACCGAGACCGCACCCACCATGCGCCACTGGCGCAGCCAGCATGGAGAGGAGGTGGACATCGTCCTCGAGGACCGTTCGGGGCGGGTGGTCGCCCTGTGATCCTCGCCGACGCCTCGGCGATCTTCGCGCTGCTCGACCGCGCCGACGAGCGCCACGACATCACTCGTGCGTGGTACGAGCAAACACGTCCAGCGCTGGCAACCGTCCCGCTGGTGCTGGCCGAGGTGGACTACCTGGCCGCCAGCCGAGGAGGCCAGGGGATGCGCTCAGCATTTCGGCGAGATGTGATCGCCGGCGCCTACCGCGTCAGCTGGTGGGATGACGCGGCGGAACAAGCGCCCGAGATCACCCAGCAGTATGCGGACCTCGGCGTCAGCCTTGCCGATGCCAGCCTCGTCGCGCTCGCCGCACGCCTGCAGACCATCGAGATCGCCACCTTCGACGAACGTCACTTCCGGGCGATCCGGCCTCTATGGGGCGGCGACGCGTTCCGACTGCTGCCACTCGACGAGGCGTGAAGGGTCGAGACCCACGCTCCGGGCGCGGAGCCACCGGCGGGCTTCAGCCGGGACACCGACTCACGCGATGAGCCGGATGGCGGCCCGCGCCGCGCTCTCGAGTACCAACTCGCGGCCGGGGCCCTCCCACAGCGGGCTGGCAGGCGCGATGACAGTGAGGTCGCCGGGCTGTACTCTTGCTGCCTGCTGCCAAAGCATGACCGCCTTGCGTCCCGTGAACCGGCGGCTCATCCACACCAACCCGTCGGCATGCGCGACGGCAGCGTGGAGCGCGTGTGCCCACCGTGCCGTCCACTCATAGGCGGCGGCAGGCGTCTCGATCAGCTCACCATGTGTGAGGCCGAGGCGCTGGAGCCCATACCCGTACAGCTGGATGAGTGTGAGCGCGCGGGTCGGGGCAAGCTCGCTGATGACTCTGCCATCGAGGCCCACAAGCGGATACTGCCGCACGGCGCCGGGGCGAATTGGCACGTCGTGGAACAGACCCTCCGCAAGCGCGACGTCCTCGTCAACCCCGGCATACAGGGTGGGAACGACCGGCGTGCCAATCGGGCGAAAGCGCGCAATCGGCCGCGGCGAGGAGTTGAACCGGAGCTCGTGGAGATCGCGATCGTGGACGCGCACGAGGCGCGTGCCGGCAACCATCGCCTCCAGCTCGAACGCCGGCCCGTCGCCGGCGGGCGGCTCCGGAAGATCGCTCAAGCGGGCAGCGACAGCGCTTGCCGGGCCGCCGCGAGGACTCCTCCGGGATCCTCGTCGAGGAGGTCGACCGGACGGCGATCCCACAGCCAGCCGCTCGGCGTGAGAAACCACAGGGCGAGCGCCCAGCCGCCCAGACCCCGCTCGCGCAGGATCGCCGCCGCACGCCCCACAGCCGGATGGGGTCGCCCATCGCGAAACTGAAATCCCGGATACAGCGTGCGCCCATGCCACGGCACACCAACGATCCGCCCTTCGCCGTGCCACCGCGACGCCAGCGCCGAGCGATTGCCGGCTTTCGAGCCCGCCAGGTCTGAGACCTGCTCGGCCGTGAGCGCCCCGAACTCCCGCAACAGCTCCTCGCGCGCCTGCGCATTCTGCTGAGCGTGCCACGCCTCCGCGGAGGAGGGCACCGAGTCCGGCAGCATCGCATCGATCACGACCTCCAACCGTCGCCGGGTGGCAGCCACCCGCGCGCGATCCACAAGCAGGCCCCGCATCGCATCCGCGAGGATCCGCTGAACCGCCTGCGGCGTGATCGACAGCCGCTTGGCGATCTCACGGTTGGTCAACCCCTCGTCAAGGACATACGAGAGCACCTCGCGTTCGCGGGGCGAGAAGCCCTCTACAATTATCTCATGTGTAGATCCCGCGGCACTCATGGTGTTCATTCTAGCGCCTGCGCGAGATCTGGGCCGCCACCGGGCTCGACTCGATCTCGGAGTCGTGCCCTGGACGACCGCGCCCGTAGTCGCGCTGGCCAGCCGCTCGCTCCGGCAGGCGCAACTGCGGCGCCTCTTGCGTGGCTGCCACGTCGAGCCCTTCGCCGCTGAGCAGGCGCACGATGTCGGAGCCCTGCTCGCCAAGGCAGGCACCGCCAACGTGGTGGACGCCCACGTGATCCTCACCGCCGCCTCCAGGGGAGCAACCGTATTGACCTCAGATCCCGGCGACCTCGGGCGCCTGTCGCAGAAGCTCCCCACGCCGGTCCCCGTGCGGCGCGTCTGACCGCGAGATATGCGGCGACTGATGAGGGCCTCCGCGGTGAGCACCGCCCGTCCGCAGCTTCGTCCACCGGCATCAACCAAGACAGACGCGCCTGCCTGGAGATGGCCAACTCAAAGAAAGCTTTACGGGTCGATATATAGATCACTAAATGCTATAATGGTCTATATATGGATCCTAAAAGCATGACTGGTAATCGGACTCCGCTCCCGGTCCGGCGGGCGCTTGGGAACGTTGCGGACAGCGTCTCCACATGGCGGCGCCTACGCGGACTCACCCAGGCGCAACTAGCCAACCGCGCGGGCGTCTCCCGCGGCGTGGCCCGGCGCCTCGAGGCAGCGGATGGCGGCGTCAGCGTGGAGAACCTGCTGCGCATACTCCGCGCCCTCGGCATCCACGAGCTGCTGACCGACGCCCTGGAGCCGATGAACAGCGACATCGGCAGGCTGCGCGCCGAGGAGCATCTGCCGGCCCGCGTGCGACCAAAGCAGCTGAGCGACGATGGTTGAGCAACCGATCCGAATCAGCGTGCAGATCGCCGGCGAGGACATCCCAGCCGGGAGGCTGTGGACCCACCGCCGAGGCCGCAGCGAGTCCGCCACATTCGCCTACCTACCCGAGTTCCTTGTGCGCCAAGACGCTTACGCGCTCGATCCCTCGCTGCCGCTTCAAGCGGGCAACCAGCACACCGCGATCTGGCAAGCCCTCTTCGGCGTTCACCGACTGCGCCCCAGACGGTTGGGGACGGCGTCTCGTCCTCAGAGCCGAGCAGCACCGGGCTCGCGAGGACGAGCGGGCTCCGCGCGGTCTCGCCGAGATCGACTACCTGCTTGGTGTGCGCGACGATCTCCGCCAGGGATCGCTGCGACTCCAGGCTGCGCGCGAGGCAGCCCACCTCGCCGCCGGCGCCAGCGGCGTCCCGCACCTTCTCAACCTGCCACGACTGCTTCACGCCGCTAAAGAGCTCGAACGCGACGGTCCGCGCATGCGCCCCACCCAGCGCAACCCGCTACTCGCGTCTGAGCTAAACTCGTGTCCAGGGGGAAGGCGGCCGAAGCGGGATAGCGTGGTCAAAAGTTTACGGGCTTCGGATGAGTTTGTAAAAACAGCACATAAGCGATTTTAGAGGACACACCTTCGTGCAGCAAGATTTAGAAGGGCTTAGCCTCGAGCGGGTTCGTAGCATTCTCCGTCGCGCCAGTCCACACGGGCAGAGATCTTGGAGTTGCGGCATCATTATGTCATGCGTCCGCCCAACCATGCGGTTGTAGGCCATTCGACTTGCGCCTAGCCATAATGACAGCCCTCCCTAGGAAGCGAAGCGCTTCGGTCGCACACTTCGGCACGTTCACGCTAGTAATAGCCGGTCTGGCTGGCCTGCTAGTCGCAGGCGGATGGGCAATCGCGGAGGGATATGCCGAAGCAGCCTTCCTGGTGATCGTCGTAGTGGGGCTGTGCATATTGGCGTTCGCTCAGCGAGGGTCATTCATCGCTCTGATGCTCCTGGCGACGATGAACGGCCTGCCATTCATCGAAACATCCCGCATCGTTTTTGCCAAATACACACTTCAAGATGCCGCCGTGTGCGCATTGCTCGCCATCACCGTAGTATGGCTTTTCCTAGACAACCGCACCTACCGGCCAAGCCGCACCGCAAAAACGATCTCGCACCTGGGGACTGTGCTCCTCATGTGGTGGCTCTTCACGCTCGCTCGCAGCGTGATCGGCGAAGGGGTTCCGCTTCAGCACTCTGCAGCATATGGGCGAGAATTTCTCTACTTTGCGCTTCTGCTGATGCTGCTTCCGCGCGCACTACTTACGAGCCGCGACATCTCCGCGCTGCTCGCGATCTTGGCCACCGGCGTGTGCGTCTACGCGATTGGGCAGATCATGATCGCCGTCGGCGCCGGACACCCCGGATCCCTCATACACTTCGAAAAGACCCTGTTCGAATCCGGGCTCACGCGCGTCTACGCAAAAATGACTGACTTGGTCGGTGCTGCGCTTGCCGTCAGCATCGCGGCGATCTTGCTCGCCCCCAAGCGACTCATCCGACTTATCGCATCACCGGTCGCTATGTTGCTCACGGTCAGCATCGTGGTACAGCTGACCAGGGCGCGCTGGGTGGGACTGATACTCGGCCTCTTGCTGGTTAGCCTTTGGTTTCTGTTTTCTGACCAGGCGGGTGTTTCCGCGATCCTGCGCAAGCGCCTCATTTTCGCGTTGAGCGTCATCGTGATTGTGGGACTGGGCGTGATCGTCGTCGCTCCCAGCATACTACCCGGCGCCACTCTCTCCCATCGCCTGCTCTCGATCTTCTCGAACATCGAAGGCAGCAGCGGGACGGTCGCGGTGCGCGAGAGGGCCAGCGAAACGTTGACCGGCTATTTGGGGGAACACTGGCTCTTCGGCCTCGGCTTCGTGCCTCCGTCGTTCCACTTCTATGTGGGGCTGCCCGAAGGGTCTATTCGCGATAGTGATCTCGGCGTGCTGAACGCGGTGGCGACGATGGGAGCCGTCGGAGCCGTCCTCATCTACGCCCCGGCGCTGCTCACGCTCGTTCACTGCTTTCGGCGCTCCAGCATACAAGCACACTACTATTGGCTTCGCTACGGTGGTGCGATCTGGATTGCCGCAGCACTGATCTCTTCGGTGACCTTGGTCACCCTCTTCAGCGCAAGCGGCTTGACGCTGGCCGCCGTATTCGCGACGATCCTGCTCAATCCCGCCGTCACAGGCGAGCTCGTACCGTCGCGAGAGCTTGCCCGTCGGAGAGACGCTTCGCTGGCGGGGGCTCGCAAGCAATATGAACGACCCGCACCGACGACGGCCTTGCTCCGCTAGCCTGGCCTGACCCCGTAGGTTCGGTCCGGCCCTTGTGAGAGTTTCTCGCGTCCATGATGATGGGCGGGAAAGGAACTCTGATGAAGCGACGCAGGCACACGCCGGAGCAGATCATCCGTAAGCTGCGGGAGGCCGAGCGGATGCTCGGGGAGGGCGAAACGATCCCGGGGGTCGCCAAGACTCTGGAGATCAGTGAGCAGACCTTCCATCGCTGGCGCCACCAGTACGGTGGGATGAAGGCTGAGGACGTCAAGCGTTTGAAGGAGCTGGAGCGCGAGAACGGCCAGTTGAAGGCGATCGTGGCTGACCAGGCGCTCGAAAACCGGGCGTTGAAGGAGATCTCCCGGGGAAACTGGTAGGCCCAGCCCGCCGGCGCCGGGCGGTCGCGATGCTGCGCGACCGTCTCAGCGTCAGCGAGCGCTGGGCATGCCGGGTGGTCGGCCAGCATCGCTCCACGGAGCGCTACGAGCCCAAGCAGGCCGGGGATGATCATGCGCTGCGCGGCGAGCTGCGCGAGTTCTCGCGTGAGCGCCCGCGATGGGGGTACCGCCGCGCGCACCACCATCTGCGTGAGCTGGGGTGGGATGTGAACCGTAAGCGGGTGCAGCGCATCTGGCGCGAGGAGGGCTTACGGGTCCCTGTCCGCAAGCGTAAGCACCGGCGACTGGGCTCCTCGACCGTCCCCGCTGAGCGGCTGCGCGCCGAGCACCCGAATCACGTATGGGCATTTGACTTCCAATTCGACCAGACCGCCGACGGGAGGGCGCTGAAGTTGCTGAACATCGTTGACGAGTTCACACGCGAGTCGCTGGTGATGCTCGTCGAGCGAAGCATCGACGCTGAGACGGTCGTCCAGGCGCTGGAACGCCTCTGCGGCGAGCGCGGCGCCCCGGAGCTCCTACGGATGGACAACGGGCCGGAGATGACCGCACACGCGCTCGGTGACTGGTGCACGCTCTCCGGCACCGGGGCCGCGTTCATCGAGCCCGGCTCGCCGTGGCAAAACCCGTTCGTCGAGTCCTTCCACTCCCGCGTCCGTGACGAGCTCTTGGATGTCGAGGAGTTCTTCTGCCTGGCCGAGGCCAGAGTCGTGATCGGCGACTGGCAAGAGGACTACAACCAGCGCAGGCCGCACTCCGCGCTCGGGATGCGCGCCCCCGTCGCGTTCGCCGCCTCATGCGCCGCGACCAACACCACCCGCCGCGAGGCCGCATAACCACAAGACTTCGCGCGCCACAACGCGACCCACCCCAAGGCCCGTGGACATGCCGCGCTGTGGACAGCAGAGCTGCCCACAGCGCTTGGACAACGCTTCGCGTTGCCCACATGCCCACCGGCCCGACCGCTAACCACGTACACTCCACCAGTCAACCAGTGCCCACGAGAACCGGGGCTCAATCCACCAACTCTCACACCTGGTGGACCGAAAAACGGGGTCCAGCCAAGCCGACAGTCAGGATACGATCGCAGACTCTCCCGGTGACACAGCGCGCATGCGAAGACTGCGGAAAACCGTCGTGTTCACACCCACCCGCCGTCGGGCAGACAAGACCAGCAACACGTTCCATAGCACCAGGCTCGCCGCAAACGCTATAGCAGCACCCGTAACGCCAAGCGGCGGCACCAGTACGATACCCAGCACGAAATTAGATACCAACCCAACACCGACCCCGCGTACGGCACTGCGCTCATGACCAGTCATGATTAGGACATTGCCAGCCGGCCCGGCCGCGGCGTTAGCGAGCTGAGCGAGCGCCATGATCCTCAGCGCGACGCCACCTGCTCGGAAGCTCGCGCCAAACAACGTCAGATACAAATCCGGCAGCGCTGCGAACGCTATCGCGACCGGAACCGATACGAGAAACGTCGCTTGGGCCACACGTTCCGTCGCGTGTTGCAGTCCCTCGCTGTCTCTGCGCGCGTGCATGCGTGCGATCACCGGAGCAAGTGGCATGTTGGCCGCGATCAGAACCAAGACTGTGAGTTCCGCCCCTTTCTCTACAACGCTGTATATCCCGGCTGCCCGAGAACCGTCGAGCGTGCCCACAACCAACGTCGCGACGTAGTTATTAGCTAGCCACACTCCAGCAATCAACATCATCGGCAGGGCGGCGTGAAGCCACTGCCGCGTCGCATATCGTGGCTGAGCCGTATCCAATGCAGCTGGAAGCGCTCGGCGAAGCAGGAGGGCGCCTACAGCAAAGGCAAATGCGACCCCGCCGACATTTGCCGCGAGCGCTGTCGTCGTCGTGAGTGTGTCATGAGCCACGAGCTCAACTACGCCGATGGCCGCTAGAGTCACTACCGGTCTAATCAGATACTCAGGCAATTGGCCCGTCATCACGCGCCCGATCGCCTGCATCGCACCCTGGCGTATTAGCGTCAGAGCGGTAAAAGGAATGAATAGCATGGCGACGCAAAAGGGCCAGCGGACTGAATCCGAAAGGAACAGAACGGCCACCACGCAGCCGACGCTTGCGATCAGGGTCGACGTGAGCATCACGAGCTGGTTCGTGCGTCGCAAGAGGCCCGCCATGAGCTGCCACTGCCGCTCAACCTCATACACGGCGATACCACGCACGAGAAACCGATCGAGCCCCAGAACGGCCGGCAGGGCGAACACGCTCGCCCACGCGAGTGAATAGACGTACAGCCCGTAGGCGGAGGCCCCAAGAAGTCGGGCGAGGAGTATCGACGTTCCGAAGCCCATTACTAGGGCAGCGCCCTGTAGAAGCACTGTGCCGGAGGTCATCAGGAGCATGCTCCTGATAGCAGCTCTTGTTCTGGTCGCTACGTGTTCCGGCTGCCCTTCCTCCGGATCGGTCGAGACCGCCGGGTCCAACCGTCTCACAAGATCTCGCGCAGTATCGCCCACGGCGGCGTCCTGCCCATCAGAGTCGCGAGCGTGCTCGTGTCTGCTAGAAAATGCTCGCGCAGTCGCTCAACCGTGCTCGCCGCCACGGGGATATCCGCAGTCGCCCGCCGCCGGTTCCACAGGTCGAGCTGATAGCTTATCTGCTCATACCTACGGTCAGCCCATCTCCGCGCAATCGGAGGCGCGGTGTGCCACATAGCACGGGTCAACCTCGACCGCGCGAGCGATTCTTGAATCGATGCCGCATCTAGCCAGGCGAACCGTCGAGCCGTACTGCCCTCGCGGTACTTGGTGGTAAGATCATTAGGAGAGCCCTCGTGTCCAACGCCGAGAAAGTCATATATGCGCCTCAGGAGCTGGCCTGGCGCGACTCTCAAATCGTGTGTAAACAGAATCAACATCTGCTCTGGCGCAAAGACGTCAAAATATCCCGACAGGATGCGCCCGTACTCTCCCCACGTTACGTACCCGTGAAGCTCGGCAGGATGTCTTCTGGAGTCCGCGAGCACATCAGGCCTCAGTAGCGTGTTAACGGCGTCGTCAAAGGTACGGGTCTCTCGCCCGTCCATCAGCATCATCTTGTAGTGAGACTCAGCCCTCTCCACCGGGTCGCGGAGAATAGCTATGAGGCGCACGTCAGGCAACCGTGCCCGAATCCGCTCCGGCACCGTTCGCTCATTATACGTGCCGGGCGACACATGGCGTCCGACCTCGTACACACCGCCGACCATGTACGCCGGCGTAACCGTGCCCCACTTGCAACTCAGATTAGCGGTCCCAAATTCATCCGCAAGGTAGGTGGTCCAGTCACGAGCCCAGCGTGTATCGTGACTAAAATACGGTGCCTCCTTGCGAGCTGGGAGTTGTAGTTCCGGGTGGTACCGAAGGTGCTCGAATAGCGACGTCGTGCCCGCCTTCTGGGCACCAATGACGATAAAATCAAGCGTGCGCTTCATCTCAGGAGTAACCGTCAGGCTCGCTCGATTGGTTCCGGCGTCTCCGCCGCGTGCGACCGTGCCAGATCCTCCAGTGCAGCGATAACCGCGTCGGTCAGTGGCGCCTTAAAAAGCTCCACGTGTTGACGAAGCACGTCGCGCGGCCAATCCCACCACGACAGGCTGCTCATTCGCTTTCTCACGGCGTCGTCATAACGGAAGCGCACAACCCTCGCCGGAGCCCCCATGACTACGGCGTAGGCTGGCACGTCGTGGGTCACGACTGCCCCGGCGGCTATCACGGCGCTATTGCCTATCGTGACGCCAGATAGAATTACGCAATCGCAGCCGATCCAAACGTCGTGTCCGACGCGGACGGGCTCTGCTGTTAGATCCTCATTCTTAACAAATTCCCCGTCCTGGGACCGCCACGGAAATGTGTGGGTGGTAGCCCTGTCCAAAGGATGAGCGCTTGCTCCCACCGTTATCCCCCACGCGCCGGAACAGAATTTGCCGATCGTCGCGCCCTGGATCACTGAATGGGCTCCCACATATGAATAGCATCCTATGCTACTCCCATATACCATCGTGTTCGGTGCGATACGCACGGGAGACTCAAGAACGGACTTCTCATCCAGCTCGATTCCCGCAAATAGCCTAATGTCATTGCCGACGCGTCGGCGGCGCCACAGCTGAGCTTCCGCTGTCAGCTTTCCCAGACCCGGCATATCAGTGCGCTTTCCGCCACAGACGCGCGGGCCCCGCACTGCACTGATGATCGACGCGCCTCGTTCGTCGCACTACTCGCCTAGTCTGCATTTGTTTCATACCTTTCCCGAAGTGTGTCGATATTTGTGAACGGCGCCAACGCTGTCCGCAAACCGTAACGCTGTCGCTGACGCGTTAGCATCCTAAACGCGCGGTCGCCGATCACGCATCCCGCGGTCACGCAGCGTGCGATCTCGGCATAAGCTCGCGACCGATGCTTGCGGTAGTACCAGTACAGACTGTAGAGTAGAAAAGGGGCCATTGCTTTCCCATCCCCGCCCTCACTCGACGTGCTCGTTTGATGTGTCACTCTAGCCGCGGGAACTAGTAGCGTGTCCCAGCCCATCATCCCGAGTCGGCGCGAGAGATCTTCCTCCTCGCAGTAAAGAAAGAAGCGCTCGTCGAAGCCACCGACCGCACGCAGCGCAGTTGTGCGACACAGAATAAATGCGCCTATCGCGTAGTCGACTACCACTTGGTCCTGAGTATCGTCGATTGGCACCTCCCTCCCGAAAACTTTAAGCCGCGACTGCAGCCAGCTAGGTAGAAATATCCAAATGTCGCTAGCGATTTTGGCGAATCTACGGGCGCGCACGGGATCGTCTAGTGCAGGGCCCACAATCGCCGCATGAGGATTTCTGATCAGTGCGCGTGTCAATCGGGCCAGTGCGTCATGGGTTGGCCGTGAGTCGGGATTGCAAAACAATACGAAGTCAGTAGATGTCACAGCAAGGCCCATATTGCAAGCCGCACCGAACCCATTGTTGCGGCCCGCCTCCATGACCTCGAATCCCGCTGCCCGTGCGCGAACGACCGTGTCGTCGGTCGAAGCGTTATCCACGGCGAGCATCCGGGTCGTAGGGAGAGGACTAGACGCGAGGGCACACCCCAACGCCTCAAGGTGTCGTGCACTGTTATAGGTTACGACCACAGCTGTTACCTCGACTGCTCTGTTCGGGTCGTCCGCGGGGAGGGAGCTGTGTTGCGTCGCGCGGGACTCAGATTGAGCGGAGCGCTCAATCACGACGTGCTCTGATCTTGTCTGTGCAAGCGACCTTGTGGGCTCGTGCTCCGTCAAGCCCGAGGCGCTGCAGCTCAGAACGCAACTGCCGCGCTGCCGACAGCCACGTGAAGTCAGCAACTTCATCGTCATAGATTGCCCTTCGCAGGCCGTCATCGTGGTCAATGATCGCTTCCGCGAGTCGTGCGGGATCGTCGGGCGGCACGACGAGACCAGGCAACGAGTCCGGCTCGAGCCCTGGAAGCGCGCCGACGGAGGAGACGACGCAAGCCACTCCACGACCGACGGCGCGCAAGCCTACGCCGCTCTGAGATTTGATCCGCGACGACGCTAAGGTCGGCAATCGTCCAGATGACCGATTGAGTCGCCCCCCGCCGTCAATGGGTGAGCCAATGTGAACGGCGCTTGTCATCCTGTCTGCTCCACTGACGTTAGCCTTCCTGAGCTTTCAAAACCCCGCCAGCGATAAGGATAGAGGTACCAGCCCAGTGCGGGCTCCCCGAGCCGGAAAAACCCGCCCGCCGAAAGGATCTCCGCGTGCATGGTAGAAGGCAGCATAGCATGACGAGGTCCTTTTATGTGGTTCCAGGCAGCATAGCATGACGAGGTCCTTTATGTGGTTCCCCGTCAAGTAGAAGTGAAACCACCCCACCCATCAGGAAACATTGGGTGCTCCTAAGCCTGGATGTCCGGTCTGAAAAGCGCGCTCAGGTGTTAGTTAGCTCCTGCTGCGACTTATGGTCGAGAAGGTCCGCGTCACAGAGGTGACGCGTCGAGATCCACCTCAAGATCCCACTCGCCGATGACGCACCCGACGAAGACCGCCCACCATCCGGCCCCAACCCCCGACCGTCAAGCGATGTGGGCCTGTGTTCCCTTGTAACCTCGGCTCTGGTGCCTTCCTATAAGATATGGGCATGAAGCGGACACTATGCCTCATGGCGTACTACGGGTTTGCAATGCATCTTCCCGACTCAAGCTTTCCGGGAGGTGAGTTCTTCACCCGTTTGCGCGCCCTCCTGTGTAGCCAGTTCATAGCGAGTGCTGGCAAGGGTATTCATGTCCGATCGGGCACATTTCTGGCCGACGGTCGTCATCTATATATGGCTGATCGATCCAGTATCGGCCCAGGATGCCGAATCTACGGAGCCCGACTCGGGTATGGCGTCGTCATCGGCCCGCACTGCGTGTTCTTCAAGGAGAACCGCAGCGCCGACGATCTCGGTAAACCTGTGGGTCATCACGGGACGACGCCGATCAAGCTTCCCGTGGTGGAAGATTGGGCCTGGGTGGGCGAGCGGGCGCTCGTACTTCAGGGCCGCAGGATCGGACGGGGCGCGATCGTCGGAGCAGGCGCCGTCGTTACGCGCGATGTAGCCCCATTCACCATTGTGGGCGGCAATCCGGCTCGTGTGATAGGCCATCGCGGGCAGGACATCCACTCCGATGCCTCCTCAACCTAGCTCATAGGCCTCTCCGAGCTGACTCCAGCCGTCAGCGAAGTAGCCATCGTTGATCGATCCTTGCCCACACCCGAGTGGTTGGCCGCGGCTGGCAACTTCAGGCCTTGGCGGTCGGGACGAGATCCTCGGATGAGGAGGCGCCGTCGACCGATGCGACGGCGGGAGACTTGCCGTTCCTGGCGTAGGCGTAACCACCAGGACTGCGTGAGCCGTTGGCTATGACGCCCAGCAGCGGCGCGCCGCTGCCGGCGAGGACCTGATGGAGTTGTTCCGCTGCGTCACGTCGGCTGCGCCCGACCCGGCCCACGATCACAACACCGTCAACCTTGGTTAGCAGCGGGAATGCGTCCGAGACGGCGAGCGGCGGCGTGTCGATCACGACGAGGTCGTACGCGACTTTCGCCTGCTCGAGCACGGCGTCCATCGCGTGGCTCTCGAGCAGCTCGCCGGGGTTGGGCGGCAGCACGGCACCTGCCGCCAGCACGTCGAGCGTCCGCCCCCCGACCCCCTCGCCGGGCGGCGCCTCAACATCGATCGACTTAACCGCCTCGCCCATCGGGACTGCGCCAATCAGCACGCTGGCAAGGCCTGGCCCAGACTGGATGTCGAGCCGCTGAGCAAGCGCTGGATGTCGCAGATCCACCTCGAGGAGCAGCACTCGCGAGCCAAGTCTCGCCGCCGCCTCGGCGAGGTGACAGGCGATCGTGGTCTTACCGTCGTCTGGCGCGGCCGATGCGATGACGATTGTGCGCAGGTCGCGATTGATGTTGAAGAAGCGCAGGTGAGCGCGAATCAGGCTGAACACCTCGGCCTCGGCGGGCGGCAGGACCGCTCGCTTTCCCCCCTGTCACGCGCGGCACGCGAAAGCGCCGCACTCTCGGGGACGGTACCGAGTAGGGGGAGGCTATAGATTGCTTCCACGTCCTTCGGCTCCCTGATCCGGCGGTCGAGGCGCTCAAGCACGAAGGCGAGACCGAGACCTATCAGTAAACCCAGGACAACACCGAGGGCCGTATCTTTCGATGTCTTTGGCGAGGAGGGACTAGTGGGCACCGGCGCTTCAGCGGCGACCTGAACATTGCCACTGTTCAATCCCGAGAGAAGGCTCAGCGTCTGCGCGCGGTCCTGGAGCTCCACTCCGTCCGGGCCGATCCTCTGCTGCGGCGAGAGGGCCGCCAGCTGCTTATTGACGAGCGCCAGCGCCGACTTGAAGTACTGGCGGTCGGCGCTCCGCTGCTCGCTGACGAACTGATGGGTGTAGGTGTTCGCGATCGCCGCCGCAAGCGTCGGAGAGGTCGAAGTGGCCGATACGACGACAGTGTTAGATTCTCCCTGTCCGGATGCGCTCACGCTGTCGGCAACCTTTCCTTCGGTCAGGCCGTGGCCTAGCAGGCTTGCAGTCTTCGCCGCCATATCGCCGCCCTTTACGAGTTCAACGTTGCTGGCCTCTTGAGCCAGCAAGTCGCCGTTGCTGGCCCCCCCGGCCGGGAGTCCAGCGATCTGCTGGCTGAGCGGGTTGTTGTTGAAGACAAGCGAAGCGGTCGCCGTGTACTTCTTGGTCTCGTGCTTGGAGAAACCGTACGCGGCAGCAGCGACAACCGCAACGCAGAGCACGATCACCGGCGCACGGCGCCGGAGTATGCCCAGAGCCTTCTTGAGATCTAGCGCTTCGGGATCTTGCTGCACGTAGTGTATTCTCTCAGATCGCAGTTGCTTGCGCCTAAGAACCGTCTAGCCGCCCAAAAACTTCTGATCACAGCAGCAAAGAATCCCTAATGCGCGGCGTTAGCTATGCAGCCATGCACGCTACATTAGCCCGACCGCGCGAAAAGCCCTAAGATCGATGGTGAGCACTCGGTCATCCCAGGCGAGCCGTCTCTCGTTGCGGCGTCCTGGGCTCGACGCGCCGAGCGGCCTCTACCCCCCACTGGTGCTGTTCCTCGGCGTGTTGCTGCTCGTGCGCGTGCTGACGGACGACCTATCCGGACCGGACACTCAGAACTCCGGTAGCCTCAACTTGTCGGGAGCGATAGCCTTACTGCTCATTCTCGCCGCCACAGGCCTGCTGCTTCGTCGGCGCCACGGAGTATGGGCGACGATTCTGGCGGTCCTGTGGTTGTGTCTATGGACAGCCATAGCCGTATACACGAGCGGTGCATCGACCGAGACGCTCCGCGAGGGCGTACGCGAGGCCTCGGTCATCGCGCTGGCCATCATCGTCTACAACGCGCGTGGGGCCGTGAACGTTTCCATCGCCACACGCCTGGTGCAGTTAGTCGGTATTGTTCCAGCGCTGCTTGCCCTTTACCAACTCGCAACCCACACTGGCCGAGACATCGCGGGCGACTTTCGTGCATATGGCACGTTTGCCCACCCCGACAGCGCAGCGATGTTCTTTGCAATCGCGGCGACCACTTCGCTGTGGCAATACCTCGACGATGGGCGACGGCGATTCGACGCACTTCTCACCGCCCTTTTCGCGGCAGCCCTGCTCACGACGCTCAGCCTTGATGGTCTGGCGACCCTGATCGCCATGCTGATCGCGTATGGAGCGCTGCGTCCCGGTTCCGTGCGCGGCAAGCTCATCCCCTGTGCGGTCGCGATACTTGTCGCCCTGACGTTTTCTGCCACGTCAGTCGGTACCCAGCGTATCACCAATGAGTCGTCAACGAGACTTAGAACGGCCGAAAGCGGGAAAGCGAACACCTCACTTGCTTGGCGCCTTGACAAGTGGAAAATGCTCGTGCCGGAATGGGAACGCTCCCCCGTTGTCGGCCGCGGCCTCGGCACGACAGTCACCGGCCGCCGTATACCCGGTAATCAGTTTGCCGGCGAAGCGCCGCACAACGAATATGTGCGATATCTCGTCGAGACAGGTATCGTCGGCCTGGCAATTCTGCTTTGGGCCCTGGCGATCCTGATCCGTCGCCTCGTCGACAAACGGAGTATCCACGGCGAGCTCGAGGCGGACACCCGCAACGCGGCAACGCTGGCAATCGTTATCGTCATCGGGTGCCTCGTCAACTCGCTTGCTGAAAGCACGCTTCTGAACAGCCCCACGTGCTACGCCGTCGCGCTGATCGTCTTTGCGGTCTTGAGCCCGTCTGAGGTTGGGATCGGCCGAGCCCCGGTTCCACAGACCGCGTGACGATCAGTCGGACGACGATCCGCGCCGCGTTACCTCTTGCGGTGCCCGCGGTGTAGTTCCACCTTGAGGACCTGTAGGTGGCTCCAGGGGAAGGATTCGAGGAGATGCAGCGGGGATTTCCCTTCGAAGTAACCGTGGGCCCCAGCATAGGGTTCGGTCCCGGTGGGGATCGGATCCTGCGCGAAGAATGACACCTCCCCACCCCTGTCCCTGATGAAGATCCCATAACGCTGCGCAGCTTCGGCGATCATTAACGTCAGCCGGGGAAGATGCAACGCCGCGAGGTTGAGACTGGGATCCAGCCGCAAATGGGCGCCCTCGGGCAGCGACAGCGGATCAGTTGATTCACCGTCACTCCTCTCAGCGGGCGAGGCATAGACCCCCGCACGCACGTTGGGAACCGCCATCACCAGAGCATGGTTGATCTGACCCTTTTCGAGATCTTCCAACGTGATCAGCCCACCCGCAATCGACAGCGAGGACCCGCTCGCTCCCCAAAATGATCTTGCTCCTGGCCAAGCTTTGCGAGTGTAGACCCCCGGACTGGACGAGACATGCCTCATTGCTCCACCCCAACCCGCCTTCCATCCCGCCGTAGTCATCTCCAGGTGCCAGAACTCCCACAGCCGATCGGTGCTTGGCTGCCACACCACGAGATGTTTATCGCCCCCGGCCGCAGGCTGAGCATCCGGCGGCAAGGGAACCGCGTCCCAGGCCGACTGAAGCGCCGGGGATTTGGAGGCATCTTCAAGCGTCACCTTGACCACGGGCTGATCCGCAGGTACCGTGTAGATCGGAACACTGTAATAGGTGGCGTTGATCCACGGTCCGCTTTTGACAGTCTCCTCCGCCGCGATTTCTTCGTCGAAGGCGCCCACCATCGCAGCCGAGCTCGGATCCAACGGCGTATCCGCAGGCAACGATTTATTCCAAAAACTCGACGACGAAAAGAAACGAAACGGGGCCATCCTTCCGTGCTGGTAGGTAGACCGCACCTGTGCGTTGGCGACAGCTGTCAGCGGCTTTTGCTGGAGAACACCACCGCAGCCCGTTGCGGTACTGCATATGAGGAAGAGCACGACTAGAAGCGCTGATCGAGTTACGGCGTTCGACACTCTAAAGGGAGTCAAAGCGTAGAGCATAGGCAGTCGATGACTCAGCGCAGTTTTTCGGGGCGGTGCAACAGACGCGTCATCGTCAGCCCATACCTAGCCAGTATACCCACGCCGCGGCTCAGGGGCGATCTGGCTCGTTGCCTTGCCGCGTGTCGCGCCTGCTGCTCCAACACCTCAGTCGGTGGCAGTAGCTGGCGCCTGACGAACGCACCGAAGCCCCCCCGCGGCGCAAGCAGCCCGTCGATCAAGCCCATGTCGGCATAGAGCTGCGATTGGCTTGAGTGCGGATTGGGATTCGCGAGCCGCACCGCCATGCGCTGGCGCAGACCCAGCTTGTGCATGTCCCCGATGATCCGCACAGACGGCAGGCCCACCGTCCTCTCGGCCACCTCGACGGCGACCGGGATGACACGCGCGAGCGCCGGATGGAAACGCAGCAGCTCGTCGAGCGCCCCCGGCGGCAACTCGGCGCCATACACGTCCCACCAGGCGCTCAGGTCGCTGGCCAGGCGCAGGTCGACGAAGCCGTCCCTTGCGTAGAACAGCAGCAGAGCGGCTAGCTCGTGGGCGGGAGCCGGGCGCCACTCGCCCAGCGGATCGACCGCCGGCGGCAGCAGCCGCTCATGCGAGAAGTCGCGCTCGTACCAGTGGATGCGCCAGTGCAGCTCTACCGGCGGCAGCTCCCGGCGCTCGTGGACGAGCACGAAGTGCAGCAGCGGCAGCCCGCCGTCATCGACATGGTCGACGGGAGCCTCGTAGCCCAGCCCGCGCACCACCGCAACCGCCGCCTGCAGTTGCTCCGGGGAGACGAGCAGATCGACGTCGCTGGAGAGACGCCGGCCGGGATCGTCATAGATAGCCTCGCCCATGAGCGGGCCCTTGAGCGGGGCACAGCGAATCCCGGCCTCAGCGAGCGTAGCTATAATGCGCAGAGAGATGATCTGCAGGAAGGTGCCCTGCCGTCGCCCGGCTTCCAGCGCCTGCTCGACCGCTTGGGCAAAGTCATTGTCCGCGGCGTCGTCGGCTAACTCCAGAATGTGCGGGCCCAGGGTGGGCAGAAGCCTGCGCAGACGCAGCGTCTGAGCGAGTTGTGCCCAGTCCACCTCCGCGACCAGTGGCCCGGCCTGCTCATGCATCGCCCGTCGGCGGTCCGCGGTACTGGCGCTCAGCAGAATGAGCCACCGTTCGGCTTGGACACTGGACATCGTCGGTTGCGACATCGTAGTCGATGGGCCCGGTTCCGGACGCATGGCGATCATCGAGTGCCGCCACCGCCAGCACGCGCACGTCGAGGACCGCATCACCTTCCGGAACCTCAAAGCGCTCCCCGCCGGCACCGGCTGACAGCCACCACCGCACGAGCACAGCACCAAGCAGCCTCGGCCAACGGCCGCAATCACGCCTGCCCGCACACCGGCCCGACAAGCGCCCGCGGTCCACGGAACCGCCCCACACCGACCCAGCACGCGCCGCAACATCACAACCACCACCAGACAGCCACGCGCCGGACCCCACCGGTGACAGTTACGCGCCTACTGCACGTTCCGGGTCAAGCGCTGAATAATGCTGGTTGATCACCCAGACCCGACGACCACAGCAGTCACACTCCGCGACGGCTTACGGCCTCTGCCGCGTCGAGACCGCTACCGCCAACATACGGGGAGTCAAATCCCAACCGGTGCTACAGGGTCAATTTTCGACCGGTCTTGACATGCGTAATCTGGTCCGATATCTAGCCCTAATCCTCGTAGCTCAGCACACAGGTGCCGCGCCACCACGGGCCAAGCGAAGGAGGCTGCCGCATTGTCATAGACAGCCCTCCGCAGTTTGCTATCGTGATCAACGTGCGCTGCGATTGCTTGACTGAGTCTCTCGGGATCACTAGGAGGCACTACAAGGCTTGGTGATGCATCTTGCACAAGTTCGGGTAGACCGCCTGTGCATGAAACAACACACGGTACTCCCCGTGCGACGGCTTGTATGCCGACGCCGCTCTGCGTAGCATCCTTATAAGGAAGCAGAACGAGTCTGACGCTGTTAAGAAGATCGTCGAGATCCGAATCGCTAATATATTCATCTCGGAGTTCCACATCAGACTCTCCACGAGCTAAATCGGCAAGTGGCCCTCGTCCAGCTACTATTAGTTTAGCGTCAGGCATATATCGTGACAATTGGCGGAATGCTTCTAGTGCTGTGTCCACGCCCTTATACTCAAAAAGGCGCCCAAAAATCAGGAGCCTACGCTCGCTTGGTACTGGTGCCGGCGCTTGCGCCATGTCTGCCCCGTGGGGAACAATACAGATTGGCAGTAACCTTAGTAGTGGACGAACTTGCTCCAGCAGTTTGGCTGAGTGTATGACCAGACAGAATGACGTCAGCTCTGTAATACGTGGCAGCAGGCGGACTACGAACGGAAACGTTGATGGCGTGTCGCCGGTGTGCGTTTGTGGATCATGGACAATCAGTACAACTGGAAGCGCTATACCCAAGGTCGCGTAGCGAGGATCTATATGCGATTGAACGATGGCAGTCGCCATCTTGCGTCGACGCAGGTCTCTATGTAGCCAGAGTGAGTGCCTAAACAGAGAGCGGATACGACGTCGCGGCAAAGGTACGAGCTTGACACCAGCGGCACTCGCCTTGTCAAGAAAGATCGCTCGATCTGCATGGCTACCTGCGAACTCATCGACTCGATCTATATAGTAGAGCGTGACATTCATGCCCGCCTGCTGAAGCCCTATAGCTTGGGCGGACCCGTATCGTAGAAACGCATCACATAAGACAGCGACATTTGCTGATTCGCCCTTGTTGGTAGCCACAACAAACTGACGAACGCCCGCTGCTAGGCGGTAAACTATCAAGCCGGTCCAGCCACCGAGAGCTGCTCTGATTCGATTGATGTTCACGTTATTTTATTTACTAATGATGACACAAAGATTGGACATTTGTAGTCACTATCGATAATCAACAGCTATATAGAGCAGTAGAATTCTCTAAGCTCAGCGTCGATAATCTCAGGTCCACGCGTTTCTCTGCAAAATTCCTGGCATCGCAGGCCTACACGATGCGCCATCTCTGGATCAGTTAAGAAGCACTCGATCGCGTTTGCGAGCGCGCCGGCATCCTCCACAGGCACAAGCATCTCTTTACAAGGGGCCAACTCGCTTGTTCCCCCGACCGGGGTGGAGACGAAAGGCCTACCTGTGGCAAGAGCCTCCGTCAAGATCATCGGCATCCCCTCCGCTCTCGAGGGGAGAACCACAACCCGCGACGCTCGAATCAACGGCCTTATGACTCGTGGATCGACGGGCCCCTCGATGGACATTTTCTCCAACTGAGGCGGCGTATAATCGTCGATCGGCCCGACAACTCTGCAGTGACCCTCGATCCCCCGAGCAATCAGGATTCGCCAAGCGTCGACAAGCACATCCGCACCCTTGCGCTTCCCTATCGTGCCGGCAAAAAGCGCGACCGGCTCAGTATCGCGTGTTGGCGGGGCATCTTCGTCAATTGCCACCGGATTAGCCAACCTCTTGAGACTACCGCTGAACTCGAGCCTGCTCAGCGCGTCCTCAACCTCCTCGGAAAGACACAGAATCCCGTTCGCTCTTGAAATAACCGCGCCGACGAAACTGGGATGTGCGTCACAGAAGCTGGCGAAATCGGCGCCATGCAGCGATATGACGACCCGTAGCCCACGAGCTCTTGCGAGGGCAACGAGCGGTCCGTCGCGGAGATATGCCCCCCCATTTGACAGATGGACATGGACGATCGTGTCCGGGTCGGCCCGGAGGATCGTGCCCGCGGCCCGACGGACCAGTTGGGCGTTGACAAGGAGTCCCGGCCCATTCCACGTAGGTTTGGCCGCCAGCCTGTCCGCGCCGATGCCGAAGTCGGTGATCGTTCGTATCACCGATTGGGTGCCTCCTACCGTCAGCGGATGAGGGCCGATGTGAATGACCTTCAGCATCCGGGTGCGCTCCTCAACTCTCATCCTCCATGACTGCCAAGATCAACGCGTCAGCCCGCGCTGCGACCTTTGATCGCGCACGTCATAGTACACGACGACGAGACGATCATACGCCTGTCAACCCCACAGGGCGCGTGGCTTTGGCTAGACTCCCGCTCCACATGGAGCGCGCCACCCTTGCCCCGAACGTCACCAGCACGCGGATAGGATTCGGCTGTGCGGGTCTGATGCGCGAGCCTTCCGCTCGTAAGCGGCAGCGCCTGCTCGAGGAGGCGTTCGACCAAGGCGTCAGGCACTTCGACGTGGCGCGCATGTACGGATTGGGGGCCGCCGAGGGAGAGCTGGGCCGCTTCGTACAGGGGCACCGCGACAGCGTTGTGATCGCCACCAAGTTTGGGATCGAGGCAGCCTCCGCGCCCGGCCGTCTTGCGAGCCTGCAGGGTCCAGCCCGCCGGCTGCTTGCACGCTATCCGGCGCTGCGCGACTACGTCAAGGGACGCTCAGACGCTTTCCACCAACCTCACCGTTACGACGCCGCCACAGCGCGCGCAAGCCTCCAGACCAGCCTGAGCGAGCTGCGGACCGACTACGTAGACATGCTGTTTCTGCACGACCCCTCACCAGGGGATCGGGTGGACCTGCCGGAGATCTGCGGCTACCTGGAAGAGGCGCGTCAGGCAGGCCAAATCCGTGCTTGGGGTGTCGCCGGTGAGCGCAACCCCTGTGTGGAGATCAGACAGTCACTCCCCGCGACCGCGATCCTTCAGGTGCGCGATGACATTTTCTCGAGGAGCTCTCCGCTTCCCCCTGAGCTGGAACCCCGCATCACATTCGGCGTCCTCGGCGAAACGCTCGGGCGGATCCTAGGTCACCTCAACGGCTCTCCCGAGCGTTGCTCCAGGTGGTCTGAGAGGGTAGGCCTCGACTGCTCCTCGCCGGAAGCCCTCGCCTCGCTGCTGCTGCGCGACGCGCTGGAGGCCAACGCCCGAGGCGTAGTGCTGTTCAACACCACACGGCCTGAGCGCCTCCGTGGGCTTGACGCCGTGGATTCGGCCGCGCACAGCGACGATCCAGCGCTCAGAGCATTGAGACGCTTGGTGGGCGATGAGCTCGCGCCAACCGGCTGATCGAGACTCGTCCATGCGCATAGACTCGGCGACAATCCCCCCTAACTCGCGTCTGGAAGCGGACGTGGCAGTGATCGGCGCCGGACCAGCCGGCATAGTGGTTGCGCTGGAGCTAGCCCGCAAGGGACATCGGGTGCTACTGGTCGACAGCGGAGACGATTCACCGAGCCGCAACGTACAGCGACTCGGCGATCTCGCCGGGAAAGACCCCATTCACGTCTCGATGTCGCTCGCCACCAGCCGGCAGATCGGCGGTGCGTCAAATCTCTGGGGCGGTCGCTGCGTGCCGTTCGATCCAATCGACTTCAAGCCCCGGGAGATCGTGAGCGAGTCCCGCTGGCCGCTCACCTACGAGGAGCTCAAGCCCTACTTCCAGCGCGCCTGCGACTGGCTTGTCTGCGGCGATGCCGTATTCGATGTCCGCGACGTTCCAAATCTGGCGGTGCAATCGTTAATCCCGGGGTTCCCAGACGGTCACGTGCGAGCCTCGTCGCTCGAGCGCTGGTCGCTGCCGACCAACTTCGGTCGTGAGTACCGCTCAGCGTTGATGGATACACCGGGGTTGACCCTCGTCACTAACTTAACCTGCACCGAGATTATATGCGGCCCCGCACAAACGCGCGTCCAACATCTTCGCGCGCAGAGCCTCGATGGCCGCTCGGTGACGATCTCGGCCTCGCGCTACGTGCTCGCGTGTGGGGGACTTGAGACCACACGCCTGCTCTTCGCCTCCGACCGCGACCACCCCGAGGGGCTTGGCAACCACTCCGGCCATCTCGGGCGTTGGTACATGGCGCATGTCGAGCTGCGCATCGCACGAGTCCACTTCAGCACGCCCCCGGCAGAGACGATATACGGACATGAGCGCGACCCCGCGGGCGTATACGTTCGCAGACGGCTGACATTTAGCGAAGACTTCCAAGTCGGTGAGAGGCTGCCGAACATAGCCATGTGGCTGGTCAATCCCGATGTCAGCGACCCGAAACACGGAAGCGGCATTCTGTCCTTCGTATATCTGATGCTCGTCTCGCCGCTGGGTCGCTTCTTTGTCGCCGAAGGGATCCGCCAGGCCCATATCAAGACCACCACACCTGTCTCAATCCGCCGACACCTGCTCAACGTAGTCCGCAATCTTCCATCGGCCACCCGCTTCGCGCTCACGTTTGGGTATCAGCGCTTCCTCAAGCGCGGGCGCAAAGTGCCGGGGTTCTTTGTGCCAAGTTCTGCCAACGTTTACCCCCTGCTCTACCACGGCGAGCATCTGCCTCATCACGAGAGTCGAGCCGAACCGGTGCCTGAGCGGGACGCAGTGGGCATGCCACGCCTGCGGACTCACCTGCGGTTCTCGGAGGAGGACATCGCAAACGTTATTCGAGCCCATCGCCTCCTTGATGAATATCTGCGCGAACACGGACTTGGTCACCTCGAATACATCCATGCAGATCCCGAGGCGGCGATCCGAGAACAGCTCTTTGGCGGCTATCACCAAGCCGGTACCACGCGTATGTCGAGCCACCCAAAGGACGGGGTTGTCGATCGCAACCTGGCGATACACGAACTCGACGAGCTATACATAGCGAGCAGTTCCACTTTTGTGACCTCCGGTCAAGCGAATTCCACTTTTATGATCGTCGTCTTGGCGTTGAGGCTGGCCGATCACCTCGACCGAAGCCTCAACGCCGATGGAGACTGATATGTTGAGGCATAGCGAGGTGAAGCTTGCTCAACATGCTCGTGACGTCCGCCGATACGCATAACGATCTCACTTGGCGCCTCTGCTTGTGCCCCGCGGCGATACCGTCAACCGCAGGATCGGAAAAGGGAGTCGGGAGTTGCGCGCAGCCGTATCGGAAGCCGTGGCCGCAGGACCAAGTCGCGGACGCTTCGCCCTGCAAATCAGATAATTGGGCAGGCGTTCCTCTTGGCCGCCGCCCATCCTGAGTGCTCAGCCTGTACAACATGGCTGACTGAAGACCAGCAGCCGTGCTGCCTCGAGGAGGTCTGCAACAACGTGATCGGCGACTCCTACGGCCGAACGATCCAACCCCTCCTGGCGGACAAGCACCGTAGTCAGTCCAAGATGTCTGCCCGCCTGCATGTCGCTCAAAGAATCGCCGACGATTGCTGACAGCTCGAAGTCCAGCGCCGGGTGCTCGCGCCTGGCCTCCAGCAGCATGCCCGGCTGTGGCTTGCGACATGCGCAGGCATCGATTCCATGTGGGCAGACGTAGATAGCGTCCATAAAGGCCCCGTCCGCGCGCAGCAACTGTCCGAGGCGCTCATGCACCGCATCTAGATCGTCCATGCTCATGCGGCTCAGCGCCACTCCCCGCTGGTTGGTCACCAGGCCGGTCCACACCCCGGCCTGGTTGAGCATCCTCACAGCCTCCGCTGCGCCAGGCAGCAGCTCCAGCGCCTCCGGACGCTCGATGTACTCGCCGTCCGACGGCTTGACGTTCAGGGTGCCGTCGCGGTCGAGGAACACCCACCGGATCGGCGCACCGCGTCGCGGCGCGGGGTTGGCGCTGTCCAGGGGTGCGGCGATCGGCCGAGCTGAGTCATCGGACATCCTCCACAAGGTATCCGGCGATGCAACCGTTGTTGGTCAATGCCGGCGAGGGATCCCAGAGCATGATCATCTCCAAGACACCCCTGCGCGTGTCGTTCGTCGGTGGCGGCACCGATCTGGCCGACTTCTGCGGCGTGCACGGCGGCGCCGTGGTCTCGAGCGCGATCGACAAGTGGGTCCACGTGATCGTCGCGCCCCGCTTCGAGGGCGACCTGCGAGTGAGCTACTCAAAGACCGAGATCGTGCCCACCGCCGGCGAGGTCGAGCACGAGCTCGTACGAGAGTCCCTGCGTCTGACCGGCCTGCCGCGTGGCCTGGACCTGGTGACCCTCGCAGATGTGCCTTCCCAGGGCACCGGGCTGGGCTCCTCCAGCGCCGTCACGGTCGGGGTGCTCAACGCGCTGTACGCCTACCAAGGGGTATTCCGCTCGCCGGGCGACCTGGCAGAGGAGGCCTCCCAGATCGAGATCGACATCCTAGGCAAGCCGATCGGCCGCCAGGACCAGTATGCCTCTGCCTATGGAGGCTTCAACTTCATCGAGTTCATGCCGCGCGGAGGCGGCGTCAGGGTCGAGCCGATCGTCTGCCCGCCGCAGACGCTGGAGCGCCTGCACCGTTCGCTCATACTCTTCTACACAGGACGCCAGCGCGCGGCGTCCGATGTGCTCAGCGGGCAGCGCGAGGCCATCGTGCAGGGCAGCGCCACGACAGCACTGCTCGGGATGCGCGATCTCGCCTATGAGCTGCGCGAGACGCTCGGCCGGGGGGACGTCGAGAGCGTCGGCCCGTTGCTCGATCGCAACTGGGAGCTCAAGCGCTCGCTGGTCTCCGGTCTGAGCGACCCGCAGGTGGACGAGTGGTACGAGCAGGCGCAGAAGGCGGGCGCGAGCGGGGGCAAGCTGCTGGGCGCCGGCGCCGGCGGGTTCCTGATGATCATGGCGCCGCCGGAGAATCAGGCGAGCGTGCGCTCAGTGCTGGCGGACCTGCGCGAGGTTCCCTTTCACTTCGCCGCGCGTGGAACCCAGATCACGCTGCTGGAACGAGGGGTGGATCAGTCATGATGGACAACCACATGGACGAGTACCTCGGCCGGCTGCGGGCGACCATCGAGGCCCTTCCGCGCGAGCGCATGAACGCGCTGGGAGAGACGCTGTTTCGCGCCTATCGGAACAACAAGCAGGTGTTCCTACTGGGCAACGGCGGCAGCTCCTCGACCGCGAGCCACATGGCCGCCGACCTAGCCAAGAACACGATCGGACCCAACATGAAGCGGTTCCGGATCGTGAGCCTCAACGACAACGCCGCGATCATGACCGCTCTGGCCAACGACCTCGGCTACGAGAACGTCTTCTCCGAGCAGCTGACCAACCTCGTCCAGGCGGGCGACGTGCTGATCGTCGTCTCCGCGAGCGGCAACTCGCCCAACGTGCTGAAGGCGATGCGCTACGCGCGCTCGCGCAGCGCCGAGGTCGTCGGTCTGCTCGGCTTCGACGGCGGCACGGCCGCTGAGCTAGCCGACATCGCCCTGATCGTGCCGTCCGACCACTATGGCGTCGTCGAGGATGTTCACCTGATCATCAACCACATCCTGGTCGACTACTTCCAAACCCGCCTCGCCGAGGTCCGCCCGTGCGTCGTATAGCCGTTTCGCCATGAACGCGATGATCCTCGCAGCGGGTCGCGGCACCCGCCTCGGCCAGCTGGGGCAAACAGTGCCCAAGGTTCTGGTCGATGTGGGCGGCGAGCCGCTGCTCGAGCGGCAGATCACCTACCTGAAGCGCAACGGGATCGAGCGCATAGTCATCAACGCCCACCATCTGGCAAACCAGATCCAGAGCTTCGCCGCCGCCCACGCGCAGGCGAGCGACATCACCGTGCTCGTCGAGCCCGAGCTGCTTGGAACGGCCGGAGGCGTACGCAACGCGCTGCCCCATCTTGGAGAGGAGGCGTTTGTGGTCCTGTACGGCGATGTGATCGTCGACGAGCCGGTCGACACCGTCGCGGAAACCCACCGGCGCGTGGGCGGGGTGGCCACGCTGACCCTATACCGGACCACTGAGGTCGAGGGCAAGGGCACAGTCGAGGTCACCTCCGCCGGCACCGTGAGCGCCTTCCACGAGAAAGCCGCTTCGCACGTCGAAGGCAACGCCTACGTAAACGCCGGGCTGTACGTCGTGGAGCCAAGCCTGGTGCGGGATCTGCCGGCTGGTGTCGAGCTCGACTTCGGCCACGACGTGTTCCCGATGGTGCTCGCCGCGGGGCAAAGCATCGCCGCCCACGTTTTGGCCGCGCCTGTCATCGACATTGGGACTCCGGCTATGTTGGACGTCGCGCGCTGCGCGCTTGGATAGCTTGAGAGCGCTTGTTGCTCGCGAGCAGCAGAACGACAGCGCGCATGATCATCTCCAAGACACCCCTGCTGAAGCTCTCGTCCGGTATGGACCACCAACGTTGGCGAAGCCGGATATCTTGTGTAGAGCACAAGCTGGGGTGGACCGAGGCGGGTGGCTCGGTTTCTTCATCAGGTCGATTGCCGGTGCCGCCGAACTCCACAAGCTCAGTACCATCGCGCGTTCCAACTATCCGTCGGGTGTTCCTCGATCGCGATGGCACGCTGAACGTCAAGCCGCGGAAGGGCGCGTACATCGAAGATCCAGAGGCACTGGAGTTGCTGCTGGGCGCGACGAAAGCGGTGAGGATACTCACCTCGCTTGATTGTAACACTACCTATGCGCGGATGTCACGAATAACGGTGCGTCAGCAAGCGTTGTCACACGAAGCCTCGAGGCCGCGATGATATCTTCGTAGGAGAGGTCGTCGGCCTCGATCGAGATCGCAAGGCCGCGACCAGCAAGCTCACTGGCTATCTGCGTCTGATGATCGTCGACATGCTCGCGGTGAGAGACGCGACGTGGCACAAGCAGAGGGCATTTGCCTACCTCGAACGCAGCGAGAGCCGTGCCAACGCCAGCATGTGAGACAATAACATCGGCCTCGCGCATCGCTTCTGTGAGCTCGCGTTCAGGAATCGTGTCGTGTCCCGTGATCCCGAGGCCGCTGACGTCGGTATCGCCTGTCTGCCAAAGGACATCGGTCTCACGGGGAAGAATTTCGCGCAGGCGTCGTATCAGCCGTGGAAATCCATATCCACGGTAAGTTCCTAGCGAGACAACAGCTTTTCCAACCTTATTTTCTTGTGATTCGGACAGCGATGCGCACTCAAACGAATCGAAGACCGACCCGCCGTAGCCCCATGGTGCGCGTGACCAGTTGCGATACTGCGCATACAGGCTGACGCCCGGGATTCGACGGATCAGACGTCCGGTGACCGAGGGTCCGTCGACACGCGCAGCACCCTCAATGTAGTGGCAGCGCAATCTTCGCGTACGCGCAAGACCGAAGAACGGCAGTGCGACCGCAGAGCCCGTACTGACGAGCGTATCGATTTCACGGTCGCGTAAGATACGCCGCGCCGTGGCCAGATTACGCGTCACATTGATCGGGTCGCGTCCCCCGACGAAGGGAACGAAGTCCACCACTTGGTCATTGAGCAATGACTGGCTCTGCGGAGTGTCGAACGTAGCCCACCGGTAGGGTCCTTCTACGCCAGACAAACGCCGATACAAGAGATGCATCTCCTTTAGGTGGCCGCCGGTAGAGGCAACGAGCAGCGTGCTCAAACTGGTAGCCCTCCTTCGACAGGCAGGCGTCGGCGTACCGGTGTCGTGATTGAGTGGCACCAGCTCACGCTAACCCAGCCCGCTCGAAGCACGCATGATAATTCGAGCCACTGATAAGTATTCATAGTCTCGTCGCCTCGGATCATTATCGCTGCCTTTGTGCGCCTCGTCACACCGACCTCTGCATCGACCACAGCACAGCTTTATAGTAGACTACATATACATCAGCCTGCTGGTTGGGGGGGGATCGACAGCCTCCCCGAAAGTGCTTGGCTTCAGTATCGTATACCGCATGTCGAACCCCCCTTCGTACCCTCGGCTAGAGTCGTCCACCTCATGATCAAGGTCGCCGTCGTAGGACTCGGAAAGATGGGTCTGTCGCATCACGCGATCATCAATGCACATCCCGATGTGGAGGTCGTCGGGGTGTGTGACTCGTCGAGCTACGTACTCGGGGTACTAAAAAAGTACACTGGAATAGCGACGCACACCGATTTCGACGCGATGCTGGACAGGGCCGAATTGGACGCGGTCGTGATCGCGACGCCTTCCAGCTCTCACGCGAAGATGGTACGCACCGCCCTCGAGCGCGACCTGCATGTGTTCTGCGAGAAGCCCTTCACGCTCAACCCGCAGGACGCGGATGCGCTTGCAGCGCTGAGCAACGAGAGGAACCTGGTGACCCAGGTCGGCTACCACAACCGGTTCATTGGCGCCTTCCGTGAGGTCAAGCGACTACTCGACGCCGGGGCGATCGGCGAGGTGACCCATGTCCTGGGAGAGGCATATGGGCCCGTCGTCTTGAAGCCCAAGGGCGGAACGTGGCGCAGTCGGCGAACCGAGGGCGGTGGATGCCTGTACGACTACGCCGCACACGTCATCGACCTGGTCAACTGGTACGTCGGCGAACCGGTGGGGGTCGGCGGAACGGCGCTGAACAGCGTGTTCTCACGCGAGATCGACGACGAAGTCTTCAGCACCCTCTACTACCCCCAGGGAACGACGGCCCAGCTCTCCGTCAACTGGTCCGATGAGTCCTACCGCAAGATGACGACCCGCATCACCGTCTGGGGCACGAAGGGACGGATCTTCGTCGACCGGCAGGAGTGCCAGATGTATATCCGGGATACCGCGACTCCCCCCGCCGGATATGAGCATGGCTGGAACGTCCGCTACACCACCGAGCTGACCGAGCCCGTGTGGTTCTATCTTCGCGGCGAGGAGTACAGCGCCCAGATCGACGCCTTCGTCCAGCGCGTGAAGGAGCGGCGCACGGACGGCGTCAATCGCTTCGACAGCGCAGGAGTCACCGACAAGATTATCGGCATGTTGATCGCTGACGCCGGGAAGGGCGCCTCGACTCTCGCCGACGGGGCCGTCCTCGAACCCGTGCGCCCGAAGCGGTCAAAACGATTCCGTCTTTGGCGACGGTGACCTGAAGAACGTGATGGATCGACTGCTCTTTGGTGACAACCAGTTCTTCGGCGTGAATCACATGTCCGAGGAGAAGGCCCGTGCCCAAGCACTGCGCTTCCAAGAGATCGACGCCGTGATTGACGTGCTCGACGCCGCCTATGAGGAGGGCGTGCGGACATTCATGTGCACTACTCACGATCGCATCTCCCTGGTCTGCGATCACGTACGCGCGCATCCAGACAGATACCCGGACTTCATCTTCTACCCGGGCATGCCGTATGCCCACAAGTACGCGAACGCTGTCACCGAGGACGGAATGCTCGGCGCGGTCAAACGATTCCTCCCCGATGAGGGACTGATGGACGCGGCCATCCGAGGAGGCACCTCGATGGCCAAAAAAGACATTGAGGGTATGACCACCCTACTCATCGACGCGGAGATGAAGATGTTCCAGGGACTGAGCACGCCGGTCATCTTTCTCCAGAACGTGGTCGTCGATCTGCTGCTCGGCCTGGGATTCAAGGATGCGTTTCGCATCTTTGCTGAGCACGTGAAAGACCGGTACAAGGCGGAGCCGGGGTTCATTACGATGAACATGCCGGCGCTGCTCGACGTGCTGGAAGAGCTCCAGATCGACAACCCGATCGTCTGCTTCAACATCAACAAGATCGGGTTTCGCATGTGCGGCGGCATTGCGACCTATGAAGCGGCGCTGCGTGAGCGCCAGTTCCAAGCGGTGGCTATGTCGGTCTACGCCTCGGGAGCCATACCCGCCCGGGAGGCTATCGAGTGGATTTGCGAGCAGCCCAACATCGCGGCGATCGTGTTCGGCGCCTCGAGCAAGGCAAACATCCGCAATACCCGGGAGCTCGTTTCAAAATACTGGCCCGATGTATCCACCGCAGGTGTGACTCCGCAGGGGTGACTTTGTGCCTGTAAAACGGGCTACACGCTCACCGAACTGGGAGCGGAAGGCAAAGAAGGAAAAGGAGGTAAAGCCGGGAAAGAAGGTCCTGCGGGCAAAGGAGGGATCTGTGAGAGCGCTGCCACCACGGAGCCGAGCACTACCGTGTGCTCCACCAGCGATCAGAGGCCCTGCTTGTACTGCTCCATGCTTCCGCAAGACGACCAAGAAACTCCCCTCCTCCGACATCGAGATGGGCCCGGTTCCGGACGCCCGCGTGCTCTCATGGGGTGCTGTGCAGTTCCATCTTCAGAAGTTGCAAATGGCTCCAGGGGAAGGATTCGAGGAGGCGCTGCGGGGATTTTCCTTCGAAGTAGCCGTGGGTCCCAGCATAGGGTTCGGTCTCGGTGGGGATTGGATCCTGCGCGAAGAATGACGCCTCCCCACCCGTGTCCCTGATAAAGATCCCGTAGCGCTGTGCCGCTTCGGCGATCATCAATGTCAGCCGTGGAAGATGCAACGCCGCGAGGTCGAGATTGGGATCCAGCCGCAGATGGGCGCCCTCGGGCAGCGACAGCGGATCAGTGGATTCCCCGTCACTCCGCTCGGCGGGTGAGGCATAGGCCCCCACACGCACGTTAGGGATAGCCATCGCCAGAGCATGGTTGATCTCACCCTTTTCGAGGTCTTCCAGCGTGATCAGCCCACCCGCAATCGACAGCGAGGACCCGCTCGCTCCCCACCATGGCTCCGCACCAGGCCACGCTTCGGGACCATAGGCGCCCGAGTCAGACGACACTTTTTCGATCGCGCCCCCCGCGGCCGCCTGCCAGCCCGTGGAGGTCTGTTGCAAATGCCAGAACTCCCAAAGCCGATCCGTGCTCGGCTGCCACACCACGAGATGTTTATCGCCGCCCGCCGCAGGCTGAGCGTCCGCCGGCAACGGAACCGCATCCCACGCCGACTTAAGCGTGGACGTTGCCGAGGCATCTTCAAGCATTACCTTGGCCACGGGCTGATCGGCGGGCACCGTATAGATCGGGACGCTGTAATAGGTGGCGTTGATCCACGGTCCGCTTTTGATATTCTCCTCCGCCGCGATCTCTTCATCGAAGGCCCCCACAACCGCAGCCGAACTCGGATCCAACGGCGCGTCCGCGGGCAGTTCTTCATTCCAGAAGCTCGTGGGCGAGAAGAAACGAAACGGAGCCGCAGATTCAGCCGGCGGTTCAACCGTCTGCGTAAACACGGACGAGGCCGAGGCTAGATCGCTGCTGTCTCCGCTGTAAGCAGCGGTGATCCCATACGAGGACCATTTGGGGTAGCCCGCGACGGTGCATGTGGCCGTGCCGGAGCTGATGGCCTCCGCCGTGCACCCGGTGATCGGGGCGCTTTCTTCCTTAAATTCAATCGTTCCCGTCGCGGTCGCGGGACTCACCGTCGTAGTGTAGGTCACGGCTTGTCCTACGGTCGAAGGGTTCGAAGAGGATGATACTGTCGTCGTGGTGGTTTTCTTGTTCACCGACTGGCCCAAAGCGGGAGACCACGAGGCAGTATAATTACTATTGCCGGAGTAAGTCGCCATGATCCCGTGCCAACCAGCGGCAGGCTCAGCCACGGCACACGTCGCGGTACCGGAGCTCACGGGCTGCGCATTACAGCCGGTGATAGCTGTACCAGCCTCTTCGAACGAAACCGTTCCCGTCGCGGCCGCGGCGCTCACCGTCGCAGTGTATGTCACAGCCTGCCCGATGGTCGAGGGATCCAACGAAGACGAAACCGTCGTCGTAGTGGTTTTCTTATTGACCGTCTGAGTCAAACCGGAAGACATCGAGCTGCCATAGTCACTGTCGCCGGAGTAAACCGCCGTGATCCAATACCCACCAGCAGTAAGACCACCCACAGTGCACGTCACGGTGCCTGAGCTTACGACCTGCGCGGAACACCCAGCGATCGTCACCCCGGCCTGCTTGAATTCAACTGTCCCCGTCGCGGCTGTGGTATTGAGCGTAGCCGTGTAGGTCACCGCTTCGCCAACCGTCGAAGGATCCAACGAAGACGACACCGTCGTCGTGGTGGCTTTCTTCTTGACCGTCTGGGTAAAGCCGGCAGACCACGAGGCAGCATAGCTACTGTCGCCAGAGTAAACGGCCGTGATCCAATATCCACCGGCGGCAAGACCAGCCACAGTGCACGTCGCGGCGCCTGAACTTACCACCTGAGCAGAACACCCACTAATCGTCACCCCGGACTGTTTGAATTCAACCGTCCCAGTCGCCGCCGCGGCGCTCACCGTCGCCGTGAAGGTAACGGCCTGCCCAACGGTCGAAGGGTTCGAAGAGGATGATACTGTCGTCGTGGTGGTTTTCTTGTTCACCGACTGGCCCAAAGCGGGAGACCACGAGGCAGCATAATCGCTGTCGCCGGAGTAAACCGCCATGATCCCGTGCCAACCGGCGACAGGCCCAGCCACAGTACACGCCGCGGTACTAGAACTCACAGGCCGCGCGGCACAACCAGTGATAGCTGCACCCGCTTCATCGAACGAAACCGTTCCCGTCGCCGCCGCAGGACTCACCGTAGCCGTGTATGTAACAGCTTCGCCAACCGTCGAAGGATCCAACGAAGACGACACCGTCGTCGTAGTTTTGGTCGTGCCCGTTTTGTCGACCACCTGCTTTAAGGAGGATGATGCCGATGTGAGGTAGTTGCCATCCCCACTGTAGGTCGCCGTGATGGCGTGTTCACCCGCGGTAGCATAGCCCGAGAGGGTGCACGTCGCGGTGCCGGAACCGACGGGCTGTGCGGTGCAGCCCGCGATCGGTGTACCGGCTTCATCGAACGCAACAGTGCCAGTCGCCGCCGCGGGGCGCACCGTCGCTGTGTAGGTCACGGGTTGCCGGACCATTGAGGGGTTCACCGAAGATGTCAACGTCGTGCTCGTGCCTGCCCGGCTAACCACTTGATTCAAGGGAGATGATGTCGAGCCAATATAGTCGCCGCCTCCGTTGTAGGTGGCTGTGATAGAATTGGTGCTCGCAACATCGCCTACAATTGTGCATGTCGCACTACCGAAGCTCACGATCTGGTCTGCACAACCCGCGATGACAGTCCCGGCATCCTTGAACGTGATGCTACCCGTAGCCGCGATGGCATTGACCGTCGCCGTGTAAGTCACCGCCTGACCCACCGTAGATGGATCTAGAGAAGACGAAAGGGTTGTTGCGGTCGTCGTAGTCGATACGTTTCCGGCCAGAGGAGCTTCGACCGGCGGTTTTGGTTCTTCGACGGGGAGTGTGGGTTCTTCAACCGGAGGCTTCGATTCTTCCACCGGAGGCCTGGGTTCTTCCACCGGCGCGATCGGCTCGATCGGCGGTTCGACCGGTGGCTTGCCCGAGCCATCCTGGGATCCCGCGAGTGGAGTGGATTCTGGGGCTGGCATCGCGAGCGCTTCCACAAGGGGAAGATCGGCCATTGCGGGTGCGGGAGCGCCAGTGGGGACGACGGACGGCGGCGAAGGCTGCACCGCGGGGGCCAGCGTGGGAGAGGCGCTCGGCTTGGCCCCCTTCCTCTTCTGGACCACGCAAGCCTTGCGGGCTTTCTCCGTGCGCGCCGCAGCGGCGCACTCGGCCCGTCGCGCGGACGAGGACTTCCGGCGGCTCGCCTTCGGCTTGGAGGCCGACCGCACGACGGCTACGGACAAACCGGTGGCGGGCCGCGAGCCGCGGGCACCGGCGAAGCCGGTTAGCAGCAGGCACGCGAGGATCGCCGTCGCCGCGGCGGCTGCAAGTCTTCTTGCGGACGTCATGCTGGTGTTTCATCGGACGATCACCCGGAGCTTCGAGGCTGAGGTCCCCGGGCTGGACTCATGTCAGCCGGGGGACCTCGACATATGTTGGGGCTACCCCCGATCACAAGCGGCTCTCGTGCGGAGCATGGATGCTCCGCCCCAGGCGCCTCGACTCATCGCGCCGCGCGGATGCGACCCAGGCACCTCATCCTGCTCGCCTCTCTCTACTCTGGGCCAGGCGACCGCTCGGTCGACTTGCGATCGTCCTGCGCGAAGCCTCGCTTGATCCACTCGCCATACGCGTTGTAGAAGATTGGGAAGTCGGCGACGATGATCCGGGCTGACTCGTGGATCTGCTCGGCGGTGGCTGTGGCGTATTCGTGCACCAGCAGCCGTCGCAATTCGCGCAGCCGCTGCAGGCGAGTCGTCAGCTCGCGGGAGATGACGCGATTGCGCCGCAGCGCATCCAGGTCACGCCGGGTGTTGGTCTGATCGTTACGCATGCGCAGCTGGGCAAGCTCCAAGCCGAAGGCGCTCAGCTCGGCGATGTAGTTGTAGAGCTGATCAACGCCGCGCTCGACGGCCTTCACGTCGTTGAGTTCACGCGGATCCTCCGAGGCATAGGCAGCGCGAAAGCGCTCGAGGTCGAAGTCCTCTCCGAATTCGGCCATAGCTGTTCGCAAAGCCAGCAGGTGACGGCGTACGTCGCCGATACGGTCGCGGATCTTTGCCTTGAGCAAGCGGGCGCGATCGGGATCCTCCCCCTCCAGGGGGGCAGGTGGAGACCTCGGCTGGGTCACGCCGGTACTCACCTCTCTGCGCCGAGATCCTGGAGCGCCTCCTCCAGTGGCCGCTCCACCACGTGGGCGCGACGTTGCCACACCGACAGCTGTACGCGTTCCAGCGCCCAGCGTTCATCTCGGTCGATGAGTACCCGTCCATCGCGCAGAATGGCGAGCATCAACACCGGCGTCTGCTGGGCATCGGATAGACGGACTAGCTGCACCTCGCGACCGACTCGGCTTGTGATGCGTCCGGCAATATCAGCCAGCCGGCCGACTGCGGGATCGTCGAGGTCTACAAGCACGTCGACATCGGAGCCTCTGTGCTCCCTGCCTGTCGCGGTCGAGCCGAAGAGAACAGCAAGCCTCACATTGGGCTCCGTGCGCAGCGCCGCACGCAGGCTCTGGAGCAGCCCCCAGTGGTCGCGTAGGTAGAGCTCCTCACGCGCTGAGACACAGAAGCGGCGCGGACTCCTGCGCTCTCCATGCAGGAGGCCGTCGGCGGCGGCTCGACGGAGTGTGCGCTCGGGTATGGCTAGGGCCGTCGCGAGACTCCTCAGAGATTCCACGGTATGGCCGATGATATCTCTTTGTAAGGCCGATCGAGCCGCTGATCTCCCGGCGTCGCCTTTACGGTGTGGCCTCGACCCGCTTAGCTTTCAGGATGGGCGGCTTCCGCGGCGCGCGGAGCGTGACGCTCTCCTGCGCGCTATACGTCGCGCCCGCTGGATCGTGCGAGGCGACGGTCGCCTGTACTCGCAGCACGTGTTCATGCGCCAGCAGCGCGCGGGCCCGACTTGAAAGACGCAGCCTTGGATGGCTGAAGCTCTGCGACGCAGCACGTGCACTTGAGATCTCCGTTGCCGGCCTGGCATACGAGGCTGAAGCCGATCGCGCCTGGGAACCAACACGGCCGGCGTCACTGGCTCCGCGACCGTGCCAGATCACGCTCGGCGCCGAGGATCTCGCGCGAGCCTTGCAAGGTCTACGCCACGAGCGCGCGATGACGCTGCAGGCAGTCGCGGACCTCGCGGGACTGCACCCCACCTCCGTCGATAAGATCGAGCGCTGCGAGCGCTCGCCGACCTGGCTCACCGTCTGCGATCTCGCAGACGCTCTCGATCTCCCCGTGTCCGTCCTGATCGCCGATGCAGAAGACGCCGTCACGCCCAGCGACGAGGAAGCCATCGCTCTAGCTTGGCCCAGGCCCAGGTGCCGCTCCGGTGAGGATCTGAAGCCGTCGCGGACACCGTGATCGCCGAGCTCACGCCGCTACAGAGCGCGTTACGCCGAGCTTCGGCCCGACACGCCGACGCTCGATGTCCTGCTCGCAGATGGAGCCAGCCGCGTGAGCGAGATCGCCCCCCTGGTTCGCTGCCGGCAGCGGTGCCTCTGAGCGAAATGTATGCTCTGTCCCATAAGATGGACTCCTTGATGTCGGGATACCGCACCTGCCCCCGGGCGGCTTCAGTTTCGCCGCCTCCTTCGCCTTCGAAGACCCCACCCGCACCAGCGCGCGTAGGTCGTCCGGTACGGCGCTGACGGCTTTGGTTGTATGTCAACCCAGTCCTTGAGCCGACAGACGAAGCGCAACATCGAGCGCGAGCGGGAGATACGCCGGCTGCGCACTATCGAGGGCTGGAGTCTGAAGGAGATCGCCACGCGGTTCGAAATCACGCGCGAGCGGGTCCGTCAGATCCTGCTCAAGTACCACGGCGTGAGCGGCACGCCGCCCGCCGCCGAGGCCCGCATAGCCGCACGACGGAAAGCGGCCGGTGCCCGAAGACGCGCAGAGATGTACGCGCGAGCGAACACCAAAGCCCGGCAAGTCATCGACGCTTGGACACGCGGCGATGATCCGCGGGACATCGCCGAGCGGCTCGGTCTGACTGCTGTCAGCGTTGGGGAAGTCATCCGCGACCAGGCGAGCGCCGCTGACCGCGCTGCTCGGCAGCGACGACACAGACGCGGTGCCGGCACTTCGACGTGATCGCACGTGGAGACCGACGAAACCGAGTGGCAAGGATCACGATCCGGTTCTGCTCGACGAGTTGTTCAGGCGCCTCTGCTTGGGATATCGCCCGCTGGTCCGCCTTCCATGTGCGCACATACCGTGCCTTCGCTGAAGCCAGCTGGGTCATATCAAGGGCGTGGTTGAAGCGTGCGCGCATGTTCTCCAGCGCGATGGCGTTGGTCAGCTCGACCAGTTGGCGCTCGTTGAAGTGGGCACGCATCGAAGCAAAGAGTTCGTCGGTCACCGTCGCTGGGGGCCGACTGATGGCAAGTGCGTAGGCGAGCACGAGGCGTTCACGCCCAAACCCACAAGCCGTCATAGTCATGCACCGGACGGAACCTACGGAACTGACGGGACCGGTTCACTGCTGACGACCTTGACCGGTTGGGCGCCGGGCGTTATGGCCTGGGCGTAAAGTATACTTTCTTCTTTCTTTGGTTCTTCCACCCAGAATACCGTGGCGGTTCCCTGCGGGTTCATGGTCGCAATGACCCCCCAGTCTGAGACTCCCAGAAGTGAAGAAGGGGCGACGGTATGCAACCCTCCGTTCGCGCCATGGGTGTTACCCAATACGACCTCAATAGGCTCGCCATTTGCCCAGGCGATGACCGCTTGGCCCCGTGCATTGCTGGTCACCTCGGGATTACGCTCCACATAACTCCAGAGGCGATGTTGGCGTCCAACTCGATCGTCCGGCGAGACAGCGATCTCCTGGAGAGAATTGGGGGTGGGCGAAACGATGATCGCCCGCCCTGCAGCGTCAACCGCAGCCGCATCTTCACTAGCCAACAACCCACCGGGCAGGTGGACAGATTTGTCGAAGCGACCGTTCGCTCGGCGGTAGATCAGCAGATTGGGGCCAGAGAATTCGTATTCGGCACGCGGATTTTTCCAGGTGCTTTCCAACGCGATCACCGCATTGCCGTGAGGCCCGATTGCCACCAGCGGCGGTTCAAAATAGCCGATCAACCCCTTGCGTGCATTCCGCGGCCGTTGGATGAGAACGTGCGGTCTCGAGAACGACCCCGAGGCCCCCACGGTCACAGCCGCGATCCGCACAACTTGGTCTGCGTTCTTGGCATAGTAATAGCCCACAACCAGCGCTCGCCCGCTTTCATCGACGCCCAAACCGGCGATCCGAAAACCACCACCGATGAACGTCGGCTTCGAGATGACACCGGTCGATGTACCAAAGGCGAAGTAGGCGCCACGGTAGTTGCTCCACGCAAGCAACGTCCTACCCGCCCGATTCCCCGCCACCCACGCTTCTGTTTCCTGCACCGGACCCTTGATCGGCAACTCGATCGGCGCCCGAAAACCAGCCCCAGCCGGCCGAAACGCCGCCCACGCACCCGACTTTTCGAAATCGGGGCCATACTTGTTGCTGCCGGCATACGCTTCGTTCAGCCCGATCACCCAACCATCGCCGGCGCCATCCAACGACACACCCGTCGCGTACGACAGCTTGCTCAGTTCCGAGATTGCCCCCAAACTCGCAAAACCCGCGCTCGCTGAGCCGACCGCCGCATCGGCCACAGTGCTTTCGCAAAACCCGCCCGCGGACTGCCGGCCGTACTGCCACACCAGCAGGGTTTCCCCCAGCCCGTTCGTCGCCGCCAGCGGCGAGGAGATCCCGTGCCCCCCACACTGGAACCTAACATAGCCTCCACTTAGAGGCACGGCCACTGCCATCACAGCGAGGACCGACAGTCCGCAGACGGATATCGCTATTCGGCGCATGCCGCTAAAACTACCGCGGTTCTCTAAAGTTGCGGAGCAGGTAGACATTTGTATGAGCAGCGTCCCAGGGAGAGGCCGGCGGGCACCTCGCCCCGAGTTGGCAACGGCAGAAAGAACGCGCGCGCGAGGTCAAAAACATCTAATCGATTCTTTATCGGCGCCGTAGCTTGTGCCGCCTGCGTTAGTGCCCACCAGTCTGAAGTAAAAAATGTTGCAGTGGACACCGTCTGGTTGCGCAAGGCCATCCCCGTCAAAAAGGACATCTCCGTCAAAGCTTTCTTCGTATTCGATTTCGGCGGTTACTTCGATAGCTTTCGTGCCGCTTCCCGCGGAACCCGGTGAAGTTGCCTCCCCGTAGGAGGTTGTTGGTCCGTATTCAAAGTAATAGGTGGCCGCCTCATCGTTGGGGTTGATTTCTCCCGTCAACTTGTGCGTATTGCCCTCCAGATAGGTCGCGATGCCCGTCGTCACCGTCGGCGGCTCGCATCCACCGGTCGTAAGGGTCTGGTCGCCGCCAACACTCGGCGTGCCTTTGTTGACCGAGCTTTCCGCCTCGGCCTGGTAGTGATAGGTGGTGCATGGTTCCAAACCGCTCAACGAGACGGTCTCGCTCTGGCGACCACTATTGCTGGCCGCTGAAGTCCACGCAGTGGTGTAGCCATATGTCGTCGTCGTGCCGTACTCGATCCGATACTCCGTGGGCAATCCTCCCGGGTCGACGGACAACAGGACAGTGCTGGCGTCCGTCGTCGTCGTCCCGGCAACCGGAGACTTGGTGGTCGTCGTCGGCGGGCAGCCTTCCTCGCTGAGCGCGAGCACACAGTATGCCTCCCGCGGATTCTGTGGTTCAGCGGGCTTTTCTTTGCCGTTGAGCAGGCCGCTGTCGAATTTATTTTCTTCTTTTTCTTCTTCTTCTTTTGACGGTCCCCAGTAGAGGTAGTAGTCGGCAACTTCAACGTACAGTTCCGCGGCCTTGTAGAGATTTAGGAAGTCGTGTGCCGCAAGACGCTGCAGTTCTTCTGCATCGGCGCCCTTTGCCAGCAGGGTGGATTCGCCGCCATTGTTCAAATCGACGCCCTGCTCGCTCAGCCAGATTCGGGGGTGACCCATCCCCTTGCTCATGATTCCCGCGAATTTTTTGGCGTCCCCGACGACGTCTGGGTGCGTCGCGCTCACTTCGAGAAGATCCTGATAGTCATGGAATCCCCAGACATGAGGCTTGCGAGGCCAATATCTGTGGTTGTGGAGAATTGCATACTTATAGCCTTCAATGTATTCGTCGTACTCAGCGAATTCGCCCGCAACCATAGTGCAGTTGCAGTCAAGTTCTTTGAGAACGGCTCGACCCTTTTTCCACAGAAGAGCAGCCTTTTTGGCGTGTTTGTAGAACGGATCGTATTCCTTTGCACTGTGAAAATCGGGCTCGTTCCAAGCGCCCCAGAGCTTTACTTCCGGCACGATCTTGGATTCTTCTTCAGGATGGCCTTTGGCTTTTTCATATTCCTTTTTATGCAGCGGTTGAGTATCAAGGCAGCTGGAGATCGGCCCGGCCTGGGCGGGCGGTTCGCACGGAGCGGCATGGCCCAGCGCCTACTCGAGGATCGCTCGCGCGAGCCACGTTGACCGTCTGCCTGGACTCGTGGGCGGTCCTTGCCTGGCTCGACGGCGAGGAGCCCGCGCACAGCCGCGTCGAGCAGCTGCTCGGCGACCGCCCGCTGATCAGCTGGGTGAACGCCGTGGAGGTCTACTACCGGGTGGAGCGCGACCACGGGCGCCCCGCGGCCGACGAGATACTCGCCGGGCTTCGCAAAACGTTCGAACTCGATCTGCCCGGCACCGCACTGATGATCGAGACGGCTCGCTTGAAGGCCAACACCCCGATCGCGCTCGGAGACTGCTTCTCGATCGCCACCGCCTGCGCCCGCAAAGCGACGCTCCTCACGGGAGACCCAGAGATCCTCGATCGAGACACCCCATGCCCCGTCGAGGACCTACGGAGCCGGCAGGTATAGACGTGAGTCCCCGCCGTGAACCCACGTGGTATTCTAGAGCGCCAAATTACTCATACCTTCGGGCATGGGGAGATGGGCTGTAGACAATCCGGGTCGGCCGCCAGGCGCAGGCCGACGAAGCCATCCCGCGCGTAGAACAGCAACAGCGCGGCGAGCTCGTCCGTGGGGGCGGGACGCCAGTCGCCCGGTGGAGCCCCCGTGGGGGGTAACAGCCGCTCGCGGGCGAAGGTGCGCTCATACCAATGCACCCGCCAGTGCAGCTCCACCGGCGGGAGCTCCGCCCGCTCGTGCGTGAGGGCGAGGTGCAGCTGCGGCAGCCCGTCCTCCCGCACGTAGTCGATGGGAGCGCCGTAGCCCAGCTCGCGCACCACCTCCACCGCCGCCTGCAGTTGCTCCGGGGCCACAAGCAGATCGATGTCGCCAGAGAGACGCCGGCCTGGATCGCCGTAGATCGCCTCGCCCAGCAGCGGACCCTTGAGCGGGGTACAGCGGATCCCGGCGTCGGCAAGCATCGCCACGATGCGCAGCGAGATCAACTGCAGGAAGGCGCCCCGCCGCCGCCCCGCCTCGAGCGCCTGCTCCACCGCCTCGGGGAAGCCGTCGCCCGCCGACCCCTCCGCCAGCTCCAGAACGCGTGGGCCGAGGACGGTCAGCAGCCTCCGCCGGCGCAGCGTCTCGACGAGTCGCGACCAGTCAACCTCGCCCAGCAGCCGCTCGGCCCGCTCGCCCATCGCCCGCCGGCGGGCGGCCGTACCGGCGCTGAGCAGGATGACCTGCCGTTCGGCTTGCAAGCTGGACATCGAAACTCAGCGCGGCATGGTAGTCGTCCGCGACCATATCGACGACAGTCGCAACCGGGAGTTGTAGGCCACACCAATTTCCGGTCTTCCATCCGCCATCAGGATCGGTGGGTCCGCAGCGTTTGGGCGAAGGCGGGCACGGTTGCAGCGAGCCGGCTGAGGAGTTCATCGATGGTCATGGGCGGCCGGGTGAGCGCTGCAGCTTGGCGTTCGACGGCATTGTAGGTGGCCAGCGGGTGGAGGTCATAGAGGTCGAGTAGGAAGATGTCGGGATGCAGCGGCTCGACTGCGAACGGTTTGCAGGCGTCGCTTGGGAAGTGCTTAAGGTTGAGCGTGACTATGGCCTGGGCGTCGCTGGCTACGGCGGTTGCAAGGACGTGGCGGTCCTTGGCCTCGTTGGTCATGACTGGCTCCAAGCGAGCGATCGCCTCGCGAGGCACGTTGGCGACTTCGAAGGCGCCGCGCATCGCATCGAGCAGTCGTGCGGCTTGGGCCGCGGTGACGCGCTCGTCGGCGGTGAGGTTCCGGGCAACCTCGTCGAGGATCTGCCCGCTCCAGCACGGGTCGTAGAGTTCAGCCTCAGCCATGCGCAACAGCGTGTCGCGAAGCGGAAGCGGGTAAAGAACGCTTGCGTCGAGAACGACAGCAAAAGCCATCGTCGGAGCATATGGGTGAGCCGGGATGGGAGCCGACGCCCCTGAGGGCGCCTACAGGTAACCGCCGGGCAGCTCCTCGGAGAGTCGCGTCAGCTCGTCGAGCTTTTCGCGGCGTGTGGTGCTCCGCCGGTCGCGATACGCTAGGAGGTCATCGATTCGCACACGTCTGTGCGTACCGACCTTGTGATGGGAGATCGCGCCTTGGTCGAGCAGCTTGGTCAGATGTGGGCGCGAGACATGCAGCAGGTCGGCTGCTTCCTGGGTCGTGAGCTCTTTGTCGTGCGGCATGAGCGTGATGGTCTGTCCGCGGGCCATGCTCTTCACTACGAACTTGAGCGCATGGAACACCGACTCCGGGATCTCCGTCGTCTCCCCGTCTGGGTCGATGAGCCGGGCAGTGCGGTGCCGGCGAAAGATCTCATCAATCTGGTGGCGCAGCTGTTCCAGCGCTTGCTTCTCCTCAGGCGCTGCCCGGACTACGTTGTCAGGGGGTTGGTGGGCGGTAATTGGCATCGCTAATCCTCGGGTCCGTCGTGTCGTGACATTCTAGCATTCAACCGCAATATCCGCAATAAGCGATAGTCAAGCATCGTGGCGATCCGCTCGCGGTCGATGAGGTTGCGCCATCGCGCACCAGGCCGGTTGCTAGGAAGGTGGTGCAGCAGAGCGAGCATGAAGGCGATTGCCAGCTCGGACACCGGCCGCGCGTTGGTGCCTCACTACAGGCGAGGCTCGCGCCGTGGCGCTCCGTCGTGCCGAGGTCGAGTATGTCGATGCCCACGCCCACCTTGGAGATCGCCCGCAGGTCCGGGAGCCGGGAGACACCTCCTCGTCGATTCGCTCTGAGCGCGCAGCGCTCCAACAGCTCGGCGCGGAGGATCTCGTTGCGTGAGAAGGAGCGCGAGGTGACCGCGAGCCGAGAGGGCGGGTGACCCTGCCAGGTAGCCAGCCGAATGGGATGACGGCGACGCCAGGCGAAGGCTGACAGCGAGACGACCAGATATTTATCGCAATTTGCGGGATCTCACCAGCGCATCGCGAGCGAGCCACACAAGAGCGCACGTCCTGAGAGTAGCTTTCGCCGCTCGAACTGCGATCTGGAGGTTCTCTGATGCGGAGATGGAAGGCCTTGAGGGGTATTGGTTTGGCGAGCGGCCTGGCGATTGGCTCGCTGGCGACGATGACGGGAACGGCGCTCGCCGCGGGCACGAAGGTCTGTGTGCCTACCAAAGAAGGCGCCGCTATCGTGACCGCGAAAAGCCGGAACCTGTGAATCGGGCTTCACAAAATCGACGCTGCTGCCCGAAGCCGAACAGGAAAAGCTCGAAAGGTCCTCCCCTACATCAGCTACGAGGCCGAGGGCATCGACAAAAAGCCGACGATCCAGTTCTCGGGGATCAACCTGCAGGTGATCGACGGGTCTGGGAAAGAGACCGAACTCAACGGCACCGGGAACCTGATCCTCGGCTATGACGAAGCCCCTGGGTCGCAGATTGGATCGCACAACCTGCTGCTTGGGGGGACCGGCAACTCGTACACTAGTTACGGCGGCATCGTCGGAGGGGGGTTCAGCAACAAAATCTCAGGCCCCTACGCTTCAATCCTGGGCGGCGCAGAAAACACATCCTCAGGGTACGCAAGCACGATCACGGGCGGCCACTCCAACACCGCAACTGCCAACTACTCCACAGTCAGCGGCGGCTGCTCCAACCTTGCCGGAGCCGGAACTCCAACAATCAACAGCGGCTGCACCACCTCCCATCCAGGCTACTTCGCCTCAATCGCAGGCGGCGCCGGTAACCAAGCGAGCGCCCAGAACTCCGCCGTCAGCGGCGGCGAGAAAAACACCGCAAGCGCCATCAACGCCTCGGTCACCGGCGGCTACGGCAACAAGGCCACGGGGCGCTGGGACTCAGTCACCGGGGGCTATGAAAACATCGCCGGGATCACCGAAGAAAGCAGCGAATTCCACGGCGCCAACTCGATCAGCGGCGGCGCCTTCAACGAAGCGACCGGCCCGGGCCAGAGCTGGATCGGCAGCGGCGAGTACGGCAAAGCCAGTGGCTCCCACTCCGCCCTCGTAGGCGGCTACAAGGGAACCGTCAGCGGCACCAACGCCACGGTGGGCGGCGGTGCGGAAAGCGTCTCCTCAGGCGAAGACGCCGCCGTTACGGGCGGATCGAAAAACAAGGCCGAAACGACGGACTCGCTGGCGCCCAACCCCGAAGGCTTGACCGTGCTTTCCAAAGACAGCGTCGTGTCGCAACGTCGGGGCCGTCAATACGCCCGAGTCTGTCTCGGCGGATCGGAGGTCTCAGCTCCAACACCGTCTACCACTACGCTCTGCTGGCCAAGAACGCCGTGGAGAAACCAAAGGGGAAGACAGCACGTTCACGACGCGTCGAGCGGTTGCGCCCACGGCCCATACCAAAGCCGCGAGCGAAGTGACGTCCTCCTCGGCGCGGCTGAACGCGACCGTGAATCCCAAGGGATCCAACGTAACCAGCTGCGTATTCGAATACGGCACCACCACCTCCTACGGGAACACAATCGGCTGTGCGACGTCGCCGGGCTCGGGGATCAAGGGTGTGAAGGTCGATGGACAGATCGGATCCGGGCTGGCGGCCGGCACCACGTATCACTACCGGATCTCCGCGACCAACTTGAGCGGGACCACCAAGGGCGGGGATGTGACGTTTGCGACGTCGTAGGGTGGCGATTCTGGGCGCTTTGCCATCTCGTGTCTTTAGATATTTTTAGAGTTTTTAGACTTGGGGCCGCACGGCTGTTAGCGCTACTCCCGCTCACAAGCGGCTCTCGCCGGCACTCACCTCTCTGCGCCGAGATCCTGGAGCGCCTCCTCCAGTGGCCGCTCCACCACGTGGGCGCGACGTTGCCACACCGACAGCTGTACGCGTTCCAGCGCCCAGCGTTCATCTCGGTCGATGAGTACCCGTCCATCGCGCAGAATGGCGAGCATCAACACCGGCGTCTGCTGGGCATCGGATAGACGGACTAGCTGCACCTCGCGACCGACTCGGCTTGTGATGCGTCCGGCAATATCAGCCAGCCGGCCGACTGCGGGATCGTCGAGGTCTACAAGCACGTCGACATCGGAGCCTCTGTGCTCCCTGCCTGTCGCGGTCGAGCCGAAGAGAACAGCAAGCCTCACATTGGGCTCCGTGCGCAGCGCCGCACGCAGGCTCTGGAGCAGCCCCCAGTGGTCGCGTAGGTAGAGCTCCTCACGCGCTGAGACACAGAAGCGGCGCGGACTCCTGCGCTCTCCATGCAGGAGGCCGTCGGCGGCGGCTCGACGGAGTGTGCGCTCGGGTATGGCTAGGGCCGTCGCGAGACTCCTCAGAGATTCCACGGTATGGCCGATGATATCTCTTTGTAAGGCCGATCGAGCCGCTGATCTCCCGGCGTCGCCTTTACGGTGTGGCCTCGACCCGCTTAGCTTTCAGGATGGGCGGCTTCCGCGGCGCGCGGAGCGTGACGCTCTCCTGCGCGCTATACGTCGCGCCCGCTGGATCGTGCGAGGCGACGGTCGCCTGTACTCGCAGCACGTGTTCATGCGCCAGCAGCGCGCGGGCCCGACTTGAAAGACGCAGCTTGAAGGTTCCCACTCGTCCTGCGGCGACCGTGAACTTTCCCTCGGCGATGGTCAGGGTGAGCGGCTTTTTGGGCGACTTGGCGTGAGCGCCCTTCACAGCTTTGGTGGGAATCAGCAACCGCAGCGTGATCGTCCCGGCGCAGCTGCTCTCCCCCGCCGGGCAGCTCACCCTCACGCCGACGATCCTCGCGGCGCTGGTCGTCAACGCCGTGCTCGCCAGCTGCGCGCCGAGAAAGCGCGGCGTTTTGGTTTCTGGAAGGGCCGATCCGGTGCCGAGGCTTCCGGGGATCGACGGCACCAGCGTTTTGCCCGCGTGGTGTTCGGGTTCGGGCACGATGCCGGCGCCGTTGAACTGCACGTCGTGCAGCCCGGTCGCGTCCTTGCCGTTGATCGGCCAATCGGCGCTCGTCAGCCCGGTTTCGGTCGGCGTGAACTTGACGGTCTCGGTCAAGCTTTTGCCTGGCGCGATCGTCGTCCCCTCCGATAGCGAGGTGGTAGCTTCGAAGGCGCCTCCGATCGGCGGCTTTGACTTCGTGATTTCCACATTAGTGCCGCCGGTGTTCGTGACCGTGAAGCTCTTGGACTCGCTGGAGCCGATCGCGACCTGGCCGTATTCGACCGCTTCATTCTTGATTTCGAGGGCCCCCGGCAGGCCGGCGGCGCCGGAGAGGCCGATCGCTTCGTTGCCGGCGCTGGTTTCCAGGCCGATTTCTCCGTTGAACGCACCCACTTCCGTCGGGTTGAAGGTGACGGTGACCGTGATCGAGTGGCCCGGTTCGATCGTGCCGGCCGCGGGCGGGCCTTCGACGCCGAACGGGGCCGCGGGCAGCTTCACCTTTTCGATCGTCAGCGGCGTGCCGCCGACATTGCGGAAGGTCGCGCCCGCCGAGGCGTGTTCGCCGACGGCCGTGCCGTCGAAGGTCACGACAATCGGCGACACTTCGAGCTTCGCGACCGGCGTCTCGCCGGTGCCGGAGAGCCCGAAGCTCGCGGTCTTGCCGGTGCTCGTGGTGGCCGTCAGCTTCCCTCCGATCGGCCCCGACCCGGTCGGCGAGAAAGTGATCGGCAGTTCGATCGTTTGCCCGGTCGCAAGTTCCGCCGGCAGCGGCAGCGAGGGCGTGCCGAGCGTGAACTGCGAGGAGCTCGATTCGAGCTTCGAGAGGGTCAGCGGTTCGGTCGCGGTGAGCGTCAGGGTCTTTTCCGAGGAGTCCCCGATCGTCGTCGTCGCGAACGCCACCCGCGAGCCGCTCAGGATGGGGGTGACGGGGGAGCCGAACGCGATCACGTGGCCGTCGCGGGTACCGACGTACAGCCGCCCACCGCCCACGCCGGGCGTCGCGAACTTCGCCGAGGTGCCGATCGGTTCGCTCCACACCATCACTGGTTCGCCGTTCACCGGCCTCGGCTTGTATGCGCGCAGCTCGGCTCCTTCGCCACCGCCGTTCGGCGCCCACACGATCCACACCAGCGCGGAGCCTTCTTCGGTGCCGTTGGAGGTGACGATCGGCGCGCTGGAAGAGAAGCCAAAAGCTTCGGATGAGGTGCCCTGCAGCGAGAGCGTCGGCGTGCCGTTGCCGGAGACGCCGTATTGGTAGACCTGCAGGTTGCCGGAGGAGCCCGACGCGCTGGTGCCGCCCGAGGCCGTGGGGATGTACACCCAGCCGCCTTCGCCCGGCCACACGCCCGGGCGCGACCACACGCCGCCGTATGGCCCGATCCGCTGGATGACGTCATCGGAGTCCCCCGACCCCTGGCCGATCCCGCCGAGGTTTTCGCGGTTGAGCAGGTACACGTAGCCGTCCTTGCCCACCGCCACGGCGAGGTGCGGTACTGCCAGTGTCCCGAAGTATTCGTCGGGCAGGGCGGTCACGCCGCCGGAGGCAAAGTCGGCGTCCCACGAATCCAGGTAGGTGGCGTTGTATGGGGCGAAGAAGTCCACCGCCTTCAGCGAGCCATTGGGCTGGACGTCCAGCCGTACGATCGACTCGCCGAGGTTGGTCGGCGGTTTGTCGCCGGGCGTCGGCGTCGATGGGGCGCCACCGTTGCCGGTGCTGTGACGGCGAATCCATTCAAGCCCACCTTCGGCGTCAGCCCTCCCGTACTGGTCGGCCGCGACGCGCTGCTTGTCGCCAAGTAGACGATAGTTCTTGCCGAGCACGCGACGGCTGAAGTGCCGCATCGGGACGATCCCTAGGTTGGGTCTCGTCATCCATGACCCCATGACGTCATAGGCGACATCGAGCGTTTCGTCCCAAGCGCGGCCTATGGTCCTCTGCCCAATCTATCGGAGGGCACTCATGCCTCGGATCAGCCAGTTCGACGGGATCATTATCGGGATGTTCTGGGACGAGGGCCATCACGGTCGTCCACATTTCCACGCCTACTACGGGGAGCACGAAGCCTCCCTCGACCTGGGAGGCGACGTCATCGCTGGTTTCCTCCCGAGGCGGATACTCCGGCTCGTCCAGCGGTGGGCCGGGATACATAGCGACGAGCTGAACGCCGACTGGGAGCTTGCCGTCAACAGAAAGCCCCTGAACCCGATTCCTCCGCTTCGATAGAATCACCGTTATGGACAAGCTCGTCCCAGTCACCGGAGCCGAGGTCATCGGCGATCACAGGCTACGCCTCACCTTCGGTGACGGGCTAGTCGGCGACGTCGACTTCACCCACCACGACTGGAGTGGCGTGTTCGAGCCTCTTGCTGACCCCGCCTGCTTCGCCTTGGTCTATGTCGACCCGGAGATTCGCACCCTCGTCTGGCCCAATGGCCTCGATATGGCGCCTGAGCCGCTATACGAACGGGCCTTTGAACACCAGGTGGACCGCTCCGCGCTTAGCGCGTAGCACCGCGAGCTGCGCCGTACCAGAGCAAGCTTTGCGTGCCAACGGCTTCGAGAGATCTTTAGACTTGGGGCGCACGGCTGCAACCACAGAGGGTCTAGCCGGCCCGCTTGGCTTTCCGGGCGGCCGGCTTCCGCGGCGCGCGGAGCGTGACGCTCTCCTGCGCGGTGTACGTCGCGCCCGCTGGATCGTGCGAGGCGACGATCGCCTGCGCTCGCAGCACGTGTTCATGCGCCAGCAGCGCGCGGGCCCGACTTGAAAGACGCAGCTTGAAGGTTCCCACTCGTCAGCGGCGTGCCGCCGACATTGCGGAAGGTCGCGCCCGCCGAGGCGTGTTCGCCGACGGCCGTGCCGTCGAAGGTCACGACAATCGGCGACACTTCGAGCTTCGCGACCGGCGTCTCGCCGGTGCCGGAGAGCCCGAAGCTCGCGGTCTTGCCGGTGCTCGTGGTGGCCGTCAGCTTCCCTCCGATCGGCCCCGACCCAGTCGGCGAGAAAGTGATCGGCAGTTCGATCGTTTGCCCGGTCGCAAGTTCCGCCGGCAGCGGCAGCGAGGGCGTACCGAGCGTGAACTGCGAGGAGCTCGATTCGAGCTTCGAGAGCGTCAGCGGTTCGGTCGCGGTGAGCGTCAGGGTCTTTTCCGAGGAGTCCCCGATCGTCGTCGTCGCGAACGCCACCCGCGAGCCGCTCAGGATGGGGGTGACGGGGGAACCGAGCGCGATCACGTGGCCGTCGCGGGTACCGACGTACAGCCGCCCACCGCCCACGCCGGGCGTCGCGAACTTCGCCGAGGTGCCGATCGGTTCGCTCCACACCATCACTGGTTCGCCGTTCACCGGCCTCGGCTTGTATGCGCGCAGCTCGGCTCCTTCGCCACCGCCGTTCGGCGCCCACACGATCCACACCAGCGCGGAGCCTTCTTCGGTGCCGTTGGAGGTGACGATCGGCGCGCTGGAAGAGAAGCCAAAAGCTTCGGATGAGGTGCCCTGCAGCGAGAGCGTCGGCGTGCCGTTGCCGGAGACGCCGTATTGGTAGACCTGCAGGTTGCCGGAGGAGCCCGACGCGCTGGTGCCGCCCGAGGCCGTGGGGATGTACACCCAGCCGCCTTCGCCCGGCCACACGCCCGGGCGCGACCACACGCCGCCGTATGGCCCGCCAACTTTCGGGTACAGGTCCTCGCAGCTGATTTCGCCGGGACTCCAGGGTCCGCCAAGGTTTCCCTCCGTGGCAGCTCAAGCACCTGACGATCACAGGCCAGGGTTATGGGTCATACCCACCAATTACGCTTCCTGGCGCGCCGTTCTTCCGCCGTGGGCGGTCCTTGCCTGGCTCGACGGCGGAGGAGCCCACGCACATGCGACCGGACCGGAGCGCGGGGCCGATCAGAGCTTCACTCTCGGGGAGAGATTTCAAGGCCCCAGCCCGTCAGCTGCGGCGTGTTCGCGGAGGTAGTCGCGAAGGTAGGGAAGCGCGAAATCGACGTAGCCGTGGCCTGTTGACTCGATGAGCTCCGAGGCGATCAGCCGTAGTCGATATTGACTCGCGAAGTTGGCGTCGATCGAGAGCCGCTCCTGGATGTCTTTCATCCTTGACGGCCCCTCGTCCTTGGCCATCGCCAGGAGGAAAGACTTGTCGATGTCCGAGGCATCGGCGAGCGCCGGCTCGTAGACGAGCCTGCCCAGCCGGCGGAGGGCATTTGAGACGCCCTCCCGCGCGCTCTCCATCGAGATCGCCGCCTCGGACGGCCGCAGACGCCATACCTGGGCACCGATCAGCTGGATCAGGAATGGATAGCCGCGCGTGCCTTCGACCATCACGTCGAGCACCTCCTCGGCGACCCGGCGCCCACCCTCTTCCACGGGAACTCTGAGCGCCCGCGCCACATCCCGGGCCGCAACAGGCCCGAGAACGTGTCGCTCCGCTCTGCGGAGGAAGGTGAGCACTTCGTCATTCACCACGTCGGTGACCGCCGAGGCCAACCCCGCCCCGGCGAACGCCAACTGCCGGTCCTCCCTGAAAGCGTGCTGCACGGTCGTGGCAAGCTGACGCAGCTCGGCGATCTGGTTGTGGTGGATCTCGTCGAGTGTGATGAGGAGCCCGGTCTCGTTATCGGCGAGCAGATCCGTGACAAGCTCGATCTGGCTGCGGAGGGTGGCTTCAGGCGTGTGGCTCTCTGTGGTGCTCCAGGTTACGCCGCCTGATCCGATCGGCCCTGTGATCCCCGTGACACGGCGCCGAGCGGCCTTGGGGTCGAAGCCGGCAAGGAGCCTCGGCAGCCCCTGACGGGAGATTCGATCCACGAAACCGGGGGAGGCTGTCTCACTCAACACCAACCAGCCGAGCTCCCTCGCACGGTCTTCGACCGCGTTCAACATCACCGTCTTACCGGAGCCGCGGGCACCGGTATATATCGTGGCCCGGGCAGCCGCGCCGGGCCCATCTTCCAGGCCCTCCACGAACTCGTCCATCAGCGCGTCGCGGCCGACCAGTACGGGAGGGCTGACGCCGAAGGTGGGCTTGAATGGATTCGCCGTCACAGCCGCCTACGATATCGTGGCTTTTAGATACTTTTAGAGTTTTTAGATATTTTTAGACTTGCCCGCACGACCCGTCTCGGTCGGCGGCGTGGCGCCTAGCCATGCGACCCACCGTGGGGCGCGGCCAAACCCGACGTGTTATTCTAGAACACAAAATTACTCATACCTTCGGGCATGGGGAGATGGGCTGTAGACAATCCGCTTCATGCTCGATGCCCTGGCACGGATGCGGGTGGCTATGGTTGCGCGCCCCGCCGTGGGAGAACCAACCTTTTTCGGTACCCCCTGGGAGCTGGTGTGCGGCAAGTCTGGCGTCCGTCCTACGTTGGAGCAGAGTGCAGTGCGAACCGACCTCGACGGTGATCCCCTTGTGCACTGAGCTCAGCCCCGACAGTTCCAGCAAGCTGGATTCTCGTGCCACGCGCGAGTTGAAGCTCGACCTCGACACCTTTGGGCGCGAGGCACTCGACGCCGAGGCCGCACGGCTCGGAGTGTCGGCCGAGGAACTGGCCCACCACGCGGTGCTCTACTACCTCGCCGACGGGGACAGTGGGCGCATCTCCCGCCGACCGCCGCCGCGACCCCAGCCCGGCCGGCCGCACCCGCTCGGCGAGCTGCTGGACGGCTGAGTCAGGCGCGCGCGCGGCCGGCCATCGTCGTCGGCGCCATGCCGCGGTTGGCAAGCTCGGCGGCGAGCGTGCGGCGCCCGCGGTGGTGCAGCCCGTGGATCGATCCCTCACTCTTGCCGGTGAGCTTGGCAATCTCCAACGGCGAGAGCCCGGCCACGTGGCGCAGGATCAGCACCTCGCGCTGAGCACATGGCAGCGTGTCGAGCGCCTCGCGTAGCTCGTCGATCGCTCCGCCGGCCGCCGGATCGGACTGCTGGTGGCCGGTTACGTGGACCTCCTCGACCGGCACCAGCCGCTCGCTGCGGATGTGGTCCATCGTGACGTTGCGCGCCACCCGCAGCGCCCACGCCAGGAACGGGACGTCGCGCTCCTCGTATTTGCCGATCACCCGCATCAGCTTGGTAAAGACGTGTTGGGTGATGTCCTCGGCCTCGTGGTGGTTGCGCACGATCGAGCGCACGTAGCCGTGGACGTTCTCGGCGTAGCGGGCATACAGGAACCCCATCGCATCGCGGTCGCCGGCCTGTGCTCGCACGATCGCCCGCGATACCAGCGGCGAGTTGCGCTCCTCGCTGCGTATCAGCGCGCCCATGGGCCCCTGCGCTCCGGCGCCGTGTAGCAGCGACGCGGCTGCCATGCGCTCATCCATCCCTGTTCTATCGATCTCTGCCGTTGCCACTGCCGCTACCTCTGTGTCGTTAGGTCCTGCCCCGCATCTCTTGCCGCCTCCGCTAACGGAACGGGCCGGAAATCTAGTTCTGCCGTGTACGCCCGCTGAAGTTACTCATCCTTTGGCAAAGCGACGTTAAGAAGCTGTACAAAATACGCATCCCACGTCTGTGACGATTGCTGGACGCATTGCTTCCCGGTGGCTCTCGCGGGCTGCAAGGCGCCGCGTTTCACAGAGCTCGGTCATGGCTTCGTGAACCAAAAGACAGCACAACGCTGACGCGTCCATGCGCTCAATGCAGCCGTACCCCTCCTAAGTTCAGCCCGCCCTGAAAGCCTTTTCCGCAATTTGCGGGCTACTTGAGCGCCACCCTACCACATCGACATTTGTTTGACAACGCGCCATGTCGAGCGTACGAAAGCTTGCAACGGAGGACTCTCACTAAAAACATAGTATTTGTGAGAAAAACCAAACCGTGGCCCGTCGTCCCAACGGGCCGACAGCGACGTCACCCCCCGGCGGACACCCACGTAATCCCAATCTACCGATTTTTGGGAAATGGGTGGGTCAATCGTCCAGGCCGCGTGAAAATCGAGTAGCAGAGCGCTTAGAACCCGTCGAGCCTCGCCGGACACCCACGGCCCACCAGGAGGGTTTGATGCTCAAGCTGCTGTCGTCCCGCCGTCTTCTCACAGCGATCGTGCTGCTGCTCGCCTTCGCCACATCCTCGGCGCTGGGCGTTCCCCGCTTGCGCGGCGAGAGAAAGCATGCACACCACGCCACTCACCGCACCGCGGCGGGGCGGCGGGGCTCGCAGCGCTCCGGCGGCTCCTCCCGTGGCGCATCGGCCACCGTCAAGGCAGCTGAGCGACGTCACCATGGCCATACCGGCACGCCTCCCACCGAACCGCCGGCCCCACCGGTCGAATCGCCAACGCCGCCGACCGAAACGCCCGCGCCGCCCGTTGAATCCCCCACGCCGCCCGTCGAATCGCCGACTCCGCCCGCCGAAACGCCCACGCCACCGGCTGAATCCCCCACCCCGCCGGTCGAATCGCCGGCGCCGCCCGCCGAACTACCTGCCATCGGCAGCCTGTACATCTCCCCCACCGGCAACGACTCCAACCCCTGCACCTCGGCCAAGCCCTGCCTGACGATGGGCCACGCCTACGAAAAGGCCGCCCCGGGCGAAGCGGTGCAGATGGAGGCCGGCTCCTACGCCGGGCAGACCCTCAACGGCTCCTCGAAGACGTCGAGCACGCACGTCGTGTTCATGCCCGCTGCCGGCGCGAGCGTCAGGGTCACCGGCACGATCTTCGTGCTCGCCTCGCACCTGACGATCGAGGACATCGCCGTACAGGACGTCACGATCGGCAACTACGACCAGACCCCCGGCTGGCCCAACCCGACCGATGTCACGCTGCTCGACCTCACCGGGCGCAACTTCGAGATCGACTCCGCCACCCACATCACCGTCGAAGGCGGCTCGTGGGGTCCTGCCAGCGCCTGCGGCGGCCCCTACGGCGGCGGCAACAACAGCATCCGCCAGCCGATCTCCAGCCAGGCCCCCGAAGACATCGTGATCAACGACACGATCATCCACGAAGTGCAGTCCTACAGCCTCGTGGGCTGCCACATCGAGGGGCTGGCGATCTTTGCCGGCAACCACGTCACCGTCAGCAACTCGAAGTTCTACGGCAACTCGGTGTACGACATCTTCATGCAGGCCAACTCCGGCGGCAACCCTGAGAACATCACGCTCGCCCACAACTGGTTGGCCGAGGCGGTCGACACCTCCGGCGCCAACGGCCGCGCAGTCGGCTCCAGCAACGGCATCGCGCTCGGCAACGAGCTCTCGGCGAACGTGACCGTCGAAGACAACCACTTCAACGACGTGCTCGACATGGACGACGCCGAAGACATCGCCCGCTTCAGCAACGTCCGCGTGGTCGGCAACGTCGGGGTCCAGCCCTACAGCGGCTACGACTGCGCGGGGCTGAGCGGCATCGAATGGAGCAAGAACATCTGGCAGAACGACAAATGCGCCGCCAGCGACGTCAACTTGGGCGGCGCGGCACTGCCGTACGTCAACGCCAGCAATAGCTCCGCCATGAACTACACGCTGACCGGCGCCTACGCCGGCTGGTCGGAAGGGACGAAAGAAGAAAAGAAGGAAGAAACGAAAAAGGAAGAACCCGCGAAAGAAGAACCCAAAAAAGAAGAAGTCAAAAAAGAAGAACCTAAGCAGGAAGAACCGACGAAAGAAGAAGCGCCCAAAGAAACGAAAAAGGAAGAAACCGGGTCCTCCGCGGGAACGCTCTACCTCTCCCCCAGCGGCTCCGACTCGGCCGCCTGCACCCAGAGCGCGCCGTGCAAGACCCTCGCCCACGCCTACTCGCTCGCCAAAGCCGGTGAAAAAGTGGTGCTCGCCGCCGGCACCTACACCGACACCTCGCTGCCGCTGACAAGCGGGAAAACGACCTCCTCCCCGGTCGTCTTCGAACCGGCGAGCGGCGCGGCCGTCAAATTCTCCAAGGAACTCAGGGTCGAAGCGCACGGCACCGAACTGAAGGGCTTCAAGTTCGAAAAGCCGCTGTACTTTGGGGAAAACGCCGAAGGCGACACCGCGCGCAACAACGCGCTGCACAACTTCGAGATCGTCTCCAGCGGCAGCAAAGCACCCAAGAGCATCTCGATCATCGGCGGCACCGCGGGGCCGGTGGCCGACGCGGGCGACAACGAAAACAACCTGATCGCCACCAACGGCCCCGAAACGACGGCCGTCCCCACGAAAATCACGATCGAAGGCGTGCTGATCCACGAATACACCAAGGTCGGTGAAGCGCACGTGGACTGCCTGCAGATCTGGGGCGCCAACGAACTGCTGATCCAGGGCAACACCTTCAAGCGCTGCGCGGTGTTCGACATCTTCCTGCAGGCGCTCCCCAACGGTAAGGCCGGCACCCCGAGAAACGTCACGATCCAGAACAACTACCTGGAAAAGACGATCGAAGGGTACTTCTCGATCTTCATGCCCCACCACAACGAAGGCAACTCCGAGCACTACGAAAACATCGACATCCGCAACAACTCCGCGACCCAGACGATCGCGGCCGACCCGCGGGCGAGCTACACCAACGTCAAGTTCGACGGCAACATCGCCCCCTCGCTGCTGTTCTGGAACGAAGCGACCGAAGTAGACCAGGGCGTGCCAAGCGGCGCCGAAGCCGAATACAACGTGTGGTACGGCAGCGGCGCCAAAAAATACGGCACGCACGACCAGCTCGCCGCGGCCGGATTCGTGGACGAAGCGACGCTGAACCTGGAACTCATCGAAGGCGCCGCCGCGATCAAACACGGCGACCCTGCCAACTACCCCGCCACCGACATCAACGGCAACACCCGACCCGATCCTCCCGACGCCGGAGCCGCCCAGTACACCGGATGAGCGCCGGTCGCGAGCCAAGCGCGCCCCTCCGTCTCGCGATGGGGCTCCCCGCGGACGCGCCGGTGCAGCTCGCTCGCCCAGCGCTCATGCCCGACGTCCGGCACGCCGATCAATGACATAACTCGATGAATCGACGGAGGATGGACGCCGTGCCAGATGGCCCTCTACAGCATCGCCTCGACACCCGACCGCGGAGTTATGTATCGTTGCCGCGGGTGGTCGCACACGCACCAACGTCTGCGACAGGGAGGTCCACCAGGCCAAGATGGCCCCTGACGCACGGCCTGGTACTGGTCGTCGTCGTGCTGGTGTGCTCGCTGTTCGCGCCCGGTGCCCGGGCGGGCGGGTCCACGCACCCTAAGCGATCGTCATCCGCCGCCGTCGGCCGACGCCACCGACGGCGCAACCGCACGTGCCGGCTTGTCCACCGGCGCCGCACCACGAGGTCGGCGGCGTCCGCCCGTCGCCACCGGCGCCAATCGTCGTGCTGCTGCGCCACCCGCCACCCGCGCAAGCTGAACCGCTCCAAGCCCAAATCCCCGCAGGCCCCGAGTCCACTGCCGGCGATCGTCTTCGCGCCCAGCTCCGGCTCGCCACTGGCGCCCCCTTCGCCGGCGAGCGTCGTGCCGGTCGCGAAGACGCCGCCCAAGATCAGCGGCACCGACGCCGTGGGCGACACGCTCACGGCCACTGCAGGCACCTGGGAAAACAACCCCACGGGCTACAGATACCAGTGGCAGGAGTGCACCACTTCTGGCGGCAGCTGCGCCAACATGGAGGCCGCCACCACCGACACGCTCACGCTCACCGCCGCCGACGTCGAACACACGGTGCGCGTGATCGTGACCGCCACCAACGAAGGCGGCGCCACCGCCGCCGTCTCGACCCCCACCGCGCCGGTCGAAGAAACCGAAGAAGAACCGCCTCCGCCGCCGGTCGCGACGGCGACGCCCACGATCAGCGGCACCGACACCGAAGGCGACACGCTCACGGCCACCGAAGGCGCCTGGGAAAACAACCCCACCGGCTATGAATACAAGTGGGAGGACTGCAACGCGGCGGGCGGCAGCTGCCTGGACATCGCCGGCGCCGCCACCGATGCACACAAGCTCACCGTCGCTGACGTCGGCCATAGGCTGCGCGTGGTCGTCACGGCAACCAACGAAGGCGGCGCCACCACCGCCACCTCGAACGCTACGGCAAAGGTCCAAAAAGCCGAAGCGGAACCGCCTCCGCCGCCGCCGGCGCCAGTCGTGAAGACACTGCCCACGATCAGCGGCACCACGACCGAAGGCGACATGGTCACCGCCACCAACGGCACCTGGGAAAACGGCCCCACCGGCTACGAATACCAGTGGCAAGACTGCAACTCCTCCGGCAGCGGCTGCACCAACATCACCAGCGCCACCGCCGACACGCACAAGCTCACCGCCACCGACGTCGGCCACACCCTCCGCGTGATCGTCACCGCGACCAACGAAGGCGGCTCCACCCCAGCCACCTCAGCCGCAACCGCCCCCGTCGCGAAAGCGCTACCACCCAAGCCCAAAGACAAGACAGCACCCACGACCACCGGCACCACCACCGAAGGCGACACCCTCACCGCCACCAACGGCACCTGGGAAAACAACCCCGCCGGCTACAAATACCAGTGGCAGGACTGCAACGCCTCCGGCGGCAGTTGCCTGGACATCGCCGCCGCGAATTCCAACTCCCACAAGCTCACCGCCACCGATGTCGGCGACACGCTGCGCGTGGTCGTCACGGCAACCAACGAAGGCGGCGCTACCACCGCCACCTCTAACGCCACGGCGAAGATCGAAAAAGCGCAAGCGGAACCGCCTCCTCCGCCGCCGCCGCCGGTCGCAAAGACGCCGCCCACGATCAGCGGCACCACGACCGAAGGCGACACCCTCACCGCCACCAACGGCACCTGGGAAAACGGCCCCACCGGCTACGAATACCAGTGGCAAGACTGCAACTCCTCCGGCAGCGGCTGCACCAACATCACCAGCGCCACCGCCGACACGCACAAGCTCACCGCCACCGACGTCGGCCACACCCTCCGCGTGATCGTCACCGCGACCAACGAAGGCGGCTCCACCCCAGCCACCTCAGCCGCAACCGCCCCCGTCGCGAAAGCGCTGCCACCCAAGCCCAAAGACAAGACAGCACCCACGATCACCGGCACCACCACCGAAGGCGACACCCTCACCGCCACCAACGGCACCTGGGAAAACAACCCCACCAAATACACCTACCAGTGGCAGGACTGCAACGCCTCCGGCGGCAGCTGCACCAACATCACCGGCGCCACCGCCAACACGCACAAGCTCACCGCCACCGACACCGGCGACACGCTGCGCGTGGTCGTCACCGCCACCAACGAAGGCGGCGCCACCGCCGCGACTTCCGCACAGACAGCAGTTGTGGGTGAAGAACCGAAGGAAGAACCGAAAGAAGAACCCAGCGGCGAACAACTATTCATCTCCCCCACCGGCAGCGACTCGAACGCCTGCACCGAAGCGAAGCCCTGCCAGACGATGAACAGGGCCTACGACCTCGCGAGCGCCGGCGAGACCGTGCGGCTGCTGGCCGGCAGCTATCCCGAACAGCGCCTCGAAGGGGACAGCTCCAAAACCTCCAGCTCGCATGTGGTCTTCGCGCCCGCCTCGGGGGCGAGCGTCAAATTCACGGGCGCGATCGTGACGGTCGCCTCGCACATCACGATCGAGGACATGACCGTCCAGGACGTCACGATCGGCAACGTCGAAGCCGATGGGGGCAAGCCCAACCCCACCGACATCACGCTGCTGAACCTCACCGGGCGCAACTTCGAAATCGCCTCCTCCACCCACATCACCGTCGAAGGCGGCTCGTGGGGGCCGGCCACCGCCTGCTCCGAAGCCTACACGGGCAAATACGAAGGCAACAACAACGCGATCCGCCAGCCGACCAGCCAGGCGCCCGAAGACATCGTGATCAACAAAACGATCATCCACAACGTGCAGTCCGACAGTTTTCTGAACTGCCACATCGAGGGCCTCGCGATCTTCGCGGGCAACCACGTGACGGTGAGCAACTCAAAGTTCTACGAAAACTCCGTGTACGACATCTTCATGCAGGCCAACTCCGGCGGCAATCCCGACAACATCGCCCTCAAGGGCAACTGGTTTGCCACCGCCGACGACACCACCGGCAAGAATGGCGAAGCCGTCGGCCAGGGCGACGGCATCGCCGTCGGCAACGAGCTCTACGAAAACGTCACGCTGGAAGACAACCACTTCAACGATGTGCTGAACATGGCCGACGCGGGAGAAAGCTCATTCCACAACATCCGGGTGGTCGGCAACGTCGGCATCCAGGCCTACGAAAACTACCCCTGCGGCTCGCTGTCGGGGATCGAATGGAGCAAGAACATCTGGCAAAACGACAAATGCGGCTCCAGCGACGTCGACCTCGACCGCGCCGCGCTGCCGTACGTCAACACCGCCAACAACTCCACGCTCGACTACGAACTGACCGGCAAGTACGCGGGCTGGCCTGAAGAAACCAAAGAAGAAGCCAAAAAAGAAGAAGAAAAAAAGAAAGAAGAAGGCAAAAAAGAAGAAACCGGCTCGACGGGGACGCTGTACCTGTCTCCCAGCGGCTCCGACTCGGCCGCCTGCACACTGAGCGCGCCGTGCAAGACGCTCGCCCACGCCTACGCGGTCGCCAAAGGCGGCGAAAAAGTGGTGCTCGCCGCGGGCACCTACACCGATACCTCGCTGCCGCTGACCAGTGGGAAAACCGCCGCCAGCCCGGTCGTCTTCGAACCCGCGAGCGGCGCCGCCGTCCAATTCTCCAAAGAAGTCAGGGTCGAAGCGCACGGCGCCGAACTGAAGGGCTTCAAGTTCGAACGGGAACTGTACTTCGGGGAAAACGCCGAAGCGGACACCGCGCGCGACAACGCGCTGCACAACTTCGAGATCATCTCCAGCGGCACCAAAGCACCGAAGGACATCTCGATCGTCGGCGGCACCGCCGGGCCGGTGGCCGATGGCAGCGACAACGAAAACAACCTGATCGCGACCAACGGCCCCGAAACGACCGCGGTCCCGACCAAAATCACCGTCGAAGGGGTACTGATCCACGAATACACCAAAGTCGGCGAAGCGCACGTGGACTGCCTGCAGATCTGGGGCGGCAACGAAATCACGATCCAGGGCAACACCTTCAAGAAGTGCTCCGTCTTCGACATCTTCCTGCAGGCGCTCCCCAACGGCGACGCCGGCACCCCGAAGAACGTCACGATCGAGAACAACTACCTGGAAAAGACGATCGAAGGGTACTTCTCGATCTTCCTCCCCCACCACAACGAAGGCAACTCCGAGCACTACGAAAACATCGACATCCGCAACAACTCCGCGACCCAGGCGATCGTGGCCGACCCCCGCGCCACCTTCACCAACGTCAAGTTCGACGGCAACATCGCCCCGTCGCTGCTGTTCTGGAACGAAGAAACCGAAGTCGACGAGGGCGTGCCCTCTGGCGCCGAAGCCGAATACAACGTCTGGTACGGCAGCGAAGCGAAAAAATACGGCACCCACGACCAGCTCGCCGCCTCCGGGTTCGCCGACGAAGCGACGCTCGACCTCGAACTGACGGCGGGCGCCGCCGCGATCAAACACGGCGACCCCGCCAACTACCCCGCCACCGACATCAACGGCAACACCCGCCCCAACCCGCCCGACGCGGGGGCCGCGCAGTACACCGGCTGAGCGATAGCTCCTCCAGGGGCGGAGGCGAGTGGATGGACGCTTCCAATGCGTTTCTTGACTATGGGCGCCCCTTGCCTCCACCGGATTGTGTATCCGCTGTTGCTCACCCTGCTGGCGGCGCTCGCGGCGTTCGCGCCCGGTGCGCGTGCGTCGGGCCTTGGTGGACGCCCGACTGCCGCGGTGGCCCGACGAGCGCACCGGCCACGGGCCGACACCTGCCGACAGGCACGCCGGCCCCGCTCCAAGCGGCGGGCGGCTGCGTCCAGACGCCGGCGGCGGCAGTCGTGCTGCTGCAGGCGCCACACACACAAGCCGAAGACGCCCGCGCCCAGCAGGGTCCAGCCGGCGCCCGATCCATCTCCCGCGATCGCCCTCTTTCCGAGTACGAACTCCCCGCTGGCGCCGAACTCGCCGACAGCCACGGTGCCTGTTGACGAAAAACCCGGAGAACCAAGCAAAGCAGCGAAGGAAGAACCCAAAGAAGAACCGAGCGGCGAAGCGCTCTTCATCTCCCCCTCCGGCAGCGACTCAAATGCCTGCACCGAAGCGAAGCCCTGCCAGACGATGAACAGGGCCTACGAAGTCTCGGCCGGTGGCGAGACCGTGCGGCTGCTGGCGGGCAGCTATCCCGAACAGCGCCTGGAAGGCGACGGCGCCAAAACCTCCAGCTCGCACGTGGTCTTCGCGCCGGCCTCGGGGGCGAGCATCAAATTCACGGGCGCGATCGATGTGCTCGCCTCGCACCTCACGATCGAGGACATGGCCGTCCAGGACGTCAACGTCGGGAACTTCGAAGCCAATGAAAACAAGCCCAACCCCAGCGAAGTGACGCTGCTGGACCTCACCGGGCGCAACTTCGAAATCGCCTCCGCCACTCACATCACCGTCGAAGGCGGCTCCTGGGGCCCGGCCACCGCCTGCGCCGAAGCCTACACGGGCTCCTACGAAGGCGACAACAACGCGATCCGCCAGCCGACGACCCAGCCGCCGGAAGACATCCTCATCAACGAAACGATCATCCACAACGTCCAGTCCGACAACTTCGACGAATGCCACATCGAGGGCCTGGCGATCTTCGCCGGCAACCACGTGACGGTCAGCAACTCCAAGTTCTACGAAAACTCCCTCTACGACATCCTCATGCAGCAAAACGTCGGTGCCGCACCCGACAACGTCACGCTCAAGGGCAACTGGTTTGCGACCGCCGTCGACACCACCGGCAGGAACGGCGAACCCGCCGGTAACCACGACGGCATAGCGATCGGCAACGAGCTCTCCGAAAACGTCACGCTGGAAGACAACCACTTCAATGACATACTGGATATGGAAGACGTCGAAGAAGACTCTACATTTCACAACGTTCGCGTGGTGGGCAACGTGGGGATCCAGCCCTACGAAAACTACCCCTGCGGCTCGCTGTCGGGGATCGAATGGAGCAAGAACATCTGGCAGAACGACAAATGCGCCGCCACTGACGTCGACCTCGAAGGCGCGGCGCTGCCGTACGTGAACACCGCCAACGGCTCCACGCTCGACTACGAACTGACCGGCATTTACGCGGGCTGGCCTGAAGAAACGAAAGAAAGGTAGCGCCACACGGCGTTCCGGCCAGCGCGCTCCAAGCTCCAGGCCAGCTTTCCGACTTATCCTGTCGACCGAATTTGCTCAGCTCGGACGTGGCTTATATTGAGCCAACTCGTCGTTCACGGCTCGTTGCAGTGCGGGTAGCCGTTGCACCGCATCCCACACGAGTTCGAGGTTTACGTCTATGTAGCCGTGCGCCATGCGATTGCGGAAGCCCGTTATGGCATCCCATTCAATCTCGGAGTGCGCGGCGCGCGTCTCTTTGGAGAGCTTACCGGCAGCGTCGGCAAGAACCTCCATGCGCCTCAAGACCTGATCCTGGTTGCCTACGTCTGCGAGAAAGTGATCCTTGCCAGCGCGCGTGTACTCGTTGACGAGCTGGATACTCTCAGAGATGAACTCCAAGTATTCGAGGTCCCCTCTCACAAGACAACGGCGTCGCGCATCATGTTGTCGCGGACGTGAGCACTGCTGGTGAGTAGCTGTGCATTGGCGAGGACGCCCGCGGCGTCAACTACATCAACATCGCAGTGCAGCAAGGCGGTCAGCTCCTTCTCCAGCCGATCGAGTTCACCGAAGTAGGCAAAGCCGTTGAGTTTATGGCTGGGGTCCATATCGACCATGAGGTCAACGTCACTCAGCTCGTCGGCGTCGTCGCGGGCCGCAGAGCCGATGACGCGGATGTTGGTCGCATGGTGTCGCGCCGCGACATCCTCGATGTCCGCGCGACGGCGGCGAAGGTCCGAGAGTGTGTATGGAGGCGGAGCCATACCGCCAGGATACTTGACCAAACCCCTACCCGGGCAAACGGTAGACCGTGAAGCCCTTTGACGGGTTGGTGCCCCCAACCGGGTTGACCAGCGTGCCGACCACCGCGGTGGAGGAGGCGCTGGCGCGCAGGTAGGCGCCCAGCAGCGGGTCGTAGTTGACGCCGAAGGTCGGGGTGCCCCAGCTTGCGAATTCGCGGGCGCCCACCGCTGCCAGGGTTACGTGCTCGCTGCGCAGGCGCGCGATCGCGGCGCGTTCTTCGGCGGGGGTGGCGATCAGGCCCGGAAGGATTGAGAGCTCGCGCAGCGCTGGTTGGCGGTCGGCCATGAAGTAGAGACCACCGTCCACCGGGGCCGCCAGCACTCGCTGGTCGGGGGTGGTGTACGTGTCGATCTGGTTCACCGCGGCCTGCAGCGCTGGTGCCGCGGCGGCACTCGTGACGAACGTTCCACGCGGGGTGTGCACCGCCGTGTTGTCGTGGGAGTACTGGCCCCCCAGCGCATAGGCGGCGAGACCGGCTGCGACCAGGCCAAGGGCGCCCAGCACGGCGAGGCGCGCCTGTGGGCGGCGCTCGGCGAGGCGGGCGTGGAGGATGCCGAGGAGCAGCACCAATGGCGCGGCGAAGTAGGGGGCGTAGGAGCCGTAGGTGGTGAAGGCGTTGTAGGCACGCAGCCCCAGCCCTGCCGCCACCACAATCAGCGCCAGGTCAGCCGGCCAGCCGGGGCCGGATGGCGAGTCGCCGGGGCGTCCCAGCGGCGAGCTGCCGCGGCGCACGAGGCGCACAGCCGCGACCGCGGCGAGTGCGAAGCCGAGGGCGGGAAGCCAGCTCATCCCGAGCATCAGGTGGCGCGCTTCCTGTTCGATCGCCTCCCGGGTGCCGGGCGCCAACCCACCCGCGCGCAGCGCGACATCCACCAATCCAATTACCGCAAACGCCGCCAGCAGCGGCCAGCACGCCAGTACACGCGACGCGCCACGGCGGCGCCGCCCCATCTCCACGGTTGCCACCAGCGCCCCCAGCAGGCCGAGGTAGATCGCCGCGCGGGCGGCGAGGGCCACGATGCTGGCGGCGGTGAACGGCATCCAGCTCTGCTCGGTTTTCGCCCCGACCTGCACGAACTTCGTCGGCCATAGGTTTTCGGCGATCAGGTCGTGCAGCCCGACGCGCATCGCAAACCACCCGTACACGACGGCCGGGATCGCGAGTGCCGGCAGCGCAATCCGCCACGCTGCACTCAGCGCCGCGGCGCGGCCTTCGAAGCGCCAACGGGCGACCGCGAACGCCACCAGCGCGCCCGCCGCCACGGCGGCGAATTCCGGTCGCGTCAGGCACACCAGCCCGGCGGCCACGCCGGCCGGCACCAGCCGCTCGCGGGCCAGCGCCAGCAGCATCGCCAGCAGGCACAGCAGCCCGATCGTGCCGGAGTTGGTGTGCGGCAGCACGAAGTTGAAGGCCGTGCCCGAGAAGCCGATCGCCAGCAGCACCGCACTCGCGAGGCCGGCGCTCAGCGGCGCCAGCCACTGCCGCGCGAGCACGTAGAAGACGGCGAGGATCGCGGCCGCCTGCGCCAGCCCGAACGCGAACGCCGTGGTGAAGCTGGTGCCGAAGAGCTTGAAGCTCAACGCCAGCGAGTACAGCCCCAGCGGGCCGTAGTAGTAGCGCACGTCCTGATACAGCACGGCGCCGTGCTTGATCAGGTCGGCGGTGCTCAGCTCCGCGCCGGCATCGATCTCCGGCACCCCCCACTTGCGCCACGTGAGCGCGGTGAGCGCCGCGAAGCACAGTGCCAGTGCGGCCACCACCGGGCGGTCGCCTGGGCCGGTGGTGCGTAGTGCGTCGCCGCGCCGCGTGGTTGTGCCGGCAGCGCGGTCGGGTACCGCCGGGGCGGTCCCGCGGGGCGCTGGAGGGGGCGCCGTCCCGGGGGCCTCGGCGGGCTTGGCACCCGGCGGCGCGGACGCCGGCGGGCGCAGCAGGGCGATATTCACGCCGGCGCGGGTCGAGTTACGAGGACGCTGACCAGCACCTCCAACTGCGGGCGGGCGAGAATCCACAGCCCCACCGCGTAGGCGAGGCAGCCGACCACGCCAGCCACCGCCGCCTGCACCAGCTCACTGGCCGGCAGCGCGGCGCCGAGCGCCCAGCCCCCGCCGAAGGCGAGCGCCGCGATCCCGAGGAAGCGCAGCGCATCGCGCGCCAACTCGCCCACGAGCGCTGTGGTGCCGGCGCGCCCGGCGGCGGCCACCAGCAGCGCCGCCGCCAGGCAGCTTGGCGCGATCCAGAAGGCGCCGACGGCGCCGTTCACGCCCCACAGCGCGCTGCCGAGCGCGGTCACCGCCAGCTGCATCAGCACCAGCGGCAGTGCCAGCGCGCCCAGCAGGCGCGCGCGTCCGAGCGCCAGGAGCACGGGCATCAGGAAGTTGACCAGCAGCGCCGCGACCGTCCACGGCACCAGCAGCGCCGCGAACAGCTGCAGCGTGTGAGCCTCCGAGGCGGAGAGGCTGCGCGGCAGCACCCCGTGCACGAGCGTCGCGCCGGCCGCGATCAGCACAGCGAGGGCAGGAGCGGCGATCAGCATCGCGTAGCGGAAGCCGCGCGGCACCGTGGCCGCGACCACCGAGCGCTGCTGGGTGCGCGCCTCGCGCGTCATGTCGGGGATGCTCGACATCCCGAGCGCCATCCCGGTGCCCGCCACGAGGTAGCTCGCGAACAGGTAAGCGTAGGAGAGCACGGTGGTGCCCCCCGCGGCCGAGCTACTGCCGAACGCGAGCGTGATCACGAACAGCACGTTGAACGCCAGGTAGATCGCGGTGCGCCCCATCACCACGGCGCAGTCGCGGGCGAGCGTCGAGAGCGTGCGCGTAACGCGGGAGCCTCCGACGCTGGCGGTCAGGTCAAGGGGAGTCGAGCTCGAGGTGACCGCCGCGAGCTCGTCGGCCAGCGTTCCGGTTGCCTGCCCCGCCCCGGCGTGCGACCGGCCCAGCCCGCCCGAGCGCTGCAACCCGACGAGCATCCACCCGCTCGTCACCACCGACATCGTCAACATCGACCAGCCAAGCGTCTGCACGCCGGTGCGATCCATCAACGCCACGAACGCGACCAGCCCGCAGAGCGCGCCGGTCATGTAGCCGCCGGCGATCGTCGTGAAGCGGTCGCGAATCGCCAGCACCGTCGCCCCTCCGGCGGCCCACAGCTGCAGCACCATCGCGGCGCCCAGCACCGGCAGCGCCGCGGCGGTGATCGCCCGGCCGTGGGCGCTCAGCCCGGGAGCGATCAGCTGTGCTAGCTGACCAGCGAGCGGGATCGTCAGCACCACCACCGGCACCGCGATCAGCCCGAGCGTCCCGGCGAAGCGGCGCACGCTCATCCGCGCGCCCGGTTCCACCAGCAGCGGGACTGAGGTCAGGCGCAGGCTCTGGCTGAACACACCGAAGGTCGAGTACAGGGCGAACGCGACGAAGAAGCCGTCGGTGCGAGCGTTGGTACCGAAGCGGCCGAGGTACAGCACCGCCTGGATCGCCGAAGCGGCCGCCATCGTGAAGGTCGCGATCGACATCGCCATCCCGGCGCGGGCTTTGCCGGCGTCGGTCTTGGCGGGCTCCTCCGCGAGGCGCGGGGCCCTCGAGGCCTCGGCGCCGAGTGTCAGTGTCTGCGTGCTCACACTCGAAAAACGTCCCGGCCGTGGCGTTTCTCGCGTGCCCCGCCAACCGCGATTGAACTCGACCGGCGGACGGGGCCAACGGGCAGGCGGGCAGGACGGTGGCCGCGGAGCAGGCAGCCGCACGGCCGGCCCAAGCTGCTCAGAACAGCTTGACGCTCGGCGTCGTGAACGAAGCGGTGCTCGCGGTGTTGCCGAACACGTCCTTGATCGACGAACTCAGCGTGCCGCTCACCGCACCCGGCCCGCCGGCTGTCAGATTGCCGCTCGAATCGGCGATTTTCGTGACGGTGAGCTTGATCGACTCGCCGCTCACCGAGGTGCTCACCGTCACCAGCGGCGAGGTGCCGCCGGTCTTGGTGTAGTGCTGCGTGAATCCGGTGTCGCCCGCCGACCAGGTGGCGGTGCCGCCGATGCCGCCGACGCCGAGCTGCGTCGCCCCGTTGCCGGTGCGCGAGTAGAGGATCGCAAGGCTGCTCGCGATGCTCGATGAGGCGATCGGATCGCTGAAGGTCAGCGTGATCGCATCGCCGACCTGCGGCAGACCCGCGGCGCCGCCGGGCGTCGTGTCGGCGATGCTCAGGAGCGTCGGTTTGGCCGTGTTGACCCTGACTGTGCTCGCCGCTGAGGTGGTCGAGTTGCCGGCGTTGTCGCTGACCGTGTACTCGTACTCGTAGCAATGGCCGGTCGTGACCGTGCTGTCGCTGTAGGGCGAGGTGGAGCCGGCCGCGCCGATGTTCGCGTAGGCGGCGAACGTGCCGCAGGTGTTGGTCGCGGGGGTGTAGGTCGCCACGGCGCGTTTGAGCTGGCCGCTCGCCGCGTTCACGCCCGAACCGCCATCAGTCGCGCTGAAGGTCACGGCCACCGCGCCGTCGGTGTCGGCCGGGACGCTGGCCGTCGCCGCCGGGGCGGTTTTGTCGACCTTCACGGCGCTCGAGACGCTCGCGACGTTGCCAACCCGGTCGGTGCCCGTGAGCGTGTACAGGTAGCACCCTTCCGCCAGCCCGCTCTGGCTGGGGTTGCCGGTGATCGTAGTCGGTGTGCCGTAGCCGCTGCAGGCGTTGGCTGAGAGTTTGCCCGCGGCGCGCGTCAGCACCGAGGAGGCGACGCCCGAGCCGGTGTCGGCGCTGTATTCGGTGCGCGTCCCGATCGCGAAGCTGCCCGTGGTGTTGAAGCTGTAGGAGCCCGCAGCGCTGGCGGCTGTGCCGTTGACGCTCAGCGCTCCCCCCGTCGGCGCGCTGGTGTCGGACACGAGGTTGTACGTCGCGCCCGCCGAATTGCCGCCCGCGTTGTTGGTGGCTGTGACGGTCGGGGCACTCGCCGGCTGAGTGGCGCTCGCTCCGAACGTGTACGCCTCCTGCGCGCCGGACCGCGTTTCGGTGAAGCCGTCGGCCGACAGCGAACTGAACGTGTACCCGAGGATGCCGCTGTCGGCGTCGGCCGAGCTCGCGGTTACGGCGAAGGCGCCGCCGCTGGCCGGGCGGAAGTAGAGCGTGTTGGTCGAGGCGTTGTAGTAGGTGTTGCTCGACAGCCCGCCGAACGCCAGCGTCGGCGTGCTCGGCGGGGTCGTGTCGACCTTCGCCGTTGTCGTGACACTCGCGCTGTTGCCAGCGTTGTCGGTGCCCGTCAGCGTGTAGCGGTAGCAACCGGTCGGCTCGCTCTGCGCCGGGCTGCCGGCGATCGTGCTCGGCGTCCCGAACGTCCCACACGTGTTGCCCGCGAGCGTGGCGGACGCAACCGTCAGCGTGCTCGAGGCGAGGCCCGACTGCGTCTTGGTTTTTTCCTCTTTGTAGTCGATGCGTTCGATCGTGAAGCTGCCCGAGCTGTTGTAGCTGGAGCTGCCGCCTTCGCTCGCCGCGGTCCCGTTGACCGCCAGCGCGCCACCGGTCGGCGGGGTCGTGTCGGGCGGGGGCGGCGGTTCGGAGGGCGGAGGATTGCTGGCTTCTTCGCCGCCGTAGGAGTAGAAGTGCTGGAAGATCGTCACGGCGCTGAGGGGCTGGTCGTAGATCGCGAGGTACTGCAGATCGCCTGCACCGAACAGCGAGCTGCCATCGCGCGACATTAGGTACAGCGTCGAGTTGGCAAACGCGCCCTGGCCCACTTCGGCGCCTTCCTGTTTGAAGCTCACCGGCTGACCGTCGACGTACGGTGTGATCTCGCTCGCCGCGGGCGCGGTCGTGTTGAGCACGAGCGCATAGTGGTGCCACACGCCGGCGCTCGGGCGCTGGAAGTAGACGCTGTTGCGGTCTTCGGGCGGGCCGACCGCCACACCGAACGTGCCGCCGAACTGCGAGGCGTTCGGGTCGACCAGGAAGCCGCCGCTGTTTTGGTTGAAGTTCGGGGTGAACTCCATCGCCAGCGAGTCGTTGTTGGCGTACGAGCTCCACTTCAACCAGAACTCCACCGTCACCTGGCTTGAGCCGGAGAGGTTGAGCGGGATCGCGCCGGAATCACTGGAGCCGTTGAAGCCGATCGAGGTCCCCGCATCGTCCTGCACGGCGCCCGGCAGCCCGAACGTGCCGCCGCTGATCGTGCCGTTGCTCGAGCCCACGCTGTCGTGGATCGTCGGGCCGACCGATTCGCCGAGCTTGTAGAAGTCGATCACGCCGGGGGTGTGTTCGACCGTCGAGGCATAGCTGGTGGGGGCGTGTTCGAGCACCGGCAGAACGATCGTCGCACGCGTGCTGAGGCCGTGGTCGTCGGTCACTTCGACGCCCACGGTGTGCGGCCCCACCGCCCCGAAGGAGGTGGTGATCGTCGGCGTGGTGCCGGTGCTGGTTTCGTAGGTCCCCTGCCCTTCGAGGTCCCACTTGTAGCCGGTGATCGTGCCCTGGTCGGTCGAGCCCGCGGCGCTGAGCGTCACGCTCTGGCCCATCAGCGCCGGGTTGGGGCTGGCCGTCAGCTTCGCGACCGGCGGGAAGCTGCCGACTTCGATCGTGCGGGTGACGCTTTCCGACGCGCCATTGGCGTCGGTCACGCGCAGCGACACTTCATAGGTGCCTGCCGTGGCGAAGCTGGTCGTGATCGTCGGGTTCGAGCCGGAGTCGGTTTCGTAGTGGCCGTTGCCGTTCAGCGCCCATTGGTAGTCGACGATTTTCGCGTCGGGGTCGGTCGAGCCGCTCGCGTTGAGTGTCACGTTTTCGCCCGTGCGCACTTGGCTCGGCGATACCGTGAAGGCCGGGTGTGGCGGTTCGGCGGTGCCTTCGGAGCTGAAGTGCTGGAAGGCGGTGCCGGCGCTCAGCGGCTGGTTGTAGATCGCCAGATCCTGCAGGTCGCCCCCTCCGAACAGCGAGCTGCCGTCGCGCGACATTAGGTACAGCGTCGAGTTGGCGAACGCACCCGCGCCGCTGCCGTCGCTGCCGATCTGGTAGTTCACCGGCTGGCCGTCCACATAGGGCGTGATCTCGCTGCCGGCCGCCGCCGCGCTGTTTAAAACGAGCACGTAGTGATGCCACACGCCGGCGCTCGGGCGTTCGAAGAAGACGCTGTAGCGATTTTCACTGGAGCCCAGCGCGATGCCGAAGGTGCCGCCGAACTGCGGCGCGTTGGGATCGACGAGGAAGCCGCCTTCGTGTTCGTTGAAGTTCGGGGTGAACTCCATCGCCAGCGAGTCATTGTTGGCGTACGCGTTCCACTTCAGCCAGAACTCCACGGTCACCTGGTGGGTGCTCGACAAGTTCAGCGGGATCGCGCCGTAGTCGCTTGAGCCGTTGAAGCCGATCGCGGTGCCGGGGTCACCCTTGACGGCGCCCGGCAGCCCGAAGGTGCCGCCGCTGATCGTGCCGTTGCTCGAGCCGGCGCTGTCGAAGATCGTCGGGCCGGAGGGTTCGGTGAGCTTGTAGTAGTGGATCAAGCCGGGCGTGTTCAGCACCGCCGGCGTGTAGCCGCTGGGCCCCTGTTCGAGCACCTTGACGGGGATCGTGGTCTTCGAGGTGAGCCCTTCGTTGTCGGTCAGTTCCAGGCCGACGTTGTGGACCCCGGCGGTGTTGAAGTACGTCGAGACCGTCGGCGTGGTGCCGGTGTTGGTTTCGTAGGTGCCCTTACCTTCCAGGTCCCACTTGTAGTCGGTAATCGTGCCCTGGTCGGTCGAACCGGACGCGTTGAGCGTGATCTTTTGGCCGGTCAGCGGCGTGCCCGGCGAGATCGAGACGTGCGCGACCGGCGGGAAGCTACCGACTTTGACTTCCCCGGTGGTGTAGCTCCAGCCGCCGTTGGAGTCGGTCACGCGCAGCCCGACGTTGACCGTCTGTTCGCTTGCGTAGGAGGTGGTGACGGTCGGCGTGGTGGTAGTCGTTTCGTATTTGCCTGTGCCCTTCAGGTCCCATTCGTACTTGACGATCGAGCCTTTGCTGTAGCTTGATTCCGAAGCGTTGAAGGTCACGGTCTGCCCGGGGCGCACGGGGCTGGGGGTGGCCGCGAAGGCGGCCTTCGGGCGCGGATCGGTGCCGTTGGCGTCGAAGTGTTCCTGCACCGTGCCTTCACTGAGGTCGCCGCCGTAGATCGCAAGGTCCTGCAGGTAGCCGCTGCCGAACAGCGAGCTCGCGTCGCGCGAGAACAGATACAGCGTCGAGTTCGCGAACGGCCCGCCGCCGGTGCCTTTGCCTTCCTGCTGGAAGCTCACCTTCTGGCCGTCAACGTAGGGGGTGATCTCGCTAGCCGCCGGCGCGGTCGTGTCGAGCACGAATGCGTAGTGGTGCCACACGCCGACGCTCGGGCGCTGGAGGTAGATGCTGTTGCGAGATTCGCCGTCGCTGATCCCGACGGCGAAGGTCCCGCCGAACTGCTCGGCGTTCGGGTCGACGATGAAGCCACCGGGGTTGTTGTTGTAATTGGGGGTGAGCTCCATCGCCAGCGAGTCGTTGTTGGCGTACGCGTTCCACTTCATCCAGAATTCGACCGTGATCGCCCGCTGGCTTGAGAGGTTGAGCGGGATTTCACCGGAGCTGCCGAGATCGCCCTCCTGCGGGTCATCGGCGCCGCCGAAGTTCACGGAGGTGGCGGGGTCGCCGTTGATCGCGCCCGGCGCGCCGTAGGTGACGTCGTCGAGCTCGCCGGGAGCACCGCCCTTGAGGTCGGCGACCGTCGGGCCGGCCGCTTCGCCCATCGGGTAGAAGTGCAGCAGGTTGGGCGTGCCCAGCACCGCTTCCTCGTAGTTGCTGATGCCGATCGTGACGACCTTCTCGGTGAGTGTGGTGGTGGCGATGTTGCCAGCCGCGTCGGACTCCTTGACGCTGACGGTGTGTTCGCCGGCGCTCGCGAAGCTGGTTGTCACGGTCGGGGAGGAGCCGGTGTCGGTTTCGAATTTGCCGCTGCCGTTCAGGTCCCACTTATAGTCGGTGATCGAGCCGCTCACGTCGGTCGAGCCGGACGCGTTGAACGTCACTTTCTGGCCGATCGACGCCGGGTTCGGTGATGCCGCGAGCGCGGGGGTGATCGAGTCTACGACGGTGACCGTGCGGCTGGTCGTTTCTTCCTGGCCGTCGCTGTCGATCACCTTCAGGATCACGTTGTAGACGCCTGGCGCGGTGAAGGTGTGCGAGACGGTCGGTTCGGCGCCGGTTTCGACCGTGAAGCCGTTACCTTCGAAGTTCCAGTAGTAGTGGGTGATGGTCGCGTCCGGATCGGTGCTGGCGGAGGCGTTGAACTGAACCGGTTCGCCGACCAGCGCCTTCTTCGGCGTCGCGGTGAACTGCGGCCACGGCGGCTTGGGCGCACCCGGCGCTTCGAGCACGAGGTTCGACTCGGGCGTGCCCGGCTGGGCACCCATTTCGGCGAGGATGTTGTACGTCGCCTGGTTGATCGAGGGGTCGACGTCGAGGCCATAGGACCACTGCATCGTGCCGGAGGCGAACACGTACGCGCCGCTCTTGGCGCGGTACTCGGCCGCGCCCACTTCGTCGGACTGTCCCGGCGGCGGCGTGGCAGCACGTTCGCGCCCGGCATCCTGCAGCCACGTCGAGTTGGGGCTGAGCGTCTTCGTGGACGAAAGCCGCTTGACGCCTTCGGGCTCGAGTTCGGCGGCGTGTGCATACAGCGGGCTTTCGGCGCTCGGGACCGCGTCCCACTCCCAGCCGACGATATCTTTGTCGATCGTCACCTGGGAGTTGCTCGGAATGCCGGCATTGCGCCACACCCGATCGCCCTCGAATTCGCCGTTGGTGTTGGTGGAGGGCACCGAGAGGCCCCAATCTTCGTCCTCGTTGTCGCCGACGTACAGCACCCCGAACAGCTCGCTCTCGGGTTCGTTGGGGCCGACCCGCCCTTCCGCCGGCGCGCCGGGGGTGCCGGCCGGGGCGCCCGGATCCCGCCTGGTGGTGGTCGCGAACTGCGGCAGGTATTCCCCTTTCGGGCCGATCGAGGCGGGGTCGTTCGGTGTGGGCGTCCCACCTTCGGCGCCCTGAACGGTCTTGTAACAGACGAGCGTGCGGTAGTTGTTTTCAAAGCGCGTCTGCCAGTAAGCGGTGTTGGAGCTGAACGAGGCGATGCTGACGCCATGTTCGCGCGCGGCGATCATGTTGTGGAAGGCGGCGTAGGACCAATACTCGCTGTGGCCGGAGATCAGGTCGACTTTGTGGTCGAGCAGCGATTCCGGGTTGGTGGCAAGCTGGACGTCGTCGGTGTAGCTGACGTTGTAGCCCTGCTCCTCCAACCACTGCACCATGTGGTAGTCGGGTCCGAAGAACTTGTTGCGTTCGTTTTCCTGTTCGTCGAGCGGCCGTTCGAAGGAGACCTTGACCGCACGTTCTTCGCCGGAGACCGTGTCCCCGAGGCCGCAGGCGTCGAAGTACAGCGACTTGCAGCCCCACGTGTTATACGCCTCGTAGGTGGAGATCGGCAGGACGAAGAGAACGTCCGAGGGGCGTTCTTCGCGCACCGTGAAGATCACCATGTTCTCGATGGCGCCGCTGCCAAGGGCGGTAAACGTCGCCTCGTAAATCCCCGACATCGGCAGCGAGTTACCCGGGATCGTGTACGTGACGCCCCAGTTGGAGCAACTCAGTTCCCCGGTTTCTTTGTTCATCGGATTGCACGTGAGGCTGTTGTTGACTTTGACTTTGGTGGCGCCCGCCGCGGGAATCAGGCGCGCGCCCTTGCCGCCGTACCAGCCGATCCGGTAGACGTTGATGTTGACTTCGGTGCCGGGGAACGAAGAGGCGGACGTGCCGATCTTCAGCTGCACGTTATCGCCGTGGTTGTAGCTCGTCTGCGTCGTAAAACCGCCGATTTCTTCGCTGTAGTCGGAGAGGCGGTTGGCTTCGGTGCCTTCGCCCATGCAGTTGTTCTCGTTGACCACCGGGTTGGCGTTCGGGCAGGACACTTCGGCCGCCTGGGCGCTCGGCGCGGCTCCGCCTACCATTGCGGCGGTATAGACGGCCAGCAGCGCCACGAGCAGCGCGAGCGCGATCCGCTGTGCGCGCGGGGTCGCACGACCCAGTGCGAGCGGCGTCGTGCGTGCGTCCGTCAGCGCAGGGTTGGACCACTGTGGCGTCAACGGCGAAACGTCGGGCATAGGTCAGCGTCCTCGGTCGAGGCTGTGCATGGACATTCGTCAGAGCTACGCACGAGCCTCTCGTCAGCTTTTGCGGCACTTCACAACTCTCGAAGTCCGTGCCGCGTTGCTCTTGGGTGGTTGGAGCTCCCACACCGCGACGCCGAGTGCCGATAGTTGCCTGTTGGGCCGCCGTCGCAGGCGCCGTGCTGCTGTCGGCGTGCGGCTCCTCCCAGAACACACAGCCGTCGACGCCGGGACGCGCGCACACGCTGTACGTGTCCGTGCACGGCCAGGACGGGGCCGGCTGCGGCAGTGCCCAGGCGCCATGTGCGTCCTTCGAAGCGGCCTACCGCGCCGCCGCGCCGGGCGATCTGGTGCTGGTGCAGGGCGGCGAGTACCCCGAACAGACGATCAACGGTGACCCCACCAAGACCGCCACGGCGCACGTGACGTTCAAGCCGGCGCCGGGCGCCGCGGTGAGCATCACGGGGCCGACCTACATCTACGCCTCGAACCTCACGCTCGAAGACGTGCACGTCGGGGAAATGACGATCGGCAACTACAACCAGACCCCCGGACGACCCAACGCCACTGGGGTGACGCTGCGCGACGTTGTCGGGCGCGATTTCGAGATCGACTCGGCCACCGACGTGCGGATGATCGGTGGCGGCTGGGGGCCCGACAGCGCCTGCGGAGGGCCCTACGGCGGGGACAACAACAGCATCCGCGACGTGACTGGCGTGGTGCCGAGCGAGATCACGATCGAAGACGTGCAGATCCACGACGTGCAGTCCTACAACCTCGTGCAGTGCCACATCGAGGGGCTGGCGATCTTCGCCGGGCGCCACATCACCGTGGCCGACTCGCGCTTTTGGGGCAACTCGGTGTACGACGTGTTCGTGCAGGCCAACAGCGGGCCGATCTCCGACATCGTGTTCCGGGGCAACTGGATGGCGATGCCGGTCGGCGTGGACGGCGTCGAGAACGGCACCGTGATCGGCTTCTCCGCGATCACCTCCGACGTGCTCGTGGAAGACAACCGCTTCAACTACATCATCTCGCTGGACGACGACGGGCTGAACCCGGTGTACTCGAACTTCAAGTTGGTCGGCAACATCGGGTTGCTCCCCTACGCCGGCTGCACGCTGCGCGGGATCACCTGGATCCACAACATCTGGAAGAACGGCGCCTGCTCGGCGAGCGACATCGACCTGCACGGCGGGGCGCTGCCGTATCGCGACCCGACCAACACGGCGGCACTCGACTACGCGCTGACGCGGCGGTTCTGAGACGACCGGGTCGTGTATGTTGTTTTGGCGTAAAATGAGTGCGTGAGCCCAACGGTCTTTCGCGAAGGGCCATACCGATTCTTTTTCTTCTCACGCGAGGAGACACGTGTACACATCCACGTTCAATCAGTTGACGGCGAGGCGAAGTTCTGGCTGGAGCCCACCATCGAGCTGGCACGAAACCACGGTCTCAGCGACACCGAGCTACGCCGCGTTGAGCGGTCGGTGAGAGAGCGCCAGCGGGAGATCCGAGATGCCTGGCACGACCACTTCGCAAGCTGAGGTGACCAACATTTCGCGGCACGGATTCTGGCTACTGCTGGACGAGCGAGAGCTGTTTTTGCCGTTCGCGGAGTACCCGTGGTTTGGGCGCGCTCCCGTCGAAGCGATACTGCGGCTGGAGCAACCCCGGCCGGGTCACCTGTACTGGCCGGACCTCGACGTGGACCTGTCGGTGGACTCGATCGAACACCCCAGCCGATATCCGCTGAAAGCCAAGCTCTGAAACCTCGACCGGAAAGCGATTTGGGCGTCAGGCGAGCGCGAGCGCGAGCAGCTCGTCGTGGCGAGCCCTCCAGGAGTTCCGCTCGATGAACGCCTGGCGCTCGGGCTCGGCGGCACGGCCACGGGCGAGAGCGGTGCGGACCGCACCCGGGTAGTCGCCCCCGGCAGGGTCCACCAGCTCGACGCTCGAGTGCACGCCGCGCACCGGCGACAGGTCGGTCGCGACCACGGGCAACCCCGCGGCGAGGTACTCGTACAGCTTCAGCGGACTCATCGCGCGCGTCAGCGGCAGCTCGCGGTGGACGAGCAGCCCGAGGTCAGCGGCGCGCACCAGCTCGATCAGCTCGGGGCGCTCCAGTGGCGGGCGGATCTCGACGTTGGGCGCCGCACGCAGCGGGGCGAGGTGGTCTGGCGCGAGCAACGGGCCGACGAGCACAATCGTCGCCTCGGGTAGCTCTCGCGCGATCGCCAGCAGCGCGGGGACATCCAGGCGCGAGTCGAGGCTGCCGGTGTAGAGGAGCAGCGGACCGGTCGACTCCGGGAGCCGCGTGCTCCCGGAGCCCCCGAGCTCCGCGCCGACTGGTCCCCCGCGCCGTGTGTGGATTGACCGCCGCGCCCCCGCCCGACCCGGTGGTAACCCCGGCGCCCCCCGCCACTCGGCCGGATCGATGCCGTTGGGCACCACGGCGCTCGGGCCGGTGGGCGCGATCCGCTCGATCACCGCAGCCGACACGGCACCGACGCGCCGCTCCCGCGCACGCACACGGGCGAAGCTCTCGGCATAGGCCGGCCACCAGCGTCGATGCGGCTCATAGGCGAGCCAGTCGTCGGTCGCGAAGAACGTGACCGGGCCGGCCCAGGAGAGCTCGGCGAAGCCGGCGAGCAGAGGATTGGCGAGGATCACCGCCGGCTCATGCAGGCCCATGCGCCGCGCCTCGCGCTCCAGCGCGCGGTCAAGCGCGGCACAGACGCGCCGCACCCCCTCGATCGAAGTCGGGTAGTCGCGACGCAGGCGCATCGGGCGCAGCAACCGCGCGGAGCCGCTGCGGGGAAATGTCGCCTCCCTGCCCGCGGCTCGCACCTGGCAGTCGCGCAGTAGCTTCGCGGGGAGGCTGCGCATCAGGTCGCACACCAACAGACGCTCGACGCGCTCGTGCACGAGCAGGCCACGTGCGAGCCGATCCTCGGTACCGAACCAGCCGCGGTCGGCGGCCGCCTGCCAGCTCAGGTAGGAGAAGCTAAAGACCACGTCCCCGCGCACGGCGGGCGAACCGGCAGCGGTCGCCGCTGGGTTCCGCGGACCGCGGAGTAGCTCCGTGCGCGCTAAGGCGGAAGGCATCTCAGAAGCTACGGTCGGACCGGTCCTGCGCTTGCGACACGCGCGCGCATAGACACAAGCGGGGGGGAGCGAGGCACGTTTCTCCAGAAGACCCAAATGTCGCGCGACTCCTTCAATGAGCAGACGATCAGCGGCGTGCGCTGGGTGATGCTGAGCCGCGTGGTGGGCGAAACGTTTGCGTTCGTCTGCATCGTGGTGCTCGCGCGGCTGATGTCGCCGGCCGCCTTCGGCCACGCCGCGGTGGCGCTGATCTTCGTGCCGCTCGCCGGAATCCTCACGTTCGAGGGGTTCGCTTCGGCGCTGGTGCAGCGCGAGACGATCGACGAGAGCCACCGTCAGGTGGCGGTGCTGATGAGCGTGGTGGGGGGCCTGATCCTGACGCTGCTGGTGCTCGCGCTCACGCCGATCGCGTGGCGGCCACTGTTCGGCGCCGAGACCGCCGGGCTGATCGCGCTCATCTCACCCGTGTTCCTGCTGGCCTCGCTGGGCACCGTGTCGCGCGCGATGTTGTGGCGCAAGCTCGACTTCCGGCGGATGAGCCTGATCGAAGTGACGGCCACCGGCCTCGGCAACGTGGTTCCCGTCGGCCTCGCGCTGGCGGGATTTGGAGCCAGCGCGATCGTCGCCGGGGCGCTCGTGCAGGTCGCGCTCACCTCGGCGCTGCTGCTCGCCGCCTCCCCCGCGCCGCTGCCGCGCTGGCACTGGCGCTCGCAGAAAGAAATCGGCGGCTACGGGATCAACGCGGCGCTGGCGGGGCTGGTGGACGTGATGTTCCGCAACGCCGGCTACGGCATCCTCGCGACGCAGATGACCGCGGCGCAGGTCGGGATGTACTACCGGGCCTTCAATCTCGGCGTGGTCTACCAGGAAAAGCTCTCCAGCGTGATGATGCAGCTGGCGTTCCCCGTCTACTCGCGCACCGAGAGCCGCGAGGAGATGCGCGCGCTGCACGAGCGCGCCAGCCGAGTGCACGCCGCGGTGATCTTCCCGCTGCTGGCGTCGCTGATCGTGTTGGGCCCGGTGCTGATCCCGTTCGTGCTGGGCGCGGCGTGGGCGCCGGCCGTGCGTCCCGCACAGATCCTCGCGGTGGCCGGGATGGTGGCGGCAGTGCTCACCGGCTACCCGCAGGTGATGCTCGCGGTGGGCCGCCCCAAAGCGCTGCTGCAGTTCAACGCGGTGATGTTGGTCGTGTACGGCGTCGCGATCGCACTCGCCGCCGGGCACGGCCTGGTGGCCGTGTCGTTCGCGGTGGTGGTCGTCTACATGGGGATCCTCGCCGGCGTCTATCGCTTCCTGCTCCAGCGCTACCTTGGCCTTCCGATCGCGCGGCTGATCCCCGAGCTGGGGCCGGCCGTCGCGGGCTGCCTGGCGCTGGCCGCCGTCGGCGAGCCGCTGCGCCACCTGCTCGAACCGCGGATGGGGCCGTTCTTCGTGCTGGCGATCACCGGCCCGGCGGGGATCCTCGCCTACTGCCTCGGGCTGCGGCTGGTGTCGAAGGCGACGTGGGACGACCTGCGAATCCTCTCCTCCCGCGTGCTCGCGCCGGCGACGAGCGGGCTCAGGCGGCGGGCGGCGGAGGACCGACCCACCCCGCAGCAGGACCGACCCACCCCGCGGCCCCAGGTCACACGGCAGATCGCGGGTGCACGAGCAGCCCCCGAGCCTCAGCTCATGCAGATGGCAGCTGACGAACGACCCGCCCCGGGGCCCCCGCCACCACGCACCGCGGCGGCACATCCTCCCGGATAACCGAGTTGGCGCCCACGACCGCGCCGCGGCCCACCGTTACGCCGGGGAGCAACACGACGTTCTGACCCAACCAGGCGTCGTCTTCTACAACCACCGCTCGAAGATCCTCCAGCGGCTGGTCGAGAATCGCGCGATCGGCCAGTTCGAAGCCGTGGCGGTGGTCGGCGATGTACACGTTGCGGGCGAACAGCACGCCGCGCCCGATGCTGACGCGCACCGCGGCCGAGAGCACGCAGTAGCCGGCGATCGAGGTGCGATCGCCGATCTCGAGGCGCCCACCGGCGCCGTCAGGCACCGCCCCGGCGCGCGCTGCGCGCTCCAGCTCAATCCCGTCGAGCTTGTGCGTGAGCAGCCAACAGCCCGGCCCGAGGTACACGTGGTTGCCAAGCGCGATCCGCTCGGTGCCGTGCAGCCGGGTGGGCAGCGAGATGCGGCTGCGCGGACCGAAGCTCGCGAATGACGAGCGCATCGCCAGCGAGAAGGCGCGATCGCGCGCGTCGCGGTAGAAGGTGTGAAGGGCCGCGGGGTTCATCGCAGCTGTGTCCCCGGGGTCGTCATATACCAATCGAAGCAGGAGGGCGGAGAATGTGGGGCGGCGGAGAATGTGGGGCGATGTATATACGGGAGAGGGGGGAGGAGGAGGGGTTGTGTGTGTGTCTTTTTAAAAGGTGTGCGCAATTGCGCACGGGCTTTAAATTTTTCAATACATCACCCGAAGGGCGGCGGCGCGAGGCCGGTGAGCACCGCGAGCGCATGACGCTGTGCCCGCAGCCCATGACGCAAAGCAAGCGCGGCACCGATCGCGAGGGCATGCGCGCGAGCGTAGTGCTTGCGCGCGAACAGCAGCTTGGCGTAGCTCAGCTGCGCGACGAGCTCGGGGCGGGCGGTGGGTGTGTTGTGGTGGGTGACGACCATCCGCGGCAGGTGGCGCACGTCCCAGCCGGCGGCGCGCGCGCGGTAGCACCAGTCGGTCTCCTCGGAGTACAGGAAGAAGCGCTCGTCAAGGCCGCCGATCTGCGTGATGACCTCGGCGCGCGCGATCAGGAAAGCGCCCACCAGCCAGTCGGCAGAGTGCTCTTCGTGGTAGCGCGCGGGCGTGCGCTCCTCCTCGCTGAAGCGCCCGCGGGTGAGCGCGGAGAGAGGGCCACGGGCGAGCACGGAGAGAGGGCCACGGGCGAGCGCCGAGAGAGGGCCACGGGCGAGCACGGAGAGAGGGCCACGGGTCAAGGTTGAGGGTGCTCCCCCACGGGGGAGCGGGAGCGCCTCGCCAAACGCGCGCAGCGGCGAGGGGTAGCGGCGGATCGAGTACTGCAGCTCACCCTCGGTGCCCTGCTGGATCACGCTCGCGATCCCCACCCGCGGGCGCGCGTCGAGCGCGGCGAGCAGCTGCGCGAAGGTGCCCGAGGCGATCTCCACGTCGGGGTTGAGCAGCAACACGTAGCGGCCCCGCGCGAGCGGCAGCGCCACGTTGTTGGCGGCGGCGAAGCCGACGTTGGCACAGCGCAGCACCTGCACGTCGGGGAAACGGCGCTCGATCGCGTCGGGGGTATCGTCAGTGGAGCCGGAGTCCACCACCAGCCACTGCGCCTCGACACCCTCGGCGGCGGCCTGCGCGGAGGCGAGCGTGGCGAGCGCCAGCTCGGTGCGATCGTGGGTGACGACGATCACGCTGAGGTCGGGGCGCTTGAGGCCAGGGTCCGGCAAGACGACGCCGAGGTCGGGTCCCCCCATCGCGGCGTCCGCACACCCGACAACGTCAGATCGCCCGACAGCGTCGAGGCCTGCGGCGGTCATGCGGCCGACCGGACGCGCGTGGGGGCGACCGCCCGCCGCACTCGCGCGCGCAGCTCCCCCCGCACGAAGCGGCGCAGCGCCGGATCGTCAACCCGCGCGGTGCCGTCAACGGCGGCTCGCAGATAGCCGTAGAGGAACGCCCCGCCACCGATGCCCACCGGCCGAGCGCGCCCGACCTTCACCGCGCGGGCCGCGACCCACGGGAGGCTCTGGTGGGCGATGTAAGCGCACGCGCCGTGACGCGCACGACCGCGCAGCACACCGTCACGGGTGGCAAACGGGCGGTGGTGGATCGCCACGGGGTCGGGAAACGAGCAGGTGGAGAAGCCGTGCATGCGCGCGTAGGTTTCGTCGATCGTGTCCCACCCCAGGCGCGCCTGCAGGCCGCCGATCGCCGCGAAGCAGGGCAGCGAGTAGAGCTTTACCGCCCCATGCACGTGGTGGGAGGGGATCGGGATGATGCCCCGCGCCCCCTCGAGCCCCTCCTCGAGCTGGCCGCAGGCGATCCCGAGCCGGGGGTCGGCGGCGAAGCGCTCCAGCAGCACCGCATACCACTCCGGCGACAGCTCAACGTCACCGTCGAGCTTGGCGATGTGGGTGAATGAGCCGAGGTCCGCCTGCTGCCGGCCATTGTGGGGCGAGCCGTGGCCCACGCCTGGCAAGGCATGATCAAACGAGCCCTGGCTCAAGCTCGGCAGGCCGTCGGTGCACAGGCCCGGGAATGCGCTCTGCAGGCCATAGTTGAACGCACGGATCTCGTTGGCCAGCGCTAGTCGGTCGCTGCCGTCGGGGGCAGCGGGGGCGCGCAGAGCGTTGAGGAACTCGAAGCCAGGCTCCCGCTCCAGCTCGCGCAGAAGCTCGAAGGTGCCGTCGGCGGAGGCGTCGTCGACGACGATCCACCTGTCCGGCGGGCGCCGCTGGGCGGCGAGCGCACGGGCGACACGCTCGATGTGCGGCGCCTCGTTGTGCACCGGCGAGACGACCAGCAGCCTCTGTGACATCACATACCTGAAAACGTGTGGCGACGGGGTGAACTTGTGCTGTATCCGCGGCCGGGCATGGACAAAGCCCTGGGCTCCGATCGGCTGTTGAGCAGCTATCCTTGTGCAATGCCCACGCTGGTGATGGACCCTGCTCCGGCTGAGATCGAGGCGCTGATCGAGCGTCGGCGTCGCCTCGGGCTGGACCACCGCGACGAGATATGGGACGGTGTCTATCGGATGAATCCCCCGCCCTCGCACGAGCACCAGGTCATTCTGCAACAACTGGCGGAGCTGCTGGGCCCGCTGGCGCGAGACGCCAGCTTGGAGCCCATCATACAGGAGTTCGGACTGGGCACATCCGAGGAGTTCCGTGTGCCCGACGGAGGCCTGCACCGTCCCGGCGCCACCGGCGTCTGGCACCCCACCGCAGCCCTGGTAATCGAGATCGTCTCCCCCCGTGACGACACGTGGAAGAAGCTCCCCTTCTACGCAGCCCACGACGTGGACGAGCTGTTGATCATCGACCCGCGGGAGCACACGGTCGCTTGGCTCGGGCTCACCGGCGGCGAGTACCGCCCAATCGAGCGCAGCGGGCTGATCGACCTCGGCCGCGAGCAACTGGCCGAGCAGATCGCCTGGCCGTAGCGCACAAGCCCGCCCCGCACCCGCTCGTTGATTGACGGTATGTGCGGAATCTGCGGCATCGCGATGCGCCACGGCGTCGCGCCGACGCTCGAGGAGGAGCGGCTGCGCGCGATGACCGACGCGATCGTGCATCGCGGCCCCGACGAGCGCGGCACCCACCGCGAGCACGGCGTGGCACTGGGGATGCGGCGCCTGAGCATCATCGACGTCAAGGGCAGCCACCAGCCGATCGCCAACGAGGAGGGCACCGTCAAGGCCGTGTTCAACGGCGAGATCTACAACTACCGCGAGCTGCGCGAGCGCCTGCGCCGCGGCGGCCACCGGCTCGCCACCGATGGCGACGGCGAGACGATCGTGCACCTGTACGAGGAGCACGGCGTCGAGTTCGCGCGCCACCTCGAGGGCATCTTCGCGATCGCGCTGTGGGACGCGCCGCGGCGCCGGCTGGTGCTGGCGCGCGACCAGCTCGGGGTGAAGCCGCTGTACTACTCGCTCGGTCCTGACGGCCTGGCGTTTGCCTCGGAGGTGAAGGCGCTGATCGCGGGCGGCCTGCTGCGCCCCGAGCTCGATCCGCAGGCGGCGGAGCTGTTCCTCGCCTTCGGGTACGTGCCGGGCCCGCTGTCGCTGTTCGCGGGAGTGCGCAAGTTGATGCCCGCGACGGTGGCGGTGTGGGAGGGCGCGGGCGAGCCGACGCTGCACACCTACTGGTCGATGTTCGGCGGAGACTCGCCGCACGCGAATGGCAGCCGATCTACGGTGGGCACCGCCGGCAAACGCGCAGGGGTGCCGTCCGTGACTGGGGTCGGAGAGCCGCCCCCGCGGCGCAAGGGGCAGAGCTGGGACGAGGACCGCGAGCGCCTGCTGGAGCTGCTGCGCGCCGCCACCCACCGGCAGATGGTGAGCGACGTCCCGCTCGGCTCGATGCTCAGCGGTGGCCTCGACTCCTCGCTGATCACCGCGCTGATGGCCGAGCACTCGCCGCGGCCGGTGAAGACGTTCTCGATCGGCTTCGTCGAGGACGCCGACGCCAACGAGCTCGGCGACGCGCGCAAGGTGGCGCAGCGGCTGGGCACCGACCACCACGAACTGCTCACCTCCGCCACCGAGCACCCCGAGCTGCTCGACGAGGCGCTGTGGCATCTGGAGGAACCGATCGCCGACGTTTCGTTCCTCGGCTTCCTGCTGCTCTCTCGGCTGGCACGCGAGTCGGTGACGGTCGCCCTCTCCGGCCAGGGCGCCGACGAGCTGCTGGGCGGCTATCGCAAGCACCAGATCGCTGCGCTCGCCGCCGCGATCGGACGCAGCCCCGGCGCCGTGCGCAAAGCGCTCGCCGCCGCCGGCGCGCACGCAACCCCGGGCAGCACGGCGGCCCGCGGCCTGGAGGCGCTCAGCACCGAGGACCCCGCCACGCGCCTGCTGGCGATGAGCCGCGTGATGGAGCCAGCCGACCGCGCCGCCCTGCTGAGCGAGAACTTCCGCGCACGCTCGACCGAGCAGGAGCTGGCGAGCGCGATCCACGCCCAGCTGCCCGCCGGCGCACGCGGAGCGCTGGCGCAGACCCTGGCGCTCGACACGCGCATGGCGCTGGTGGACAACATGCTGTTGTACTTCGACAAGATGTCGATGGCCGCCTCGCTGGAGGTGCGCGTCCCGTTCCTCGACCCCGCGCTGGTGCGCTTCTGCACCGAACTGCCCGACCACCGCAAGGTGTGGTGGGGCCGGCGCAAGGAGCTGCTCAAACGCGCCTCCGCCGGCCTGGTGGACGCGGAGATCATCAACAAGCGCAAGCGCGGCTTCTTTCACTCCGCGCTGGGCGCATGGCTGCGCGTGCACTCCGACGCGCTGCTGAGCGACACCCTGCTCGACCCGCACGCGCTGGCCCGCGGCCAGTACGACGCCACCGCGGTGCGCGCGCTGCTGACAGACGCGGGCGCCGCCGGCAAGAAGGCCGACCAACGCCTCTTCTGCCTGATGCTGCTGGAGCGCTGGCAGCAGCTGTTCGTCGACGGCGCCCGCTCGGTCGAGTCGCCACCCGCCGTCGCTGCCGCAGCGTAGATCGATTCCGCGTGGGGGTTGTTCGGCCGGCGCATGCGCCGGCCGCCGGTGGGCGCATGCGCCCACCGCAGACGGCCCGCATGCGGGCCGTCTGGCAGAGCCGCATGCGGCTCTGCCCGGATCGCGCATGCGCGATCCGCACAACCGCCTATCCGCTCAGCACCGGCTCGCGCTCGCGGGGGCGCACGGGCGCCGGGGCGAGCGGGAAGGGGTCGAGACCCAGGCCGTCTCCTGCGCTCGGGCCGGCCGAGTCGCGGGGGCGCACGGTGAAGAGGCGTGCGGGCTCGGTCGCGGGCGAGGGCTCGCGCAGGGCGAGGATCATCGCACCCACGAACAGCAGCAGGTAGGGGACGTGCGGGAATGACAGCACGTCGAACAGGGAGCTCGCGATCATGATCGCGGCGACCGTGGCGAAGGCCGCCAGCGCCAGCCCCGCGCGCCGCGGGTCGGGACCGCGGATCGTGCGGTGGGCGGCGGCCAGCATCGCGATGAACACGCCGAGGTAGCACAGCGCGCCGATCAGCCCCACGGTGATCAGCAGCCCGAGGTACTCGTTGTCGAGGATGCGGTACTTCTGCGGGGCGTAGCTTTCATACCCGCGCCCGATCAGCGGGTGGCGCAGGATGTCGGGTATCACCGCGTCGTAGCGTGCGGTGCGATCGGTGGTCGTGAGCGCGGTGTTGACGTGGCCCGGTTCGAGCTGGCTGATCACCGATCCGAGCGCGGAGGGCGCGGCGAAGTGCACCAGTATCAGCAACACCACCCCGAGCTTCACCACCAGCCCCCCCACCTGGCGGGGACGGTAGGCGACCATGATCACGGCGACGGCGAGCGGCACCACGAGGCTGGTCTTGCGGGCGGTGGCCACGCCACCGGCGAGCAGCAGCGCGATGGCGATTACATACAGCATGCGCCGTCGTTTGGTGGGTGAGTCGAGCGCGCCGATGATCGCAAACGGCAGCATCATCGCCAGCATCGCCGCCAACTCCAACGGCTGCAGCGTCGGCCCGTACACCTCCAGGCGGCCGATCGAGTCGATCGAGTCGAAGCCCGTCGGCTTGGTCACCGGGAGCACCTTGCCCCACAGTTCGTAGAAGGGGTTGTAGTGAAAGCGGTACTCGATGATCGTACCGACGGCGACGACGACGCCGAGCCCCACCATCAGCGCCGCGAAGCGCGGCACCTCGCGCGGGCGCAGCACGGAGGCGACAATGAAGAAGAACAGGATGTACGACACCAACAGCGCCAGCTTCTTGACGACCAGCGACACCTCGTCCATGTTGGCCAGCGCGCTGCCGTTGAATGCCAAGCTGAGCAGCGCCACCGCGAAGAACGCCAGCAGCGCCCAGTGCACCGGCGTGAGCTTCAGCCGCGGGCGGGCGGCACCGCTGATTAGCGCGAGGCTGCACAGCCACAACATCGCCAGTGCGATCACCACCGGGCGGTCGAGCGTGCTGTTGACGGGCAGGTGCACCGGCAAGTCGATCGCGTCGAACGGGACGAGGAACAACATCGCGACGAACCCGGCGAGGCCCCACGGCAGCACCCGTTTGGTGTGCGGCCACGCGTCTTCTTCCGCACCCGGCGGGTCGTCGAGGCGGTCGAGCTCCGCGGTTGCGGCGCTGTCGCGCAGCCGCCGTCCCCGGCGGTAACGCCGCGCCCACAACAGGCTGCCGCCGACCAGCAGCACCAGCGCGAACGCGAACACCATCAGCTGCCAGCGCACTCCCGGATCTACGACCCCCGCGATCGGTGGCCCGAGCGGGCGCAGCACCACCGCCTCGCCCGCGGCCAGGGGGTGGCCGGTCTGCTGCTCGGAGACGTAGCTCTGCAGCACCGCACGCGCCGCGTTCACCAGCGCGACCGCTGAGTGCACCGTGGGCGTTTGGGCGTACAGGTCGATCATCGGCCGAGCCCCGTCCACGTCTACGAGCAAGCGGTAGGAGTGGTCGACCGTCTGCGGCTGCGGCGGGCTGGGCCGGGTGGGCGCGTAGTTGGTCTGGCCCAGCAACAGCGTGTACGGGCCCGACGCGGCGACGTGGCGATCCCCCAAGCCGATATCCTGGCCGAGCGTCCCGGTGGCGGTATCGCTCTGCAGGTACAGCGTGTAGTTGAGCGCCAGTTCCGCGGCCAGCGTGGCGCGGAATTCGGTGATCTGTTCGATGTCGGCGACCTCCGATTGGGAGGAGTCCACCAGCAGCTGCGCGTGCGCGGAGGCCAGCGTCACGCCGCGCGGGTGCAGCCCCGGCGGGCTCAGCGAGGGCTTGTACCCGGCCAGCACCGCCGCCAGCGCAGCGAGTGCCAGCAGCGCGGCGAGCGGCCGCAGTCGCCGCCAGGCCGGAGCGAGCGCCGGGCGCGCCGCGGGCCGCGCGCCATTGCCGGCGGGCGATTGCACCGCCCGCGAGCCCTGCCCCAGGGGACGGTTCCTCAGCGAGCGCACGACGGCTTCGCAACGGCCCTCACGGCCGCCGCTCCCCCGCCGTGGCCACCGGGCGCTGATGGCGCGGATCGAAGGCCACCGCTTCGAGCTCCGCGTCGAAGTTGCGCTGCAGGCCGGCCAGCTCGCGGTCGCGCTGGCGCATTCCCTCGAAGGCGATGATCAGCAGCAGGCCAAGGATCAGCACGCCCAGGAAGGCGGCGATCTCGAGTGTCTTGCGCGAGCTGCTGTTGACGGTGGCCGCTTCCGCGGAACCGAGCTGGCGCAGCGTCACCTTGTGTTCGCTGGGCGTGCTCCCTTCGCGCTGGGCCGTTTCCACATACGCCCTGGTGCCGGTGTATATGGCGTTCGCCACGTTGGCGGCGTCCACCTCGGTCGGAGCCTGCACCGTGGCGGTGATCACGGGCTCGTTTTGCTGTGCCACAAACGTCAGGCGGTAGGGCGCCTTTTCTCTCACCAACTGGCTGCTGCGAGCCTCGGCCGGGGTGATCGTGTCGAGCACTTCGCCCGAGCCGCTGTAGGGCCCGGATGCCGTCAGCTGAGTGGCGGGGATGCCGGCGGCCTTGGCGATGTCGTTCAGGACGGTGCTGCTCGTCATCACCTGCGCGAACACCGATGCCCGCGAGATCAGCGGCGTGGGATTCTGGTTGAGGTTGGCGAGCTCCGAGCTCGGCGAGTCGACGAGCACCTGCGTCGTGGCGACGCCGGTGGGGACGTTGTGCGAGGTCAGCCTTGCGGCGAGCGCGGCGCCCACGGCGAGCACGACGACGATGCCCGTCGCGATCCAGCGCGCCTTCAGGGTCTTGATGATCTCGCTCAGTTCCATCGATCGACTCGCTTTCTCGGGTCCGGTCCGCCCGCCTGTACGTGAAAGCAACGAGGTGCCTCGCGGCGATCTTTTCCGCCGCCGAACTTTTATTGGCCGCCCCGTGGCGCGAGCAGCGTTGCGCGCGGGGCGTTATCTGGACATGGACATGATCCTCAAGGGGGTGATCATGCCGGCGCCCCTCGCTCACGGGGACAGCCGCGCAGACGCCGCGCTCCAGCGCGTCGGCAACCGGCCGATCGTGTGTCATGCGCTGGAGGCGATCCGCCGCGCCGGCGCGAGCGAAGCGGCGCTGATCGTCTCCGCGCGAGAGCTCTCCGCGGTGCGAGCGTGCGTCGCCGCGGAGGGACCCGCGGGACTGACGGTCGAGTACGTGCCCCACGTGCCGCAGCCCGACGCGGTGAAGGAGGCGCTCGCGCAGGCCGTGGAGCTGGTCGGCGACGCGCCCTGCATCGTGCACGCCGCCGACGGCCTGCTCGCCCAGCCGCTGGAGCCGCTCGTGGAGTTGCTGCACGCGGGCACTCCCGACCTGGTGATGCTCGTCCACCGGCAGTCGGGCGCCGGAGGATCGATCGGCCTTTCGGCCCGACGGCTGCTGCGCCTGGTCGGCGAGTCCACCAAGGATTGTGAGCTCGAGCTGGCGGGCGCCTGCCTGTTTGGACCCGGCGCGCTGCGCCGCGCCGCCGGAGCAAGGTGGTGGCAGCGCGGCGAGCTCGATCTGGCAGGCGTGGCCCAGCGGCTGGCCCGGGCGGGTGGGCGAGTGCAAGTCGAGCGCGTGCGGGGTTGGCGCCGCTACAGCGGCGCCGCGGCCGACCTGCTGGAGCTCAACCGGCTGGTGCTCGAAGCGTTGGTGACCCGCGAGCGCGAGGAGCCGGGCGCGTTCGGAGCCGGCACCTGGCAAGCTGCCGGCGATGACGAGAGTCGGATCGAGGGCTGCGTGCAACTCGACCCCACGGCGTGCGTACAGTCGAGCGTGATCGTCGGCCCCGCCGTCGTCGGGGCGGGCGCGGTAGTACAGGACTCCTACATCGGCCCGTACACCTCGATCGGAGCGGGCGTCCACATCGAAGGCGCCGAGATCGAGCGCTCGATCATCCTGCCCCGCGCGAGCATCACGCACATCGGCGGACGCCTCGTGGGTAGCGTCGTCGGCTGCGACGCGCGCGTCTTCCGTGACTTCTCGCTGCCCCGCGCGCTGCGCCTGAACGTCGGCGACGGGGGGGAGGTAGCGCTGTGTTGAGCTCCGCAGAGCCCACCACGATGGAGGCCGGGGGCCGAGCACCCGGGAGCCGGCGCAACGGATCGCATCCGCGCGAGGTCCCGCGGCGCCGGCTGCGTGTGGCGATGGTGCACATCTCCGACTTCCGCCTGGACTCGCGTATCCAGCGCCAAGCGCGCGCGCTGGCCGAACGGGGCGACGAAGTCGATCTGGTGTGTGTGGGCGAGCGCGAAGAGCTGCGCGTCGGCGACGGCGTGATCCGTGTGCACCCGGTCGCCGCCGAGAAGGCGGCCGGCGGCGCGAGCGCCTACCTGCGCGACTATGGCCGCTTCTTGGCGCGGGCGCTGTGGCGTCTCACGGCGCTCGACATGCGTCGGCATTTCGACCTCGTCGAGGTCCACAACATGCCCGACCTACTCACCGCCACGGCGCTCGGGCCGCGGCTGCGCGGGACGCCGGTGATCCTCAACATGCACGACACCTTCCCGGAGCTGTTCGCCACCAAGTACGGCCGCCCCGAGGGCGATCGCCTGGAAGCGCTGCTCGAAGTCGAGGAGCGCCTGAGCGCCCGGCTCGCGAGCCGCGTGGTCACGGTGACCGACCAGGCCCGCCTACGGGTCGAAGGCCGCGGCGTCGGCGTGGGCCGCACCACGGTAGTGATGAACTCGCCCGACGAGCGCGTCTTCGGCCCCGCCCGCGCGCCTGTGCCCTGGCCGGCGGAGGGCCCGCTGCGGGTTCTCTACCACGGCGGCCTGGCGCCCCGCTTCGGGGTGCAGACCCTGATCGAAGCGTGGCGGCACTTGAACGAGCGTGAGTCAAGCGGGCAGCCCGCCGGGCGCGGCCCGAGCGGACGCCTTGGCGGGGGCGCATCGAGCGGCCATTCGAGCGGACAAGCCCCGCGGCTGCACCTGCGCGTGTGTGGATCGGGCGAAGACCGCGACCGTCTCGCCGCGCTGGCGGCCGAGATCGACCCCGAGCGGATCGACGTGGCGCCGCGGCCGGTGCCGTTCGAGCACATTCCAGCGGAGCTCGAGGCCGCGCACATCGGCGTGGTGCCGACGCTACACGACCGCTTCACCGAGCTGTTGCTGCCGGTCAAGCTGCTGGAGTACATCCACATGGGCCTGCCGGTCGTCTCCTCACGGCTGCCCGGCATCTCCGGCTACTTCTCCGAGCGTGAGCTGCACGAGTTCACGCCGGGCGACCCGGTCGATCTGGCCCGTGCGATCGAGTCGGTCTGCGCCGACCCCGGCGCGGCGCGGGAGCGTGCCGCGCGGGCTACGCAGAAGCTTGCTGGGATCGCTTGGGAGCAGCAGCGCGCGCGGTATCTCGCGCTGGTGGACGAGCTCACGGGAGCCACACATCGCGCAAATCCCGCGGTCCTGCGAGCGAAGACGCTGAGCCCGACGTAGCAGGACTCCAGGGAGACGCCGACGATCTCGCTGGCCGACTCCCCTCTCGTGCGAGACGGATGTCGCCGCGCGGTGTCGAGGAGCAAATAGGAGTAGGTTGGCGTCCAGATGTTAGATAGAAGCTCGTCCAGATGTTAGATAGATGTCCGTCTGTATGTTAGTTTGTGGGGGTGGCCTACAGGCGACGGATCATCGACGAGACGCTTGACGAGCTTTTCCCCCACCTGGCGGCGATCGCTTTGGAGGGAGCCAAGGGCGTCGGAAAGACGGCCACGGCAACTCAGCGTGCCGCGACAGTGCTGTCGCTCAACAACCCGAACGAGCACGCAGCCCTCGCGGGCGACCTCGACCTCGTTACAAAGGTACCCCCGCCCGTGCTGATCGATGAGTGGCAACTCGAGCCCAGCGTGTGGGACCGCGTTCGCCGAGCGGTCGACGACGACCCCACCGGAGCACGCTTCCTGCTGGCCGGGTCTGCGGGCGTGGCCCCGGGGGTCCGCATCCACTCCGGTGCGGGCCGGATCGTCAGCGTGGCGATGCGACCGATGGCATTCGGGGAGCGTGGCGCCTATTGCCCAACCGTCTCACTGAGAGCTTTGCTGAACTGCGAATCGCCCGAGATTGGTGGAACCTCCGACATCGGTGTGCCGACCTACGCCGATGAGATCCTCCGGTCCGGCTTCCCCGGCATCCGCGACCTACCCCCGCGGGCGCGGCAGCTTCAACTCGACAGCTATGTCACGCGCATCATTGAGCGTGAGCTGCCGGAGAATGGCGTCAGCGTTCGCCGCCCGGGCGCGCTGCGAGCGTGGCTGGCCGCGTACGCGGCGGCAACGGCTACAAATGCCACGTACAGCACCATCCTCGACGCCGCCACCCCGGGCGAAGGCGACAAGCCCGCACGCCAGACCGCCACTGCATATCGAGAGCACCTGCAACGGATCTTCGTCCTCGATCCGGTGGAGGCGTGGATACCGACCTTTGCCCCTCTCAAGCGACTCACCTACACCCCCAAGCATCATCTGGTCGACCCGGCGATCGCCGCGCGGCTCGTGGGCATCGACATAACCGGCCTGCTGCGCGGCCAGGGCAGCCGCGTCTCGGCGGCCGCCGGCACGTGGCTCGGTGCGCTCTTCGAGTCGCTTGTGACCCAGTCGGTGCGGGTCTACGCCGATGCCGCCAACGCCAGGGTCGGCCACCTGCGCACCAAGAACGGCGATCACGAGATCGATCTGATCGTCGAAGGCGAGAACCGGTCGTGCATCGCGATCGAGGCAAAGCTGGCCAACACTGTCGATGACCACGACGTGGCGCACCTCAACTGGCTCTATCAGCAGATAGGCGACAGATTGGTCGACCGGATCGTGGTCTATACGGGTAGATTCGCCTACCGTAGATCCGACAGCGTGGCGGCCATTCCGCTCGCACTCCTCGGACCCTGAGCGGCCATTCCGCTCGCACTCCCCGACCCTGAGCGGCCAGCGCCCGCCGACGCTCAGGCTACGAGCGCCTGAGGAACCGAAGCAGCGGCGGCCTCGCGGCCGACCTGCACGCGGTCCAGCGCCTCCGCGGCAACCCGCTCGGCGAGGCCGAGGACCGACTCGCCGTTCAGCAGGCGCGGGTAGATCTGGCTGGCGGAGGCTAGCGCCAGGCCCTCGACCCCGGGCCAGATCGGCGCGGTGCGCGGCTCGTGGTCGAGCGCGTGGACCGGCTCTACCAGCGGCGCGCGCTGGACCGTCCAGTCGACCACGTCCTCGTGGCTGAAATCGGGCACGAGCCGGGCGAGCATCTCGGTGTAGCGGCGGTAGACAGTCTCGTCGTCCTCGGCGAACTCGGGGCTGTCGGGGTCGCAGTACTTGGGGAGGTAGGCGAGGCGCAGCCCGTCGGTGTGGTCGGTGCCGACCACGTGGGAGGTCTCGACCACCGTGGTGATTGGGGTGGGGTCGCAGATGTTGATCGAGTAGTAGGGCGTCAGCGAGCGGCGCAGCTTGAGGATCAGGCAGACGACGCCGAGGTAGCGCTCGGGGTAGGCGCCGAGTAGGGGCTGCAGCTCCTCTGGCAGCAGCCGGCGCAGCGCGGGCGGCTGCAGCGTGGGGATCGTCAGGTCGAAGCGCTCGTCCTCGCCGTCGACGCGCACCCCGGTGACCGCCCCGTCGCCGTCGCGCACTAGCCCTTCCACGCCGGCCCCGAGGCGGACGTCGACGCCGAGCTCGCGGGCGCGCTCGGCGGCGGCCAGCACGAGCTGTTCGTGGCCGCCGCGCAGGCAGCCCATCGTCTCGCCGGCGGAGCGGCCGTCGCGGGCGGAGCGCATGCGGTTGGTGCGCGCCCACAGGTAGGTGGCCGGCAGCTCCTCATGGTGGGAGTTGAAACGGGAGTCCAGCAGCGGACGCCAGATACGCTGCACCACGCGCCGGCCGCAGTGGCGCGTCAGCCACCGTTCCAGCGGCAGACGCTCGAGCGCGTCGTAGTTACGACGCAGCTGGCAGTGCAGCACGAACCACGCGAGGCGCGCACGGCCCAGCGGCGAGAGCGGGGGGAAGCGCAGGAAGTCGCCGATGCCGTTGAACGGGTGCATCTTGCCGTCGACGAAGAAGCCGACCCCGACGGGCGTGAAGCTCAACCGATCGGAGAGCCCGAGCTGATCGGCGAGCGCGATCATCCGCTCGTCGGAGGGGACGATCACGTGGTAGAAGCGGTCGATGCGATGGCCCCCGAAGTCAAACGCCCCGGCGAGGCCGCCGGGGGTGGGGGCGCGCTCCAGCAGCGTCACCTTCGCGCCGCCTTCGGCGAGGCGCAGCGCCAGCACGGTGCCGAGGATGCCCGGCGCCTACCACGCCGATATGGGGGACCTGCCCACCCCCGCCCGATTCCTGCCTGTCGTTCATCGCCCGCCGGCGATCGCCCGTAGTTGAGCTGTAGGCCGCTCTTCGGCGCGGGACGCGAGCTCCTCGCTGCCCAGCGGGGAGATTGGCGGCGGCTGGATGCGTCCCACGAGGTGGGCGGCCATCAACCGGCCGTACGCGAGGACGGTAGGCGAGAGGCTCATCTTCGAGACGCCCATGCGCCGAGACCAGTCGTTGACCGTCGGCACCTCCTCGACCTTGGCGCCGGCGTTGTAGAGCTTCAGCAGCAGCTCCACGTTCGCGGCGAAGCCGGGCTCGCGCACCAGCAGGTAGCCGTAGGTTTCCGAGGCGCGGCGCAGGGTGCCGGCGCGGTAGACGCGGTAAAGCGAGGAGAGCGTGTGAATCTCGTGCAGGCCGCCGGCGTAGCGGAAGGCGCCCGAGACCGCTTTGGATGCCGCCAGGCGCCAGGGGGCGACGCCAAGGATCCGGCCCCCGGGCGCGTACACCGAGGCGAGCACCACGTCGGCGCCTTCGTGAAAGCGCTCCAGCATCCGCGGCAGGTCGGCGAGGTCAGAGGTGTTGTCGGCCTCCAGCGTGACGATCGCATCACCGTCCTGGGACTCCCCCAGCGCGGCGCGCAGGCCGGAGTTGATCGCAGTGCCAAGGCCGCGGTTCACGGAGTGGGTGACCACCGCGAGGTGCAGCGCGTCGCCGTGCTCGGCGATCGCCTCGGCGGTGCCGTCGGTGGAGCCGTCGTCGACGAAGATCACGCGGGCACCCAGTTCGCGGGCGACCGGCGCGAGGTCGGCGAGCAGGCGCGGGATGTTCTCGCGCTCGTTGTATGCGGGGATGACGAAGCGGATCATGGTGGTCTCCTGGTGGCGTGCGGTGGATCGTGGAATCAGGGGTGCGGGGGAGGGTGGAATCGGCGTGCGGTGGATCGTGGAATCGGCGTGCGGTGGATCGTGGAATCAGGGGTGCGGGGGAGGGTGGAATCGGCGTGCGGTGGATCGTGGAATCGGCGTGCGGTGGATCGTGGAATCAGGGGTGCGGGGGAGGGTGGAATCGGCGTGCGGTGGATCGTGGAATCGGCGTGCGGTGGATCGTGGAATCAGGGGTGCGGGGGAGGGTGGAATCGGCGTGCGGTGGATCGTGGAATCGGCGTGCGGTGGATCGTGGAATCAGGGGTGCGGGGGAGGGTGGAATCGGCGTGCGGTGGATCGTGGAATCGGCGTGCGGTGGATCGTGGAATCAGGGGTGCGGGGGAGGGTGGAATCGGCGTGCGGTGGATCGTGGAATCAGGGGTGGCAGGAAGTTGTGTGTTTATTTTTTGGGCCTAGAACACTTCATTTTGTGAAGTGGTGGGCTGGGTTGGAATTGCTTTGTTTTGGGACCCAGAACACTTCATTTTGTAAAGTGTACTGGGGGCAAAACCAATACATCTACACCGGCCCTCCTGCTTCATTTTGTGAAGTGTTCTAGGGCCAAAATAAATACATCCACCTCCCCCTCAGGCGGCGATGCGAACGTGCCGGGGAGTCGGCATGTCGAGCAGGGTGACGGGACGGTTGTTGGCGGCGGAGTCGCGGACGGCGAGCGCAGCGGCGAGCGCACGGCAGCCGTCCTGTGCGTTGACCGGCTCGGGGGTATCGTCGAGCACACAGCGCGCGAACGCCGTCAGCTCGGCCTGCAGCGGCTCGACGCGCGGCAGCGCGAAGCGCACAGCCGCACCCTCGGCGTCGCCGCGAATCCGCGCGAGCTCGCTCCAGCCGGTGGGCGCGCCGGTGGACTCCGTGAACCACACGTCCTGGGTGAGGTAGGAGGCGCTCAACATCCCGCCCTCGCCGATCACGGTCATCTCGCGGCGCTTCTCCGGCGTCAGCCAGTTGACGTCCAGCAGGCCGAGCGGCCCATCGTCACCGAAGCGCAGCAGGCACGCGATCAAGTCCTCCTGGGAGGGGTGCACGCAGCGGGAGCCGTCGGCGTAGATCGAGGTGATGTCGCGGTCGAGCACGAACTGCATCAGGTCGAGGTCGTGCGTGGCAAGGTCGATCGCCACGCCGGTGTCCTGGATGCGCACGGGCAACGGCCCAACACGAGTGGCGTGGGCACGGAAGACGCGCCCGATGCGGCCCTCGCGGATCAGCTCCGCGAGCTTGCCGACGGCGGGGTTGAAGCGCTCGACGTGACCGACCATCAGCTTCAGGTGCGCCAGGCGCGCAGCGGCGGCCATCCGCAGCCCATCCTCCAGGGCGGTGGCGATCGGCTTCTCGACGAACACGTGCTTGCCGGCGGCGATTGCCTCCAACGCGAGCCGGGAGTGATGCTCGGAAGGGGCGCAGATGCAGACCGCGTCGACGTCGGCGCGCTCAAGCAGCCACCGGTGATCGCCGACCCACTCGATCGGCCGCCGACCGATCCGCGCGCGGGCGGTCGACTCGTCGGGGTCGGCCACGGCCACCAGCCGTCCCGCGGCAATCCGCTCCCAAGTCTCGACGTGGTAGGCGCCCATCCGCCCGACGCCGATCAATCCGATGCCCAGCTCATCCATTGCCTGCTCCTTTGGTCTCGTCCATGAGATTGCTTTGGTGGAAAGAGAGGCGTGTCATGCCCGCGCCCCCACGCCGATCCCGACGGCGAGCGATGCGGCCTCGCCGCCGGGCTCCGACGTCCCTTCCCCCAGGGTTTGGTGTGAGCGTCCCAGGTAGTCGATGACCACTTGGGCGATCCGCCGCGCGGCATGGCCGTCGCCGAAGATCGGGGGACGCTCCAAGGGCAGCGGCGTGCGCAGCGCGGTGGCGAACGCATCGGGGTCGCATCCCACAAGCGTGTTCCAGCCGGTCTCCACCGTGTCGACCCACTCGGTCTCCTCGCGCAAGGTAATGCAGCGCACGCCCCACAGGTAGGCCTCGCGCTGCACGCCGCCGGAGTCGGTGGCGATCGCGCGCGCGCCGCGCTCGAGCTCAAGCATCCGCGTGTAGGTGACGGGCTCGATCAGCTTCACATTCGCCGGCGCCTGGAGACCCCAGCTGTCGATCGCAGCGCGCGTACGGGGATGCAGCGGCAGCAGCACCGGCAACGGCGCGCGCCCAAGGCAGGCCAGCACCGCTGCCAGCCGCTCGGGGAAATCGGTGTTGTAATTGCGGTGCACGGTCGCTAGCAGGTAGTCGCCGGCGCCGGCGGGGCGCACGCGCGCGCGCCAGCTCTCGAGCGTGTCGCACAGCGGGTCGCCGGTGACATGAATCTCGCCCGCCACACCTTCGCTTTCGAGGTTGCGCCGCGCGCCCTCCGTGGGCGCACAGAGCACCTGCGAGAGCCGGTCGGTTTCGATCCGGTTGTGCTCCTCGGGCATCTCCGCGCGATAGGAGCGCAACCCAGCCTCGACGTGCACGAGCGGCACGCCGCACGTGGCTGCGGCCAGCGCGCCGGAGAGCGTCGCGTTGGTATCCCCGCGGACGATCACTGCCGCCGGGCGTTCGGCGCGGATCAGCTCTTCCAGGCGCTCGCGCGCGAGGTCCAGCTGCGCTTCACGCGCCCGCGAGCCAACCCCAAGGTTGTGCCGGGGACGGGGCAGGCGGGTGGCGAGGATCTGACTCTCGGACATCGCCTCGTCGTAGTGCTGGCCGGTGTGCACGAGGATCTCCTCGGCAACCGGCGCGAGCGCCTCACAGACGGGGGCGGCCTGGATGATCTCCGGGCGGGCCCCAATCACGGAGAGCACGCGCGGGCGCGTGGAGCGCCCGGTGATGCGCTCGCGCAGAGCCCCGTTTGCGGCGAGACCGGCACCAGCGATCCCGCTAGAGGGCGACGTGGCGCGTCCGGCGCCGTCGATCACGCTCGAAGGAGAGACCGCGAGGCCGCTGCCGGCGCCGCGCAGCGTGGGCTCCTCGGCGACGTGCGTCCAGCGCGGATTAGTGGGAGTGGGGGCGAGCTCGGGCATTGAGATCCTCAGGCGGCCACCCGGTCGGCGGGCTGAACGAGCGCCAGTGGCTTCGCGCCGGCGCGCATCGACGCCTCGGCGAGCTCCACCGTGGCGACGATCTCGATCCCCAATGCAAGGCTGGAGCGCGGTTCCTCGCCAGTACGGATCGCGTGGGCGAAGTCTTCGAGCTCCAGGCGCAGCGGCTCCCGCGGCTCGATCCGCGGGATCACCACGTCGCCGGTGCGGTAGATCAGCTGGTGCTCGCCGAAGTTGGCGGGCGTCGGCGGCAACATGTCCATGCCGCGGTCGTAGATCCGCACCGGTTCATCGGAGGCGGTGTCGTCGTACTGCACCATCCGCTGGCTACCGACGACGATCATCTGGCGGACCTTGCGCGGCGCCAACCAGGAGATCTGCACGTTTGCGGTTTGCCCGTGCGCGAAGGTGAGCGTCATGAAGGCCGTCTCCGAGACCCCTTGTCGCAGCACGCTCGAGCCGGAGGCGGCAACTTCCACAACCGGCTGCTCCAGCCAATACAGGAGGATCGAGAGATCGTGCGGCGCGAGGTCGCACACCACGCCGTCGCCGTTGTACTTGCCGAGGTTCATCCGCGATGAGGTGACGAAGTGCACGTCCCCGACGATGCCACCGCGGATCAGATCACGCACCGCGTTGACGGCGGGGCTGTAGATGAAGGTGTGCCCGGGCATCAACACGCGGTCCGCCGTGGCGGCTAGCTCGGCGAGGTCAAGCGCATCGCGCAGGCGCGTGGCGAGCGGCTTCTCGACCAGCACATGCTTGCCGGCACGAAGCGCGCGGGTCGCGAGCGCGGCGTGCGTCTGCGGCGGAGTGGCGATCACCACCGCCTCGATCGCGGGATCCACCAGCAGCGCGTCGAGGTCGCGCACCGCGCGAGCGCCGGGGTGACGACGGCGGAAGAGGTGCAGCTGGGCGGGGTCGGAGTCGCACAGCGCGTCGAGGCGCAGCTGCGAGCATTCGGCCACGTTGCGCGCGAGATTGGGACCCCAGTAGCCGTAGCCGACAACCGCGGTGCCGATCGGCTCCTGCCGCGGCACGATGCGCGCCGCGGGACGCAACTGCGTGTCGTGCGAGCTGCCGCGCGGAGAATCACCAGATTCAAACATCTACGCCACCCCCTGCCGGCCGAGCACGACCGGCACCGTCTTGAACAGAATTCGCAAATCCACCAACAGCGAGGCGCCGTCGGCGTACTCGATGTCGAAGCGCACCATCTCGTCGTAGGTGCGCTCGTTGCGACCGCTCACCTGCCACAGGCCGGTGAGGCCGGGCTTGACGGCGAAGCGCCGCAGGTAGACATCGGGGTACATCTCGACCTCATAGGGGATCACCGGCCGGGGCCCGACGAGCGCCATCTCGCCGCGCAGCACGTTGATCAGTTGCGGCAGCTCGTCGAGGCTCCAGGAGCGCAGCAGGCGCCCCACGCGAGTGACGCGGTCATCGACCGAGAGCTTGTACAGCTTTCCCCGCTCGGAGCTGGCGGGCCCGCCGATCAGGTTCTGAACGTAGCGGCGATGCGGATCGGTGTCGGCGCCGGTGCGCATCGTGCGGAACTTGAAGATCGTGAACTCCCGCTGCCCGCGCCCGACGCGGCGTTGGCGAAAGAGCGCGGGACCGCGCGAGTCGATCCGGATCGCCAGCGCGATCAGCGCCATCAGCGGCGCCAGCACCGCCAGCAGCGCACTCGCCACGACGAGGTCTAGCGTGCGCCGCAGGCCGTCGGTGATCGGGCGCCGCGCGACGGAGACCGACAGCCGCTGCGCAGGTTGTGTAGAGGCGACGCTCATATATCTGATGAACGTGATGGCAGTGTGGCGTCTTTTGTGCTTTGCGCGAACGCGTCGAATGACGCAACCGCACCGACCACCCGATCGAGCTCGGCGTCGGTCATCCCCGGGAAGATCGGCAACGAGCAGATCCGCTGCGCCGCCGACTCGCTCACGGGGAGGCTGCCCTCCGCGAGGCCGAGATCGGCGTAGGCACCGGTGCGGTGGATCGGCACGGGGTAGTGCACGGCGCTCGCGACCCCCTGCTCGCCGAGGTGCTCGCGCAGCAGATCGCGCTGTGCGCAACGCACCACGAACAGGTGATACACATGGTCGGCCTCCGGGAAGGGCAGACGGACCGGGTCGACCGTGCGCGTGTCAGCGCCAACCACAACCCCTCCCCCTCCCCCATTAATCTTTTCCCGTCCCACACCCGCGCTCGTGAGCCGCTCGCGCAGCGTCCTGCCGAGGCGCCGGCGCTCGTTGTTCCAGCCGTCGAGGCGCGTCAGCTTGCGGCGCAACACCGCGGCCTGCAGCGCGTCCAGCCGCGCGGTCGAGCCGACCACGCTGTGGTGGTAGCGCGGGCGCTCGCCGTGGGCGCGCAACAGCCGCACACGGTCGGCCAGCTCCGGGCGAGAGGTGACCACCGCGCCGCCGTCGCCCCACGCGCCGAGGTTCTTGGCGGGGTAGAAGCTGAAGCAGCCGAGCGCGCCGTGCGCGCCGACCCGCGCGCCGCGGTAACGCGCGCCGTGCGCCTGGCAGGCGTCCTCGATCACCTCGATGCCCGCTTCGCCGGCGAGCGCGAGGATCGGGTCGAGATCGACCGTGGCCCCGAACAGGTGCACGGGGATCACGCAGCGCGTGCGCAGGGTGAGTGCGCCCGCGAGGAGCTCGGCGGTGATCAGATGCGAGTCGGGCTCCACGTCCACCGGCACCGGCGTGGCGCCCACCGCGCTCACCGCCTCGGCGGTGGCGATGAAGGAGTTGGTCGGTACCACCACCTCATCTCCGGGGCCAATCTCCAGCGCCCGCAGCGCCAGCGCGAGCGCCTCGGTACCGGAGGAGACGCCGATCGCGTGGTCGCTCTCGCAGTAGTCAGCGAACTCCCGCTCGAAAGCCTCCACGTGGTGGCCGAGCGTGAAGGCACCCTGCTCGGCCACTTCTCGCACCGCCCCCAGCAGCTCCTCGAGCAGCGCGGGGTCGGCGTTGTCCATCCGTGTGAACGGCACCTGCGGGGTGAGCGCGGCGGGGGAGCCGGCGGCACCCCCCGGCACGGGCGGTAGAGCAGCCGACGGGGGAGCGAGCTGTGGGGAAGCGAGGCTCGTAGACATGTTCCCTCGCTCAGGCCGCCACGGCGGCGGTCGCCGGCGCCGACTCCAGCCGGATCAGCTCCTGTTGCAACGCCCGACGGCCGCGGTGGTGCAGACCGTGGATCGAGCTCTCCGAGCGACCCATCCGCTCGGCGATCTCCGGCGGGGTGAGCCCAATCACGTGACGCATCACCACGACGTTGCGCTGTTCCTCGGGGAGCGAGTCGAGCGCCGTGCGCAGGTTGCGCGCGCGGTCTTGGGCGACCTCGTCGATGTGCGTGTCCGCACCGTACACCTCCTCCGCGGGGATCGCGCGGCGACGGCGTAAATGGTCGAGCGCGACGTTGCGCGCGAGCCGCAGCAGCCAGCCGGAGAAGGGAATGCCGCGGTCGTCGTACTTGCAGATCACCGTGATCAGCTTCAGAAAGACATGCTGGGTGAGGTCTTCGGCCTCCTTCTCGTCGCGCACGATCGAGCGCACGTAGCCGTACACGTTGTCGCAGTAGCGCACGTACAACAGACGCAGCGCATCGCGGTCGCCCTCCTTCGCTCGCGCGATCGCGAGGCGCACCTGGCGCATCGCCTCGGGTGACTCGTCGAGTGTGGTTTTGGCGCGCAGGCCGATGTGAGCGCTCTCGCGAGCGTGCATGTCCTTGATGAGCACGGAGCTTCCTCCATCCATGGTTTGCGTTTCCGTTGCTTGTTCCCAGGCGGTTGCGGCTCGCCGGCCTTTGGCTAACTGCGCCACGCTCTTCGCGAGAAGAGCGCTCCGGCGGCCCACCACGACCTGTGTGTTCCGGAGCCCGTAAGCGCTGCCCCCGGGGCCCGGTATGTCGTGCTAGCGATGATGAGGAGCGCGGGGAGCGCTCACAATCACCCATCGGTCGCGACTTTCGTTCACCACCGTGAACGGCCAGATCAGTCATCCTTCGGGAGGCGAGCGTTCACAACCATGAACGCCGGGTCCGCCATCCTTCCTGGAACGCACCCTTTCCCCGGAGCCAAAAGCAAGCGCAAGGAGCCCCACATGAGCGAGCACCCGCACACCCGCACGCAGACCGACGAGGAGGATCCCTACGAGTCGCTGATGGCCCGCCGCGGAGCGCCCAAGCACCGCTTCCCCGCCCGCGAGTCCGACCCTCGCCTGGCGTATGCACTGGTGCACGACGAGCTGCTGCTGGACGGCGTGGCGCGCATGAACCTCGCGACATTCTGCACCACGTGGGCCGAGCCCGAGGTGCTCAAGCTGCTGGCGGAGTCCTTCGACAAGAACATCGTCGACAAGGACGAGTACCCGCAGACCGCGGAGCTCGAGGCACGCTGCGTGCGGATGCTCGCCGACCTGTGGCACTCCCCGCACCCGGGCACCACGCTCGGCACCTCGACCACGGGCTCCAGCGAGGCCGCGATGCTGGCGGGCCTAGCGGCGAAGTTCCGCTGGCGCGAGCGCCGCGCGGCCGAAGGCAAGCCCACCGAGAAGCCCGAACTTCGTGTGCGGCCCGGTACAGGTGTGCTGGGAGAAGTTCGCGCGCTACTTCGACGTGGAGATCCGCGAGGTGCCGATGGACCCGGGGCGCTACCTGATGGAAAAGGAGCAGTGCCTGGAACGGTGCGATGAGAACACGATCATGGTCGTCGCCACGCTCGGGCAGACGTTCACCGGTCTGTTCGAGGACGTAGCCGGGATCGCCGCGGCGCTCGACGCCCTCCAAGCCGAGCGCGGCCTCGACATCCCCCTGCACGTGGACGGCGCCAGCGGCGCGCTGCTGGCCCCCTTCACCGCGCCCGACCTGGAGTGGGACTTCCGCCTCGATCGCGTGAAGTCGATCAACGCCTCCGGGCACAAGACCGGCCTCGCGCCGCTGGGCTGCGGCTGGGCTGTATGGCGCGAAAAACACGACATGCCCGAGCGGATGATCTTCAACGTCAACTACCTCGGCGGCGAGATGCCGACCTTCAACCTCAACTTCTCCCGCCCCGGCGGCCAGGTCGTCACCCAGTACTACGACTTCATCCGCCTGGGGCGCGAGGGGTACAGGCGCGTGCACGGCGCCACCTATGAGACCTGCGCGTACCTGGGGCACGAGATCGCCAAGTGCGGTCCGTTCGAGCTCGTGCACGCCGGCGACCCGGACAGGGGCATCGCCGCGGTGTCGTGGAAGCTGACCGACGGTGTGGAGCACGCCTTCAACTTGTTCGACGTGGCCGACCGCCTGCGCGCCCACGGCTGGCTGGTGCCCGCCTATACGCTGCCGGCCCACCTGGAGGACCTGGCGATCCAGCGGATCCTCGTGCGCCACGGCTTCAGCCGCGACATGGCCGACCTGCTGCTGGCGGACCTCCACCGCAGCCTCGCGACGCTCGCAGAGCACCCGCCCTCCAGCTCGCTGTCAGAGCGCGAGGTGGGGTCGTTCAACCACAACGCTACGGCAGCGGTGGCCTGAGCCCTACAGCGCCTCCTGGGAGAACGTCTCCGCGAGGTTGCCGTGCCAGGTACGAAAGAAGGCCTCCGCCGTGGCGGCGTCCAGGGGACGGGCGAACAGGAAGCCCTGGCCTGAGTCGCACTGCTCATCCTGCAGCAGGGTGAGCTCGTGCTGGCGCTCGATGCCCTCGGCGAGCGTCTCGATCGACATCGCCTTGCCGAGCTGCACGAGCGTGCGGATCAGCGTGTCACCTTCGGGGCTCTGCGTCAGGCGGGCGATGAACGAGCGGTCGATCTTCAGCGCGTCCACGGGGAACTGCTGGAGATGGGAGAGCGAGGAGTAGCCCGTGCCGAAGTCGTCGATCGCGATGCGCACTCCCAGCTCCTTCACCCGCTTCAGCCGGCCGACCGTCAGCTCGGCGTCGCGCATGATCGTCGTCTCGGTGATCTCCAACGTCAGCGCGCCCGCCTGGAGGCCGCTCGCCTGTAGCGCCTCGCGGACGTGCCCGACGAACTCGTCGGTGTCAAGCTGGCGCGCGGAGACGTTCACCGACATCCCGATCGCGTGCCCCGCCGCGCGCCAGGCGGCGCCCTGGCGGCAGGCCTCGCGCAGCACCCACGCCCCGACCTCGCCGATCATGCCGGTCTCCTCCAGCAGTGGCACGAAGTCGTCGGGCTGCACCACCCCGCGCCGCGGACTGTTCCAGCGCAGCAGCGCCTCCACGCCGGTGGGGTTCATGTCCTGGAGGTCGAACGTGGGCTGGTAGACGAGGAAGAACTGCTCGTGCTGGAGCGCTTCGCGCAGATCCATCTCCAGCTCCAGGCGGCTCTGCACGGCCTCGTGCATGGTGGATTCGAACACCACGTAGCGGTTCTTTCCGTCCCACTTGGCGCGGTACATCGCCACGTCAGCGTCGCGCAGCAGCTCCTCGCCGGAGTCGCGCGGGCCCATCGCGATCCCCACGCTCGCAGTCACCGCCAGGCGCGCAGTCTGGGCATCGTCGTCGAGGCGAAACGGCGGCGCCAGCGCCTCCAGCAGGCGCTCGGCGATCAGCTCGGGGCCGGCGGCCAGCGACATCCCTTCGGCGATCACGACGAACTCGTCGCCGCCGAGGCGCCCGAGCGCGTCGGTCTCGCGGATCGTGTGCCGCAGGCGCGAGGCCACCGCCATCAGCAGCCGATCGCCGGCGCCGTGGCCGAGCGTGTCGTTGATGCTCTTGAAGTTGTCGAGGTCCACGAACAGCGCCGCGACAGGCGTCTGGCTGCGGCGCGAGCGCACCAGCATCTGCTCGACGCGGTCGAGAATCAGGGTACGGTTGGGCAGGCCGGTGAGGGGGTCGTGGGTGGCGAGGAACACCAGCTCGTCCTGGCGACGGGAGAGCTCCTCGTGGGCGCGACGGCGCTCCTGCTCGAAGGACTCGCACATCCGAACCAGCGTCACGTCGAGGCTGCGCTGCAGCATCTCCAGCGCCTGCGTGCGCACCTCCTCGGAGAGCCCCAACGTGCGCGCCTGCTCCAGCACCACCTCCTCGGCGGCGTCGCGCCAGCGCAGGCAGCGCTTGGTGACCTCGTTCAGCGGCGCCGCGCGCTGCGCGGCCAGTTGGCCGAAGATGCGCCACGACTCGCGACCGACCTCGCGCGCCACCTCCTCGCCGTCGCCCGCCATCCAGCGCGCCACGGCGATCGTCGACACCGAGCCGACCCGCGCGAAGCTGTCTTCGACGAGCGTGTCGAGCGTCTGCCCCGACTCAGCCGTTCGGCGCTGCAGCCTCGCGACGACCTCGTCGGTGTTCCGTTTCAGGGCTTCGCCGAGGCGGCGCAGGTCCTCGGCAGGATCGGGCATACCTCCAACTATCGACGCCACCGCCCATTCCTTGAGCCGTTCGCCCCCGTTCACCACGGCCAATTCCTTGAGCTGTTCGCCTCCGCTCGCCCCCCTCCGCCCCCGTCGCACCTCCCTATCGACACGAGCGGCTGTAAGCGGTAGTTTTCATCCAAGCGGTTTGTCCGCAACTCGCCCGCCCTTTGCGGGTTTGACGTTAGGACGAGCCGTAATAGACAACGCCTTGACGAAAAGCCCAGCGGGCCAGTAGGGTGCTAGGTTCTAGCCTGGGGTTTACACCGAAAAGCAGTGGAGGAGAGGATCGTGGTAATGAGAAGCCTTGCACGCCGTAGCCTTGCCGCCGGAGGGGTCCTCGCGGCCGCCGCCGGCACATTTGCCCTTGCAGCCGGGGTCGCCGGTGCCTCGGGGTCGACCGCGCACGCAGCGCGCACGGTCACGCTGAACGACAGCGGCAACCTGCACAAGACCTCCAAACATGGGTTCAACCTGTACGAGTCCGGCAGCGCCAGCGGGTCGCTCTCAGGTTCGATCTCCGTGCACCTGGATGTCGTCTCCACGAACCATGTCACCGCCGAACTGACCGTCTATCCCAAGGGCGGCTCGATCACCGGCAAGGCCTCTGGCGACTACCGCACCAACGGCGGCACCGCGAGCTTCTCGGGCACGCTCTCGATCACCCACGGCAGCGGCAGCTACTCCGGCGCCCACGGCTCCGGTATTGCTTTCAGCGGCACGATCCAGCGCTCCAACGACGCGATGACCGTACACGTCAACGGCAAGTTCTCCTCCTGACGCGCCGGCGAGGGGGAAGCCCAATGCGCAACATTCAAGACGCTCGCGACGGCGGCGGCACTACTGGCATGTGGATGCCTGCCGGCCGCCGCCGGCGCAATGGCCAGTGAGAAGGCGACGCTCCAGGCATCGTTCACCCCCGATCGGCTGGGAGCGACCACCACGATCGGCTTCTCCTTCACGGTCGCCACCACCGAAGGGCTGGCACCACCACCGCTGACCGGCATCGACCTGCACATGCCCGCCGGCATGAACTACACCGACACCGACCTCGGCTTGGCGGTCTGCAAACCCGAAAAACTCCAGCTGGAAGGCCTCGCGGGCTGCCCGGTCAACTCGCGGCTCGGGTCGGGTAGCGCCTACGTGGAAGTGCCGTTCGGAGACGGCTCGGGCCAGGAGCTGCCCGAAGTCCAGGCCGTGATGGGTCCCTCCAACAACGGCAACCTAGTGGTGCTGTTCTACGCAAACGGCAAGACCCCCGTCTCCGCGCAGCTGGTGTTCAGAGGCGAAGTCCAGCCGGCCTCGGGAATCTTCGGCTCGCAACTGGCGACCGTGGTGCCGGCGATCCCTAGCGTCCCCAACGGTCCCAACGTCTCGATCATCAGCGTCAAGGCCACGATCGGACCCCAGGGGCTGAGCTACACCAAGCACGTCCACGGCCGGCTCGTGCACTTCCGCCCGACCGGTATCGGCGTGCCCGAACACTGCCCCCGCGGCGGTTTCCCGTTCTCGGCATCGTTCACCTTCGAAGACGGCTCCTCCACGAGCGCCACCGCGACGGTACCCTGTCCCGCGCACAAGAAGAAGTAGTAACGCCACATCCCTGCGTCGGCAAACGGCGCCCTCGGAGCTCATCGGGGGCGCCGTTTGCGTTCCCGGCCCGCCGCCCGGTGCGCCGTTCGAAAAACGAGGCGAGCAGCACGCTTGCCTCGAACAGTAGGTACAACGGCACCGTCTCCAGCAGCAGCGTGATCGCGTCACCGGGCAGAAGCGCCGCCACCGCCCCGCACGCGAGGATCGCGTAGCGGCGGTTCGCGCGCAGCTGACGCGGCGTGACGACCCCGGCGCGGGTGGCCGCCAGGATCGCGACCGGCACCTGGAACACCAACCCCATCGCGAGCAGGACGGTGGCGGCGAAGTGGTAGTACTGGCTGGCCTGCACGAGCACGTTGAATTGGTCGCTGTTGAAGTTCTCGAAGAAGCGCAGGGCAGCGGGCAACACCACGAAATAGCCGAACGTAACGCCCGCCACGAACAGCACGGGCACCGCCAGGATCAGCGGCGAGACCACGCGCTGATGCTCCAGCCGTAGCGCCGGGAGCAGGAAGCAGTAGATCTCATAGAGGATGATCGGGAGCGCGAGGATCAGCGCGAACAGCAGCGCGATGCCGAGCGTCGCGGTGAACGGCTCGCCGACCCCGAGTGTCACCGGCTTGTTGCCCTGTGGCGCGGCCGACAGTCGCGAGATCGCCCGGCGCAGCTGCGGCCGCACACCCTGAAGCGAGCTGCGCGTCGCGGCGCTCGCGCCACTCCCGGGTCGCTCCAGCGCCCCCACCACCCGTTCCAGCTGCACCCCGATCGCGCGGGCACCCTGCTGCACGGTGTAGGTCGCGCCGAGCGGCCCGCTCCCCGCCCGCACCTGTTTCTGCGTTTGGTGTTCCAGCGGCCGGTTGACGATGCGCAGCAGCGTGTGGTTCTGCCATAGACAAAACCCAAACGCCACCGCGAGCACCGTCAACGAGACGATCAGACGCGTGCGCAGCTCGTCGAGGTGATCGACGAAGCTGAGCCGCTGCTCGTGGCCGACCTTGCCGACCGCCACCGGTATGTGCGAGATCATGGTGTGGCTTAGGAGACGATGAACCCTGTGCTCGTCACAGCCGCCAGCACCTTGCCGGCGGCGTAGGGCGTGTCGAACGGGCCGTCGGGGGTGATGTCGGTGCCGGCCGGTTCGTTGAGGAGCCCGATCACGCTGGCGTGGCGAGCCTCGATCGTGAGGATCGAGAGAGCCGCCTTGACGTAGGCCGGGGACTTGATGTTCAGCGCCTGTCCCGAATAGGCGTGGACGCCCGTGTTCTCGAGCACTTCGGAGGTCGCCATGAACATCGAGGGGCTCGTGTTGGCGCCTTTGAAGTCGAACTTCGGTTCCTTGGCGGCTTTCGAGCCGAGGTGTTCCTTGAGGAACTTGACGTGCGCGTTCTCATCGCGGGTGGCGATCTTCAGGAACGCGTTGGCCTGTCCGCCGAGGGACATGTTGGCGGCGGTGGCGCCGTTGTAGAACGCGGCCTCCAGGTACTCCAGCGTCAGCGCGTAGTTGAGGATTCCGACGTCACCCTTGCCAAAGCTCGCCGGAGGCCGTCCGCTACCAGCTGCCAGCGCCGGTGTCGCGAGGGCACCCAAAACGGCCCCAGCGCTCATGGCGCCCGCGCCGGCAATGGCGGTCTTACGTAGAAAGCCGAGGCGCGTGTCCCCGTGCTCGAGCCCGCCGACCGCCTCGGCGTGGGCTTCTGTAACCGCGCCGTCGACGTCGATCTCCTGCAGGTTGATCTTGCTGGGCATGTGCCACTCCCTTTTGTTTGTAGGTGTTCGTGCAGGCGGCGTGGTCGGCAGCGGTGTCGCTCCGCTTGCGCCGTCCGATGCGTGCCCGCTTACTTCGCGCCAGGGGGTCTGACGGATCACTCGCCGGGCGAATCGGTCGGCCAGCCGAGGTGCCCGACGACCGCGGGAACGTCACCCGGAGGGGGCCACCACGACGAGCGCGGGGCCAACGCTCAGCTGAGGTGCGCGACGATGACCGCGGGGGCAGTCGGGCGCTGGGTGCCGCCGGCAGGCTCCTGCGTCACCAGCACCTCGCTCGCTCCACCGCTGTCGGGCACGGCAGCCGTCGCGACGCCCGAGGAGGTCGGGGCGAACAGGCTGTCGGTCGGCTGCGGCTCCGCGTGCCCGGGGCGTTTCAGCCACACCTCGTACACATGCCCCAAGGAGGGCTCGGGCATATCCGCCACGGTGAGCCATGTGTGCCCGCCGCTCTGGTGCAAAGCAGCGCTGGCGCCGGCGAGTGTGACGTCGGCGCTCACCACGCGCGCCGAGGAGCCCCCGGCCGGGGTGCCCCCACCGAAAGGCGTGGACAGCGCACCGACCACGACACCCGCCGCCAGGACTGCCGTACCAGCCAGCGCCAGCGCCGGGCGCAGAGCAAAGCGCCCGCGGGCCGTGTCGCGCGCGCGCCACCGCAAGCGCGACGTCTGCCGGGTCGCCTGCCGGTTGGCGCTCGCGGAGGAGCGCGCCGCCTGCTGGGCGGCCCCGCTGCGCACCACCGCCATCACCTGCCGCTTGGCGTGAGCCGGCGCGGGCACCTGCCGGACCGTGGTCGGGAGGTGCCCGACCGCCGGCGCCAGGGCGGCCAGGTCGTCGCTGCACAGCGCGCACGAGCGGGCGTGCTCGGCGAACATCCGGCTGTGGCGCTCGTCGAGCAGGCCCAGCAGGTACAGGGCGGCATCGCCACAACCGCCGTCGCCGGAGCTCGGCGAGTCGCGAGGGTGGGGGTCGTGCCGGTCGGAGTCGTGCCGGTCGGAGTCGCGCGCTTCGCTCATCTGGACATCCCTTCCTCAGCCACCATCGTCAACCGCAGCTTGGCAAGCCCCAGGCGCATCCGGCCCTTCACGGTGCCGACGGGCATCTCCAGCATCGAGGCGATCTCGGTGTGCGTGAAGCCGCCGAAGTACGCGAGTTCGAGCACCCGGCTCTGCTCCTTGGGCAGGACCCAGAGGGCGCCCGCCATCTCCTGCGAGCGCTCGCGGTCGAGGATCTGCTCCTCGATGTTCTCTGAGCCCGCGACTCGCTCGACGGTCCCCTCTCCGTGGAGGGCGTGGCGATCGCGCACCCCGCCGCGGCGTAGCGCATCGACCGCGCGGTTGTGCACGATCCGCAGAATCCAGTTGCGCACGCTCCCACGCGTGCTGTCATACCGCGCGCCGGTGCGCCACAGCGCGAGGAACGCCTCCTGCAGGACGTCCTCGGCGGTCGCGCGCCTGCCGCACATCCGGTAGGCGAGCGAGAAGGCGACGTCGCAGTGGCGGTCGTACACGACCTCGAACGCGTCGGCGTCCCCGCCCTGCACGAGCGCCATCAGCTCCTCGTCGGCGAGCTTGCCGAGGGCCGCGGAGCCGCCCGCCGCCGATCTGCCTCTCATCGCGGGTGCTGCTCGTCGGCAGTCGCGGTTGGGTCGTGGGCGACGGCGGCCGTGACCGGCGGGGCGGGGATCGCGGGAGCGACCGACTCGCCGCTCACCGCGCTCTTGAAACCTCGCAGCCCCTCGCCCAACGAGCGGCCCATCTCGGGCAGGCGCCTGGCGCCGAACACCAGCAGCAGGAGCATCAGCAGGAAGGCTATGTGCAGTGGATTGTCAAGTCCCATCGTTCACCTCGGTATGTGTGGGTAGGTATCTGCTTGCGTGCGGCTGAGCCGACGTAGCCCGGTCGTGGCTAGGTTCCTACGCGCCACCCCACCGGGCGGATCACCACCCAGCCGAGATTCAGGAGGGCCTTCAGTCTCGCAGCGCCACGGCGCGCACCCCGCCCCGACGGGTCGAGCGGTTCCCACCATCCCATGCGGGCATCGCTGGTGTCTGAGCCTGAGTCGGCTCCCGGGCGTCAGTCCTGCAGCGCCACGGCGGGCAGCACGCCGGCGGCGAGGTAGCCCGGGATCGCGACGATCGCGACGGCCGCCGCGGTGACAAGGGCGAGGCTGGCGAGCGCGACCACGATGCCGAAGGAGTAGACGACCGGGAAGTTGATCACGTTGGCCAGCGCCCGGTCGAGCAGCTGCTGTCCGTAAAGGCCGAACGCCGCGCCGCTGACGCAGCCCACGCCGAGCAGCAACAAGCTCTCCAACAGGATCGTGCGCCACAGTTCCCCGCGCGGGAAGCCCTCCAGCTTCAGCTTCGCCAGACGCGGGCGGCGCTGCCACACCATGTTGCCCATCGCGGCGGCCATCGCCAACACCGCCGCGATCAGGATCAGCGTCGCGATCTGGGTGAGGCGTTCGAGGCCTTGGCGGCTGAGCGCACGCTGCTGAGCGGCGTGTTCTTCGGCGGTCTGCACCGCGAAGCCCGAATCGCTGCCGAGGGCGTGTTCGATCTCGCGCTTACCCTGCGCTTGGGAGACGCCGGGTGAGAGCAGCACGTTGTAGGCGCTCGCGTCGGCCGATCCCCACGAGCGCGCGTAGTCATCGGCGTTCATGATGATCGCGCCCGGCGCCCAGCCAATGTTGGTGCCGATCGCCGCCACTTTGAAGACGCTCGGCACGGGGGTGGGCAGCGCGAAGGAGTCGCCCACGTGCAGGTGGTGTTCGCTCGCGATCGCCTGCGACACGACCATCCAGTCGCCGCTGTGCACCTCTGCTTCGGCCTGCGCCACGTTCCCTTCGACGATCTGGCTGGCCGGCAGCAGCGGCGTGGCTTCGCGCGGCGGTGCGATCACCCACACGCGCCGTTCGCCGATGTCCAGCAGCCCCCCGCGGTACAGACGCACCGCGCTCACGCCCGGCAGGCTCGCGAGTTTGGCTCGATCGTTTGGCACAAACGGCGTGGTACGCAGGAGGTTGTACGAGCCCGCCGGCGAGACCCACACGTCGGTGAAGGCGTTCATGTCGTGTGCCGCGTTTTCAAGGCCGTGCAGCAGGTCGCCGTGCGCTGCCTCGATCGCGACGCTGCCGAACACCGCCACGGCGCCGGTCGCGGCGATTGCCACCGCGCGTGCGCGCCCGGCGCGCAGCTCCATCACCGCCACGTGCGGCACCGCGCTCGTGATCCCGGGTGCGATCCGCCGCACCAGCGCGAGCGTGGCGTTCAGCGGAAGCGGCAAAAGCAACAACAGCGCCCCCACCAGGAACACCATTCCCAGCACCGCCGATTTCGGTGCGGCCAGCAGGATCACCGTGGCCGCGGCCAGGCATGCCACCCCGCCCAGCGCCAGCCAGCGGGTGCCACTGAGCGTGCCCGCGCCGTCCTTGTTGGTGATCGCCGCCAGCGGCTGGCGCGAGAGGATGTCTTTGAGCGGGCTGAGCACTGCCACCGAGGCGGCCAGCATCCCTCCCGCGACCGCGATCGCGACGCTCTGCGCGCTCACCACGCGCTGCGAGCCGACCGCAAACGCGGAGGAGAGGTAACCGGGATTGGCGTGGAAGAGGTGGATCGAGAGCTCCTCGCCGAGCGCCAGCCCGAGGATGCAGGCGAGCACGCCGAGCACCAGCGCGTCGACCATCATCACCGCGATCACCGTCCGCGGGGGGTACCCGTCGCGGCGCAGGTCGGCGATCAGCCGCCGCCGCTGTGGCACCGTCAGGAGCATCGCGTTGAACGCGAACAGAAAACCCACCAGTGCGCTGATCACCGCGAACAGCGCCGTGGACTGGTTGGTGGCGGCCGCCGCCTTCGTAAACAGCGCTTCGTCGTAGCTTGCCGGCTCGACGTTCAACCGCCCTCCCGCCAACCGTTGCAGGCCCGCGCGCACGCTCGCTTCCTCGCCCGGTGCGGGCTCAACCAGCACGCGACTGACGTGACCCTGCAGCCCCGCCATTTCCTGGGCGAATTCGAGCGTCGTCACGGCGATCGGGCTCGAGGTCAGCGCCCCGATCTGGTTGGCGCGCAACAACGCGTACAGCGGCGCCTGTTCGACGTGCCCCGCGACCTTGACGGTCGCTTCGGAGCCGAACTTGACGATCCCGATCTTGTGGCCCAGCGGCGCCGGCAGCACGAGCGCCCCGAAGCCGCCGAACCCTTCCACCTTGGTCTTGCGCACGAGCGCCCCCCCGAGCTTTGCGAGGCTCCCGTCGGCGCCCACCAACTCGACCGATTCGCTTCCCTTCGGGCCGGAGATTTCGGCGTTACCTTCCAGCAGCGGCGCCGCCACGCGCACCCCCGGGAGCCGGCGCACCTTCGCGACCATCCCAGCTTCGAAGCCCTGCGCGTCGCGCGCCACGAGCTGCAACGTGGCGTCTCCGACGATCCCTTTGGAGAGCTGTGCCACCGAACTGGACAAGCTCGAGCTTCGCCACCTGCGAGGCGAACAGCAGCGCCACGCCCGCCGCGATCCCGACGATCGCAAACATCTCCTGCAGCGCGCGTGCGCGCAGACGCACGCGGTATAGGTGCAGAACGTTGAGGAGCTTCACGGCCGGCGCACTCTTACTGCGCGGTCACTCGCGCGGCCCATTGCTCGGGCTCATACTCGCCCAGCTTGCCGTCCCGCAGCGCGTACACGCGGTCGGCGTACGCGGCCGCCTGCGGATCGTGGCTGACCAGCACAATCGCCACCTCGTGTTCGCGGCACAGTTCGGTCAGCAGTTCCAACACTTCGCGCCCGCGCTGCGTGTCGAGGCTGCCAGTCGGCTCGTCGGCCAACAGCAGGCGCGGTTTGGTGGAGAGAGCGCGCGCGATCATCACCCGCTGGCGCTCCCCCATCGAGAGCGTCTCTGCGGTGTGATCCAGGCGCTGACCAAGGCCGAGGCGCTCCAGCAACGGGGTGATCTGGCGGTGGGCCTCGCGCCAGCGCATGCCCTTGAGCAACTTCAACACGGCGTTGTCGATCGCTGTCACGCCGGGCAACAAATCGAAGTTCTGGCGGATGAAGCCCAGTTCGGAGAGGCGGAAGTGCGAAGCCTCCTTCTCGCTCAACGAGGAGACGTCGCGGCCGCCGATCAACACCGCGCCGCTGGTCGGTGCCAGCAGCGTCGCGATCATCAGCAGCAGCGTCGTCTTGCCCGACCCACTCGGCCCGTACAGCGCCACCATCTCGCCGGGCTGAACTTCCAGCGAGACGCCGTCGACGGCCCGAACGGGCTCGCCACCGATCTGGGGGTAGTGCTTTACGAGATCACGCAGCTCTAGCACCCGAGGCCTCCCTCGTCTCGCCGACCGCAAGGGCTTGGGTCGGCTGGTAACCCAAAGCCCGACCCACGGCTCGCATGGAGCCCGAGTTTGACTCGATCGGACACTGAACTACTTTAGGCCACGCGGATCGCGGCCGAACGGGGTGGGCGTCGGGGTGACCGCGGAGGCGGCGGGCAGCACCTCCGCTGTCGAGGGCATCACTACCTCCGCCCCGCTCCCGCGCCGCGCCGGCGCCCCGGGTGCACTCGGCGCCAGACGCCGCAACGCAAGGCGCGAGCGGAACACCGTCATCGCCATCCGCGCCGGCTCCCCGAGCGCCTCCAGCACGGCGTCGGCGACCGGCGCCGCCTCGGGAGTGCGGGCTTCGGGCGTGCTCAGGTAGAAGCTCGCCATCGCCGCCAACACCAGTGTGTGGCGGCGGCCCGGCAGCGCCTGCGCCGCCTGACTCGAGCGCTGCGCCAGCATGCCCATGCGCGTGGCCGCGTCGCACGGCGAGGCGTAGCAGCCGACGAGGCTGCGCTGTCCCGTCGCGTAATCCTCGGCGGTGTCGACCACGTTGTCCAGCAACGAGTGCAGCGACCCAATCCAGGGGAAGTACGCGACCTCCATCGCCGCGACCTCCTCCAGGTCCACGCGCGGTTCGGCCGCTGCGGCGATCAGCGCGTAGATGCCCAGCGAGCTCCCGGCGGCGGCGGCCGTCTCCCACCAACGCATGCCGGTGCCCTTCGGTGTGTGCGCCCGTGCCCACCTTTCGAGCGCCAAGTAGTCGCCCTGCACCTCGCCGGTGTTGCAGCTCTGGAAGGCTACGATCCGCTCCGCAGCGCGCAGCGCAGCGGGCGCAACCGTCGCATATGAGGGCAGCTGGGCGAGTGCCGCGCGGCAGCCATCCACCGTCTCGGCGAGGTAGCCGCCGTCCTCGCGCAGATGGTGGTGGGCGTAGTAATCGAGATGCTCCGCCTCCGGGTCCAGCGCCACCAACAGCGCGCGGTGCAGGAGCCTGCCGTTGGCCACCGGGTCGGTGTTCGGCAGCTCGGTGAGCATGTCCAAGTAGTTGTACGCCGCCTGGAAGCACACCATCGCGCGCGCCGCCGCGGCGCGGCGGCGCCGGGGGACGAACGCCGCGAACGCGCTCGCGCCCTCGATGTTGCCCCACTTGCGCAGGGCGTCCACCACGACCTGGCGCAGCATCTGGTCGGGGATCTCTTGCGCGCGTGCTTCGCGGCTGCGACGCTCCGCGCAGACACCGGGGAACACGCTCAGCCAGTAGCGCCGAGCCCCTCCCGCGAAGGAGCCCGCCAGTGCCACACGACCGCCAGCTGTAGAACCCATTGCTACCTCCCCAGACAGACCCTAGCTCTCTTCAGACCCTAGCTCACCAACTGCGCCGACCGGTGCACCCGGATTATAGACGCTGATGGGACTCGCTGTCCAGCGTGTCCCCTTCACGTGTAAGAGAGTGTTCCAGATGTGGCGTCGTGCTCGGGGTGCGCTCAGCGCTCCTCGTGGGTGCGAATCGCCTGCTCGAGCTCCTCGCCGCGCTGGGTCAGGCGCCACATATTCGGCTCGCCTCTGACGAGGCTCTCGCCCCCGTTGGCGATCAGCCCGAGACCCTCCAGGCGCGCGAGCAGCTTTGACATCTGGCCCTGGTCGGCGACCCCCGCGTCGCGTGCGATCTGGCGGTTGTTGAGTCCCGGCTGCGCCGCCACCGCGGTCAGCACCCGCATCGTGCGGTAGGTGAGACGCATGTCCAGCCGCTTCAACGGATCCTCCTGGTTGCGCACCTGACGGCGCGGGCGGGGCGAGCGACGAGCCAGCTCGGCGGCCGCCGCCTCGGGACCGAGGTAGGGCAGCACGATCATGCTCATCAACTGCCCCCGCAGCACCAGCAGCGGCTTCGAGGCGGGCTCGCGCAGACGGGTGTACAACACGCCCAGCACCGCGCCCACCACGCCCTCCGCGACGACGCGGTTGAGACCAGCCGGTGCGCCCGGCTCGCGGCGGCCGCGGTCCACCGCGCCCACCAGCGCGTCCACCACGCGCGCGCGGCGCTCCAGGGCTTCGGGGCCGGCGGCGAGCGAGTCGACCACGCACAGCGCCGCCGTGGCGGGATCGGCGTCGAAGCTTTCGAGCATCGCGGTCAGCCCCGCGCCGATCCGCGCGCTCCACCCGCGCTCGCGCCGGTACGCCGGCAGCACCGCCTCCTCGATCCGCCGTAGCGCGTCGTCCAGCGCTTCCAGCAGGCACGCTTCGCGATCCTCGAACAGCTCGTAGAAGGTGCGGCGCGACACGCCCGCCCGCCCGACAACGTGCGCAACCGTCACCCGCTCGGCACCCCGCTCGCGGGTCAGGTCCACCATTGCGCCCAACATCCGCGCGCGCTGAATCTCCGCCACACGCTCGCGCTCGAGGTCGAGCTCGACGCGCCCACCGGGCGTCGAGTCGCTCGGGCGCATCCCGCGACGCTGCCCACTGCCGTCTTCAGTGCCGCGCCTGCTCACCACTTTGCCATGACTTGCGATCCTCTCACCTCCCTCCCGGCCTGCCCCGGCATGTGGAATATAGGCGACAGGCAGTGATTTTGTCAAGGGATGTCTCTGTTTCTCCAAAAGTCGTTCGTCTGCGCCTCTCCACGCACCCTGAGCGCTGGGGAACGCGCCGTACCGGACGTTGCGCCGGGGCCCTCGGCAGCCCGAGAACTACCGAGCAATTCGAGAATCTGGTCATAGGCTGGAAGAGTTTTGCGCACTTTTGGTGGTATCCTCCAGTGTAGAGCGCGAGGAAATCGGGACGTGGGAATTGGGCTAGGCTCGCCAAAGTGGTTGTACCGGCACCGTCTGCAAGCGTTCCAGGCCAAGCGACACCCAATCCTCTCCAGGAAAAACAGCGATGGACCGTGCCGTACGTGGAGTGCTGGATCTAGCCCGCGACGTGCTCGCCGAGCTCGACCTCGACGTGGTGCTCGAGCGGGTGCTGGACTCCGCGCAGGAACTGACCGGCGCACGCTACGCCGCGCTGGGAGTGCTCGACGAGTCCCGCAGCGAGCTCGCGCAGTTCATCACGCGCGGAATCGACGCCACCACTCATGCGACGATCGGAGCGCTCCCGCGCGGACGCGGCGTGCTGGGCGCGCTGATCGAGGATCCGGTGCCGCTGCGCCTCGACGACGTCGGACACCACCCCCGCTCCTACGGGTTCCCCCGCGGGCACCCCCCGATGCGCACCTTCCTCGGAGCGCCAATCGTCGTACGCGGGCTGCCCTACGGCAACCTCTACCTCACCGAGAAGGCCGGCGGCGCGCAGTTCTCCGCGGAGGACGAGCAGGCGCTGACCGTGCTCGCCGAGCTCGCCGGCGTTGCGATCGACCATGCGCGCCGCTACACCGGCGCCAGCGAGCGCCGCGACGAGCTCGAGCGCACGGTCGCCACGCTCGACGCCACCACCCAAATCGCGCTCGCCGTCGGCGGCGAGACCGACCTCGACGTGATCCTCGAGCTGGTCGCCAAGCGGGGCCGCGCGCTGGTCGGTGCACGCGTGCTGCTGATCGAGCTGCGCCGCCGCCAGGAGCTGATCGTCGCCGCCGGCGCGGGGGAGCTGCCTGCCGGTGTCGTCGGCCAAACCATCCAGCTGCGCGACTCGCTCGCCGGACAGGCACTGCGCGCGCGCCGCACGCTGCGCCTGGACGACGAAGTCAACCGTGCCCGCTTCGACGAGTACGGCACCGGCCGTCTCGGTGTGTACGCGCGCGGTGGGTTGGTGGTGCCGCTGATGTTCCGCGGCCACGGCTACGGCGCGCTGCTGGCACTCGACCGACTGCGGGACGGGCCGAGCTTCAGCGCTGAGGACGAGCGGCTACTGGTGGCCTTCGCGGCGAGCGCCGCCACCGCGCTGGCAACCGCCCAGTCGGTCGCCAGCGAGCGCCACAGCCAACGCCTCGCGGCGGCCGAGGGGGAGCGCCGGCGGTGGGCGCGCGAGCTGCACGACGACACGCTCCAGAGCCTCTCCGCGCTGCGGATTGGGCTCTCCACGGCAGCCCGCTCCGAGCGCCCCGAGGCGCTGCGGGAGGCCTTTCTGCAGGGGATCGAGCAGCTCGAGGAGTCGATCACCAACCTGCGCGCGCTCATCACCGACCTGCGCCCCGCGGCGCTCGATGAGCTCGGTACCCAGGCGGCGGTCGAAGCGCTCGCCGAACGGGCCGCCCGCCACGGCATCGAGGTCGACGTCAGCATCGAGCTCGCGCACGAGCGCAGCGGCGGCTCGTTGGAGAGCGAACGGGCACTTGCCCGCCACACCCCGGAGCTCGAGACCGCGCTCTACCGGATCGTGCAGGAGTCACTCACCAACGCCACCAAACACGGCGGCGCGAAGCGCGCGGTGGTGGAGATCCACGAGGACGAGGACACGGTGTACGTCGAGGTGCGCGATGACGGCAGCGGCTTCGACCCCGCCGCGGACACCTCGGGCTTTGGCCTGCTCGGGATGCGCGAGCGGGTTGAACTGCTCGACGGCACGCTGCGGATCGAGTCCTCCCCCGGGGCCGGCGCCATCGTGCGAGCCAGCTTCCCCGTTCAGCGGCGGGCGCTCACCGCACCGGCCGCCGTGAGCGGCATCGGCGGCGGGTGAGGTGCCTCACACGTTCATCAGCCCGCGGTCCATCGCGTAGCGCACCAGCTCCGCGCGGGAGGCGAGGTTCAGCTTCTGCTGGATGTGAGCGCGGTGGGTCTCCACCGTGCGCACCGAGAGAAACAGCTGCTCGGCGATCTCCACGTTGGTATGGCCCAGCGCGATCAGGCGCAACACGCCCACCTCGCGCTCGGAGAGATCATCCGGGCACCCGGGCGCGGGCTCGGACGCCAGCCGCGCCCCCAGCCGCGGCGTTAGATACGTCTTGCTTGCGGCCGCGGCCCGCACCGCCTGCACGAGCTCGTCGTCGGCGGACTCCTTGAGCACGTAGCCGAGCGCACCCGCCCCCAGCGCATGGCGGGCGAAGGCCGGCTCCTCCTGCATCGTCAGCACCACGATCTGGGTACTCGGCGATTCGGCTCGCAGCGCGGGGATCGCCTCGAGGCTCGAGCCGCCCGGCATGTTGAGGTCCAGCACCAGGACTTCGGGGCGATGGCCGCGCACGTAGCGACGCGCGCTCTCCACCTCGCCCGCCTCCGCCACGACTTCGAAGTCGGCCTCGCTGTCCAACAACATGCGCAGGCCGCTGCGCACCACCGTGTGATCGTCGGCGAGCACGATCCGGATCCTCCGCTCCGGTGTCGCTGCGCCGTTGGCCCCGCTCGAATCGAGCGCTTGAGTCTCCTCTGCAGCCATCACAGCGTAGATATACAGCCCGCGCGCAGCGCCGGTAGCCGTAATTCTCCGCAGCTACGCTGCGGGATAAACCTGTTTTGAAGTGCGGGCGGCTAGCTGGGAAAGACCGCCGCCCTCACGCAACGCGACGGTAGCGGTAGCCGAAGCCGCGCACGGTCTCGATCGACGTAGCTGAGGGGGCGTCGGGGTCGAGCTGCGACGCAGGTAGCCGACGTACAGCTTCACCTGGTCGGGCGAGACCCCCAGAACCCGCGTCCGTCGCTTCTGAGATCTCGTCTAGCGGCACGGTCCAGGAAGGTCCAGATTCATGGGCGGGTGCGAAGATCACGAGCCCATCAGCGGTTAGGAAGAGGTCGCCCCAACTGTCGTCCCGGTTATCCGCGAGCCGCCCGAGGGGGCGCGACACCGAGCAGCACAGCCAGCTCAATGCGTTATCGGGCATGTTTTGTAGTGCGGTTTGCGCTACACTCTACCGATGGCTTCGGCCCCTCAGCCAGTGTCGCTGCGTCTCGGTCGCGACGGGCTGAGCGCGCTGGATGAAATCGCCAGGCGACGCGGCTTGAGTCGTGCCGAGGCTGCACGACAGGCGATAGCCGAGACGGCCGAGCGAGAGCGTCGACGCGGCGGGCTCGCAGCCGAGGCACGGCGTCTGATGGAGAACGAGGACTATGTGCGAGAAGCACGGGAGGTCGCGGGCGTGATGGAGCAACTGCGTGATCCGCGGTGATGTGCATCGCATCAAGCTTCCCGGCAAGCGAGGCCACGTACAGCAGGGGCGCCGCTACGCGGTGATCGTTCAAGCCGACGATCTGCTCACCCTCTCCACTGTCGTCGTCTGTCCCACTTCGCGCTCGGCTTTTCCAGCCAGCTTTCATCCTGAAGTCATGATCGCCGAGCAGTCCACGCAGGTTCTGTGCGAGATGGTCGGCGCGGCCGACGCCCGCGCGTTGGGCGAGCGCGTCGGCCACCTCTCACGCGAAGAGTTGGGCACCGTCGAGGACGCGCTGCTCTTGGTGCTGGACATGACCTGACGCCCAGCGTCAAACCAGCCGGGACGGAGTGCCTGAGACTGTTTTCAAACCCTTCGGCCGAGCTGCTGGCGCTGCTTGATCGTCTCGACGAACAGAAGGCCGGCGATCAGTTCAGCGGTGGCGCGAGCTGAAGTCGGAGCTTGGAGAGTGCGCGACGAACTCTCCGGTCGACAGTGGCAAGTGCTGTGCTCCGACAGTTGTCCACCGGGTGCTCGATACTTGGCGCGTGCCTGGCGAGGAGAAACGGCCGCTGCGCTTTCGAGGTTTCAACATCGGCCCCGGCAAACGCGAGCAGATACAGGTAGAGGCGTTCCGCGATCCTGAGCCGGCACGCGCGATCGTCGCAGGGACGTTCAAGCTTTACGGTCGCTACCCGCTGCTGTTCCTGGCGCTGGCGCTCGGGGTGGTCATGCCCTACGACCTGCTGATCCTGATCGCGACGGGGTCTGGTCCGCTTGCGAAGAACAGCGAACTGGGGATCAACTACCTGTTTGCCGCCTTCTTGATCTCGCCGCTCATCTCCGCGCTGCACATCCATGCAGTGGCGGAGGTCCGCGCTGGTCGCACGCCCCGCCTGAGGAATATCGCCGCTCGGGGGCTGCAGGTGCTTCCAACGGCTGCGGCGACAGCGATCATGGCAACGCTGGGCATCCTCGTTGGGTTCGTGCTGTTGATCGTTCCCGGGATCATCCTGGCTTTCCGTTGGTATGTTGCCGTCCAGACGGCTGCGATCGAGCGCGAGGGATGGCTTCCGGCGCTGCGACGGAGTCGCCAGCTCACGGTCGGCGCCTACGGTCATCTGTTCGGGTTCGGGCTTCTCGTCGGGATCATCAGCGAGGTTCCGCTCGCGATCGGAAGAGCCGGTGTGACCGGCCACGACACAGTCGCCGCCGCATTCATCGGTGGGGTTGTGCTGCATGCATTCGCACTCGCGTTCACAGCACTCGCGACGGCGCTGCTGTACTTCGACCTGGCGTCCCGTCGTGAGTCCGCGTTGTCGCAAGGCCGGCTCAGCAATCCGGGCTTCGCAGCCGCGGAGGCGATCCAGTCAAGCGACCGGCTTCAATCGGGAGACGGTGGCTGAGCTGCGTCGAGATCGTCGAGGTCAACGAGATCGCGCGGACGGCCTGCGGCCCGCTTCATCGCCCGCAGATGCTCCAACCCACACACGGGGATCGTCACTCCGGCCAACTCGACATCGATCGCGCCGGCGCGAAGCTCGGCGTACGGCAGGACGCCGTCGAGACCCTGCACGACATCCAGATCACCAAGCTGCGTGGCGATCAATACTCGTTCGCCGCCGCGCAGCGTCGCCGCGATGGAACGCTCGGAGCCGAGCAGCGATTCGCCCAGCTGGACGTGGCCGCCAAGCTCAACCACGAGCTCAGCGAGCCTGTCCAAGTTCTCGGGTGCTAGGTCGGGCACGATGTCGCAATCCTTCGTCCCCCGTATGACACCCCACGACCCAAGCGCCAAGCCGCCGATCACGACGAAGCGGATGTCAGCCTGCACGAGGCGCGCGAGCAACCGATCAAACGACGGAACGCTCAACGGGCGCGCCGTGCAGCGTCGCGCAACTCGAACAGCTTGCGCGTCAGCGAGATGGTCTCCCGGAGGTTCACAGCTGGCGAGCGCAGCCCGTCGGCCCGCAGACGCAGCCTGCGCACCCGCTCCCCCCGTGGGTCTTGTGTGCGGCGCGCGGAAGCGGGCTCGGTCATCGCCTCAACACTACCGAGTCCATCGCCGATAGAGAGCGAGCAACCAGCCAGCTGCACGGCAAGCTACAGCCGCCATCTGGCGAAACGGAGGGGGAGGGATTCGAACCCTCGTCGGAGGAGAAACCCCCGAAATGGTTTTCGAGACCACCGCATTCAACCGCTCTGCCACCCCTCCAGAGGGACGATCCTAGGCTAGTGGATCGACCTGGGCGGAGCGATCCCACCCGGGGCCTGGGATGGCGAGCCGGGTCGGGGATGTGGCGAGCGGGGCGACGTGGCCAGGGCGGATCAGCTCGGTGGCCAGTTGGGAGTGCTGAGGCATCGGGGAGTTCCCGCCGCACGGTGCGCGTTTTTACGCGGCCACTACCGGCGTGAGGCGAAGAACTCGCTTAGCAGCGCGCCGCACTCCCCCGCCAGTAGGCCGCCCGCGACCTCGGGGCGGTGGTTGAGTCGTCGCTCTCCCAGCACGTCGAGCACGCTGCCCGCCGCGCCCGCCTTCGGGTCGGCCGCGCCGTACACGACGCGCGGCACCCGCGCCAGCACGATCGCTCCTGCGCACATCGCGCATGGCTCGAGCGTCACGTACAGCACCGTGTCCAGCACGCGCCAGCTGCCCACCGCGCGCGCGGCCTCGCGCAGCGCTAGCAGCTCGGCGTGGGCGGTGGGGTCTTGGCGCAGTTCGCGTTCGTTGTGGCCGGCCCCCACCACCTCGCCGGCGCGTACCGCAACCGCGCCGATCGGTACGTCCTCGTGTTCCAATGCATGTTCGGCCTCGCGCAGCGCGAGGCGCATGAAGTACTCGTCACGCGGAAAGAAACGGTCGCTCACCGTCTCCTCCACGGGGCGCTCCAGCTGAAGGTGGGCTCCTGTGGCGACACGCGCCATCATCATTACCAATCCGATGTCTCCCCGCCTCACCTGCACCCGGCCCGTAGCACCCACCGAGCACACCGCACCGCCTGGGTCCCCGGCCACGCAGTCGCGCTCCCTTGCCGGGGGGCCCCGCGCACGCCGGCTCGCCTGCGCGGCGCTCGCACTTTGCGTGGGGGCGCCACTGGCGCTTGGGCCCCGCGCAACCTCGGCCGCCATCCCGGGCCGCCCTCCGGGCGGGCCCGCTATCCCAACCTCATCCTCCACCGCCACGCCCACCGCCGCGGAAGCTCCGTATGCGCCCGGCAAGGTGGTCGTCGGCTACGTGCCGTCCGACACCCCCGCCACGGGCGCCGCGATCGCACACGCGGCCGGCGCGGTGGATCCGATCGCACTGGAATCGCACACGCGCGTGCTGACGCTAGGTGCGCACGCGTCCCTGCCCGGCGCGCTTGCCCGTCTGCGCCACACGCGCGGGGTGGCGTGGGCGGTGCCCGACTACATCGCCCACGCCGCGGTGATGCCACGCTTGCACGCCACCGCCTCCGCCGCCGAACTCGGTCGGTCGGCCACCGCCACGCTCGCAACGTCCACGGCCGCATCGGGTGCCGGTACGGCCGCCGGCGCGTCGGGGGTAAGCGCGACGACCGCCGCGGCGCCCGGCGAACCCTTCCCCAACGACCCCGGCCTGGCGAAAGCCCCCGGGGGGTGGAGCAAGTTGCAGTGGAACTTCGACGGCCTGTTCGGCGTCGAAGCGCCCGGCGCGTGGAGCAACCTGATCGCCGACCACGCACCCGGCGGACGCGGAGTGGTCGTGGCGGTGCTCGACACCGGCGTCGCCTACGCCAACCGCGGGCGCTTTCGCATGTCGCCCGACTTCTACCGCTACCAGTTCGTGGCGGGGTGGGACTTCGTCGCGCACAACCGCTACCCCAACGACCGCAACGGCCACGGCACCGACGTCGCCGGCACGATCGCGGAGGCGACCAACAACGGCATCGGCCTGACGGGGCTGGCCTACGGGGTGCGGATCATGCCGGTGCGCGTGCTCAACTCCGAAGGCAACGGCGACGCCGCGACGATCGCGCGGGGGGTGCGCTACGCGGTCAACCACGGCGCGCGCGTGATCAACCTGTCGCTCGAATTCCCCGGTGGGATCACCGCCTCGGACATTCCCGAGCTGATCTCCGCGCTGCGCTACGCCCACCGTCACCGGGTCGTCGTGGTCGCCGCCGCCGGCAACGAGGCCCACTCCTCCGCCGCCTTCCCGGCACGGGCGCCCGACGTGATCGCGGTGGGGGCCTCCACCGAACATGGGTGTCTGGCCTCCTACTCCAACTTCGGCACCGGTGTCACGATCGTCGCCCCCGGGGGCGGACCCGACGCCAACCTCCCCGGCGACCCCAACTGCAACCCCGATCTCGCCTCCGGGCGCGACGTCTTCCAGGTGACCTTCCTCGGCACCTCCCCCCGGCGCTTCGGGATCCCGGGCGGGTATGAAGGCACCTCGATGGCCACCCCCCACGTGGCCGCCACCGCGGCGATGATCATCGCCTCGGGCGTGCTCGGCCGCCACCCCACGCCCGCGCAGGTGGAAGCCCGCCTGATCGCGACCGCGCGGCCGCTCGGCGGGCCCTCCGACAGCCGCCTCTACGGGGCCGGCCTGCTCGACGCGGCGGCTGCGACTGCGCCTGGTGGGCCGGGTGCGGTTACACGCTGACTGTGACCTGCTCCAACCCGACGGGCGTGCTGAATAGGATGCGTGCATCGGACATCCCGACCGAGACATAGCAGTCATTGGCGCTGGCCCTTACGGGCTGTCGGTCGCCGCCCATCTGCGCGAGCGCGAGGAGTCGGTGCGTGTCTTCGGTCGGGTGATGGGCTTCTGGGAGCAGCATATGCCGAGGGGCATGCTGGTGCGCTCGGCATGGAGCGCCTCCAGCATCTCCGACCCACCGCAAGAGCTGACTCTCGATGCCTACGAGACCGCCCAACCCCAACCACTCGCGCGACCTCTGCCCGGCGAGGAGCTGCCACGCTACGGCCACTGGTTTCAGGAGCGCGCCGTGCCCGACGTCGACGAACGCCTTGTCGCGACGGTGGAGCGGGATGGAGGCGGCTTCGCGCTGACGCTGCGGGACGGCGAGCGCCGCACCGCGCAGCGCGTCGTGATCGCGACAGGTCTCGCCAGCTTCCCCCAGCGACCCGAGCAGTTCGCGAGGCTCGGAGAGGATCTGTCGACGCACTCGATGGACGTCGCCGAGCCCGCGCGCTTCGCCGGACGGTCGCTCGCGGTGATCGGCTGCGGCCAAAGCGCCGTCGAGACGGCCGCGCTGCTCAGCGAGGCCGGCGCCGGAGTGGAGCTGATCGCCAGAGACCCAGGGATCCGTTGGTTGATCCGCGGCGAGCGCCTGCGCGGGTTCGATCCGATCCTGCAGCGCATCCTCTACGCGCCAACCGATGTGGGCCCCGCCGGGGTGAGCAGGCTGGTGGCGATGCCCCACCTGTTCCGGCGCCTGCCACGCGAGCTGCAGGACCGGCTCGCCTACCGCTCGATCCGCCCCGCCGCCACCAGCTGGCTGGCCGATCGCATCACCGGGGTCACCACGACCTTCGGACGCCAGGTCTCGCAGGCGCGCCCCGATGGCAGTGGCGTCGTGCTCACACTCGACGACGGCTCACGTCGCCAGGTCGACCACGTGATCCTCGCCACCGGCTATCGGATCGACGTATCAAGGGAACCCGTGATCGGAGACTCGCTGCGCCCGGGGCTACGCCTGCACGACGGGAATCCCGTGCTTGGCGCAGGCTTCGAATCCTCGGTGCCGGGCCTGCACTTCGTCGGAGCGTACTCGGCGTGGAGCTTCGGGCCGATCATGCGCTTCGTGGCCGGCACGACGTTCACCGGGCGTGCGATCGCCAAACACATCGGCCCTCTCTCCACCGGACGGGGAGGCACACCCACAGTCGCAACGGCGAGCGCCGCGCCGCCCCGGGCAATTGCTCGTCACTGATTGCGCAGGCCGGCGATCGTGAGCGGTGTCTCTTCGAGCCTCTCGAACCGCCTGTGGGGCAGGCAGGCGCGAGCGCTCTGTCGCAGCCGCTCGGTGATCCTCGGCTACCACGGCATCACCCGCTCTTCACGCCGGCACGATCTGAGCATGCTGCTCGTCAGCCCCGCCCGCTTCCGCGCCCAGGTCGAGCTGCTCCTGGAGGCGGGTTTCACCTTCGTGACCGTCGCCCAAATGGCGCAACTCGCGACCGGGGGGGAGCCGCCTCCCGGATATGCCGCGATCTCCTTCGATGACGGGATGCGCAACAACCACGCGATCGCGCTGCCGATCCTGAAGAGTTACGGCATCCTCGCCACCGTCTACGTGACGATCGGGTTCATCGGCGCCACCAGCCCCTGGGTGGGCGCACGGAGCGACAACCAGATGCTGAGCGAGGGCGAGATCCGCGAGCTTGCCGCGGAGGGTTGGGAGCTGGGCGCGCACACGATGACCCATCCGGACCTCTCGAAGCTCGACTACGAGACCTGCCGCCGCGAGATCGAGGACAGCCGCACCGCGCTGGAACGGATCGGCGGGGTCCCGGTCAAGACCTTCGCCTATCCCTTTGGGCACCACGGCCCCGCCGCGCTCGCCGCGGCCCGCGACAGCGGTTTGATCGCGGCGGTCGGCACAGGGCGAGGGAGCTGGAGCGCATACGAGCTGCGACGCGCGATGATCGGGGCCGCCGACCCGATGCCGGTCGTCGTGCTCAAGCTCGCCGATCGCTACGAGCCACTGATGCAGCTTGCGCCGATCGCCCAGCTGCGGCGAGCCAGCAAGCAGGTCCGCGCCTGGGTGCGCGACCGCCAGCGAGGGTAGCGTCCCCACGGCGCATGCCGGCACACCGCAGCGACGACACGCCCCGGGTGCTCCTCACCAACGCCGAGGAGCGCTCGATGCTGGCTGTCTGCCGCAGCCTGCAGCGCGGCGGCTACGAGGTGGGGGCCGCTTCGTTCACCGCGCTTGCCCCCGCCCAGTGGTCGCGCGCCTGCCGCCGGCGGCCGCGAATCATCGACGCGAGACGAGACGCCGCCGGCTTCGTCGAGCAGCTGCGCGCCGAGCTCCTGCGCCATCCCTATGCTGCGCTGATTCCCGGCAGCGACGCCGCTCTGCTGGCCATCTCACGCCGGCGCGAGCGCCTGCGGGGGCTCACCGCGATCGGTCTGCCCACCCACTCGATCCTCGAGCGCGCGCTCAGCCGCGAGTCTCTGGCGCAGGCTGCCGCGGAGGCCGGGTTCACCGTCGCCCCGTCAATCCGCTGCGCCGGCCTCCAAGCCGCGCAGCACGCAGCGCGCGAGCTTGGATTTCCCGTGGCGCTCAAGTCGACCGACGCCGTCGTCGTTGCCGATGATGATCGCGCCGTGTCAAGCGCCCCCAAGGGTCGGATCGTGCGCACCGAAGCGGAGCTGCTGACGCAGGTATCCGACTTCCGCGGCGAGCTGCTTGTCCAACCACTCGTGCGGGGTGAGCCGATCTCCTTCGGAGGCGTCCGGGCAGGAGGACGGCTATTGGGAGTCGCGGTGTCCCGCTACCTGCGGATGTGGCCGCCCCCCGGCGGCAGCGTCGCGTTTGCACAGACGATCGCCTCTCCGCCGGGGCTGGAGGAGGGAGTCGAGCGCCTGCTCGCGATCCTCGGATGGGAAGGCATCTTCGAGCTCGAGCTGATCCGTTCCGGCCCGCCCGAGTCGGAACGGTTCGTGCCGATCGACCTCAATCCCCGTCCCTACGGCTCGATCGCGCTTGCGGCGGCCGCCGGCGTGCCGCTCGCGGCGATCTGGTGCGACTGGCTGCTGGGGCGCGGCGCCCCTTCATCCTCCTCGGTGCCATTGCGCGCACAACCGGGCATTCGCTACCGGTGGGAGGACGCCGAGCTCCGCTACTGCGCATGGCAGATGCGCCACCGCCATCTCCGCGCCTCGATCGCGCCCCTGCGTCCCCGCCGCCACGTCGCGCACGCGCACTTCGAGCGATCCGACCCCCTCCCGCTCCTTGCTCGCGGCCTGTTCCTGGGTAAAGGGGTTCTGCAGAAATCATGAATCGCGTGATGCTCGTCCACCAACCGGTCGACGGAGGGGTTGGCCGGCATGTCAAGGACCTTGCCAACGGCCTCAGCGAACGAGGGTACGAGGTCGTGCTCTGCGGACCATCTCTGCCCGGCGGGCTTTCCGAGCCGGCGCATGGCGCGATCCACGTAAAGCTCGACCTTGGGCGCGCGATCACGCCCCGCGCCGATCTCGCGGCGCTCAGATCGCTGATCGCGATCGCGCGGCACACGAAACCCGATTTGATTCACGCTCACAGCTCGAAGGCCGGCGCCGTGGCGCGCCTGGGGCGCATCCTGCAGCCACGCCTTCCGGTCCTCTACAGCCCCCATGGCTATGCGTTCGCCGGGTTCTTCACGAGCGAGCTGGAGCGTCGCGGATACCGCGAGATCGAGCGGGCGCTGGCGCCGCTGGCGACTCGCGTGGTGTGCGTCTGCGCCGCCGAGGCACAGCTGGCCGCCTCGGTGGGATCCAAGCGACGGGTGCGGGTCCTCTACAACGGGATCGATCCCGCCGGCCCCGGGCCGATCGACCCCTGGATGGCCGAGCTCGGCAGGCGGGGACCGGTCGTGTGCGCGTTGACCCAACTGCGTGCGGGCAAGGGGATCGAGACGCTGATCGACGCCACGCCCCGCATCCGCGAGCGCCACCCACGTCTGCAGCTGGCAATCTGGGGCGACGGGCCCGAGCTCCAGCCTCTGCGCGCGAGGGCGGTGGCCGCGGGCGCGGGTGGGATCGTGCACTTCCCCGGCGCCAGCGTCGACCCCGTCGGGGTGATGCGCGGCGCGGACGTGTTCGTGCACCCGTCGCTGGCCGAGGCGTTCCCGTATGCGATCCTCGAGGCGATGTCGGTCGGGCGAGCGATCGTGGCAAGCGACGTCGGCGGAATCGGCGAGGCGCTCGGAAACGGCGAGGGTGGCGTGCTGGTTGCTCCCGGCAACGCGCCCGAGCTCGCGCGAGCCGTGAGCGACCTGCTCGACGACCCCGAGCGCAGCGCCCGCCTCGGGGCCGCGGCGCGGCGACGGGTGGAGCAGCGCTTCAGCCGGGCGGGGATGATCGCTCGTGTCGCAGAGCTCTACAGTGAGGTCTCTGGTTGACCGATACCGGCAGAGCATGCTCGACAGGCGCTCTGACTGAAGCCATATGCAATTCCGCGACTTCCTAAGCATCCTCTGGCGACGACGCGTGGTCGTAGGGCTGGTCTTTGTCTGCTGCGTGGTAGCCGCGGCGGCGTACGCGTACTCCAAGCCCAAGCGCTACGAATCGACCGCGACGATCGCCTTCACCCCCAACCCCAGCAAGGGCCAGACCTTCCTGCCCTCGGAAAATCTGTCGGCGCTGCTCTCGACCTACGCGGAAGTGGCGAAGTCCAACCAAAACCGCGAAGCCGCCAAGGCGCTCCTCGGCCATCCGGTGCGCGGCAGCATCAGCACCTCGACGGGGGCGGGCAGCGGGATCCTCGAGATCAGCGACACCGACACCAGCCCGCAGGGCGCCGCGGAAGGCGCCAACGCGATCTCGCGCGCGTTCGTCCACTCGATCGAAGACAACGGGCTGCTCGTACCCACGATCGTCAACCCGCCGGTCGCCTCGTTCACCCCGCTGCAGCCACGCCCGCCGCTGATCATCTCGTTGGCCGTCGTGCTGGGGCTGATCGCGGGCGTGCTGCTCGCGCTCACGCTCGACAATCTCCGGCACACCGCCGAGGACGCCGCGGAGCTGACCGAGTTGACGGGCCTGCCTGTGATCGGCCGCTTCCCCCGGGAGCGCACGCTGACACGCGGGGGCTCGCAGCTTGTCTGGGGCTCCAGCCAGCTGCACCTCGCGCAGGAGGCGTTCCGCGCACTGCGCGCCAACGTCGAGCTGCTGGTCGAGGAGCGACCGAGCGCGATTCAGGTCACAAGCGCCGGCGCCGGGAACGGGAAGTCGACGGTGACGGCCAACCTGGGGATCGCGCTCGGGCAGATCGGGATCGCGACCACGATCGTCGACGCGGACCTGCGCCACCCCCGCCAGCACGAGATCTTCGGACTGGGCAACGACGTCGGGCTCTCCACCGCCCTGTTGCTGCCCGACAGCGAGATCGCCCCCCAGGCGACGCCCTATGAGAACGTCTCAGTGCTGACAAGCGGCCCGATCCCCCCCAACGCCCCGGAGATGCTGCACGTGCGCTTTCGCACCGTTCTGCGCTCCCTGCGCGAGCAGGGAGGCATCGTGCTGATCGACTCCCCTCCGGTGCTGCCCGTCAGCGATGCCCGCCTGATCGCGCACAACGCCGACGCGGTGCTGCTCGTGGTCGCGGCCAACAGCACACACACGGCGGCCGTCTCTTCGGCGGTTGAGAAGCTGCGCTTCGCCCACGCCCACCTGATCGGGCTGGTGCTCAACTTCGCCGAGCGCGATCGCGAGAGCGACGGCGGCTACAGCTACGGCGCCTACCTACCGGAGCACCAGTCGAGGCCGGTTCCAACGGCCTGAGCCATGGGCACAGCCGTCCTACGGCGGGAACCGCTGGTGATGAGCGCCGCCGCGTCGGCCGGCCTGGCGATCGGGCTGCTCGTGGCGTGGAAGCCCCTGGCGGTGGTCGCCCTGATCGTCGCGATCGTCGGGATCGTGATCGTCGTCACCCGCGCGGAGCTGGTGCTGCTGGTGATGATCGCCGCGCTGCCCTGGGAGAACAAGCTCCACTATCCGAGCGCCACGCTGTCGATCGTCAAGGGCATCGGAGCGCTCGTGCTGTTCGCCTACCTGCTGCGCCTGATCGGCGATCGCCGCACCCGCATCCAGCTACCGCCACTGCTGGGGATCGTCGCGCTGTTTGGCCTGTGGGTTGGCCTGTCGATGGTGGTGGCGCCCGAACCGGTCCAAAGCGTTCAGGAGATGGTTCGCTGGGTTCTGTTCTTCGCGTTCTTCTTCCTCATCATCCAGCTGATCGACGGGCGCGCGGAGATCCGCCGCGCCCTGCGGTGGTTCACGGCGTCCGTCAGCGCCGCCGCCCTGTACGGACTGTGGCAGTTCGTCGTGATGCACAGCTCCTATCGCGTCGACGGTCCCCTCGAAGACCCCAACGACTTCGCCTATCTGCTCGCCTGCACGCTGCCGATCGCCGTCTATCTGATGAGCGCCGACCGCCGGCGGCGGCTGCTGTGGGGCGCCGCGTTCGTCGTGATTGCAGCCGCGATGCTCGCCACCTTCTCGCGCGGCGCGCTTGTCGGTCTCGGCGCGGTGCTGCTGTGGGGCGCGGCCACGCGTCGCATCCCGCTGTGGGTTCTCGCCTCGGGACTGGTCAGCGCGCTGGTGGTGGTGGCGTTCGCGCTGACCGTCTGGCGACCATTGATCGACATCGCGTTCCACCAGAAGACTCACATCGCGCAGATCAACACCGAATCGCGCGAGGCGTTCTGGATCGCCGCGTTGCAGCTCACCGAGCGGCGCCCATTGACCGGGGTGGGACCCGGGCGCTACCCCAAGGAAGCTCCTCCGCTGCTGCGCAACGACCCAATCGCGCTCAAGGAACCAATCACCCACAACACCTACCTGGAGATCCTCTCCGAGGACGGGGTTCCGGCGCTGTTGCTGTTCGCGGCCTACCTCGCCGGTGTGTGGCTGCTGCTGCGTGACGTACAGGGGCGCGCGGCGCGTGACCACGATCGCGACGCGCAGCGCCTGGCGACCGCTCTGCAGGCCGCGCTGATCGTGGCGATCGTCTCGGGGACCTTCCTGAGCGAGGAGCTGGCCGCCCCCTTCTGGCTGCTCGGTGGACTCGCGGTGGTGCTGGCACGCGGCGCCATCGGCAAGTCCGAGCTTCCGTCCGGCGCCGGCGCGCCGGCGCCGCCGGCGTCGGACCGCCCGCCGGCGCCGGGCCGCGCGGGCGCAATCCCCGCTTCGGCGGCATGAGCGTCCGGCCGGCGACCCCCGCTTCGGTGGCAATGAGCATCGAGGTCCTCCTGACGACCCCGCTTCGGTGGCAATGAGCATCGAGGTCCCCCTGACGACCCTTGCTTCGGCAGCATGAGAGTCCTGTTGGCGACCTCGATCGCTCGCGGGGGACCGATCGAGCAGACGCTGCTGCTGTCGAGGGGCCTTGCACGCAAAGGAGCATCGGTGCTCGTGACCTGCGCCAACGCTCGGCTGGCGGAGCGGTTCGCGAGTGAGGGAGTGCGGGCGGAGGTGGCGCCGCTGCATCATCAGGCCGACGCGGTGGGGGCCGTTCGGATCTACAAGCTCGCGCGCGGCGCCGACGTGGTGCACGCGCAAGATCGTCGCGCCGGGCTGTGGACGCGAATCGGGCCACGCCCACGGCGTGAGGGCGTCCGCGTCTACACAGTGCACGGGCTCCCCGAGCCCTATCACCCCCCACCCGTCGGACAGGAGCGTCCGGGATGGCGAGCGCAGCTGCTCTATCGCGGCCTCGACGCGCGCCTCTCGGCACGGGCGGACGCGGTGATCGTTCCCTCGCGCGGGGTGGCCGAGGAACTGGTGGCCCGGCTGAGCTATCCAGCCGACAAGCTCCACGTGATCCCCAACGGCATCGAGCCGCCACCGTTCGCTCCCAGCGGCGGCGAGCTGATCGGCACGCTCTCGCTGCTGGAGCCCGTCAAGGGCATCGACGTCTTCCTGCGCGCTGCCGCCCAGCTGACCGTGCGTCATCCGAGCTGGCGTTTCGCGGTCATCGGCTCGGGAACCGACGCCCAGCGGCTGGGCGCGCTCGCGCGCGAGCTCGGGCTTGCCGAGCGGGTGTGGCAGCCGGGCTTCGTTCCCGCCCCGGACGCGCTGAGCAAGCTGCGGGTGTATGTACTGTGCTCATATTCGGAGAATGCCCCCCTTGCACTTCTGGAAGCGATGGCAAGCGGCGTCCCGGTCGTGGCGAGCGCCGTCGGGGGCGTCCCGGAGATCGCCGACGAGAGCGTGGCGCGGATGATTCCGGCGGGCAATCATGAGGCGCTCGCGGACGCCATCGAGCGGGTCTGCGCCGACCCCGCCGAGACGCAGGCGCGTGTGCGCGCGGCTCGCGAGCGTGTGGAGCAGCGCTTCACCGCCGCAGGCAACGCGCAGGCGACCGCGGAGCTGTACGAGCGCCTGCTGGCAAGTCGCGTGCGATGAAGATTCTCCTGGCCAGCCCAAGCATGAGGATCGGCGGCGCGGAGCGCGTCGTGACGATGCTCGCGGCCGGGCTGGTGGATCGCGGGCACGATGTGATCCTCGTGGCGCCGCCGGGCGAACGCGACGCGGATCTGCAGGAGGTGCCTCATGTCCGTCTGCGGGTGGACGACCACGGTCGGACAGCGACCGGCGCGATCCGCTCCACGGGGCAGATGGCCCGCGCTCTCAGTCGCCTCAAACCCGACGTCTTGCACGCGCAGAACGTCAAGTACACCGCGATCGGACGCCTCGCGGCGACGCTCCGCCCCCCCTCACACAAGCCACGCTCACAGGGGCCCCGCGCTCACCGACTCCAGCCCCATTCACCCGGGGCCGGTGCTCATCGACCCCGCTCACGCATACCGGTGCTCGCGACCTTCCACGGTGTGCTCCCGGCCGAGTACCGGCGCGCGGCGCTGCTGCTGCGCCTGGCGGACCACGTCGCCTGCGTCTCGAGCGCGGTGCTCGAGCGCATCGTGGCGGCAGGTCTGCCGTGCTCGCAGGTCAGCCTGGTCCGCAACGCGGTCGAGACACCGCCGCCGCCGGATGCCGCACAGCTCGCAAAGCTCGACCACGAACTGGGCCTCACCGGCGCGCAGGTCGTGGCAATCGTCGGACGGCTCGTATCCCAGAAGGCGCACGAGCGCTTCGTCGTGGCGGCCCGCCTAGTCGCCGCCGCACGCCCTGCCACCAGATTCCTTGTCGTCGGCGACGGTCCCCGCCGGTCGGCGATCGAACGCCAGGTCGCGTACGCCGGCCTGTCCGATCGGATTCTGTTCATGGGCCGACGCTCCGATGCGCGCGAGATCATCGCCCGCGCGCAGGTGCTCGTCTTTTCCTCCGAGTGGGAGGGGCTGTCGATTGCCGCGCTCGAGGCGCTCGCCGCCGGCACGCCAGTCGTGTCAACCGACGTGGAGGGCATGCGCGAGCTCCTCAACGGCGGCGCGGGCGCGGTTGTGCCGCTGGATGGCGGCGCCGCGCTTGGCGAGCGCCTGCTCGAGCTGCTCGGCAATGAGCTCGAACGTCAAGCGATGGGCCGGATCGGCCGCGAGCTCATCGCCCGCGATTTCTCGCTTGACGAGATGATCGACGCCTACGTCGCGCTGTATGAGCGGCTCGTGCGCGACGCCTGATGGCGATCCTCGCCGGGGCGCGATCACGATCGGCCCTGCCGATTGGGTGGTGAGTGTCAGCGCCGCCGCCTGGCGAGCCACCGTCCGCCGCCACCGCGCCCGCCGAGCCCGCGCTCGTCGACCCTGAGCTCGCCGAGCCCGACCCATCCGATTCGCCGCCCGCCGAGCCCCACCCCGCCGAGTCCGACCCGGCTGAGCCCGACCCCGTCGACCCTGACCCCGAGCCGGTCGAGCCACTACCCGCCGATTCACCACCCGCCGATTCGCCGCCCGCCGATTCGCCGCCCGCCGAGCCCACGCCACCGTTTTCGCCGCTCGACCCCGGCCCGGTTTCGCCGCCGATTTTTTTTTCGCCGCTCCCACTGGAACCTTGAAGAACTAGCCCGGTGTTCGGCGCCATCACCGCCGAGGTGGCATTGGCGAGTCCAGAGCCGGTGTAGGTCCCACCAAGGCTCACCTCGACAGTGCTGCTGGTTGGGTTCACAACCACCAACCCACCGGTGAAGGTCCGCTCCCACGCGCCACCCGCGACCTGGGTGGCCTCGGATGTCGGTTCACCGATCTGAGCTTCATATTCGCTCGCCCACGTTTCTCCCGTGTAGTTGGCCGCCGCGCTGTACGCCGTGTGACCGTCGGCCGCCAACAGCACCGAGGCCCAGCCATAGCGAATCGCCTGCGTATCGCTCGCCCCGGCCTGCGTGATCGCCAGGAAGCGCTTGCCCATCCGCTCAGTGCTCTGAATCTCTTCGATCTGCGTCCGCCACCCGGCGACGTCGCGGTAACCCTGCCCAGGTGTGCTCGACCACTTGGCGAACATCTCGTCGACGCCGCCGCTGACGAACTGCAGCCATTCCTTGGCGACTTCGGGGTTTTCACTCCACGAGCCGATGTTCGGAATCGCCAGCTTACCGGCCGCCTGGATTCGCGGGCCGGCATAGGCGAGCATCGAGCGCACCGCGGCCTGGTAGGCAGCATCGGTTGGGTACTGCGCGATTTCCGCCGGATTCGTATCGTACTTGGCGGTTGTGTTGGTGTCATCCATCATGACGCCGTCCCATGGTCCGTCGGCGAGCAGTTTGAGCACGTTGTCAGTCCACTGCTGCTGGTAGCCGGCGTTACCGATGTCAGCCATCCACAGCCACGAGTATCCGCTCTCCGCAATACGATCGCCACTTGTGTTCAGGAGAAACCATTCGGGGTGCGCCGTATTCGCTTCGGCATAGTTGACTCCGCTCGCGCTGAGGCCGCTGGCGCTGGTTCCCTGTGCCATCGATGACAGGTTCTGGTAGACCAGCACCTGCAGATTGGGATTCGCCGCCTTCAGTTCGGCCGCCCGGCTGGATTCCCACGCCTGAAGCACGATATAAGAGTTATGTTGGGCCGTCAGCGTCGGGTTGGGAAACGACGCTTCGCTGCCGATCGCAACTCGAAACTGGCCGGCGACGTCAGCGGATGCGAGACCTGGAAGCAGCAGCGCCACAACCAGTGCGCCTATGGAGGTTGATAGCTTGCGACGTCGCACGGCTGTCTGCCTTTCGGTGGCCCGGCTGACCTCCTCCCGGTGGAGAGGAAGGCCCCGTGGCTTTGCGTCACCGCCTTACGACGGGTTTGCCCTTGTCGTTGTCAGACGCCGGCTCAGCGCCTCATGGATCCCCTGTCACTACACCATCGCACGGCCGCGACGCCCAGCGCAGCGCGAGCGAGGACCTTCGGACGTAAGTACGATCCACCACCGACGCCCGTGGACAGACGTACTAAGTCATGTGTCCATTTGCGGCGCTACGCTTGCGCAGGGGCGTCGAGCCAGCTACCGTGACGTTGTTTAGGCCGAGGTACGTTGCTCGGGCCGAGTTCGGCGCGACGCTCACGCAGGCGCGCGCATTGCTCGCGCGGCGCGTCGAGCCAGCTACCGTCAAGCTGGTCGATCGAGCCAGTCACCGTAAAGCCGTTCGACCGGCTGCAGCACACGCGGCCAGCGGTAGCGCTCAGCCAGTTCACGTCCCGCGCGGGCAAGCTGCTCCGAGCGCCCCGAGTCGGCGAGCAGCTCCGCCGCCAAGTCGGCGAGGCGCGCGGGATCCTCCGCCAGCAGCCCGTGGCGGCCATCGATGAAGCCGATCTCCTCGACGCCCGCCGGAGTCCCAACGATCGGACGCGCGGCCGCAAGCGACTCGAGCACCTTGAACCTCGTGCCACCACCCAGCCAGATCGGCACCAGCACCAGGCGACTGCGCTCAAACAATGCGGTGAGGTCCGGCACAAAGCCAAGTGACAGCACACGCTCCTCGCGCTCAACCGCGCGGGCGAGCGCCGCCGGCATGCACTTGCCGGCCAGCAACAGCCGGGCGCGTGGGCGCAGCGCCGCGAGCCGCGGCCAGCCCTCACGCAGGAACCGCGCCACCCCTAGCTCGTTTGGTCGGTAGTCAAAATGACCAAAGAAGAGCACATCCTCGGTATTGGGTAACACCGCGGGTACATCGAAGAAGGCGTCATCGATCCCGTTTGGCACTTTCACCACGCGCTGTGCCCTGCGGGCGAAGTGGCGGCAGTCGCGCTCGGAAACCGCCAGTACGGCATCGGCCCGCGGGACCGCGCGATGCTCGACGAAGCGCGTGGCAAGCGCGCGGTTGACGGCTCGTACCCTGGCCATCCCACGCACATCGCGCGCCACTGTCGCAAGCATCTGCGAGTCCACGTTATGGAGGCTCAAAATTGAACGGGCGCGACCGATAGCGTCCCAGTAATAGGCACTCTGCGCGTGCTCGAATTGCACAAACGCCGACTGCGAGGCAAGCTCACGCAACCGCGTGGCCACCGCTCGCAAGTACGGACTGGGTCGACGCTCGAGGTGCTGGCGCAAGCGAGCGCTCGACGATTGGGAGACTTCGGGCAACAGCTCCACAACCCAACCACGAGCGTGCAACTCCTCCGCGGCGCCGGGCTCACCGCGATCGGTGGTGAGCAGATGCGGAGCGCCGCCGGAGCGCGCGATTGCTTCGATCAGTCGCAGCGTCCGCTTGTGTCCACCGCTGAGAGGTGGATATGGCAACACGGCGGACACGACGATCACACGCCGCTCGGCAGGCAACATGACCTCACCCTATAGTCTTTGCTCGTGCCAACGGCCACGCCCGGTACCACCGATGGGGTCACCATCGTAATACCCACCCAAAACCGCGCGCAGCTGCTGGTGCAAACATTGCGTAGCGTGGACGAGCAATCGCTGCGGGCCAAGGCGGTCATCGTGGCGGACGACGGCTCGACCGACGCGACCGAACAAGTCGCGCTCGCCGCCGGCGCGCGTTACATTCGTAACGACAATGGGGATTGGGGTCCCGCGGGGGCCCGCAATGCAGGCATGCGAGCCGCCGCGACCGAGTATGTGTCATTCATCGACTCCGACGATCTGCTGCACCCACGGGCCCTGAGGAGGCTGCGTGAAGCGCTTGACGGACAGCCCCAAGCGCTCTTCTCCTTTGGCTGCGCGCTCGCCGCGCGGCGTACGCCCGCCGGCTGGCAGTCCGAGGGTCTGCTCGGCCCACGTCCCTGGGAGCTCGATGACTTCCTGTGCAGCCTCTACGCCCGCAACAGCATCCCCTCCGGGGGGACACTCGTGCGCCGCCGTCCCGCGCTCGAGCTGGGGGGCTTCGACGAGCGTCTGCTGCTCGCCGAGGATCACGCGTTCTGGCTCAGGTTGGCGCGCCAGGCCGAGCCGGCGCACATACCCGATGTCGTCTACATTCACCGTCGCCATTCGGGCAACAGCATGTCGGCTGCAACCGCCGTTGCCTACGATCCGTTGATCACCAACATAGCCTTGGAGGATGCGCGCCTGACCCGCTGCATCCCGCGCCGGCGCGGTGTGCAGTTGTGCGAGATCGCGATCGACGCCGCCCATCGCCGCAGCCCCGCGGGACTGTGGGCGGCAGCCGCCTGCTTGCGTTCGGGTGGACGGAGAGTCGAGGTGTTGCGCGCAGCCGTCACTCACTGGCATACGCGACGCGAAGGCGCGCGCGAAGGCGCCACACTGCTTGCCAGTGACATCAATTTGCGCGATTGGCTCGCCACCTATTAGGTGAAATCCCAGAGGCGAGCTCAGGTTGCATGCCGCCAATCCTTTGACCTAAGGCAATAAACCGGCACGGCACGGCCTACCAGCGCATGCGCCCGGCGCTCGCCAAATGGAAATCGGCGATCTCTCGATAGAGTTCTTCATACGCGCCCGCCATGGTCGCCATGCCAAAGCGATCGAGTGCAAACTTACGCGCACAGGCTCCCATCCGCTCGCGCAAGGCGACGTCGTCCACCAGCCTCCGCAGCGCGCCGACGAGCGCGTCAAGGTCGTGGGGCGGCACGAGCAGCCCGATCTCGCCATCCGGAAATGTCTCGGTGATACATTCGATGCTGGTTGTGACTATTGGCAGTTCGGCGAGCATCGCCTCGACGATCGCCAACGGCAACGCCGCCTCCGTATGAGTCGGCAGCACGAAGATGTCGAAGGTCGCAAGCCGCCATCGAGGATTGAGATCAAAGCCCGGGGTCTGCAGCCGATCGGCCACTCCGAGGCGCTGTGCGAGATCGCGGATTCCCGCGAGAGCCGGACCCTCGCCCACGATCGCCGCCGTCACACCGGGGAGCGCCGGCAGTGCGCGCACCAGCATGTCGATGCCCTTCTCCTCGCTGACCCGAGCGACCGTGCCGATCACCGGGGCGGAGTGCCTCTGGCGCCGAGCTCTTGGCGGCCAATCCGGCACGCCGTTGCGAATCGTCACGAGCGATCCCTCGGCCAAGCCGATCAATCGCTCGGTCTGGCGCGCCGAGCACTCGCCGACCGCGACATGTGCCGCCAGTTTCCGCGAGATCACGCGCTTGATGACGCGCTGAAGCGGCTGGCTCGATGACACCGGCGCATTCTCGACGGCCATGACGCCCGTTCCCGGACAGAGGAGCCCAGCGAGAATCCCATACTGGCACGACCACGGAGTGCTGAGACTCGCGTGCAGCACTTCAGGTCGCAGCCTGCGGATGGCACGCACGTGTCCGATGATCGGCCCCAGTTGCCACTTGTGTCGCACGGCCGGAACGACCACCTCGGCCGCGCCCGGCCGCTGGGCGGCGATCCAGGAGACGATGCCGGGCTCGACGCCGACGACTGTCACCTCGATGCGCTCGTCGAGCGCCCCGATCAGGTAACCGAGCACACGCTCCGCTCCACCCCGCTGCTGTGCATCGCTGTAGACGGCCAGGCGCCGGCACGCCGGAGGATCGAGCTGCTCACCGGCCTGCTGTGGGACGGCGCGATCAGGATGCTGGTGCTCCGAGCGCTCGCTTGGCGGGCTCCCCTCATCGGTCGGCGCGCTGGGCCGTCGGCGCGGGACGGCGCTCGACATGAGCGCCTCGGCCAGACGCCCGGCGTCCCCGCCAAACCGCGAGGAGATGACATCTCGCAGCCACTCACGATCGCGCGCCGGGATCACCCGCAAGGCCACCGCGAGCGGCAGCAGCACCAGCACGGCGACAAGCGCTCCGACCAGCAGGCCGGCGACTCCCCCCAACCACATATCCACCGCCCAGGCGGCAGCTCCGGCCGGAGCCGAGGCGATCACGGTGCGCACGATCGCGAAGCCGTCGATCGCGGCGGGCCTGACAAGCGTGCCGGCGTAGATCAGCAGAGGAATCACCACGATCAGCTGACCGCCGACGTCGGCGATCGCCGCCCCCACCGCGGCGTGGGAGGGCACGAGCAGAAAGTTCAAGCCGATCGTTGCCGCCCCGCCGAACACCTCCCAGATGAGCGCGACCCGCAACGCCCCCAACCCAACCAGCAGTGAGCTGGCGACGCCGAGCAGCGGAACCAGGGGGAACAGCGAGAGCAGAATCAGCAGCAGCGGGCCCGACGGGCTGTAGGAGCTCCCATATGCGAGACGGATCAGCGCCGGACCCAGGGCGAGGAAGCAGGCCAGCAGCGGCAAGCTCAGGGTCAGCAGAAAACGCTGCGCTCGCCAGTACCCGGAGCGTATGCGCCCATGGTGGCGAGCGCCGTATAGGGTCGCGAACGCGGGCGAGAGCGTGCCGGCGAGCGCGCCTGGAAGCAGCGACAAGCCGTTCGCGGCGGCAAACGCGATCGAGTAGAAGGCGATCTGTCGGTCGGTTGAGTAGGCGCGCAGGAAGAAGAACTCCGAGCGTTGCCATACGACGAACGTGGCCAGCGTCATCAGCGTCGCGAGCACCGCATAGCGGCTCGTGCGCCGGCGCAGATCGGGGGTGGGCTCGACGCGGGCCGGAAGCGCGCGCAACGCCCTTCGCGCAAGCACCGCGATCGCGACCAACGCCACTGCGGCACCGGCCGCCTCGACGGCGAACATGCCGGTGATTCCCCCCCCAACGCCAGCACCAGCACCGTCACCGGTACGCCGATCATCGTGGTCAGCAGGCCCACGGTCGAGGCCTGACGCCATTTCTGGGCGCCCACGAGCGCCGCCCACGGCGCACCCTGGGCGGTGACCAGCACGCACTCCACTCCGGCCAGCACCCAGGCCGCCGCGGGACTGGCCCCCAACTGCCCCGCGAGAATCAGTACCGCGCCGCCCGCCAAGCCGCCAAGCAAGAGGATCGGCAACGCCCAGCGCACGAGCCCGCGCACCTCGCCGGGACGATCGGCTCCGAGCGCCTCCCCCACCGAACGCATCAGGCTCTCCTTGAGACCTTCGCTGGTGAGTTGCGTGATCGAGATCATGGTGAACGCAATGAAGCTCTGACGCCCCATCCCATCGGGGCCGAGAAAGCGAGCGGCCGCGACCGAGATGGCAAGCGCAAAGCCCTGGGGCAGGGTCTGGTTGAGCGAGTTCCACAGGCCGCCCGAGATCACCGACGCCCCGGTTGTGTTGGCCGCGGCAGGCGAATCGATCGCGCCCAAGTCGGTCGTGCTGTCGCTCATCTCCGGCATATGTCGGCTCGGGGACGTCAAGATCAAGCTAAGACGACTCTTTCCCGAGCCCGGGCCGGCATCTATCCTATGCTCCGCGTCGTAGATGGGAAAACTCGGAAGCCCGCGACAAGCTCTGAGGTAGATGCCGGGCGTGGCCACCGACAAGCTGCTTGCCCAAGCCAAGCTGGGAATCCTGTATCTGCGCGGTCAACGCTCAGTCGCGTGGTACGTCAGGCGCGGGCTGCGGATTGGCGAGCGCTGCGAGTTGCAGCAACCCTTCGAGCTCGACCCCTCGCACTGCTGGCTGATCGAGATCGGCGACGACGTTACGTTCGCCCCGGATGTGCACGTGATCGTCCACGACGCCAGCACCAAGGGCTGCGTTGGACATACCCGCATCGCTCCGGTGCGGGTCGGCAGCCGCGTCTTCATCGGGGCACGAACGACGATTCTGCCCGGCGTGGCGATCGGTGACGACGTCCTCATCGGAGCCGCCAGCGTCGTGAGCCGAGACATCCCTCCCGGCACCGTCGCAGCCGGCAATCCGGCACGTGTGCTGAGCTCGATCCAGGATTACCGCGCGCGCACACGCGAGCGCTTTGCGCAGGCCTCACACTTCTCCCAAAGGTGGACCGTAGGAGGCGGTATCACCGAGGCGATGAAGGCACAGATGGCGGGTCAGATCGGCGAGGGCGAAGGGTTCGTAATCTGAGCCACCGAATCACGTTGTCCGAATGACCAGCACCGAGCAGGGCGCATGGTGGGAGACCCGGTTGGGCACCGAGCCAAGCAGGAAGCGCTTGGCACCGCTCATGCCCTTGTTGCCGACCACGATCAGATCTGCGCCGCGCTCCTCGGCGACATCGAGAATCGCGTCGGCGGGGTCGCCTTGGCGGGCGTAGACGTTGACCTCCACGCCCGCCTCGCGGGACGGCGCGGCGGCTGCCTCCAGTGCGGCGTCGACGTCCTCGCGCGGGTTGATCGCCCACTGCAGATCCTCCGGGGCGTCGCGCCGTTCCGAGCGCAGGCGTCCAGCCGGCACCGGCTCGTAGGCGCTCACGATCTCGAGCGTCGCGCCAAGGGTGCGGGCCAAGTCGCCGGCCTGGCGTACGGCCTCACCAGCGGTCTCGGAGCCGTCGGTGCCGACCACGATCGATTTGAACATGACTGTGACTCCTCGCCTGTGGTGATAGAGCTGAAGGGCGTTGCCAACCGGCTCGATCATATCCGGGCCTGCCTTAACGTTCAGGCCAACCGTGATCGACCTGCATTGTCACGTGCTGCCCGGCATCGACGACGGCCCCGCCACGATCGAAGGCTCGCTGGCCCTTGCGCGCGCCGCCGCAAAGGCCGGGACGCACACCCTGATTGCCACACCGCACGTGAGCTCGCGATACCCGAACGACCCGAAGACGATCGCGCGTGGAGTGGATGAGCTGAATCGACGCTTGACCGCAGAGGGAGTTTCGCTCGAGGTCCTTCCCGGCGCGGAGCTGGCGATGCAGCAGCTCATCGAAATGCAGGCGGCGCAGATTTCGCGCTACGCCCTCGGCGGAGGGGAGTGGCTGCTGGTGGAGTGCCCCCTCGCCCCGACGTCCACGGGACTTGACATCCTGGTGCTGGACCTACAGCGCCGCGGACATCGTGTCGTGCTGGCCCATCCCGAGCGATGCCCCGCCTTTCAACGCGATGCGGGCCCGCTGGAATCGCTCGTACGCGCGGGGGCGCTCACCTCGATCACAGCCAGTGCCCTGGTGGGGCGCTTCGGAAGCGAGGCGCGCCGCCTCGGGTTGAGACTCCTACGCGACGGTCTGGCTCACAACGTCGCCTCCGACGCCCACGACGAGGTTCGCCGTCCGCCGTCGATCGTGGCAGAGCTGGAGCAGGCCAAGCTCGGCCCTCTGGCGGACTGGCTGACGCGATCGGTCCCCGGTGCAATCCTCGCGGGCGAGGAGATCCCGGCACGCCCGCAGGCAACCCTCCCAGCCCTCGAGCCCGCCTCGCGGCCGTGGTGGAGGCGGGCTTGAAGCGGCTCACGCAAGCTTCGTGACGGCGATGATCATGCCGATAACAACGAATACGACAATCGCGACCTGCATCCAGATCCACGTCGGTGACATGACTCCTGACAGCCTATCTCTTGGCGTAGCCAGCATCGCGGCCCAGCCATCACCCGCTCCTGCTCGTCGCCGATGGAGGCCGAGCCACCCAGGGCAGCCACCCCATGGTCGCCCGGGTGCACGCAGCTATCGTGTACGGATGGCAGGATGCCAAGGTAACGTGGCTGGACGCCTCCGCAAACTCCGCGCCGCCGCACTTGTGGGGCTGTGCGCCGCAGGATCGATGGCGCTGGGCGCCGCAGGATCGTTCGCGTCGGCGGGCGAGGCTGGCCCGCCGGCCCACGCGCGAGCCTCCTTCGCCGCCCCCTTGGGGGGCGTGAACATCACAGGGGTCAGCGGCGGCCTGCCGCTGGCGTTGGCCGACCGGGAAATCACGCGCGCGCGGGCACTGCACGCCAAGCTCGTGCGAGTCGAGGTGCAGTGGTCGGCACTCGAGCCCAACGGCCCAAACCAGATCGACCCGGGCTCGCTCGCCTACCTCGACAGGCTGGTGAGCGACGCGGCCGCGGACGGCATCCGGATCGTCGCCACCGCGGACAGCGCACCGTGCTGGGCCTCTTCAGCACCGGCCTCACTGCTGCGCAAGTGCACGCCGGGACACTGGGGCAGGGCCAACGCCTGGCCCCCGCGCGAATCCTCCGCGTACGCCACCTTCGTCGCCTACCTGGCCGCGCGCTATGGCACGCGCCTGGCGGCGATCGAGGTCTGGAACGAGCCCGACCAGGCCAACGAAGATTACTTCGCGGGGCCGGAAAAACCCCAGCGCTACGCCGCCGTGCTGCGCGCCGCCTACCCCGCGATCAAGCAGGCCAACCCGAACGTCACGGTGCTCGCCGGCTCCCTCGTGGGCTCCAACGGCGTCTTCCTGCGCGCGCTGTACGCCGCGGGCATCAAGGGCTACTACGACGGTCTGGCGGTGCACTTCTACAACCTCACGCTCGGCTCGCTGCGGGCGATCCACGAAACGCAGCTCGCCAACGGCGACGACACCCCGCTGTGGCTGGACGAGTTCGGTTGGAGCAGCTGTTGGCCGAAGCAGAAGATCCAGCAGGAACAGGGGTGCGTCAGCCCGAAGGTGCAGGCCGCCAACATCACCAACCTCTACCGCTCGCTGGGGCGCGCACCCTACGTCGCGGCGGCGATGCTCTACAAGCTGCAGGACTCCGCGGGCGAAAACTTCGGCGTGCTGAGCACCAAGGGCGCGCGCAAGCCCGCCTTCGCCGCGTTCGCCCGCGTCCTCGCCAACCCCTTCGCCAGCCCGACCCGCGTGACGCTGAGCCTCAGCCGCCACCACGGCGGCGTTCTCGCCCAGGGCGAGGGCCCGGTCGGGGACTACATGCAGCTCGAAGCGTTCCAGGGCAACGTGTTGCGCTACCGGGCGCTGTTCACGCTCAACCGCTTCAACCGCTACGCGATCCCGCTGCCGCGGGTGCTCGGCACCAGCGGTTTGACGGTGCGCGTCTACCAGTACTGGCAGGGCAGCGGCCAAGACGCGCACAGCAGCATCTGAGCACGAGGTCCGGCTAGTCATCTGAGCCTGAGGCCCGACCAGAACGGCTTTCAAATAGGACCGGCACCCCCAGGTCCGCCCTGGACGCGGCCCCCTACTTTGGAAGGCGTTCTTACTCCGTGTTGTGCAGCAGCGCCCCGAACGTGAGCGCGAGGATCCTCAGGTCGAGCGCCAGCGACCAGTGGGCAATGTAGTAGTTGTCCCACTCCACGCGTTCAGCGAGCGAGGTTTGCCCGCGCAAGCCGTGCACCTGGGCCCAGCCGGTGATCCCCGACTTCACGCGGTGGCGGTCGCCGTAGCGGGTCACGTCGTGGCGAAACACCTCTACAAACTCCGGGCGCTCGGGGCGGGGGCCGATCACGCTCATCTCGCCGCGCAGCACGTTGAAGAACTGCGGCAGCTCGTCCAATGAGGTGCGCCGCAGGAAGCGGCCGATCGGGGTGCGGCGGTCCTCCCCCTCGACGCCGCCGGGGGCGGTGTCCCCGTTGAGCGTGAAGTCGAATGCCGCCTCCTCGGCCTCGTTTATCTCGTGCTCCTCGTGCCCCACACGCATCGAGCGGAACTTGTAGAGGTCGAACAGCGTGCCGTCACGCCCCACCCGGCGTTGACGGAAGAGGATCGGGCCGGGCGAGGTGAGGCGCACCGCCAGCGCCGTGAGCGCCAGCACCGGCGAGAGCGCCAGCAGCAGCGTGGCCGCGAACACGCGGTCGAACGCGTGCTTGAGCGCGAACTGCACGCCCTTCGGGTTGACCGTCGTGAAGGAGAGCAGCGGCAGGCCGCCGACGGTGTCGTAGCCGACGCGGTTGTTGATCGTGTCGAACATGCGCGGGACCACCGACACCTCGACGCCGAGCTCCTGGCAGCGCTGGATCAGGCGGCTGACCTGCGCGTCGGCGACCGAGGAGAAGGCGACGATCAGGTTGCGCGTGTGCGTCTGTCGCACGACCTCGTCGAGATCCTCGGTGCTGCCCAGCACCGGCACGTCGCGGCCGCCGACTTCGGCCAGCGGACGGGGGTCGCTGTCGAGGAAGCCCGCCGGGTAGAGGCCGTACTCGGGGTGGTCTTCCAGGCGGCGCGCCACCTGCGCACCCACCAGGCCGGCGCCGACGATCAGCACCGGCCGGCCCACCAGGCGGCGACTGCGCGCCGACCGTTGCGCCAGCGCCAGGGCCGCGCGGCCCGCCGCGAGCGTCGTCAGCGAGAGCAGCCACGCCGCCACCCACTCCGACTGGTCGGGGATCCGCCCGTTGGCGAGCAACCCGATCGCCGCGACCGCCATCGCTGCGACCGACACCGCGCTCACCGCGGGGGCCAGCCCGTCGAGCACCAGCGCACGCAGCCGGGTGCGATAGAGCCCGCGCAGGTAGAGCGTCAGCAACGTCAGCAGCGGCAGCGCCAGCAGCGGCACGGCGGTGGTCGAGGGATACAGGGCGGCGTGGACACCGCCGAGTGCGAGCACCACCGCGAGGCACAGCATCGCGAGGTCGATCGTGGGAACGAGCACGTTCCAGCCGGGCTCCTCCAGCAGCAGCTGCAGCGGGCCGCGGAAAATCCCGCTGTGTGCAGCGCGCGGCCCCGGAGCCGGCCGCGCGGCCGGGTGCCGGGTGAGCGGGAGGCTCGGTGCGGTCGTTTGCTGGGTGAGACGAGGTCCGTTCATGTGCGGAAGGACATCCTTGTCCGTCGTGATTGGCGTTGGCGTCCCTGCTGTCCAAGCGCGCACGCGAGCTCCTGCGGTCTACTCATGACGAGCACCCATACCCGACAAACGCACGGTGGCCGCCGTAACGAGCGCCAGCGTCCCGGCGACCAGCACCAGCGCCAGCAGATCGCCGCCGGTGAACCACGACGCCCCCGCCGCGCCCGCCGACGCAGCCATCGAAGCTTCCGGGTGGGGCTGACGCGAGTACGCACCAGCGCTCCCCGTGGATGCACCGCGGCCCGCCGAGTCTCTCCCGCCGTGCCGGCGGGCCGCGCTCGAGCCTCGGCCGCCGTAGCCGCCACCCGCGGCCTGCCCGCCACCGCTTGCAACGCGGCTTGCATTCGTGGCAGAGGAGGAGGAAAACGACGACGGCGACGAAGAGGAGGAAGAAGCACCCGAGGCCGAGCCGCCTGCGCTGCCGCCGGAGCCACCGGTGGGCCCGTTGAGCAGCGTCCCGCCGATGATCGCCTGGGCACCCGCGCCGGGGCCACCGTAGCCGCTCAGCAGCGGGCCGCCGGCGAGCGCCACAGGGGCGTGGGCAGCGAAGAGTATCGGCACAATCAGTGCCCCGAGGGTCATCCCTTTGCGTCTCATCCTTCCCTACCTTGGGGTAATCCTTTCGGCTCTGAGCAACTTATGTCACTCTCCTTGCCCCGACCCTCGGCTCGCCTCGCCCCCGGCGCCCGCCGCAATGGAAGTGGCTCCACACAGCGCTCGCGGCCCGCGAATCAACGGTCACCACACAAACTAGCGAACTCACGATAGATGTCGAGCGAAAAGCGGTGTTTCTGGTCCGTAATTTTACCCAGCAAGCATTCTCATTATGAGAATTGCTGAGCGTTGCGGAGGATTGAGCGGTTTAGTTCCCCGATGTCCACCCGGTGGCCGCCGCGCACCTCCGCGAGCGCCGCGCGCGTGAGCGGTTCGCGCGGGGCGAGGTGCACCGCCCGTTCGAGCAGTGCGAGTGCTTCGCGGCGATTGCCACTTGCGGAGGCGATCGCCCCCCGCTCGAGCGTCGCGTACTCGTCGCCCGGGGTGCGTCCGAGCGCCAGCGCGAACTCGCGGTCCGCGCGCGCTAGTTCGCTCCGACGCAGCGCGATGGTGCCAGCTACCACGTACGGTTCGTCACTCAGCGGGTTCAGCTGTGCGGCGTGGTCGAGGCGCGCGTATGCCTGTGCGGGCGAGCGCACCCACACGTGCGCGGCGCTCTGCACCTCGAGGCTGCTCAGCCAGGGGGCGGTGAGCGAGACGATCGCGGCCAGAGCCAGAATGGCCCCCAGCGCGATCGGCCATCGCCCCCGCCAGCCGCGAGGGGCAGCGCGCGGGGGCGGGCGCCGCCCAGCGGGAAATGCCTCCGGCGTGACCGCCGTGGGGTCCAAAAACGCTGAGGAAGTCCCGCGGGCCCCGACCGATTTCGCGTCCGCTGCTACGGCCGGCCGCGGCGCGAGCGCGCAGGCAAGGCCGAGCAGCGCGAAGGCCGGCGCCCCCAGGCCGGCGAACTCCCAGAACCAATCGAACGAGCCGTGCACGAGCCAGTAGGCGAAGCCCGCCACCGCGGCGGCGGCGACCGCACGTGCTAAAGCGGCGTCGGGGTGGCGTTGCGCGAGCGCCCGCCAGCCCGCCAACAGCGCTGCGCCCAGCCCGACCACCGCGAGCAACGCCCCCACCAGCCCGGTCTGCGCGAGCGTGCGCAGCTCCACGCTGTGCGGGTAGCGTGGGGTCTCGGTGGAGCGCCCGTGCGCGAGGTAGGGCTCGGCGAAGTTGTCGGCGCCGATCCCCACCAGGGGGTGCGCGGCGAATTCGTCCAGCGCCACGCGGTAGAAGTCGTAGCGGCTGGAGCCGAGGCCACTGGTCAGGCGGCTGCCCGTGGTGTCGGCGGCGTAACCCTTGGGGCTCTTGAACGTGTCCCACGCGTGGCGCGCACGCGCTACCGGATCGCCCGCCGCCGCCCAACCGCCCGCAAGCAGCGCCACCAGCAGCGTCAACGCGACCGCGGCCACGCCCCGGTGGACCCGTGCGGCCGCCGCCGGGGAGAGCGTGCGCCGGCGCTCGAGCGCTGCCCCTGCTGCCACCACCGCGCCGACCACGAGCGCGCTGAGCAGCGTCGCCACCACGGCATCGTGAACCGCGGCCGTCGCGCTATGCAGGACAACCGCGCTGTGCAGCGCGACCCCCCCGTGCGACCCACCTTCCAGCGCACCGACCCGTTCGCCCACGCGCAGCACCGTCGGCGCCGCGACAGCGATCCCCGCCGCGACCGGCACCAGTAGTACGAACGTGCGCACGCGGCCGGGGAGCAGCGCGAACACCAGCACCAGCATCAGCGGCTCGGCATACACCGAGCCGCGGCTCTGGCTGAGCAGCGCGACCTCTGCGAGCAGCACCGCTCCGCCCGCCAGTGCTCCCCGCAGCCACCACGCAAGCCGCCGCTCGCGCGCCAGTAGCAGCGCCGGCCAGGCGGCCATCAACCACTGCGCCGCGTTGGCGTTGACGTAGCCGGCCGGGTACACCAGCCGGCCCCCGGGCAGCAGCGCGATCAGGCGGGGGCCGGCGGCAGTCGCGTCGAGGTGCACCAGCACGAACAGCCCCACGCCAACCATCGCGAGCACCCATCCGCACAACAGCAGCGCCGCGGTGACACCGGTCTGCGCCCAGCAGGCAAACAGCACGAACACCAGCAAGTAGAGCAGCGTGCGGTTGGCCCCTTCCCAGGCGTCGCCGGGCACGCCGGCCCACAGGATCGAGAGGAAGCTGAGCGCGGTGTAGGCAGCCAGTGCACCGACCGCGATCCGCACCGGGATGGGAATCCCCGCCCACCGCGGGCGTGTTGCCAGCAGCGCGATAGCCAGCAGCGCTAGCACGATCAGCCCACCCGGCGCCCAGTGGGTGAGCGGGTAGCCGGCCTGGTTCGTGGCCCACACCACCATCAGTGCGAGCGCTGCGAGCGCGGGCACCGTGGCGGGGGCCGCGCGCAGGGGCGCAATCAGCCTCATCCAAGCGAGAGCCTACCGTCCGCGTCATAATGTGGTTTGGCTCGCCAGCCAGGCGCTTGCGAGCACCCACCCTTCGCCGCCCACCTGCACGACCACAGGAGCAGACAACCATGGCCAGCAGTCCCACCACCACCTCCTCCGGCGGCTCCAGCGCGGCCGCCAACGGTCACGGCGGCCACGCCGCCGACCAACTCGGCAGCCTCCCCGCCGACGCGATCTCCTACGAAGACCTGTACGCCCGCTGGGAGCGCGGCAATTGGAAGGCGACCGAGCTCGACTTCACCGAGGACGCGCGGCAGTGGCGGGAGGAGTTCTCCGAGTTCGAACGCACGGCGGCGATCTGGAACTACGCGCTGTTCTTTTGGGGCGAGGATGCCGTCGCCGACAATTTGTCCCCCTACATCGATGCCGCCCCGCGCGAGGAGCAGAAGTACTTCCTCGCCACCCAGCAGGTCGACGAGGCCCGTCACGCTGTGTTCTTCAAGCGCTTTATGCACGAGGTCGCCGGCATCGGCGACGGTTCGATGGCGAGCGGACTGAACGCGATCAAGCCGCAGCTCAGCCCCGGCTTTCGCAAGATCTTCGATCGCCTCGACCGAATGGCCGACGAACTGCGCGCCGACCACTCCCCGGCCAAACTCGCCGCGGCGGTGACGCTCTACCACATCGTGATCGAGGGCGCACTCGCCCAGCCCGGGCAGCATCTGATCTGCGGCTACCTGGAAGAGCGAGACAAACTCCCCGCCTTCCGCGAGGGGATGCAGAACATCCAGGCCGACGAGCAGCGCCACATCGGCTTCGGCGTCAAGCTGCTGGCCGACCTGCGCCGCGAAGATCCCGTCGGGGTCCCCAAGGCGGTTTCGCACATCCTGCACGACGTCACCCGCTACACCGCCCAAGTGCTGATGCCCCCTGGCTGGGATGAAAGCTACCTGACGGTGTTCGGCTACACCTTCGACCGGATCGGCCCCGAAGGCGTCAACTCGCTGATGACCAAGCTGCGCTCGGCCGGGATGCCGACCGAGTCGCTGCCCGGCCCGCCGCTGATGCCCCCCGGCCTCACGCCGCTCGAGCTCTCCCAGCGCGGGCGACGTCTGGCGCAGGCGGGCGTCCTCGGCGTGCGCGAGGGACCCTCGATGCGCGACCCCGAAACGGTGGAGCTGCTGTTCGACACGGTGCGCCGCCAGGTCGACCCCAACCACGGGCTGCGCCGCCCCACGGTTATCCAGTGGGAGTTCACCGACCCCGACATCCCCACCTGGCACCTCACCGTCGAAAACGGCTCCTCGGCCGCCGCCGAGGGGGCGGTGTCGAGCCCCGACGTGCGCTTGCGAATCGCCTGGCAGGACTTCGTCGACATCGTTGGCGACCGCCTCACCCCGGTGCGTGCGCTCGCCACCGGCCGCCTGCGCCCCCGCGGCAACCCGCTGGGGCTGAGGTTGCTCACGAAAGTCTTCCCGCAGCCCTGAGAGGGCTATTCAGGGCCGAACTCCCGTTCCGCGCGGCTCGGGGGGCCGCTCGGCGCGGAGGTCGGCGCGGACGCCGATTCCGTGGTGGATGCCGCCGCGCTCGTCGTACCGGCCTGCTGAACCGAAGCCGCGCTTGCGGTGACCGGCGCGGACTGCGGCGATGAGCTTGTGGCAGGAGCCGAGGCGGGCCGTTCGAGGCCGAACTCCTGCTGGGCGTGCCTGTCTGTTGCGCGCCTGAGCGCCGCGGCGCGCGCGGCCGGCGAGATGCGCGAGACGTGCGGGACGACGTTCACGGTGGAGCGCCCTGAGATGGGTCCGCCGAGAGCGGTCGGTCCGGAGAAAGCCGGGGTCCCCGTCGCGGCGATCGAGGCATCCGCCGGTGAGGCACTCGCCACCTGGCGCCCACGACTTCGATGGGAGGCCCCCGCGTGGTGGGGCGCCACCGTAAGCGCAACACACCCGACGCTCAGTGCCAGCACACAGCCGGCCGCCAGCTTGGCGCCCACCGAGCCGCCTACCAGCCAGCCCCCACCGGCGGCACCGCCCGCGCCGGCAGCGCCCGACGCCGTGATCGTGCCGGCGCCGGTGCCTGCTCCCGCCTTCGCGCCAGCCGCCGCGTGGTGGGGACCCGTGAGTCCCAACCCCCACGGCAGCGGCAGCGGCGGCAGCACGGCGGCGAGGCCCCGCAGGGAAAGGACGTAGGCGCGGCAGGCCGGGCACTCGCGCTGGTGCAGGCGCGCGAGGCGGTAACGCTCGCCGCGGGGGTCGAGGATGCCGAAGGCAAAGCCGCGCATCAGCGAGCCCTGCTGCTCGCACCACCCCCCGCCGCTGATCGCCTCCAGCAGCTCACCCACCTTGCCCGCCACGCCCCGGTTTCCGGGGCCGCGGCCCTCCATCAGCTTCGTCATACGCGCCTCGCTGATCCCCATCCGCTGCGCCGCCTGTGCGCGCGTGAGGCCCTGCAGATAGCAGAGCGTTGCCGCTTCGCACTCGCGCGCGCTCAACCGGCTGCGCAGCGCCTCGAACAGCTGGCGCAGCTTGGCGCGATTGTCTAGCTCCGCCGCGAGGTCAGGCTCGACGTGGATCTGCTCGTCTGCCCTGCGCCCGGCCGTAGAACGATGCTCGTCGATCGCCCGGCGAAACGTCACCACGGTCAACCAGCCGGCTGGATTGGCAACCTCCTCGCCCCCGGCAATCGTGACGTAGAGGCCCTGCCATGCGGTGGCGTAGCACGCTTCCAAATCGCCTTCATCAAGGCGAACCCCACGGGAACGCAGGCGCCCGCGCACGCTCCGCAGCACCTCCTCGCGCAGCCCCCCGAACTCCTCGCGCAGCAGGCGCTCTGCTCGGTAGCGACGCAGGGTGGAGGGGCTCACGGTCAAGGAAAGACTACGTCTTGCGGAAATCCTGCGATTCAATCGAATCGGGGCCCCGCAAAACGCGTGCAAATCAGCCCTTTCGGGAGACGCCGAGAAAGTTGCCACTTGGCGAAAACAGCACAGCCGTACGATCGCCACCCCAGTGGCTATCTTCACCCCATCGCCTCCCCCGCCCTTTCCACCATCCCGGCGACCCCGCCGCGCGCAGAGATCCTCGGCATCCCGCTGGCGATCTCCAATTACGAGCAGGTGCTCGACTGGATCGGGGCGATGATCGCCGCCGGCGAGCGCGGGTACGTTACGGCCGCCGCCGTCAACCTCGTGATGAGCGCGCGCGAGCAGCCCGCCACGCTCTCCGCCACGCTGGACGCCACGCTCGCCGTGCCCGACGGCATGCCGCTGGTGTGGGCGCTGCGCCTGCTCGGCCACCGCGGCGCCACCCGTATCTACGGGCCCGACCTGATGGCGGCCTTCTGCGCGCGCGCGGCCCGCGACGGGACTCCGATCTACCTCTACGGGGGCCGCACCCCCGAGGCGCTCCAACTGCTGCACAGGCGCCTGGGCGAGCGCTTCCCCGGCCTCGTGATCGCCGGCGGATGGTCGCCTCCCTTCCGCGAACTCACCCCCGAGGAGGAGCAGCGTGTGATCGCGGAGATCGACGGCTGCGGTGCGCAGGTGGTGTGGGTCGGGATCGGGCAGCCCAAGCAGGAGCAGTGGATGCAGAGGATGCGCCCCCGCCTACGCGCGCCGCTACTGGTCGGCGTCGGCGCCGCCTTCGACTTCCACGCCGGCCTCGTCCCCCAGGCGCCGCCGTGGATGCAGCGGCACGGTCTGGAGTGGATCTACCGACTGGCGCGCGAGCCACGCCGGCTGTGGCGGCGCTATGCCCGCTACAACCCCCGCTTCGTGGCGGGCTTTGCCCGCCAGTACCTGCGCGCACGGCGCTGAGAGGAGATCTTGAGAGGAGATCAGGTAGTAGGTCGGTTGAGGTCGGTTTGAGGTCGGTTTGGCCGAGTAGGCCCAGAGATCAGGTTTGGTATAGCGATAGTATGTATAGGGTAGGGGCTGTTGTTGTTATAAAAAATTAAAAGCCCGATAGCAATGGCGCACGGCTTTTAAAAAGTTCATTACACACCCCGTGCCCCCCACCGACGACCCATCCGCCCGACGGCGAGTGCTCGCGCTGGCGTGAAAGCTAACCTGGGCGCCGTGACCCCACAGGAGCACACCGCCGACGTCTCCGTGATCGGCCTCGGCCGCGTCGGGCTGCCGCTCGCGCTCTCCTTCGCCGACCGCGGGCTGCGCGTGATCGGGATCGACAACGACCCCGCGCGCCTGGGCGCCTTGCGCGAGGGCGTGATGCCCTTCCAGGAGACCGGCGCGCAGGAGCTGCTGGATCGCGTGCACGGTCACCACGCGGCAGGAGCGGAAGGGGAGGTGGCCGCAGACCGTGGGGGCGGAGAAAACGAGGGGGGCAGAGAAAACGAGGGGCGCGGGGGAGCAAGCGGAGAGCGCAGGGGACAGGGCCGCGGGCACCTCGAGCTCTCCGAGCGCGTCGCCGACGCCGCCCGCGCACGGCACATCGTGATCACGCTTGGCACCCCCTCCTTCTCGCACATCGAGATCGACATGCGCGACATCCGCTCCGCGCTCGATGACCTGCTGGGGGTGCTCGCGCCGGGGCACTCGCTCGTACTGCGCTCCACCGTCGCGCCGGGGACGACCGAGTTCGTGGCTGGCTATCTGGCAAAGCACCGCGGCTTTCGCATCGGCGAGGAGGTGTTCGTCGCCCACGCCCCCGAGCGGATCGCCGCCGGGCGCTTCCTGGAGGAGATCGACACGCTGCCCTGCATCGTCGGCGGCGTCGGCGCGCGTTCGGGCGAGGTGGTCGCGGAGCTGTTCAGCGTGTTCGACGCGCCGATCGTGTTCACCACCCCCGTGCAGGCCGAGCTGGCGAAGATCTGGGCCAACATCCTGCGCTACACCCTGTTCGCGCTGCCCAACCTTTTGATGATGGACTGCGAGCGCCACGGCGCCAACGTGTTCGAGGTGATCGACCTCGTCAACCGCGACTACCCCCGCGGCGGCCTCGCCCAGCCGGGGCTCACCGCCGGCACCTGCCTGCGCAAGGACTTCACCTTCTCCGAGGAGCGCTCGCCGGCGCCGGGGATGCTGCTCGCGGTCTCGCGCGTCAACGAGTCAGTGCCCCTGTTCCTAGTCGAAGGGATGCGCCGGCGCCTCGGCTCGCTTGCCAACCGCAAGGTCGCCGTGCTCGGCCTCGCCTTCAAGGCCGACACCGACGACGAGCGCGACTCGCTCGCGCACAAGCTGATCCGGCTGCTAGAGCGCGAGCTCGCCGACGTCGCCGCGCACGACCCCCAAGTCGCCACCCCCACGGCGCCCCTCGAGGAGGTTCTCGCCGGCGCCGATGCGGTGGTCGTGGCCGCCAACCACTCCGAGTTCCGCGACCCCCACACGCTCGCCGCGATCGCCGCGCTGGCCGCCGAGGAGTGCCTGGTCGTAGACCCGTGGAACTGCTGGGGTGCGGGGCAGGTGTTCGCGTACGCCTCCGAGCTTGCCGCACTAGGGGCACCCAGCCCGTGAGCCGCGTGATGGAAACGGCGGGAGTCGAACCCGCGTCCGCGGCCCGCCGCGCGCAGACGAGAGGCCTTGCCAGGCCCGGCCGCGCGGCGTCTACACCAACCGCGGCGGTGGGACAGGAGGTCCCACCCCCACGCGCCCGGGACGCCACTCACCCGCGCGGACGATCTCCAAGCAATACCCCCCTCGACACATGAGCCGGGTACTCGACACATGAGCCGGGTACTCGTCACAGGAGGCGCCGGCACGATCGGCTCGGCGGTCGTGCGCCGGCTGCTCGCCGACCCTGCCTACGAGGTGCGGGTCTCCGACCAGCGGCCCGCGCCGCAGTGGATGCGCGAGGGGTGCGAGGTCCACACTGGCGACCTGCGCGAGCTCGCGCAGGCGCGGCAAGCGACGGAGGGCTGCTCGCACGTGATCCACCTCGCCGCGATCGTCGGCGGGATCGCCAACTTCCACCGGCTCCCGCACACGCTCACAGAGGTCAACGCCGCGCTCTACAACGCGGTCTTCCGTGCCGCGCTGGACGTGGCGGTCGAGCGCTTCACGTACGTCTCCTCATCGATGGTGTTCGAGCGCGCCACCGAGTACCCGACCACCGAGGCCCACCTGCCCGACTGTCCCGTGCCGCTCTCCGCCTACGGCTTCTCCAAGCTCACCGGCGAGGTGTACTGCCGCGCCGCGCACGCCGAGCATGGCTTGCCGTACACGATCTGCCGCCCCTTCAACGCCTACGGTCCCGGCGAGGTGCCCGACGCCGAACCCGGCATCGCGCACGCCGTGCCGGACCTGATCCGCAAGGTGCTCTCTGGGCAGCGGCCGCTGCAGATCTTCGGCTCCGGTGAGCAAACGCGCACGCTCACGCACGTCGACGACATCGCCGACGGAGTCGTCGTGGCGATGGGCTCCCCCGCGGGCCTCAACGAGGACTTCAACATCTCCGCTTCGCGGGAGCTCACCGTCGCGGAGATCGCACGGATCGTGTGGGCCGCGTGCGGCGAGGACCCCGAGGCGTTCGAGCTGGAGCACCTCCCCTCCTTCACGGTGGACGTGCCCCGGCGCTGGCCCTCGGTCGAGAAGGCGCGGATGCTGCTCGGCTGGGAGGCGCGGATCGGCGTCGAGGAGGGGATCGCCGCCACCGTGCGCTGGCTGCGCGAGCGGGAGGCGGCGGCTCAGGCGAGCACCGCATGAGGACCCGCCGCGCTAATCCCACCGACCTCGCGCGCCGATAGGGTCCGCGCGATGGCCGTTCCCCTGTTCGACACCTCCTCCCCGCTGGCGCCGCTGCGCGAGCAGCTGCACGCGGCCGCCGCACGCGTGCTCGACTCCGGCGCCTACATCCTCGGCCCCGAGGTCGCCGCCTTCGAGCAGGAGTTCGCCGCCTACTGCGGCGCCGCACACGCCGTCGGCGTCGCCAACGGCACCGAGGCCCTCACGATCGCCCTGCGCGCGATGGGCGTCGGCCCGGGCGACGAGGTCGTGGTGCCCTCCTTCACCTTCTACGCCTCCGCCGAGGCGATCCCGCCGACGGGCGCCACGCCGGTGTTCTGCGACATCGACCCCTCCACCTACTGCGTCACCGCCGACACGGTGCGCGCCGTGCTCACTCCGCGCACGAAGGCGGTGATCGCGGTGCACCTGTTCGGCAACCTCGCCCCCGTGGCCGAGATCGAGGCGCTCGGCGTGCCCGTGCTGGAGGACGCCGCCCAGTCCGCCGGCTCACGCGTGCGCGTGGGCGGTGACGCGATCGCGGGCGAGCGCGCCACGGCCGCCACCCGCCCCGGCTCGCTCGGCACCGCCGCCACGTTCTCCTTCTTTCCTTCCAAGAACCTTGGGGGCTTCGGCGACGGCGGGGCGATCACCACCTCGGATCCCGACATCGCCGAGCGGGCGCGCATGCTGCGCTTCCACGGCTCCTTCGACAAGGTCACCTACGACCACGTCGGCTACAACTCGCGCCTGGACGAGCTGCAGGCCGCGATCCTGCGCGTGCAGCTGCCCCTACTTGACACGTGGGCCGCGGGTCGCCGCGCCGCCGGCTCCTACTACGAGCAGTCGGGCATCGGCGAGCTGGTGACGCTGCCGGTGGCGGTGGCCGGCTGCGAGCCCGCGTGGCACCTCTATGTGATCGCGCACCCTCACCCCGAGCGCTTGGAAGCCGCCCTCGCCGCCGCCGCCATCGGCCACAAGCCCTACTACCGCACCCCCATCCACCGCCAGCCCGCGATGCTCCCGTGGGGCGCCGGCGCCGAGCTGCCCGCCACCGAACACGCCGCCGCCACCCACTTGGCGATCCCGATGAGCGCGGTGCTCACGCAGGCGCAGGTCGAGGAGGTCGCCGCCGCCGTGCGCCAAGCTTCGGCGCCGTAGGCGTTGCGGCTGCGACCTCGGCCGCGGTCACAGCTTCGGGGGCGGGCTCGGCGGCCTGCGTGGCGCGCCCGCCCTGCTCGCGCTGCGCCTGGCCATCCAGCGCGGCCTGCAGTGCTGCCAGCCGGCGGATGAGCTGCGTCTGGGTCTGCTCCAACTCGTCGAGGTCCAGCAGCCTCGGGCCGCTATCGGGCGGTGTCCATGGCGGCGGTGCCGCCGCACGCGATACCGCGACGAGCTCGGGGTGCTCGGCTTCGATTTTTACGAGCAGTTGCTCCAGGGTTGCGATCTGGATGCGCAGCAACCGCCGGTGCTCGGCCGCCCGCTGAGGGGGCGCCGGTTGGTGCTCGGGCTCCACGTACAGCGCCGCTGCAACCTCGCGGGGATCGATCCCCGTCCTGCGGGCCTCCTGCGCAGCGCTCGCCGCGATCGCGCCGGCGGCCGAGCGCTCGTGCGCAGTGGCGGTGACGTAGGTACCGCTGCCCTGCTGACTTTCGATCATGCCCTCGTGCTCCAAGCGCTGGTACACGGCGCGCACGGTGTTGGCGTTGATCTTCAGCGTCTGCGCCAAATCCCGCAGGCCCGGCAGGCGCTGCCCGGTCGCGAGGCGCCCATCGTCGATGCGCGCGCGTAGCGCCCACGCCAGCTGTACGCCGATCGGCACCTCCGCACGGCGGTCGATCGTGAGATTCAAACCCCCACCCCCGGTGTCAGGTTCGTCGCGAGTCACCCCCTTACGGTAGCGGTCTCAGCGCCGTGTTGCCAATCTACTAGTGAACTAGTACACTAGGTCAATAATACCCAAGCTGCACCCAGCCGCGAGAGACGGGCAAATGAGCCGTCGCAACTGGGGCCCGGGGGGCTGCCACTGCGCGCCCACCCACGTTGCGTGGCACCGTGAGGCGCGGATGCATCGCGGTTCCGCATCCCATCGCGCAAACGGCCGGCCACGAGGCATGCAGCGCAAGCTCAGCCGCGCCAGCACTCCAGCAGGTCCTCGGCGGGGACCTCGCGCACGATCCGCGCGGGGACGCCGATCGCGACCGCGCGGGCGGGGATGTCGCGGGTGACGACCGCACCCGCGGCGATGAACGCCTCCTCGCCGATCTCCACGCCCGGGGTCAGCACGGTGCCGCCGCCCACGCGGCAGGCGCGGCGCAGGGTCGCGCCGCGTAGGGGGGTCGAGTCGTCGTGACGGGCCATCGCGTTGTCGTTGGTCGTCGTCGCGCCGGGGCCCACGAACACGTCGTCCTCGATCGTGGTGAAAGCGGTGAGGTAGACGCTCGTCTGTACTTTTACGCGGGCGCCCACGTGCACATCGTTGTCGACCACGCTGCCCCTCCCGATCACCGAGCCCTCGCCGACGCGGGCGCGCTCACGCACGTAGGACTGGTCGCCGAGGATCGCCTCGTCGCCGACGGTGGCGCCCGCGAACACCACGGCGCCGGCGCACACCGTCACCCGCTCGCCCAGCTCCAACCGACCCACCTCACCTTTCGCGGAGGAGCTGCGCGCGAGGCGCGGGCGCTTGCCGAGCACCACGTGGTCCTCGATCACGCAGCCGGGGCCGACCACGGTGCCGGCGTGCACGACAACGTAGGCGCCGAACGACACGCCGGCGCCGATCTCCACGCCCTCGCCGAGCAGCAGCCCCGGGGCGCGCGGGTCGGGGGTGAGACGGTGTAGCTCCTCAGTTGAGCTCATCAAGAGGGTTCGTTGGAGATCATCCGCGCGGCGAGCTTACGAGCCAGACTCCCGGGGCCGGGGCATCCTACCCCGGCGCGACACGTCACTGTCGCACCACGTTTGGCCACCGGCCTCGCGTGCTCAGCGCACCTCATAGCCGCACCGCGTTGGCCACCGGGGCGTGGCGTGTGACACCGCGCAGGTCCACCACCATCCGTGCCCGCTCGGCCGCCACCGCGTGGTCGACGGTGGGGTGGGCGGTCACGATCAACGCGAGGTCGGCGTCGCGCAGCGCATCCTCCAGGGGAAGGCTGCGCAGGTCGAACTCCGGCAGTTCGGGGACGTGGGGGTCGTGGTAGACGAGCTCCGCCCCCAGCGCCCCCAGCAGCGTGATGATCTTCAGCGCCGGGGACTCTCTGACGTCGCCCACGCCCGGCTTGTAGCTGACGCCGAGCACCGCGATCCGCGCGCCCTTCACCGGGAGGCCCGCGTCGTTGAGCGCGCGCTCCACCTTCATCACACAGTGGTAGGGCATCTGCTGGTTGACCTTGCCCGCCAGCTCGATGAACTCGGTGACCATGTCGAACTCCCGCGCGCGCCAGCTCAGGTAGAAGGGATCCACCGGCAGGCAGTGCCCGCCCATCCCCGGGCCCGGCTCGAAGCGCATGAAGCCGTACGGCTTGGTCGCCGCCGCGTCGACCACCTCCCAGATGTCGATCCCCATACGGTCGGTGAGCATCGCCAGTTCGTTGACCAGCGCGATGTTCACCGAACGGAAGATGTTCTCCAGCAGCTTGGTCAGCTCCGCCGCCTCGGGACTGGATACGGGCACGAGCTCGTCGCACACCAGCCCGTACAGGCTCTCCGCGCGCTCCGCGCACGCCTCGGTCAGGCCGCCCACCACCTTCGGGGTGTTGCGCAGCGTGAAGTCGGTGCGGCCGGGGTCCACGCGCTCGGGGGAGAACGCAAGGTGGAAGTCACGACCGGCGAGCAAACCTGACTCCTCCTCCAAGATCGGCAGCATCCGCTCGCGGGTGGTTCCCGGGTAGGTGGTCGACTCCAGCACGACCAGCTGGCCGGCCTGCAGCACATCCGCCAGCGCATGCGTGGCTTCGAGCAGCGGTGCGAGATCCGGCTCACGGTTGCGCGTCAGCGGCGTGGGCACGCACACCAACACCGCATCCGCCCGCTCCAGGCGAGCGTAGCGCGTGGTCGCGTGGATCCGCTGCGCCACCGCCCGCAGCTGAGCGGACGGCACGTCCTCGATGTATGACTCCCCTGCCTCGATCGCCTGCGCCTTGCGCGGGTCCACATCGACCGCCACCACGTCGCACCCCTCCTGCGCAAACGCCACCGCCAGGGGTAGACCCACGTAGCCCAGCCCGACGATGCCGACGGTCGTCATGGTCGGGCGTAGTGTAGAGGCGCCGCACCACCGTAAATCTCCGCCAACCGCCCGGCGAGGACCGCGGGGGCGCACAGCGCGCGAATCCGCTCCCGCCCGCGCTCTCCCGCGCCGGGGTCGCCGCGTACGCGTTCGATCGCCTCCGCCAATGCGCGAGCGTCGCCTGGCGGCGCCATCCCCTCCTCCTCCAGCAACTCCGGCAGGGCGCCCACGCGACTGCCCGCCACCGGCACGCCGGCCGCCATCGCCTCGGCCGCGGCCAAACCGAACGTCTCCGCTGAGCGCGAGGGCACCAGTGCCAACGCCGCCCCCGCCCGCAGTTCGGCCAGGCGGGTGTCGTCGACACGGCCCACGAAGCGCACCCCATCGCGTTCGTCCTCATGCGCACCGACGCCGCCGCCTGCGGCAATGCCGTCGACCGCCCGTCCGTGCCCGCCCGCGCCGCCGTCCAGGCCCGCTCCGGCGACGACCAGCGGGATTCCGACCTGGCGGCATGCCTCGATCGCCACGTCGATCCCCTTCTCGGGGGATTGACGCGCGACGACCAGCGCATATCCGTTGGGTGGGCGCTCTGCGGGATTGTCGACCCCCTCCGGCGAGCGGCCCACGGGAGAGTCCCCCTCCGCTGGGCGCCCCGCGGCGAGCACGCCCTGCTCCAGCGCCCGCACCGGGGGCGCAAGCACGTGCACCCGCTCCCACGGCAGCGGCGCGCCGAGCTCACGCAACCGCTCCCGCGCAAACTCGCTCGGGACGATCACCGCGTCCGCATGGGCCACCGCACGACGCTGCCACAACGCCAGACCCGCCCCGTACACGAGCGCCTCGGCGCGGCTGCCGCGGCAGTTGCGCAGCACCCCAGGCAGCGTGTTGCGCCCGTGGCAACGGGTGCACTCCCGCCCGTCGGTGAAGCACACCCCGACGGCGCACACCAGGCGGTATTGGTGCAGATGCAACACGACCCGTGCCCCCGCGGCGCGTGCCGCGGCCAGCGCGCGCCAGCCGAAGGTGGGGTGGATGTTGTGCGCGTGCACTACCCGTGCCCCGGTGCGGCGCACCGCATCCCCTACCTCGCGTGGGTGCAGGCCACCGCACAGCAGCCCCGCGGCGGCCTGCCCACGGCCCGCCGCCCCGCCGCGGTGCTCCGCGGCCAGGGTGGGCTCGCCCGCCGGCCCCCGCGCAAGCAGCTCCGCGGGCTCGCCCATCCGCTCGCGCACCAACCACATCAGGTCGTCGACCACGCGCTCCTCGCCTCCGGGTGCGCGGTAGCGGTTGTGCAGGAAGAGGATCATGTTCGCGATGCGAATACTCTCACTGCGACTATTCGCACGGAGAGGGTGGCGCAGCCGGCCAGAGGCCGGCGAGCTGGGCCCCTCGTTTTTTAGTCCGAACAATCGCATCTTGACCCCTACCGATCCCACCGCCTCGATCGTCATCCCGACCCGTGCGCGCCCCGACTACCTGCGGATCGCGCTCGCCTCGATCGCCCCTCAGGCCGCCGCCGCCGGGGCCGAGCTGCTGGTGGTCGAGGATGGCTCCCCCTCGCCCGAGGTAGGGGCGCTCGCCGCGCGCTTCGGCGCCGCCCACCTCTCCCACGCGCGAGCGCTCGGGCTGAACGCCGCCCGCAACACCGGTGTCGCCAACACCCGTGGCGAGCTGGTGGTGTTCGTCGACGACGACGTCGAGGTTGGCCCGGGCTGGCTGCAGGCGCTGCTGGCCGCCGCCCGTGAGCACCCCGACGTGCAGGTCTTCACGGGCCCGATCCGCCCCCGCCTGGAGGGTCGCGGCGGCTGGCGGCGGTACTCGTGCGGACGCGAGGGTCCTCCGATCACCTCGCTTGACCTCGGGCCGCGCGACACCGACGATGTGCGTTTCGCGTGGGGGGCCAACATGACCGTGCGCCGCGACGCGCTGGAGCGGGTCGGGCCCTTCGACGCGACGCTGGGGCTGTACGGCGACGAGCAGGAGTGGCAGGAACGGCTGCTGGCCGAAACGGGGATGCGAGCCAAAGGCGAGTGTCCCCCGGCTTCGGTCTCCTCGCGTAATGGTGACGGGCTGATCCTGTATGTCGCCGCGGCCGCGCTCGACCATCGCCGCTCGCCGGCCGACGCGCGCCTGCGCTCGCTCGCCCGCGCCGCCCGCGCTCGTGGACGCGCCAGCCGCCGCTACGACGCCTGGCGCGGGGAGGCCCCGTCGTTGCGCCGTGAGCTGCGCACGCTCGCCGGCTGCCTCGGCCACGTCGTCCGCCGGCGCTGCCCGGCCGGTCTGACGATGGTCGCTCACAGCCTCGGGCGTTTCGAGCAGGGCTTGCGCGAACCGCGCTCGCCCCCCGCCGGAGATTACGCGGACGCCACCGGCTCGGCCACCCGCCGTCGAGCGAGCACTCCCTTGCGCAACAGCGCTCCAGCAGGCACCACAGGGGGTGGCGGGCGTGCGACCGATGACTTCCTCTCCGGGGAAAGCGGGACCGTCGGCGGTCTCGACGCGGCGCGGCGCGAGCTGTACGACCGCCTGGTGGACGCTCGCGAGCTGCTCGGCGGCCGACGCCTGCGCCTCGATCGGGCCGCGCGCCGCTCGCCCCCACGCCGGCGTGTGCTGGTACTCGGCGTCGAGCGCCCACAGCGGCGCGCGCTGGCCGGCGCGATCCGCACGGAGCTTGAGCGCTCGCGCCACGCCGTCGAGGTGCACCTCTGCCCGCCGGGTGAGCTGGGGAAGTTTCAGAACCTCAACCGCCTGCTCGCAGCCCACCCCGCTGAGAACTGCGACTGGCTGGTGGCGGTCGACGACGATATCGTGCTGCCCGCCCACTTCCTCGACCGCCTCGTGTTCCTCGCCGAGCGCTTGGACTTCCAGCTGGTCCAGCCTGCGCATCGCGCGCGCTCGCATGCTGCCTGGCGCGTCACCCGCCGCCGCGCGGGGATCGTGGCCCGCCAGACGCCGTTCGTCGAGATCGGCCCTGTTACAGCCTTCGCCCGCGCCACGTTCCCGGTGCTGCTGCCGTTCCCCGACGTGCGCATGGGTTGGGGCCTCGACCTGCACTGGGCGGCGCTCGCGCGCGAGCGCGGCTGGCGCTGCGGAGTGCTCGACGCCGTCGCCATCCGCCACTCTGTCGCGCCCGCCGGCGAGGCCTACCCGCGCGCGGCCGCCGTCGCCGAGGCGCGCGCGCTGCTCGCCGAGCGGCCCCACCTGACGGCCGCCGAAGCCCAAACCACTCTCGCCACCCACCGACGCTGGTGAAGGTCGCTGTCGTAGCGGAGTTCTACCCCCGCCAAAGCGACCCCGTGCTGGGGGTGTGGGCGCACCGTCAGGCACTCGCCGCGCAGGCCGCGGGGGCCGAGGTGCACGTGCTCGTGCTGCATCGTTTGGTGCCGCCGCGTGCCTCACTGCACGCGAGGGCGGGTGGACTGGGGAAACGGCGAGGTGATCGGCTCAAGGGAGGGGCCGGCGAGGTCATGGAACCTCGAGCGGGTGGGTTGGGGCAGGGCGCGCGCACACTCGGCGGCCTGCTGCGCGAGCCTCGACGCCAGCTCCGCGACGGTCTGCCCGTCACCTACATCCCCTATGTCTCCCCCCCGCGGTGGCGCTCCTACCCGTCGTGGGGCGCGTGGGCAGCGCCCGCGCTGGGGGTCGCGCTGCGCCGCCTGCACCACCGCAGCGGCTTCGAGCTGATCCACGCCCACAACGCCGTCCCCGCGGGGGATGCCGTGCGCCGGGTGGGCCTCGACGCACCGCTCGTGGTATCCGTGCACGGAGGCGACGTGCTCTACACCGCGCCGCGCTCCGCCGCCGGCCGCGAGGCGGTGGCACGCGGACTCGGCGCGGCTCGCCTGGTGCTCGCCAACAGCCGCGGCATCGCCGAGCTCGCGCGGACATACGGCGCCCGTGAGGTGCGCGTGGTGCACCTCGGCGCCGACCCACCGAGCACCGGGCTCGCGCGGGATGCCGAGCCGGCGCTCGTCACCGTCGGGCATCTGGTGGCCCGCAAGCGCCACGCCGATGTGTTGCGCGCACTCGCCGTGCTGCGCGACCGCCACCCCACCTTGCGTTACGTGATCGTCGGTGACGGCCCCGAGCGGGTGGCACTCGAAGGGCTCGCCGCGCGTCTGGGGGTTCGCGAGCGGGTGCAGTTCTGCGGACAGCTGCCACCCGCCCAGGCGATCGAGCGCGCGCGGCGCTGCACGCTGTTCGTGATGCCCTCCACGGAGGAGGCCTTCGGCGTGGCCTACATCGAGGCGATGGCTGGTGGCCTGCCGGCGATCGGCTGCCGCGGTGAGCCCGGCCCCGAGGAGATTGCCGCCGCCGGCGACGGCTTCATGCTGGTCCCCCCCGGGGACATCGAGCGCCTCACGCAGCGGATCGACGAGCTGCTTTCCGATCCCGCGCGCCTGCGCGAGGCCGGTCGACGCGCGCGGGCCACGGTCACCGCACACTTCACGTGGGAGCGCTGCGGCGAGCAGACCGTCGCGGCGTACGAGCAGGTCCTTGGTCCGGTGTGATCGTGGTGGGACGTGGGGGTGCTGGGGGTTGTATAAAAAATGGCAAGTATGTCTTCAGAGCACGTAGGTCCGTAAGCCACAACGAACAGACGTTTGTATGAATCCCAGGATCTTGCGAACGCTGGTTCGTGGAACCTGGAGTTTTTCCGGGCTTCCCTTAGAAGATGTCCGCCGAGCCGTTATACTCGGCAACCATGATAACTCGACACGATGAGGAGCGGATTCTCGGCGAGTACCGGGGCCTCCTGGCAAACGAGGAGGAGCGCGCGAAGACGCTGCAACGGGAGATAGATCGCCTCCGGGCGATCGTCCAGGGCATCGAGGGGCGTCTCCAGGCCCAAGGGGACACAGGGGAGCCCACGGCCCGCACGGCCGCGCCTGAGCCGTCGGCACAACCTGTGAGCGTCCGCTTTGGCCGCATCACCTTCGCCTCCTCCGTGCGGCAGATCATGGCGGATGGCGTTGCGCGGGACGCGAGCACGATTCTGCCCGAGCTGCGCGAGCGCGGCATCTTGCCGCCGGAAGGCAACCGGACGAAGCAAATGCAGAAGGTCAGCAACACGTTTGTGGAATTGGCGAAGCAGGGCGATCTTGTGCGTTGCGACCGTGGCACCTACAGACTTGCCTCAGCCGAGGCGACCGAGAATGGCGCCGGGCGGGGGGGTCCACACCTCCCGGTCCACCCTGGCGTTCAGAAGCCCCCGGGCGAGGAGTTCGCGGCTCCTCGCCCGGGGCACCCCTACAGCATCGGAGGGCGTCCTGGTGTGGAATCAGGCCCCGGTTTAGACCCGGGGGACCGCTGACGGCGCGATTGGGTTCGATTCCCATGCCCTCCGCATTACATATGTAGACCACTGAATACTAGCCGCTCTGGAGGACGATGCCTGCACGCAAACGCCCAGAGAAGACCGAGCCTACCCCGCCCGAGCCGGACGTGACCGAGCTACAGGACCCCGAGCACACCGAGGCCGACTTCCTGCGCGACCTCGAACACGCTGCGACGAATCAGGCGAAGGAGAAGCTAGAGCGCGCTAAAGATACTTGATACACGTACTTGTGTCTGGTATCATGTAGGGTATGGCCGCAAGATCACGAGACTCCGTAGCCCCGGCGCCGTCGAGCGAATCCACGATGACGTACAGCCGGTTTCTGGAGCTATTCCCGGACAACGACGCCTGCCTTGAGTATCTGAAGGCAAAGTTCTTCCCCGATGGGAAGGAGTGCCCAAAGTGCGGGAAGGCATCGAAGTTCCACCGGATCACGGGCCGCTCCGCGTACTCCTGCCAGTTCTGCGGGGGCCATGTCTACCCCACGGCCGGGACGATCTTCCACAAGACGACCGTTAGTTTGCAACTATGGTTCTTCGCTATCTATCTAATGTCATCCACACGGTGTGGGATCAGCGCCAAGCAACTGGAACGCGAGATCGGCGTGACGTACAAGACGGCGCACCGGATGTTCAAGCAGATCAGGACGCTGCTCTCCGACGAGGCACACGGGCCGCTCTCCGGGGATGTGGAGGCCGACGAGTCGGAGTTCGGCGGCAAGCCCCGCGCGCACGAGAAACGGAACCGCAGGGGCTACCTGCGCCGCAAATACCGCCCGACGATCTTTGCGGCGGTCGAGCGCGGCGGAAGCATCCGCCCTACGGTGATCCCGGATCGCAAGCTACCCACGCTCACAAAGGCGGTCCTGACGTACGTCCTACCGTCCTCGATGCTGTTCACGGACGAGTGGGCCGGGTACGAGCCGGTCGGGGGCCTCTACCGGGGGCACAAGCGGATCAAGCACACCGCGAAGATATACGTGGACGGAACCACGCACACGCAGACGGTCGAGGGGTTCTTCGGGTTGTTCAAGAACGGTGTTCGGGGCGTCTACCATTCGATCAGCGGCGTCTACTTGCAGAACTACCTCGACGAGTACGCCTTCCGCTACAACCGGCGCAACTCATCTACCCCGATGTTTTGGGCGATGCTGGATCGCGTCGAGAAGGCCACCACGGGAAGCGCTCCGTAGAGCCGTCTACGGGTGAATCAGGGAGCCGTCCGGGCCGTGTGATTGGCTTCCGGGTGCGCCCGCGCAAGGCGAGCGCACCCGGGCGCTCGTAGCGCAACGGCGCTGGCTCCGGGACAACGCCGCTCTCGGTAGGGAAGGTTTGCGAGGACCGACCTACCGGGGGCGGTGCTTTTGCATGGCTCCAGGCTCCGTGGCCGGAAGCGTAGCGCGCGCGCGGGACGGATTCGCCGCGCGCGGCGCCATTCCTGCCGAAGCGCCACGCTCAGCCCTCCCTATCGGTGGGTAGATGCCCGAAGTGCTGCTCGAACTCCTCCGGGGTCAGCCTGCGCTCACCGGGAGCCAAGTTGATGGTCAACTGCCGGTCCTCGTAGCGGTCCTCGACCAGCGCGGAGGTGGGCACGTCCAGGCCGCGTGCGAGCCGTACAACGGTCGAGAGGCGCGGGTCGGTCAGCGCACGCTCCAGCTTGCTTATCTCCGTGTGGTGCAGGCCGGATCGGCTTGCGAGCTTCACGTGCGTGAGCCCGGACGCCTTGCGGGCCTCGCGCAGCCGCCGGGCGAACGCGAGAACGACCGCGCGTGTGTCGTCATTTCGCATCGTCAGACCGCGATCAGGTCGAGGTCGTCCAAGCGCTGCGCGCACCGCGACGCGAGAACGTGTTTGCCCTTCGTGACAAAGACGCCCTCGGCTTCCAGCCGGTCGAACGCCCGGCGCATCACCCACCGGGGGATGTCGGATGCCTCTTGCCTCAGCTCCGCTCGCGTCCATCGCGGATCATGGTCGTCGCGGAGGAGTTGCAGCACGATCGCGCGTTCCGCGATCCGCCCCGCGTGAACGCGGGTAGGGTTCTCATCAGGCATGGGAGGTCACTTCTCCTGTGTCTAGGCTCCGGTGCGGGACACCACCCGTGCCGGAGCCGATTAGCTGGACCCCCTGAAGCTAGCCGTCTGCGAGCCCGAAATGTACGTGCTCTGAAGACATACTTGCCTAAAAAATCAGACCCGATAGCCATGGCGCACGGCTTTTTAATTTTTTGTTCGATAACCCACCCCCCCCCCCCCCGTTGCAAGGCACCTCAATGAAGCCGGTGCTGTTCGTCACCGGGCACGCTCCCTTCGACCGGGTAGGCGCTTTCGCCCGGCTGCACGAGCTGGAGGGCGTCGAGTTCGCGCTCTTCGGGGGCCCGTCGCAGCACGGCGCGGCCAGCGAGGGTCCCAACGAGCTTCCGTTTCCCCACCGACACCTCCACCAGCACCAACTCGCCGAGCTCGCTGCTTCCGGGCGCTATCGCGCAGTCGTTCTCTCCACGGGAGGCCGTGTCGCGCTGCCCGCCGCCTGGGCGGGTGCCCGCCGCGCGGGGGTGCCCGTGATCCTCTGGAGCGCCCTATGGGCTCACCCCCGCACCGCCGCGCACGCGTTCAGCTACCTCGCGCTGCGGCGCCTCTATCGCTCCGCGGAGGCGGTCGTCGCCTATGGACCACACGTCGAGACGTATGTGCGGGCGCGGGGCGCGCGCAACGTGCACATCGCACCGCAAGCGGTCGACAACGAGTTCTGGTCTCACCCGCTTACAACGCCCGACGCGATACCCGCCGACCCCCGGCGGGAGGCCTCGACCCCCATGACCTCGCGCTGGCCAGCGACTCCGCCAACTCCAGGGTGGCCCCCGGAGACAGCCGTGAAGTTTCTGTTTGCGGGCCGCCCTGTGCGGGAAAAGGGACTCGGGGTGCTGATTGAGGCTTGGTCCGATTCCGGTCTCCAGGCGCCCGCCGCCGCGCTCGTCCTCGTCGGCGTGGGATCCGTTCCCCCTTGGGTCCCCGCCGGCGGCGCGGTGGGGCGGGGTATCGTCCACGGCGCCGGCCAGCGTGCGCTCGAAACAGCACGCCACGACATTGTCTGCCTGGATCCCGTTGCGCCTCTGCGTCTGCGCAACATTTACGCCGCCTGCGACGTCCTAGTGGTGCCGTCGATCCCCACCCGCACCTTCCGCGAGCCATGGGGGTTGGTGGTGAACGAGGCGATGAACCGCAAACTTCCCGTGATCGCAAGCGACGCCGTGGGCGCCGTCGCCGGTGGGCTGGTACGCGACGGGCACAACGGCCTGGTCGTGCCGGCCGGCGACGCGCCCGCGCTCGCGGGCGCCATGCGGCGGCTGGCCACCGATGCGCGACTGCGCGTCCGTCTCGGTGCGGCTGGAGAACGCGACGTGCAGGCATACACGCACGATGCGTGGGCGGCGGGGTTCGTGCGGGCACTCGCCAGCCTCGGTCTTTCCCGCGGGGAGCGCTGGTAGCGTGCGTTGCTTGTTCGCTCCCTCCAGCGCCACCACGGCCTCGCGGGCTCGCGCCGCCTCAACGCCAGCCACTGGCGTCGCTTTGCCCCAGCCCCCCAGAACCACTGCCTCCAGGGCGCGAGTTCTCAGGGTTGCGTCCGCGGTCGTGGCAGCGCTGGCGCTTTCGCTCCTCGCTGCCGTCCCAGCGAGCGCGAGCTCGAACGAAGTCACGAAAATCTATGAAGCCTGTGGCAACGGCACACTGCCCACCGGCTACAGCCAGCAGGCCTACAACCAAGCAATCAAGGAACTGGAACCGGGGCTGGCCGAGTACAGCGACTGTCCCGACCTGATCCACAAAGCCCAGCTCGCCGGTGCGGCCGGTTCGCACGGCACGGGCACGTCCGGAGGCCCGAGCGAAGCAGGCACTGCGGCTGTAACGCCACCCACCACGGCCGAACAGCACACGCTCGAAAGCATCCCCCACGCGAGCGCCCCACCGGTGCAGGTCGGTGGCGAAGTGATCCACCCCGGCGTCGTCCACGTCAACCTCGCCTCGGCGTTCAACGCGCTGCCGACCCCGCTGCTCGCACTGCTCGCCTTCCTGCTCGCGTGCGCCCTGCTGGTGGCTGGGCGCATCGTCCGCAACCGTGTCCGCACCCGCCATTCCGGCAACTGAGGCGGCCACCGAGGCGCCGCAGTGGGTTGCCCGCGTGGCGGAGCTCACGCTCGTCGCCCTCCCCACACTGCTGGTCGCCGGCGTCCTCTGCCTGATCACGTTTCTCGCCGGGGGCGGGCTCAATCTCAGCACTCGCACCCCCGTCGAGATCGCACTAACGCTGGCCTGCGGCGTCGGAATCGCCGCGGCGATCCTGCTCGCGCCGCCAGGGCGAAGGGTCTATGGAGCGTGGGCGGCAGGCCTGCTGCTTGCGCTCGCCGCGCTCTCGGCCCTGTCGGTGATCTGGTCGGTGCAGCCCGACGCCAGCTGGCAGGACACGGGGCGCCTGTTCGCCTACAGCGCCGTGTTCGCGCTCGCCGTGCTGCTCGCGCGCGCTGCTCCCGCGCACTGGTCGGCGGTCCTCGGGGGCGTACTGCTTGCCGCAGTGATCGTATGCGGCTATGCGCTGCTTACCAAGATCTTCCCCAACGCGATCGGCGTCGCACAGAACACCGGGCACGTCTACGCCCGGCTGCAGGCGCCGTACGGCTACTGGAACGCGATTGGCATCACCGCCGCGATCGGGGCGATCGGCTGCCTGTGGCTGGGCGCCCGCCGCGCGGGGCACGCGCTGCTCAGCGCGCTCGCCTATCCCGCAATGGGGCTGATGCTGGTAACGCTCCTGCTCGCCTACTCGCGTGGTGCGCTCGCGGCGCTGGTGCTCGGGCTGGCGCTGTGGCTGTGCCTCGTCCCGTTGCGTCTGCGCGGGGCGGCCGTGCTCTGTGCCGGCGCACTCGGAGCGCTCGTCGTGGTCGCCTGGGACTTCTCCCAACACGCGCTCACCACCGACGACGTTCCGCTCGCCGAACGGGTCACCGCCGGCCACCAGCTCGGGGTGCTGCTCATCGCGGTGCTGGTCGCACTGACGCTCGTGGGCCTGGCGGTAGGCTTCGTCTTCGGCCGCCGCGCGCTCTCGCCGCGTACGCGCAGACATGCCGGCACGGTGTTGCTCGCGCTCCCGGTGGTCGCCGTGATCGCCCTCGCCGGTCTGCTCACCGTCAGCCACCGCGGCCTCTTCGGCAGCATCTCGCACACCGTCAGCACGCTCACCAACCCCAACGCCCCTGCGCCCACCAACGGCCCGGGGAGGCTCACCGCAATCGGCAGCGTGCGTGCGCGCTACTGGAACGAAGCGCTCGAGATCTTCACCGACCACCCCCTGCTCGGGGTGGGCGCCGAAGGTTACGAAACAGCCCGCCTGCGCTATCGCACGGCGATCCTCGATGTCGGACAGGCGCATGGCTTCATCGTGCAGACGCTCGCCGACCTTGGCCTCGTGGGGCTGCTGCTGGTGCTTGCGCTGCTCGGCGCGTGGATGTGCGCCGCGGGGCGCGCCACGCATCCCTTCAACCGGCGTTGGCGCCGCTGGCGCTGGACGGCGCTCGTGGGCGACGAGCGCCTCTACTCCGCCGAGCGCGTCGGGCTGCTCACGCTGGTGTGCGTCGTTGCGACGTTCGGCGTCCACTCGTTCGTGGATTGGACGTGGTACGTCCCCGGCGTCGCCTGCGCCGCCCTGCTATGCGCCGGGTGGGTAGCCGGCCGCGGGCCGTTGAGCAACGTTCTCACGGTCGCCAACACGCCGGCGGGCCTCGACCCGGGCGAGGGCGGTGACCCGACCTCGCGCACGCCGCGCTGGCGCTCGCTCACTTTGGGCGAGGTCGGCCCGCTCCGCGCCGGGATCGCGGCGGCCGTCGTCGTCTGCGCGCTGCTTGCGGCTTGGGCGGAGTGGCAGCCGCAACACTCCGTCGACGCCTCCAACGAAGCGCTTGCGTTGGTGGCGCACGACCCAACCGCCGCGCTCGCGGCCGCACACACCGCGGTCAGCCGCGACCCGCTTTCCGCCGAAGCGCTACTCACGCTCGCCGCCGTCCAGGAAGGCGCCGGCCAATCGGCCGCGGCCGCGGCCACCTACAAGCGCGCCGTGCACCTGCAACCGTCCAACTTTCATACCTGGCAGGCGCTCGGCGAATACGACCTGCGCGTCGGTCAACCGCAGGCGGCGCTGCAGGCCCTGCGCGCCACCGTATACCTCAACCCCGAGGCCGTCGCACCGCGCGCGGACATCACTGAAAACGCCGAACTGCTTTCGATCCAAAACGCGTATCTACAGGCGCTGCGCGACACCGCTAGCGGCGGTGGCACGGCGTTGCCGACCGAAGCCGGGAGACACTCGCCTGCGACCGGAGCCGGGGGACGCTCGCCTACGGCGAGCATCCCCGTTCCGGCCAGCATCCCCGCTTCGGCCAGCGCCGGGGCAGCGACCGCACCGGCCGCGCGTTAGAAGCGCCGACGCCGCACCGCCACCATCAACACCTGCCGCGGTGGCAGCGGCCCAAGCGACCCTCCCACCGCACGGGTCTCTATCTGCTCGAAGCCGAAATCCTGCAGTAGTGCCACCAGCGTGCGGCGGGTGTAGAAACGCAGGTGGTCGCCGCGCGGGTCGAAGTGGGCCGCAAAGGCGCGTCCCGAGAGCCCGAGCGCCAGCCGGGTGAGCAGCTCGTGCGCCGGCGTACTCAACACCAGCGGGCCGCCGGAGCGCAGCACGCGGCGCACCTCCGACAGCCACCCGGCGGTGTCGGCCACATGCTCGATCACCTCCCCCGCCCACACCGCGTCGAAGCTCACGTCCGGGAGCGTCGGCCACCCTCCCTCCGCGGGGACGCACCGCAGATCCAGCCACGGCTGGCGTGCGCGTGCGCGGCGCAGCGGCTCCTCAGCGACGTCGATCCCCACCGCCTGCCTGCCAGCCTGCGCCAGCGCCGCCGTGAACCAGCCTTCGCCGCAGCCCACATCGAGCACACGCGCGCCGGGGGGGACGTGGGCGAGCAGGAAGTCCAACCGTGCCTGCATGTACGGTGGACGAATGCCCTCCGGGACCGACGCCCACAGGCTCTCGTGATAGTCGTGCGTGAACATTCGCTGGAGGCTAGGGGTCGAGCGGCGGAAACGGGGGGAGAGCGTGCCGGGTGGACTTGCCAGAGCGGGAAGCGATGAGCCCGAATCGGCAGGCTCGGGGACGGAGAATCCGCACAGAGCGGCAACTCTGCTGTCACATCTACCACTTCCCCCCCAAACCGACTAAGGTCCCCGCTGTGCAGGATCAAGTCCCGCCCTCCCGTCGCGACGTGAGAGACCACAAGCGCCGGTGAGGCTGGCGTTCGACAGCCGGCCGACGGCCGACCCGCAAGGGCTGGGACGTTACTCGCGCGGCCTGCTGCAGGCGCTGCGCGACACCGCCGGGGAGCATGATGAAATCCTTGAGGTCCACCGCCCGCGCGGAGCCGACCTCTTCCACACGCCGTGGGTGCAGGGCGCGATGCTCCATAGCCCCTGCCCGATGGTCGTCACCCTGTACGACATCGCCGCGCTCAAGCGCCCCAGCGAACGGCTGCGCGGGGGCGGCATGCACCTGCACCTGCGCCACCTCGCGCTGCAGCGCGCCTCGCACGTGATCGTTCCCAGTGACGTCGTCGCCCATGAAGCAGTCGCCGAGTTCGGGCTCGAACACGAGCGCCTGGCGGTAATCCCAGAGGCGCCGGACCCCGCGACTTTTACGGCTGCGCGCCCGAGCGACACCACCCCGCGCACGGCGTGGACCTGGGAGGATGCCGCGCGCGAGACCTGGCGCGTCTACCGCAGGGCGCTCGCTCACCCCCACCGGCCGTGCGTCACCGCCTGGCGTCGGCCCCAGGGCCTCGTCGGGCGCCGCGCCGCCGGCCGGGCGCAGGCCGACACGGCTCAGTAGGCCCCCGCGGCGCGTGAGCACGGCCGGGAATCGCATGAGCGGAAGGGGGCAGGCCCCTCCAGCCCCCCCCCCGGTGGGGAGACCGAGACTCAGTAGGCCCCGCGGCGAGTAAAGACCGCCGGGATAGTCTTCAACAGGATCGTCAGATCCACCGCCAGCGACCAGTGCTCGAGGTAGAGGAAGTCGAGGTGCACGAGGTCGTTGAAGTCGAGCTCCGCCCGGCCCGACACCTGCCATAGGCCCGTGATCCCGGGCAGCACCAGGTAGCGCTTGCGATGCCAGTCCTCCAGCTTCTCAAAGTCCCGCTCGGGCAGTGGCCGCGGCCCGACCAGCGACATCTCGCCGCGCAGCACGTTCACCAGCTGCGGCAGCTCGTCCAGCGAGAAGCGCCGCAGGAAGCGTCCGACCGGTGTCGTGCGGGGATCGTCGCGGATCTTGAAGAGGGCGCCCGATGCCTCGTTTAACGGTTCCAGGTCAGCTTGGCGGTGCTCGGAGTCCTCGTACATCGTGCGGAACTTCAGGCACGCAAACGGCCGCTCGCCGATCCCCGGGCGGATCGAGCGGAACAGCGCCGGGCCTTTCGAGCTCGCCCGCACTGCCACCCAGATCGCCGCCAGCAGCGGGCTGAGCACGATCAGCAGCAGCGTCGCCCCGGCGACGTCGAAGGTCCGCTTCAGCGCGAAGTCGACCCCTTCGAAGACCGGCGGCTTCAGCTCGAACAGCGGCACCGACTCGCCCGGCACAAACTCCGCGCGGTGGATCAGGATCTCCATCGTCGAGGGCGCGATCCGCACCCTCACTCCCCGCTGGTGGCAGCGATCCACCAGCTCCACCGCATCCTCCTGGGGGAAGTCGGGGTCGGCGATGATCACCTCGTCGATGCGCTCCCCACTCAGCAGGTGCTCCAGATCGCGCGGAGCGCCCAGCGAACGCAGACCGTTGGCGGGTAGGGCGTTGGGCGAGACAAACCCGACCACCTCAATGCGCGAATGGGGCGCGTCACGTAGCGCGTGCGCCACCTCCCGGATGTGCTCCCCGGTGCCGACCAGCACCGCGCGACGCTCGTAGCCCGCGGCGCGCAGGATCGCGCCGGTGGAGCGCTCGTAGAGCAGCCGCAGCAGCGGTATGTACAGCAGCGCAAACGCCAGCGAGCCCCAAAAGATGTAGTAGCTGGAGAAGTGCTCGTCGCTCACCAGCGCGAAGATCAGCGCCACCACCGTCACCTGGAAGAGGCACCCCACGATCCGCGCCATCCCCGGCCGCTGTGCCCGCACCGCGTACAGGCCGGAGCGCGCGAACAGCAGCGCCGTCAGCAGGTAGGCAAACGCCAGGATGCTGCGTGTCTCCTCGTAGGCGCCGTGCGCGCTCACTTCGCTGAGCACCGCCGCCTTCAACACCAACGCCGTGAAGATCGCCGCCGCCAACCCCGCAAAGTCGAGCGCCAACAGCGTCAGCACGCGCGTCGCGCGTCGCGCCGTGTCGATCCGCAGCAGGAACGACAGCGCCGGCCAGCGCTTGCGGCGCATGTCGCGCGCGGAGGGCTCCCGGCGCGCTGTCGCCCCCGAGAGCGCCGGCACCCGGGCAGGGGCCTCAGGCGGCGGGGGAGCCGTCAGGGCGCTCGATTCCAGGGGGTGCACCTTGGGGGGCGGGGTCTCGAGCGGGGTAGCAGAGGTCCGCGTGGCGGGGGCCATCTCGCCTTTCACAACGCCTCAGACTCGCAGATGTAGCGGTCGGGAGGCCGACAGCCCTCCCGCCATGCGCGCGCAAGCGCCGGCCGGACGCTCCGCAAGGGGTGCTTAGCCGACCAGCACCTCGATGCCCGACTCCTCGATCGTGCGCTCCAACCCCTCCCGCAACGCCACCTCCGGCGACCACCCGAGCAGCTCGCGCGCCAGCGCGATGTTCGGTCTGCGCTGCTTGGGGTCGTCCACCGGCAACGCCTCGAACACGACCTCCGAGCTCGACCCGGTCACCGCTTTGACCGTTTCCGCCAGCTCCAGCAGCGTGAACTCGTCGGGGTTGCCGATGTTCACCGGGCTGTGGTGGCCGGATTCGGCGAGCGCGATGATGCCGCGGATCAGATCGCTGACGTAGCAGAACGACCGCGTTTGGCCGCCGTCGCCGAACACGGTAATCGGGCGGTTGGCGAGCGCCTGGCGCAGGAACGTCGGGATGGCGCGGCCGTCGTGCGGGCGCATGCGCGCGCCGTAGGTGTTGAAGATCCTCACGATCGCCGTGTCCACGCCCTGCTGGCGGTGGTAGGCCATCGTCAGCGCCTCCGCGTAGCGCTTGGCCTCGTCGTAGACACCGCGCGGGCCGATCGGGTTGACGTGACCCCAGTAGGACTCCGACTGCGGGTGTTCGAGCGGATCGCCGTACACCTCGCTGGTCGAGGCGATCAGGAAGCGCGCGCGCTTGGCCTTCGCCAGCCCGAGCGTGTGGTGGGTGCCGTAGGAGCCCACCTTCAGCGTGTGCAGCGGCAGGCGCAGGTAGTCGATCGGGGAGGCCGGCGAGGCGAGGTGGTAGACGAAGTCCACCGGCTCCTCGACGAAGTACGGCTCGATGATGTCCACGTTCAGGTTCACGAAGCGCTCGGGATCGCGGATGTGCTCGATGTTCGCCAGCGACCCCGTCTCGAGGTTGTCGACGCAGATCACCTTGTGTCCGCGCCCCAGCAGCTCGTCGCACAGATGCGACCCGAGAAAGCCCGCGCCGCCGGTGACCAGGCAGGTTGCCATCGGTTTGCAGCATATCCGCGGGGGCGCCACGCGCCGCGCCGTCGCACCTGCATCCTCGCCACCCGGAGCCGAGGGATGGGCCCTGCCGGGGCGGGCTCCTCATCCTCATCCTTATCATCCATGACATGGCCACCATCGAGCGACCTCCCCGCGGCAGCGCCGACGACGAGGACCCCGAGCACCTGACCGTCGCCCCGATCGTCGGGCCCGACGATCCCCGCCGCTTCACCGACTCCGGGATCGAGGTTCGGCCGCTGTACACCGAGGAGGACCTCCCCGCCGAGCTCGACCTCGGCGAGCCGGGCGAGTTCCCCTACACGCGCGGGCCCCACCGCGACATGTACCGCAAGCAGTTGTGGACGATGCGCCAGTACGCCGGGTACGCCTCCGCGAAAGAGTCCAACGAGCGCTACCGCTACCTGCTCTCGAAGGGATCGACGGGGCTGTCGATGGCCTTCGACCTGCCCACGCAGCTGGGCCTCGACTCCGACAATCCCCGCTGCCTCGGCGAGGTGGGACGCACCGGCGTGGCGATCGACACGATCGACGACATGCGTACCGCGTTCGAGGGCATCCCGCTCGATCAGGTGTCCACCTCGATGACGATCAACGCCCCCGCCGCGTGCCTGCTGCTGCTGTACGAGCTGGTCGGCGAGGAGCAGGGCGTGCCGAGCGAGCAGCTGCGCGGCACCACCCAGAACGACGTGCTCAAGGAGTACATCGCCCGCGGCAACTACATCTACCCGCCCGCCCCCACGATGCGGCTGACGACCGACCTGTTCCAGTACTGCCACGAACGGGTGCCGAAGTGGAACACAATCTCGATCTCCGGCTACCACTTCCGCGAGAAGGGCTGCTCGGCGGTGCAGGAGGTCGCGTTCACGCTGTGCTCGGGGATCGCCTACGTGCAGGCCGCGATCGACAAGGGGCTCTCGGTGGACGACTTCGCGCCGCGGCTGGCGTTCTTCTTCAACGGCCACAACAACGTCTTCCAGGAGGTCGCCAAGTTCCGCGCCGCGCGGCGCATGTGGGCGGCGATCATGCGCGAGCGCTTCGCCGCGACCGACCCGCGGGCGCTGATGCTGCGCTTCCACACGCAGACCGGGGGCGTAACGCTCACCGCGCAGCAGCCGGAGAACAACATCGTGCGCGTCGCCCTGCAGGGCTTCGCCGCGGTGTGCGGCGGCACGCAGTCGCTGCACACCAACGGCTTCGACGAGGCGCTGGCGCTGCCCACCGAGCGGGCCGCCAAAATCGCGCTGCGCACCCAGCAGATCCTCGCCCACGAGTCGGGCGCCGCCGACACCGTGGACCCGTTCGCCGGCTCCTACTTCGTGGAGGCGCTCACCGACGAGCTCGAAACGCGCGCGCAGGAGCTGATCGACAAGGTCGACGCGCTCGGCGGGTCGGTCAACGCGCTCGACTTCATCACCGGTGAGATCGACGAGTCCGCGTGGGGCTACCAGGAGCGTTACCGCATCGGCCAGGACATCGTCGTGGGGGTCAACAAGTACGAGGAGGATGACCTCGAGGTCCCCGATCTGCTGCGCGTCGACCCCGAGTCCGAGCGCCTGCAAGTGCAGCGACTTACGGCCTTCAAGGACAACCGCGATCACGCGCTCGTGGAGCGCCGTCTCGAGGAGCTGCGCGAGACGGCCCGCGGCGAGGCCAACCTGCTGCCCGCGATCCGCACCGCGCTCAAGGACCGCTGCTCGCTGGGCGAGGTGTGCGGGGCGATGCAGGACGTGTTCGGGCGCTACGCGCCGACGTTCTAGAGAGCGCCGCTCGCCCGTGCGCAGCCCCCTGCCGGCAAGGCCATTCCGCGCTGGCGAGGCTTCGGCGGGCCGGAAAACCACAGGCGTGGGGAGGAGGGAGGAAGGAAGGAATGTCGCTATCATGTCGCTATCCCACGACCCGGAGGTGACCTTGCCCACTGCCACGTTCCCGGAACACGATCGGTTGGCGGCGATCGACGATCTGACCAACGAGCTACAGGAGTGGCACGAGGCGCTGATGGAGGCACTCGGAGATGCATCCCGGGGGCTCACCGACGAGGCCTCGCGCCAGCGCGCGCAGGACACGATCACGCGGCTCGTGCAGATCGACGGGGAGCTGCACAAGGCCGACTTCGACCCTGAGTGGGTGGCCGAGTTCCGCGGACTGCTGCTCGACAGCCTGCGGGCGATGCAGCAGGCGCAACCGCTGGACGCATTCGACAAGCTGTTGCTCGACGTCGAGGCGATGCGCCATCTCCTGCGCGACGCGCTCGACGGGCATGTCGAAGGAAGCGAGGAGGACATCGCGGCTGTGGTGGGACAGCTCCAGCAATGGCTTCCGCGAGCCAGCCAGGCCGAGCTGGCCGGGCTGATGGGCATCTCGACCCGCCAATACCAGCGATGGGCGCAAATGCATGCGCAGCCAACACGTCGGGCGCAGGTGGTCGCGAGGTTGATCGCGATCCTCACACGCTCATGGACGGACGCGGGTGTGGTGGCGTGGTTCCACCGGCCGCGCCTCGAACTCGACGGCCGCCCGCCGCTCGACGTGCTCGACGACCCCGCCTACGAGCAGAGCCTCTTCCGAGCCGTGCGGCAGGGCCGAGCTCAGCATGGCGCGTAGGCCCGAGGCGGTGCGGTTCGCCGACGTCGCGTTCCGCTATTCCGACTACGACACCCCGCTGTGGGTGCGGGCCAACACCGAGGACGGACGCTGGAACACCGCGCGCACCCGGCCCACCCAATACCTCGGCCTGTCCCCCGACGGATGCTGGGCCGATCTGATCCGCCGGGAGAGCCTGCACACCGAAGCGGAAGTCGCCCTGATCCGGATGCCGTTGTGGGTGCTCAAGATCGACGAAGAGCGGATTGCCGACTACCGCACCTTCGAGCGGGCGCAAGCCGCGGGCTTCCCCCCGGATGCGCTAGTCGACGAGGATTGGGGGCGCTGCCAGGCGGAGGCCACACGCCTCCAGGCGCTCGGCTTCCGCGGCGTGCTCGCTCCATCCGCGGCGCTGCCGGGCGATACGACCCTGACATTGTTCGGCGGCCGCCGAGCGGTCGATTGGGAGGATGAGATTTCGCTCGCGTCGGCCATTCCGGCGAAGATCGTCACGGTCGGCGCGCCGCCGCACGGCCTGGCCGAGCGCGTGCGATTTCGCGGCGCGGAGCACGACGGCTATGCCGCGTATGCGCACGCCCGCGCGCAACGCCAGTACCGTCGCTGAGCGCCCACGTTCTGGGTTCTTTGGGACAGGTCCGCGTGCTGGCCGATCTCCGATCGGTCTGTCGGCAGGGCCACATGTGGCCCTGCCTGGAACGGCCGCATGCGGCCGTTCTCGGAGCAGTGCATGCACTGCTCCGCGGTCGGCGCATGCGCCGACCGAAACAATAGGATCCGCTCGTGCTCCTCGCCGTCGCCTTGTGGGAAGTCGTCCTCGCGCTGCACATCATCGCCGTCGTGTTCGCCTTCGGCGCGACCTTCGCATACCCGGTGCTACTCGGCGCCGTCGCGAAGGCCGACTCGCGCGCGCTGCCCGCCCTCTACCGCGCGCTGCACGCGATCAGCCAGCGGGTGATCATGCCGGGACTCGCCGCCGTCATGGTGTTCGGCATCTACCTCGCCTCCCACCTGCACCTGTGGAGCTCGTTCTTCGTGCAGTGGGGCCTCGGCGTCGCGATCGTGATCGGCGCTGTCGAGGGCGCCTACCTCGGCCAGCGTGAGAAGCGCCTGATCGAGGTCGCCGAGCAGGACGTGGCCGCTGCGGGTAGCGCCGGTGAGGTTGCGTTCAGTCCCGAGCACGATTCGCTCGTCCGCCGCATCGGCGCGGTCGGGGCGTTGATGGACCTGCTGGTGGTCCTCACGATCTACTTCATGGTCGCCCACACGTAGTTCGTGGCCACCCCGACGTAGATCGTCGCCACTCAGACGTAGATCGCAACGGGCCTGCCCGCTGTACCCTGGAGCGTGATGAGTCAGGGATATCGAGTTGCCGTCGTCGGCGCCACCGGCCAGGTGGGCTCGCTGATGCTGCGCCTGCTGCGCGAGCGCTCCTTCCCCGCGCGCGAGGTCGTGCCGTTCGCCTCGAAGCGCTCCGCCGGGCGCGTGCTCGCCGGCGCCGGTCAAGCCGGTGAGGATCTGACCGTGCAGAGCCTCAGCGAGGAGGCGATCCAGGGCTTCGATCTCGCGCTCTTCTCCGCCGGCGGCTCCACCTCCGGTGAGTGGGCGCCGCGCTTCGCCGACGCCGGTGCGGTGGTGGTGGACAACTCCTCGCGCTGGCGCATGCACGACGACGTGCCGCTGGTCGTCGCGGAGGTCAACCCCGAGGCGCTCGCCGGGCATCGCGGGATCGTCGCCAACCCCAACTGCTCGACGATGCAGATGGTCGTCGCGCTCAAGCCGCTGCACAACGCCGCTGGCATCGAGCGGCTCGTGATCTCCACCTACCAAGCGGTCTCCGGCACCGGCAAGGCGGCGGTGGACGAGCTGCTCGACCAGTCCCACGCTCTCCTGCACGAGCGCGCGATCGAGCCCCCCGGCGCCTACGCCCACCAGATCGCCTTCAACGCGCTCCCCCACGCCGGCTCGTTCGCGCCCGGCGAGGACCACACCGACGAGGAGCGCAAGCTGATCAACGAGACGCGCAAGATCCTCGGCGACCCGGCGATTCGCGTCAGCGCCACCTGCGTGCGCGTGCCGGTCGTCAACGGGCACTCGGAGGCCGTCAACGTGCAGACCGCCCGCGAGCTCTCGCCCGAGCGCGCCCGCGAGCTGCTCGCCGCGGCGCCCGGCGTCACCGTGCTCGACGACCCCGGCGCCGCGCTCTACCCGCTGGCGATCGACGCTACCGGCAGCGACGACGTGTTCGTCGGTCGCATCCGCCGCGACCCCGGCCACGAGCGCGCGCTCGACCTGTGGATCGTCGCCGACAACCTGCGCAAGGGGGCGGCGACCAACGCGGTGCAGCTCGCGGAGTTGCTGCACGAGCGGGGGCTGATTCGGCCTTCGCGGGAGCGTGTCGCAGTCTGAAGGAGTCCCGCCGTCGCCCTCGAAACATGGGGCGTGCCCACGATCGAAGCCCAACGCACCCTCGTCAAGTCTCCGCCCGAGCTGTGGGCCGAGCTGAGCGACCCCACCTCCCTGGCGCGACACCTCGGCGAGTTCGGCGAGATCCGCATCGCTCGCGTCGAGGCCGAGACTAGTGTCGAGTGGGAGGCCGAGTCCGCCAGCGGGACGGTGGAGCTCAAGCCCTCCGGCTGGGGCACCAAAGTCACGCTCACGGTCGTCCGCGAGACTCCCGAGCCGGTCGCCGCCGAACCGGAGCCCGAACCAGAACCGGAATCGGAGCCCACACCGGCGGTTGCTGATCCGCCTCCCAAGTTCTTCGCCAGGATCTTTCGGCACTGGCGTCGAAAGCAGGTGACCGTCGAGCCCGACCCGGCGCCCGCCGCAGAGGAGCGGCAACCCGCTCCCGACCTGGCAGCCGAACTCGCCGCGGAGCTGACCCGGGTGGAAGCGACGATGGCCGAGCAGGACGCCGAGCTGCTGAGCGCGGTGCTGGATCGCCTCGGCGCCGCCCACCATCGGCCGTTCTCGCGCGGTTGAGTCGCCCGGCGACGGGGCCCTCGCGGCCGAGCCGCAGACGCCATCTTGGCGCGGTCGAGCCCCTGCGTCACACCACTCTGGCGCATCGCATGGCGTTTCATACGCGGTGAACCAGCGGTTTTTTCACCTGTGGACCCCGAAACCGCTTCATCAGTGACGGCCTGGGTAACATCCCGCGCCCGATGATGCGCGCGAAGGCACCGGAAACCTACGAGGAGAAGCTCGCCCAGCTGCAGGAGCTGCGCACGGCCGCCGTGCACTCGGCGCCGGAGGCCGAGAAGAAGCAGCACGCCCGCGGCAAGTACACCGCCCGCGAGCGCGTGGAAAAGCTGCTCGACCCCGGCTCCTTCCAGGAGCTCGACACCTTCGTGCGCCACCGCACCTATGAGTTCGACATGCAGAAGAACCGTCCGTGGGGCGACGCCGTCGTCACCGGGCACGGCACGATCGACGGCCGCACCGTGTGCGTGTTCAGCCAGGACTTCACCGTCTTCGGCGGCTCTCTCGGCGAGGTGATGGGCGAGAAGATGTGCAAGATCATGGACCTCGCCGCCAAGATCGGCTGCCCGATCATCGGCATCAACGACTCCGGCGGCGCGCGCATCCAGGAGGGCGTCGTCTCGCTGGGCTCCTACGGCGACGTCTTCATGCGCAACGTCCGCTCCTCGGGGGTGATCCCCCAGATCAGCCTCGTGATGGGCCCGTGCGCCGGCGGCGCGGTGTACTCGCCCGCGATCACCGACTTCATCTTCATGGTCGCCGAGACCTCGCACATGTTCATCACCGGCCCCGACGTGATCAAGACCGTCACCGGCGAGGAAGTCGGCTTCGAGGAGCTGGGCGGGGCGATGTCGCACAACACCAAGTCGGGCGTCGCCCAGTTCGCCTCGCCCGACGAGGACGCCTGCCTGGAGGACTGCCGCTACCTGCTCTCCTTCCTGCCCTCCAACAACCTCGGTACCGCCCCGCGCGTGCAGCCCACCGACGATCCGCTGCGGATGGACGAGGAGCTCGACCACGTCGTCCCCGACAACCCCAACAAGCCATACGACATGCGCGACGTGGTGCCGCTGATCGTCGACGACGGCGAGTTCCTGGAGGTGCATGAGCACTACGCCAAGAACATCATCTGCGGCTTCGCGCGCATGGACGGCTTCACGGTCGGGATCGTCGGCAACCAACCCAACCAGCTGGCTGGTGTGCTCGACATCGACGCCTCCGCCAAGGCCGCTCGCTTCGTGCGCACCTGCGACGCCTTCAACATCCCCCTGCTCACCTTCTGTGACGTCCCCGGCTTCCTGCCGGGCACCGCGCAGGAGTGGGGCGGGATCATCCGCCACGGCGCGAAGCTGCTGTACGCGTTTGCCGAGGCCACCGTACCGAAGGTCACGATCATCACGCGCAAGGCCTACGGGGGCGCCTACGATGTGATGTCCTCGAAGCACCTCGGGGCCGACTTCAACTTCGCCTGGCCGACGGCGGAGGTAGCGGTGATGGGGCCGGAGGGCGCCGTCAACATCATCTACCGTCGCGACATCGCCGGCAGCCCCACGCCCGATGAACGGCGCAAGACGCTGATGGACGACTACAAGGCGCGCTTTGCCAACCCCTACACCGCCGCCGAACGCGGCTACATCGACGACGTGATCGTCCCCCACGAGACCCGCCCGCGGCTGATCACCGCGCTGCGGACGCTGGAGACCAAGCGCGAGCCGGGGCCCAAGCGCAAGCACGGCAACATCCCGCTGTAAACAACACGCCCGCCTGACTATCATGGCCAGCGATGGTCAACCGCCGCCCGCAACTGGAGCTGATCGCCCCGGCCGCCTCGCCGCAGGAGGCCGCAGCGGTGGTCGCGGCGCTGGAGCGCTTCATGAGAGACACCGCGCCGCGGCTGGCGCCGGTGCCCGAACGCCGCGATTTGTGGACGCGCATGGCGATGCTCGAATGCGTCGGGCGCGAGGACGAGTGGCCATCGGACTGGGGCGACCCACACCCATGGGAATGAACAGGCGCCGAGCGTCTCTGGATAAATACCCAAAAGCCGCTAGCCTTTAGGGCTAATCTTTCTCAGCCGCTATCGAGAAGCCGGATCTGGAGGTCCCGTAGATGGAGCCAACGGCAGTACCCACAGCCCCCCGCGGCACGCTGGAGGATCCCGAGATCCTGCAGAACGTGCCGGGCCACGTGATCCCGATCCTGCAGCGGGAGTTCGACGACTTCAAGACCGAGGCCGTGAAATTCCTCGAGGGGCAGACGCCGGAGGACGAGTTCATCAAGTTCCGCCTCAAGCAGGGGGTGTACGGCCAGCGCCAGGCCGATGTGCAGATGATCCGCGTGAAGCTGCCGTTCGGGGGGATCACTCCCGAGCAGCTGGAAAAGTTCGCCGACGTGATCGAGAAGTACGTGCCGCTCAACAAGGGGCACATCACCACACGCCAGAACATCCAGATGCACCACGTCCCGCTGCTGGAAGCGGAGAAGGCGATCCGCGAGCTGGCCGAGGCCGGGCTCTCCAGTCGCGAGGGGTGCGGCAACACGGTGCGCAACGTCACCGGCGACCCGTGGGCGGGCGTCGCAAACGACGAGCTGTTCGACATGACCCCCTACGCGGGGGCGTACGTTCGCTACTTCGTGCGCCACCCGACGACGCAGGCGATGCCGCGCAAGATCAAGACGGCCTTCGACGCCAGCGAGCCGGGCCGGGCGATCGCCGAAATCCACGACATCGCCTACCGCGCACGCATTCGCGAGATCGACGGTCGCGAGGTGCGAGGTGCGCAGATGCTGGTCGGCGGCGGCACTTCGATCATGCCCCGCAAAGCGCCGGCGCTGTACGAGTGGGTGGGGCTCGACGACGGCGAGTACCTGAAGATCGCGGAGGCCGTGTTCCGCATCTTCGACCGCCAGGAGTGGCTGCGCGCCAACCGCGCGCGGGCGCGAATCAAGGTGTTCGTGGACAAGTACGGGATCGACGAGCTGCGCAGCCAGGTCGAGGAGGAGCTCAAGGGCGAGTGGGTGAGCGAACGGGACTTCTCGGTCGAGCACCGGCTGTTCCTCGACGACGAGCGCGAGAGCGCGCCGGCCCCGCCGGCCGCCTACGGCAGCCCCAACGGGGACGTCTCGGAGTTCGAGCGCTGGCGAGCGGCCAACGTGCGCGCGCAGAAGCAGGAGGGCTTCGTCACGGTCGAGGCGAAGATCACGCGCGGCGACCTCACCCCCGAGCAGTTGCGCGGGTTGGCGACGATCGTGCGCGAGTACTCCGGCGGGTATGCCCGCACCACGGTGCAACAGAACCTCGTGCTGCGGTGGGTGCGTCACGAGAGCGCCTACGACGTGTGGCGCGCGCTGAGCGGCCTCGGCCTCGGCGACGCGGGCTCGCGGGAAATCGACGACGTCGTGTCGTGCCCCGGCACCGACTCGTGCAAGCTCGGGATCACCTCCTCGATGGGGCTCAACCAGGCGGTGCAGGAGCGGATCGAAGCGATGGACATCTCCGACCCGTTGACGCGCGCGATCCACGTCAAGATCAGCGGCTGCCCCAACGGCTGCGGCCAGCACCACGTGGGCTCGATCGGCTTCACGGGCGCGTCGATCAAAGTCGGCGAGCACACGATCCCCGCATACATCCCGCACGTCGGCGGAGCGTTTGAAGGCAAAGAGATCGCGTTCGGCCTGCGCCTGAAGGCACGCCTGCCCTCCAAGCGGGTGCCGGATGCCGTCGAGCGCTGGTTGCGCCACTACGAGTCCACGCGCGAGGACGGCGAGCAGTGGGGCGCCTTCGTGCAGCGCGTGGGCACCCCGGAGCTCGAAGGGCTCGTCAAGGACCTCTCCCTGCCGGTGGAGTTCGGCTTGGAGACGATGGGCCAGTTCATCGACTGGAACCGCAACGTCCCCTTCGAAGTGATCCGGGGCGAGGGCGAGTGCGCGGTCTGAGCAACACCCTGCGCGAGGCAGCGCTCCGCCACGGCGGCGGCGCGGTTCTGCTGTGCTCCTTCCAGAAGGAGGAGTCGGTGCTGATCGACGAGCTGCTGCGGATCGACGGCGGCGAGCAGGTGAGGATCGTGACGATCGACACCGGGGTTCTGTTCGAGGAGACGCTCAAGACCTGGAGGGCGTTCGAGGAGCGCTTTGGGATCGCCGTCGAGGTGTTCGACGCAAGCGCTCCGGAGGGCGACCGCTGGAGTGGACCGGAGCACTGCTGCTCGCAGGCGAAGGTCGCCGCCCTGGAGCGCGCGCTCGACGGAGCCGAGGGCTGGATCACCGGCATCCGCCGCGAGCAGGGCCCCACGCGCGCGCAGACCGAGCTGATCGAACACGACGAGGGCAGGGGCCTGTGGAAGTACAACCCGCTGGCCGACTGGACCGAGCAGGACCTGTGGCGTCGTATACACGAGCGTAACCTGCCGTACAACCCGCTGCACGACCATGGGTACGCCTCGATCGGCTGCGAGCCGTGCACCCAGCCGGGCGCCGGCCGCGAGGGGCGTTGGGCGGGAACCGAGAAGACGGAGTGCGGGTTGCACGTGGTCGAGGCAGTGCGATGAAAGACGAGGACCCATGTACGGCGAGTCGAGCGGCGTGAGCGTTGTGAGTGTCGCGGAGCGCCCCCAACTGAGCCATCTGCGCGCGCTGGAGAGCGAGGCGATCCACGTGATGCGCGAGGTCGCCGCCGAACTGGAGAAACCGGTGCTGCTGTTCAGTGGCGGCAAGGACTCGATCGTGCTGCTGCGCCTCGCCGAGAAGGCATTCCGCCCGGCCCCGTTCCCGTTCCCGCTGATGCACGTGGACACCGGCCACAACTTCCCCGAGGTGATCGAGTTCCGCGACCGCCGTGTGGCGGAACTGGGGGAGGAGCTGATCGTGGCGAGCGTGCAGGAGTCGATCGACTCGGGCCGCGCGGTGGAGGAGACGGGGCCACGGGCCTCGCGCAACCGCCTGCAGACGGTGACGCTGCTGGACGCGATCGCCGCGCACGGCTTCGACGCGGCCTTCGGCGGCGCGCGACGCGACGAGGAGCGGGCGCGGGCGAAGGAGCGGATCATGTCCTTCCGCGACGACTTCGGCCAGTGGGACCCCAAGAACCAGCGCCCGGAGCTGTGGAACCTCTACAACGGGCGGATCCGCAAGGGCGAGAACGTGCGCGTGTTCCCGCTGTCGAACTGGACCGAGCTGGACGTGTGGGAGTACATCTCCCAGGAGCAGCTGGAGGTGCCCTCGATCTACTTCGCGCACGAGCGCGAGGTGTTCAGCCGCGACGGGATGCTGTATGCGTGGCGCGATGGCGTGGAGCTGATCGACGGCGAGCAGGTGTCCTCGGAGATGGTGCGCTACCGCACCGTCGGCGACATGAGCTGCACCGGCGGCGTGCGCTCGCAGGCGGCGACGCTGGAGGAAGTGGTGGTCGAGATCGCCGCCACGCGGATCACCGAGCGGGGCGAGACGCGCGCCGACGACCGCGTCTCGGAGGCCGCGATGGAGGACCGCAAGAAGGCCGGGTACTTCTGATGACCCTCGACCTGCTGCGCTTCACCACCGCCGGCTCGGTGGACGATGGCAAGAGCACGCTGATCGGACGCCTGTTGTACGACTCCAAGCAGGTGTTCGAGGACCAGCTGGAACACGTGGCCCAGGCGAGCGCGCGCCGCGGCGGGTCGGGCGCTCTGGACCTTGCGCTACTGACCGACGGCCTGCGCGCGGAGCGCGAGCAGGGGATCACGATCGACGTTGCCTACCGCTACTTCGCCACGGCGCGGCGGCGGTTCATCATCGCCGACTGCCCCGGCCACCAGCAGTACACGCGCAACATGGTGACGGGCGCGTCGACGGCGGACGTGGCGGTGGTGCTGATCGACGCGCGCCGGGGCGTGCTGGAGCAGTCCAAGCGCCACGCGTTCATCAGCGCGCTGCTGGGCATCCCGCAGATGGTGGTGGCGATCAACAAGATGGACCTGGTCGACTTCTCGCGCGAGCGCTACGAGGAGCTGGTGGAGGAGTTCGAGGCGTTTGCGCGTAAGCTGCGCGGCGGCAGGAACCCGCGGCAAACGCAGACTTCGTACATCCCAATCTCCGCGCTGGAGGGCGACAACGTGGTCGAGCGCTCGCCGCGCATGGAATGGTATGAGGACCAGCCGCTGCTGGAGTTCCTGGAGGAGGTGGAGGTAGCCTACGACCACCCCTACGACAAGCAGGCGCGCTTCCCGGTGCAGTGGGTGATCCGGCCGTCGAATGGCGCCGCCGGCCCGGGCGAGAGCGGCGACTACCGCGGCTACGCCGGGCAGCTGGCGAGCGGCGCGCTGCGCGTCGGCGAGGAGGTCGTGGCGCTGCCGAGCGGGCTGCGCACGCGGATCGCCGCGATCGACACCTTCGAGGGCGAGCTCGAGGAGGCGCAGGCGCCGATGTCGGTGACGCTGCGCCTGGAGGACGAGTTGGACGTCTCGCGTGGCGAGCTGATCTGCCGCGCGGAGGAGGCGCCCACCGTGAGCAGGGAGCTGCAGGCCGACGTGTGTTGGCTGAACGAGCGTCCGCTGCGCGCGGGGGGGCGGTATGTGATCAAGCACACCACGCGCGGGGCGACAGCAATCGTGGACGAGCTGCAGGACGTCGTGGATGTGCACACGCTGGAGCGCGCCAGCGCCCCCGAGCAACTGGCGCTCAACGACATCGGCCGAGTGCGCCTGCGTACCAACACCCCATTGGCGTTTGACCCCTATCGCTCCAACCGCCGCACGGGCAGCTTCATCCTGATCGATGAGGCGACCAACGAGACGGTCGGTGCGGGGATGGTTGGCGCCGCCGGCTGAGCCCGTCGCACCGCCGAACCACCGAACATTCGGCCACATCCGCGACACCGGCTGCGTAGTTCAGGCTTACGCCAGTGCCGTCCTTTTCGACAGACATTCGATCTTTGCCCGGCATCTAGAACCACAACCCCCCGGTCACCGATAGACGCACTGGCAAGACGGCCCAGCGGCTGTCCGCCCAGCAGGCGGCACCGAGCGCGAAAGCGCGCCAGGGCGGTGCCGAAGCTCGCGTCCGGGGTCTGTGGAGCGCTAACCCCGGGCGCGGGCGTCTGCCCAAGAGTCGCTCCCGGCGGGAGCGCACGCCGCCCCGGGGCACACCCCAACCGGGTGGTAGTCTGCCGGGCCGCCATGTTTACGAAGGTGCTAGTAGCCAACCGGGGCGAGATCGCCGTGCGCATCGTGCGAGCGCTCGAGGAGCTGGGCATCGCCTCGGTGGCGGTGTACTCCGAGCACGACCGCGACGCCCTGCACGTGGCACGCGCCGGCGAGGCTTACAACCTCGGCGGGGGCCCGGCGGCGGAGAACTACCTGAGCGTCGAGAAGATCCTCGACGCGGCGGCGCGCTCGGGCGCGGAGGCGATCCACCCCGGGTATGGCTTCCTGGCCGAGAACGCCCCGTTCGCACAGGCGTGCGCCGACGCGGGAGTCGTGTTCATCGGCCCACCACCGAGCGCGATCGAGGCGATGGGCTCAAAGACGCGCGCGCGCGAGCTGATGCAGGCCGCGGGCGTGCCGATCGTGCCGGGTACAACCAAGCCGGTCGCCACGGTCCCCGAGGCGCTGGAGATCGCCAAGGGCGAGGTCGGCTTCCCCGTCGCCGTGAAGGCGGCGGGCGGTGGCGGCGGCAAGGGCTTCCGCGTGGCGCTCACCGAGGAGGAGCTCGAGGGCGCCTTCGAGGGAGCCAGTCGCGAGGGCGAGAAGTTCTTCTCCGATCCAACCGTCTACCTGGAGCGCTACCTGCCCGACCCGCGCCACGTGGAGGTGCAGGTGCTAGCCGACCGGCACGGCAACGTGATTCACCTCGGCGAGCGCGACTGCTCGATCCAGCGCCGCCACCAAAAGGTGATCGAGGAGTCTCCGGCACCGGAGTGGGTGGTGGACGCCGAGATGCGCGAGCGCATCGGCAAGATCGGCGTGGAGGCGGCGCGCGCCGTCGACTACGTCGGCGCCGGCACGATCGAGGGGCTGCTGGCACTCCCCGCGGGCGCGCAGAGCGGGACCGACGGCTCCGAGCCGGAGTACTTCTTCCTGGAGATGAACACACGCGTACAGGTGGAGCACTGCGTGACGGAGATGACCACCGGTATCGACATCGTCAAGGAGGGCATCCGCGCGGCCGCCGGCGAGCCGCTCTCCTACGCGCAGGAGGACGTGGTGCTGCGCGGCCACGCGATCGAGTGCCGCATCAACGCCGAGGACGCCTCCAAGAACTTCGCCCCGGCGCCCGGGAAAATCGGGCGCTACAAAGAGCCCACGGGGCCCGGCGTGCGCGTCGACTCGGGCGTCGGCGCGGGCGGCGAGGTGTCGCCGATGTACGACCCGATGGTGGCGAAGCTGATCGTGTGGGACGCCGACCGCGCGCAGGCCACCCAACGGATGCTGCGGGCGCTCGGGGAATACGAGATCGAGGGGCTGCGCACGCTGATCCCCTTCCACCAAGCGCTGCTGGCCACCGAGCAGTGGACGCGCGGGGAGACCTGCAGGGATCTGCTGGAGGACCGCGCCTGGCTGAAGACGCTGGCATTCGAGAAGCCGCAAAAGGACCCCGCGGCCGACTCCGACGAGCAGGAGCAGGTCGAGCAGTCCTACACCGTGGAGGTATCGGGCAGGCGCTTTGATGTGAAGGTGGTCGGCCCTCCCTCCGGCACGCACGGCCTCGCGGTGCAAGGCGCGCTGAACGGGTCGGCCGCGGGCGGCGGGCACCGCCCCACTCGCCGCGGAGAACGTAAGTCAGCGGCGGCGGGCGGTCCGGACACGCTGTCCTCCCCCCTGCAGGGCAACATGTGGAAGGTGCTCGTCAAACAGGGCGACACCGTGGCCGAGGGCCAGCTGCTGTGCATCATCGAGGCGATGAAGATGGAGAACGAGATCACTGCCCACAAGGCGGGAGTGATCGCCGAGCTGCCGATCGCCGAGGGCGCCCCGATCGCCGCCGGCGCCCCGATCGCCACCATCAAGAGCGCCGAGTAGCGACGTAGGGCCGCCGATCGGGGTCCCGATCGGAGACACCGTAGGCGGACCGGACCTTGCAGATACGGGGCATCGCAAGCCGCGTTTGACGCCCTCTCGGCGATCGACCACCGTGTCGGTCGCCGAGATGAGCACCACCACCACAGACGCACGCCTCACCGAGAGCCACGGGGAGCCGGCCTGCCTCGTATCGGTGGTGATCCCCTGCTTGAACGAGGCGGAGAACATCGAGCAGTGCGTGGCCACCGCGCGCGGCGCGATGGCGGCGGCGGGGATCGCCGGCGAGGTGGTTGTCGCAGACAACGGTTCGGTGGACGACAGCGCCACCCTCGCGGAGCTGGCAGGCGCAAGGGTGATCCACCAGCCGGTGCGCGGCTACGGCAGCGCTTACCTGGCTGGGTTCGACGCCGCGCGGGGGACCTACATCCTGATGGCGGACGCCGACCTCACCTACGACTTCAACGAGATCCCGCGCTTCCTCGCCACGCTGGAAGCGGGGGCGGACATGGTGATCGGCGACCGGATGCAGAACATCCAGCCGGGCGCGATGCCGTGGCATCACCGCTACATCGGCAACCCGCTGCTTTCGCGCCTGCTGAACCTGCTGTTCCACACCGGCGTCAACGACGCCCACTGCGGGATGCGTGCGTTCCGCCGCGAGCACCTCGAACGCCTGGATCTACGTACCAGCGGCATGGAGTTCGCCTCCGAGATGGTTGTACGCGCGGCGAAGGCGGGCCTGGAGATCGATCAGTTGCCGATCGAATACCGCCCCCGTGGCGGCGAGTCGAAGCTGTCGAGCTTCCGCGACGGCTGGCGGCACCTGCGCTACCTGATGATGCACTCGCCGAGGCACCTGTTCATCTTCCCCGGCACAGCGATGGCGGTGCTCGGGGGCGCGATCTGCGCGATGGTGTTGGCACACGCCGACGTGTTCGGCCGCCGTTGGGAAGTACACACGTTGATCGGTGGCTCGCTGCTGCTGATCGTCGGCACGCAGGTGGTCACGCTCGGGCTGTGCGCCCGCACGTATGGAATCTGCTTCATGGGCGAGCGCGACCCATGGTTCGAGCGCATGTGGGCGCGCTACCGGCTCGAGCACGGCCTGCTGCTCGGCAGCGCGATCGCCACCGCCGGCCTCGCGATCCTCGTCGGCATCGTGCTCGAGTGGGTGCGCCACGGCTTCGGCAGCCTCTCCGAGGAGCGCCTCGCGATCCTCGCGGCGACGCTGATGGTGCTCGGCATCCAGGTGATCTTCGCCTCGTTCCTGCTCAGCATCATCGGCTTGCGGCGCCGCTGATGCGAGTCAGGGTGGCACTCGCGGTCGGGTTGGTGTTGATCGCGCTCGCGTTCGTGCTGACGCTCGCGCACGCGCCACTCTCTGTCGCGCGCCGGGGGGTCGCCCCCGAACGCACGCTGGTGGGCACCACCAAACCGGCAGCCGCCTGCCAGGGGAACGAAACGTTGCCGCGAGGGACCACGGCGCTGCGCCTGAGCCTGACCGCTGCGCTCGGCCCGCGGGTGACGGTAAAAGTGTTGTCGGGTTCGCACGCGATCACGCACGGCACGACCCAGCCCGGCTGGTCGGACGCCTCGGTGACGGTTCCCGTGCGGGCGCTCTCGCACACGGTCGCCCCCGTGACCGTGTGTCTCGCGATGTCGCAGATGAACGGGAAAGTCGCAATGCGGGGATCTGGTACGGGCCCCGCTCAGGCAGCTACGTCCGGCGGCGAACGCCTGCCGGGGCGGATGAACATCGAATACCTGCACCCGGGCGCCAGCTCGTGGTGGTCGCAGGCGACCGCGGTCGCGCACCGCCTCGGTCTCGGCCGTACGGCGAGTGGCACGTGGAACGCGGTGCTCGTGATGGTGCTGGCGGCGTCGTTCATCACGCTCTCCTCGTGGCTGGTCGTAAAGGAACTGCAATGAGCAGGCGCTCCGCTTCGAGGACGCCCACGCCGGCGAAGACGTCCGCCCCCGCAAACGCATCCGCGTCCATGCAGACGTCGCCCCCTGGGAAGACGTCGGCGTCGGCAAAGAAGTCCACTCCCATGAAGACATCCGCGCCCGTGAAGACCGGGCCGCGTCGCCGCGATACGCCCGCCGCACCGGCCGTCGGCGCGAGGTCGTTCACGCGCGGCGCCCGGGATGCCCGCCGCCGCGCCGCGCGCAAACGGGCCCCCGGCGAGCAGCGCCAACTCGGGGAGATACTGCGCAGCGGGCTGCGCCGGGTGCCGCGCGCGGCGTGGGTGTGCGCGCTGGTGGCGTTCCTGAACGCGGTCAGCTGGTCGGTGATCTCGCCCCCGTTCGAGGTCCCCGACGAACCCTCCCACTTCGCCTACGTGCAGCGCCTGGCGGAAACCGGAAAACTGCCCACCTCGAGCTCCGAAACCTTCCCGCTGGGCGAGTACACGATCCTCAACGACCTGCACTACTCGCAGGTGCGCTACCACTCCGAACAGGGCACGATCTCCTCGCCGGCCGCGCAGCGCAAGCTGCAAAGCGACCTCGACAAGCCGTTGTCGCCCGCAAGCGAAGGAGCGACCGGCGTGTCCGCGTCCCAGCCCCCGCTGTACTACGCGATCGAGACGATCCCGTATGCCCTCGGGTCGGCCGGCAACCTGCTCGACCAGGATGCGCTGATGCGGCTGCTCTCCGCGTTGATGGGCGGCGTGACGGCGCTGTTCGTCTTCATGTTCGTGCGCGAGGCGCTCCCCGGGACGCCGTGGGCGTGGACGGTTGGCGGCCTCGGCGTCGCGCTGACACCGCTGCTCGGAGAGATGTCGGGCGCGGTCAACCCTGACGCGATGCTGTTCACGGTATCGGCGGCCCTCTTCTACTGCCTGGCACGGGGGTTCCGACGCGGGATCACATCGCGGCTGGCCGCCGCGACCGGCGCGGTGCTCGCCGTAGGCGTGTGCACCAAGCTCAACTTCGTCGGCCTCGTGCCCGGCGCGATCCTGGGGGTGCTCGTGCTGTGTGCGATCGAGTGGCGCGCCTCGCGCCGGAGCGCCTACCGCTGCCTCGCGCTCGCGCTCGGCATCGGTGCGAGCCCGATCCTGTTGTACGGCATCGTCAACCTGCTCTCCGGTCAGCCGGCGGGTGGCGCGTTCTCCGCCGTCGCCTCGTTTGCCCGCAAAGGCGGATCGCTGCCCGGGGAGATCGCTTATATCTGGCAGTTCTACCTGCCGCGGCTGCCCGGCATGAGCCCCGACTTCCACGGCATCCTCACCACCCGGCTGTTCTGGTTCAACGGGTTGGTGGGGCTGTACGGCTGGCTGGACGCAACCTTCCCAAGGTGGGTGTACACCGCCGCGCTGATCCCGGCGGGCCTGTTCACGCTGCTACTGGTGCGAGCGCTTGTGGTGTATCGCGGCGCGCTAGCCGGCCGGGGGCTCGAGCTGGCGGTCTACGCGGCGATGGGGCTGGGGCTGCTGGTCCTGATCGGCGCCGACGACTACGCTCACCAGATCCCTGGGGAGTACGCCGAGCCCCGTTACCTGCTACCGCTGCTGGCGCTGTGGGGCGCCCTGCTGGCATTGGCGGCCCGCGGCGCGGGGCGGCGGTGGGGGCCGATCGTGGGCGTGGCGATCGTCAGCGTGGTGCTGGCGCACGACATCTTCAGCCAGCTGCTGGTGATCTCGCGCTACTACGGGTGACGTGGGCCGGCGGGCGCCGCCCCCACGCGTCGACCGCTCAGCCACCCACGCGCACTGTGTTCTCCCGGTGCAGGCCCCGCTGGAAGGCGGTGCGGCGCCCCGCGGGGAGGGCGGCCTCGGCGCCGCGCGCCGCGAGCGCGTGGAGATAGGTGAGGTCCTCCTCCAGCACCGCTAGTGCCTGCGCGGAATCGAGCACCGGCCCGTGGCCCGGGACGACGTGCGCGGCACCTTCCACCAACGGCCGCAGCCGATCCAGCGTCGCAAGGTAGTCCTCGAGCGGCCCCGTGGTGTGACCTGGCGTCACCGATGGGTCGCCCAGGGTGGGGATCTCGACGCTCGACAGGTAGTCCCCGGCGAGCAGGGCGCGCGCCCACGGAACCCAGATGGCCATGCCGTCCGCGGTGTGCCCCTCGGCCGGGTGCAGCTTGAGCTCACGCTCGCCGAGCCCGCAGCGCCCCGGGACGGGCAGCGCCTGGATCGAGCCCAGCGCGAGCGGCCGCGGACGCTCGATCAGGTACTGCTCGTCGAACGCGCGCAACTCGCGCTGTGCGGCTCCCGGTTTGGCGCGCAGCCGCTCGGCGGTGCTCTGCGCGCAGCCCAGCGCCACGCCTGGGAACGCGAGCGGGCCCAGCAGGTGGTCCCAGTCGCCGTGGGTCGCCAGCAGCCCGCTGGGGGCGGAGAACCGTGCCTGCTCCAGCAGCGTCGGCAGCGCGTCGAGCTCGTCGGGGAGGACCGGCGAATCGACGACGAACGTCTCATGCTCTTCCTCTCCGCCCGCTGTGCCGCCTAGTGCCCTGCTGTCACGAGCATCCGCCGGGGCGCGCACGACGACGCAGTTGGTCTGCCAAATCGCGCTGGTCGCCACCAGCACATCCGGGTGCAGGGCCAGCACCCGCACGGCAGAACTCAGGCGGCGTCGAGCAGCTTCGCCGCCTCGCGCAGGTTGGGGACCTCTGCGGTGGGCTTTTTCTGCGAGGGGTCGAGCGTCTCCTTGTTGCGGTTGACCCAGATCACCGGGACACGCTGCTTGAGGCAAGGCTCGACGTCGTGGTGGTGGCTGGAGGCGATGTGCACCCAGCCCTTCTTGCTCCCGATCCGCCGGGCGCACTCGGTGAAGTGGGCGAGGTCGGGCTTGTAAGAGCGCACCTGCTGGGCGGTGACGACGAGGTCGAAGTCGATCGGAATGTGCCGGCGGGTCTGACCGAGCAGCTTGTCGTCGATGTTGGAGAGCAGCCCGAGTTTGTACTTCTTGGCGAGCTTCTGCAGCTGGATCGGGGTTTCCTTGAAGGGCATCCAGCGCTGCACCGAGTCGGGCAGGAAGCCCGAGCGCGAGGTTTCAAGCGGCCAATCGAGTCGTTTGGCGATCTCAAGCGCCGTGCGCCGCAGCACCTCGGCGTAGAGCTCGTAGGAGCCGGCCTCGATTTCGCGGGAGATCTCGTGGAACAGCGCGAGCAGCTCGGCGCGGTCGAGCGTGATGCCGTCGCGCTCGGCCTCTTTGGCGAACGCGTCGTAGACGCCGCTCTCCCAATCGATCAGCGTTCCGTATACATCGAATGTGACAAAGGTGACGTTCTTTGGCAGAGGCATCGAGCGGGCATTATGGCGTGCTCGGGGGGCACGGCGCGGTCTGGCCACTTTCGCCGCGAGGGTGGCGCAGCCGGCCGCAGGCCGCCCCGAGGGTGGCGCAGCCGGCCGCAGGCCGGCGAGCCGGGCCCCTCGTCATTCAGTCGGCGAGCCCCTCGCTTTTCGGTTAGAGTCTCGCGCCGCTATGGACCTGCTCGAATATCAAGGCAAGCAGCTGTTTGCACGCCACGGGCTGGCGGTGTCCGCCGGGAAGATGGTGGAGAGCGTCGAGGGCGCCGTCGCCGCGGCCGCGGAGGTGGGCTACCCCGTGGTGGTCAAGGCTCAGGTGTTGATCGGCGGACGCGGCAAGGCCGGCGGCGTGAAGCTGGCAGCCGATGAGGCCGAGGTACGCGAGCATGCGGGCAACATCCTTGGCATGGACATCCACGGTCACACCGTGCGCAAGCTGTGGATCGAGCACGCCAGCGACATTGCCAGCGAGTACTACGCCTCGGTGCTGCTCGACCGGCAAGCGAAGCAGCCGCTCGTGATGTTCAGCACCGAGGGGGGCGTGGACATCGAAGAGGTGGCGGAGAAGACGCCGGAGAAGCTGGTGCGCCACCACGTGGACGCGCTGGCCGGGCTCTCGCGCGAGGAGGCCGTGCAGATCGCCACCGACGGGCAGGCCGACGCCGACGTCGTCGCGGGCGTCGCCGACGCGCTGGTGGCGCTGTACGAGGTGTGGCTCGCGGAGGACGCGACGCTCGCGGAGATCAACCCGCTGATCGTCACCCCTGAACGACAGGTCAAGGCGCTCGACGCGAAGGTGTCGCTCGACGGCAATGCGCTCTACCGCCACCCCGAGAACCAAGGGCTCTCCGACGCCGAGAACGAAGATCCGATCGAGCGCCGCGCGAAGGAACAGGGCGTGCAGTACGTGGCGCTCGACGGCGACATCGGCATCCTCGGCAACGGCGCCGGTCTCGTGATGTCGACGCTCGACGTGGTCGCGCAGGCGGGGGGCGGCCCGCCAACTTCCTCGACGCCGGCGGCGGCTCGGACGCGGCCAAGATCAAGCAGGCGGTCGAGCTGATCCTCTCCAACGAGCGCGTGAAGGCGGTGCTGTTCAACATCTTCGGCGGCATCACCCGCTGCGACGAGGTGGCGAAAGGGCTGATCGCCGCGTTCGAGGAGCTGAAGGTGGCTGGGGGTGGTGGGTGGGATCCGATTCCGTTCGTCGTGCGCCTGGACGGCACCAACGACGTGGCGGGACGCGAGCTGCTGAGCGAGGCGGCGCTGCCCAACGTACATCCGGCGGCCACGATGAACGAGGCCGCCGAGAAGGTCGTGGCGCTGGCGAAGGGGCAGAGCTGATGTCCGTCCTCGTCGACAAGAGCACCCGCCTGGCGGTCGCCGGGATCACCGGCAAGGAGGGCTCCTTCCACACCCTCAACAACCGCCGCTACGGCACCAACGTGGTCGGCGGGGTGACGCCCGGCAAGGGCGGCCAGGACGTCGAGGGCATCCCCGTGTTCGACAGTTGGGCGGAGGCGATGGCCGCACAGCAGCCCAACACGGCGATGATCTTCGTCCCCCCGCGGTTTGCCGCCGACGCGATCCTCGAGGCCGCGGCGTCGGGGGTGGCGCTGGTGATCGCGATCACCGAGGGGATCCCCGCGCACGACGAGCTGCGGGTGTACAACACGCTCGAGCGCGATCGGGTGGGTGGGGTTCCAAAAACTCGCCTGATCGGCCCCAACTGCCCTGGGATCCTCTCCCCGGGGAAGGCCAACGTGGGCATCATCCCCGCCTCGTTCTTCAAGGAGGGCAACGTCGGCGTGGTGTCGCGCTCGGGCACGCTCACCTACCAGATCGGCAACGAGATCGCGCGGGCCGGCTTCGGCAACAGCTCGATCGTGGGGATCGGCGGCGATCCGGTACCAGGGTCGTCGTTCGTGGATGTGATCGAGCTCTTCCAGGCCGACCCGGAGACGGAGCTGATCGTGCTGGCGGGCGAGATCGGCGGCTCGGCGGAGGAGGAGGCGGCGCAGTACATCGCCGAGCACGTCACCAAGCCGGTGGTCGCCTACATCGCCGGTTTCACGGCGCCCGCCGGCAAGCAGATGGGCCACGCGGGGGCGATCGTGTCGGGCAGCTCCGGCACCGCCGCCGCCAAGGCGCAGGCGCTCGAGGAACGGGGAGTGCGCGTGGGACGCACCCCCACCGAGGTCGCCGAGCTGGCTGTGCAGATCCTGCGCGGCTGATCGCTCGCCGCCAACCCTCATCCCGCGCCGCCGCTTCATCCCGCGGCGGACCCTCATCAGCCAAGGCCTCGATCGTCGTCGCACGGGGATTGGCGCTAGGCCGCAACATGCGGCCCAAGGCTCGTGTAAGCGCCGCTTGCACCCGAGTAGGATGGACGGTAGACCGTTCCCCGATCCCGATGACCGACACCTTCCCCAACGGACCGAGCACACCTGGTGGCGCCGCGCCGAACGCGAACCCGCAGGCCGGCGACGTGACGGGCACGCTCGCCGAGCTGGAGCGCAAGCTGCGTGAGCTGGAGAGCGAGCTGAGCTCGATCGGCAGGCGCCGCGAGGTTCCCAGCGCGACTCCCCCGGACTCGCTGGAGACATCACCTGCTGTGGCTGGCGGGAGGTTGGTGGACGAGGCACTCGAGCCGCCGACACCGCCGACACCGATTGCACCACCGGCGCCGGTCGCACCCGCCCCCGCTGAAGCGGGCCAACCGATGAAGTTCATGCGACCACCGCCGGAGCCCGTACGACCTCGCGCGGCTCCAGAGCCCGCCGACCCGGGCGAGTCGCACCCCGAGAGCGAGCCCCAGGCGGGTCCGAGCGAGCCGCGCCCGGAGAGCGGGTCCCAGGCGGGTTCCGCCCAGCAGGAGCGCCCTCGCCCGACCGAGGCGCAGCTGGCGAGCCTCGCGGAGTTACGGCGCTTCCGCGACCGCCTCGAGCGCTTCGCGCGGGACCTGGCGGCCGAGTACGACGCACTGCTGGGCCGGGTGATGTCGGGTTTGACCTCCACATCGACCCCAACCGCCACCGGCCCCGCACCCGTCGAGGATCTCCCGGCGGCGGTCGAGCCCGTCGCAGAGGAGATCCCAGCAGCGCCCCCGTCACCCGAGGACATGCTGTTCGATGGCAGGGTCGAGCTGGGCGTCGGGCCGTTCTACGACATCGCCTCGGTGAGCGCCTTCGAGCGGGGTCTGGCGAGCCTCCCGTACGTGGTCGAGGCGTCGGTGCGCCGCTTCGAGGCCAGTCACGCGGTGGTGGACGTACGACTGGCCGCGCCCGTCGCGCTGGTGCGCGAGCTGCGCAGAACGGTCGAGAGCGGCTTCAGCGTCCGCGAGGTCGCGGATGGTCGCGTGCTGCTGACCTTCGACGAATCCTGAGCGGCCGCCCACCGCCCCCAGCCTTCCGGACGCCAGTTGGCATTTCACTGCCCCGCCGGTGCGCCCCACCAGCGTCCTCCAGCCTGGGCTGCCAGGCCGGCCCGCGGTTCACGTAAGCTTCGGTTATGGTCGACACCTCGATCTCCTTCGCCCGCGGCGCCCCCTCGCTCGACATCGTCGATGTCGAAGGCCTGAGCGAGGCGGCAACTCGCGCGTTCGCGAACGACCCCGCCGGGACGACCGCGTACGGGACCTCGATCGGCTATCCGCGACTGCGGGCGTGGATCGCCGAGCGCCACGGAGTGGCGCCGGAGCGCGTGCTGGTCACCAACGGTTCGATGCAGGCGGACGCCTTCCTGTTCGACCACATGGTCGCAGCGGGCGACGACGTGGTCGTCGAGCGCCCCACCTATGACCGCACGCTGCTCTCGCTACGCGAGCGTGGGGCGCGCGTGCACCAGGTGGAGCTGCTGACCGATGGGATCGATATCGACGCGCTCGCCGCGCTGCTCGGCGGGTCCTCAGAGCCGGCTGTGCGCCCGAAGCTCGCGCACATCATCCCCAACTTCCAGAACCCCGCCGGCTACACGCTCGCGGTGGAGAAGCGCCACGCGCTGCTGGCGCTGGCGGCAGAGCACGAGTTCACGGTGTTCGAGGACGACCCCTACGTCGATTTGCGCTTCAGCGGCGAGGGGCGCCCAACGATGCTCTCGCTCGACCCCGAGCGCGTGGTGTACGCCTCGTCGTTCTCCAAGACCGTGTGCCCCGGCATCCGCGTCGGCTACCTGGTAGGGCCGCCGGAGATGATCGCGGCGATCGCGCGGCTGGCGACCAACACCTACATTTCGCCCAACATGGTGGCGCAGTCGATCGTGTACGAGTTCTGCGCCTCGGGCGCGCTGGAGCGCTCGATCGAGACCGTCAGGACGGCGCTGGCCAAGCGCGTGCGCACGTTGGAGGTGGCGCTGCAAAGCGAGTTGCCCGACGCCGAGTTCGTCACCCCAGACGGCGGCTACTTCATGTGGGTCACACTGCCCGAGGGTACCGATGTTGCCGCCTTGCACAAGGCCGCCTCCGAGCTGGGGGTGGTGTTCGTGAAGGGCACCGACTTCCTCATGGAGGGCGGCGAGAACACGCTGCGCCTCGCCTACTCGGGCGTTACGCCGGAGCAGATCGAAGAGGGCGTCGCCCGCTTGGCCGCGGCCTACAGCTCGCTGCCTGCAGCGGCGTAAAGAGGCCCCGTATAGCCATTGCAATAGGGGCGGGCGCCATATAAAAAAACAAAAGCCGTGCGCAATTGCTATTGGCCTTTTAATTCTTTATAACAACCCCAGCCCCCGCCATACCATCGCTATACCAAACCTCGCTTACCTGCCGTATCGCTGCTGCCCCAGCACCAGTTGCTCTGGCAGCGCGGTGCGCGGCGGCGGCGAGGGGTCGGCGGCAACTGAGACGGTCTCGGCGACCGATGGGGTGACGGCGCAGCGGCGGCCGTCGGCCGTCTCGACGACGACCTCGCGACGGTCGTGGGCAGCGAGCGTGCCCCGCAGCCCCGGCGAGAGGCCGGAGTCCTTGAGATAGCGCAGCAGGTCCTCGGCCTCGTTCTCGAAGCGCAGCACACGCACCGAGGCGCCGACCGCCACATCGGCGAGCGGCACGCCGATCTCGCGGGCACCGGCGACGATCGGGTGGCCGTGCGGGCAGGTGGTGGCGTCGCCGATCGCTGCGAGCATCCGCTGTTCGAGCACCGGGGACATCGCGTGCTCTAGGCGCTCGGCCTCCTCGTGCACCTCATCCCAGGGGATTCCGAGAACATCGGTGAGAAAGCGCTCGATCAGACGGTGACGGCGCACGATGCTCTCGGCCTGGACGGCGCCGTCGTCGGTGAAGGCGATCGTGCGACTCTGCCCGCGGGTGATGTAGCCGTCGCGTTCCAGGCGCCCCACCATCTCGTGGACCGTCGGCGCGGAGAGCTGCATCGCGCGCGCGACGTTGGCGCCGGTCATCGGCAGCCCGGCCTCCTGCAGCCAGAACAGGATCTGCAGGTACTCCTCCTCCCCCACTGTCGCGCTGTCGGTGCTCATCCACCGACGATGCTAGTGGACCCCCGCGGATCCATCCCGGCCGCGGCTCCACCCTCGCGGATCGGCCAGCCACACCTGGCTGCCCCTGTGCCTGTTCGCACAGGGCCTACTGAAGCTGATCGAACGTGCACTGCCGTGGATCCTTGTCCCCGCGCCAGCGCCGCAGCTTCGCGCCGTGGCGGATGCGCCCCGCGGAGATGTGGTCGAAGTCGATCTCGACGACCAACTCGGGCCGCAGCGCGACCCATTCGAGGTTGCGCCCCGCGCTCCAGCGGCTGGGGTCAGCTGAGCCGCGCTCGCCCGTCTCATACGGCGCCAGGAAGCCGACGAGACGACGCTTCTCCGCAGCGGTGAGACCGGAGCAGTGACCGACGACGCGCAGGGCATCGCCGTCGTAGAGCGCGAGGATCAGCGCGCCCACGGTGTCGGGCTCCTTCCCCGGGCGCCACCCCGCCACGACGGCGTCGGCGGTGCGAGTGCGCTTGACCTTGAACATCCCCCGGCGCTCCCCCGGGCGGTAGGGGGCGGCGCGCTCCTTGGCGATCGCCCCCTCGGCGCCTTGCAGCCAGCGCTCCGCCTCGGCGGCGGTGTCGGCGGTGGGCATCAGCTCGATCGGGGCGCCTTCGAAATCGAGCCCGCCCACCCCGTCGAGCAGCACCTCGAGCGCCGCGCGGCGCGCGCTGAGCGGCTGCTCCAACAGGGAGTCGTCGTCGCGCGCGAGCAGGTCGAAGGCGACAAACACCGCGGGAGTCTCGCGTGAGAGCAGCTCGATGCGCGAGGTGGCCGGATGGATGCGCTGGCCGAGCGCGTCGAAGTCCTCGCGCCCGTCGGCGCCGCGCACGACGATCTCCCCGTCGAGCACGTAGTGCCCGGCGGGGAAGCGCAGCTCGGGGAAGTAGCGCCCCAGCGGGCGGCCGTTGCGCGACTGCAGGAAGACATCCTCGCCATCGACAAACGCGAGGCAGCGGAAGCCATCGAGCTTAATCTCATAGACGTAGATCTCGCCCTGGGGGAGCACCTTGCGAGAGAGCGCAAGCTGCGGCTGCAGCGGGGGTGTGAGGGGGAGGCTCATTGCGTCTCGCGCGCCCGCGAAGGCTGCACCCGCCGCGGCTCCCCGCGCTGCTTGCGGAAGTGCGGCGGCCAGGGGGCGTCGCCGAGGCCGTCACGTTCATCGCGCGCCGCGAGCTCCAGCAGCGAGTCGAGCGAGCCGGGGTGGCTATCGATCTCCGCGGCGGGGTCGCCGCGCTCGCGCAGGCGGGCGGGGACGGTGTCGAGGCGCAGCTCGGCGGGCTCGACGTCGGCGACCTCGGCCCACTCCAGCGGACAGGAGACGCGCGCGTCGGCGACCGCGCGCACCGAGTAGGCGGAGGCGACGGTGCGGTCGCGGGCGTTTTGGTTGTAGTCGATGAAGACACCCTCGCGCTGCTCCTTCCACCAGCGCGAGGTAGCGCGACCGGGCAGCCGGCGCTCGACCTCCCGCGCGAGCGCGAGCGCGGCGCGGCGCACCTCGTGAAAGGAGCGCTCCGGGGGGACCCGAACGAACACGTGCATCCCGCGCGAGCCGGAGGTCTTGGGAAACCCCCGCAGTCGGTGCTCCTCGAGCACCTCGCGCACGGCGAGCGCCACCTCGCGCACCTGCGCGAAAGGGATGTCGGGCTGCGGGTCGAGGTCGACGCGCAGCTCGTCGGGATGGTCGGGGTCGGCGCGGCGCACCGGCCAGGGGTTCCAGTCGATCACGCCGAGGTTGGCCCCCCACACGAGGTGAGCGGCGTCGTTAGCCACGAGCTCGCGCGCGGTGCGCCCGGAGGGGAACTCGACGACGGTGGTTTGCAGCCACTCGGGGGCCGTGTCGGGGACGCGCTTTTGGAAGAAGGGCTTACCGGCAACGCCGTCAACCCAGCGCTTCATCACGGTGGGGCGCTCGCGCAGGTGCACGAGCACGGCCTCGGCGCAGTCGACGTAGTAGCCGATCAGGTCGAGCTTGGTGAAACCGGGCTGCGGGAAGTAGAGCTTGGAGGGGCTGGAGACCCGCAGCTCGTGGCCGGCCGCCTCGATCGTGACGTACTCCTTGTCTTCTGCCATGCCTGTAAGGATGCCGGATGGACCCCTCGTGTAGCGCTGACCCGACGCCCCGTCCAGTCCTTGACGAATCCGACAACGATCCCGCGCACCGTGCTGATCGCAGTGGAGCCCTTCGGCGAAGGGCTGGGCGCCGAGCGCGCGGGTGCGGCGATCGGACGTGGATTGCAGGCGGGAGACCCCTCGCTGGGAGTCGATGTGTGCCCGATCGAGGCCACCGTGCCAGCGGACTTCGACACCCGGATGCGAGCCGCGCGGGCGGTTGTGGTGGGCGCGGAGTGTCTGGACGAGCGCACGTTGGTGGGCAGCGCGACCTTCGAGATCGCCACACGTGCCCGTCAGGCGGGTGTGCCGGCGTACGCGGTGACCGCCGAGAACGCGCTGAGCCTGTTCGACGCGCGGATCCTCGACCTGCAGGTCATCCTCCAAGCGCGCGACACGCGGGCGCTGCGCCGCGCAGGCGAAAAGCTGGCAGGAATGGTGTAGGCGTTCGAAACAAAACAGAACCGGATGAGTCGTTCCGGGCCTTACAAGAACAACACAACACCCGCCCGCCAGCGTGGTTTGGACGGGAACTCAAAGAAAGCACCGCCCCTCGCCCCGGTAGGTGGGCACCTCCTCGACCACACGATCGCCTTCGATCAGATGCAGGGACGAGAAGCGCTCGCACAGCTCGCCGGCCTTGGCGTGGCGCATCCAGACGCGATCGCCGACCGCGAGCGTGTCCGCGGGGGCGCCGAGTAGTGGCGTCTGCACCTCACCGGCGCCCTCTTGGCGATCGAGGCGCAGGCCGGCGGGCAGGTGTGGTCGGGGCAGGCGTGCCCGATCGGCGGGGCCGGAGGCAAGGTAGCCGCCACCGAGGGCGGTGGCCACGCCGGGACCCGGGCGGCGCACTACGGGCAGCGCGAACAGCGCGGCGGGACGCGGCGAAAAGGCGCGGTAGGCGTCGAACAGCCCCGGCCCGTACAGTCCCGAGCCGGCGGCCAGCTCGGTGACGGCGGCCTCGCGTGCGGTGCCCTCCAGGCTGCCGGTGCCGCCGCCGTTGACGAACTCCAGCGGGGCGATGGCGCGCACGGCCGCGACCGCGGCGCCACGGCGCACCGCGAGCTCGCGGGCGGATAGCGCCTGCAGCCGGCGCGCCACACCAGCCCGCAGTCGAGCGGCGGCCCCCGGGCTGATCGGCGCGTCGCCGAGCCCGGCGATTTGGGCCTCGTAGGCCATCATCCCGATGAGCTCGACACCTTCGCGGGCGACGATCGCGCGGGCGAGTGCGGCGGCCTGCGCGGGGGTGTGCACGGGGGAGCGTTTGGCGCCGATCCGCACGCGCCCGCCCAGCAGCCACAGCCCCGCGTCGAGCTCCAGGCAGACGCGCACGGGGTTCCCGGCTCCTCCGCCGGTGGAGGGGCGGGACACGCCGGAGGACGGTGAGGAGGCAGCGGCAAGCGCGGCGTCGAGCAGGTCGAGATGCGCAAGCGAGTCGACCATGATCGAGACACGCGCACCGGGCCGCTCGGCGGTGAGCCGTGCAAGCTCGCGCAGCGCGCCGCGGTCGGCGGTCGGGTAGGCGACGAGGATGTCCTCGAACCCCTGCCCCGCCAGCCACAGCGCCTCGGGCAGGGTGTACGCGAGCGTTCCTCGAAAGCCGGTCCGCGCAAGCACGCGCTGCTGCAGCGCCCGGCAGCGCACCGACTTGCTCGCCAGGCGGATCGGCTTGGGCGCGGCGCGCCGTTCCATGTCGGCGGCGTTGGCCCAGAAGGCATCGAGATCGACGGCGGCGAATGGGGGATTGAGCGCGTCGGTGGCCCGTTCGAGACGCTCGAGCGCGCCGGCTTCCGAGATGGGGGTCATGTGGGGCGCATCCGCGCAGGTGTGTTCACTGCCGAGCGCATCGGGGGCGGGGCCTCCTACCCCGCCGCCGCGGTCGCCGCCGGGTCAGGGTCGGCGGGCGGTGGGTTGGCGGGGTGGATCGGCCCGAGCACGCGGTCGGTGTAGGCGTTAGCGAAGCGCCCTTCGGGATCGAGGCGCCGGCGCACCGCCTGGAAGCGCTCCCACTCGGGGTAACGCTCGCGCAGCGTGGCGGCGGTCTGGAAATGGCGCTTGCCCCAGTGCGGCCGGCCGCCGAGCTCGTCCATGATCGCCTCAACGGCGCGGAAGTAAGGCTCCCACGCCATTCCCTCGAACATGTGCACCGCCACATACCCGCTGTCGCGCCCGGCGGCGGTCGAGAGCAGCGCGTCGTCGGCGGCTACGGTGCGCACCTCAATCGGGAAGGGCACGGCGAAGTTACCGCGGGGCACCAGCTCGAGCACGCGACGCACCGCCTCCACCGTGCGCTCGCGCGGGAGCGCGTACTCCATCTCGGTGAAGCGCACCAGCCGCGGGCTCGCGAAGATCCGATCGGAGCGGTCCACGCGGCGGCCGGCGCCCGCGAGGCGCGTGACGAGCCGGTTGATGCGGGGGATGTGGGCGGGCATCCGCCGGCCGAGGCGGCAGCAGAGCCCGAAGGCGTGGTTGGTGAGCAGCACGTCGTTGGCGTAAGCGCTCACCCTGCCGCGCGGGCGCGCCGGCTCCTCGGTGCGGTTGTTGGTGCGCGTCAGCGCCGTGCGGGCGTGGGGGAAGACATAGAATTCGAAGTGGTCGTTGGCGAGCGCCAGCTCCTCGAAGCGCTCAAGGGTCTGCTCCAGCGGCGCGGGGGCGTCGAGGCCGCGCAGGCGGAAGGCGGGCACGCAGCGCAGCGTCACCTCCGCGATCACGCCGAGTGCACCCAACCCGACGCGCGCGGCGCGCAGCAGCTCGGGATCGTCACGCTCGGAGCAGTGCAGTGTGGAGCCGTCGGCGAGCACCAGCGTGAGCGCCGCCACCTGCGAGGGGATGTTGCGCAGGCGCGCGCCGGTGCCGTGGGTGGCGGTCGAGATCGCGCCGGCGATGCTCTGCACGTCAATGTCGCCCAGGTTCTCGAGCGCCAGCCCGATCGCCGCGAGGCGCGCATTGAGTGCGTGGATCGTGATGCCTCCCTGTACGCGCACTAGCCCGCTCGAGCGATCGACCTCCAGCAGCCGGCTCATCCGGTCGAGCCGCAGCAGGCGCCCGTCGGTCAGGGCGATGTCGCTGAACGAATGCCCCGCGCCGGCGACCCGCACGCGCTGGCCCTGCGCGGCGGCCCGCTCCAGCGCGGCGGCGATCTCGGCGATCGATGTGGGCCGCTCGATCGCCGCGGGGGCGCAGCACTCGTCACCGGCCCAGTTGCGCCATGCGGGGGCCGCGGCAGGCGGCACCGTCATGCCCTCCTTCACGCGCCCGCCCCGTTGCGAGGCCCCAAGAAGCCGGCTGCCATCGCCGTCACGCTCGACTCCACTCGTCGCTACTTGCAATAGGCTCGCTCACCGTGACTGAGCCTACCTCCAGTCCGGGGGCGACGCCAGGGGCGGAGGTTGCAACCGCACGCTCGCCACGCGCGCGCTCGCTGCCGACGCCCGGGGCGAAGCGGGCTACGGTCATCGGGGCTGGCTCGTTCGGCACCGCGCTCGCCGTGCTGCTGGCCCGCGGCGGGCTACGCACGACGCTGCAGACCCGTACTGCCGAGCAGGCGCAGGCGCTGGAGGAGCAGCGCGAGAACCGTGTCTACCTGCCTGGTGTGGAGCTGCCCGCGCAGCTGCGCATCGAGCCCGCCGCAGCGGGCGTGGCGCGTGCCGACTACGTGTTTCTGGCAGTGCCCTCGCAGGAGCTCGGGCCAGTGGTGGCCGGCCTGCGCGAGGCCGGCTTGGGGCGGCGCACGGCCGTGGTGTCGGTAGCCAAGGGCCTCGTCCCGCCGGACGGCGCGCCGCCGACGAGCGTCCTCGGCGCGGCCTTCGGCGCCGAGCGGGTGGCGTGCCTTGGAGGCCCGGCGCACGCGCACGAGATGGTGCACGCCGGTGCGGGGCTAGTCGCGGCCTCCAACGACGAGGAGCTGACACGCGCGCTTGCACAGGTCTTCACGCGCGCGGGGGTGGTGTGCGAGCGCTCGGACGACCCGCTTGGGGTGGAGCTTGCGGGGGCCGCCAAGAACGCCGCGGCGCTCGCCGCGGGGGCCACCGAAGCGCAGGGCCTCAACGCGGCTGGGGCCGCTGCGGGCCACATCTTTGCGGAGGTGTGGCGCTACGCGGAGACCCTGGGGGCGCGGCCAGAGTCGATGATCGGCCTGGCGGGCACGGGCGACCTCGTCGCCACCGCGCTCGCCCCCGAGAGCCGCAACCGACGCGCCGGCGAGCTGCTCGCGGCGGGCGTGCCGGCCGCGGAGATCCCCGCCCGCATCGGGCAGGCGGTGGAGGCGCTGGAGTCGGTGCCACTGCTGGCGCTTGCGCTGGAACGGGCGGGCGGGCGGGCCGGGGGCGGACATGCCGGGCACGGGCGTGCTTGGGTCGGGCGGGCACCGATTACAAGCGCCCTCGGCCGCTTGATCGCGGGCGAGCTGCCGCTCCAGGAGTGGGTCGCGCTGGTGCGTGCCACCGTTCCCCCGCCTGCCCTATGGCGCCGGCGGCCACAGCCCGGGTTTTGGCGACGGCTGTGGGGCCGGCTGGCGGGAACCTGACTCCATGGAGCCGGCTGGCGGGAACCTGACTCCATGGAGCCAGCTGGCGGGAACCTGACTCCATGGAGCCAGCTGGCGGGAACCTGACTCCATGGAGCCAGCTGGCGGGAACCTGACTCCATGGAGCCAGCTGGCGGGAACCTGACTCCATGGAGCCAGCTGGCGGGAACCTGACTCCATGGAGCCAGCTGGCGGGAACCTGACTCCATGGAGCCAGCTGGCGGGAACCTGACTCCATGGAGCCGGCTGGCGGGAACCTGACTCCATCCATCGTGCTGTGCAGATGGGGGGCTGGGGTATGTATCTCTCTTTTAAAAGGCGTGTGCCATGGCGCACACCTTTTAAAAGAGAACACCTTTACCGAGGCCCGATCGCATATACGATCATCACTACATGTCCCCTGACTTCACGAAGGAGACGCACCGCTCATGCCACCAATAGAGAAACCCAAGGCGACGGAGAAGAAGAGTGCGGGAGAGCCTCCCTTTGGCCTGAGATTCGATCCGGACGAGTTCCACGAGCAGGAGCTTCGCCGCGAAAAGATCATCAAAATGCAGGACGCCATCCGTCCTGGCCGGACCATCCCAGTTGCGATCCGCTTCGATCAGTTCACGCTACGGCGGCTGAAGACGCTCGCCACGCTCCACAACACCGGCTACCAGACGCTGCTGAAGGCCTTCGTCCTCGAACGGCTCTACGAGGAGGAGAAGCGCGCGGGGATCATCGACTCGTAGCGGTCCCGGCCCCGGCCATCAGCGTGCACACGACCGCCTCGTAGACGCCCGTTCCGTTCCCCGCCTCGCACACGCGCACGTTCGGATACTGCCCGACCACCTCGCCGATCGTTGGGTCGCGCAGGTGCGCGTTGGCCACCAGCCAGAACGTCTGCACGTGCCGCGCGCACGCCATGTCCTCGCGCGAATCTCCCACCGCGAAGGTCTCCTCACATGCATACCCCCGCACGCGCTGGTGAAATGCCACCGCCCCCGCCTTCGACGCGCCCGCCGGCACGAGGTGGTAGCCACGCACCTGCTCCAAACTCGCCTGCCGTGGGGAGCGCGTGCTCACCGCGCCGTTGTCCACCAGCCGCAGTCCCTCATACCCGTGCTCGGCCAGCACCTCGTCTGCCTCCTGCGCATCCACCAGGCCACGGAAGAGGTGTGACACTTCGCGTTCGGTGTGCCACGGGTCGTGGTGCTCCAGGCGCTCCCCGTAGTGCTCCAGCAGCAGCGCCGGCGCCCCCGAGCGCTCGATCTGCTGGGCGATTGTCTCCTCGCCGGGCTGCATGTTGCCGGTCAACCAGTGCTCCTCGCCGTCGAGCACCACGCACGCCCCGGCCTCGTAGATGTAGGAGCTCCCTCCCAGCAGCCGCGCATCCTCCGCCAGCTGCGCCTTGCGCCGGCCCGACATCAACACTACCTCCACGCCCGCGCGCAAGCACGCCTGCACCGCCCTGACGCCGTCGATCGCCACCGCCCCCTCGCCGTCGTGCAGCAGCGAGGCACCTTTGCCCAGCAGCGTGCCGTCGAGGTCGAGGTACAGGCAGCGCGTGCTCACCGCGCGCGCACGCTCTGCTGCGGCGGACGCACGACCGGCGTGGGGTCCAGCTTTTCGATCCGCTCCCAGTTGGCCTCCGGGTCGAGCTCGGGGTCGTCGTCAGCCTCGAAGCGGTCGGGCCACCGCTCCAGCAGCTCGTCTTCTTCGAGGCGGTGAGCGATCGTCGCCATCACCGCCCTCGCCATCGGCGCGAGCGCCGACAGCGGCTGGTGGGCGTGGCGGTGCTCGTCGAGGTCGACCTGTGCGATCCCCTCCAGGCCGACCGTCCTCCAAACATCGATCAGCATCCCCACCTCCACGCCGTAGCCGGTCACGAACGGCAGCCGCTCCAGCAGCTCGCGGCGCGCCGCGACCTCGCCCGCGAGCGGTTGGCGTACCTCGGCGAGCCGCGGGTAGAACGTGGCGAGCGCCGGGCGCGCCGTCAGATTGTTGACGCGCCCACCGCCCCCCTCCTCCTCGCCGCGCTCACCGCCGGCGACCGAAGCCGGGAGACACCCGCCTCCGGCGGGAATCCCCGGTTCGGCCGGCATCCCCGTTTCGGCCAGCGGCCGGCGATAGAAGGCCTTCACGAACGACACCTTCGACGCCTCCGGTTCACACACCAGCGGGCCGAGCAGCCCGGTGACGAAGTGCGCGCCGAATTGCACCGTGTCGCCGTCGACGAAGCACACCACCTCGCCCTCCAGCGACGGCAGCGCGCGCCACATCGCGTCACCCTTGCCCAGCACCGGCCCATACTCCGGCATCAGCTCAGCCTCCTGCAACACAAGCGCCCCAGCCCCCTCGGCCAACTCCGCGGTGCCGTCGGCGGAGGCCGCGTCAACGACCACGATCTGATCGATCGCGCCGGCGTCGCGCAGCCCCTTCAGCACCCCCACAACCTCCCCGACGGTCGCCGCGCATTCGCGCGCGGGCACGCACACCGACACGCTCCGGCGGCGCTCGGACGCGATCCGCTGCGTTGCGTAGCGCGAATGGTGGAACGTGCGGGTTTTCGCCCACCGTTCAGCGTCTGCGATGGCTCCGTGCACCGACATCCCCCTACTATCGCAAGCGGTGGCGATAGAACGCACGATCGAGCCTTGGAGCGCCCTGCTTGAGGATGGTCGCGCCGACGGCCGGCTCGTCCGCGGGGCCTCCGAAGGACCAACCGCCGCCACGTTGGTGGATCCCCCGGCAGACCTGCACCCCGACGTGCTCGCGGCGCTGGGGCGCGCGGGCATCGAGCGGCTCTACTCCCACCAGGCGCGGGCGCTCGAGGCCGCCTGGAAGGGGCCGTTGATCGTCACCACCGGCACCGCCTCCGGCAAGTCGCTGTGCTTCAACCTCCCCACGCTGGAGGTCCTCTGCCGCGACGCCCACGCGCGCGCGCTCTACCTCTACCCAACCAAGGCGCTCGCGCAAGACCAGGCGCGGGCGCTCGCCCGCTTCGGCCTCGGCGATCGCCTGCGCCCGGCGATCTACGATGGCGACACTCCGCGCGAGGCCCGCACCCAAATCCGCCGCCGGGCTGGCATCGTGCTCACCAATCCCGACATGCTCCACCTCGGGATCCTTCCCCACCACGAATCGTGGGGTAACTTCTTCGCCAACCTCGCCGTCGTCGTGATCGACGAGGCGCACGTCTACCGGGGCGTGTTCGGCTCCCACGTCGCCAACGTGCTGCGCCGGCTGCGCCGTGTCGCCGCCGCCTACGGCACCGCCCCCCGCTTCCTGCTCGCCTCCGCCACGATCGCCAACCCGCTCGAGCTGGCGGAGCGGCTCACCGGCCTGGAGGGCGTTGGCCTGATCGACGAGGACGGCGCCCCCGCGCCGCGACGGCAGATCGCGATCTGGAATCCACCGCTCACCGACGCCGCGCTCGGCGCACGCCGCTCCGCGCTCGGCGAGGCCGCCGAGCTGCTCGCGCGGCTGGTTGGCGACGGCGCGCGCGTGATCTGCTTCATGAAGTCGCGCAAGGGCGTCGAGTTGCTTTCCCGGCTCGTACGGGAAGAGCTCGACGGGGCGCCCGGCGAGGGCGAGGAGAGGCCGAACGGCGATCGAGAAGGATCGGGTCAGCGGCGAGGAGGGCGCAAGCCGGATGGCAATCCCGGCGCGTCGCGGGAGGGGGGCCGGGAGGACCTCGCCGACCTCGTGGTCCCCTACCGCGCCGGCTACACCCCCCAACAGCGGCGCGACCTGGAGGGCCGCCTGATGCGCGGCGAGCTGCGCGCGGTGATCACCACGGATGCGCTCGAGCTGGGGATCGACATCGGCGAGCTCGACGCCGCCGTGGTCGTCACCTTTCCCGGCACCGTCGCCTCGCTGCGCCAGATGTGGGGCCGCGCCGGGCGCCGCGGACGGGGGTTGGCGGTGTACATCGCCGGCGAGGACGCCTTGGACCAATTCTTCTGCCGCCACCCCGACGAGTTCCTGGAGCGGCCCGTCGAGGCCGCGATCCTCGACCACGAGAACCCCTCGATCCACCTCGCCCACCTGCTGTGTGCGGCCTTCGAGGGCCCGCTCTCGGGCGCCGACGCGGAGATCCTGGGGCCCCGCTGGGAGGCCTACGCGGAGATCCTGCTCGGCCGCGGTCAGCTGCGACGGAGCCGTGGCAGCGCCGCCTACGTCCCCCGCAACCCCGCCGACTATCCCGCCGCGGCGGTCTCGCTGCGCTCAGCCTCGCTCGACAGCTTTGCGATCGTCGACGTCTCCTCCGGGGAGCTGCTCGGCACGACCGAGGCCGCGCGCGCATTCTCGACCGTCCACCAGGGCGCGATCTACCTGCACCTGGGCCGCTCCTACGAAGTGTGCGAGCTCGATCTCGAACGCCGCCGGGCGCTGGTTACGCCGTTCGACGGCGGCTGGTACACGCAGCCCAAGCGCGACACCTCCACGACGATCGAGAGCGTGCTCGACCGGCGCGAGGTGCTCGGGGTCTCGCTCTCCTTCGGCGAAGTCTCGGTCACTGACACCGTGCTCGCCTACCAGCGCCGCCGCCTCCTCGATCACGCTCAGATCGACCTCGTCCCGCTCGATTTGCCCGAAACGTCGTTTTCCACGCAGGCGCTGTGGTTCGAGCTCGACCCCGATGCGCTCGACGCAGATGCGCTTGGTTCCCTGCACGCCGCCGAGCACGCCCAAATCGCGGTGCTGCCGCTGATCGCGATGTGCGACCGCTGGGATATCGGCGGACTCTCCACCAATCTCCATCCCCAAACGGGGCGGCCGACGATCTTTATCTACGATGGCCACCCCGGCGGCGTCGGGCTCACCCGCGCCGCCTTCCTGCGCTTCGATGAGCTCTGTCGCGACGCCCACCGCCTGATCTCCGAGTGCCCCTGCCGGGCAGGATGCCCCTCCTGTGTGCAGTCGCCCAAGTGCGGCAACCTCAACGAACCGCTTTCCAAGGGCGGGGCGCGACTCCTGCTGGAGGGGATGCTGGCGGTGCAGCGCGCAACGTAACCTGCGAACCAAACACGCGACCCCGTCACAATGGACCGTGCGTGTCCAAAGGCGTCCCCGGCAAGAGAGCGATCGCAGGTCTCGCTGCGCTACTGGCGCTGGCGATCGCCGCACCGACCAGCAGCGCCGGTCTCGATGGCCCGCGGGGCCGCGCCGGCCAGGCCCAGCGCCATGGCCCGAACGCGCGCGCCAGCCAGGTGGAACTAGGCGAAGGCCCCGGCGGGCGCGTGGCGCTCGCCGACTGGACGCTGCGCCGCGACCCCGAAGATGTCGGGCAGCTGCGGGGGTGGCCCACCGGCGACTTCGGGGGCGCGTCGGCGAGCGTTCCCGATGTGGTCAACCCCGCCCCGATCAAAGGCAAGCGGGCCGTCCCCGACTTCGAAGGCTCTGTCGCGTGGTACCGCACGACGCTCACCGCGCCGTCGGCGGGCATCTACGCACTGGAATTCGCGTCCGCCAACTACCTCGTCGAAGTGTGGGTCGACGGCCGCTCCCTCGGCTCCCACGTGGGTTTCTACCTGCCCTTCGAATTCCGCGACTCGCTGGCCGCCGGCACGCACACACTGGTGGCGCGCGTGGATTGGCGCGACCCGCTGCTGCAAACCAACGAAGGCTTCAACCGCGCCTGGTTCAACTTTGGCGGCCTCGACGGCGCCGTCAGCATGCGCGAGCTCACCGCCAGCGAACTCTCCGACCCCACGATCCAGACGACGCTCACGCCCGACTCGTCGACGGCGACACAAGCGACCGTGCAGGTGGGCGTGGTGGTGCACAACAACGGGCCGGCGCGCCTGCTCGCGCCCGAAGGCACGCTTGCCCGCCCCGGGCAAACGATCCCGGTGAGCTTCACCCCCCAGCTCGTGGGCGCCGAACAGGCGGTGACGATGACCGCCACGGTGACGGTGCCCACGCCGGCGCTGTGGGCACCGGGCAGCCCCAACCTCTACGAACTCGTGCTCGACATCCCGGGCGAGAGCAGCTACTCCGCGCACGTCGGCCTGCGCCAGCTGACGTGGGGCGGGGGCAAGATGTACCTCAATGGGCAGCCGCTCGAGCTGCACGGCGCCTCGATCCAGTTCGAAGCGCCCGGTCACGGCGACGCGCTCGGCCCCGCCGAAGAGGACACCCTCATCCAGGAGCTGCAGGCGATCGGCGCCAACGCCGCCCGCACTCAGCACCCGCTGCCCGCCTCGATGCTCGAACGCCTCGACGCCGCCGGGATCCTCGTGTGGCAGGGCGTCGGCCCAGTCGACCCCTCCGGCGACTGGACGGGCATCACGCCGCAGCTAGCCGAACGGGCGCGCGAAGACGTGCGCACCACGGCGCAGGCCGACGCGCTGCACCCCTCGATCATCGCCTGGAACCTCACCAACGAGCTGGCCGGCAACGGCCACCCCGGCGGACAGGCGCAGTACGTCGAAGCGATGTCCGCGTGGCTGCACGCCTACGACCCCGGGCGGATGGTCGCGGTGGACGTGTGGGGCGAGCACCCCCCCCGCCACGGCGCCGCCCATCTGTACAGCGACGTCGACGCGGTCTCCGAGACCGACTACTCCGGCTGGTATGAGGGCCTGCGCGACAAGCCCGCGAAGCTGCGCCGCCTGATCGACGCCCGCCTCGCCGCGATGAATGCGACATTCGCCGGCAAAGTCCAGCTCATCAGCGAGTTCGGCGCCGAAGGCACCCCGCTGGACAAGCCCGGGCGCCCCGGCTCCTACTCCTTCCAGACGCGCCTACTCATCCAACACATCCGCCTCTACGAGGCCGACCCGTCGCTCAGCGGGATGCTCGTCTGGGTGCTGCGCGACTTCGCACTCACCCCTCGCTACTACGGCGGCTCGGTTCTCGCCGAGGACCATCACATCAAGCTGATCGAAGGGATCCTCGGCAAGGGCCTGTTCGACTATGCCGGGCACCCCAAGCCGGCCGAGCACGCGGTGGCGCAGTTGTTCAAAGCGTTGCCGGCCTACTGAGCGTCGGGCCAATTGGCGGCGCCCATGACGCCGTCGCCATCCTCGGGCCGCGGGCCGCCGACGGCAACGATGTCGAGCCCCTCGGGTCCGGCCTCAAAGGCGCGCACCACGTCGGGCGCCACGCGCACCACATCCCACTGGCGCAACTCCTGGGTGTCGCCGTCGAGCAACACCCGCCCCGACCCGGCGACGATGATGTATGCCTCCTCCTGCTCACGGTGGCTGTGAGCCACGGGGCTGCGCATGTTCTCCGCGTAGCGGAAGAGGCTGACCCCGAGGTCGCGCGAGTCGAGGTGTTTACGGGCAAAGCGGCCCTCGATCCCCGGGGCCCGATCGCCCACGGAATCCTCGAGGTCCAACAGGTTCACGGTGGCGAAGCGGGACATGCGGTCTCCTTTGGCAGGGGGTGGTGGGTGTCACGTTAGCCGGAAGCTCTCAAGCGCGGCCGCAAAGCCTTCCAGTCAGGCCCCACGTATCAGACGCGCCTACCGGTTCCCCCGGGCGATCTTGCGCAGGTCGATCGTGGCGTCGTAGAGCTTGGCGTCGACGCCCTCCTCCAGCGCGACCTCGCGCAGCGGACGCCCGGAGGCCGTGGCCTTCTTGACGATCACGGTCCCCTTGTCATAGCCGATCGCCCCGTTCAGCGCGGTCGCCACCGCCAGCGTCCCGCCCGCCGAGGCGTCCGTGCCGGCCCTGTTGGCCTGGATGCCGTCCACGCACTTCTCGGCGAACACCCGCGTCGTGGACGAGAGCAGGCGCAGCGACTGCAGCAGGTTGCGCGCGATCAGTGGGATGCGCACGTTGAGCTCGAACTGGCCCTGCATGCCCCCGACGGTGATCGCGGTGTCGTTGCCGATCACCTGCGCGGAGACCTGCAGCACGACCTCGGGGAGCACCGGGTTGACCTTGCCGGGCATGATCGAGGAGCCCTTCTGCAGCTCGGGCAGGAAGATCTCGCCGATACCGGCGCGCGGGCCGGAGCCCATCAGCGCGAGGTCGCCCGCGATCTTCGTCAGCGACACCGCCACCACCTTTAGCGCACCCGATAGCTCCACCAGCGCATCGCGGTTGGCCTGGGCCTCGAACGGGTCGGCCGGCGGGGCGATCTGTTTGAGGCCGGAGTCCTTCTTCAGGCGCGCGCGTACTTTCTCGGCGAAACGCGCGTGTGTGTTCAGGCCGGTGCCGGTGGCGGTGCCCCCGAGCGGGATCTGTCCGACGTGCACGAGCGCCGCCTGCACGCGCTCCTGGCCGAGGCGCATCTGCGCGGCGTAGCCGGCGAACTCCTGCCCGAGCGTGACGGGCACCGCGTCCATCAGGTGGGTGCGGCCGGCCTTGACGATGTTCTCGAAGCTTTTTGCCTTTTTCGCCAACGAGCGCTCCAGCTGTTTGAGCGCCGGCAACAGCTCGTTGTGGGCGACGTCCAGTGCCGCCAGGTGCACCGCCGAGGGGAACACGTCGTTGGAGGACTGGCCCATGTTGACGTGGTCGTTGGGATGCGTGGGCTCGCCCGCCAGACGCGCGATCACCTCGTTGGCGTTCGTGTTCGTGGAGGTGCCCGACCCGGTCTGAAACACGTCGATCGGGAACTGCACGTCGTACTTGCCGGCGGCGATCTCCGCCGCAGCCTTCTCGATCCGCGCCGCCGTGCGCTTTGGCAGCAGCCCCAGCTCACCGTTGACGGCGGCGGCGGCGCCCTTGATCCGCGCCAGCCAGTGCACCACCCCAACCGGTACCGTCTCCCCCGAGATCGGGAAGTTCTCGACGGCCTTGGCGGTCTCCCCGCCCCACAACTGTTCGTCTGCCATTGGGCCTCCTTGATCGACGCTCTCGCGGGACCCTATCCACAAAACGCCACCAACTCCCGCGCCAGGCCCACCGGGTCGTCGTAGGCAATCAGAAACCCGGTGCCGGACAGCACGCGCAGCTGCGCGTTGGGGAGCAGCCTCAGCGTCTCTTCGGCCCCGGCGAGCGGGTACAGACGGTCGCTGTCGGCCCACAGCAGCAACACCGGCATCTCCAGGCGCGGGTAGAGCTCCAGCAGCTGCGTCTGGGCCCCGCGCGGCCAGCGGCGCGCAAACTTCGCCCACGAGCGCGCGAGGCTGGGGTTGCCCGGGACATCGGCGAAGGCGTGGCGCACGAGGTCGCGAGCCGCCGGCTCGCCACGCGCGGAGAGGCGTGGCCCCAGCGAGGGGGAGAGCACAAACGGCGCGACGTGGGTGAGCACCCGGTCGGCGCCCGGGAGTGAGCCGGTGCGCGCCGCAATCCGCCAGGCGGCGCGCAGCCGGGAGTGCTCTTCGGGGCAGTGCAGGCGGTTGGGCATCAGCACCACACGCGCGGGATGCAACCCCCCGCTTGCGACGGCACGCAGCAGAATCTCGGCGCCGATGTCGTGGCCGGCGATCAGCGGCCGCGGACCCAACACGTCGGCGGCAAAGCCGCACAGCACCTCGGCGTACCAGTCGATCGTGTAGGGGTGGCGCGGACGGTCCTCGGAGTCGCCGTGCAGCGGTAGGTCGGGGAGCACCACACGGAAGCGCTCGGACAGCCTCCGCGCCACCGGCTCCCACTCCATGTGCGAGAGCATCGCGGAGTGCAGCAGCGCCAGCGGTGGGCCGGCGCCGAGCTCGCGGTAGGCGACGCGCGCGCCGTCGGGGTGGTGATACAGACGCAGCCGCACGTGGATACGCTACCTCGCCATGTCCTCCCACCCCTACGCGCGCGCGGAGCCCGACCTGGCGACGGTGCGGCGCGCACGCGAGGCCGACCTGGCGACCGTGCGGCGCATCGACGATCACTTCTTTGCCGCCGTACCCAGCCAGGGGGATGAGGCGGGGTGAGCGACTGGGCCGGCACACGCGTGCTGTTCACTGGCGCGCAGGGCTTCATCGGCTCGTGGGTCGCCGAGCAGCTGCTGGCGGAGGGCGCGGAGGTATTGGTCCTCGACCGGCCGGCGCCCGCGCTCTCGCGCTACCGCCTGCGTGGGCTGCACGAGCGCTGCACACCCGTCGCGGCCGCCCTGGAGGACGTCGGCTCGCTGCGCGCGGCGCTCGAGGACCACGGTGTCCAGGCCGTCTTCCATCTCGCCGCGGCGGCGCTCGTCGGCTCGGCAACGACCTCGCCGTTGCGCGCATTCGAGGTCAACGTGCGCGGGACGTGGAACCTGCTGGAGGCCTGCCGCGCCGCCGCTGCACCACCCCGGAGAGTCGTGGTGGCCTCCACCGACAAGGCCTACGGCGTCCACCCGGATCTTCCCTACCGGGAGGACAGCGCACTGCGGCCTCGCTATCCCTACGACACCTCGAAGGCGTGCGCCGACCTGATCGCACAGTCCTACGCCCACACGTTTGGATTGCCGGTCGCCGTCACGCGATTCGGAAACGTGTTCGGAGGAGGGGACGTCAACTTCTCCCGCCTGATCCCAGGAACGATCAGATCGCTGCTGGCAGGCGAGCGGCCGGTGATCCGATCGGGCGGGCTGATGGAGCGCGACTTCCTGTACGCGGCGGATGCGGTCTCGGCCTATCTGGCTGTCGCCCGCTCGCTCGATCGCGCAGAGCTGCATGGATGCTCCTGGAACGCGAGCATTGGGCGCCCAACGACTGTCCTTGAGATCGTCAGGCAACTCGTGGAGATCGCCGGCGTCGAGACCGAGCCGGACGTGCGCGGGGAGGGTACCCCACACGGTGAGATATCGCGCCAGTGGTTGGACTCGAGTGCCATCTCCGAGCAGCTCGGGTGGACGCCAGAGTGGGATCTCCAGCGCGGTCTCCAAGCCACATATGACTGGTACGAGCGGGAGTTACCGCGGATCGGCGTTCTCGCACGGTCCGGAGGCTGAGCGGGCACAACGGCACACGTTCTCAACTCGCCGCGCCGTCTCCGACGGCGCGCTGAGCGTCGCCACTACCAGCTGCCGCACCGCTGGAAACAATCGTGCCCAACTCAGAGCTCGTTTGCCCAGTGCTGGAGCGGTAATACGGATTGCGCACTGCCATCGGGCGAGCTCCCGATTTACGGTGGTTGGGTGTCCAACTCGGTAGACGTCGTGATCGTCACCTACAACCGATACGAGCTCACCGCAAGCTGCCTGCGCCACCTGGCTGGGCAGACGATCAACCATCGCGTGATCGTGGTGGACAACGGCTCGGCCGACGACACCCCGGCACGCGTGCGTGCGGATTGGCCCGAGGTGCAGCTCCTGCCCCTGGATCGGAACTACGGCTTCGCCGTCGGCTGCAACCGAGGCGTGGCGACGGGGCGTGGGGAGGTCGTGGTGCTGCTCAACAACGACGTCAGTCCTCGCGCGGACTTCCTCGAGCGGCTCCTTGCGCCGCTGCGGGATGACTGGGTGGGATCGGTCGCCTCGCTCATGCTCCAGCCGCGCGAAGCGACGATCGACAGCGTGGGCCTGACGGCCGATGTCACACTCGCCGGCTTCCCGCGACTGCACGGACTACCGGCGCGGTGCGCACGCGATCCAGGCCCCGTGTTGGCCGGTCCGGCGGGCACGGCGGCCGCCTATCGGCGCGCGGCGTGGGAGCAGGTCGGCGGCCTCGACGAGACCCTCTTCACCTACATGGAGGACTTCGATCTGGCGCTGCGTCTACGCAGCGCCGGCTGGGAGTCGGCCGCCGCGCCCGACGCCGTGGGGGTGCACCTGGGCTCGGCCACCCACGGGCATCGCTCCGCGTGGCAGCGACGTAACGGGGGCTTCGGACGGGGTTACCTGCTGCGCCGCTACGGACTGCTGCAAGGAGCGGCCACAGCTCGGGTGCTTGCCACCGAGGCGATGGTCGTGCTCGGAGACCTCGTCATCTCGCGGGACCTGGCCGCACTGCAGGGGCGCAGACGGGGATGGGGCGCCGGCCAACGCCGGCCCCGTCACCCACGCCCACCCGCAGACGCGATCGACCCAGGTATCAGCTTCCGCGACTCGCTTGCGATGCGGCGCGGCATCTATCGACGTCGCGCCGCCCTCTGAGGCCTCACGCGCTCGCCATCGTCGCACAGCGACGGGCCGGTCCATGAAGATCTCGGTGTTTCGAGAGCACCCGCGAGCGACTCACCGCTCCTGCGCCTCCCACCATGCCACGGTCGCTGCCAAGCCGTCGGCGAGTGCGACGCGCGGCCGGAAGCCGATCTCCTCGCGCAGCCTCGTCACATCGGCCACCAGCTGGGGCGGCTCGCCGGGGCGCATCGGCAGCGCCCCGCGACGGACCAGCTCGGGACGTCCGATCAGGCGCACGATCTCGTCGACCATCTCGCCCACGGCAACTCCCACACCCGAGGCGATGTTGACGTCGCCCACCGCCGTGCTGTCGAGCAGTGCCAGCAGTGCGCCCGCCATGTCCTCGACGTGCATGAAGTCGCGCAGCTGCTCGCCGCCGCTGGTGGCCACCGGCTCTCCGTGTAGCAGTGCGCAAACCACCGAGGGCACCAGTCGCCCCGGGGGCTCGCGCGGGCCGTAGAGGAAGAACGGCCGACCCCACGCCAGCTCCACCCCCGCCTGGGCGGCGTATGCGGCCGCTACCCGCCGCAGCGCGTCCTTGGCCACGCCATAAAGCGTGGCGGGCGCCAGCGGCGAGCGTCCCTCCGCGAGCGGACGATCGGCCGCCGACCAGTCGTACTCGGCGCAGGTGCCGGCGATCAGCATGCGGCGCCCACCGCCGTCGATAAACGCCCGCACCAGCCGCAGGCTGGACTCCACCCACAGCACATTCTCCGGCGCGTCCCACAGCCGAACGGGCGCGGAATGCCACGCCAGGTGCACCAACCGCGCAGGGCGCAGCCGGCGCATCAGCGCCTCCAGCTCGCCGCCCGGGGCGGTGAGGTCGATTCGATACCAGCGGACGTTCGGCACCGGCGGCGGAGCCGGTTGTGTGGAGATTGCATGCACCTCCTCGCCGCGAGCCGCCAACGCGATGGTCAACGGCAGGCCGATGAAGCCGTTGGCGCCGGTCACCAGTACCGCGCTCATCGGCCATCCTCCTTGGTGCCGGCGGATGTCGGAAGAGCGCCTCTCATCGCTCGAAGCGGATGCCAGCCGGTGCGCCGCCGGGGGGATTCGGCGCGGCGCATACGCCCCAGGCGAGCGCGGACAGCAGATGCCGCAGGTCGAAGCTGCCGCACGTGTAGTGCTGCGTCTGGTTGTCGGCCACGAGTAGCCCCTCCTGATCGCCCTGCCACAACGTGTGACTGCGATCCCACTGCTCCGGACCATATACGCCACCGGCGCGATCAACCACCAGCGAGTTCAGGCCGATGCGCTCCAGCATTCGTGTGAGGCACTCGCGGCTGCCCTCCAGGGAATAGGCGTCCTGCTTGTTGCGCACCACGAACAGTGGCAGCTCCCTGAGCATTTCGTGGGTAATCATGAACGTGTTTGTACGGAGCTTGGCGGAGGGGAAGGGCTCGTAGTAGAAGAGCGCGCGGGGCAGATCGCGCAGCGTGGTCAATCGCGCCCGTACCGTTTCCTGCGCCGAGCGGCGCGGCCGGCCGTTGCGCTCCAGCTCGGGGACCCTGAGCAACTCGCGCGCACGCGGCGCGGGAGGTATCAGACCCCGGTAGGCGCTGGGCAGCCCCATCGAATAGGTGAACCACGAGTGGCTGCTGGCCCATGCGCCGGTTGCGCCAACCTGCCCCACGCCTTGCCGCCCGAGCGCGGCGTCGAGCTTCGCCAGCCAGCCATCCGCGAGCGGGCGACTAAAGGAATTAACAAAGCAGTAACGGTTTCGACGCAGCCGCGCGGCGGCGGCAAAGTACACTCCCAGGTCAAAGCCGCGGTCCTCGAAGAACAGTGTCTCGGGCGCAAAGTCGGCGACCTCATCGATGTAGGGCTGGGCCTCCGCGAACGAGGCGAATCCCTTCATCGCAAGCACCAGCTCACACTCTACGCCGGGGGGATGTGAGCGCAACGCCTCGGCAAATCCGCGCAGGGCACTCAGGCCGTTGGCCTCACGGACGAGATGCACGACACAGGGAGGAGGAGCCGAGGAGCCCTCGCAATGAAGAGCCTTAGGCAACACCAGCGGTATGCGTTGCCACGCCCAGGGAGGACGCATTCAGCCCTCCCGGTGGAAGTTGGGGTAGGAGCGATCGCGCTCTGAGATGATCGGCTCGCCGGCGAGGAGGGGCCATTCGATCTCGAATGCCGGGTCGTCCCAGCGCACTCCTCGTGCCGCCTCAGGGACGTGGTGATGACCCATCTGGTAGAAGACCTCGCACTCATCACAGAGCGTTTGATAGCCGTGTGCAACTCCCGGCGGCAGGTAAAGGGCGCGGTGGTTTGTGGCGCTCAGTTCGACGCCGTGCCAGCGGCAGTAGGCGGGGGAGCCCGAGCGTAGGTCGAGAGCCACGTCGAAGCTGGCCCCGCTCACGCAGCGCACCAGCTTCGGCTCGGCGTGCGGCTCGGCCTGATAGTGCATTCCCCTGATCGTGTCGCGCCGCGCGTTGAACGAGACGTTGCACTGCATCACGCATAGGTCGAGCCCCCGCGTCCTGAACGTGTCCGCGTCAAACGCACGAGCAAACCAACCGCGCTCGTCGCCGATCGGATCGAGCTCGATCACCCACACTCCCGGCAGCGCCGTCTGCAGGAATCTCATTTCACACCCGCCACAGCAATGCGGAGACGGCGGTCTGTTGACCTGCACGCGGGGGGCACGGATTGGCGCTGACGCCCCAGGCGAGGGTCGACAGGAGGCTGCGACGCGCGAATGTGCCGGCCGTATAGCAGAGCGTCTGGTTGTCGGCGACCAGCAACCGCTCCTGCTCGCCCTGCCACATTGTGCGGCTGCGATCCCACCGCTCAGGGCCGTGAACCGCGCCCGCGCGGTCGACCACCAGCGAGCGCAATCCGATCCGCTCCAGCTGCGCGGTAACGCTCTGGCGGCCGCTCTCCAGCACGTAGGTGTCCATCTTGTTGCGAGGAGCGGGCAGGTGCAGCTCGCGCAGAGCGGCGTGGGAGATCATGAAGGCGTTGGTGCGCAGATGACGCGCCGGAAAGGGCTCGAACTCAACGAATTCCCGCGGCACCCGGGGCACCGACCCCAGGCGCAGGCGCATAGCGGAGACCGTTGAGCGGCTCCTGTTCAGGTCTGAGCCGATCTGCAGCGAGGCCGCCTCGCGCTGGATCTCCTCATCGTCAACTCACGGACGACCCGGCGTGCTGGGAGCAACCCCCGGTAGGCGTTAGGACGACCCGCCAAAAACATCACCCATGAGTGCACACTCGCCCACGAACCCGTCGCGCCGACCTGTCCCACATCCGGCCGGGCGAGTGCGGCGTCGAGCTTCGCCAGCCAGTTATCGACCAGCGGACGAGCGTGCGAATTGACGAAGCAGTAACGATCGCGCCGCAGACGCGCGGCGAGGGGCAGGTACACGCCCCATTCAAAGCCGCGATCGGGGAAGAACAGGACTTCGGGCGCGAGATCCGCGACCTCAGCGAGATACGGCGCCGCCTGGGCGCGCGAAGAGAACCCCTTCATCGCCAGTACCAGCTCGCAAGCGACGCCCGGCGGATGTGCACGCAGCGACTCGGCGAAGGCGCGAAACCAGCGCAGGCCATTGCTCTCACGAACGAGGTGCACCAGACAAGGAGGATCGCCGCCGCCTACCCCGGGAGGCGTCGGGGGCAGCCGTAGCGGCGTCTGCCGCCAATTCCACGGGGGGCGTATCCTCTCCTTCCCCCTCTCCCCCGGCCGCTTCGGCATCGCGCTCAGCCCCTCCCCCTCGCCGGCAACAGCAGCCCCGGCAGGTCGGGGGGGAACGCCCGCAGCGCCAACAACACGAGCCCGTAGAGTGCGCTCGACAGCGCCAGCCGTCCGATCACCGGCGCGCCCGTAAGCAGCATCGGGAGGGCCCCGAGGAGGGCGGCGGCGCCAACCCTAGGGAGCAGCCTGAGACTCGGCTTCAGGTGGGAGCGCCCGCGCACGAGGATTACACCCCCTGCCACCGCGGCGGCGACCTCCACCGATGCGGTTGCGATCGCGGCGCCCTGCGCCCCGTACAACGGAGTGAGGATCGCAACCGCGGTGGCGACCAACGCGAGCAGCGCGAGGTTGAGGACCAGAATCACGCGATGCAGGTGCAGGCTCAGCAGCGCCGTAATCCAGACGTTGCCGACGAACACGGCCGCCACCGAGATGCCCTGGACCGCGAGCACTGGGACGGCGGGGCGAAAACTCCCGCCGCCGACCACCGCGATCGCCAGGCTCGCGCCCACCGCGAGCGAGAGCGAGACCCACACGCCGACGATCAGCGACATGTCGAACGTCCGCGAGATGACGGACGCGAAGCGGGCGGTGTCCGTGTGCGCCGCGTGCGCAAAGATCGGGAACGCCGAGCCGACCATCAGGCCGGGAAGGACGAACAGGTTCTCGACCACGCGGTAGGACACGCTCATGTAGCCCAGCTGGTGTGTGGAGCTCAGCAGCGAGACGAGCACGACCGCGATCCGCAGGTAGACCGTCGCGGTGAGCACAGCCGCCGAATAGGTGAGCATCGGCCCGACGAGCGCCCGCCAGCGGGCGATGTCAAACGACGGCAGCAGGGGAAAGTCGCCGCGCACGAGCGCGATCGTGGGCACCAACATAACGAGTGCCGCAAGCGCCGCCACTGCCAGGAAGGCAAGCAGCTGCGCGCCAGCGAGCACGAGCGCGACGATCAGCGCAGCGGTCACGAGCTGGCGGGCCAGTTCGAGCGCCGAGAGCGTGCCGAGACGCAGGCGCACCGATAGCGACGAGCTCAGCAGCACCTGGGTGTTCTGGAGAAACATCCCGCACCCGGCGATCAGCACCCCGATCCCCAGTAGGGGGCCGTAGGCCGCAAACGCGAACGCGGTGACGAGCACCATGCCAGCGCTCGCCAGCACCAGCCGCAGGCCCAGCAGGTTGCGGGCAAAGCTGGTGCGCCGCTCGCCGCGCAGCACCGACAGTTCGCGCACACAGATCCCCGTGAGGCCGAGATCGGTCACGCCGGAGACCAGTGCGCTCAACGATGTGGCGGTCGTGTAGCGGCCGGTGGAGCTGACCCCCAGGTGGCGGAACAGGAGCGCGGCGGCCACCACGCTGAACACCGAGCCGCCCGCGTAGGAGCCGATCCGAAGCATCGTGCCGCGAGCCACGGCAGGACCGGCCGTGGGCCCGGAGAGCACGTCGGGCTCGCCGGGCACGTCGGACTCGACGAGCGCACCAGGCTGGGCGAGCGCATCGGACTCGGTGAGCGCCCCCTCCATCACGAGCACCGCCCCGGGTCGGCGTGCAGACCCCACGCGAGGGCCGCGAGTACGCGCCGGCGCTCGGCGCCGCCCCGTTCATAGGAGCGGGTGCGGTTGTCGATTGCCAGCAGCCGCTCCTGGCGGCCCTGCCAGTAGGTGCCGCTGCGATACCACTGGGGGGCTCATATGCCGCGCCGTCGCTGTCCACCACGAGCGCGCGCAGCCCCCTGCGCGCCAGCTGGGAGACCATGTTCAGCGATCCGCTCTCCAGCACGTAGGTGTCGAACTTGGTGCGCACGGCGAACAGCCGCAGCGACCTGAGCGTGTCGTGGCCGGCCATCAGCATCGTGTTGCGCAGATGCGGCGCCGGAAAGGGCGCGAAGGCAAGCAGTTCCTCGGGCAACTGCGACAGCAGACCGAGGCGCGTGCGGAGAGCATCGAGCATCGAGCGCCGCTCGATGCGCTGCTGTTCGAAGTCGACCTCCAGCAGCAGCCGACGCGTCCGCCTGACGGGAGGCAGCACGCCGCGATAGAAGCTGGGCAGGCCCATCGAATAGGTCAGCCACGAGTGCGAGCTCAGCCAGCAGCCGGTGGCGCCGACGATGCCGACGTCGGGCGGATCGAGCGCGGCGTCGAGCTTCGCCAGCCACCCCGCGGCCACCGGGCGGGTATGGGAGTTGACGAAGCAGTAGCGCCCGCGGCGCAGCCGCGCGACCGCGCCGAACAGCAGACCGAGGTCGAGCCCGAGGTCGGGGAAGAACTCGATCGTGGGATCGAGGTCAGCCGTCTCCTCGATGTAGGGGGCAGCCTCGGCGCGCGAGGCGAAGCCCTTCATCGCCAGCACCAGCTCGTGCTCGACCCCGGGAGGGTGAGCGCGCATCGCCGCGGCGAACTCGCGCAGCGAGTCGATGCCGTTGGCGGCGCGCACGAGGTGCACGACGCAGGGCGGACCGGCAGACGCCTCCGGCGAGGCCGCGGGAAGCATCAGCGGCATGCGGCCCCACTCCCACGGTGCGCGCACCCTTCACCGCCCCCCCGCCCGCGGCGGCACGCCGGGCAGATCGCCCTCCACGTCCCGCCGCCCGCTGGAGCCCGCACGCGGCGGGGAGGGGTCGGCGAAGGCGCCCCACGCGCAGCGCGCCAGCAGGCGGCGGCGGGCGAGGTCGCCGGCCGCATAGCAGTCGGTGTGGTTTTCGGCGACCAGCAGCCCCTCCTGGTCGCCCTGTAAGAAGGTGCGGCTGAACGGCCAGCGGTCGGGCTCGTATGCGATGCCGGCGCGATCGACCACCAGCGAGGAGAGGCCCAGCCGCTCGAGCTGGTTGGTGATGCTCTCCCGACCGCTCTCCAGCGCAAACGCGTCGACCTTGGCCGGGGTCTCGTACAGGCACAGCTCGGCCAGGGCGGCGTGCGTGACTATGAAGGCGGTGGTGCGCAAATTGGGAGTCGGAAAGGGCGCGAAGCCGAGCAGCTCCTCGGGCACGTTGGACAGTGTCTTCAAGCGCATCCGCAAAGAGTGCCCGAGCGAGGGCCGCTCGCCGGAGCCCTGCTCGGCCCGAATCTCTCCCATCAGCTCGCGAATCTCCCGCCGCGAGGGCAGCAGCTTGCGGTAGGCGCTGGGCAAGCCGCTGGTGTGGAGCATCCAGGAGTGCGCGCTGGTCCAGCTGCCGGTGGCGCCTACCTGACCGACCCGCGGGCGCGCGAACGCGGCGTCAAGCTTGGCGAGCCACCCCTCCGCCAGCGGGCGGCACTGCGACTTCACGAAGCAGTAGCGATGGCGGCGCAGCCGGGCGGCGCCCTCTAGATATGAGCCAATGTCGAACCCCCGGTCGGCCACGAACACGATCCGCGGCGCGAGATCGGCGACCTCCTCGAGTAGCGGCCGCGCCTGCGCGGGCGACGCGAACCCCTTCACCAGGAACGTCAGCTCGCACTCGCAGCCAGGGGGATGTGCGCGCCACGCCGCGGCGAACTCGCGCAGCGAGCCCGGGCAGTAGGCCCTGTGCATCAGATAAAGGACGCACGGCGGGTCGGCGGCACTCGCCTCGGAGGATGCCGCGGGCAGCCTCACGGGCGTGCGCCGCCGTGCGTGGAGCGTGCGCAAGCTCAACCCCTCCGTGCCCGCATCGCGAGCCCTCCCGTGCGCGGCCGATCGCGTCGATCGCGTGTACGCAACTCAACCCTCCGCGCCCTCATCGTGAGAGCAGCGCCAGTTGCGGCGTGCGCGCCGCCAGGCGCCCTCCCCACTCACCGACGAAGTCGAGCTGCTCGGCGATCTCGTCCTTGAGGTTCCAGGGCAGGATCACCACCACGTCGGGCCGATCCTCGCGAATCGCCCCAGGCGAGCGAATCGGGATGTGGCTGCCGGGCAAGAAGCGACCCTGCTTGTGCGGGTTGAGGTCTACCGTGTAGTCGAGGAAGTCGCGGCGCACGCCGCAGTAGTTGAGCAGCGTGTTGCCCTTCGCCGGCGCGCCGTAGCCGACCACCCGCCGGCCCTCGTCCTTGAGGCCGATCAGAAACTCGAGGATCCGGCGCTTGTCCGCCTCGACGCGGGCGCCGTACTCGGTGTAAGTCTCCAAACGCTCATACCCCGCCTCGCGCTCGCGCTCATGCAACTCCAGAGCGCGCGCGGTGTCAGGCTTGGCGGCGTCGTCCTCGTGCGCCCCGTAGACGCGCAGCGAGCCGCCGTGTGTGGGCAGCTCCTCGACGTCGAACAGGCGTAGCCCGTGGGCAGCGAATGCGCGCGTGGCGGTGAGGAAGGAGAAGTAGGAGAAATGCTCGTGATAGATCGTGTCCCATTGGTCGTCCTCGATCAGGCGCATCAGGTGGGGGAACTCCATCGTGATCGTCCCGCCGGGCGCCAGCAAGATCTTCATGCCACCCACGAAATCGTCCAGGTCGGGAACGTGCGCGAGGACGTTGTTGCCCACCAATAGGTCGGCGCGGGAGCGCGCGGCCAGCGACCGGGCGGTGGCGCGGCCGAAGAACTCCACCACCGTGGGGATGCCCTTCCCGAGCGCGACCTCTGCCACGTTGGCCGCAGGCTCGACGCCGAGCACGGGCACACCACGCTCGTGGAAGTACTGCAGCAGGTAGCCGTCGTTGGAGGCGATCTCCACCACCTGGCTGTGCTCGCCCAAGTCGAGCAGCTCGACCATCCGCTCGCTGTAGCCGCGGCAGTGCTCGAGCCAGCTGGTCGAGTACGAAGAGAAGTAGGCGTAGTCGGAGAAGATCTTGGCGGGCGTCTGGAACTCCTCCAGCTGCACCAGAAAGCAACGGCCGCACACCAGCGCCCGCAGCGGGTAGAAAGGCTCCATCGTGCCGAGTAACTCTGGCGAGAGATACGAGTTGGCCAACGGCGAGGAGCCGAGATCAGCGAACACGTCCCGCAACGGAGCGCCGCACAGCCTGCAGCGCGTGGGGTTCGCCCCGGCGGTGGCGGTGGTGGTGGCACTCGTGTCGAGGGCGGCGCTCCCACTCATGTCCACACCCGCCAGGGGGCCTCGCCGGAGTCCCACAGCGCCTCAAGCTGGTGGCGGTCGCGCAGGGTGTCCATCGCCTGCCAGAACCCCACGTGACGGAAGGACGCAAGCTGGCCCTCGCTGGTGAGGCGGCGCAGCGGCTCCTGCTCCCATATCTCGCGGTCGCCGTCGAGATAGCGCCCAACCTCGGGGGAGAGCACGAAGAAGCCGCCGTTCAGCCACGCCCCGTCCCCTCGCGGCTTCTCCTGGAAGCTGCGCACGTGCGTGCCGTTGATCTCGACCGCGCCGAAGCGGCCCGGGGGCTGCACGGCGGTGATCGTGGCGAGCGCGCCCTGCGCGCGGTGGTATGCGATCAGCGCGGTGATGTCGATGTCGGCCAGGCCGTCGCCGTAGGTGAAGCAGAAGTCCTCATCGCCGACATACGCCAGCGCCCGCTTCAGCCGCCCGCCGGTCATCGTCCCTTCGCCGGTGTCCAGGAGCGTCACTTTCCAAGGCTCGGTGCTGGAGCGGTGAACCTCGACGTCGCCGCACCCCAGGTCGAAGGAGAGGTCCTCGCTCGTGTGCAGGTGGTAGTTGGCGAAGTACTCCTTGATGACGTAGCCCTTGTAGCCGAGGCAGATCACGAACTCATCGACGCCGTGGGCCGCATAGATCTTCATGATGTGCCAGAGGATCGGCTTGCCACCGATCTCCACCATCGGCTTGGGTCGCACCGCGGTCTCCTCGCTGAGCCGCGAGCCGAAGCCGCCGGCCAGGATCACCGCCTTCATCGGACGCACCCAGGGGTTGGCGCGAGCTCCCCTTGAATCTCGACTGCCGACATGGGAAGTCAAGCTAACAAGGGCCTTCCAAGCGGTCGAGCGCCTCCGGGAAAGCCCCCTGCCCGCCGGGGGCAGGTGCCCGTATCGTGTTTCCGACAGCCGTCAGACGGGCCGGTCCCAACGCAGCGCTGCGTCCGGGCGTCCTTCAGCCATCAACTCCCCGAGAGACTACGCACCGATGGTAAGCGGGTCCCAACGCAGCTCTGCGTCCAGGCGTCCCTCGGCCATCAACTCCTTGATACGCGCGATCCGCATGAACCGCGACCCCTTGAAGTCGGCGATGTCCAGACCGTTCTCGCGATAGGCGGCGAGCATCTGCTCGACGCTCGTGCGCACCGTCCAGCGGGGGTGCAGCTCGGGAAAGGCCCGCTGCAGCTTGGCGAAGCTAACGCGGTAGCTGCGCTTGTCCGGTCCTGCCCCTTCGGCGAATGCGATCCGCGACCCGGGGACGGCCTCCTCAACGATCCGAGCGACCTCGCTGATCCGGTAGTTCTCCTCGTCGGCGCCCACGTTGAAGGCCTCGTTGTGCACCTGCTCGCGCGGCGCCTGCATCAACCCGAGGAAGGCGCGCGAGATGTCCTCGATGTGCACCAGCGGCCGCCACGGCGTGCCATCGCTCTGCATCAGCACCTTGCCGGTGGCAAGCGCAAAGGCGGCGAGGTTGTTGACGACGAGATCGCCCCGGTGGCGCGGTGAAAGACCGTGGGCGGTCGCGTTGCGCAGGAACGTGGGGCTGAAGGAGTCGTCGGCGAGCGCTCCGATGTCGCGCTCGGCGAGCACCTTCGACTCGCCATAGGGCGTCACGGGATTGAACTCTGCCGTCTCGTCGATCCAATCCGCTCCGGCAGCGCCGTAGAGGCTGCAGGAGGAGGCGAACAGGAAGCGCTCGACCCCCGCTTGCTTGGCGGCCCGAGCCATCGACACCGAGGCGCGGTGGTTGATCGCAAAGGTGCAGTCGGGGTTGAGATCGCCCACCGGGTCGTTGGAGAGGGCGGCGAGGTGGATAACCGCGTCGAAGCCGTCGAGGTCGGCGGGCGTGGCGTCGCGGACGTCCTTGCGGATGGCCGGCACCGCCGGCGCCAGCTCCTCGCCGAAGTCGCAGCCCTCGTACATGTAGGTGTCTAGGCCCACCACCTCGTGTCCGGCCGCGCTGAAGAGCGGGACCAGGACGGACCCGATGTAACCGTGGTGGCCGCTGACGAGGACGCGCATGGGCGGCGAGTCTAGCCCGCCCGACCTCGAGGGCGGGGTCGTGTCTCCAATCCCCGCACCTACAATGGGCCGCCCGTGACCGCCACTCCCCGACACCCACTGGTCCCACCCCGCAAGGTCGACCCCCACCAGGATCTGCCGGCGCTGGAGCTGGAGGTGCTGGAACGCTGGGGCGAGCGTGAGGTGTTCGCGCAGTCGCTAAAGATGCGCGCGGGCGCGGAGCCGTGGGTGTTCTATGAGGGGCCGCCCACAGCCAACGGCCGCCCGGGCGCCCACCACGTGCTCTCGCGCGTGTTCAAGGACATCTTTCCGCGCTTTCAGACGATGCGCGGCCACCGCGTGGAGCGCAAGGGCGGCTGGGACTGCCACGGCCTGCCCGTGGAGATCGCGGTGGAACAGGAGCTGAACATCCACCACAAGGCGCAGATCGAGGAGTACGGGATCGCCGAGTTTAACGCCAAGTGCCGCGAGTCGGTCTTCACTTTCCTGGAGGAGTGGAACCGCCTCACCGAGCGGATCGGCTTCTGGATCGACCTCGACCACGCCTACCGCACGCTCGATGAGTCCTACATCGAGTCGGTGTGGTGGGCGCTGGCGGAGATTCACCGGCGGGGGCTGCTCTACGAGGGTTACAAGGTCGTGCCGTACTGCCCGCGCTGCGAGACGACTCTATCCTCGCACGAGGTCGCGCTCGGTTACCAGGACGTGGTGGATCCGAGCGTATTTGTGAAGCTGCCGGTCCTCGGCGGCGACGAGCAGCTGCTCGTGTGGACGACCACGCCGTGGACCCTGCCGGGCAACGTGGCTGTGGCGGTATCGCCCACAGCCCAGTACGCTCGCGCCACGGTCGGGGAGGAGATATTCGTGCTCGCGGATACTCGCGTGAGGCCGGTGCTCGGCGAAGGCGCCGAGGTGGTTGATCGGTTCACAGGTGACGAGCTGGTGAAGAGATACCAGTCCTATCAGGGACCGATCTTTCCCATCAGCCAGCCAGGCGGCTTTCGGATCCTCGCGGATCCGTTTGTGACGACAGCGGACGGCACCGGGATCGTCCACCTCGCGCCGGCCTTCGGCGAAGACGACTACCGGGTCGCCGCCGCGAATGGGATCTTTGACCCGACCAGCCCCCGCACTTTGCTCAATCCGGTCAAGCCCGACGGAACGTATGAGCAGCGCGTGACCGGATACGCAGGTCGCTTCGTCAAGGATCCGGCGCTCACAGAGGAGTTGATCGCGGACCTCGACGCGCGCGGACTGTTGTTCAAGCGTGAGGATTACGAGCATTCCTATCCGCACTGTTGGCGTTGCGGCACACCGTTGCTGTACTACGCCAAACCGTCGTGGTACATCGCGACTGCCAAGCTGCGCGAGCGGATGCTCGCGGCCAACGAGACCGTTGTGTGGCACCCGCCGCATATCAAGCACGGCCGCTTCGGGGACTGGCTGTCTAACAACGTCGACTGGGCGCTCTCGCGAGAGCGCTACTGGGGCACGCCGCTGCCGGTATGGCGCTGCGGCGCGGGGCACCTCCACGTGATCGGCTCGTTTGCGGAGCTTGAGGAGCTCTCGGGCAGCTCGCTCCCCGACCACCACCGCCCGTATGTGGACGACATCGAGATCCCTTGCCCGGAGTGCGAGCAGCCGATGAAACGAGTGCCGGAGGTAATCGATGTGTGGTTCGACTCCGGCGCGATGCCGTTCGCCCAACACCATGTCCCCTTCTCAGAGCAGGGCACTGCACCCGGCGATCCGACGGCGGCGGCGGCGGCGGCGGCCCACTTCACCACCGACCCCACCCGCTTCCCCGCCGACTTCATCTGCGAGGCGCTCGACCAGACGCGCGGCTGGTTCTACTCACTGCTCGCCATCTCCACCCTGTTGTTCGACACAGCCCCCTACCGCAACGTGGTGTGCCTCGGGCTGATCCTCGACGGCGAGGGCCAGAAGATGTCGAAGTCACGCGGCAACACCGTGGAGCCCAACCAGGTGATCGACAAGTACGGGGCGGACGCCTTCCGCTGGTACTTCTTCACCTCCAAGCAGCCGTGGGACGGCTACCGCTTCTCCGAAGAGGCGATCGGCGAAGGCGTGCGCCTGTTCCTCAAGCAACTGTGGAGCACCTATTTCTTCTATGTGCTCTACGCGCACGCCAACGACAGCGAGCTGAGCGAGGCGCCGGCGACCGCGGATGGCGAGGCGGGCGCGCAGGCCGAGGACCTCGACCGCTGGGCGCTCTCACGCCTCGCCGGTACGGCGGAGTTGGTGGCCGAGCGCCTAGACGCCTACGACGCCACCACCGCGGGCCGCGCGATCGCCGAGCTGGTGGACGAGCTCTCCAACTGGTACGTGCGCCGCTCACGCCGGCGCTTCTGGGATGGCGACCCGGCGGCATTCGCCACGCTGCGCACCTGCCTCTTGACGATCGCCAAGCTGTTGGCCCCCTTCTGCCCGTTCGTGGCGGATGAGATCTACGACAACCTCGACGGCGCCCTCGCGAGCGTCCACCTCTGCGAGTTCCCCGCTGGCGAGGCGCTACCCCGCCGCGACCCCGACCTAGAGGAGGCGATGGCGACCGCGCGCGAGACCGTGCGCCTCGGTCTCGGCGCGCGCGGGCAGGCGAAGATCAAGGTGCGCCAGCCGCTCGCGGAGGCCGTGGTCGTGGCCGCCGGGCGCGAGCGCGCGGCGATCGAGCGGCTCGCCGACGTGGTGCGCGAGGAGCTCAACGTGCGCCGCGTGCGCTTCGTGGCTGGCGCCGAGGAGCTGGGGCGCTACGAGGTGAAGGCCAACTACCGCCGCCTCGGCCCCCTGTTCGGTAGGGAGATGCCGCTCGTCGCCGAGGCGATCGCGGCGCTCGACCCCGCGCGTGTCGCGGCAACGGTGAGGAATGGGAACGCCAACGGCGACGCGGGCATCGGTATATCAGTCGGAGGCCGCGAGCACACGCTCACAGCCGAGGATCTGATCCTCACGATGCAGGCGCCCGAGGGCTACAGCGTCGAGCGCGAGGGCGCCCACGCGGTCGCGCTGGACTTGACGATTGACGACGACCTGCGCCGCGAGGGCCGCTCGCGGGAGATCGTGCACGCGGTGCAGTCCGCGCGCAAGAGCGCCGGCCTCGCGGTCGAGGACCGGATCGAGCTGTCGCTCTCAGGTGACCTGGCGCTGCTCGACGCGGCCACCGCCCACCGCGACTACCTGGTCGGCGAGACGCTCACCGTGTCGCTCCACCTCGGCGACGGGCCGCCGCCGGCCGAGATGGATTACACCGAGCAGACTGAGATCGACAACCTGGCTTTGCAGATCGCACTGCGCCCTACGCGGTGAGCGCGGGCTCCAGCTCCGCCTCGATCTTGCGCTTCGGGTAGGCGCCCACGACCGTCTTGACCGGCTCGCCCGCCTTGAAGAGGATCATCGTGGGGATCGAGAGCACCTGGAATTTGGCCGCCGTCTGCTGGTTCTCGTCGACGTTCAGCTTCACGATCCGCAGGTCCTCGCGCTCGGAGGCGATCTCCTCTAGCACGGGGCCCACCACACGGCAGGGGCCGCACCACGGCGCCCAGAAGTCGACCAGCACTGGCGTCTGCGATTCGATGACCTCGGCCTGGAAGTTGTTGTCGGTGACTTCGCTCAAGCTGCCCGCCATGGGGGCCTCCTTTTCTCTCGCGGCTCTGGAGGGCTCGTCAGGAACATCCGCGGGCGTCTCCTTGGGTGCGCTGGTGCCTATACTATACAAAGTGTAGTGACCCTTGCCGGAGCGCACCGCCACCGGCCCGGTAGCTTGGCCCGATGATCACCTCACCCGGCAAAGTCGGCGATCCGCAGAGTCTGCGCGAGCTCGAGCTGCTGCTCGATCGGCTGTGGCCGATTCTGCGCAGCATCACCGGAGAGGGCGTTCGCGAGACGCTCGCGATCCTTTCCGAGGTCGCGCCGCTGGAGCGCATCGAGGTCGCCAGCGCCACCAAGGTATTCGACTGGACGGTGCCGCCGGAGTGGGTGGTGCGCGAGGCCTATGTGATCACACCCACCGGCGAACGCATCCTCGACGTACGCGAGAGCACCCTCCATCTGCTCAATTACTCCGTGCCATTTCGGGGCACGCTCACGCGTGCGCAACTGGACGAGCACCTCCACAGCCTCCCCGACATGCCGCAGGCGGTTCCCTATTTCACCAGTTACTACGAGCCGCGGTGGGGCTTCTGCATCTCCCAGCAGCAGCGCGAAGCGCTGCCCGAGGGAGACTACGAGGTGGTGATCGACACCGAGCACATCAACGGCAGCCTGTCGATCGGCGAGGCCGTGCTCCCCGGCGACGGGGAGGGCGAGGTCCTGATCTCCACCTACACCTGCCATCCCGCGCTGGCCAACGAGCTCTCGGGGATGCTGGTCGCGGCGTTCCTGCACAGGCGTCTGTCGCGGTGGCCGGCGCGCCGGCTCACCTACCGTTTTGTGTTCGCACCCACGACGATCGGTTCGATCTCCTACCTGTCACTGCGTGGCGAGCATCTGCGCGAGGCCCTGCTGGCCGGCTATGTGGTCACCTGTGTCGGCGCCGGCGAGCGTTTCACGCTTAAGCGCTCGCGGCGAGGCGACACGCTCGCGGACCGCGCCGCCCTGCACGTGCTCGGCCAGCTACCCGAGCCGCCGCGGGTGCTCGACTTCTTTCCCGGCGGCGCCGACGAGCGCCAGTACTGCTCGCCCGGTTTCAACCTGCCCGTGGCGTCGGTGATGCGGTCGATGTATGGGAGCTACCCCGAGTACCACACCTCGCTGGACAATCGCGACCTGGTCACCCCTGCCGCGCTGCGCGAGTCGATCGATGTGTACGAGCGCATCCTCCGCGTCCTCGACACCAACAGGCGCTACGTCAGCCGTGTGCCCATGTGCGAGCCGCAACTCGGATCGCGAGGTCTCTACGACACCTTCGGCATGCGTGACAGGAGCGCTGCGAAGAGCGCCCTGTTGTGGCTGCTCAATTACGCCGATGGCGAGCACGACCTGCTCGAGGTGGCCGACATGAGCGGGATCGCCCTCGCGGAGCTGGCGAGCGCGGGGGCGGCCTGCTGCGAGGCCGGGCTGGTCGAGGCTATCTGAGCGCGTGCGAGGCGCCCGTGCGCTGCGGCTGGGCGGCAGGCGGTTGGCGGCCGTAGCGCAGCCGCGGCACCAGCCACATCGCCTCAGCCGCGATCTGCCACGACATCTTGCTGGTGCCGCGCTGACGGTCGCGGAAGACGATCGGCACCTCCACCACATGGAAGCCGGCGCGCACCGCGCGGTAGGTGAGCTCCACTTGGAAGGCGTACCCCTGCGAGCGCACGCTGTCGAAGTGGATCGCTTCGAGCACCTCGCGGCGGAAGCACTTGAAGCCCCCCGTCAGGTCGCGCACGCGCATGCCCAGCACCAGCCGCGCGTAGGTGGAGCCGCCCTGGCTGATGGCGCGCCGCAGCAGGCCCCAATCCCGTACCCCGCCACCGGGGACGTAGCGCGAGCCGAGCGCGAGGTCGGCGCCGTCGGCGATCGCTACCAGCAGGCGACGCAGGTCGGCGGGGTCGTGGGAGAAGTCGCTGTCCATCTCCATCACGTACGCCGCCCCCTGCCCCAGCGCATGCGCGAAACCGGCGAGGTAGGCGGGGCCGATCCCTTCCTTGGTGGTGCGGTGCAGCGCCTTCACCCACGCGTGCTCCGCCGCCAGCCGGTCGGCTATTGCACCCGTGCCGTCAGGCGAGCCGTCGTCGACGATCAGCACCCGGTACTCCGCGCACGGAGCGCCCGCGAGCGCCTCTCCGGCGGCGGTCACGATCGCCTCGATGTTCTCGGCCTCGTTGTAGGTGGGCAGTATGAGCCAGGCGGTGCCGTCCACTGAGGTCACGTACCCTAGCCGAGAGGGTGGCGCAGCCGGCCGCAGGCCGGCTGGCCGAAACGGGGACTCGCGCCGCAGGCGCGTGTCTACCGGCTTCGGTCGGGCCCCTCTTCTATCAGAATCCACGTGCCCGATCTACCCAACACCACGATCGCCGATGCCCTCGAGGAACTGGGCGACCTGTACGAGCTCGACGGGGCGATCGTCCACCGCGTGCTCGCGTACCGTCGCGCAGCGGCAACGGTACGCGAGTCCTCCACTTCGGTGGCGGCGCTCGCGCGGGCGGGCCGTGCCACGGAGCTGCCCGGCGTCGGGGAGACGCTGCAGGAGAAGATCGTGGCGCTGCTCGACACCGGTGCGATCCCCGCGGCGGAGCGGCTGCGGGCGAAGTTCCCGCCGGGGCTGATCGCAATCACCCGAATCCCCGGCCTCGGCCCCAAGCGCGCGCGGCTGCTGCACGAGCAGCTCGGCATCGACTCGGTGCAGGCGCTGCGCGAGGCTGCACAGGCACAGCGGCTGCGCGGGGTCAAGGGGCTGGGGGTGAAGTTCGAGGAGAAAGTGCTCGCCTCGCTCGAGCAGCTGGCCGCCGAGGGGCTGCCGGTCGACGGGATGCCGCCACGGCCACGACGGGCGCTCCTACCGGCCGCGATCGAGCTCGCGGAGGCGCTCGCCGCGGGGCTACGCGAGCACGGCCCGCCCGACGCGCACGTGCAGCTCGCCGGCTCGGCGCGGCGCGGCGCCGACAGCGTGAAGGACATCGACCTCGTGGCCGTGACCGCGGAGCCCGAGCGGCTGGCCGCGACGCTGGAGATGCTGGAGCAGATCGAGCGCGTCGGCTCCACCGGCCCGGCCGGCGCGCGCGGGCGCACCCACTCCGGGCTGAGCGTCGATCTGCGGATCGCCGCCCCGGCGCAACTCGGCAACCTGCTGCAGCACTTCACCGGCTCCGCCGCGCACAACGCCGCGCTGCGCGAGTCCGCCGTGCGCAAAGGGCTGCACGTCTCCGAGTACGGCGTGCTGGACGACGCGACCGACACCACGCGGACGTGTGCCACCGAGGCCGAGGTGTACGAGCTGCTCGGCCTCCCCTACATCGAGCCCGAGCTGCGCGAGAACCACGGCGAGCTGGAGGCAGCACTCGGGGAGGGAAAGGGAAAGGGCTCCGCCTCTGAAGAGGCTGCGCCGGATGGGTCACGCACCGCGGCGCCGGCGGGCACCGCGAAGACCGGGCGAGGGCTGCCGGACCTGATCGAGCTGGGCGACGTCCGCGGCGACCTGCACTGCCACACGGTGGCCTCCGACGGTAAGGCCACGGTCGAGGAGATGGCGCAGGCCGCGCGCGCGCTCGGATACGAGTACCTCGCGATCACCGACCACTCCGCCTCGCACGGCTTCGGCAACGACGTCTCCCCCGCCCAGCTGCGCGAACAGATCGAGCGCGTCGGGGAGGTCGCGCAAGGGCTGAAGGGATTCACCCTGCTGGCGGGCAGCGAGGTCAACATCCTGCCCGACGGCACGCTCGACTACGAGGACGCGCTGCTGGCGCGACTCGATTGGGTCGTGGCGAGCATCCACACGGCCTTCGGGATGAGCGAACAGGCGCTCACCGAGCGGATGATCGCCGCGATCGAACATCCGCTGGTGGACGCGATCGGGCACCCGACGGGCCGCCTGATCGAGCGCCGCGAACCCTACGCCCTCGACTTCGAGGCGATCTTCGAGGCGGCGGCGCGCACGGGCACGATGCTCGAGATCAACGCCAACCCCGACCGCCGCGATTTGAATGAGATCCATGCCCGCGCGGCGGTCCACGCCGGCGTGCCGATCGTGATCGACTCCGACGCCCACCGCCCGGCGACGCTACAAAACATGCGCTGGGGCATCCTCACCGCGCGGCGCGGATGGCTCACGAAGGGGGATGTGGTCAACACGCGGGGTTGGGAGGAACTCGCGGGGATGCGCAAACGAGCGCGCCGGCGGCGGGAGGGCCTGGCGTTGTTATAAAAAATTCAGAACCCGATAGCGATTGCGCACGGCTTTCAGATTTTTTGTTCAACAACCCGCCCTATTGCAATGGTTATACAACGCCCTCTCGTATTCGCCCACACCATCACCCCCCCCCACGAACCCTCTACCTCCCCAGGAGACGAGGCAGCAGTTCCTCGGCGACGATCCGATCGACGGCAGCGATGGTGAAGGGCGCCACCAATCCCCCGGCGCGGGTAGCGTAACCGTCCTCGGCGGGAGCATCGAGTCCGCAGCGCAGCGCGGCGCCAAGGTCCTCACCGACGAGACGCGCGTCGAGCTCGCGGCCAATCGACAGGGCGACATAGCCGCCGGGCGCGGGCGTGGTGACCAGGCGGCAGCCCTCTGCCAAAGCCTCCAGCTGGGCCAGCCCGTACTCCTCGCGGCGGGGCGCACACACAAACACGCGTGCGCGGCGCAGCAGGGCGCGGTAGTCATGTTGAGCAACCGTGCCAACGACGTCGATGTCCTCCTCCGCGGACACCTCGATCCCGTTTGCCCGCAGCCCCTGCCGGTCGATGCCGGCGATCGCAAGTCGCTCGCCCGGCCGCCGTACGCTCCGCCAAGCGGCGAGTACGCGGTCTAGGCCCTTCTTGCGGGGGTTGGCGGCGTATGTGACGGCGGCGATGTCGCGCTCCGTGGGGCCGGTTTCACCAGCGACGTCGGCAATCGGCGAGGGCACCACGAGGGAGCGCTCGGGGTGCAGTGTCCCGCCCACCCCGACCACCGCCGCCGCGGCCTCCGCAAGCGCGCCCGCGCTGGAGGGCAGCAGCAGCGGCGCTTCGCGCAGGCGGCGACGCTCCACAGGGCGCTGCCACAGCCCGTGGCGACCGGGGCGGTTGGCGGCTGAGACGGAGTCGAAGCGGATCGCCCCTGGGAGCGGCCACATCAGCGAAGCGGTGGTGGTGGAGTAGACCACCGACCGGGGCGGTTTACCCCGCAGCTGCTCAAGCCCCTCCACGGCGGCACGCCGCGCGGCGCGTGCCCAGCGCAGATCGGTGAGCACCAACGTACGGATCTCTGCTGGGCGAGCGGCGGGAGCAACAACTACCCGCGCACCCGCTCGCCGTAGCGAACCCGCCAACTCCTCGTCGGCCACGCGCAGCCCCTCGGTCGAGCCGAGCTGCACCAGCAGCACATCGACCGTATCGCCGGCACGCACGTCGACCGTTCTGCCGGCCTGCGCATCGACCGAGTCTCTGGCCCCCGCCGAGTCCCCGGCCCCCACCGACCCCACGCTCAAACGAGGCCCTCGGGCCGCATCGCCTTGAAGCCGGGCGTGCGCTGCAACGCGATCGGCTGGATCGGCGAGGTGTGCAGCACGTAGAAGCGCACCCCATCGCGCTCCTCGATCGCGCTCACCGCGGAGTGCTGGTGGCGCCACGCGAGCGCCCAGATGATCGCGAAGCCGGCGCCGATCCCGGGGATCTGAGGGGCGAGGAAGGCGAGGCCGCCGGCGAGCACGGTCACCGCCAACAGCGGCCACAGCCGGTTGAGCAGGATCGCCGCAGGGCGGTGCTCGGGCAGCATGTTGGTAGAACGGGCGCCGGCCAGCAGCCGCGCGATCGGCGGGCTGGCGTCGGCGCGGCGGCCGAGCGCCAGCCCAATCAGCGCGGCGAGCGCCCACCAGGCGATCGACAGCTCTGCCGCCAGCGACCCGGAGGTGGTGGTGAGGATCGAGAGCACGGTGATCAGCGCGAGCACGGTCGCGACGCCGGCGCTGAGCAGGACCGTGTTCTTGAGGAAGTCGGCGAAGCGCACGGGCGGTCGGCTACCTACAGCAGAGCCTCGAGCAGGTGTCGCACGCCTTCAGGGCCGTCGATCGTGAGGTCCGCCTCCTCCACGAGCTCCTGCGGCGCTTCCTCGGAGCACACCGCGACGCATACCGTGCGCGCGAGCTTCCCGGCCTGCACGAGCGAGCGCAACCCGCGGAAGGCGTCGAGGTCAGTCGTGTCGTCGCCGACATACAGCGCGGCATGCAAATCCGGGGGAGGCGTGACGCGACCGTCGAGCAGCGCAGTGACGCCGAGCCCCTTGTCGAGCGCGACGGGGGGGCGCACCTCGAGCACCTTGCGGCCCCAGTGCACGGCAAAGCCCTCCTGCTCGGCGCGCGCGGCGATCTCCCGTACAGCGTCCTGCGCTGCGGCCTCGTCGGGCGCCCCGCGCCAGTGGAAGGCGGCGATCGCCTCCTTGTCCTCCGCGCGCACGCGCAGGCGCTGGTGCTCTGGTGTGAGAGACCGGGCGGCGAACTCGCGCACACGCCCGCTCCAGGCGGCCAGCTCGGGGTCGAGCTCTGGGCGGGTGGCACCGGGGCGCAACAGCTCGCCGCCGTGATTGCCGACGTAGGCGATCGTCCCGATCGCGACAATCTGGCGGGCCGTCGCGGCGCGGCGGCCGCTGACGCAGCCGACCAGGCGGTAGCGCTTGGCGATCTCGATCAGCAGCGCGCGGGTCGCCTCGGGCACATGGGCGTCGGCGGCGTGGCGCACGATCGGCGCAAGCGTGCCGTCGATGTCGAGCAGCACGGCGGAGCTGGAGGGATCGGAGCGCAGCGGCTCCAGTGCCTCCACGAGCGTGGCGGCGGGGGACACATCCTTAGTATGCCCGGCATGGCGGCGCGTAGATCCACCGGCGACCTCCTGAAGCTGATGGCGATCGGCACCGCGGCGGGCCTGTTCAGCGGGATCTTCGGCGTGGGGGGCGGCACGGTGATCGTGCCGCTGCTGGTGCTGTGGCTGGGATACGGCGAGCGCGAGGCGACCGGCACCTCGCTGGCGGCGATCGTGTGCATCGCGGGCTTCGCGGCGGCGGTGCAGGCTGGGTACGGCAACGTGCGCGTGGTGGACGCGCTGCTGATTGGGCTCCCCGCCGTCGCCGGGGTGCTGCTGGGGGCGTGGTTGCAGCAGCGGCTGCGCAGCCGCACGATCGCGCTGCTATTCGCGGCGGTGCTGGTGGCCAGCGCAGTGGAGTTGCTGATCCAATGACCGGCGCGTTCGTGGCCGGGCGGTGGCGCAGAGCGAACGCGGTGGCGCGGTCGCGATGATCGGCATCATTGTGATCGGGCTGGCCGCGGGGGTGATCGCGGGCCTGTTGGGGGTGGGCGGCGGGGTGCTGTTCGTGCCGGGCCTCGTGATCTTCATCGGCCTCACCCAACACCAGGCGGAGGCTACCTCACTGCTGGCGATCGTCCCCGTGGCGCTCGTGGGCGCGGTCATGCAGGACCGCTACGGCAATGTGCGCCGCGGCGACGCGCTGCTGGTGGGGCTGCTGTCGGTGGCGGGCGCCGCGGGCGGGGTGGCGCTGGCGAATGCGCTTTCGGGGAAGGTCCTGCAGGTCGGCTTCGCCCTGTTCATGCTGTTTGTCGCGGCGCAGCTGGTACGCCGGAATGTGGGGCACACGGACGTGGAGGAGCAAAAAGGGGTCTAGACTGGGACGACATGGGACTCGACAACCCAATCCACATCGCGTTCCTGGTGGTGATCCTGTTGCTGGTGTTCGGCGCCAGGCGGCTCCCTGAAATCGGGCGCTCGCTGGGCAGCGGTATGCGCGAGTTCAAGGACTCGATCAGTGGCGACACCAAACCGGCGCTGAGCGCAACTGCTCAACAGCCGCCGGTCCAACAGCCCCAACCACCAGTGGCGCCGCCGGCCGCAGCCCCCCCACCGCCCGTCGCAGCTCCGGCCCCGGCGGAGCCGGTGGACGAAAGCACCTTCGGCCGGTAGCCGGGCCGCGCAGGCTCCGGCACCCAAGGGGTCAACCCTCGCCGGGGCAGCTTGGTGGCGCCCGGTGTCCGAGGCCCGTCAGCCCTCACGCGCCGGCTCGCCCAGTACCGAGGGGCGCCCCTCGAGCAGCAGCGGCGAGCCGCAGCGCCAGCAGTAGGCCGCGCCGCGGCTGTGCACGGCGCCGCAGGAGCGGCAGTTGCCGCCCACCCCATCCTCCGCTGCCGACAGCAGCCGCTCGACCTCGCCGAGCTGGGCGTCGGCCTGCTGGAGCTCGGCCGCGCGGCGGGCCAGCACGTCGAGGCGGTAGTGGTCGCGGATCGCCATCTCGTAAGCCAGCCCGCCGAGGTCCCACGTGAGCGCGGCGACGCGCTCGGCCAGCCGCACGCGCTCGCGGCGCAGCTCGGCGGCGGAGCCGCTCGGGACCGCCGCGGACGGCGATCCCACGGGCGGCGCTGAGGCTGACACGTCACCGTAGGCGGGTGGGACGCCGGAGGCGAGTGGGACGCCCGAGGGGGATGTCGGCGCCACGCGCTCCTCGCGGGGCGGGCCGCCGTCGCCGGGGTGTGGCTGTCCGTTGGAGCCGGCGATAGCCATGATGGCTCAGTGGGTTTCGATCGGCCCGTTGCCGAGCGCCGCCGTGACTTCTTTGGCGTGCCGCTTGCCGGTTGTGTGTTCGAGTTTCTGCAGGGTGGCGGAGGAGGTTTTGTGGGCCGCTGGCAGCGCCTTGGTGCTTTTGACTTCTTTGGCCGCTTCCGCTTCTTCGGCGCCGCTTTCGGAGACCCCACCTTCGCTTTTGGCGGCGTTGTACGACTGCGAGGAGCTGCTCGAGGAGTGGTGGCCGGAGGAGGAGCTGGAGCCGGAGCCGCTGGACGTCCCGGCGCCACCGGCGGTGGTAGGCGAGCCCACAGCCGCCAGCGGAGCGCTCAAACCCTTGATTTCCACCACCTGCTTGCCGCCGTTATTGACGTTGCTACCGGTGAGCCAATGCCCCACGAGCAGCCCGATCAGCAGCGAGGCGAGCAGCACCCCAAGCAGGCCGAACAGGCCGGAGTAGCGGCGCAGCGCGCCGAGCGTACCGGGAGGGTCGGCCGGCGGCTGATAGCCGGCGGCCGAGGGCGCGCCGAGAATCGTCGTCCCGGCTGTCCCTGGCTCCGCTTGCAGCACGTCGAGGAAGGCGAGGCGCACAGGCGAGGCCGGACGCCCGCAGGCCAGGCAGTAGCGTTGGTCGGGGGCGAGCAGGGCGCCGCACCCGGCGCAGGCAGCGGGGGGCGAGGTGGGTGCGCCGTCGGTGAGATTTGGTCCCACCCGCCCGCGAGGAATCACGTCCATGGGAGCCTCACCGACACCTCAACCAAAGGCTCCGCGCACGTAGTCGCGGGTGCGAGGGGCGCGGGGTTCCTCGAAGACCTGATCGGCGGTGCCGTACTCGACGAGATCGCCGAGGTACATGAAGGCGACCTTGTCGCCGACGCGGCGCGCCTGGGCGAGGTTGTGGGTGACGATCACCACCGCGAGATCGCGGCGCAGCTCGTGGATCAGCTCCTCGATCACGCCGGTCGAGATCGGGTCGAGCGCGGAGCAGGGCTCGTCCATCAGCAGCACCTCCGGCCGCGGCGCGATCGCGCGGGCGATGCACAGCCGCTGCTGCTGGCCGCCGGAGAGGCGCAGCGCGGGGCGGTGCAGATCGTCGGCGACCTCGTCGTAGAGGCCGGCGCGCCGCAGCGCGTCGATCACCAGCGGTTCGAGCTCCGGCCGGCGCGGGCGGCGGCGGGACTGCTCGCGCAGCGCGAAGGCAACGTTGTCGAAGATCGACATCGGGAAAGGGTTGGGCTGCTGGAAGACCATCGCCACACGGGCGCGCAGGGCGGTGTCTTCGAGGTCGTGGATGTCCTCGCCGTCGAGCAGGATCCGCCCACCGCGACGGGCGCCCGGGGTCAGCTCGGTGAGCCGGTTGAGGGTGCGCAGCAGGGTCGTCTTGCCGCAGCCGGAAGGCCCGATCAGCGCCAGCACCTCGCCCTGGTGAATCGAGAGGGAGACCGAGCGCACGGCGTTGGCGCCACGCCGGCCCAGGCTGCCGGTGGCGCCATAAGCGACGCTGACATCCTCCAACCGCAACCGCTCGGGGCCGGCGACGCCGGCAGCCGGGCGCAACGCCTCGCGCTGCTGGGGTGGGCGCACGGGCTCCGGGGGCCGGTCGAGCACGATCGTGCGCACCGGTGGCACCTGCTCGCGACTCGGTGGGTCGAATGCCTGCTCGACCTCGGTCATCGTGGGACTCATCGGTTCCTCACCTTCCACACTATAAAGACTGAAATGGTGTTGTGGGGGCATTTAGACGATTCCCTCGACAGCGCCGACGAAGCCGCTGGCGCGGGCCTGGGCGCGGCCGATCCGTTCGACCAGCAGGTTGAGCAGCAACACGAACAGCAGCAGCAAGAACGCGGCGGCGTACGCCTTCTGCGGCGCGCCCCCTTCGCCGGCGGGCGAGTTGTCGTAGACGTAGCTGGTGAGCGAGGAGCCGGTGCCTTTGAGCAGGCCAAGCACCGGCAGGCTGCCGTGGGCCTGCGGTTCGATCCGCAGCGTGTCGCCCAGCAGCACGACCACGATCGCGGTGTCGGCGATGATGCGGCTGACGCCGAGCGTGATGCCGGTGGCAATGTTGGTGCGCACGCTCGGCACCAGCACGCGTCGAATCGTGGCGATCCGCGTCTTGCCGAGCGCGAACGCGGCCTCGCGCACGTGCGCCGGCACACCCTGCAGGCCGCCGCGCACCGCCACGAAGATCGGTGGCAGCGCGATCAGCGACATCATCGAACCGGCGGCGAGGAACGACTTGCCGGTGACGCCACCCCCTTCGCCGACTTCGGAGACCCAGGCGAAGAGGTGCAGTTGGAACAGCGCCAGGCCGACGAACGCGATCACGATGTCGGGCGTGCCGGCGACGATCTCGATCGCCGACTCCACCACGCGCATCAGCCAGCGCGGGCGCCCATACTCGACCAGCCACAATGCCGAGCAGATCGCCAGCGGCGCGGCGATCGCGATCCCGATCGCGGCCAGCAGCAGCGTGCCGAGCAGCGGGTCGAGGAACCCGCCGGTCTGGTTCTGGGCCAGACCGGCGGCGGGGCGGCTGAAGATCAGCGCGGGGCCCAGGTACTGGATGCCGCGAACGCCCATGTAGATGACCACCGCCGCCACCACCAGGCACACCGTGAGGCCGGCCGCCCAGGCGGCCACGAGCACGAGGACGTCGCCCAGTCGCCAGGTGCGCAGCGAGGAGCCGCGTCCGCGCCCGCGTGTCGGCCGCTCGGCCGGCTGGGAGACGAACGTGCTCATCCGCAAGCCTCCGACCTGCGAACAGACCCCCATGAGTCCGCAGGGCAAGCTGGGCAAGGACGCACCGAGCGAAGTGTGCTTTGCACACGAGCGAGGGAGGACGCAGATCCAGCGCCGCCATGCGGACTCATGGGCGCACCTGGTACTTGCGTAGCGGCAGCTTGATCAGGTAGCCGCCGATCGAGAGCACGAAGGCGGAGAACAGCAGCAGCAGCGCAAGCGCGTACAGCGCCGCGCTGAGCGCCGGGGCGCTGATCCCTTCGTGGTAGTCGACGATCGTGGAGGCCAGCGTGCGCAGCGGCTCGAAGAAGAAGGCTACGCCGTCGCCCGGCCGCGGTGAGAAGAAGACCGAGCCGGACACCATCGAGATCATGATCGCCTCACCCAGCGCGCGGGCGGTGGCAAGCACGACGGCGGCGACGATCGCCGGGCGCACCGCGCGCAGCGTGACGGCGCGGATCGCGCGCAGGCGGTTGACGCCGAGCGCCGCGGCGCCCTCGCGCCACGCGGCGGGCACGGCGCCGAGCGCATCGCAGATCAGCGCGACCATGATCGGCGTGATCATCAGCGCCAGCACCAGCACCGCCGGCGCGAGCCCGGCGCCGGTGAGCTGAGCGGTGCCCTGCAGCGAGGCTTTCTCGGAGCCGGTAATGAGATGGCTGTCGATGAACGGCACCAGCACGAGGATCCCGATCAGGCCCCACACAACCGAAGGGACCGACGCCAGCAGGCGCACCGCCCGCACCATCGTGCGACGCATCGCCACCGGCGCCAGCTCGATGATGAAGATCGAAGAGAGCACCGCCAGGGGCAACGCCACCAGCACGGCCAGGCCGGTGATCAACAGCGTGCCGTAGATGATCGGCCAGGCGCGGAAGTGATAGGCCGAAGCGGGCGGGTTGCCCGGGGCGTTCAGCATCGTTTCGATCTGCACCTTCAAACTGCCGCCAGGACCCAACCAGGAGAGGCCGTTGTGGGCAAAGATCGGCCAGGCGCGCTGAGCGACGAGCACGATCATCGCCAGCACGCACAGGCATGCAAACAGCGCCACCGCACCGAGCGTGCGCTCGGCGCGGTGGTCGGGCCAGGGATTGCGTAGACGACTGAGCATGTGTCGATCGAGAGGGTGGGCGCCGGTTGTCGCGGACCCGGCGCCCACCCTTCTCTCGCTAGGACGTGGCTTTGATCGGAACCCACTGCGTCGAGATGATCTTGCGAGCGGCCTTGCTGGTGCGGATCCACGAGATGAAGTTGGCGGCCGCGCCGGTGGCGGGGCCTTTGGTCACCTCATAGAAACGCGCGGTGGCAGTGTACTGCCCGGAGGCCACGTTGGCGCGGGTGCAGGCCACGCCGTTGTAGGCGACTGGGTTGACCGTGCCCTGGTCGGCGCGGTAGTTGGAGAGGAAGCCGATCCCCAGGGGATCGTTGGCGACCGCCTGCTCCTGCTGGCCCTCAGACGCCTCTTCGGCGGCCGTGGAGGCGACCGACTTGTTGGCCAGGAACAGCGTCTTGAAGTTGGTGAGCACGCCGGCCGTGGACGAGCGGCTGTAGAGGTCGATCGACCCCGAGGCGCTGGCGCCGGGCACCTGGCTCCAGCTCTTGTCCTTGCCCTCGAAGATCGCCTGGATCTGTGCTTCGTTCAGCGAGGCGAGGGTGTTGGACTTGTTGGTAACGATGCAGATCCCGTATTCGGCGATCGGGTAGAAGTCCAGGCCGGATGGGTCGGTTGGCAGCGGGTCGCGGGAGACGTCGGCGATCGTCGTGCGGCCGGCGTCGACGTCGCTGATACCGACGGTGGTGCCGCCCTGGGAGATGCGGAAGGTCACCTTGTTGTGCTGGAGCTTGGAGTATTTGTGCGCCAGCAGCTGGACGAGTGGGAAGGAGGCGGTGGCTCCGCTGATCGTGATCACGCTCGTAGCCGAGGCGATCGCGGGCACCGCGCTCCCAATCAGGGTCACAGCCGCGAGCGAGGCGATCAACTTAAGACGAGGGGCTCGGCTTGCCGGCCTCCGGCCGGCTGCGCCACCCTCGTGGCGGCGGATTCGATGCATGGGTGGGGCCTCCGATTTGGGTTTGAGTCCGTCGAGCATGGGTCCAACGGGCCCTTATTGACAACTTGGCGGCGATCAGCCTACCATATTCTCCACAAACAAGATCGAGATTAGCTATTTTATCGAGATGATCAAGAACCTCATGGAGACCCCAAAGATGCCCTCCCGCCGAACGAGCGCGATCCTCGCGACCGCGATGCTCGCGGTGGGGATCGCACTGGGCGCGTTGATCGGCCCCGGACCGGAGGATTCGCTGGCCAACAATTCGCGTGCGGCGACCATCGGACGCGTGCTGGCACTGCTGGCGCTGGGCTCGGGAACGAGCTCGGGCAGCGATCTCGCGCTCTCCTCCGGGGCCGCCAACCCACCGGCGAGCACCCCCCAGCCGAGGCCGTCGAGCACCAGCGAAGCCAACACCGGCAGCGGCGCCGGGGGCAGCCAAGCCACAGGCGCCTCCTCGACCCCATCCCACGCTTCAACCTCCCCCTCCCCGAGCAAGGCGTCTCCCACTTCCTCCACCACGCCCGCCGCGAGCGGGGAAGAAGAAAGCGAAAAGAAATCCAAAACCAAGCCGCTCCCCCCGATCGCCGACGCGTGGGTGATCGAGCTGCCCTACGGCTCCAGCCTCGAAAACACGCTGAAGCAGAGCACCGCGGCGCCCTACCTGGATGGGCAGCTGAAGGGCGCGGGCACGGTGTTGGGCGACTACTCCTCGCTGATGGCGGCACAGCTCGCCGGGGCCGCCACACTGCTCTCCGGCCAGGTGGGCGCGAGCGTGACCACCGTCGCCCCGCCCCCGTGCGGCACGAGTGCCGCGGCGGGAACCACGTCGGGAACGCCATCCGGCTCGGTGACGGACGCGCCCGCGTCGGGCACCGGCCAGCCGGCCGCGGCCTGTCCGCCGGGAGAACCGGCCGGCGTCCAGGCGGCGAACGCGTACCTGCAGGAAGTCGTGCCGGCGATCGAGGCGAGCACCGCCTACAAGGAACGCGGCCTGATCGTGATCACGTTCGGGGCGATCAGCCAGCAGGGAGCCTCGTCGGGCACCGCGACGAGCCCCTCCGCGAGCGCGGGCACGGAAATCACCTACCCGACGGGCTCGATCACGAGCACGCTCACCGCGGCCAGCGCTCCCAGCGGGGCGTTGCTGCTCTCACCCTTCCTCAGCCATGCGGGCACGCGGAGCGCGAGCGCTTTCAACCCGCTCGCCCCACGCGAAAGCCTGGAAGCGCTCTTCCGAGCCAAAGCTTCGAGCTGAGTTTCAGCTCCGACGACCACCACCCCAAGTCCAATGAAGGAGGCTGTATGCACTCACTGAAGTCGATTTATCGAAGCGTCCTGAAATCCAACCGCCGCACCACCTGGTGGCTGACCGCGCTGATGGGGGCGATCGCGCTGTCGCTCGCGGTCCCAGCGCTCAGCGCCGCGGCCGAACCGACCCCGGTGACCACAGCGCCACAGGCAGCGTCGAACCCGAACGACTACGAATGCGCCGGGCAGCTCGCGGCGGGCAAAGCCGAAGGCGAAGGCGCCGAAGGCACGCCGGTGCAGTACAAATTCAAATGCAACGGACAGATCACCGGCTACCAGGTGCAGACGCAGGTGCCGATCACCGGCATCGAAGGCCAGCCGCAGGTCACTAGCTACCAAGAACTGCCGCTCCCGGAAGCGTTCTCGTGCAGCGGCGCGTTCCCGGGCTACGCCCTGAACTGCGTCGGCGCCACCACCAAAGAAGCGTTCGAGCGGATCACCGGCCAGTTTGAAATCGGCTGGAAGCTGTGCACCGAACCACGCGTGGACGCGCTGCTGACAGTCACTTACGCGTACCTGGAAAAGGGCGTCATCACACAGGCGATCGCGGGGCCGTTCGACCTCGGCCGCCCGGTGGGCTGCCCGGCGACAAAAACATCCGGCAAGACGCGGCTGACGGCTTTCCAGGGGGCGGAACCGAAAAAAGAGAGCGAGAAGGACAAAAAGGACCACAAGAAGGGGAAGGACAAAAAGAAGGGGAAGGGCGCCGGCACGAAACCCGCTGCCGCCAAAGGCAAAGACAAAAGGAGCGCATCCAAGTAGCCAGCGAGCGCCGTCCCGCAACGACACCCAGCGCTGTTGCGGGACGGCACCGTTCCTCGCCGCTGCACCTCCCATTTCAAGCTGACTCACCGAACGACGCCAGGCACTACGCTTCGCGGTCCATGCAGACCGCGTCAAGCCGTCGGGGGAGGCGAAAGAAGCGTGTGGGGGTCACGTGCGCCCTTGCGCTTGCGATGCTGCTCGGGGGCTGCGGATCGGGTGGATCCTCGCAGTCAAAGGTAGATCCCACCACGATCACCGACACCGCGGCGGTGTCGCCGATCGCCAGAAACTGCCCCGCGGCCACCTTGGAAGCGATCGAGGACGTCGCGCAGCGCGTCTATCAAGAGTCGGCGAGCGGACGGATCGTCGCCGAGGCGCTGGCACGCCTGAAGAGCTCGAGCGCACTGACGCAGGCCGTCGAAGGCGACGATCGCGCGGCGGCGCACCGCGCGCTGGAGGGGCTGCTGCTCAACCAGATCGTCAGCGTGCGCGTGACGCGCGCAGGCCGCATGCTGACAAAGATCGAACGGGCGGCAGGGATCGCGCCCCGCAGCGAGCCGCTCGTCAACGCGCTGGGTCAGACGGTGGGCGAAGTCACGGTGTCAGTGCAAGGCGCCAATGGGTATGCGCAGACGGTCAGTGGCCTGCTGCACGCGCAAGTGATGGTGCGCAGCGGCAGGCGACAGCTGATCGCAACGGTGCATCCGGCGCCCAAGCTGACGCCGGGCGAGCGCGAACTCAGCTACCGCGGAGGCAGCTACCGGGTAGACACGTTCACCGCGAGCGCGTTCCCCGAACGGCCGGCGAGCATCATTCTGCTGGCGCCCAGCGCCTCGATCGCGGCAGTGTGCTCCAAGCGGGGCGCCACCCCGGCGCAGGCGCAGGCCGCCACCTACGGGCTGGTCGCCGAACGGGTGTACTACGCCGAGCACGAAGGCAGCAAAGCCGAACTGTTGCTGCACTACGCCGAACACTCGCGACCGTTTCGCGAAGCGGTGCTGGCCGGCAACGCGCAGGCCGCGCGCGCGGCGATCATCGGCTTCTTCCGCAGCCACCTGCACATCGTGCGCGTGCGCGTGATCCGCGCGGGCAAACTGCTGCTGGACGTGGGCGGCCCCCACGTGCTGGCGCCAATCCCCGGCGTGATCCGCAACGCCCGCGGCCAAGTGGCCGCCCACTTCCGGATGGCGATCCAGGACGATCTCGGCTTGCAGATCCTCGCGCACGCCTTCACCGGCGCGCAGGTGGTGATGCGCGAGGGCACGCGCCAGGTGATGGGCTCGCTGAGCCCCGGCCCGGCCACGATTCCCAACCGCGGCAGGGTCGTGTATCGCGGCGTGACCTACCAGGCCTACTCGTTCATGGCCGAAGCATTCCCCTCCGGTCCGTTGCGCATCTCGCTGCTGTTCGCGGAAAGCTGAGCCCTATACGAGACTATTCGTCATGCGCTCGACTTCCTCGATCGAGGTGAGGCCTTCGCGGACCTTCGTGATGCCGTCGTCGCGCAGGCGGTGCATCCCCTCGCGGGTCGCGGTGGCCGCGATCTCATCGACTGAGCCGTGCTGCAGCACTTGGCTGCGAATCTCTTCACTGACGGTCATCACCTCGTAGAGCCCGACGCGGCCGCGGTAGCCCGAGCCCGAGCAGCGCGAGCACCCGGCCGGGGCGTAGGGCTGCTCGTCGAGGCCGTACTCCGCTAGCACCGATTCGGGCAGCGTCGCCAGGCGCTTGCAGTGGGGACAGAGCTTGCGCACCAACCGCTGCGCCACCACACAGTCCACGGCGGAGGAGATCAGGAAGGGCTCGATGCCCATGTCGATCAGCCGCCCGAGCGCGGAGGGGGCGTCGCGGGTGTGCAGGGTGGAGAGCACCATGTGTCCGGTGAGCGCCGCCTCGACCGCGATGTGGGCGGTCTCGCGGTCACGAATCTCACCGACCATGATCACGTCAGGGTCGGCGCGCAGCATCGAGCGCAACCCGGTGTCGAACGTTACGCCCGCCTTCGGGGCGACCTGCATCTGCTTGATTCCGGCGATCCGCGACTCGACCGGGTCCTCGATCGTGAGGATCGAGCGGGCGCCGTCGTTGAGCGCCCCCAACGCGGCGTACAGCGTCGTGGACTTGCCCGACCCGGTCGGCCCGGTGACGAGCACCGCCCCGTGCGGCCGGCGAATCGCGTGCGCGAAGCGCTCCTGCTCCTGGGGCAGCATCCCGAGCGACTCGAGATCGCTGACGACCGCGCCTTTGTCGAGGATCCGCATCACCGCCCCCTCGCCGTTGACCAGCGGGAGCGTCACGACGCGGATGTCGATACGCCGGCCCTCGACGTTCAGCGCGAGGCGACCATCCTGCGGGGCGCGCCGCTCGGAGATGTCGAGGTCGGCCATGATCTTGATGCGCGACACCATCCCGGTCGCCATCCGGCGGCGCACGGTCGCGGCCGGGTAGAGCATCCCATCGATGCGCAGCAACACGCGTGTGTCGGCCTCTTCGGGGTTGATGTGAATGTCGGAGGCGCCCTGCTGTACCGCCTGGGCGATGATCGAGTGCACGAGCTTGATCACCGGGGCGTCCTGGTCGGCCTCCTCGGAGAGCGACGTGGAGAGCGCTTCATGACCCTCCTCGCCCTCCGCCGTGCCCTCGCCGATCTCCTCGATCGCGCCCTCCAGCCGCCCGAGGCGCGACGCCAGCAGCTTGACGTCCTCCGCGGAGGTCGCCGCGACCCGGACGCGGCGGCTGGTAATCATCGCGATGTCGTCGATGCTTAGGATGTTGGTGGGGTCGGCCATCGCCAACAGCAGCGCCCCGTCCTCCATAAAGCGCACCGGCACCGCCTGGTAGCGCTTGATCGCCTCGCCGCTCAGCAGGTTGACGGCACCCATGTCGGGCTCGTACACCGACAGGTCGATGTAGTCCAGGCCGAAGCGTTCGGCCACGACGCGGGCGAGCTGGTCCTGGCGCAGGACGCCCTGCTCCACCAGCACCTGCCCGGTGGGCTTGCGCTGCGAGCGGGCCGCCGCGACGGCCTGCTCGACGGCCTCGCGATCGGCGAAACCGAGGTCGACGACCACCTCGCCGATGCGCCTGACCGAGCGACCCGGGCGCGACGGGGAGCTGAGCCCGTTGGTGGATGGCTGCTCGGGCGCCGGGAGGTCGAGCCCATTCGCAGCTGGCTGCTCGGGCGCCGGCTGGGAAAGTCCGTTAGTGGATGGTTGCTCACGCGCCGGCAGGGCGAGCCCGTTGCCCGGCGATGGTGTCGGTGCAGGCAGGTCGCCGTTTTGCTCGTGCTCGGGCACGCCGGGCTCGTGGCCAGGTGGGGGCTCCAGGAGCGCCGTCGCGGTGGGACGCTCAAGAACCGCAGTGGCCAAGGCGGTCGCAGGGGCAGATGGCGCGACAGGCGATGCGGGCGCCGCCGGGGCCAACACCGCGAGCTCGGGCAGGGGAAGCTCGGCCACCACGGGAGCCGGGGCGGCGGAAGAGGGAACGGGGGGCTGCGGCGTGGGGCTCGGCACCTCGGCGTCCGGCGCCCCGCGTCGGCGTCGAAACCAACTCATCACTACCTAATCGGCATCGGCGCGGCGCCGCTTGACCGCGCCCCAAGCCTGCGGTTTATTACGGACCGTGCTCGAAGGAGCTCTTCAGGTGGGCGTCGAGCGCGTTGCAGCGGTACAGAGCGATCGCCTCGGAGGAGGCGAAGCGCTGGCCGGGCAGCGCCTCGGGGCCGTGGTGGGCGAGGATGCAGTGCTCGAGCGCCAGGCGCCGCGGCGCAGGCAGCGAGGCGGGGTAGCGCGGCGCCAGCAGGCGCAGACCGAGCTCCACGTGGCCCAGCAGCCGCCCCTCCTCGCCGCGGGCGATCTCCGCGCCATAGGTGAACTCACGGGTCTTGCCGATGTCGTGTAGGAGCGCCGCCGCCAGCAGCAGGTCGCGGTCCAGGCGCGGGTGCAGCGCACACAGCTCCAACGCCAACGTGGCAACCGCGACGGTGTGCTCGAGGAGGCCACCGAGGTAGGCGTGGTGGCTGCCCGCCCCGGCCCGACTGGCGCCGCCGGGGCGGGTGGCCGCCGGCAACGAGCAGGGCGCCCGGCGCAGCTCGCGGCGCAGCTCGGGGTCGCCGAGCACTCCTTCCAGCAGCGCCCGCAGCCCGGGTTCGTAGAGCTCGCGCACGAGGTGCTCGAAGAAGCCCTCCAGCTCGTCGACGTCGCGGTGGGCGACGGGCAGGAAGCTGGCCGGATCGGACTCGGCTCCCTCAGCGCGGGCGATCGCCTGCAGGCTGATCTGCAGCTGGTCACGGAAACGCTCGACGCGGCCCTCCACGCGCACGAGGTCGCCTCGCTCGAAGCGCCCGGCGAGCAGGTCGGCGTCGCGGAAGGCGCGGGCGAGGATCGAGCCGGTACGGTCGCGCAGCTCGACCGTCAGATAGGGGGTGCCGGCGCGCGAGAGCTGGCGCTCCTTGCGCGAGCACGCGAACACCCCCGCCACCTCCTGTCCCTCTCGCAGCGTTGCGACCGTGGGGGACTGCTCCTCGGGGGAAACCATCACCGCATGATGTACGGTGAAGCGGATGCAGCCACTGATCTGGGATCGCCGCCCCACGGGCCTGCGGGCTCCGGCAATGGTGTGCGCGTTTGAGGGCTGGAACGACGCCGGGGATGCAGCCTCATCGGCGGTCGCCTATCTCAGCCGGGCGCTGGAGGCAGAGCGCTTCGCGCACGTGGACACGGAGGAGTTCTACGACTTTCAGACCAACCGCCCGCGCATCCGCCTGGCGGCGGACGGGGAGGACTCCCAGCCCCGCCGCGAGATCGAGTGGCCGTCGGTGGAGATCTATGAGGCGAGTGTTCCGGGCGCCCCACGCGATCTGGTGCTGGTACGGGGAGCCGAGCCATCGCTGCGGTGGCGCACGTTCAGTGCGCTGATCGTCGAGCTCGCGGAGGCGCTGGGCGTGGGCGTGGTGATCACCGTCGGGGCGCTGCTGGCGGATGTGCCCCACACCCTGCCGGTGGCGATGACCGGCTTCGCGTCGGACCCGGTGCTGATGGAGCGCCTCGGGGCCGCCGGCCACTCCGCCAGCCGGTATGAGGGGCCCACCGGGATCGTGGGCGTCCTGCACAGCGCCGCCGGCGATGCGGGCCTGCCCTCGATGAGCCTGTGGGCGAGCGTTCCCCACTACGTCGCCGCGGCTCCCTGCCCGAAGGCGGCCCTGGCGTTGGTGCAGCGCCTGGAGGAGCTGGTGGGGGTGTCGGTCGACCTCGGCGAGCTGGAGGACGCGGCCGCCAACTACGAGCGCCAGGTGGGGTTGGCGGTGTCGAGCAACCCGGAGGTGCAGGCGTTCGTGGAACGCCTGGAGCAGGATGCCGAAAGCGATGGGGAGGAAGAGGATGAGGAGGAGGGCGGGCGCTGGGGAGCCGAGTGGGGGCCGCTCTCGCCTGAGGACCTACCCTCGGGGGAGCGGCTGGCGAGCGAGTTCCAGCGCTTCCTGCGCCAGCAGGGGGATCAGAAGCCTCCGAAGTGACGGGTCGGCCGGCTCCGCCAATAGCCCGGCCAACGTCCGCCGGGCGTTCGCGGAAGCGGCGACACTCCCACGAGCCCGCGAGGCTTAAAGGGTCGGCGGGGCAGCTGGTGGGCCGCCCCGCCGACTGAGGGAGGAGAGGGTCCTACTCCTGTCGGCGAGGTATGAGGCCGACAGACTCTCCCGCACCCGTGGCCTCCTCGACCCGGGGCGGGGGAAGCTTGCGGTAGCTCAGACGAGGTTGAGCACGCGCTCCTGCACGCGGCTGGCGAAGTCGGCGCCGTCCTCCAGGCGCGTACGCACCGCGTCTTCGATCTGGCTCTGGGTCTTCTCGATCTGCGACTGGGTCTGCTCGACCCTCGAGGTCACCTCTTTGGTGAGCCGTTCGCGCCGCTTGTCGAGCTCGCGCCGGCGCTCGCGCAGTTCGCGCTCCACGCGGGTACGGGTTTTGCGGACCTCGCGCTCCATGCGCGTACGGGCAGCGCTGCCGCGGTGCTCGAATTTGCGCAGCTGGCTCTGTGTCTTGGTCGGGCTCGAGTAGGTGGCGATCGCGTCGGACACGCTCGACACCACCCGCTCGCGGGCGAGCAGGGCGGCGCCGACGGGGATCAGGACGGCGCGTTCGGCGTAGTCGCCGACGAGGTCGGTGGTGCTGCGGGTGGAGCTGGCACGCGAGGCCGAGCCACGGCGCGCGGCGCCCCCACCGGCCGAGGCGCGAGCCCCGGCGGCCTTGCTTTTCGATGCGCCGCGTGTACGCGCCGCGGTGGTGCGGGTCGCGCGAGCTTTGGATGCGCCCGCGGAAGCGCCTTTGGCGGCTTTGGCTGAGCTGGGGACTTTGGGTGATGCGGGGGGGGTCGTATCAGGCATGTTGGAGGGGTCTCCTGTTGGTCATGTTCCCCTCAGGGGAGGAATCGATGGGTACGTCCGTTCTATGCATCCGGCCAGATCGGCTGGCAACGAACATATGTTTGTACCCTGCTCTTCCGAGATCGTTACACGGGAAGCCTAGCACGTTGTAAAGGTAGCGTAAAAACTAGCTTTACGCGGTTTGAGTTCGTGACATAAGGAACATGTGTTCGTCCAGTGGCGCGACCGCGCCAACTTTACGACGGCACACCCGGCAAGTCGGGCGATCGGGCAAACGATCGAGGGAACCGTCCCAATCACGGCGTACGGTTGATCGCATGAACCCAAATGGCCCACAGCGATGAACTATGCGCTACCCGCCGTCGGCGAGTTGCTTCCGCGCGCCGCGGAGGCGCTGGGCGTACACGAGAAGCTTGCCGGATACTCGCTGGACCTCACCCATACGGACGGCGGTTCCAAGGCCAGAGGCTTCGAGCGCATCCTCGGCATCACGATCGAGAACATCGACTACCTCGAAGGCGCGATCCAGACCGGGATCCTCCTGGCGCCGGTAAGCTCCGTGCGCGATAAACGGCCCTGGGGCGTAGAGTGCGTGGTCGTGGTACCGGTACGCGGACGCGGCGATCGGGGCGGGCGCATCATCGACGTGAGGACGGCCTGGCTGATCACCGGCGCAAGTGATCCACCGCGAATGACGACCGCCTTTCCAAGGCCCTAGACTGGGGAGCCATGGCCACCGTCAAGCAGGCGATCAGAGAGATCGACGTCGTCGCCTTCACCGAGACGATCGACAAGGACGAAGGGGCCGGCACATGGCCTGCCGGAACCACCGGCACAGTCGTCCACGACTTCGGTGGCCACAAGATGATCGAGATCTCCAACGACCGCGGCGAAACCCTGGACCTTCCCGTGGTCCCCGTCGAGAAGCTCAAGCTCATCAGCAAGCACAGCTGAGCACGCATGGACGCAGGATGTTCGACGACGCCGTGATACGGGAGGCCGGCCGGCGGATTCTGCGGGCCGCTCCGCCTGGAAGCCGGGTGATCCTGTTCGGCTCGTATGCCCGCGGGCAGGCCGGCGAGCACAGCGACCTGGACTTCCTGGTGATCGAGCCAGAGGTCGAGGACATCGTCAAGGAGTCCATACGGTTGCGCAGAACGCTGAACGGGCTCGAGGTGTGGGCGGACGTCATCGTCAGGAGCGAGGAGAGCGTCCGCGAGTGGCGCGACGACGTATACGGCACCGTGATCAACTCCGCCCTGCGTGAGGGTCGGGAGCTCGCGGCGTCATGGCCACAAACGGCGACCTTGCCCGCCGGCTCCTCGCCGCCTCCGACGAGCGCTACGGATCCGAAACCCCGCTCGGTCTCGACCGCGACCAGGCGCTGAAGTGGGCCGCCGCGGCGATCGCATGGGCCCAGGAGATCGTTGGGAAGCCTGAGCCTCGGCAGAGCGACACGACAGAGCGAGCGGCAGAGGGCGCATCCGGGCAGGAGCAAGGGCCGACTCGCTCGCGGCTGGCTGCGTGGTTCCTTATTTCTTCTTTCTTCTCTTTGTCTTCTTCTTGCGGTTGTGCTTCTTGCGCTGATGGTGTGCCTTCTTCGCCTTGCCGCAACCCTGGACTTCGATCTTCGTGGCCTGGTGGAGTTCGGCGCCGTTCTGCGCGATGAATTCGGTGGGCATCGTGAGGTTCTTCGCGGTGCAGAGGTTCCCGGCGGTCGTCAACGCGCTGTAGGGGCCCTCGGGGAGCGTCAGTTCGAAGCTTGAGAAGGGCTGGTCGGGGACCGTCTTGAATGTTGTTGAGGTGACCCCTTTCTTGATGTCGGTGGTACCGACGAGGTCGATCGTGATGCCGTAGCCCTGCAGTACCAGTGTCAGCGACGGGAACGCTTCCCCACCGTGGCTGACGAAGATCGCGGGGCCCTGCAACGGGACCGGGATCAGCGGGGTATGCACGGTCGCGTAGCCGATCTTCGACGCCGCCGGGCACCCGGCGGGGTTTGCTTCGAACTGCGTGGCTGAGCACGCCTTCTGTAGCGTCGTTAGGCGGCTGGGGAGCTGTTTGGGGAGTTCGACTTTGACCCTGGCGATGTCCGCATCGGTGCCTTGCGGGACGTTCGGGTAGGTCAGCTTCGCGGTCAGGCTCGCCCCATCCGTCCGGCTCGTCTTCGCGGACGTCGAGACCGAGAATTTGGGTTCGAACTTCAGCGCGGCGCAGTTGGTGACCTGGAACGGCGTGGTGATCGTGCTCGTGCCGCCTTCATTGAGTTGCACGGTGCCTTCGAGCGACATCTTTTCGCAGTTCGTTGGGTTGAACTGGAAGTCCCCCCGGGTGGTGGTCGCGTTGATGTGCTGGATTTCGAGGGGAATCCCTTCGATGCTCGTAGGGATCGAATACGTAGAGCCCGGCGGGTTCGACGTGATCGTGATCGCGGACGTGATCGGGTTCAGTTCGATCTTGCCCCTTACGACCACACAGTCGCACGGCGGATGGTTGCTCTTCGTGTTCTCGAGATCAAACGGGCCGGCCTTCGCGGGCACCTCGAACGTCAACCCGAACGGCGCACAACCCGCTTCCCCGACCGTGCAGGCGCCCGTGCCGTTGTAGGGTCCGGTGAGGTAGAACTTCCCGCCCGTGACCGTGAACGGCTGATTGCCGACACCGACGCTGATCGTCGCTTCGCCGACCTTGCTGGCTTCCCCGCACAACCCTTCATTGGCCCGCGGTTCGGGGCACAGTTCGACACCCGACAGCACACCCGACAGACCCGGCGGCAACTTCGCCACGAGCGACTTCAGGTTCTGTTCGCCGTCTTTGCGGTTCACCGTGACCGTCAACGGCGAGAACGCACCCGCCTGAATGTTCGTCGCACCACCGGTCACACTCGGGTTGAATGGCAAGCTAGCACCGGGGCAGGGGCCGCCGGCCGGGCCGTGTTCGATCTGGAAGCTCGAGGTCGAGGTGACGGGGGCGTTGCCGTCCCACGGCGTGAAGATCGCGGTCGTCGTGTAGGTCCCACAGCGTGAGGGTGTGCTCAGCGGTGCGCGTTCCCCGCCAAAGAAGTGCAGTTCTAGTTCTTCAAATGGCAGGTCGGGGGTGTTCTTGAACGTCGTGATGATCTGCCCCTGGCCCTGGCAGGAGACACCTTCGATCACCTGCCCCGCCCCTTCGCAGAGCTGCACTTCCCCAGTGAGCTTGATCGTGCTCCCCGAGATCGGGTCTTCGACCATCATGTACATCGCGACGAGGCTCCCGAACGGGTTCGCTTCTTGACTGGCGAGATACACGAAGCCCTTCAGCGGGTCGGGCAGCAGCGGCGTGTGGATCGTCACTTCGCCGATCTTCGACCCGTTCGGGCACAGGCTCACACCAGGCAACAGGCCTTCGAGCGCATCCGGGTTGAACGTCGCCGTCTGTACCCCCGGTTCCGCTCCTTTGTTGAATTCCTTGAACCCTTCAAAGCTGGCCAGCCCCGCCGAGCATGCTTCAAGACCATTGGCACCCGACGGGTTGAGCGCGACGCCCGAGGGCAAAGCCACCGTCGTATTCCGCAATCCCGACTCCGCCAACCCTTCCGGGTTATGCGCCGCCGTCTGTGGAACATGCACCCCCACGGTCAAACCCGAGGAGCTGCTCGCATTCGTCGTATCTGGCGACACACTGATCGTCGGGGGAAACAACAACTTCGAGCAACCAGTCAACGACACCGGCGTGCCGGCGGAGTTACGCGTCACTTCTTCCTTTTTCACTTTGACGCTGGGTTCTTGATAGGAATCCACTTCAATCGACGAGTGCAACGGACCGTGACAGCCTGTCGGCAACGTCAAAAACGGCTTACGCGTCGTACCTTCCCCGACGACACCCGAAATCGTCACACGACTCGTGAGCAATGGGGCGGCCGGCGGCGCATTCACGATCGTCGACTGAATGGGGTAGTCACCGCCAGCCTGCACGTCATTGTTGACGAACAGCAGAGGTAGGACGAAGTTCGTGCCAAGCTGCAGCGCAACGCCACGGGGAGGCACCATATTCGCAAGCGATTTTTCCCATTCTGACGCATATGGCGTCTGTTCGGACCAGCTTAAGTGCTCAAAGCCAACAATCGATTGGTGGGGACATCCTCCCCCAGCGCTACCTGAGCCTTCTGACTCTGATCGCAGTTCGAGCAGCGTGCACTTCTTGGCCGTCGCGTTCGGGTCGCCAACCAGTCCGGGAGGAAGATCGACGGCGAGATCCTTCAGAGTGCCTCCGGGCTCGCGGATGTAGGGCGAGTCGGCGTCGGATTCCATGCGCTGGTAATGCGAGTTTACTGTGAAGTTAACCACCATCTGGTACGGATGCGACCCAGCCTGCGTGTCGGGAGAGCCATCTTCGTTCAGGAACGACACTTCAAAGGTCTTGATGCCGAAGCCCACACCGAGGGTTGCCACCAGGCCGCTACTCAGGCTCGAGCCGCTCGCGTTCACGGCAGTGAGACGAAAGTGGTAGAGCTGACCCGCCTGAAGACCGACGACTTCGGCGGAGACCGGCGCCGCGCTCGATCCGGCATCGATTTCGACGGGCGTCTGCGCACAGGGAACGCTGTCTTCGTAGCTGCCCTGTCCGAATTCGTTGACGATGCCGTATTCGAACTCGCAGGTAGCGACCGCGCTGGCGCGAGGATCCACGGTGCCGTGCAGCGTCGCGGCTTCTTTGGCTACCGCAGTGGCCGACCCGACGGTCACCGCGGGCGCATCGCTGCCGAACACGTAGACCTTGCCATCAGCCGGGTTTGAAACATAGATCTCCCCGCTGGCACCATTCACCGCGATCCCGCCCTGCCCCGAGGAGCCCAAGAGCTGCGAGGAGCCAAAGCGCGAGACGAGCGTGCCTACGCCTTCCTGTAGTTGGCTTGTTCCCTTGCCGCCGTGGTCCATCGCCCCGGTGTCCCACTCGGCAACGGAGGATTGTGCGTCGGCGTACACGTGGCCAGTAGCCGGATCCGTGGCGAGAGCGACATCCCCCGATCCGCCGTCGTCGATCAGCCCGAGCGGCGATAACTTCTGTCCGAACCTCACCATGCACGAGCACCCTTCATAGAGCAGGTAATTATCGCCAGTCGGACCCACGGCGAAACCATCCGACTGCAAGAGGTCGTGAAGGCCCCCCAAAGTGCCGCCTTGCTCGTTGACTTGCTCCGCGATGAGATGGTTCGCTGCCGAGTCATCGAACACGTCGATCGCGACGGAAGGCAAACTTTCGGCAGCGCCCACCACGGGAAGGCGAGCGACGGTGGCACGGAGGCTGCCGGCCGAGTCGACGGCGATCCCCAGCAATTCGCGTTCAGCTGAGCCCGTCGCAGCTCCGAAGCCGGTGATCTGGCTGAGGTACTTGCCTTCGGAGTTGAACTTGTCGATCACGCCGTGGCCGGCGTCCATCACGTACAGGTCCCCGGCGGAAGGATCTGAGGGACTGAGCGAGTTATCTACAGCGATCGCCGCGGGCGTGCCGTACACCGACGGGAACGAGAACGATTCGGCTGGCGTGTCAGCTCCCCTTAGTGTGTTCCCGAGTGCCTCCTTGGAGCCAGCGGGGAAGTTGAAGTCGACCGGTTCGCCTTTTGCGTTGAACTTGTAGACCGAGTTCGTGCCGATCGCCGCGACATATACATCGCCCGTCGATTCGTCGACCGCGATCCCGTTCGGGTTGGAGAACGTGTCTGTTTCGAAGCCGGTGTGTTCGATGACCGGGTGGGGTTCACCGGCCGCGAGCGCCGGGGCGGCGGCGAAGGCGAGGGAGGCGAGGACTAGTGTGAATACTAGTGCCAGAGGCTTGACTGCTGCTGCTCGTCCGAGAGAGGCTAGTTTTGTGGGCTTGGTGATCCTCATTACTTTGTCCCCCGGTCGTTGCTGGTTCGGTCTGAGCTCTTCGCTTTTGCTCTCTTCTTAGCTTTCGTCGGGCCGTACTCAGCCCGGGCCTGCTTTTCGCACACTTGGCGCTTCTGCTTGTTCTTTTTGGTACGACAGATCTTCAGCGCCTTGGCGAGCTTTTCGGCCTTTGGCTGGGCGGCAGTCTTTGGTTTGGGTTTGACGACCGTCGGCGGGGGCGGCGTGAGGTTGCCCGCCCCGGAGAACGTCGCGCTCGCCGGCGCGCCGTAGATCGCAGGCTGCGGCGGGACCGGGCTGCGACAAGCATCAGTGGTCGTGCACGGCGCCGGGGCCGAGGGAGCCGCAAAGCCGCCACCCACGCGCGCGTCATAGACCACTCGCATCCCCGGCTGAGTATCCTGTGCCACCAGCTGCTGGGCTGTGCTGATAAACACGTCATCGCCGCTTTCGCTCGCACCCTGGAACAGGGATTCGCTTTCGCTCGTGCCGGAGGAGATCAAGGTCGGCTGGCCATCCTCGTACTCGTACACGTCGACCTGCCCGTTCGTATCCGACGGCACCAGCGCTTCCTCTGTGTCAAAGAACAGACGGCCGCCATCCGCGAGCGAACGCCTCGTGAAGGGGGAGGACCCAAGCCGCGTTCCCCCACCGGGTATCGGCGCTTCGCCGCTGGGATCGCATGAGGCGCACACGAGTTGCTGTAAGGCCGCGTCGTAGAGGAAGATCTCTTCGACCGGTGCGCCGCTCGAAGGGACATTGTCATAGCCGGTCAGGCTCTTGACCGAGTCGAACGCGAACAACGAGCCATCAGGCGAGAGGACATCCGAATCGCCGTCTGCTTCGCTGAGCGTCGCGATGAATGCCGTCTTGAACTGTCCGGGTTCAGCCGGATTTGGCTCATACACGTACAGGTTGTGCTGGCCGGGTTCGGCGCCTTCCCTGACCGTGTGGCCTTCGCTGTCGGTGTATTCGCGCGTGTTGGTGGCCAGCACTCCCTCCGCGACAAAGTAGACGTGTGAGCTGTCGTGAGCGGCGAAGGGCACGACGCCAAGCACATCGGCGTGTTCACCGCCTTTCGCGACGCTCAGGTCGGACAATTCGCAGTGCGTGGCGTGTTCGGTCAATAAACACTCATAGAGATCGGGCTTGCCAGATTCGGCGGTCGATTCTTCGGTCAACCGGCTTTCGTCGAGGAACAGCACTCTGGAGCCATCGGCGCTCACGTCCTGCAGAGACCCGCCGCCGCTCGCACCCTGCCCGCCTTGCGATTCGTCGACCTGCACGGTGCGTTCACCGTCGAGCCGCGCATAGAGAGCCCCGGCCGAGGTGAACAGGATAGTCGAGCCGTCTTCCGATATCGCGTGACTGCCCGCGTGACCACTGCCGGTCGGCACTTCGGCGAGCGACCCGGGCGCGCCAGCCCCTCCCGGGAGCACGGTCAGCAAGCGCAGGGCGCCTTCGTCCCATTCATACAGATCTTCAGGGCCCCCGACATCGAGGCTCGGCGCTTTGGCTGCCAGCGCCGCCCGCTCGCTGAAGACGACGTGGCTGAGATCCGCCGAGGCCCCCCGGAAGTAAGCGTTTGCCGGCGTCACACCTGGCGGGGGAGCGTTGACGAGCTGGTAAGCCCCGGTCGCGTTGTCACGCAACAGGAGGTTCTGATAGCCCACCGGTTCACCGGGCACCACCTGCAGCCCGTCGGCGTTGCACGCTTCCTTGTCCTCTTCTGCGGGCTCGATGGCGCTCGTATCCTCGTTGAACGTGATGAGATCCTCAGAGATCTGATTCGAGTAGACTTCTACGGAGTTGTTATGTTCTGAGCACAGCGCCCCCGTATATGATTCCGATGGGACGGTGTCTTCCAAGTTCCAGCCGGCCGTACCACGCGTCGCCACGTAGTAGAGGCCGCCGTTCGACGCACCCGGAAACGATTCGGTGGTGATGAGGGGAGTCGCATTCCCATCGTCAGCGACCAAGTCGACCCCACTCGCCTCAGCCCCGGCGTCGAAGGAGACTGAGTCCTTATTGGCCGGCGTGACGAGCTCGTACGCGCGGCAATCGGGCAGTTTCGCGGAGAACCCACCACGGAGCTGTTCGTTCGGGCACGACGCCTGTTCGGCAGTCTCGGTCGTGAACGTCTGATCCGGACCGTAGACGGGTGGCCCTACTTCGTTCGTCACGACAACGCGATAATGGTAGGTGGTGCCCGGCGCAAGACCGCTCGCGGTAGCCCACACCGCGTGCGAGGTTAGGCCTTCGCCGACACTGCCTTCTGGGAACGGCACGCTCTGACCGTGGGGCGCTTCGCCTTCTTTGTATTCCCTGGTGTCGTATTCGAAGCGGTACGTCGTCTGGGTTCCGCCTGGGTTCACGAGCGCACCGAGCTTCGCTTCGGAGCTGCCGACTTCGGCGGTGAACTCCCTACCAACGACGGGACGAGCGGGCGGCCCGAACATCCACACCTTTCCACTCTCGACGTCGGTCACGTATACGCGGCCGGTCGCTTCATCGACGGCCAGCAGATCGTCCGAACCCGAGCGAAACGAACCAGCTCCAATGTCAGCGAGCTGAATCCCTGTGGCGCTGTACTCCACGAGATGCGCGCACGGCGGATTCACAGAGCCGCAGAAGTCTTCGGTGTTATCGACGATCGCGAACACATCGCCGTGACCGTCGAGCGCGAGCGACGCGACCCCGTGCACACCATTGATTTCACCGAGCGGTAGATCGGCGGGACTGAGCTCCTCGACCCGGTTGTTGCCGGTATCAGCCACCCACACGTCGCCGGAGGAATCGACCGCGACGCCCGTCGGTGCTTTCAGCGTCCCTTCGCCGGTGAAGGTGTTCAGCAGCGTCCCGGTCGGGTTGTACTCGAGCACCGCGTTTTCCGACGGGCTGGGCACATAGATGTTCCCGAGCGAATCGGTTGCGATCTGATGTATTCGTTCGAAAATGCTTCCCGAGACAGGGACCGGGAACGGTGTGCCGATCGGCGCGCCGGTGCTCGAGTTAAACGTCTGGATCGTGCCGAGGAGATTGAGCACGTAGAGATCGCCATTGGTAGGGTTCACGGCCACGCCACCCTCGAAGTTCGTTCCGAACGACGGCGGTGGCGAAATCGCTTTCCCCGCGGCGTCGAACTTGGCGATCGGAGTTTCTTGTTCGTTGTCGAGGTCAGCCACAAAGATGTCGCCGCTGGATTGTTCGACCGCGACACCGACAGCGAAACCCGGGCTAAAGCTGCCGTAGGAGACTAGCCTGGGCGGTTCGGCCTGGGCGACGGAAGTAAAGGCGAAGGCGCCCACGAGGGCGCAGAGGAGCGCGAGGGAACGCGCCAGGAAAGGAACGGCGAGCAGGGCGCGTGAGGGCGCACTACTCCCTGGAGCACGGTGTGAGCCACGGAGCAGCGCGAAGCGACCGGTCTCGGATGCGACGGCGGGCTTCGCGATATGCGCTGTGGGTGTCACGTTGTCTCCTCGGTTGGTGTTGTGAAGTCGTTGCGGCGGGACAGGCTCCGTCCGCGCGCCGCGTACTGGGAGCACCGACGCCCTCGACGAGATAGATGAGCGCGCCCGTGGCATCACGCGGCCCGCCGCTCGTGGGGGGCGCTGTGCTCCCGGATGCTGTGCGTAACCTGCTGGCCCTTCGGGGTCAGCGCCCACGCGTTCGGCTCGCCCTTGGCGTGACCGGCCCCGCTGTTGACCAACAACCCGAGGCGCTCCAGGCGACGCAAGAGCTTCGAGATCTGCCCCGGGTCGGTGATCCCCGCGTACGTCGCAACCTCGCGGTTACTGGGATCCGAGCCGCGCCGGCCCAGCTCGGCGACACCCTCCAGCACCCTCGCCGTCCGGTGAGTCAGACGCAAATTCACATCCGCCAGCGGGTCGCGGGCGCTCCGCGGAGCGGCGGGAGCGGGCGCACTCGGGGTCACCGGTGGCGCGGTGAGCGCCGGGCGAATCCGCTCCCGGCGCGCCGCCGCCGGGCCGAGATAGGGCAGCACGATCATCGCCATCAACTCCGCAAGCAACCCCGTCAACGGCTCACCGTCTCTGTGTGACAGCCGCGAGTAGACGATCGCGAACGCGGCGCCGACCAGGCCCTCTGCGGTCAACGGGGTCAGGCCCTCGCCGCGAGCGCCATCCTCGCGACCCTCGTCCACCACCGCCGCCAACTGTGCGAGAACCGCCTCACGGCGTTCCAGTACCAGCGGGCCGGCACGCAACGCCTGCACCACGCACACTCGCGCGAGCGCCGGCTCGCGGTCGAGGAACGCGAGGACCCTCCACAGGCCCGCGCGGACCCGCTCCCGCCACGGCAGGCCGCCCAGCTCCGCCGCGGCCAGCTCGGCGCCGATGACAGCGGCGACCTCATCCAGCACCGCCGCGAAACACTCATCGCGGTTGGCGAACATCTGGTAGAAGGTGCGCCGCGAAACCCGCGCGCGGGCGGTCATCTGCCCGACCGTCGCCCGCGGGTAACCGAGCTCGTCGATCGTCGCGGCCGCACCGGCCAGCAGCCGCGAGCGCTGGATCTCACCCACCCGCGTGCGGGGGTGGGTCACGTCGTTTACACGCGCGCGCGCCAGCGCCGACTCACTCGGAGCGCCTCTAGCCGCGCCGTCACGCCTGGCTCTCCTTGGCGCCAATGCCGCACCGCTGCCACGCGCGGGGCTCACGCCGACCACCCCAAGCGCGGCCTGTGCCCTCCCCGCGTGGGGAACGTTACGGGGCCCGGTCGGGCCGGAAGACGAGGGGCCTCTGCCGCTAGGTCGCTAGCCGAAGAGAGAGAGAGAGAGAGAGAGATGCGACAGCGCCAAGCTGGCGCATCTAGCATCACTCCGCTGACGGGACGCGCACATCCCCGCTACGTATCTCCCACTCGAAACCACGTTAATTCCCAACTCCCTCATCCGTTGCGACCCGGCATTCCTCTCCCAACCAATACGCACCCTGCTAGCGCTTGAGGTCAACCACAGAGGCGGCGACCCAAACCAGATCCTATGTATGCCTGCCACCCCACCAGGGATGACCATGACAAAGGAGACCGTACACCACCACCCTAGACTTGTCAATACCCAACAGCAAAGCTTTTTTGCTCACCCCCTGTTGCCCTTTGCACTCACTCCTGCCGCCGCGAGAGCCGCGCGGATCCGCCCTCGCTGGCAGCCGGGCCCCTCACCCCACGCGCGCCAGCCAGAGCTCCGGCGCCTGCAGCTCCGCGGCGGTGGGGAGATCCTCCGCCGAGCGCCATGCGCGCGCCAGCGCGACCGGCCCGCCGGCGAGCACGACGGCGTCGCAGAAGCGACGGCCCTCGTCGTACTGGCGCATCTTCAGCTCCAGCCCCAACAGCCGCTCGAGCACGCGCCACGGCAGCCCGCGGTGCTCGCGGCGGCGAGTCATCGCGGCGCGCAGACGTGGTAGCGAGGGCAGCACCTCGGCGCCGACGGCGTCCATCACGTGCTCGGCGTGACCCTCCACGAGCGACATCGTCGCCTGCAGGCGCTCGACCAACTGCCAGCGCTGCTCGCCGAGCGTCAGGCGCACCAGTTCACCGTGACGCAGGCGCTCGGCGAAGGCGCGGGCGTCGCCGGCGCTGGGGAGGCGCAGCAGCGCGCTCAGCGACACCGACACCTGCAGACCCGCGATCAACTGCCGCATGATCCCCGCGAGGTGCTCGCGCAGCCACGGCGCCCCGGAGAACTGGACGGCGTGGGTGATCTCGTGGATCGTCACCCACACCAGCAGCTGCTCGCTGTCCACCTGCATCGTGCGCGCCGCCTGAGCGAGGTTGGGGGCGACCAGCAGCAGGCGCGGCGCGACGGTGGGGTCGAGCAGGGCGAGGTCGTACTGGCCGAGCACCCGCTGGGAGAGCATGCCCGCCATCGCCCCTACCTGCGCCCCCATCAACAGGCCGCCGGCGGCGCTGAGCGCGTCATACAGCGGCCCGAGATCCTGGCCCGGGCGTTTCGAGCTGAAGCGCATGCGGCCGGTGGGGCGCCCCCCCGGGCCGAGCCCCTCCGCGGCCAGCGACTCGAGCACCGGGCGCATCGTCTGCAGATTGGCGGCGATCCAGCCGGGTCGATCGACCGCTTCGAGGGGCGGCAGCTGCTCGGGGAGCTCAAGCCCGGAGTACTCGCCCACACGGCGGGCGAACCGCAACGCCAGCGGCCGCACGGTATCGCCGAGCGTCCGCGCGGTCGCGCTCTCAGTCGCGGGAGACCCGGCGAGCAGCTCCCCCACGCGCTGCGCCGTGCTCCAGTCGATCGCGTCCACACTTGGAGGGTAGAGCCCTGGCACATATCCTCTTGAGTGTGCCCTCCTCCTCGCTCGACGATCCGAGAACCAAAGGCGACGAGCGCACCACGCAGCGAGGAGAGCTGCTGAAGCGGGCGGAGGTTCGGGATGTGCTCGCGTGGATGCGCCTGCTCGTGGACCCGCGGGATGCGGCGGCGGCGGTGCGCGCGCTGGCGCGGCCCCCGATCGAGCTGCGCCAGGTCGACCTGGCGCGGGTGATTCAGATGGTGCGCCGCCAGCGCCTGGACGTGGTGGCGGCGCTCGCCGGCGCGATGGAGTCCTCGCAGCTGCCACCGGAGGCGCGCGAGCGGATCGGGCGCTTCTTGGAACTGCACCGCTGGGCGTCGGGGGGGCTCGACACGATGCGCGCCGATCTGTTCGTCGGTCGCCTGATCGAGCGCCTCGGCATGCGCCGGCGAGCACTGCTGGCCGCCGATGGCGAGCATGCGCAGCGGCTCGCCGACCTGGCGGCGCTGTGCGAGCTGGCGGAGGAGTTCGTGGGCTCCTCGCCGCGGCCAACCGCTCGGGCGCTGGCGATTCATCTGACGGCAGCCTCGGAGGAGCGCACCCACGAGGAGTCGCAGGCCGCGCACGTGGACGAGCCCCCCGAGGGGACGCTGCAGGCAACGCTGCGGCTGATGCGCGAGGAGGTGCTCGGGGATGTCGCGCGGATCGCCGGGCGCCTCGGCGAGCTGCGGCTCGACACCGAGCTCGACGTCTCCCACGGGGTGGTGAGATACCTGGAGCTGCTGAAGCTGGCGGCGCTCTCCGAGCGCCCCGCGGGAGAGACGGGGGAGGCCGCGCTGCAGGACGTCAATGCGCGCCTGCGCGCGGCGATGACACCGCTGCAACGGGAGATCTACGAGAGCTCGCCGCTGGATCAGCTGCTGCGCGAGGAGCACACCGACGGCGATCCGCTCGCGGGTGGACAGGGCGAGCGGCGCGGGCGCAACGCACGCGCACTGGCGGTGGCAGCGCGCGACGAGCCGACGCTCGAGGCGTTCCTGCCCCGCAAGGGGGAGGGGCTGGTGCTCTCGGCCTCGGACGTCGAGACCTACCGCGGCTGCCCGTTGCGTTACAAGTTCGCACGGGTTCTGAAAATCCCGACCGAACAGACGATCCACCAACGCTTCGGGATCGTGGTGCACCAGGTCCTGGAACGCTTCCACGCGGCCACGGAGGTCGAGGATCGCGCTGGGTGCAGTGACGACGAGCCGGCAGCGGGCGAGTCAGCGCAGGGGACGGGCGGCAGCGGTACGCCGGGTACGCTCGCGGAGCTGCTGGAGCTGCTCGACGTGGCGTGGCGGCGCAGCGCAATGGGTGACGGCCCGCGAGAACGCGAGCTATTGGGCAAGGCGCGGGCGGCGCTCACCCGCTACCACGAGCGGCTGCGCGAGGAACCCGCGCGGCCGGTGTGGTTCGAGCGTCCGTTCGCGTTTGACCTGGGGCCCCACCACGTGCGCGGGCGGGTCGATCGCGTGGACCGCCTGCCGCAGGGTGGGTGGGAGCTGATCGACTACAAGACCGGCTACGCCAAAACCGCGGAGGAGCTGGGCGAGGACATCCAGCTCTCGCTCTACGCGATCGCGGCCCGGGAGGCGTGGGGCCTCACGGAGACGCGCCAGGCTTACTACTACGTGCTCGACGACCGCAAGGTGCCGGTCCCCGCCGGGGCGGGCAGCGGCGAGTGGGTGCGCCAGGCGGTGCTGGACGCGGGGGCAGGGATCCTCGCGCATGACTTTGAGCCCACCCCCTCGCCGACGGCGTGCGCGCACTGCGACTACCGGATCGTGTGCCCTGCAGCGGAGCGGTAGTCGAGTTCTGCGAAGATGGGCTCGTGCCCACGCGCGAGCAGATCATGAAGGCCCTGGAGGTCGTGATCGACCCCGAGCTGCGCCGCTCGATCGTCGAGCTCGACATGGTGCGCTCGATCGAGCCCAGCGCCAACGGGGTCGTCGACGTGACGGTCTCGCTGACGACGCCGGGCTGCCCGATCAAGGGCCACTTCCAGACCTCGGTGGCCCAGGCGGTGTCCGCGCTCGAGGGCGTGACGCACGTGAACGTGTACTTCGACGTGCTCACCGACACCCAGAAGCAGGCCCTGCAGCAGAAGCTCGGCCGTGGCAGCCTGCCCGAGGGCGCGCTCGCGCAGGTCTCTAACATCCTGTGCATCGGCTCCGGCAAGGGCGGCGTCGGCAAGTCGACGCTCACCGCCAACCTCGCCGCCGCGCTGACGGCCGAAGGCAAGCACGTGGGCATTCTCGACGCCGACGTGTGGGGCTACTCGATCCCGCGCATGTACGGGCTCGGCGCCACCCGCCCGCCAGTCTCAGCGCAGCGCAAGATCATCCCGCTCGACGCGCACGGCGTGAAGGTCATGTCGATCGGCTTCTTCGTCGAGGAGGACGCCGCCGTGGTGTGGCGCGGGCCGATGTTGCACAAGGCGCTGACGCAGTTCCTGCAGGACGTGGAATGGGGCGCGCTGGACTACCTGCTCGTGGATCTGCCCCCGGGCACCGGCGACGTGTCGATGACGCTCGCGCAGCTGCTGCCGCAGGCGCAGTTCATAATCGTGACCACGCCGCAGCCGACCGCGCAGAAGGTCGCGCGCCGCTCCGCGCACATGGCGCACAAGGTCGATCTGGAGATCGGCGGCGTGATCGAGAACATGTCGAGCTTCACCACGCCCGCGGGCGAGCGCTTCACGATCTTCGGCGAGGGCGGCGGACAGGCGCTCGCCGACGAGCTCGACGTGCCGCTGCTCGGCAAGGTACCGCTGACGATGCCCCTGCGCGAGCACGCCGACAACGGCGTGCCGCTCGTGATCGAGGACCCCGACGACCCCGCCGCCCAGGCGATCCGCCGGGCGGCGCGGGGCCTGATCGCGATGGCCCCGCTGGAGCTGCCGGTGCTCAACGGCAACGGAGCAACCGACGGCGACGAGACGGCCAGCCCCCCGCCGCCGAGCGCCCAGCCGGTGGGCATGTCGCTGCCGATGGCCTGAGCGGGAGAGCCAGCAACCGCCGTCGTGGGGCATGGAGGCCCCACGCCCACGCGTTGGGCCCCCGCAGCCACCCGCGCGGATGATCCCTCCCCCACCCCATGCAGGCCGGCGCTAACGGCTGTTGGCGAAGTACTCCGCGTTGATCTGCGTGTACTTCTGCCACTCCTCGGGCAGCTGGTCCTCCGCGAAGCAGGCGTCCACGGGGCAGGCCTCCACGCAGGCGTCGCAGTCGATGCACTCATCGGGGTCGATGTACAGCATCTCGGCGGCGTCATACCCGGGCTCGTCGGGCGTCGGGTGGATGCAGTCCACCGGGCACACCTCGACGCAGGAGTTGTCCTTGGTGCCGATGCACGGCTCTGCGATCACGTAGGCCATTCGCTTCCTTCTCGAGTCGATGTTGGCTGCTTGCGGGAGAGGGATATTAGCGGCGTCCCCTCGCTTGCCTGCCACTGCGGCACGTAGCGGCCTGCGCCGCCCGGCACCCGGCGTCAGGGCTGCTTGGGGCCATAGTAGTGCGGGTGGGGCAGCGGGCAGTAGTCCTGGGCGCCCGGCGCCGTCGGGTTGCCGACCCGAATCCACACGCCACTGCCGTCGTCGAGCTTGACGCAGGGAGGCACTTCGTGGGGGGCGATCTTCCCGTGCGCCATCACCGCCTCGCGCCGGCCGAGCGAGGCCGTCGGCGTAGCGGCCGCCGTCAACTGGGCGATCTGCGCGAGTGCCGCCACACCGCCGTTGGAGAACGACGCTTCGAAGGTTCCCTGCCGCTGGTTCCACACGATGTAGCGCACGCCTCCCCGCCGCAGTGCCCTCAACGTCGCGAGCAGGTCGCCGTCGCGGTGCGGCCCCGAAACGAGGAACCCGCCCGGGTACAGCGTCAGGTAGCCGGGCTGCTGAAGCGCGGTGGCAGAGGCTCCGGGCAGGGTAATGCGGAACTGTTCGCCCACGCCGAACGTGCTCCCCAGCGTGTTCGCCACCACCACGACCGTGAGCGCTCCCATTGCGAGGGCCCGGCGGCGGCCCGCGAAGTGCGCGATCCACCCCCCCGCGAACACGGCGGGGTAGAGCAGCAGCGGCATGCTGTAGCGGGTGTCGTGGAAGTAGGTCTCGGTCAAGATCAGCCACGACAAGAACGCGCCCACCGTCAGCTCCAGCGCCAGCGGGCTTGCCGAGGACCGCTCGGGCGCGGCCTGTGGGGTGGCCGCCCCACCGTCCTCGCGTGCGCGCCAGCTTGTCGGGCGCACGGGCGAACCCTTCCTTTTCGTCTGCCCGCCCTTCCCGCCACGCCCCTGCCTGCTACTACGATGCGCCTCGCCCGATGTTGTTCGTGCCGCCGCTCGCGCGCGCCCCGTCCCGTCGCCCGCTCGCGGGCGCGAGCGCACGTAGCCGGCCACCGTCCACACGAAGCCGGCCGCGGCGAGCAGCAGCAGCGGTAGCCCGAGCTCGACGTTGTCGAGGTTCCACAGGTACCACTCGAGGTTCGCGATCGACAGGCGCGGCGGGGCGATTTCTTTGGGGCCGGGGCCGGGCGAGTTCGGGTAAGCGCTGGAGGAGGCGGTCGCCTGGTCTCCGATCCCCTGGATCAAGCTGTGCTCGTGGACGTACCACGGCAGCGCGATCGCCAGCGCGATCACGACGAACACCGCCACTCCCGGCCACGCGCGCCGGCCGCCACGGCCGAGCGTCACGAGGCACACGCCCAGCACAAACACCGGGAACGGCTCCTTCGTGAGCATGCCGAGGCCGACCGCGACGCCGGCGATCGCGCACGCACGCAGTTTGGTGAAGCCCTCGCTGGCGATGATCAGCCACACCGACACCGCCACCATCGCGGTCTCGGGGGCGTCGGTCATGAACACGTGGAACTGGGCGGCGATCAGCGGCGAGCCGAGCGCGAACACGACCGCCAGCAGGCCCGCGAGCGGGCTGAACGCCATCCGTCCGACCTTGTAACAGCCGAGCGCCAGCGCCGTCACGAATGCGAGGTTCTCGGCGAGGATCGGCGGCGCCACCCCCACGCCGCCGAGCGTAAGGCCCAACGAGCCGACGAGGTAGGCGAACGGCGGGTAGGGGACACTCAGCGTGAGCGCCTTGCCGAAGTTGCCCGCCGCCAGTTCCTGGTGGACGTTGAGCGCCAAGCTGAGGTGCAGCCCGGCGTCGAAGATCGGGATGCTGCGATCCTGCGTCAGCCACCAGCAGGTGATGCCGATGAACAGCGCCGTGACGCCGATCGCGCCCCACGCGGCCGCCGGCCAGCCGAGCGCGACGGCGCGCGTGATCGGCGTGGCGCGCGCGCGAGCCCGAGGGGCGGTGATTTCGCTCGCCATCGGCCCAAGGTAGTTTGCGATGTCGGCTGTTGCAACAATTTCGGCCTCTTTGTTTCTGACGTTTGGCTCTCTCCAGCGCTCTTCCGGGCCGGGTGGAGTGGGCCGCCACGCCGCTCGCGCTCGCACCCTCTCGCGGTCCGCTAGGTTGGGGCGCCATGCTGCTGCTAACCGGCGCCACCGGTCAGGTGGGCTCTGCGCTCCTCGGTCGCCTGCTCGCCGAAGGCGTCTCGGTGCGTTGCCTGGTGCGCGACCCCCGCCGCCTGGGCGCCACGCGGGTGCGGGTGCAGATCGCGCTCGGTGACCTCGCCGACCCGCCGTCGTTTCGCAACGCGATGCGGGGCGTGGACACGGTGGTGCACCTCGCCGCCGCGATCCGCGACCAGCCGCGCGGGTCGATCGAGGAGCTGGGCGGAATCGCCACGTGGCGCATGGTCCAGGCCGCCGAGCGCGCAGGCGTCGAGCGCTTCCTGTTCTTCTCGGCGCTCTCCGCCTCCACCCACAGCCGCGCCCGCTTCCTGCGCGCCAAGGCGCTCGCCGAGCAGGCGGTGCGCGAGGCCGCGATGCGCTCGGTCGTCTTCTCCCCCTCGATCGTCTACGCCCCGGGTGACCGCTGGCTGACGCTGCTGGAGCGGCTCGCGCTGCTACCGGCGATGCCCATGTCGGGCGCCGGTCGCGCGCTCTACCAGCCGATTTGGGTCGAGGACGTGGCGGACTGCACGATGGCGGCGCTGCGCGATCGCGAGCTCACCGGTTCGTTCGAGCTGGCGGGCCCGAAAACCGTCAGTCACGCCGAGATCGTGCGGGAGGTTTTGCACGCGCTGCACCGCAACCGGCCGCTGCTGCACGTGCCCACGCCGGTGGTCGCCCGGACTCTGCGCCTGCTGGAGGCCGCCTTTGGCACGCACGCGCCCGCCACCTGGGACGAGGCGGAGCTGATGGAGGTGTCGATGGTCTCTGCGCGGGGATGCGCCGACGCCGAACGCTTCGGTGTCACGCCGCAGCCGATGGCCGCGGTCTTGAGCTCGCTATGACACCGCCAACTCAGGCCGGCGCTCGGCCCACGGACGCGCCGCTTCCAGCTGCGTGGCGAGCGCCAACAGCGGCCCCTCCTGCGCCGGGCGGCCCACCAGCTGTACCGCCAGCGGCAGCCCGTCCTCGCCGTGGAACAGCGGCAGCGAGATGCCGGGCTGGCCGCTGGCGTTGAACACCGGGGTGAACGGCGTGAACAGGCCCGAGCGGGTGAACGTCGCCATCGGGTTGGGCGCCGCGGGATCGAGCGTGCCGAGCGGGAGCGGGCGCTCGGCGAGCGCGGGGGTGAGCAGCGCGTCGTAGGGCTGTAGGAACTCGACCAGCTGGCGGGTAAACGCCTGCAGCCTCACGGTCGCGCCAAGGCTCTGCACGGGGTTCATTTTCTGCACCATCGAGTAAATCGCCCAGCTCATCGGCTCCATGTCCTCGGCCGTCGGCTCGCGGCCGGCCACGGTCCCCGAAAAGGCGATCGCGAGGCTGACATGGGTGCAGAACACCACCCCGAACAGCTCCCTGACGCCCTCCACCTGCCACGGAGGATCGACCTCCTCGACCTCGTGGCCGAGCTCGCGCAGCAGCTCGGCGGCATCGTCCACTGCCTGCGCCGCTGCCGGATCCACCACCGCGTCGGGCACCGGCGGCAGCGTCGTGGCAGCGATCCGCAGCGGCGCGGGCTCACGCGCAGCGGCGTGCGCGAACGGCTCGTGTGGTGGCGGCGCCCACGTGGCGTCGCCCGCCTCGTAGCCGGCCATCACGTCGAGCGCCGCCGCGGTGTCAGCGACAGTGCGCGTCAGCACCCCGTCGATCCCGAGCATCGAGTCGCCTAGCTCCGGGGCCGAGGAGATCCGCCCACGTTGAGGCTTCAACCCGACCAGGCCACAGCACGCCGCGGGAATGCGAAGCGAGCCGCCGCCGTCGCTGCCGTGCGCGATCGGCACCATGCCCGCTGCGACCGCCGCGGCCGAGCCACCGGAGGAGCCGCCCGGGGTGCGCTCCAGGTCCCAGGGGTTGTGGGTCGCCCCGAACAGGCGCGCCTCGCTGGTCGGGAGGATGCCGTACTCGGGCAGCGTGGTGGTGCCCACGACGATGAAGCCGGCGTCCTTCAGTCGGCGCGTGACGTTGTGGTCGTAGCTGGCTACGAACTCGCTCATCAGCGAGCACCCGTACGTGAAGCGCAGGCCCGCGACCGCACGGAGGTTCTTGATCGCGATCGGCACCCCCGCGAAGGGGCGGCGGTCGCCGGGCTTCACCGCATCGGCCGCCGCCAGTGCGCGCTCGCCATCGACCTGCACGAACGCGTTGATCGTCGGGTTGAGCTCCTCGATACAATCGAGCGAGGTCTGCACGAGCTCGCGCGCGGAGAGCTCCCCGTCGCGCACCATGCCCGCGAGCTCGCTCGCGGAGCGGAACATCAAATCGCTGTCGGGCACCTCTGCCTCCTCGCCGTCGGGTGTCAGTCATCATATGGCTCTGCCCACAAGGCAGCCCCGGCCGGTGGCGGCGCAACCCGCCGCAGCCTGCCCCTTACCGTCACGTAACGAGCCCAGAAAGCGAGTGCCATGAGCGCGGTTCCGACAGCAACACCCGAGGTCCAAGCGGGCCTGGAAGGCGTGGTCGCCTTCGCGACCGAGATCGCCGAGCCCGACAAAGCAGGAGGCGCGCTGCGCTACCGCGGCGTGGACATCGAGGATTTGGTGGGTGCCGTCCCCTACGAGCAGGTGTGGGGCCTGCTGGTCGACGGCCACTTCAAACCGGGGCTGCCCCCGGCCGAACCGCACCCGCTGACGGTGCGCTCGGGTGACCCGCGCGTGGACGTGCAGGCCGGCCTGGCGATGCTCGCGCCGGAGTGGGGCTTTGGTCAGCTGATCGACATCACCGACGAGCAGGCTCGCGAGAACCTCGCGCGCGCCTCGGTGATGGCGCTCTCGTTCGTCGCCCAGTCCGCACGCGGCGTCGGGCAGCCGCCGGTGCCCCAGGATGAGATCGACCGCGCCCGCTCGATCCCCGAGCGTTTCCTGCTCCGTTGGCGTGGAGAAGCCAACCCCGACCACGTGAAGGCGATCGACGCCTACTGGGTCTCCGCCGCCGAGCACGGAGTCAATGCCTCCACCTTCGTCGCGCGCATCACCGCCTCGACCGGTGCCGACGTTGCAGCTGCGCTGTCGGCCGCGGTGGGCGCGCTCTCCGGCCCACTGCACGGCGGGGCGCCTTCGCGCGTGCTGAAGATGCTGGAGGAGGTCGAACGCACCGGGGACGCCGAGCGGTGGGTGAAGGAAGCGCTCGATCGCGGCGATCGGCTGATGGGCTTCGGCCACCGCATCTACCGCGCCGAAGATCCCCGCGCGCGGGTCCTGCGCCGTACCGCCAGCGAATTGCGCTCCCCGCGCTTCGAGGTCGCCGAGGCGCTCGAGCAGGCCGCGCTCGCAGAGCTGCACGCGCGCAAGCCCGACCGCGTGCTCGCAACCAACGTGGAGTTCTGGTCGGCCGTCGTGCTCGACCTCGCGGAAGTGCCGGCCGAGCTGTTCACGCCGATGTTCACCTGCGCGCGGGTGGCCGGATGGTCGGCGCACATCCTCGAGCAGAAGCGCGAAGGCAAGCTGATTCGGCCGACGGCGAAGTACGTGGGCGAGCCTTCACGAGGGGTCGGGGCGGTCGAATAGCGCGGGACCGTCCCCAGGGTCACGGACCGTGACAGGGGCTCGGTAAGACGCCGGGCCCTCGTCACTTAAATGTGAGAGGGCGCCGGAGCGCCCCCTCACAGCCCAACCTTGCCTGCTGCCTACATCATCCCGCTCATGTCGGGCATGCCGCCACCGCCGCCACCGGCGCCTTCCTTCTCCGGAACCTCTGCCACGATCGCCTCCGTGGTGAGGATGTTCTTGGCGATCGACGCCGCGTTCTGCAACGCCGAGCGGGTGACCATCGCCGGATCGATCACGCCCGCGGCCACGAGATCGACGATCTCGTTGGTGGCCGCGTTGAGGCCATGGCCTTTCTTGGCCTTGCGCACGTCGTTGACCACGACGGAGCCCTCCAGTCCCGCGTTCTCGGCGAGCTGACGCAGCGGCTCCTCCAGCGCGCGCAGCACGATGCGCCCACCGGTTTTTTCGTCATCGTCCTCGGCACCGGCAACGGCGCCGTTGGAGCTGATCGCGGCCGAGGCCTGCAGCAGCGCGACGCCGCCGCCCGGCACGATGCCCTCCTCCAGCGCCGCCCGCGTGGCCTGCAGGGCGTCCTCGACGCGGTGCTTCTTCTCCTTCATCTCCGTCTCTGTGGCCGCACCCACCTTGACAACGGCCACGCCGCCGGAGAGCTTCGCGAGGCGTTCCTGGAGCTTCTCCCGATCGAAGTCCGAGTCGGTGTTCTCGATCTCGTTTTTGATCTGGTTGATGCGTCCCTTGATCGCGGCGGCATCACCGGCGCCGTCGACGATCGTGGTGTTGTCCTTGGCGACGACCACGCGACGAGCCCTTCCCAGCTGCGAGACCTGCGTGTTCTCGAGCTTCAGGCCCATCTCCTCGGTGATCACCTCGGCGTTGGTGAGGATCGCGATGTCCTCGAGCATCCGCTTGCGGCGATCGCCGAAGCCCGGAGCCTTCACAGCCACGCCGGTGAACGTCCCGCGCAGCTTGTTGACCACGAGCGTCGCCAGCGACTCGCCCTCGACATCCTCGGCGATGATCAGCAGCGGCTTGCCGCTCTGGATCACGGCCTCGAGCACCGGCAGCACGTCGCGGACCGAGCCGATCTTCTGGTTGGCGATCAGGATGTAGGGGTCCTCCAGGGTCGCCTCCATGCGGTCCTGATCGGTGACCATGTAGGGCGAGATGTAGCCCTTGTCGAACTGCATCCCCTCGGTGAACTCGAGGTCCATGCCGAACGTCTGGCCCTCCTCGACGTTGACCACGCCGTCCTTGCCGACCTTCTCGATCGCATCGGCGATCACATCGCCGATCTCCTCATCGCCGGCCGAGATCGTCGCCACGCGGGCGATCTGCTCCTTGCCGGAGACCTCCTTGGCCTGCGATTTGATGCTCGCGACGACCTGGTCCACGGCCTTCTCGATGCCGCGCTTGAGCGCCAGCGGGTTGGCACCCGCCGCGACGTTCTTCAAGCCCTGGCGCACGATCGCCTGAGCCAGCACGGTGGCAGTCGTCGTCCCGTCGCCGGCCACGTCGTTGGTGGCGGTCGCCACCTCGCGCACCAGCTGGGCGCCCTGGTTCTCGAAGACGTCCTCGACCTCGATCTCGCGGGCGATCGTCACACCGTCGTTGGTAATCGTGGGGGCGCCGAACTTCTTGTCCAACACTACGTAGCGGCCCTTCGGGCCCAGCGTGACCTTGACCGCGTTGGCCACGGCGTCCACGCCCGCCTCCAGCGACTTGCGCGCTTCGGCGTCGTACTTGATCTCCTTGTGTGCCATGTCTTTTCAGTTCTCCTTATCGCGCCTGCGCGCTTTACGCGATCTTGGCGAGGACGTCGGACTCGCGCAGCACGAGCAGATCCTCTCCATCGATCTTGATCTCGGTCCCGCCGTACTTGCTGTAGAGGACTTCGTCGTCCTTCTTGACATCGAGCGGGATGCGCTTGCCGTCATCGTCGATCCGGCCGTCGCCGACGGCGAGGACCTTGCCCTTCTGCGGCTTCTCCTTGGCTGTATCGGGGAGCACGAGACCGCTGGCGGTCTTTTCCTCCTCCTCGATCGCCTGCACAATCAGGCGATCGCCCAGGGGCTTGAGCTTCATCTTGGTGAGACCTCCACTATCTAGAGAGTTCAATCGCGGGGCCCCCAAACTGGCGGTGTGGCCCCTGGTTTTGGCACTCTTCTTGCTTGAGTGCCAACAGTCAGCCACTATACTCGACCACGGCAGCAATTCAAGCGCCTGCTGGCACTTTCTTGCTCAGAGTGCCAGACGAACTGCCAGCGAGTCAGTTCTGGGCGCCGCCGAAGCCCTTCATCGCCTCGGTCATGCCGGTGGGGCTCTCGAGGATCTGTGAGAAGCGCACCACGGTGACGGTGTCTTCCGGCGAGACCGAGCGACCGTAGATCTGCTCGAGGAAGTTGATCAACTCCTCGTGGCGGCGGAACTCGGGGTTGTCGTGCTTGATGTCGCGCGGGGAGAGATCCGCGAGCTTCATCACCTCGACCTGGTCGATGACAGCCTCGAAAATCCGCTCGCGGGGGGAGTACTGGTAGCCGATCGTCACCAGCACCAACTGGTTCTTGCGGTACTTGCCCGACTTGTCCCCGAGGCGGATCGTGGCCGTCTTGCGGCCTCGCTTGAGCTCGTCAGCGAAGATCGTCGAGTAGAAGTTGAGTACCTGCACGACAGAGCAGGCTATCTGAAACGATGACGACCCCGCCCACCCGCCCAGCTCGCCGAGGCATACGGCCCGAGAGCCGAGTCTGTCGGCTGCACCCTCTAGGGATCCAGCGCCGCCCGCGCGCGCACGGCGATCTCGCGTTCGCCCGTATAGGTGAGCTCGGTGCAAGCTTGCGCCAACGGAATCCAGCGCGCCTCCTCGACCTCGTCGTCGTGATCAGCCGTGTCGCCAGCGATGTAACGCAGCAGATAGAAGACAACCGACTTCGGCACAGTGCGGCCGTCGCGCCTGTACCAGTAGCGCACCTCACCGAGCTCTTCGATGAGCTCTGTTTCCACGCCGGTCTCCTCGCGCACCTCGCGCACCGCGGCCTGCAGCGGGGTCTCACCAGGGTCGATATGACCCTTCGGCAACCCCAGCACGCGCGCACCCTCAGCGGAGCGCCGGCATGGCACGATCACCAGCAGCTGCCCCTCGTGCACCACCGCCCCCCCGGCCGAGCGCTCCCGCGGCCTAGCCGGCTGTCGCTCAGAAGACATATGAGCGCAACGCCTCGGGATCGTGCACGACCAGCTTGCCCCTCCCCTGGGAGATCACCCCCGCCCGCTCCAGGACCGCAAGGAAACGGCTCGCCGACTCCCGCGAACTGCCCGCCAGCTTTGCCAGATCGGCTTGGGTGGCGAGGATCGCCACATCGTTGCCGGACTCCTCGCCGGCTCTGGGCGCGCCCGGAGCCAGGGACCTCGACTGCTGCAGCTGCGGCCGCGCCTGCGCCACCAGCTCGCTCAGCGCCGACGCCACGCGGCCCTGGACCGTCTGGAAGGAGCGACGCGCGAGGCGCTCGTTGCTCTCTCGCAGACGCCGCGCGAGTGCGATCAGCAGGCGCATCGCGATCTGGGGGTGCTCAGCCATCAGGCGGCGCATGTCCGGGCCGAGCACCGCCAACGCGCTGGTCGGCTCCAACGCCTCCACGGTGGCCGAGCGGCGCTCGTCCTCGAACAGCGCCAGCTCGCCGAAGATGTCTCCGGGGCCGAACGTCGCCAGCGTGATCGTGCGCCCGTCGCCGTGGTCGTGCACGGCCCGCGCGCGGCCGGCGTGCACGACGTAGCAGGTGTCGCTCCGATCGCCCTCGCGAAACACCACCTGGCCGGCGTCGTAGCTCCGGGGCACCGCCAGCTGTGCAATGCGCCCCAGGTCGGCCTGCTCGAGCGTCGAGAACACGGGCACGCGGCCGAGTAGCTCCACGACCTCCGCTGAGCTTGGCGCCCGCATCGCCAAAGTGGATAGCACACCTCTCGCTACCAGCGGCCCACCATCCCCGCGGCGCTATCTTCACAAGATGGTCTCGTTGCGGAGGATTGCGTCGGCGCTGATCGCCGTCGGAGCGCTTGCAACAGCGGCGGGCGCCCTCGCCCGACCCTCCTTCACGCCGTTGGCCAAGTCTCCCGAACTATGGGCGACCGTCGATATCTGCAACGCACCCCACCACCCCAACACGATCGGCATCCGCGGTTCGATGCCGACCGACGGGCATCCACACGATGCGATGTACATGCGCTTTCAGGTCCAATCGCTCGACGCAACCACCAAACAGTGGACCGACCTCGGCAAGAGCGCTGACTCCGGCTTCGTGTCGATCGGCTCCGCCGCATACACCCGCCAAGCGGGGCGCAGCTTCGAATTCAAACCTACCCCGAGCGCCTACACGCTGCGCGGCCAGGTGGAATTCGAGTGGCGCCGCGGCGGCCACCCCGTGCACCTTGTGAGCCTTCCCACCACCGCAGGGCACAAGAGCCTGGCCGGAGCCGAACCAAAGGGGTTCAGCGCGGCGACCTGCGTGCTGCCCTGAGCCCACTCAGTTCGAGAACAAGCGCGGATCGTTGGTGATGATCCCGTCGACACCGATCGCCGTCATACGGCCGACCAGTGCCGCGTCGTCCACCGTCCACACGTATAGCTCCCCGCCGGCGGCTGCCACCGCATCCACCAGAGCCCGGGTCACCACCCGCCAATGCGCCATAATCGCGTCGAAGCGTCCCGCCCGCAGTGCCGCCCTCGCGCGACCGGGTAGCCAGACTCGATAGCCGGCCAGCAGAGCCAGCGCCGGGATCGCCATCAGCCGGTCCTCGGTGTAGTCGCGGCGTGCTCGCGGCACCGACCACCCCACCCGCAACGACGGCTCGATCGCACGCATCGCGTCGAGCTCCTCCGGATAAGTGCTGCTCACCAGCGAGCGCTCGATCAGGCCGGCGTCACGCAGTTCCCTCACCACACGCTCGCCGTAACCCGGCAGCTTCACGTCCACGTCGAGCTCGATACCCGCATACGCCTCGCCGGTGAGGTGCTCAAGACCCTCGCGCAGCGTGAGTGGGGGTGGCGGGCCACGGAGCGCCTCGTAGTCGTGGGCGAGCAGCAGCCGCCCACTGCCATCCGGGTGCTCGCTGAGCACATCGAACTCGATCATGTCCACACCCGCGCGCACCGCCGCCTCGAAGCTGGCGAACGTGTTGCCGGGCGCCAGGTGCGCAGCGCCCTTGTGCCCGACTCGCCGCGGCGTGGTACTCGTCGAGCCGGGGACGCTCATCACCGCCCAGGATAGGAGTTGTGGCCCGACAGCGGAGCGCGATCAACCGCAGGCGAGGCTTCGACGCGCGTCGACTGTTTGGCCCGAGAGCGGAGGGCGGTTAGCCGCGCTCGTCGCGGGCGAGGCTTCTCCGCGTCGAGTCGATCGTTTGGCCCGCAGCCTTCGGGCCGATGTATGGAGCTAGCACTATGAACGCGAGATGGTCGGTCAGCGAGGGCAGGTACCGCACGCGCTTGCGCACCGCGTAGTTGCCGATTATCGCCCACATCGCGCCCGCGACGGCCTCGTGCGCGAGCAGCGGTGCACGGCGCGGTTCGGGCGAGCTCTCCTGCAACATGCCGGCGAGCTTGCCCAGCGAGGAGCCGATGCTGTCGGTCACCGCAGGACCAACCTCAAAGAGGTCCTCGAACGCCATTCGCGTGAGCCCCGGATGCACGACGAAGTGCTCGATTCCCGCCTTCACGCCGAGGTAGGCCGCCTCCGGCCAGCTGCTCGCACGAGCCGCTGCCGTAGCGACCACTTCGATCGTTTCGTCCACGAACTCGTCCAACGCCGCCAGGAAGCACTCTCGCTTGCTGGGAAAATATTTGTGGAACGATTCCGTCGACATCCCGGCGAACTGCGCGATCTGTGGATCGGTCAGCTCGTGGTAGCCCTCGTCGAGCGTGAGGTGCACCACCGCGCCGAGCACGCGAGCGCGTTTCTCCTCGCTTTCCAGGAAGCGAGCCGGCTCGGCCGGCCGGTGCGGCGGCGGCGTACGCGACACCCCGATCCGCGCCGCCGGCGAGCGGTAGGCGCTGATCCAGTCCAGCAGTTCGTCGGTCAACATCGGCAACTCCGCCGCGCGGTTGGTGCGCAGCCGCTCGAACATCATGTAGCGCCCGCCCCCGACGATCGCCTTCGGCCCCAGCGGCGGGAGCTGCACGCCGTCGGGCGCCGCTCTGAATCCGTCGGCCAGCACCCGCTCGAAGGCGACCGCCGAGCGCATCAACCTTTCGCGGCTCTTCACCCCGAGGCCAAGCCCCTCGATCAGCACTAGGCGCGAGGACTTGACGTTCCTGCACGCGTCTTCCACAAACGCCTGGCAAGCTCTGTGCAAGCGGTTGGCCCATCCGCGCTCCATCATCCAGCCATCCATCATCCGCCGCTTAGCGCGCGCCACCGCGATGTCGTAGGTGCCCAAGAAGCAGTCCTCCTTGTTGGCGAACTGCTCGTAGAAGGCTCGCCTGGAGACACCCGCCAGCGCGATCACATGCGCAACCGTCGTGGCCTTGTAACCCTGGCGGTGGACCGCCTCGATCATCGCCCCGAATAGGCGTGCCCGCTGATGACGGGCGACCGCGTCGCGCCCCATTCCGTGGGGCCCATGCGGCAGTCGCCGGTACATCGCGCTCAGCTCCCTCTCGGTTCCACTCATCCCCACACTTCCGACCATACAGGATTACCCGAAGATTGCAAGTTAAAAATTCTTGATCTATCCGATGGTTCCCATCCATCCGGGACAGCTCGCTACTGGCCAGATTGCCAATCTGTCCGAATAGATGCTTCCCACGGTTTATAGCGCGATGAGCCGCGCGGTGCATTCGTGAGGACCGCGGCGCTGCGGAACGGTCCTAGCAGTCGGTGGCACCAGGTGGAGGCTAGCGCGCGCCGAGTTCAACGCGACGCGGCCCAACGCGGAAGCCCGATCGCTCCAGCGCTGCCTCCCACGGCGAGCCGAGCACCGGCTCGCCATCCACCCGCTCGAGCGCGATCCGGGCCGGCAACCGGCCCGCGCGTGCGTGCTCGGCTAGCGCCACCAGCGCGCGCTCGACGCGCGCGTCCACGGGCAGTGGCTCGCTTGAATCAGGCTCGGCCGAAGCCGGGTGACACGCGCCTCCGACCGAAGCCGGGAGACACGCGCCTCCGGCGCGTATCCCCGTTTCGGCCAGCATCCCCGTTTCGGCCAACACCCTCAGCGTCCTGCCTCCGCGCTCCAGGTAGAGCACCGGCTGCGCGTCCACCAGCACCACGCTCGCGCCCGGCGCCCTCGCCGGAGTTTGTCTCTGACCCGGACCGGGGGACACCCGCCGTTGACCGAGGCCGGGAGACACTTGCCCTTGACCCGGCCACGGCAGCGCCGCCCCGTAGGGCTGCGCCGGGTCGGTCGCCGCGAGCACCATCGGCTCCTCATCTTCCCGCTGCGCGCGCAGTCGCTCAACGGCCCCCGCGAGCGCGAATTGGGCGCCGCCCAAACCCTCCACGAAGTAGCCGCGACGCGCGACGCCCAGCGTCTCCAAGCGGCACAACTGCGGGTAGAGCGCGGCGAAGCCTCCCGGCACCCCCTCCGCTCGTACCAGCTCGCGCGTGAGGATCCCGTAGCGCTCCAGCAGCAGTTCCGCTTGCGCTCGCATACGCTGATTGGAGTCCTGCTTGTCCCTGTCGCCCGGAGCCTGCCGACCGGGTGCTCCCTCGCCCGCCACCGCACCGAACAGCGGCGCTGTCAGCGACCAGCGCCCGGGCGGGTGGCCGACCCGCCCGCCCCCGCGGGCAACGCCCGCGTGCCCCGCGAACCGACCGCGACGGCGCGGCATTACCGATTGCGCGCCCGGCCAGCCCGAAGTTCGCTCGCCACCACCTGGCAACGGGAGCAACCGGGTCGACGAGGCGCTGGTGCCCTTCAGCGTCGGGTGTGGCGCGCGCAGCGGAGCGAACGCGTCATTGGTCACCTCACCCGCCCACACCAGGTCCCACAACGCCTGCGCCAGCTCCGGTCCGGCGAGCTCGACGTCGGCGAGCAGGTCGGTGAAGAAACACGGCCCTTCTGTTAGACGCGCGCGCACGCGCGCGTGCCCGTCGGTGTCAGGCGGTGGCGATCCCGTGCGGCGCGGCGGTGGTCCGAGTAGCCCCACATCCTCGCGGAAGTACAGCGCCACGCGGCCGTCTGAACGTCCGAGCGCCCCCGCGCCCACCCACACCAGCTCACCGCCGGCGCACAGCTCGTCCATCCACGTCGTCGAGTAAGCGCCCACCCGGCGCGGCAACACCTCCAGCTCCCATGTGCGGGGGGTCAGCGCGAGACCCTGCAACGGCACCAGCACTTCGCGCAGACGTTCGATGCCAGCGCCCGCCGGCGCGTGGCGGTCGACCCCCTGCCACGCCGGCAAGAACGCAGCGAACGAGCGGCGTTGCGCCGGCTCGATCTCGCGGCGCAACGCCGCCAGCGAAGCCCGCCGCAAACCTCGCAGCACCTCGACATCACACCACTCCCGCTGGCCGAAACGGGGATGCTCGCCGGAGGCGTGCGTCCCCCGGCTTCGGTCGTCTCCTGCCGGGGCCGTCGCCGAGGAGCGCGAGCCATCGGGCGTGGACGAGCCACCGGGAGCCGCCGGAGAGGAGCGCGAATCGTCAAGCATGGGCAAGCCACTGGGGGCAGCTAAAGACGCGAGGTGACGTAGCGAAGCCGGATCGGGGTGCAGCTCACCGCGCACAAGCGCCCCGGATCGCTCCAGCTCGCGTAGCCCCGACTCGACCACCGCGACGCCAAGGTGGTAGCGCGCCCGCGGCTGCTCGCTCGTGAACGGGCCGCGGGTCGCCGCGTAGCGACGCAGCAGCCGCTCCAGCGCGTCCGGCACGTCGGCAAGAAAGGTCTCGGGCAGGCCACCCGGCGGGACCGCCCCTAGCGCATCGCGGTACAGGCCAGCGTCGGCGGCGTCGATGAAGCGCTCCTCGCCGCCGATTCTCATCCGCACCGCTCGCCGCTCGCGCTCGAGCGCCGCCAACAACGCCCCCGCGTCGAGGTCATCCAGCACCCGCTCGGCCGCCTCCGCGGCGCTGAGGTCGCCGAGCAGACGCAGCGTGTCGTGCAGCTCGTCACGGTTGGCTGCCCGTAGCAACTCGCCGCGGCGCTGCAACTGCTCCTCGATCCGCTCCAGCGCCCCGCGATCGAGCAGCTCGCGTAGCTCCTCCTGCCCCAGCAGCTCGCGCAGCAGGTCCCTGTCCAGCGACAGCGCCGCAGCGCGGCGCTCCGCGTTGGGGGCATCCCCCTCGTACATATACGTCGCCACGTAGTCGAACAGCAGCGAGGAGGCAAACGGGGAGGCAGTGGCGGTCTCCACCTCCACCACGCTCAGCTCGCGGCGGTGCAGCCTGCCCAGCAGCTCCGTGAGCCCGGGCAGGTCGAGCACGTCGCGCAGGCACTCCCGGTAGGCCTCGAGCACGATCGGGAAGTCCTCATAGCGGCGTGCGACCTCCAGCAGCGTCTGTGCCTTCAGCCGCTGCTGCCACAGCGGCGTGCGCCTGCCCGGATACGCCCGTGGGATCAGCAGCGCCCTGCCGGCCGCCTCACGAAAGCGGGCCCCGAACAGCGCCGAGCCGCCGAGCTCCCCCACGACTAGGTCCTCGAGCTCGTCCGGCTCGATCATCGCCAACTCGACCGCCTGCGCCCCGTCCAGCTCGTCGCTCTCCGGCAGATGCACGATGATTCCGTCGTCCGAGAAGATCGCGTCAGCCTCGAGTCCCAGCCGCTCGCGGATCCGGGCCGAGAGCGCCAGGCCCCACGCCGCGTGGATGCGCCCACCGTAAGGGGAGAGCACGCACAGCCGCCAATCGCCGATCTCGTCGCGGAAGCGCTCCACCACGATCGTGCGGTCGCTGGGCAGCACGCGCGTGGCGTCCTGCTGCTCGCGTAGGTACTCCACCAGGTTGCGCGCCGCGCGGGCGTCGAGGTCGTACTCGCGCTCCAGCACCTCCGGGCGCTGTCCCACCGCCCAGCGGGCGAACGCCCCGATCGCCTCACCCAGCTCTTTGGGGCGCCCCACGCCCTCGCCCTTCCAGAACGGGACTGCCCCCGGCGCACCCGGCGCGGGGGTGACGATCACCCGGTCGCGGCCGATCTCCTCGATCCGCCACGCCGAAGCCCCCAGCAGGAAGACCTGCCCCGGCCGCGCCTCGTACACCATCTCCTCGTCGAGCTCCCCGACCCGCCGTCCGTCCGGCAGCGTCACCAGGTACAGCCCGCGGTCGGGGATCGTGCCGGCGTTGGCCACCGCCAGCGCACGCGCGCCTTTGCGCGGGCGGATCGTGCCCGCGAGGCGGTCCCACACAATCCGCGGGCGGAGCTCCCCGAACTCCGAGGACGGGTAGCGCCCGTCAAGCATGTCCAGCACACCCTCCAGCTGCCGGCGCGGCAGCTCGCTGTAGGAGTAGGTGCGCAGCACCCGCTCATACAGCTCCTCGACCGCGAGCTCCTCCTCGCAGGCCGCCATCGCGACGATCTGCTGCGCCAGCACGTCCAGCGGATTGCGCGGCACCACCGTCGGCTCGATCGCTCCTTCGCGCATCCGCTTCACCAGCACCGCGCACTCCAGCAGGTCGGCGCGGAACTTCGGGAAGATCCGCCCCCGCGAGACCTCGCCCACACCGTGCCCCGCGCGCCCGATCCGCTGCAGGCCGGCGGCCACCGACTTCGGCGACTCGACCTGCAGCACGAGATCCACGGCGCCCATGTCGATCCCCAGCTCGAGGCTCGAAGTCGCCACGATGCAGGGGATCTTTCCCCCCTTCAGGAGCTCCTCCACCACCAGCCGCTCCTCTCGCGCGAGCGAGCCGTGGTGGGCGCGGGCGATCTCCCACGGTGCCGGCTCCCCCGTCCCGTCCACCTCCTCCGCGGCCGCCAGCTCGTTCAACCGCAGCGCCAGCCGCTCGGCGGAACGGCGGTTGTTGACGAACACGATCGTCGAGTTGTGGGCGCGGATCAGGCGCAGCAGCTCCGGGTAGATCGCCGGCCAGATCGAACCTTGCAACGGCTGATCGGAATCCCTATGGACCACGCCACTCAACTCCGTCATCGACTCCACCGGCACCTGCACCTTCACGTCCATCGGCTTGGGGGCGCTCACGTCGACGATCTTGCACTCCCTCTGCGGCCCCACCATGAAGCGCGCCACCTCGGCTAGCGGGGTCTGCGTCGCCGAGAGACCGATCCGCTGCGGCTCGCGGCGGCCCGTCTCGCGGACGAGCGCATCGAGGCGCTCCAGCGTCAGCGCCAGGTGCGCGCCTCGCTTGGTGGCGGCGACCGCGTGGATCTCGTCCACGATCACCCACTCGGCGCCTGTGAGCATCTCCCGCGCCCGGGAGGTCAGCATCAGGTACAGCGACTCCGGCGTCGTGATCAGGATGTCCGGCGGCTCTTTGCGCATCCGCTGGCGCTCGCGCTGGGGGGTGTCGCCGGTGCGGATCGCCACCCGCACGTCCGCCCCGATCCCTTTCAATGGCGCCCGTAGGTTGCGCTCGATGTCATAGGAGAGCGCCTTCAACGGGGATACGTACACCAGGCGGGTTCGCCGCTCGGCCGAAAATTCAGCCGCCAGCCGATCGAGCCCCCACAGAAACGCCGCCAGCGTCTTGCCCGAGCCCGTCGGCGCCGACACCAGCACGTGCGCTCCGCTCGCGATCGCCGGCCACGCCTCGGCCTGGGCCGGGGTGGGCTGCGCGAACGACGCTTCGAACCACTCGCGCACCCGTGGCGTGAAAGGGAGGGCGGAAGGAGACACTTGCTTTGGCACAGGGGTGGGGTCGGGAGGGCGCCTGGCCCGCTCCCGCTCAGACACTCTTGCAAGCGAGGCTAGCGTGCCGGGAAATCCCTGGCGTTCGCAGCCCGAATCGTGGGGGTTTTTCCAGTAACCTCGAATCATGGCCACCTCCAAGCTGGACCTCGACCAGGGGCTCGTCGACTCCTGCCGCCAAGCCGCCGCGCGGATCGCCGCCGACGTCGCCGAGCAGATCGCCGGGATGACTACGCTGTCGGTCGAGCGGACCGTTGCGCGCCTGTTCGGTGTCGATGGCGCCAACGACCTCGGCGCCCCCCTGCCGAACGTGCTGGTCGACCACGTGCGTGCCCGTGGCGGGCTCGGTAAAGGCATCGCCTACTGGATCGCCAACGCGATGCTCCACGCCGAGGGAGCGGAAAACCAGACCACCCAAAACCCACCGGCATGGGAGCGAGCTCAGCAAATCGCCGAGGCCGTCGAGGGGAACGCCCTCGACCTCTGCGCGTTGGCGCTCGCGCCCGAGGCGGCGATCCGCGACCGTGCGCGCACCGAGCTCGCACGGAGTCTCGGAGAGATCGACGGGCGCATGGAGACCCGCCGCGCCCTGCGCGAGCGCCTCGGCGAGAGTCATCCTCCCCTGCGCTACGTGCTCACCGCCACCGGCAACGTCTACGAGGACGTCGCCCACAGCCTCGCCGTGGCCGAGGCCGGGGGAGACATCGTCGCCGTGATCCGCTCCACCGCCCAGAGCCTGCTCGACTACGTCCCCTACGGCCCCACCACCGAGGGCTACGGCGGTACCTTCGCCACGCAGGCCAACTTCGCGATCATGCGCGCCGCGCTCGATGAGTGGTCCGAGCAGCACGGGCGCTATGTGCGGCTCTCAAGCTTCTGCTCCGGACTGTGCATGCCGGAGATCGCCGCGATGGGCGCGATCGAGGGGCTCGACAATATGGTCAACGACGCCCTCTACGGGATCCTCTACCGCGACATCAACCCGATCCGCGGGCTGCTCGACCAGCGCGTCTCGCGCACCGTCAACGGCTACTTCGGGGTCGTGATCAATACCGGTGAGGACAACTACCTGCGCACCGCCGACGCGTTGGAGGCCGCCCCGTCGGTCACCGCCTCGCAATTCATCAATCACCAGCTCGCCCGCGCCTCGGGCGTGCCCGACGAGCAGATCGCCCTCGGCGACGCGTTCGAGATCGATACGCCTGTGACCAACGGCCTCTTGTACGAGTGGGCCCAGGCGCAGCTTACCCGCGAGCTGTTCCCGGACTGCCCCGTCAAGTACATGCCTCCGACGCGGCACATGGACGGCAACCTGTTCCGCACCCACGCGGCCGACACCCTCTTCAACCTCGTGACCGTCGCCACCGACCAGGGCATCCAGACGATCGGTGTTCCCACCGAGGGAATCTTTACCCCGCACATCCACGATCGGGTGCTGGGGTTGCAGAACGTCAACTACGTCTTCAACGCCGCCCGCGACCTCGGCGAGGAGATCGAGTTCAAGCGCGGCGGCATCATCCAGACGCGTGCCCAGCAGGTGCTGCGCGATGCGCACCTGATGCTCGAGCGGATCGCCGAGATCGGGCTGTTCAAGGCGATCGAGGGCGGCATCTTTGGCGACGTCAGCCGCCACCGCGAAGAGGGTCGGGGGATGGAGGGCATCGTCACGACCGAGGAGGGGTACTTCAACCCGCTCACCGAACTGATGCGGGGAGCGCTCAGCGTTGCCTGATCGGACTGAGGAGGAGCACGTCAAGCCCTACGCCGACCATCACGGCGACGGGATCGTGCAGCTCAGCTTCACGCTGCCGGTTCCCGATGGCCTCGCGGCGCGCAAGGCTGCCATGGAACTGGCCGGCAAGATGGGCTTCCAGCACCCCGAGGTCGTCCACCACGAGCGCCTCACCGACGGACATACCTACTTCGTGATGTACGGGCACACGGTGCACTCCGTGGACTACGCCACCCTCGCCGAAGAGGGGATCGACATCGTCCAGTACATGACCGAGGAGGAGGTCGAAGCGTACGCCCAGGAGCACGTCCGCCGGCCGATCGTCGTCGTCGGCGCCTCGACCGGCACCGACACTCACAGCGTCGGAATCGACGCGATGCTCAACCTCAAGGGCTTCCACGGCCACAAGGGCCTGGAGGGTTACCGCGCCTTTGAGGCGCACAACCTCGGTAGCCAGGTGCCCAACGGAGCGCTGGTCGCCAAGGCGATCGAGCTCGAGGCCGACGCGATCCTCGTCTCCCAAACCGTCACCCAACAAAACCTGCACATCCACAACCTCACCGAGCTCGTCGAGATCGTCGAGGCCGAGGGGCGCCGGCGGGAGATGATCCTCGCCTGCGGGGGGCCGCGCGTCTCCAATGAGCTCGCCAAGGAGCTCGGCTACGACGCCGGCTTCTCCAAAGGTACCTACCCCCACCACCTCGCCACCTTCCTTGTACGCGAGCTGGCCGCACGCCTCGGCGAGGGCGAACCGGAGGAGGACGCGCGCGACGTGCCACCCGCCGGGCGCGCAACCTTCGCCGAACACCGCAGCGAGCGGCTGGCAGGCTAGGCTGAGCCCGATGCAGCAACTGGCCGAGCTCACCGCGTCCGCGCGCCGTCTTGCCCTCGTCGGATTGGCAAAGAACACCGGCAAGACTGAAACGCTCGCCGCGCTGCTGCGCGAGCTACAGACGCGCAGCCGTCGCGTCGGTGTCACCTCGGTCGGGCGCGACGGCGAGGAGCGCGACGTGATCGACATCCGCATCGAGAAGCCGCGCGTGGAGCTGTGCGCCGGTAGTCTCGTCGCCACCACCGACGCGCTGCTGCGCGCCGGCGCAATTCCCCACGAGATCGTCCAGGAGACTGGGGTACGCACCCCCCTGGGGCGGGTGCTGATCGCGCGCCTGCTGACGCGCGGCACGATCGAGGTGGCCGGCCCCAGCGCCGCTGCCGATGTGCGCGAAGTGTGCGACACGATGCTCGCCCATGGAGCGGAGCAGGTGCTGGTCGACGGCGCCATCGACCGCCGCGCTGCCTCTTCACCGGCCGTCTCCGACGGCCTCGTGATGTCCACGGGCGCCGTCCTGCACGATGAGATCGAGCAGGTGGTGTCCCGCACCCGCGACGCCGTCGAGCTGGTGCGCCTGCCCGAGCTCGATCAGCCGCACGTGCGCGAGATCGCCGCGTCCAACGCCGCCAGCATGCTCGTCGGCGCTCCGGGCGAGGAGCCGCTCACGCTGCACCCGCGGTTCGTGCTCACCAGTACCGCGACGGACATCGGCCAGCTGCTGCGCGCGCGCCCCACGGCGACCCACCTGCTGGTGCGTGGCGCGCTATGCGAGCCGTTCCTCGCGGAGCTGCTGGGTGCGGCCGCTGGACGTGAAGTCGAGCTGGTCGTCGCCGACCCGACCAAGGTGTTCCTCACCGACCACGGCGTCGAGTGGTACCGCCGCCAGGGCCTCTCGATCACGGTACTCGCCGCGATCGATCTGCGCGCGCTCACCGTGAATCCGGTCGCGCCGCAGTCGCACCGCTTCGACTCACCGCGCCTGCGCGCCCTGCTAGAGGAGGCGATCCCCGGCGTGCCGGTGCTCGACGTGCGTGACCCCACCCACCATCTGGTGCCCGCCGCATGAATACTCCGGAGGAGCTAGAGGAGCCGGTCGAGAAGGCCGCGGCGGGCACTAGCGCCGGGGCGTCCGAGCCGGAGGGCGCACCGGCGGGAAGTGGAGGCGCTGAGGCGGCGTCGGGGAACGGTGCCGCTGGGCCCGCGGAAGCCGACGAGCGCCGGGCGAAGATGGAGCGCCTGCGCGGCGAGGGCGTCGAGCCCTATCCGCACATCTCCTCACAGGTGCCCCGTACCTGGGTCGCGGACATCCAGGCCGCGCACGACCCCATCGCACTCGCGGCGGGGGTGCACGAGGGCCTTGCCTATCGCGTGGCGGGGCGCCTGATAGCACGCCGCGGCCATGCCAAGTACACGTTCTTCGACCTGCGCGATCAGTCCGGCACGATGCAGGTGGTCGCGCGCCGCGAGGAGATGGGCGAGGAGGCCTACGAGCGCATCGTCGGCCTCGACATCGGTGACATCGTGACCGTCGAGGGTGCCGTCTACGTCACCCAGCGCGGGCAGCTCGCGCTCGCGGTGAGCGCCTGCACGCTGCTCGCCAAGGCGCTGCGCCCGCCACCCGACCGCTACCACGGGATGGAGGACCAGGGCACGCGCTACCGCTACCGCGAACTGGACCTGCTCGCCAACGAGCAGACCCGCACGATGTTCTTCAGGCGCACGAAGATGATCGAGGCGATCCACGACTTCCTGCGCGAACACGGCTTTACCCAGGTCGAGACGCCGATGCTGCAGACGCTCGCCGGTGGCGCCGCCTCACGCCCATTCGTGACGCACCACAACGCGTTGGACGTCGACGTTTACCTGCGGATCTCGGTCGAGCTCTACCTCAACCGCTGCATCGTGGGGGGGCTGGAGAACATCTACGACCTCGGACGCGCCTTCCGCAACGAGGGGATCTCGCACCGTCACAGCCCCGAGTTCACGATCCTCGAGTGGATGATGAGCTACGCCGACTACTGGGATGTCGCGAAGTTCACCGAAGACATGGCGGAGAGCGTCGCGCTGCGCACGCTGGGGACGACCAAGGTCGAGCAGTACGACGGGCGCGTGGTCGACCTCGCCACCCCGTGGCGGCGGATCACGCTGCGCGAGGCGATTGCCGACGCGGTCGGGATCGACTACCTGGAGGCCTCGCGCGAGCAGCTGCTGGAGGCGGCAGGCGAGGCCGGCGATCGGGACGCGACCTGGGCGAAGCTGGTGGACGCGATCTACGTCAAGCACGTCGAACCGACGCTGCACGAGCCCACGCACGTCTTCGACTTCCCCGTCGACCTGTTTCCGATCTGCAAGCGCCACTCCGAGGATCCCCGGCTCTCTGAGCACTTCGACTCGGTGATCCGCGGGATGGAGATCCTCAGCGGCGACACCGAGCTCAACGATCCAGTCGATCAACTCAACCGCTTCGTGGTCCAACGCCAGCAGGCGGCTGACGAGAGCGACGACGGCGACCAGCCGCAGCCCAACGATGAGGAGTACGTACGGGCGCTGGAATACGGAATGGCGCCTACCGCCGGCGGGGGGTTGGGCGTCGATCGGCTGCTGATGGTGCTGACCGGCGTGGAGTCGGTGCGCGAGGTCGTGCCGTTCCCCACGCTGCGGGCGCGGGGGTAGGTAGCTGACTCGCTGGCCGCCGGCCACTCCCGGTTGCCCGCCGCACGCCGCACCTTCGGCAACAGCACAGAGCCCGCCGCACCCCGTGCGACGGGCCCCGTGTATTGCTACTCCGTATTGCTACTGCTACCTACTAAACCGCTCAGCCGCTATTCGCTGGCCTTGACGGCTTCCGCAACTGCCTCTTCGAGGTTGCCTTTGAGGATCGCGGTGTTGTGTCCCGCCGCCGACGGTAGGCCGAGCTCTTTGTTGACCGCTTCGTCTACGACGCCTTCGAACAGTTTGCCGCCGCAGCCGTGCGCCCCAGGCGACGCCCAGGTGTTGTCCACGAGCGCGCCACCCGTCAGACGCACCAGATTGCCCGATTCGAGGATTTCCAGAGCGCCCGCGCTGCCTTTGATAGGTTCATTTGGTTTTTCTGGTTTGGTCGTTCCGGTCGTCAGGTTCAGGACGATCGGACTCGCTTCCGAGCCGACGTAGCATTCGTTGCCGAGGAACACGTTGCCGAGCTTGACCTTGATCGGCAACTGCAGCGCTGTGCCGGTTTCGAAGATCAAGTTGGTCGTGTTCAGCTTGATCGCGCTCGCCGGCTTTGCGAGTTCGGTCGTCGCCGTTACGCCGGTGATGCCTTCGTTGATGACTTTTTCGAATTTTTCTTTCGCTTCTTTGCTGAGGAATTCTGGCGCGAGGATGTTGAATAGCCCGCCGGGCACGTACAGCGGAGTTTTCGACAGCGTTTCGGCGCCTTCTGCCGCGATGAATTCGAGTTCTTCCGTTTTTTCGTTTTCATGCAGACCACCCTGCAGGGTGATCGTCGCGTTGATCGGCACCGACCGTTTGCCGACCGTGAATTCGCCTGCTTTTGTGTTCGCCACCGTGCAGAGCTCCGTGGCCGGATTGCTCAGCGGACAGTACTTGAACGGGGCGAAATTCCCCGTCGGGTGGTGTTCGGTCGCCGAGGCCGACGACGCGATCGCCAACGGTGCCAGCACGGCCATCGCCGCGATCAGGATGCGCCCGCGGAGACCCGCGATGCGCCCGATGTGATGCCTAGTCATATACATCTTCCTTCCTTCTTGCTTGGTCAAAAGAGTCCAAGGGCATGCTGCTCTTCGAACCTATCCGACCAATAGGTGCCTTGCAAGGAATGTTTCCGACATGGCGTAGGGGTCCCGGCTGCAACCAGCCGACCTGGGACGAGACAGCAGCGGGGCCCGCCGCTTCACGCGACGGGCCCCGGTTGCGATACTCCACTTCAATTATTGCTCTTGGCTGCTATTCGCTGGCGATGACGGCTTCCGCCACGGCCTCTTCAAGGTTGCCCTTGAGGATCGCCGTGTTGGTGCCTGCTTTCGACGGCACGCCGAGGATTTCGTTGACCAGCGGATCGACGGCCCACGAGAAGAAGAAGCCGCCACAGCCGTTGGCTCCTTCTTCAACCGGGAAGGCGTTGTCGACCAACGCGCCTCCCGTGAGACGCACCAGATTGCCGGATTCGAGGATTTCCAGCGAGCCGGCGGCGCCTTTGATCGCTTTGTTCGGCAGCGGCGGACTCGTGGTCCCGGTCGTCAGGTTGAGAGTGATCGGGTGCGAGGCAGAGCCCACGTAGCATTCGCTACCGAGGAACGTGTTGTTGAGCTTGACCTTCACCGGCAGCTGCAGCGCGGTCCCGGTTTCGAAGATCAGGTTGGTCGTGTTCAACTTGATCGAGCTTGCCGGCTTAGCGAGTTCGGTGATCTCCGTAACGCCCGTGATTCCTTTGTTGATGACGTATTCGTTGAAGAGTTCCTGGAGGATCGTGGGCCACCATGTGGGCGCTTTGATCCCAAGCAGGCCGCCGGGGACGGTCTCTTCGCTTTTCGAAAGCGTTTCGGCCCCTTCGGCCGCGATGAATTCGAGTTCTTCAGTTTTTTCGTTTTCGTGCAGGCCGCCCTGCAGCTTGATCGGATTGGTGATCAACACCGTCTTTTTGCCGACCGTGAATTCGCCGGCGTTCGTGTTGGCCACCGTGCAGAGCTCCGTCAGTTTGTTGCTCAGCGGACAGTGGTTGAACGGCGCGAAGTTCCCTTTCGGGTGGTGTTCCGCCATCGCCGGCGAAGCCACCGCCAACGGCGCCAGCACAGCCGCAGCCGCGATCAACATGCGTCCGCGGACACCCGCGAAACGCCCAGTTTGGTTCCTGGTCATTTAGTTCCCACCTTCCTTGTCTAGTCCAAGGGCAATTGCCTTCTCGAGGCTATCCTGCTTACGGAACGCTTACAAGCAGTGTTTCCGACATTACGGAGCGTTCTGGCTACTGACGCCAAGCCTCGGGGCGGATCGCCGCGGTTCCATCGAATAAAGGCGCGGCCCGCCGGGAGAGGGGAGGCGGGCCGCGCGTCGAGCGCCTGCGTCGAGCGCCCAAGACTTTGTGACTTTTGATGCGAGGCGCGCCAGATTAACGGCGCCTGCTCGACTTCTTGCCCTTCCCCTTGGACTTCTTAGCTGGTTTCTTGTGCTTCTTCTTCGGGCAGCCTGTGATCGCGACTTTCGTCGTCTGCTTGACCCGCGCCCCGTTCTGCCCGACGATCGTCGTCGGCATCGAGAGGCTCGCAGAGCCGCACACCCCTTTGGGCGTGATGCCTGCGAGAGCAGAGTCCGGGCCCTCCGGCAGGTTGGCTTCGAAGCTGGTGATCGGCGCATCCGGCACCGTCCCGAAGGTGCTCGACGTGATTTTGGTCTTCGGGTTGATGTGCGTTTCGCCCGCGAGGTCGATCGTCACGCCGTCGCCCTGCAACACGAACACCAGTTCCGGGTACTGCGCCCCGCCGTGCGAGACGAAGTAGCCCGGGCCTTCCAGGGGGACCGGCAGCACGGGTGTATGTGCGATCGCCCTGCCGACGTCGGACGCGGCTGGGCAGTTCGCCGGGTTCGCGTAGAACGTCGCTTCCGGACATGCTTTCTGGAGGGTGTGCAGGCGTGCGGGGAGTTTCTGCGGGAGTTCCAGGGAGGTCGAGCGGATCGCGGCTTCGCCCGCTTTCTGGGTGACTTTGACGTTGAGGGAAGCTCCGTTGCCGATGTCGCTGGATTTGCCCCTGGTCGTGGCCGAGAAGGACGGTTTGAACGGGAGCGCCGCGCAGTTCGCAGCCTCGAAGCGGCTGGTTGGGGTCGCGGTCGCACCTTCGGTGCTCGTGATCGACGAGGTCACGTGGAGTTCTTCGCAGTTGGTCGGGTTGAAGACGAATTCGGGGCGGTTGACGTTGATGTTGATCGTTCGGAGGTCCAGCGGGATGCCTTCGTCGATCGTCGGCAGCGGTTCGCTCGTGATCGTCAGCGCATCGGTCTTTGGATTCACAGCGATCGACGCGCGGGTGACTTCCTTGCCGGGGCCACCGTGCACCCCGACGAGCGTGAACGGCCCAGCCGTCGTTGGGTCGACCACCGAGAGACCGAACGGCTCGTGGTCGTAGGGGCCAGTTAGGTATACCTTGCCGCCTTTGAGCCAGTACGGGTCTTCGCCAGGGCCGAGCGCCACGGTCGCTTCGCCGATCCTGCTTTCTTCGCTGCAGGTACCCTGGCTCGCCTGCGGTTCCTGGCAGAGCGGGACCTTCGAGAGCAGGCCCAGCAGCCCCGGGGGCGTGGTCACGGTGATCCCGCTTACGTTCTGTTCGCCGTTGTTGCGGGCGATTGTGACCGTCTCGTTGGTGAAGCCTCCGGCCTGGGGGTTCGTGGTGCCGGCTGTCAGCGTGGGGGAGAAGCCGCGGGGGCCGCAGCCTTGGGAGACCGTGAAGCTGCTGGTTGGGTTCGCCGCCGGGCTTTCGGGTTCGAGCAGGGGTTTTGCTTCGCTGCCGTAGGGCGTCAGCAGCGAAGTGGTTGTGTACGTGCCGCAGGCCGATGGGGTCATCAGTGGCGCCCTCTGGCCGCCGAAAAAGCGCATCTTCAGTTCGCTGAAGGGGAGTTGCGGGAGGTAGAAACCTGTAGCGGGATCCTTGCCGAAGCGTGCGCTCGCCTGTCCCGTAGTCGAGTCCAGCGTCACTTCGCCGGGAAGCTTAACGATCGCGCCGCTGCCTTCGGCAACGACGTAGAGCGCGAGCAGCGATTCGAAGGGATTGGAGCCGTGGCCCGGCAGGTTACCCTGTTCGGCGAGGTAGACCGAGCCCTCCAGGGGCTGTTCGAGCAGCGGCGTGACGACTTCCACCGAGCCGAGCTCTGAGGCAGGCGGACAATTCGCCGGCTGTTTAGATTCGAGATTGATGCCGACTAGTTCCTTTTTGCTTTCCTTTTCTTCTTGTTCCGGTTCCCGACCCCGGACCAGTCGGAGCAACGGGCATGCTTCAAGACCATTCGCCGCCGAAGGAGAGACCGTCATTCCGGTGGGCAACGTGACGACCGCTTCCTTGAGGTCCGCATGTGCGAGGCCTTTGACGCTTTCTTCGCGGGGAATTGTCAGATTTACTCCGAGACCTGCCGGCGATTCGACTGTTGTTGCTTCTGGCCCAGCAGGAATCGTCGACAGCGACGGTTCGAAGTTGAGCTTATCGCAACTAGTCACCACCGGAAATTCAGCCGTAGCGTGTACGAAATCCTGTGGTTCTTCCCATGAATCCGCCCTCATCGCTGCGACCAGGGGGTGGCCCGTGCACGACGACGGAAGCGTCACGAAAGGCGTATTGTCCTGCTGCACGGGGCAATTAAAGTGGTAGTGTCCTTCTTCCGCCTTTTCTGAAGAAGGATCTACTTCTAGCTCGTGCATCCACGTGACTCGTTCTTGCTGTTTTTCCGCAAAAGACGCTTCCCCGCAACGTCCCCGTTCTTCGTTGTGCATCGCGGACGACGGATCCCCCCACAAAGTCAAATCCACACTATAGGTACCACCCTTCTCCACGATATCCGACGTGGTCGCCGACAATGCATAATCACCCCCCGTGCGAGCGTTACCGGCGATATGAACGTCAATCGGCCCGACATGAAAGCCGAACTCGGCGGGTATGCCAGGAGGTGGAATCATGCTGTAGACCCCGGCGGTCAAAGGAGCTCCGCCCGCAAGGCCACCGGTGATCAGAGTAACGACACCAACGGCCGCCGCGTTCGGGCAGTCGAAAGTGTCGAGAGCGGCCTCCGCACACTTGATCGGCGTCGCATTCGGATTCGCAATCAGTCCTACGGGAAGGTTCACTTCGACTTCCTTAACATCCCCGTTGGGCCCAGTTACAAATCCGCTTTCTTTTTCGATGACGCCAGGTACATGTGTCGCGAATTCGAATATCGTTGTCATCGCATAAGGATGTGATCCTGCTCGCATCGGCGTTTCGCCGGCATTTGGCGTGATTAGGCTTTCGAACTTTGTAATCCCGAATGGTTCAGCGGCCGCGCTACGGCTCGGCGTAAAAAATACAAAGAGAGCGAACGACAAGACAGCGGCCAACAGGACGACGACCAACCCAAAGGCCAGGGCCCGCGCCACGCCTTTGGTTTCACTCGCAAAGTAGATAAAAAAGACGAGCGAGAGGGTGGTTGCCAGCAACACCACAACCAGCCCAAAGGCAAGCGCCTTGATAGCCATTTCATTTTTGTCTCCTACGAGAACTAGCGACGAGGTAATGATCAACAGCGCCGCTCCCGACGCAAACACAAGAATCCGCTGACGGTCGGCCATCACTTCTCTCCCCGGTCGCGATCCTTAGTTTTGCCGCCGTACTTCTTCTCGGCCGTTGCCCGACAGCGCGCGCGCTGTCGACCTGGCAGCCTCTTACATGCCCGCAGAGCCTTCCTGAGCTTCTCCCTATCCCTCGTTACTGTTGGAGTTGTGCCGAGTGGCTTTGGTTCAGCAGTTTGCGGGGCCAGCAGATTGCCATCGCCGGTCACCGATACGCTTCCGGGTGGCACAAACGCCGTCGCCGGCACAGATTTGCCTCGACACCCTTCCCTTTCGCCTTCACATGTACTCGCCGGGGTCGGATTCTGGCCTTGAAGCCCACCATCTTCACTCGCGTCATATATGTCTGCATTCTCGTCCCGATCCTGACCCACCAACGGCTGGCGCGTGAAGAAGAAGATATTCGCTCCATTTTCGCTTGCGTCACCGAAGTACGAGGCGCTTGTACTCTGGCCGGTAGAGATGAGATATATGCAACCCCCATTATCGCCTCCTTCGCCAAGCCTACAACTGCTGACACCTTCCTGCTCCCACTCGTACACGTTTTCCTGACCGTCCGTAGCTTGAGGAAGTAGTGCTTCCCTAGTTTGAAAATAGACACGGTTTCCTTCGGCCGACAGATTATGTGTCATAAACTCCAGCGTGCCGGAAAGAGCCGGGGATGTCGTTTCATTGGACGAAAGAAAAGCTGAATACTGCGCGCTAGCCCCCGTCGGATTGCAGGAAACACAGTGAGGATTGCTAGCGGAAAGTGGTACCGACGCGTCGAATAGATAGAGCTCGTTATTGTTCGATCCATTGTCATAGCTTGTTAGCTGGTTTGTCGAACTGATAAGTAGACTTGTCCCCCCACCGGATACGCGCGACGCCTTAAGTCCCTGGTCCGGTGTTCCCGGTGCATCTCGGGCAAACCCTTCCCAATCAGTGTAGTCATTTGGACTAAGTGTCGCTATGAACGTAATGGGACTGGAGGGACCGGAGAAATCTTCATGCCACTCATAGAGATTGGCGCCACCAGCCTCTGCTTTCTTGCCCTCGCCGTTTGAGTTGACCGCCAATACTTCCCTGGCGACGAAATAAGCGTAGGCCCCGGTCGGAGATATCCCAGCCATACCCAGTACTTCAGCGCCAACATCGGTGATTTCTTCGCGCGCTTCTTCGAGCGCTTTGGGTTCGGGCATTTTGCTTTCCTCGAACTTATTAATATTAAACCGATAAAGCTGCGCTTTTTCAGTGTAAAATGCACTCGATCCGTCTGACGCTGCCGCTCTCCACTGCGCTTCACCGCCTGATATTTCGACAGTCCGGTTAACATTTGGTTCACGCATGTACACCTTCCTGCCTTCTGGTTCACCAAGGCCCGAGAAGAAGACACGCGATCCAGTTTCAGAGATTGCGTTCTGCGTATATGTGTCTTCACCTCCATTTTCATTACTTCCTGCGACTGCACCTTCTTGTGGAGCGTTACCGCCTACGTCGCCGACCACGTTAATTTGACCTGTTTCTCGGTCCCACTCGAACACATAGGGGGCAAAGTTCGGATCAACAATTCCGCCAACCTGCTGCCCGGCTGCGCTCAAGATGGCGGAAAAGAGGATATGAGAGCCGTCGGGCGTCGATCCAGCAAGCTGTACCGCGCCCACGCCTGCGGCAATTAGCCTATAGTCTCCCGAGACGTTGCTACGAAGATATAGATTGCCAAAAACGTCACCCGGACCTGCCACGGCCCCAGGTGTCAGTAGTAGCCCTTCCTCTTCCGCGACATATATGACGGCTTCCCTGTTGCCATTTGTGAGACCAAGCACCACTGCTTCAGCAGAGGGCTCGGTCAGTGGAAGCAGGCCTTGGGTCGTCCAACTATCATCGGTCCGTGTACCAAGGTAGGTCGAGAATTCCGTCGCACCCTCCACACCCGGAAACGGTACGAGCGAGAAGTAGCTCACGCTGTTGCCCGAAGGCGAGCTCTGCACTAGACCCGCGTCGCCCAACGCGTCGGTTGTATTCTTAGCCGTCGGTGAGACCTGCTCATACGCCCGACAGTCGGGCAAATGCGACGCAAATGGCTCGACCTTGCGAACATTTTCGGTTTCAGCTGGACACGCCCCCGCGGGTGCAGCGAGGGTCAGTACTACACCCATCACGAGCAGCCACCCCTGCAACGCCACTCGTCTATAACCAACTTCCATTTGGGTCCCTTTCTCTCCCAGCGACCAGGCAGTGCAACCTCTAGCGACTGGCAGACCCGCGTTTTTAGATAGGCTAGCGCACCCGATGCTCATCGTCTAGATGTGTTTCTCACCCGCAGATGGCGACCGTTGGATGCTTGCGTATTGCGGCTGCCACTATAGCTCCTTGCTCAACGCTATGGTCATTGCATGATCGCGCCAGCCAGATGGCTGGCGCGATCATCTTTCTCTACGGTATCGACACGCCCCAGCTATCGTCGTTATTCAGGTCGATGCTGACTTTACTTTCAAATGTCGCGGCCGCACCATCGAATGTCAAATTACTTCCCGTTGTCTTGAAGGTTAGTTCTCTTAATAACTTTGCGCCAGTTGACGGCTGTTCAACTTCCGCGTTTTGTGTTCCGTCGACTGGGAATTTGCCTTTCTCGGCACACGTTTTGCCCGTAACTGACTTGATTTCAATTGCTACGAATTCATTACCCGTCGGGGGTTTGAATTCGTCTTCGACTTCGTGTTTTGCATTTTCGATGAGCTGGTCGATGAATTTAAATTTGATGTTGGGTACTTCGCATGAGGTAAATTTTTCTTTCGAATTACCTACCGTGCATCCTTCGTAGGTCACTTCACCCTTCGATAAACCTTTTGCTCCAATTTCGCCTTCAAATTTTTGCTTTGAGCAAGTGATGAGTATTTCGGCGCCACTAAGGGAGCCTTTCAATGTAGCTACTCCGCCCGTGCCGTTAGCTTTTAAGAATTCCGTAACTTCAATTAATTCGAATTTGCCTGTGCCGCTTTCTTTCGAGCAATTACGGTCTTCAAATTTTTTGCCGCTGCCTGCTTTTTCTAAACAGACTAAGTAGACAGGAGTGATGGCCGAAGCCGACGCCGACGCAAACGCGCCCACGACGAACATCGCCACCACGCTCATCATGATCAACCTAAATCGAGACATTGATGAACTCCTCTCTGCCCCAGCGACCGCCAGGGCAGTCTTTATGGTTTTGGCCCGTACGTACTGCCCGCCTAGGTCGGGCAGTACGCGGGTCCTCTCTTATCTGCCCTTACGGGCGCCCCTACCGTGATTCCTGGGCTCCTTTCGAGGCAGAACCTACGATGCACGATCTGGGTGCCGCCGTCAAGTCCTTTTTGTGGTGGCCGAAGAAGTTCCCTCCCTAGCGAGGGCGTCCATCCCACGAAAGGCCTGCATATCAGCCGTTTTTGGATTGGGCTCGCGCGTCGAAAAATAGGAAACATCCGGACCAGACTGGGGGTTGGAGACACCTATGGGACGCACTTTTTAGATCGCGCCTGGGATGCCAGCGACTTCATTGGGCCACCCACAGATCCAGCCTGCGTCTCGTGCCGGGCGATCTGGGTCGGCGCGCCGCGAGCTGACAGGCCAAGCGGCCGACGGCCGCGACCATCAAGTGGCGCGACCGTCGGCCGAGATCTCGCGATGTACGGACGTGGTCTACCCCGACGTCTATGGTATTGACACACCCCAGCTGTCGTCGTTATTCAGGTCAAGGCTGGCTTTGCCTTCAAGTGTCGCAGGTTCACCGTCCCATTTCAAATGGCTCCCCGGTGGCTTAAATGCGAGTTCCCTTAATAACTTTGCCCCGGTCGCTGGCTGTTCGACTTCGGCATTGAATGTTCCCGTGAGGGGCTCTTTGGATTTCTCTGAACACGTTTTGCCGGCCTTGTTCTTGATTTCTATTTCTACGAGAACTGTACCCTCTTCGGGTTTGTATTCGTCTTCGACTTCCCCTTTCGCGTTTTCGATCAGCTGGTCGATGAATTTGAATTTGATGTTTGGTACTTCGCAGTTAGTAAATGTTTCTTTGCTGTTGCCTATTGAGCATTCGTCATAGACTAGTTCGCCCTTAGTTAAGCCTTTTGGGCCTATTTCCCCGCTTAATAATGTTTTTTTGCAGGTGAGGATGATTTCACCGCCAAGGAGTGTCGATTTCAGGGTGGACACACCGCCAGTTCCGGTGAACTTTAAGAATTCCGTGACTTCAACTAATTCAAATTTGCCCGTGCCGCTTTCTTCTTTGCAGTTCCGGTCTTTGAATTTTTTGCCGGTACCTGCTTTTTCTAAGCAGACTAAGAATACGGGCGTGATCGCCGAAGCCGACGCGGACGCGAGGGCGCCCACGACGGCCGTGGCGGCCAGCGCGGCTAGGCTCAACAGAATCAACCTTCGTGACATGACTGTTCTCCTGGTTTCCGCCCCGGCGGCTGCCGGGGTCTCCGCCAAGATGCACCACCTAGAGGTGCTCGTCAAGTAAGCCGAATAGTGTGGTCGTCCAACTCGGGCCATACCGTGCCTTCCGCATCCACCCGAAAACCTGCTAAGCTCCGACTAAGATTTCAACAGCGGACCACGCTCAGCAAGTCCGTCGGCCCACCAAACCGGGTGCCAGCAGGCGCAAACGAGCGACTCCGCCGCAACCCATCTACGACCAAGGAGCACCCAAGCAAATGGCAAAGACCATCGGCATAGACCTAGGCACGACAAACTCGTGCATGGCCGTCCTTGAGGGCGGCGAGCCCACGGTGATCGAGAACGCCGAGGGCGGGCGCACCACGCCCTCCGTCGTCGCTTTCGCCGCCTCCGGCGAGCGACTGGTCGGGACCGTCGCCAAGCGCCAGGCGGTTACGAACCCGCAGAACACCGTCTTCTCGATCAAGCGCTTCATGGGCCGCAAGGAGGGCGAGGTGCGCGAGGAGGAGTCGATTGTTCCTTACAAGGTCGTCTCCGGGCCAAACGGCGACGCGCGCGTGGAGGCTGGAGGCGAACAGCATTCGCCTCCTGAGATCAGCGCGATGATCCTGCAGAAGCTGAAGACCGACGCGGAAGCCTACCTTGGCGAAAGCGTCGACTCCGCGGTGATCACCGTGCCCGCGTACTTCAACGACGATCAGCGTCAGGCGACCAAGGATGCAGGCAAGATCGCCGGGCTGGATGTCAAGCGGATCATCAACGAGCCCACGGCTGCCTCGCTGGCGTATGGCCTGGACAAGGAGAACGACCAGACGATCCTCGTCTTCGACCTCGGCGGCGGCACGTTTGACGTGTCGGTGCTGGAGATTGGCGACGGCGTGTTCGAGGTCAAGTCCACTGCTGGCGACAACCATCTTGGTGGCGACAACTTCGACAAGGCGATCGTCGACTGGTTGGTGGCGGACTTCAAGCGCGACCAGGGGATCGACCTCTCGGCCGACCCGATGGCGCTGCAGCGGCTGTACGAGGCGGCGGAGAAGGCGAAGATCGAGCTCTCCACCACGCAGGAGACGCAGATCAACCTGCCGTTCATCACCGCCGATGCCGCCGGGCCGAAGCACCTCGATACGCGCCTGACGCGGGCGAAGCTCTCCGAGCTGACCTCGGCGCTGCTCGATCGCGTCGTCTCGCCTGTGCGCCAGGCGCTCGACGACGCCAAAGACAAGGGCGTCAAGGAGGTCGACCACGTTGTGATGGTTGGTGGCATGACGCGCATGCCGGCGGTGCAGGAGAAGGTCAAAGAGCTCACCGGCAAGGAGCCCCACCGCGGGGTCAACCCGGATGAGGTGGTGGCCGTCGGTGCCGCGATCCAGGCGGGCGTGCTGGCCGGCGATGTCAAGGACGTGCTGCTGCTCGACGTGACCCCGCTGACGCTTGGGATCGAGACCAAGGGCGGCGTGATGACGAAGCTGATCGAGCGCAACACGACGATCCCCACGCGCAAGAGCGAGGTCTTCTCGACCGCCGAGGACAACCAGCCCTCAGTCGAGATCCATGTGCTGCAGGGCGAGCGCGAGATGGCGACCTACAACAAGTCGCTGGGCAAGTTCCAGCTCACCGGCATCCCGCCGGCGCCGCGCGGCATCCCGCAGGTGGAGGTCGCGTTCGACATCGACGCCAACGGCATCCTCAACGTCTCGGCCAAGGATCTCGGCACCGGCAAGGAGCAGAAGATCGAGATCAAGGCCGGCTCGGGCCTCTCCGAGGAGGAGATCAAGAACATGGTCTCCGACGCGGAGTCCCACGCCGAGGAGGACCGCAAAGCGCGCGAGCTCGCGGAGGCCCGCAACAACGGCGAGAACGCCGCCTACCAGGCCGAGCGCCAGCTCGCCGACCTCGGCGATCAGGTGGACGCCGACTCCAAGGGCCGCATCGAGGAGGCGATCAAAGAGGTGCGCGACTCGCTGGAGACCGAGGACCCGACTGCGATCAACGCCAAGACCGACGTGCTGCAAAGCGCCTTCCACGCCGTCTCGGAGGCGATGTACCAGCGCGCCCAGGAACAGGCCGCGACCGCCAGCAGCGATGACGGCGCTTCGACCGATGGCAACGGCGCGACCGCGGGCGACGAGGACGTGGTCGATGCCGAGGTCGTCGACGAGACGAAGGCGTAGAGGCGATGAGCGATATCACCGAACAGGCGGTCGAGGAGGATCAGCCGGCCCCCGCGCACGACCCCGGCGCCCCGGCGGCGCCGGGGGGCGCCATCGCCAGCACGCCCGCGCAGGCTCCGGTCGAGGAGAACGGAGCACCCGAGGACGACGAGGTCAGCGAGCTCGAGGGCGACCTCGACGAGCTGGTGGCGATCGCTGCGCAGCGCGATGAGTACCTCGCGCTCGCGCAGCGCACGCAGGCCGACTTCGAGAACTACCGCAAGCGTGTGGCGAAGGAGTCGGCCGCGGCAGCCGAGCGCGGCGTGGCAAAGCTGGCCAAGGAGTTGCTGCCTGCGCTCGACAACCTCGACCGGGCACTTGAGGCAGCAGATAAGGAGGATCCGCTGCTCGAGGGCGTGCGATTGGTGCGGGCGGAGCTGAGCGCGGCGCTCGCGCGCGTGGGCGTCGAATCATTTGACCCCACCGGCGAGCAGTTCGATCCAGTCCACCACGAGGCGATGGCACAACAGCCGGTTGAGGGCGCCGCCAGCGGCACCGTGGCGGAGGTCTACCAGCCCGGGTATCGCCTGAACGGCACCGTGATCCGCCCTGCGCGCGTCGTGGTGGCGGCGTAGGAGGGCGCGAGGATGGCGGCCAAACAGGACCTGTACGCAACGCTGGGCGTCGAGAAAAAGGCGACCCCCGATGAGCTGAAGAAGGCCTACCGCAAGCTCGCCCGCCAGTACCACCCCGATCGCAACCCCGACGACAAGCAGGCCGAGTCGCGCTTCAAGGAGATCTCGCACGCCTACGACGTGCTGTCTGACCCCGAGAAGCGCAAACAGTACGACAGCGGCACGGGCCCCTACGCAAACGCCGGGGGGAGTGGGTTCGGCGGCTTCGGCAACTTCGACTTCGATGCCTCATCGATGGGCGACATCCTCTCCAACCTCTTTGGGGGGTCAGCGAGTGGCAGGCGCACGCGCACGCAGCCCCGCCCGGAGCGCGGGCGCGACCTGGAGACGCAGGTGTCGATCACCTTCGAGCAGGCCGTGTCAGGCGCACAAGTGCCACTCTCGGTGGCCACGCAGACGATCTGCCCGACCTGCCACGGCACCGGCGCCAAGCCCGGCACGACGCCGAAAGTCTGCCCGAAGTGCGAGGGGCGCGGAATCGAGACGCAGGGCCAGGGGATGTTCTCGATCTCCCAGCCCTGCTCGCGCTGCGGCGGCTCCGGCACCGTGATCGAAGATCCCTGCCCGACCTGCAACGGCTCGGGCGCAGTGCGCACGGTGAAGAAATACCGCGTCAACATCCCCGCGGGCGTGAAGGAGGGCTCGCGCATCCGCCTGCCCGGCAAGGGTGAGGCCGGCCCGCGCGGCGGCCCGCCGGGAGACCTATATGTGATCACGCACGTCTCACCCTCGCCCGTGTTCAAACGGCGTGGTGACAACGTCGAGGTCGAGGTGCCCTTGACGATCCCGGAGGCACTGCGCGGCGCCGAGGTGAAGGTACCTACCCTGAACGGCACCAAGACGCTGCGTGTACGGCCCGGCACAACCCACGGCACGGTGCAGCGCCTACGCGGCGAGGGCCCGCCAAAGCTCGGCGGGAACGACCGCGGCGACATCCACTACCGCTTCCTGATCGACGTCCCCGACGAGCTCACCAAGGAGCAGAGCGCGGCGGTGCAGGCACTCGCGGATGCGTCCAACGGCAACGACCCCCGCGCGCGCCTGTTCGAGCAGGTGGCGAAATGAGTGAGCGCCGCCCCCCCACCACCGCGGCAGGGGGACACTCGCCTCCGGCGAGCATCTCCCGTTCGGCCAGCCACGCCGAGATCGAAGTGGCATCCGATCGCGGCGTATTCATGATCTCCGTGGCGGCGCAGCTCGCCCAGATGCACCCGCAGACGCTGCGTACCTACGAGGCGCGCGGCCTGATCGACCCCAAGCGCTCGCCCAAGGGCACGCGCCTCTACTCACGCGAGGACGTCGAGCGGCTGCGCCGCATCCAGGAGATGACCGCAGATCTGGGACTCAACCTCGCCGGCGTCGAGCGGGTGCTCGACCTCGAGCGCGAGATCGACGAGATGCACACTCGCATCCAGGAGCTTGAGGTGCAGGCGCTGCACGCCCAGGTCGAGCTCGCCGAGCGCCTGGAGGAGGTCCGCCGCTCCTTCCGCGCGGAGCTCGTGCCGTTTCCCAACTCTCGGCCACCGAGCCGGGAGATCGTGCGTGCCGCGGACGTGCGGCCGCTGGGCCGCACCGGCACTCGACGAACGCGATAATCGGGATCAAATCTGCTAAGCTGCGACTTAGATTTGTCGATGCAGCCAGATAGATTTACGATCAAATCCCAGGAGGCGCTCGCGGCGGCAACCCGCCTCGCACAGGAGCGCCGCAACCCGCAGGTGACCCCGACGCACTTGCTGGCCGCACTGCTCGATAGCGAGAGCGGCAGCGGGCCGACGGACGCTGCCGGCGGCGTGGTCGTCCCGGTGCTCACAAAGCTGGGGATCCAGCTCCCGGCGCTACGCGCGGAGGCGGGCCGCGCCCTTGAGGACCTTCCTCGCCTCGGGGAGGGTTCCTCCACCGAAGGAGGCCAGCCCTCCAGCGAACTAACTGCGGTGCTGCGCGACGCGGAGAAGCACGCGAAGGACCTCTCCGACGAGTACATCTCCACCGAGCACCTACTGCTGGCGCTCGCCGAGGATAAGAGCCGCGCCGGCCAGGCGCTGCGCGCGGTCGGCGTCACCAGAGACCGGCTGCTGCAGGCGCTCGCCGAGGTGCGGGGCCCGCACCGTGTGGCCGACCAGAGCCCCGAGGAGAAGTACCAGGCACTAGAGCGCTTCGGGCGCGACTTCACGAAGCTCGCCGAGGAAGGGAAGCTCGACCCGGTGATCGGCCGTGACGAGGAGATCCGCCGCGTGATCCAGGTGCTCTCCCGCCGCACGAAGAACAACCCGGTGCTGATCGGCGAGCCGGGCGTCGGCAAGACCGCGATCGTCGAGGGACTTGCGCAGCGGATCGTCTCCGGCGACGTCCCTGAGTCACTGCGCGAACGGCGCGTGATCGCACTCGACATCGGCTCGCTGATCGCCGGCGCCAAGTACCGGGGCGAGTTCGAGGACCGGCTGAAGGCGGTGCTGAAGGAGGTCTCCGAGGCCCGCGGCGCGGTGATCCTGTTCCTCGACGAGTTGCATACGATCGTCGGCGCGGGCGCCGCCGAAGGCGCTGTGGACGCCGCCAACCTGCTGAAGCCGATGCTCGCCCGCGGCGAGCTGCGCTGCGTGGGCGCGACGACACTCGACGAGTACCGCAAGCACATCGAGAAGGATGCGGCGCTGGAGCGGCGCTTCCAGCCGGTGATGGTCGGCGAGCCGAGCGTGCAGGACACGATCGCGATCCTCCGAGGCTTGAAGGAGCGCTATGAGGTCCACCACGGCGTGCGCATCCAAGACAGCGCGCTGATCGCCGCCGCGACGCTCTCGGACCGCTACATCGCCGACCGCTTCCTGCCCGACAAGGCGATCGACCTGATCGACGAGGCCTCCGCCGGCCTGCGCATCGAGATCGACTCGCTGCCGACCGAGATCGACGAGGTCGATCGCCGCGTGATGCAGCTCGAAATCGAGCTCACCTCGCTACAGAAGGAGACCGACGAGGCCTCCGCCGAGCGGCGCGCGGCGATCGAGCGCGAGCTGGCCGAGCTGAAAGAGCGCTCGGCCGCGATGAAGGCGCAGTGGGAAAGCGAGAAGCAGGCGATCCAGGGCGCCAGCGACCTCAAGGCGCGCCTAGAGGAGTCACGCCTGGAGGCCGAGCGGGCCGAGCGGGGCGCCGACCTGCAGCGTGCCGCCGAACTGCGCTACGGCGAGATCCCCGAGCTCGAACGGCAGATCGCCGGGCACGAATCGGGGGAAGCGGGCGCAGATGGGGAGAGTCCGGTGTTCCTCAAAGAGGAGGTCGAGGCCGACGACGTCGCCGAGGTCGTGGCGCGCTGGACAGGCATCCCGGTGAGCCGCCTGTTGGAGGGCGAAGTCGAGAAGCTGATCCACATGGAGGAACGCCTGCACGAGCGGGTCGTCGGCCAGGATGAGGCGATCGAGGCGGTCGCGAGCGCGCTGCGCCGTTCGCGCGCCGGCCTGCAGGACCCCGACCGCCCGATCGGCACGTTCCTGTTCCTCGGCCCGACCGGTGTCGGCAAGACCGAGTTGGCGCGCGCGCTCGCGGAGTTTATGTTCGACTCGCAGGACGCGATGATCCGGATCGACATGTCGGAGTACATGGAGAAGCATTCCGTCTCGCGCCTGGTGGGGGCGCCCCCCGGGTACGTGGGCTACGAAGAGGGCGGCCAGCTGACCGAGGCGGTGCGCCGCCACCCCTACAGCGTGGTGCTGCTGGATGAGATCGAGAAGGCGCACCCCGACGTCTTCAACACGCTGCTGCAGGTGATGGACGACGGCCGCCTCACCGACGGCCAGGGCCGCACCGTGGACTTCAAGAACACGGTGCTGATCATGACCTCCAATATCGCGGTGAGCGACGAGGCGGAGCTGGATGCCAACGACCCCGACGCCGCGAGCGGGAGCGCCGCGGCGGCGGCCGATGCGAGGCTGCGCGAGGCGCTGCTGAGCCACTTCAAACCGGAGTTCGTCAACCGCCTCGATGACATCGTGCGCTTCACAGCACTCTCGCGCGAGCAGCTCGGGGAGATCGTCGACCTGCAGGTCGGGCGCGTGATCGCGCGCGTGCGCGAGCGCGGCGTGGAGGTGACGCTCACCGAGGCCACACGCGAGCTGCTGGGCGACATGGGCTACGACCCCACCTACGGCGCGCGCCCACTGCGCCGGGTGATCCAGAAGCAGCTGACCGACCGTCTCGCGCTCTCGCTACTGCAGGGCAGCCTGCGCCCGGGCGATGCGATCCGCGTGGATGCTGTGGATGGAGAGCTCACATTCGAACCGGTCCCGGCAGGCGCCGCAATTCCGAACTGAGGTCTAATCTGCGGGTACCCCCATCGGCGCCCCGTAATGACCCCCCAGGAGGAGGCCCCCCATGCCCACGTACATCATGCTCGCGAACCTCACGCCGGAGGGCGTGCAGACTGTCAAGAACAACCCACAGCGGATCCACGAGGTCAACCGTGAGGTGGAGCAGCTGGGAGCGAAGGTGAAGGCGCAGTGGGCGACGCTGGGGCGCTTCGACTTCGTCAACATCCTCGAGGCGCCGGACGAGCAGACGATGGCGCGCGTTTCGCTGGAGCTCGGTTCGCGCGGCACCGTGCGCTACGAGACTCTGACAGCGATTCCCGTAGACGACTTCATAGCGTCGCTCTGACATGAGGGTTCTGGTTGTGGGCTCCGGCGGGCGCGAGCACGCGCTGGTGCGGGCGCTGGCGCGCTCCGAAGAAGGACCGGAGCTGATGTGCGCTCCCGGCAACGCCGGCATCGCACAGGACGCGCGCCTGCTCGACGTGGCGGCCGACGACGTGGAGGGAATCGTCGCGGCGGTGGAGCGCGAGGGCATCCACTTCACCGTGGTGGGACCCGAGGCACCGCTGGTGGCAGGGCTCGTGGACGCGCTCGACCGCCGTGGCCACCTGGCGTTCGGCCCGAGCGCGGCCGCCGCCCGCCTGGAGAGCTCCAAGGCGTTCGCCAAGCAGCTGATGGAGCAGGCGGGCGTGCCCACAGCGTGCTGGCGCCACGTGCACACGCTCGAGGAGGGAGTGGCGGCGGTGGCGGAGTTGGCCGACCCCGGCGTGGTGGTGAAGGCCGACGGCCTCGCGGCCGGCAAGGGCGTAACAGTGGCCGATTCGCCCGAGCAGGCGCATGTGGCCCTGCGCGAGATCTTCGTCGAGGGCCGCTTTTTGATTGGCGACCCCACCCACCCCAACCCGCCTGACCGATCCGACGGTGCGGGCGCGAGCGCGGTCGTCGAAGAGCGCCTGATCGGCAAGGAGCTTTCCCTGATGGCCCTGTGCGACGGCAAGCGCGCCTACCCGCTGGCGCCGGCGCGCGACTACAAGCGCATCTTCGACGGCGATCGCGGCCCCAACACCGGCGGCATGGGCGCCTACTCGCCGCTGGCGGAGCTCCCCGACGAAGCGGAATGGCACCTCGCCCCAATCATCCATGACCCGATCGTCAGGCTGATGAGCGCACGAGGGATCCCCTTCCACGGTGTGCTCTACGCCGGCGCGATCCTGACGGCGAAGGGGCTGCGCGTGCTCGAAGTACAACGTGCGCTTCGGCGACCCCGAGGCGCAGGCGCTGCTGCCGCGCCTGGAGTCCGACCTGCTGAGGCTACTGTTCCGCGCCGCGCGCAGCGGCGGCCTCGGCCAAACGGAAGAGGAAAGCGAAGATTCACTGCTATTCAGGTGGTCACCCCAGGCGGCGGTGACGGTGACGCTGGCGAGCCGCGGCTACCCCGTGTCCGCCTCCAAGGGCGATCCAATCGCGGGCTTGGAGTGCGTGCCCAAGGACGTGGAGGTGACACACGCGGGGACGGCGCTCGCCAACCACGAGCCCGTAACCGCTGGCGGGCGGGTGCTGAACGTGACGGCGCTCGGCGAGGACCATGAAGAGGCCCGCCGAGCGGCGTATGCTGCTGCGCGGATGATCTCCTTCGACGGCATGCAGATGCGCGGCGACATCGCCGCCACCGTGGCGCCCGACCCCGCGGTGCGGGACGTCGATGAATGGATGCGGGCGTGGTATGAGGACGAGCCGGGCGAGGGCCTCGGCGCAGGAGTCAAGTGATCTGGCATGGGTGACGTGACGCCGATCGTGAGCGCTGTGAGCGAGCCAGAGGTGCGCGCGCAGTTGGAGGAGTTCGACGTGGACGCCCCGCGTGTGGGAATCGTGATGGGCTCCAAGAGCGACATGGAGAAGATGGAGAAGGCCGCGGAAGAGTTGGAGGCACGCAACATCCTGCACGAGCTGCGGGTGATGTCAGCCCACCGCGAACCGGACGTGGTGGCGGAATACGCCAAGAACGCCCAGATGCGGGGCCTGCGCGTAATCATCGCGGGCGCTGGCATCTCCGCTGCGCTGCCAGGTGCGGTCGCAGCCCACACCGACCTGCCGGTGATCGGCGTGCCGCTGTCGGGCCGTCTCAGCGCGGCAGGCGGCCTTGACGCGATCCTCTCGATCGTGCAGATGCCGCCGGGCGTGCCGGTGGCGTGCGTGGGCCTCGACAACGCCCGCAACGCCGCGATCCTCGCCGCGCAGATCCTCACCGCGTAAGTGGGCGCGGGCCGGCCTGCCTGCCCCGTCCGCGATAATGCGATGAGATGATCGAGCGCTACACCCGCCCTGAGCTGGGCGCGATCTGGACCGACGAGGCCCGCATGGAGGCGTGGCGCGAGGTGGAGGTGGCGGCGTGCGAGGAGCTACCGCTCCTGCTCGGCGCCGGCAACGGCCCCACCGAGACCGAGCTGGAGGCGATCCGCAGAGCGACGTTCACCGTCGCGGGCGTCAACGAGCGCGAGCGCACGACCGAGCACGACATGGCGGCGTTCGTCGACGTGCTCGCCGCCTCCGCCGGCGAGGCGGGGCGCTGGATCCACTTCGGCCTCACCTCCTCGGACGTGCTCGATACGGCGCTCGCGCTGCAGCTGAAGGCCGCAGGCGAAGCGATCGTGCCGGGCGCCCGCGCGCTCCTGGAGGCGCTGGCCGCGCGCGCACGCGAGCACGTGCAGACGCTGTGCGTGGGGCGCACGCACGGGGTGCACGCCGAGCCCACGACCTTCGGCGTGAAGCTGGCGGGCCTCGCCTTCGAGGCACACCGCAACGTGCTGCGCCTGGAGCGCGCATTTGCGCAGGTGTCGGTCGGCGGGATCTCGGGCGCGGTCGGCACGTACGCGGCCACCAGCCCGGAGTTCGAGTCACGCGTGCTGGCAAGGCTCGGGCTGGAGCGCGAGTCGGTCTCCACCCAGGTGGTGGCGCGCGACCGCCACGCGGAGCTGCTGAGCACGATCGCCCTCGCGGGCGCCGGCATGGAGCGCGTGGCGACCGAGGTGCGCCACCTGCAGCGCACGGAGGTGCGCGAGGTGCAGGAGCCTTTCCGCGCCGGCCAGAAGGGCTCGAGCGCGATGCCGCACAAGCGCAACCCGATCAAGGCCGAGCAGATCTCGGGGCTCGCGCGCGTGCTGCGCGGCAACGCGCAGGCGGGCCTGGAGAACGTAGCGCTGTGGCACGAGCGCGACATCTCCCACTCCTCGGTCGAGCGAATCGTGCTGGCGGGATCCACCACGCTGATCGACTACCTCCAGCACCGCGCCACGGCGCTCGTGGAGGGCATGACCATAGACGCCGAGCGGATGCGCGATAACCTCGAGCTCACCTACGGCGCGATCTTCTCCCAGCGGCTGTTGCTGGCGCTGGTCGAGAGCGGTATGAGTCGCGACGACGCCTACTACGAGGTCCAGCGCGTCGCGCAGCAGGCGTGGGACACCCGCACCCCGCTGCGCGAGCTGCTCGCCGCCGAGCCGACGACCGCCAAGCTCGATCTCGACGCGATCTTCGACTACGGCCACTACGTCCGCTACGCGCAGGAGATCGTGGGGCGGCTGGATGAGATCACTCCCGGGGCCGTGGCTCATGCTCCCGCACTCGATAGCGGGGCGACACACCCACACCACCGCTGATCATGTTCAGTCCGAGTCAGCTCGAGCAAATCTGTGCCGCCATCGAGCGCCAGACAATAACTGACAGGGCGCTGCTGCAAGAGTTGCGCGAGGATGTCCGAACCGCACTGCGCCCCTCGCTTGTCATCCGCCCGCACACAGCCACCGCCGTGGCGTTCGTAGCGTCCGAAGGCGCCAAAAACCAACTCGCGTTCGACCCTTTCTCAGTGCAACTCGTACGAATCGTGAACTCTCAAGGCAACCAGTTGTTCCTCGACGTGATTTCGCCGCGAAGTGACCCAGATGAGCTCGTCGATCGCCATCGACAAGCTGGCGATGCGCTGCACGTTCTGATGGAGGACCTCGGAGCCAAGAACCTCCACGAGTTGAGCCCACTGATTCCCACAGGCGAGAAGGTCCGCCAGGAACCGGAGCGGGTCGGCACTCGGTGGGTGCGCGACTACTGCGATCTCGCCGAGTGGGCCGAGCTCTACCACCAGGTCAGGTACTCGAAGTGGGTCGCAGACACCCTCCTCGTACGCAATGGAATGCTGCGCACCACTATCTTTGGCAAGGCCGGGTTTGGCCGAATGGGCGAGCTCATGTTGGATGCGATCGACGAGCAGCGCCGCCGAGGCGTTAGGATCTTCCCCGTTGGGCTCGCAAAGCGCTCGGGCCTGCTGGCACGGTATCGATTGGCGATAGCGCTCGAGGATGTCTTTCCCAGAAGGACCGCGCGCTACGTTCGAGTTCCACGCGAACTCGAGGAGAAGGTCTACCAGTGGAAGGATTTCGCGCGCGGACTTGAAGGCGAAAGACCCGGCGAGAACGGGGGGGCGAAGTACGTGATCGGCGCGATGTTCCTCGTGCGCTTCGGGCAGGAGGCGCACGATCCGATATGGGCGATCGACCTGCTCGAGTCACAGGCTAGCGAAGCAGGTGAGATTCTTGGCTACCTGCTCCAAGACGCGATCGACGGCTTCCCCATACCGTTCTACCCACGTTGCTTGCAACGGGCTCACGAGTACGCCCAGATCCTCGACTTCGACCTCGACGTGCTTCAGGACACCGTCAGTGACGCAGTCCGCGCCCTCATCGAGGAGGGCAAGCACCCGGTATTCGATGGCTTGACCCTGGCGCCAGATATCGCCAATGCACGGTATGACTGACCACATGAGCAACCGCCCGACCGCGAGGAGACTGTAATGGAGCTCTTTCCCCAAGGACAGGCCGTCGGGATGTTCCGCGGCGCGAGCGGCGGCGGCTTGGAGTTCCACGCTGACCTTACGCTGCCGTACAGGGACGACTTCCACTCGGTACCGATGCACGGGCAGTTCGTGCTGGTGGAGCTAGCCAATCCCGAGGAGGCGGTGCTGGGACGGATCACCTCTGTCGCAGCCCAGGGCAGGCTGACATCGACCGCGGGCGAGGAGTATGGGCTACGTGCCGTCGCCGACGAGCGCGAGATCCCCGAGGATCTGCGCAAGCGGTACCTGCGCTATCGCATCGACATCCGCATGCTCGGGGTGCTGCGGTGCGAAGGAGACGATCTGGTCTTTGCGCCTTCCCATCGCCGATTGCCGCACCTCGGCGCCAGGGTTGCCTTCCTGCCCGACGACGTACTCTGCACAGTGGCCGGAGGCACGCAGGGCGCGGAGATCGGTTTCTATGCGCTCGGCGAGTTCGTGTACGCCGGGGCGGACGGCATCCCCGACAAGCCGGCCTGGATGCAGACTCTCGATCCCAAGGTCTCGGTGCGCTTCGCGGTCGACCAGATGGTCGCCCGGCGATCGTTCATCTTCGCGCGCGCGGGCTTCGGCAAGTCCAACCTCGTCAAGCTTCTGTTTGCCACCCTCTACAGCGAACGTCCACGGGTTACGATGCGCGATGGGCGCAAGGTTCCCGTGGGCACGGTCATCTTCGACCCTGACGGCGAGTACTTCTGGCCGGATCTCGTCGGACGTCCCGCGCTGTGCGACGTCGACGGACTCGCGGAGGAGATCGTCGTCTTCACGGATCGAGAGCCTCCGTCGCCGTTCTACGGCTCGTTCAAGGCGGGGGGCATACGCCTGGACATACGCCAGCTTCCCGCGTCGCTGGTGATCTCGATCGCGCTTTCGCCCGAGCAGCAGCAACAGCAGAACGTCCACAAGCTCAAGGCGCTGCGCGGCCCCGAATGGCGTGAGCTTGTCGATCTCGTCTACCGGCACCGCCTCAACGCAGACGAGGGGGAAATACAGCGGCTGCTCGGCCTCAAGCCGGGCCAGGAGGCGGAGCTGTGGGCTGCCCGAGCGAACATGGTTCGAGTCGTGCGCGAACTGCACGACCCCGCCAGCCAGATGCTCACACAGCTCCTGGGCGCCTTGCGCGACGGCAAGCTCTGCGTCGTCGATATCTCCAGGATGCGGGGGCCCGCCGGACTTGCGCTCTCGGGCATCGTCCTGCGCCACATCTTCAACCACAACCAGGAGGAGTTCACGCGTGCGGAGGCAGATCCGATTCCCACGATCGCGGTGATCGAGGAGGCACAGTCGGTCATGGGCAGCTTTGGTTCGGGGGAATCGGCTTATGAGGAGTGGATCAAGGAGGGTCGCAAGTACAATTTGAGGGCGGTGCTGATCACTCAGCAACCGGGCTCGATTCCAAGTGAGCTGCTGAGCCAGGGCGACTCGTGGTTCATCTTTCACCTGCTCTCCCAAGGTGATCTGCGGGCCGTCAAGGCCGCCAACTCACACTTCTCCGATGATCTGCTGTCGTCGCTGCTCAACGAGCCGCTGCCTGGCAACGGCGTGTTCTGGTCGAGTGTGAGCGGTGATGTGAACAATGCAGGCAAGGCCTATCCGATCCCCTTGCGGGTACTGTCGTTCGAGGAGCTTCACCCGGTGAAGCATCTCGGCAATACGGGTGCGGCTGTAGACGTGTACGCGAGTACGTTGGCGCAGAAGTCTGAGCAACGTATCGAGGAGCTACGCGGCAAATTGAAGATCAAGTTGCCGATAGAGGGCGCGGCGCGTGACGAGATCGCAGTAGAGGAGGAGGCGTCCGGGATCTCTGGGCCCGGCGAAGGCGAGGATCGACTCGATGTCGACGAGTTGTACCGGCGGGCCGCAATTGAACATCTGGAGGTCGATGAAGAGTTCACCGACTGGATCGCACGCGGGAAAGCGATTCCGTGGCGCGGCGTACAGGAGGCCTTGAAGCGCGGCCTACCTGTCGACAGCGTGCCGGACCCGGATCGCTGGGCCTATGAACTGGTGCCGGTAGCACTCGAACGACTCTACGGCCCCCAAGAGGAGGCTTGGCGTACCGAGCGACGACCCAAGAAGGACGACCCGGCGCAGACAGTTCTGTGGGTCGTCGTCGAGAGTTCGCCGAACGCTGAGTCTAAATGAGGAGGGTGCGCAACTGGTCGCCCTGGCAGGTCGCGAGCATGAATTCCGAGACGACCTGGCCGAACTCCGCGGCACGGCGTCGGGTGCTTTCACGCTCGCTGTGCGACGCAAGGCGCTTCAGGAGGGTGTCTTCTTCGGCCATGAGCTCAAGAAAGTATTCGTAGCCCTCAAGAATCTCTGTGACCTTCGACACCGCCTCGGCAGCGTCGCTGCCCGTCACCTGCTCGGCTGCGATTGACCACCGATCGGTGGGGGCGGTACGGCACAGTTCGAGCACACGTTCGGGCCGGACGGGAGTCGGCTCAGCCGCTAGGGCAATCACCATCGAGTAGCAGGTTGACAGCCTGCTGAACCGGAGCTTGAGGTTGTCCAGTGCAGACTCGGCTCGCCACGCAGCGCGCTCATCGTCCGTGTCGTCCTCGATGCGCTTGCGATTGCGCTTATGCTCGTAGTTGAGGCACAGAGTGCGCCAGAAGCGCAGGATGTCGTTGATCAAGAAGGTGGGCCGAAAGGTACCTCGGTTGGTTTGGTGGTCGCTGTAATAGAAGCCGATCGTCTCCCGCATAAACTGTTCGTACAGATCCTCGTTGAGTACATATCGGCTCTCCAGCAACAGCAGCAGGCGCGCTGTGAATCCGTTCTCCGCGTCCTCATGCTGAGAACCCAACTGTCGACCGATATGCCAGACATTATGGACCTGTAGGAATGCGCCGTCGCGTGAGAACTCCTCGAAATCGAGCTCACGCCCGATCCGAATAAGTTCGCCCGCCAACTCGAACCAGGCCAGCTGCGAAAGGCGCGTTTTGGGCGAATGGTCGGCAGGACCGTAGAGGAAGAAGAGATCGAGGTCTGAGCCCTTGGGGAAGCGTGCCTCAAGCCGCCCAAAGGACCCTGTGAGGTAGATGGCCAGCGGCTCATCGCCAACGATCGGAGAAAGACGCTCCGCCGCGGCGTCACGCACAAGCCGAAGTCCTTCTTCGCTTTCTTTGCGGCGCGTCGCGAGATGCCGAGTCATATTATCCAATCGTAGTTGCGGAGAGGAATCCGGGTGTCCACATTAAACGATACTTCGGGAGACCGGGGGGAGCGGGTGACGCGCGCCCCATTTGGCGACGCTGTCGAGCGCGCGGTTGGCCTTCCGACTGACTCGGGCCAGAACGCCCCTTCGTGCACTACCCTCTCTGTATATGCCGTCCGACGAATCGCGCGACATCTATTTCTCCGCGGACATCGAGTCCGACGGTCCGATCCCCGGCCCCTTCTCGATGCTCTCCTTCGCACTCGTCGCCGTGGGGACCTTCGACGGCGAGCACTTCGAGCGGCTCGATCCCGGGGAGGCCGCGCGGTACTGGGAGCTGCAGCCGATCACGGACCGCTTTGATCCCGAAGCGCTGGCGATCAACGGTCTCGACCGTGAGCGGCTGCGGCGGGAGGGTGCGGCCCCCACAGTGGCCATGCGTGAGGCGGAGCGGTGGGTGCACCAGGTGGCCAACGGGCGCCGGCCCGTGTTTGTGGCCTACCCCGCCGCCTTCGACTGGTCCTTCATGCACTGGTACTTCTCGTACTTCGCGGGCACATGCCCCTTCGGGCACGGGACATGCATCGACATCCGCAGCCTGTACATCGGAGCCGCAGGTTCGACCTACGCGGAGTCGTCCAAGAGCCATATGCCGACAGAGCTGCTGCCACGAGCTGTGCACACTCACAATGCCTTGGACGACGCCATCGAGCAGGGGGAGCTGTTCGGCAACCTCTTCGAATGGGCACTCCTTCAGAGGCCTACGTACAGTCGCAGCTGATCTCGGATCGCGGCTGGTGGCTCGGCCGCGACTGTGTGAGCCAGCCCCGGGATTCTTGCCCGACAGAGCGCCGCACCCGGCGATAGAGTCAGCCCCATGACCGCGCTCGCCGACCTGCCCCTCCTCGCCAGCGGCAAGGTGCGTGAGCTGTACGACCTCGACGACCGCTTGCTGATGGTCGCCAGCGACCGCATCTCGACCTACGACGCGGTGCATCCGACGCCGATTCCCGACAAGGGAAAGGTGCTCACCGGGCTGTCGGTGTTCTGGTTTCAGAAGACCGGCGGGATCGTCGCCAACCACCTGATCTCCGCCACCGAGGGCGTGCCCGAGGAGGCCCGCGGCCGCGCGCTGGTCGTGCGCAAGCTAAAGATGCTCCCGGTCGAGTGCGTGGTGCGCGGCTATATCACCGGCTCGGGCTGGAAGGACTACCAGGCGACCGGCGCCGTCTCGGGGATCGAGCTGTCGAGCGGCCTGCGCGAGTCCGAGCAGCTACCCGAGCCGATCTTCACTCCGAGCACGAAGGCCGAGGTCGGCCACGACGAGGCGATCGACTTCGCGCGCGCCGCCGAGCTGGTCGGCGACCGTGCGCTGATGGAGCGGGTGCGCGAGGTGTCAATCGCGCTGTACACGTTCGCGGCCACGCATGCGCGCGAGCGCGGGGTGATCCTGGCGGACACGAAGTTCGAGTTGGGCTTCGACGAGGATGGCGAGCTGGTGCTCGGCGACGAGGTGCTGACGCCCGACTCATCGCGCTACTGGCCGGCCGACGGATACGAGCCCGGCCGGGGCCAGCCGAGCTTCGACAAGCAGTACGTACGCGACTGGGCCGCAGGCAGCGGCTGGGACAAGCGCCCGCCGGCGCCGGCCATCCCGCAGGACGTCGTCGAGGGCACCCGCGCGCGCTACGTTGAGGCGTACGAACGGATCGCCGGCGAGCCCTTCCAAGCGTGGCTGGACCGAACCGCCCCCAGCGAGTAATGCGCGCCCGCGTGCTGATCCGCCCGAAGGCGGGCATCCTCGACCCGCAGGGAATCGCCGTCGAGCGCGCGCTGCCGGCACTGGGTTTCGCCGGCGTCGCCAACGTGCACGTCGGCCGCCTGGTGGAGCTGGACGTGGAGGACGAGGCGCAGATCCAGCCGATATGCGAGAAGCTGCTCGCCAACCCGCTGGTGGAGGAGTACGAGGTGCAACTGCTCGGGGATCCCTCGCCTTCCGATGGCGAGCGCCGAGAGGGCTCCGGTATTCGCCATCGGGACCACATGTGAAGTTCGGCGTCCTCCAGTTCCCCGGCAGCTGCGACGAGGTTGACGCGCTCGAAGCCGCCTGTCGCGTCGGCGACGCGGAGCTGTTGTGGCACGGCGAGCGCGATCTGAAGGGGGCAGACGCGATCATCGTGCCCGGCGGCTTCTCCTTTGGCGACTACCTGAGGGCGGGGGCGATCGCACGCTTCTCGCCGGTGATGGAGTCGGTGATCGAGTTCGCGCACGACGGTGGGTTGGTGCTGGGAATCTGCAACGGCTTCCAGGTGCTGTGTGAGGCACACCTGCTGCCGGGCGCGCTGCTGCCGAACGCGCACCTGCGCTTCACCTTTCGCCAGGTCGAGCTGGAGGTTGTCAACCCCGGCAGCGCGTTCACCCGCGCGTGTGGATCGGATTGGAGCGGGGAGGGGGAGAGCGCTCGCACCTCGCAGCCAACGCTCCTGAGCATCCCGGCGAAGCACTCGTGGGGTCGCTACTACGCCGACGGGCCGACGCTCGACGAGCTGGAGCGGGAGGGCCGTGTCGTGCTGCGCTACGCGTCCGGCCACAACTTCAACGGTTCGCTGCGCGACATCGCCGGCGTGCAGAACGCGGCCGGCAACGTGTTCGGGCTGATGCCCCACCCCGAGCACGCGGTCGACGAGCTCACCGGCTCGACCGACGGCCTGCGCATCTTCGAGTCGATGCGCCTCGCGGTGGAGGGCGCCCGTGCCTGAGAACGCCGTGCTCCCCACGGTGCAGGACGCGCTCGCGCTGGGGCTCACGCGCGCCGAGTACGAGCTGATCTGCGCTCACCAAGGCGGGTCGCCAAACCAAGTGGAGCTCGCGATGTATTCGTTGTTGTGGAGCGAGCACTGCGCGTACAAGCACTCCAAGAAGCTGCTGCGCACGCTGCCCACGGAGGGGCCGCACGTGGTGATGGGCCCCGGCGAGAACGCGGGCGCCGTCGACGTCGGCGGCGGCATGGTGTGCGCCTTCAAGGTCGAGTCCCACAACCATCCGAGCGCCGTGGAGCCTTTCCAGGGGGCGGCAACCGGCGTCGGGGGCATCCTGCGCGACATCTTCGCGATCGGCGCCCGCCCGATCGCCGTGCTCGACTCGTTGCGCTTCGGCGAGCCGAGCGCAACCCATCCCGGCGCAGCATTTGATTTGGATCCCGCCCACCCGGAGCCCCCTCCCTTTCCCTCACCGGCGTCTGCGCGCGCGCGTTATCTGCTCGACGGCGCCGTCTCCGGCATCGGCCACTACGGCAACTCGATCGGCGTGCCCACCGTCGGCGGCGAGGTGTACTTCGAGGGGCCCTACGAGCAGAGCTGCCTGGTCAACGCGATGGCGCTCGGCCTGTGCGAGCGTGAGCGGCTGGTGCGCAGCGCAGCGGCCGGGCCGGGCAACGCGATCGTGCTGTTCGGGGCATCGACCGGGCGCGACGGGATCGGCGGGGCGTCGGTGCTGGCCTCCGCGGAGCTCGGCGAGGCCGACGACGCCAAGCGCCCCACGGTGCAGGTGGGCGACCCCTTCGAGGAGAAGAAGCTGCTGGAGTGCTCGCTCGAGCTGCTGGAACGGGGGCTGCTCGTCTCGCTGCAGGACCTCGGCGCGGCCGGCCTCACCTCCTCGGCCTCGGAGATGGCCTCGAAGGGCGGCGTCGGCATCGACATCGACGTGGCGCGGGTGCCGCTGCGCGAGCCGGGGATGGAGCCGTTCGAGATCATGGTGTCGGAGTCCCAGGAGCGGATGCTGTGCGTCGTGGCACCCGTCGACGTGCCGGCGGTGCTGGCGGTGTGCGAGAAGTGGGAGGTCGGCGGCGCGGCGATTGGGAGCGTCACCGACACCCGCGACATGCGCATCTTCGACGGCGAGCGGCTCGTCGGGGAGATGCCGGTGCGGGCGCTGGTGGACGAGTGCCCGCTATACGACCTGCGCCCGGCGCGGCCGACAACGCCGATCTACGCCACCCCCGCGGCCACGCTCGCGCCCGACACGCCCCCACGCGAGACGCTGCTGGCGCTGCTGCGCTCGCCCAACATCGCCTCGCGCCGCCCGCTGTTCGAGCAGTACGACGCGATCGTGCAATCCCGCACGGTGCGCCGCCCCGCGCAGGCCGACGCCGCGGTGCTGATGCTGTATTCAAGGACCCACCCCCCGACCGAGATGGGCGACGGCGAGGGACAAGGGGATGGGATGGTGATGGGCTCCGCCTCTAAAGAGGCTGCGCCGGATGGGTCACGCACCGTGACACCGGGGCTCGCGGTCAGCATCGACTGCAACGGCCGCCGCGTGGCGGCCGACCCATACCGCGGCACGATCGAGGCGGCGCTGGAGTGCGCGGCCAACCTCGCGTGTGTGGGCGCCGAGCCACTTGGCACCACCAACAACCTCAACTTCGGCAACCCCGAGAAGCCGCACATCGCCTGGCAGCTGTGCGAATCGGTGCGCGGCCTCGGTGACGCCTGCCGCGCGCTCGCGGCACCGATCGTCGGCGGCAACGTCTCGCTCTACAACGAGGGTCCCGCCGGCCCGATCTACCCGACCCCGGTCGTGGGGATGGTCGGCCGCCTGCCCGACGCCGCGCGTGCGGGGCGGCTCGGGTTCGCCCGCGAGGGAGACGCGATTGCACTGGTGGGGCCGTTCACCCCGTCGCTGGCCGCGAGTGAGCTGGCGAAGCTGCACGGCCGGCCGCTGCCCGACGGGCTGGCGGCCATCGACGTGGACCCGGTGCTGGCGGCGCAGGCCGCCGTCCGCGAGGCGGTGCGGGCCGGGGCGCTGCACAGCGTCCACGACATCGCCGAGGGCGGGCTCGCGGTGGCGCTGGCCGAGTGCTGCCTGGCCGGCGCCGTGGGCGCCAACGTCTCGCTGACCGTCCGGCCGCCCGCCTCCAAGGGCCCCTCCGACACGCTCACGCAGCTCTTCGGCGAGGGGCCGGGGGGCTTCGTCGTCTCCGGGTCCGGTGCGACGCTCGCGGAGCTGGCTGCGCAGGTGCCACTTCAAATGCTGGGCACGGTCGGCGGCGACGGGTTGACGATCACGACGGACGCAGGGGTCTTGAGCGCAACCCTCGCCGAGCTGGTCGAGGCCCATGGGGCACTGGCGGAGCTGTTTCCGTGACGGCCCCCACCCCGGCTCTTCGCACGACGGCAGTCGTCGGCTTGCGGAGCCGTGCTCCCGCCCGGGAGCGCCGATCCCACGACGGGGACTGCTAGCTTGTGAGTGTGAGGCCCACGCCTGGCCGCGCCGAAGATCGCGATGGGCCGCGCGACGAGTGCGGTGTCTTCGGCATATACGCGCCCGGCCACGAGGTCTCGCGACTCTCATACTTCGCGCTGTACGCGCTCCAACACCGCGGCCAGGAGTCGGCGGGCATCGCCGCCACCGACCGCGGCGGGCAGATCATCACCCGCCGCGAGCTGGGGCTAGTCAGCCAGGTGTTCAGCGAGAACGACCTACGCACGCTGCGCGGCGAGCTGGCGATCGGGCACGTGCGCTACTCGACTACCGGCTCCAACGCGTGGGAGAACTCCCAGCCGGTGCAGCGCTCGGAGGGCACCCACGGTTCCCAGCGGGAGCTGGCGCTGGCGCACAACGGCAACCTGATTAACGCCGTGGAGCTACACGGCGAGCTGCTCGAGCGCGGGGTCACGTTCAGCTCGACCTCCGACTCGGAGATCATCGCCGCGCTGATCGCCACCCACCCCGCCGAGGCGATCGAGGACGCGATCGCCGACGTGCTGCCGCGGCTGCGGGGCGCCTTCTCGATCGTGGCGATGACCAAAGACCGCGTGCTCGCCTTCCGCGACCCCCACGGCCTGCGCCCGCTGGGGCTTGGGGTACTTGAGCCAAATGGCGAGGGCAAGCTCCACCACTGCGTCGCCAGCGAGTCGTGCGCGTTCGACATCATCGGCGCCCGCCACCTGCGCGATGTGCAGCCCGGCGAGTTGGTGAGCATCGGCGAGGACGGCATCCGTAGCCGCCAGGTGGTGGAGGGCGCGCGCAAGGCGTTCTGCGTGTTCGAGTACATCTACTTCGCCCGCCCCGACTCGCGCATGAACGGCCAGGCGCTGCAGGTCGCACGCGGGCGCATGGGCGAGATCCTGTGGCGCGAGGCGCCGGTCGAGGCCGACCTCGTGATCGCCGTCCCGGACTCCGGCAACCCCGCCGCCCGCGGCCTCGCGCGCGCCGCCGGGCTGCCCCAGGACGACGGCTTCGTCAAGAACCGCTACGTCGCGCGCACCTTCATTCAACCCGGCCAGGAGCTGAGAAAGCACGGGCTGCGCCTGAAGTTCAACCCGCTCCCCGAGGTGATCGCCGGCCGGCGGCTGATCGTCGTCGACGACTCGATCGTGCGCGGCAACACGACCCGCCAAATCGTGGCGATGCTGCGCGACGCCGGCGCGCGCGAGGTGCACATGCGGATCTCCGCCCCGCCGATCAAGCACCCCTGCCACTACGGCATCGACATGTCCACGCGCGAGGAGATGATCGCGCACAACCGCACCACCGAGGAGGTCGCCGCCGAGCTGGGCTGCGACTCGCTGCACTACCTCTCGCTCGAGGGCGTCTACGAGGCCGTCGGGACCGGCGCCCACCCACCCGGCGGGCGCCAAACCCACTGCGACGCCTGCTTCAGCGGCGAGTACCCGCTGGCGGGAACCGGCGGCGCGAATGGGAAGTACGCACTGGAGGAGCCGGCCGGGTCGGCGCTGCCGCTGGTGCGGGCCTGAGCAGGCGCTCCAGCGCCTGCTCACCCTCGAGAACTCAAAGCTTGCGAGCAACCACCAGCGACTCGCGAGCCCACCCACTGCGAACGTTGCGGGGGCGCAGCTCGCGGGCCTTCCAAATCTCCACCCTCTCGAAGCCCGCCAGCGTAGCCAGGTGGGCGAGCACCACGTCGGTCAGCAACGGCAACCGCCAGTGCTCCTCTGGGTTCCCAGTGGCAATCTTCTCGCGTCGGGAGAACGTGGAGTTGGCCACGACACAAACCGCGACTCCGCCGGGAGCCAGCAGCCTGGCCTGTTCGCGCCAGACCTCCAGCATGTCCTCGAAGTAGCCGCGCACCACAGGACCCACCTCGGGTCGCCCGCCCTGATCACATACCCACTCGGAGATGTCTTCCACCAACTCCACAGAAGCATGCTGGACGTCGTCAAAGTAGTCACGCTTGGGGAAGCGCACGGATGGGTGGCTGCGCAATGTACCAAGACGAACCTGTCTGAACTGGCGCTGATCGCAGACGTGCTGCATGAGCCACAGCTCGAGCTTGTAGATCTCGCTGTAGTCGATGCAATTCAAATAGGGCGGCGAGAAGCAACTCAGCTGCGCCCAACCCTCGGGAAAGGCGTCGCTCCCGTCTGGCAGGCAGGCCTTGCTCGGCTCCCGAGCGTCACCTTTGATGTGGAACACGGGAGTGGACCGCACCCCATCACGTTGTTCGGAGAGACTCTCCAGATCCTCGATCATCGCTGTCCATTGACCCGCGAGCGCACGCTTGACCGGCTCCCGCGAGTGCACGGCCGGCTTGTGCCCCGCCAGTGATGAGGCTCTGCGGCTGCGTCCGTTGATTATGCGCAGCGCCCGACCATCCTTGATTGCGTGGGAGAGGTCCTCCACCACAGCGCCCAACCCCAGCAGCAGGAAGGAGCGCTCCTCGGGTGTGGCCGCTTCGAGGCAGCCAATATGTTCACGAGCCGAGAGCATCCCCGTGACCGTCTCGGGCTCGAAGATCTTTGGATTCTCAAAGGCCGCAAGATGGGGAAAGGGCAGGCACGGATCCGGGGAGTAGGCGAGAGCATCGGCGAGCAACCCCCGCAAGCGCTCGGGATCCAGGCTCGACCACTTCAGCTTCATCTCACCCGCGAAGTGCGCCCATGGCGAGTACTCCAGGGACCGAACCTCGGCCACCTTTGGGTGGGCCTGGCCCGAGAGCGCAGTGGTGGCCACTCCGCCGAACACATCCGCCACGTTCAGGCCCGCGCCGAGCCCCAGTTGCTCGATCACCGCCCCCAACAACCGCGGCGAGTAGCCCTCCTTGTACGTGAACCAGCGATGTACCGGCTGCTCGCGCAGCTCCTGCGACCCAACCAACGCTTCGAAGCTCTCGCTGAGATCGCGGTGCGGCACCGCCTCAGCCAAGCGTCGGCTGGCCCTCTCGATCCTGTGCCAGCGCAGCGGTGCCGGCCCCTTGGGTGAGCGCCACAGCTGATCCCAGCGGTCGAGCGGATCGCTGCATTGATCCGTCCTGGCGGCAGCAGGCGCAGAGATCTCGGCCTCATGCTCGCGCAACTCATGCCCGTCTGCCGCCACGCCGTCCATTGCGGGCAGCTTACGGATGCCGCCGGCGGCACAGCAGGCACCCTGCGCCACGCTGGGCACAGGCTCGTACGTTGGCCGAGCATTTGCCGTTGGGGCCGCCTCCAGCAACGCGCGTACCCTCGGCGGGGGCCATCGCTAATCTGCTAGCCCATGAAGCGAAAGCTCTTCTTTCGTCCCGCCGCACGCCTTCAGGTGGTACTTTCCGAGGAGCTGGTTTCCGACCCTAACGTGGCGGTACTCGAGTTCGTCAAGAATGCCTATGACGCCGAGGCTACGCAGACCACGGTCCGCTTTGAACTGGGGCGGCGTCCCGCAGACGGACGACTGCTGATCGTCGACAACGGATGCGGCATGGACCTGGCCGCGATCGAGCGCAACTTCATGCATCCTGGCTTTAGCGAGAAGGCCGAAGCAAAGGCCAAACCTGGTTCACGTGTGCCCATCGGTGAGAAGGGCCTTGGGCGTCTCGCTGCCGGCCGACTCGGGGAGCAGCTCGACCTATATACCCGTCGCCGGCGCGACGAACCCTGGCTGCACCTCGGTTTCCGTTGGTCGGACTTCGACGATATGACCATACCGCTGGATCAAGTCCCCGTATGGGTTGACGACAAGACCCAGCCCCCGGGCAATGCACTCAGCCATGGCACCGTGGTGGCGATCTCACAGCTGCGGATGCGGTGGGACGCGCGTGTGCCTGGTCGAGCGGTAAGGGGTCGCGCCACCACTCGACTTGGGCGCCTGCGTCAGGATCTCGAGCTGCTCCTGTTGCCGCTGCTGGCTGCTGACCCTGGGTTTGACGTAAAGCTCGAGCACAACTCCACGCTGCCAGAGGACAGCAAAGGGTCTGGGGCAGTCGAACCGCCTGAGATGAGCTTGCTGGACTATCAATTCGACTTCGAACTCAAGCGTGAGCGCAAGGGATGGTTCGCGATTGGAAAGGTTAAACGCTCACAGGCGTTGGCAAAGCGTCTGGGCTTGAAAAGAAGTACCCCACGAAGGGTTGCCGTTGAGGACCTCTTCGATCAACCCCCAAAATTTGACGACCTTGGACCCATTAAAGCATCCGTGTACTACGCTCCCGAGTCGCGGGCGAAACTTCAGCAGATCCGTGCCCCAGTTGGAGTGCGCCTGTACCGTGACGGAGTGCGCGTCGATCCCTACGGAGAGCCGGGCGACGATTGGTTGGGTGTCGAGGCATATAAGGCGTCCCGTCAGGGTCATGCTGGCATTCAGCCCAGTGCCCTTTACGGTGCCGTGCGCATCTCACGACTCGGCAATCCTGAATTGCGACCGCTGGCCAATCGGGAGGGGCTGCTCGAGAACGAGGCACTACAGGCGCTGTTGGTTTTTGGTCGCGACGAGCTGCGCTGGTTCGGAGGCCTGATTCAGAAAGAGTACCGTGAGCCCGAGCGCGACAAGCGCCGTGCCGACCGCGAAAGCGAGCAGCGTGAGGCCGAGGCCGTCAACGTGCAGCGCTACGCGGTGGCAGTCACTCGCGCCGCCGTCCATGCCGTGCGTCAACCGGTGGCCGGCGCTGGCGCGGAGCTATACCGCCTCCAGCAAACTCTAAGCAAAACACCGATGCCCGAAGATCTTCGGGCTCAACTGCAGGATCTGCATGACCGCACAAAGCAGCACCTGGAGCAGATCGACGCATCGGTTGAGCGCTTGATGAAGACCTTGGATTTTGACCCTACGCCACGCCAGATCAGACTCGATGAGATTGTTCGAGAGGTAATCGAGAAGTCGACAGTTGCCGCACGGTCGAAGAACATCAGGTTGATCAATCGCATCAACGGGGAGCAGACCACACTTGTTGTTCCACCCGGCCTGCTGGAGCGATCACTGGAGGAGCTGATCGACAATGCGGTTCAGGCTCGTCGACCACCCGATCGTAAGGGTCAGGTCATTGTTCAAGCCCATCGCGAGGACAGTTCAGTGCGTGTATCAGTCATCGATAATGGGACCGGCATAGAGAAGTCCGTCGCCGAGCGGTTGTTCCATGAGTCCGTCAGCACCGAGGGACACATCGGAGTTGGACTGTTGTTCAATCGTCAGTTGCTGGCCCTGGCTCGAGGCGATATGCGTCTAGTATCAACGGGCTCTGAGGGCAGCCAATTTGACATCGTACTACCCACATGAGTAGCCTGCCATCAACGCTGCTGGTCGAGGACAACGATGGCCTCGCGGAGTCGCTTGTGGCCGCTTTTAGCGACCAGGGCCTGGGTATCGATCGTGCTCGCGATTGGGAGGATGGTCTGAAACGCTTTCGTATTTGCGGTCATGAGCTGGTTATCGCCGACTACAACCTTCCCGGTTCCGAGCACGGCCTTCTCCTTCTCCTGGAAGTCAAGCAGTTACTTCCTTCCACACGCCTGGTGCTTATCTCGGGAGCACTCAGCCAACAGGCTGAGCGTGCACTGGAGCCACTCGGCCTGATAGACGCGTACTTCCGCAAGGATCTTGACCTGGCAGGCAAGCTGCTGCCCTGGGTGACAGACGCCTTCAAGCGTACCAGTCAGCCCACCGATTGGCAGCGCTTCGCGGCTGGGCATTTGAGCGACCCCGATGCACAACGCGCCGAGGCCCAGCGGATCGACGCTATCCTACGAGCCGACGTTGACCGCCGTGGCTGATCGTGTTTATCTCGACACCAGCGCCCTTTTGCGATGGGCGTTCTACTTGGGGGGCTCGCCATCGCAGCGCGATCTCGTCGGTCACGCCACAGTGGAGTTACTGTTAAACTCCGACGCCGTGTTGACAGTCAGTCCGGTAACACTTATCGAGGTCACCTCCAATCTCAATAGTAAGGTGCGTGCGTTGGAGGAGTGGTACAGCGGCTTTGATGCCGCCAAGGCCGAAAAAGTGCGAGCCCGACTTATGGCGCATATGGCCTGCGGCCGTATTCTAGGCCGAAATTTGGGCGCCCGTGCTTTTGAGATGGCGATGATGTACGTCACTCAGGTCACGCGGCTGGCTGGCGCCAAGCTCTTGGCGTGGGACGCGCTGCATCTCTACGAGGCGGTCCGCTGGTCGCTCGAACTGGACGACGATGTCACAGTCAAGATCGCCACAAGCGACTCCGACTTCGGGCGCTTCCTTGAAGTCCTCCCTGAGTTTGGCGAGTACGTGGAGGTGCTGGACGTGTGCGATGAAACTAGCCTGGGTGTGATTTCCGATCCTAATGCGCCGCGAGACGGATAGGGTCTGGGCGTGCCTGATCCTCTACCCATCGCCGTGCTGGTCTCAGGCGCGGGCTCCAACCTGCAGGCGCTGCTCGACACCGTGCATGAGCGAGAGGCCGAGGTGGTCGCGGTCGCCTCCAACGTGGCGGGGGCAACCGCGTTGGAGCGATCCGCCGCGCGTGGGGTGCCGACGGGCGTGTTCGCGCGCGCGGAGTACCCCGATCGTGAGGCGCGCGATCGAGCGCTGGCCGACTGGCTGACCGAGCGCGGGGCGCAGCTGGTCGTGCTGGCCGGCTACATGGAGCTGGTGGGGGAGTCGTTCCTGTCGCGCTTCCCTGGCGCGGTCATCAATGTGCATCCGTCCCTACTGCCAGCCTTTCCGGGGTTGCGAGCGATCGAGCAGGCACTTGACTACGGCGTGAAGGTGTTCGGCGTGACGGTGCACTTCGTCGACAGCGGCGTGGACTCGGGGCCCGTCATTCTCCAGCGCGCGATCGAGCTGCCCGATGCGCGCCGGCCCGATCGGGTGCTCGCGGAGCTGCGCCCGCTCGAGCACGAACTGCTGCCCGAGGCGGTGCGCCTGTTCGCACGCGGCGTGCTGCAGGCCGACCCCGACAACCCACGACGGACGCTCGTCGATGCCGCCGCGATCGACGCGGGAGACGCGGTGCACGATGGAGGCGTGACGGACGAGGCACTCCGCGCGGGCGAGGGATAATCTGCAAGCGTGAGCCCCGAAGGCGATGTCATGACCGATCGCGCATCCGGGGTGCAGCGCGCCGCACGCGGCGAGGTGCGGGTGCGCAGGGCGCTGCTGTCGGTCTCCGACAAGACCGGGATCGTCGAGTTCGCGCAGGGTCTCGCCGAGCTCGGCGTGGAGCTCGTCTCCACGGGCGGCACCGCGCGCGAGCTGGCGGGCGCCGGGGTGCCGGTGCGGGCGATCGAGGACTTCACCGGCTTCCCCGAGATGATGGACGGACGCGTGAAGACGCTGCACCCGCGGCTGTACGCGGGGCTGCTGGCGCGGCGCGACAACGACGACCATCTGCAGGCGGCTTCTGAGCAGCGGATCGAACAGGTGGACCTCGTGTGCGTCAACCTCTACCCGTTCGAGCAGACCGTCGCGCGCGGTGACGCTTCCGAGGAGGAGGTGATCGAGAACATCGACATCGGCGGCCCGACGATGATCAGGGCGGCCGCCAAGAACAGCGCGTTCGCGGCCGTCGTCGTGGACCCGCAGGACTACGAGCGCGTGCTCGGAGAGCTGCGCGACTCCGGTGGCCGGCTGTCGCTACCCACGCGCAAAGCGCTCGCCGGCAAGGCGTTCGCGTGCACCGCGCGCTACGACGCGGCGATCTCGACGTGGTTTGCCGCACGCGAGGGCGAGGGCTTCCCGGCGAGCTGGCGCGATGCCTACGAGAAGGTGATGGACCTGCGCTACGGCGAGAACCCCCACCAGCAGGCTGCCTTCTACGCGCGCGTGGGCTCCCCCACGCACCTGCTGGCAGGCGTCGAGCAGCTGCACGGCAAGGAGTTGTCGTTCAACAACCTGCTCGATCTCTCCTCGGCGCGCGAGCTGGTCGAGGAGTTCGACGAGCCGGCGTGCGCGATCGTCAAGCACAACAACCCGTGCGGCTGCGCGGTCGGTGCTAGCGCGCAGGAGGCCTACGAACGCGCCTTCGCGTGCGACCCACAGAGCGCCTACGGCGGCGTGATCGCCGTCAACCGCCCGATCGATCTTGCCTTTGCGCAAGAGCTCGGCAACCAGTTCATCGAGGTGCTGCTCGCGCCCGGCTACGACGCCCCGGCGCTGCAGGCACTGCAGGTCAAGAAAAACGTGCGCCTGCTCGAGCTGGGCGAGTGGCCGGCGCCGCTGCGGGAGGTCGAATCCAAGCCCGTGATCGGCGGCCAGCTGGTGCAGACCCACGACGTCGTCTCCGAGACGCGCGAGCAGATGAACCCGGTGAGCGCAAGACAGCCCAGCGAGGCGGAGTGGCGGGACATGCTGTTCGCGTGGACGGTCTGTCGGCACGTGCGCTCCAACGCGATCGTGCTCGCCTCCGGCGGCGCCACGATCGGCATCGGCGCCGGGCAGATGAGCCGCGTGGACGCCGTGCGGATCGCGATCGAGAAGGCGCAGGCAATGATCGGGCCCGCCCGGGAATCCGATCCTCTGGCCGGCGCGGCGCTCGCCTCCGACGCGTTCTTCCCCTTCGCCGACGGCCCCCAGCTCGCGCTCGACGTGGGCGTCTCCGCGATCATCCAGCCGGGCGGCTCGGTGCGCGACGAGGAGGTGGTCGCGGCAGTCGATGCAGCGGGGGCCACGATGGTGGCCACAGGGGTGCGCCACTTCAGGCATTGAATGTTCGCGATATATCGTGCTACTATCGTGATGTTCCAACGATAGGAGTAGGTATGCACAAGCATTATCAGTACGCAACACGAGAAGGACACTGTCGCCATCGCGGCGAAGGCGGGCCCCGCGGCGGCTTTGGCGGCTTCCCATTCGGTGGCTTCGGCGGACCGGGTGGGGGCGGACCATGGCGTGGCGGGGGCCGCAAGGCCCGGCGCGGAGACATCCGCACCGCCGCGCTGCTGCTGCTCGCCGAGGAGCCGCGCAACGGCTACCAGATCATGCAGGAGGTGCAGGAGCGAAGCGATGGCGCGTGGAGCCCGAGCCCCGGCTCGGTATATCCGGCGCTGCAGCAGCTCGAGGACGAGGGCCTGATCCGCTCCGAGGAGGTGGAGGGGCGCAAGCTCTTCCGGCTCACGGATGATGGTGACGCCAAAGTCAAAGAGCGCGATCCCGACCAGCCCGCGCCGTGGGAGCAGATGAGCGGCGAGTATGGCTCAAAGGCGCACGAGCTCGGCAAGATCATGCGCGAGGTCGCCGCCGCCTTCGTGCAGGTGATGCGCGCCGGCAACGAGGAGCAGCAGGAGCAGGCGCGCAAAGTGCTCGTCACCGCCCGTCGTGACCTGTACCGCATATTGGCCGACGGATCCGAGCCCGAGAGCAGTTGAACTCCGCTAGCGTGGGCGCCGTGAACTCGGACACGGCGCCCGCAATCTCCGTGAGAGGCCTCGCCAAGCGCTACGGCGAGATCGAAGCCGTGCGCGAGATCGACTTCGAGGTATCCCGCTCGGAGGTGTTCGGCTTCCTCGGGCCCAACGGCGCCGGCAAGTCGACCACGATCAACATGCTCTGCACGCTCGTCAAACCGACCGGCGGCTCCGCACTGGTGGCCGGCCACGACGTCGTCTCCGAACGCGATGCCGTGCGCCGCAATATCGGCCTCGTCTTCCAGGACACCACGCTCGACGGCTATCTCACCGCCGAGCAGAACCTGCGCCTGCACGCCGAGCTGTACGGTGTCCCCCGCGAGACCGTCGCGCCGCGGATGCAGCAGGTGATGGAGATGGTGGGGCTGTGGGAGCGGCGCAAGAGCCTCGTCGGCACCTTCTCCGGCGGCATGAAGCGTCGCCTGGAGATCGGACGAGGTCTGCTGCACTCCCCGCGCGTGCTGTTTCTCGACGAGCCGACCGTCGGCCTCGACCCGCAGACCCGCAGCTCGATCTGGAGCTACATCGACCAACTCAAGCAGCGCGAGGACATCACGATCTTCCTCACCACCCACTACATGGATGAGGCCGAGTACTGCGACCGCATCGCGATCATGGACCAGGGACGGATCATCGTCCTGGACACCCCCGAGGCGCTGAAGGCCAGCGTCGGCAAGGACCGTGTGCAGATCTCAACGCCCGATGACCCCGCGGCGATCGCCGCGCTCCGCGAGCACTTCGGCGTCGACGCCACGATCGCCGAGGGCGTCGTCACCTTCGGTGTTTCCGGCGGCGAGCAGTTCGTGCCCCGCCTATTCGCCGAGCTCGACCTGCCAATCCGCTCGGTTTCCGTCTCGCGCCCCTCGCTCGATGACGTGTTCATGTCCTACACCGGCACCACGATCCGCGACGCCGAGGCAACCTCCACCGACCACATGCGCAACGTCGCGCGGATGATGGCGCGCTGATGACCCAGGAAGGAGAATGAGCCGCTGATGGCCGCCACCGAGACTGCCCCTACCCCCACCACGGCACCCACGCCGCCCGCCCACCAGGTTGCGGGCGTGCGTGTGCCCACCCGCAGCGTGCGCGGCGAGCTGCGTGCGATCAAGGTCGTCTGGCAACGCGAGCTGATCCGCTTCAGCCGCGACCGCCTGCGGATCGTCACCGCGCTGATCCAGCCGTTCCTGTTCCTGTTCGTGCTCGGCACCGGGCTCTCCTCGCTCGTCTCTGCCAGCACGCACGGCGTCAACTTCAAAACCTTCATCTACCCCGGTGTGCTCTGTATGGCGGTGATGTTCACGGCGATGTTCTCCGCCGCCTCAATCGTGTGGGACCGCGAGTTCGGCTTCCTGCGCGAGATGATGGTCGCGCCCGTGCGGCGCAGCTCGATCGTGCTCGGCAAGTGCTTCGGTGGCGCCACTGTCGCCGGCTTTCAGGGGGTGATCGTGATCGCGATCGCCGGCCTCGTCGAAGTCCCATACTCGCTCGGCCTGATCCTCGAGCTGTTCGCGCTCGCGATGCTGCTCGCGTTCGCGATCACCGCCTTCGGCATGATGGCCGCCGCGCGCATCACCCAGATGCAGTCGTTTATGGCGCTGATGCAGATGGCGATCATGCCGATGTTCTTCATCTCCGGTGCAATGTTCTCTGTGGCGCAGCTACCGCAGTGGCTGGCTGTCCTCAACCGCCTCGACCCCCTCACCTACGCCGTCGATCCGATGCGCCGCGCGATCTTCGCGCACATCGACATCAGCGAAGAAGCCCGCCACGCCCTGGCCCCTGGGGTCACCTGGTTCGGCTGGCACGTTCCCTCGATCGTCGAGGCCGGCGTGATCGCCGTGCTCGGGCTGATCATGCTGGGCGTCGCGATCGCTGAGTTCAGCCGCTCGGAGTAGTACCGCCGGCCACGACCGCGTCGGTGGCTACGGTGTAATGGTGCGTATTCGAGTGGCACGGCCCGACCATCCCGAGGTCTGCGAGGTGATCGCCTCCGAGCACTGTGTGCTGCGCTTTCGCAAACGCAACAGAATCCGCACGCCCGGGCTCGATGCCGTCGGAGAGGCGTTGCGGCACACCTTTGAGGAGGCCGACATCACGCGCTGGGCTCCCACCTGGGTTGACACCAACAGACAAACACAGATGTGGGCACTGCACGAGGACCTCGCCTTCCCGCTGACTCCCGCGGGCGAGCCCGGCAGCTGGCTGGCAATGACCTGCCTGGTGCGCAGCCACAACTGAGAGGGTGGCGCAGGCGGCCGCAGGCCGCCGAGCCGGGCCCCTCTTTTTCCAGTCACCCACCCGGCGTTCGCCCACGTGCCACCAGCACGCGGGCGCCCACCGTGCGACGTCAGAACCGTTCACACCCCCACAGGAGGGATAGGCTGCACCCGTGGCCGACCCCGACTCCGACGTCCACAGCGCCTATCGCCAGGCCGGCGTCGACTACGCCGTGCTCGACGCCTCCAAGCGCAGCGCGCTCGGGGAGGCACTCGCCACCTCCCACTGGCTCGCCGGCGGCGGTGCCCGCGCCGTGGACGGTTCTCGCGGCGAGCCTGCATTCGTGCTGCGTTTCGCCGGCAGCACGCTCGCGTTCGTGCTCGAGACGCTCGGCACCAAGTCGATCATCGCCCGCGAATATCACGAGCTGGCCGGTGTCAACCGCTTCGACCACGTTGCCTACGACACCGTCGCCGCCGTCCTCAACGACCTGATCTGCGTCGGCGCCCTGCCGCTCGTCGTAAACGCCTATTTCGCCACCGGCTCAAGCGCTTGGTACGAGCACGCCGAGCGCGCCAACGCGCTGCTGGCCGGGTGGCGCCGAGCCTGCGATGACGCCCAATGCGCGTGGGGCGGGGGCGAGTCCCCCTCGCTGGTCGATCTGCTCGCGCCCGAGGAGATCGAGCTCGCCGGCAGCGCGCTCGGCTTTGTGCCGCCGCCCGGCGAGCCGCTGCTCGGCGAGGCGCTCGCGCCGGGTGATGAGATTGTGCTGCTCGCCTCCAGCGGCCTGCACGCCAACGGCGCCTCGCTGGCGCGGCGGATCGCCGCGCAGCTGCCGCGGGGCCTCGCCACCGAGCTGCCCAACGAGCCTGAGTCCGGGGTCAGTGTACTCGCGGACTCAGGCAGCGCTCCCGGCAAGAAGAGTGGCGACATGAGCTTCGGCGAGGCACTGCTGGCCCCCAGCGTTCTCTACGTCGAGTTGCTTCGGCGCCTGCTTGGGGATGGGGAGGTGCAGCTCACCTACCTCTCCCACATCACCGGCCACGGGCTGCTCAAGCTGATGCGCCCACAGCGCGAGCTCACCTACCGCATCGGCGCGCTGCCGCCGGTGCCACCGGTGCTGGCGTTCCTCGCCGCGCAGGCCGGGCTGGACGCCGCCGCCGCCCACAGCACGCTCAACATGGGCGCCGGCTTCGCCGTCTACTGCCGCCCCGGGGGCGGCGCGCGCGTGGTGACGATCGCCGAGGAGCTGGGCTTGGGCGCGCTCCTCGCCGGCGCCGTCGAGGAAGGCCCGCGCCAGGTCATCCTCGAGCCCGTCGGGGTGACCTTCGCCGGCGAGCAGCTCGCGCTGGCCCCCGAGCGGGGCACCTCCGAGCGGGGTCCCTGAGAGCCTGGCTCGGTAGCCCCGGCACGACGCGCTCGCCTTCTGGACTTCCCCAGCCGGCCTCGGTAGCGTCGAGTCGTGAACGCCACTGCGCGATCGATTGCGACGGCAGACGCCGATTACACCGCCAGGCCGACCGAGGCGCGCTGGCAAGCCACGTGGGCACAGGCGGAGGCGTTTGCTACACCACCGCCGTCGGACGATCGTCTGCCCGCGTACGTGTTCGCGGGCAGCCTCTCGCTCGCCGAGGACCTCCAAATCGGACACATTCGCGGCTACACGATCGCCGACGCCCACGCCCGCTTCCTACGCGTGCGAGGTCGGGCGGTGTTGTTTTCGCTCGGCTTCGACGCGGATAGGCCATCGATCCAAGCCCAGGCGCAGCAGCAAGAAATCGCCCCGAATGAGTGGGTCGCCCGGCGCTGCGCACGGCTGCGCGATCAGTTGCAGGCGCTGGGCTGCTCGATCGACTGGACGCGCAGCTTCGTCTCCCGCGAGCCCCCGCAGCACCGCTGGACACACCGGCTGTTCTTGGCGCTGGTCGAACACGGCCTGATCTACCGCAGTGAGGGACCAGACGGCGATTGGCGCCTGCGGATCACCGCCTACGTGCGCGATGGCGAACGCGATCTCGAGGCGCTCCCCGGGTGGGACGAGGCCGCGCTCGCGGCCCAACGTGAGGTGCTGGGTCGGGTGGACGGAGTCGAGCTTGACGCCAGCACCTTTGACGGCGCCCTGCTCACCGTCTTTACCCCCCACCCCGACGCGATCGCGCAGGCGGCGTTCGTGGCAGTTGCGAGCGACCATCCTGAGGCCGAGCGCTGGCGCGCGGGCGCGTTCGCCACCGTGCCCGGTGTGGCCGGCGTGCTGCCAATCGTGGTCTGCGAGCAGGCGGGCATCCGCTTCGGGACGACCGCCGTGCTGGGAATTCCCACGCAGGATCCCGCCGACGCCGAGCTCGCGAAGCGACTCCCAGAGCCAGCTGGAACCACCTGGAGGGCGTCGAAAGCAAGCGCCACACCGCGACCCGCGGCACGCTGGCGGGTGCGCAACGTGGCGATCTCCGACCAGAGCAAGGTGTGGGCGTGGCTGGCGCTCTGCATCCCACCGGGGGAGCGCGGGCAGGAGGTGCCGCGACACGCCGAATACGCGCGCTGGCTGCCGGCAGCGCAGCTCGTGCGCTGCGCAGACGCAGGCCAGGAGACGCTTCACCAGCGCGTGCTCGCCAAGGCGCTGTACGACGCAGGCCAGCTCCCAGAGCTGCCCGGCCGCGAGCCGTTCGCGGGCGCGCTGACGCATGGCGGGGTCCGCGTGAACGACTGCGCGCCGAGCGCGCGTTTCGGCGATGTGTCCAAGCCGGATGCGCTGCTCGCCACGGTTGGCGCCGACACCCTGCGTCTGGCGCTGCTGCACGCCGCCTCCCCGGGGACGGCGTTCGCGTGGAACGACCAGCCGCTGCGCCACTGCAACAACTTCCTCGAGTCGCTACACGCCTACGCCGCGCAGCGGCTGCGGGAGTGGAGCCCCTCATCGGAGTCCCGCCCGCCCGCAGTGGTCAGCGACGACGCCTCAGACAAGCTGCGCCTCCGCTTCGCCCGCTGGTGCCGCGTGGGGTGCGAGAAGGTCACTGAGAGCCTCGAGCGTCTGGAGATGCAGCGCGCGGCCCACAACGCGATGCTGCTCTTCACTCGCATCCAGGACTTCGAGCAGCGGGCACTCGATCGACGCGGCGAGCTCGAACCAGCCGACCGGGAGGCGATCGTCGCGGCGCTGCTGCTACTCGTGCAGCTACTTGCCCCGCTCACCCCGCACATCGCCGAGGAGCTCTGGTCGCTGGCGGGTCACACCTCGCTGGTGAGCGACTCGCCGTGGCCGGCACCGGCGAGCTGAGCCTGCATCGCCTCCGCCAGGGCCAGCGCCCCTGACAGCGGCCTGACCATCACGACGAACTCGTCGATCAGGCCATCCTCGTTGGTGTGCAGAAAGTCGCACCCCTCGATCTCGCGGTTGCCGACGCGCGCCTGGAAGACGAGCGCGTGGTCGTGCGCATCGGGCGCGCCGATCTCGCGGATGTAGCGGAAGTCCTCGAACACGCGCGAGACTGCGCGCAGCAAAGTCGCGGTCTGCTCACGCCCCCGGTAGGGCTTGAACACGATCGGGCTGCGGAACACGACGTCCTCGGCCAGCAGCCCCACCGCCCGCTCGATGTCTTGGGCTTCGATTGCGGCGCGGAAGGGAGTCATCGGCACGGGGTCATCGACAACCCCAGACTACGCCGATCCGCCATCTCACGCCACCCCCGCCGGCACCGAACGCAGGCGTGCAACGGCGCCCAGCACCGCCTCGCGGGCGTCCTCGGGCTCCAGCACTGCCGCGTCGCCGGCTTCTCTGAGGACCTCGCGCACCAGCCAGCGTACGCCGGCGAAGCTCAGCTCGACGACCACTGAACCGTCGGTGCGTTCTTCGACCACGCGGCGACTCTCACGCGCCCAGCGCGCCCGCTCGGGTGAGATCCACAGGCGGGCGATGCGCGAGGCCTGCACCTCACCGGTACGCATCCAGCCATCCACTTCGGCCGCCGGATCGACCTCCGCGCGGGGCTCGAAGTGCTCGTCGGTGACCTCTGCGCGCCTGATGCGATCCAAGCGAAAGTGGCGCACGTCCTCCCGCGCCGGGTCAAACGTGGCCACATACCAGCCCTCGCGCCCATTGACCAACGCGTAGGGCTCCACTCGCCGCTGGGAGAACTCGTCCTCGTTCTCCTTGTAGTAGTCGAGCTCGATCAGCCGATGCTCGACGATCCCACGTGATATCCGCCTGGACACATCGGAATCGTCGCTGCGACCGTGCGCCACCTGCAGGCCCTGCTCCATCGGGTCGCCCCCGAGCGCGGTGACGATCTTCTCCCGAGCCGAAGCCAATGAGCCCTCGGGGATGTGCTCTCCGATCAGGTCGATCGCGGCAATCAACGCCTTGGCCTCCACCGGCAGCAGTCGCGCGGGGCGGTCGAAGTTGTCGCTGTAAGGCTCGGGGTCAACCTCGATTTCGCCCTCGTCCTCCAGGATTTCGGCATACAGCACGTACGAGCCGCCGCCGAAGTTGACCACGTTCAGTACGTCGATATCCTCGCGCAGCTCCTCCTCGCTCAGCTGCAGGCGCTCCTGTAGCTCCGCGAGCGACTCGCGCCGTCCCTCACGGCCCGCGTGGATCAAGATGCCCGCGAGCGTCACCAGCCGCGCGAAGCGCTCCGGGCGGATCGCAGCCTCCACCCGACGCGGTTCGTCGGGTGATGCCTCCAGATCGGGGGAGGACCCGCCCCGCCGCCGACGGCTCTTCGTAGGCCGTACCTGCGCGGCGCCGCACAGGCCGCCGCTCGAGTCCCGCTCGCCGGGGCCGGCGGAGCAGTCCAGAACCGGGCTCTCCGCGTGGCGGCGCTCCAGCAGCTCAAGGCGCCCGGCCAGCTCCTCAGCCAGCTCGGGCGGACCCACCAGGCGGGCGTGCTCTCCCAGCCCCAGCACCCACGAGACAAGCATCCGCGGCGCCGCGTAGGGGGTGAGGAAGGTCCGATCGCCCGACCCCTCCCCGTCCACCGAGCAGATCTCCCCGTAGCGACCGAAGTGACGCTCGATCTGCCAGGCGATCCGCTCGGACAGCAGGATCTCCGCGACCCCCCGCTGCTCGCCCAGCTGCCACTCGGCGCGGTTGGCGTACGCGCGCGGATCGAAGTCAGTGGGGCGCCTGAAATCGTGCTCGGCCTTGGTCGCATATGCCACTTTGCCACGGATGCGCGAAAGGCGAAAGACGCGGATCGCTTTGCGCTCGTGGGCATGACCCAGCAGGTAGAACTCCCCCCCCTGAAACAGCAGGTGGTAGGGATCCACGCGCCGGCCACCCAGCTCGTCGCGCTCCATCGAGTAGTAGTCGAAGGTAATCGTCTTCTGACGAAAGATCGCCGTCTCCACCTTCGCCAGGCGCGCCGAGAGCTCGTGGCCGCCGGCGGAGGCGGTAATGCCGAGCGCCACCGAGCGCTGCTGCTCGGGCGCTCGCAGCGGGCTGGGCCGTCCCCAGGTGATCTGCTGCAACGCCAGCCTCAGCGGCTCGGCGTAGGCGAACTCCCCGTCCAGCAGGTGCAGGGCCGTCTGCAGCGCCGCGAGCTCCTCGTCGGTGAACTCGATCGCCGGCAGATGGAAACTCTCCGAGCGCAGCGAGTAGCTCTCCTGCTCGGCCGCCGCGTCGGCGGGCCGATCCACCGTGAGCTGGATCCCCAGCGATTCCAGCTCGGCGCGATCCGCGTAAAAGCGCCGCGCAAACGCGTCCTCGTTCATTGCGCTGTACCCCTCCACGTCGCGCCGGATCTCCAGGGCCGTGACCGGCCGTCGCTCGGCCATCAGGTAGGAGATCAGCGAGAGCTGGCGGATCAGCTTCTCAGTGTCCTTCGCCATCCTCGTTCAAAGATAGAACCCGACGGCGAGACAATGCTCGCGGCCGCCACCTGCCGGGCGCTATTTGCGGAGTTTTGGGGCCACGAGCCTAACCGCCGTCAAGGGTAAGCCCACCAATCGCGGGCAAATCGTGGAGCTCGGAGCGCGTCCCGCCCTTGACTACGCCGCCTCGAGCGCTTCGGACTCGAACTCCCGGCCCGTGGGGAAATAGGCGGCGGCCGCCAGCGCGCGATCGAACTCCGACCATTGACGACCGGGGGCCAACTCCTTCTCCAAGCGATCGAAGCTGCCCAGCCGCCCGCCGAGGTTGTCGATCATGTGCACCAGTGTCGCCTCGCGCGTGCATGGCACCACTGGGCTGCCGTGCTCGAGCGAGCCGTGGTGGGAGAGGATGATGTGCAGCACCGCCCACGCGAGCTGCTCGGGGAAGCCGTCGATCTCCTCGATCTCGCGGCGGATGCGGTAGTAGCCGAGCGCGATCTCCCCATGCAGGCGACCGAGGTCGGTGAGGTCGATGGCGCGGACATCCTCTGTGTAGGCCTCGAGCTTGCCGATGTCGTGCAGCAGCGCCCCGGTGACTGCCACGTCGCGGTCGATCCCGGGAAAGGTCGCCGAAGTGGCGCTCACCGCCTGCGCCACCCCGAGGCAGTGCTCCAGCAGGCCGTGGGGGTAGGCCTGGTGGTAGTACTTTGCGGCCGGGGCCGTCCGGTAGCTGGGCCACATCTGCGAATGCTCGCCGAGCACCCGCTCCAGCAAGCGGCGCAGGTGCGGGTCCTGAACCGTGAGGATCAGCTCGCGCAGGTCACGCTCCATCTGACCCGGCTCGCGCACCGGCCCGGCCAGTAGATCACCTGGCGCGAAGCTCCCGGGGACGGCGGTATCGAGCCCACGCAGGTTGATCTGCGGGCCAAAGCGGGGGTGGACCGAGTAGCGCCCGCGGACGTGCACGGGCTCCCCGGCGCGCGCCACCGCCTCGGCCTGCTCCAGGCCCTCCCACACCATCGTCGGCACGGCACCGGTGCGGTCGCCCAGCAGCAGGCGCAGGTAGTCGCCACCGTCGCGGCGGGCTCGGCGCTCGAGCTGGCGCACCAGCAGCACCTGGTCGAGCTCCACGCCGTCCGTCAGCTCGTTGATCAGCATGGGATTGAAGGTAGTCATCGCTGCGGACGGTACGGCGGCGCACTTCATGTAAAGCACCGTCTTGCGTGTTCATGGGAGTCATTGATGAGTTCGGTATGGAGATGTGCCAAAACGTCCAACCGGGCTCCGCGAGTTCGGCCCCCCGGTACCTAGACGTTTTCAAGCGTCCCCCCTACCTTGTGTTGTGTAAGGCAGAGTTTTGTAAGTCAACGTTTATTCGTAACGCCGGGAGGAACGGAGATGACGATGACACCGACACAGAGAGAGAGCATGCGGGTGGTCAGCTGGAACGTCAACGGGATCCGCGCACGCTGGCCACGCCTGACGGAGTTGCTCACGTGCGAGCGGCCCGATGTTGTTTGCTTGCAAGAGACCCGCTGCTCGGAGTGGCACTTTCCGAGCGAGCGGCTCCGGGAGATGGGCTATCAGTCCCGTCACAGCCCCGGCTCCCAACAGGGCGGCGGCGTCGCAGTCCTGGTACGCGACGATCACCCGATCACCGAGCGTAGCGTGGAGCTCGACCACCGGCGCGACATCGCGGAGGGTCGCTGGATCGAGCTCACGACCGAGGGAATCACGATCGTCTCGGTATACGTGCCCGCGGGTGCCGCGGCCGGCGAGCACAGCGATGCCGGCAAGCTCGCGTTCCTAGAGGCGGTCGCCCGCCATGCGTGCGATGAGCACGCTCGCCCGCTGCTGATCGCGGGCGACTTCAACGTCGCGCCTACCGACGAAGACGTCTACGAGCCGACGTGGTTCGCCGACTCCTATCAGACCGGAGAGGCCGAGCGAGCGGACCTGCACGCGATCCTCGACGAGGGGGAACTCGTGGATGTCTACCGCACGCTGCACCCCGATGAGCACGGCTACACCTGCTGGGAGCAGCGCGAGGGCCACTACGGGCGCGACTACGGCCTGCGCATCGACCTGGTGCTCGCCAGCGCGGGCCTCGCCCCATACATCGGCGAGTGCGAGGTCAACCACACCTACCGCAGGGGTTTTCGCCCCTCCAACCATGCACCAGTGGACGTCGAACTACAGGACGTACGTGCCTGCGCCAGCTGCCTCGGGGGACAGCAACAGCTGGTTGGGATACAGGAGCAGCTCACAGCGGGGCTGCAGGGAGAACTGATCGCAGCCTGAGAGAGGGGTCACGGACCGCGGTCGCGCTCCCGGCACACCAGCGACCGCGGTCCGTTAGGCGGTTAGACGCTGGTACCGGCCGTTACCCGACTCCTTCGACCCGCCAGTTGCCGCCTTCCTTGACAAGTTTTAGCGTGTTCGTGCTGAGCTTGCCAGACCAGGTGCTGCGCACGCGAGCGACGGCCGTGGCACCACTAACGGCGATCTTCTCGACGGTCAGTTCATAGTCGTCGATCGCTACGAGCTGGCGTTTGAGCGCCTGCTTGCAGGTGTTGCCGCCGGTACTCAGCCGCGCGCGGGCAGCACGCGAGAAGTCCCGTTCGCAGATCTTCTGCTCACTCAAGGCCGAGACGTCTGACTGCAGATCGGAGATGCGCTGGGCCACCGCGTGGGCTTCGCCCTTGAAGCTGCTGGTGCTCACCGTGCTCCCGCAGGCGCCGACGCCAAGCGCGAGTAGGACGGCAATCAGTGAGCCAAGAACGGCTTTCAAAAAGATCGGCACGCCCGGATGCGCCCCTGGGACGCGGCGCTGGATCGGCACGGTCCGTCTTGCCCGTGCTACCAGCACGGGCTGCGCCGGCCCGCGTCGCCCAGCTTGGTCCAGGGACGCCCCGGACGCACCGCCTATTTTGAAAGACGTTCTGGAGCGCTTCATCGAGATCTCGCCATTGTGCCCTACGGCTCCAGCCGGTTCGGGCCGCGGTAGAGGAAGGTGACCTCGCGCACGTTGTCCTGCCCGAGCATCTGCATCAAAAGGCGTGTAAGGCCGAAGCCGAAGCCGCCGTGCGGCGGCGCGCCGAAGCGGAAGAAGTCCAGGTAGTACTGGATCGGGCCCGTATCCACGCCCTTGTCACGAGCCTGCTCCAGCAGCACCGGTAGGCGGTGCTCGCGCTGGGCGCCAGTCGTGATCTCGATCCCGCGCCACAGCAGGTCGAAGCTCTTGGTCACCCCCGGGTGGTCGGGGTAGCGCATGTGGTAGAAGGGCCGAACCGCCGTCGGGTAGTCGGTGACGAACACGAACTCGTGGCCGCGCTGCTCGGCGAGGATCGCACACAGCGCACGCTCGCTCGGCGGGTCGAGGTCGTCGTCGGGGCCCGGTACGTGCTCGTGCCCGTGCTCGCGCAGTAGCGCCTTGGCGTCATCGATCGCGATGCGCGGGAACGGCAGGCTCGGCACCGCGACCTCGACGCCGAAGGTCTCGCGGATCGCCTCGCCGTGCTCGGCCGCGACGACACCGAAGACATGCGCCAGCCACGCCTCCTCGAAGGCCATCACGTCCTCGTGCGAATCGATCCAGGAGATCTCGACGTCGACGCTCGTGAACTCGGTGTCGTGGCGCGAGGTGAACGATGGGTTGGCGCGGAACACGGGACCAATCTCGAAGACCTTGCCGAAACCGGCAGCCATCGCCATCTGCTTGTAGAACTGCGGTGACTGTGCAAGGTAGGCGGTGCGCTCGAAGTACTCGACCTTGAACAGCTCCGCGCCGGACTCGCTCGCGGAGCCCATGAACTTTGGCGTGTGCAGCTCGAAGAAGTCCTGCGCGCGCCAGTGCTCGCGCATCGCGTGCTCGATCGTGGTTTGCACCTCGAAGATCAGTCGCCGGTCGGGTCGGCGCAAGTCGAGGTAGCGCCAGTCGATCCGCTTGTCGAGTGCCGACTCCGGCGTGACCGGCAGTTCGGGCTCGGCGGGGGAGTCGACCTCGAGCTCGTGCAGGCGAATCTCGACACCGCCGAGGCGCACACGCTCGTCGGCGACCACCTCGCCCGTCAGCGTCACCGCGGACTCATCGGTCAACTCGGAGATACGCTCGTTGAGCTCACTCAGCGGCTCGGGCTTCTCGAGCACGACCTGCGCGAGCCCGGTTTCATCGCGCAGGATCAGGAATTGCATCCGCTTCTGGTCGCGCACGGCGTTGACCCACCCGCGCAACCGCACCGTCTCGCCTACCTTCGCGGGGAGATCGGCTATCAGGGTCCGTTCCACGCGGCCGATCGTATAGAAGGCCGCACTCGATAGCCTGCACCCTGAGGATGAGCCGGCGGGAGCAGATCAGGATGGGGACCGATGAGGTCGCCGCGTTTCTAGAGCAGGAGCGTACCGTCGTGTGCGCCACGATCGGCCCACGCGGGTGGCCGCACCTGATGCCGCTGTGGTATGTGCTGCGCGAGCGCACCGAGGGTCGGCCGGGGCCGCAGTTGTGGGCGTGGACGTACGCCGCCTCGCAGAAGGTGCGCAATCTGGAGCGCGATCCGCGCGCGACGCTGCAAGTGGAGGCCGGCGAGGAATACCAGGAGCTGCGCGGGGTGATGCTCGAATGCGAGGTGGCGATTCACCGCGACCTCGAGATCGTCAAAGCGCTGGGGCACGAGCTCTTCGCCCGCTATGCGGCCCCCCGCGGGGAGCCAGCGCCGGCAGAGCTGCCAGCGGAGGTGGGAGCGATCATCGACCAGCAGGCGAGCAAGCGGGTGGCGCTGCAGTTCATCGAGCTCGACCGGGCAACTTGGGATCACCGCAAGCTCGGCGGGGTCTATTGAGTTGAGTGAGACCGAAATGCAGCCACTGAAGGGCCTAATACTCTCGGGAGGCAAGGGCACTCGCCTACAGCCGATCACGCACACCAGCGCCAAGCAGTTGGTGCCGGTGGCGAACAAGCCCGTGCTGTTCTACGGGATCGAGGCGATGGCGCAGGCCGGGATCGAGGAGGTGGGCATCATCATCGCCCCCGAGACCGGCCCCGAGATCGAAGCGGCCGCGGGCGACGGTTCGCGCTTCGGGGTGCAGATCACCTATGTGGTGCAGGACCAACCCGCGGGCCTGGCGCACGCGGTGCTGACCGCGGAGGAGTTCCTGGCTGGCAGCCCGTTCGTGATGTACCTCGGGGACAACCTGCTGCAGGGCGGCATCTCCGATCTCGTGGCGGCCTTCCGGGAGCACGCACCCGACGCCCTGATCCTCCTGACGCCGGTAGCGGATCCCGAGAACTACGGGGTGGCAGAGCTGGCGCCAGCCCAGCCAGGAGAGGGGGCGGGCAGGGTGGTGCAGCTGGTCGAGAAGCCCGCTAAGCCCGCAACCGATCTGGCGCTGGTGGGCGTGTACATGTTCACCGCCCAAATCCACGACGCCGCGAGAGCGATCGAGCCCTCGGCGCGGGGGGAGCTCAAGATCACCGACGCGATCCAGCACCTCGTGGACGCGGGCCTGCGCGTGGAGCCCCACATCGTGCGGGGGTGGTGGAAGGACACCGGCCGCCTGGAGGACATGCTGGAGGCCAACCGGCTGATTCTCGACAACATCGTGCGCAGCGTGGAGGGCGAGTTGATCGACTCGCAGGTCGAGGGACGCGTGGTGGTGGAGCCGGGCGCACGGCTGGAGCGTACGCGTGTGCGCGGCCCCGCCGTGATCGGCGCGGGAGCCCAGCTGCGCGACTGCTACATCGGCCCCTACACCGCGATCGGGGAGGGTTGTGCGATCAGCGGCGCGGAGGTCGAGCACTCGATCCTGCTCGCCGGCTCTTCGGTGTGCGACCTCGACGGCCGCATGGAGTCCTCGCTGCTGGGCCGTAACGTGACGGTGCGCCGCGGCGACCGCCAGCCACGGGCCTACCGCTTCATGGTCGGCGACAACTCCGACATCTCGATCCTGTGACGATGCTTTCGTCTTTGGGGCCACGCCCCGAGAGCCTTGGGCTTGCCTTGGATCTCGGAAGCTGACGGTAGGCGGCTGCGGATGAAGATCTTGATCACAGGCGCCGCCGGGATGTTGGGTCGCGATGTGCAGAGCGCCGGCGAGCGCGCGGGACACGAACTGGTGCTGGTGGATCTGCCCGAGCTGGACATCACCGACGCGGACACGGTGCTGGTGTTCCTGCGGGAGCACCAGCCGGAGGCTGTGTTGAACTGCGCGGCCTGGACAGACGTCGACGGGGCCGAGACCCATCGCGAGCAGGCTTACGCCGTCAACGCCGAAGGGGCCGGCAACCTCGCGCGGGCCGCGGCCGCAGTCGAGATCCCGATGCTGCACATCTCCACCGACTACGTCTTCGACGGGAGAGCCCCGCTCGATGCCGAGGGACGCGAGCGCGCCTACGTCGAGTCCGACCCCACCGGCCCCAGCTCGGTGTACGGCCAGAGCAAGCTGGCCGGTGAGCAGCAGGTGCTCGCGGCGTCTCCCCGTCACGCGGTGGTACGCACGGCATGGCTGTACGGGGTGCACGGGCGCAACTTCGTCGACACGATGCTGCGTCTGGCGGGGGAACGCGATGCCGTGCAGGTGGTGGACGACCAGATCGGCTCTCCAACCTGGACGGGACACCTGGCGCCGGCAGTCCTCGGGCTGTTGGAGCGCGGGGCTAGCGGGCTCGTGCACCACACCGGCGCCGGCGCCGTCTCGTGGAACGGATTCGCGCAAGAGATCTTCCGCCAGGCCGAGCGTCCCTGTCGCGTGGAGGCGGTCAGCAGCGAGCAGATGGCGCGTCCCGCGCCGCGCCCGGGGTGGTCGGTGCTGGAGAGCGAGCGCGCCGACGTGCTGCCGATGCCGGATTGGCGCGAGGGCTTGGCGGGGTATCTGGCGGCGAGAGCTGGGATGATGAGGACATGAGACTGCTGGTGTGTGGCGGCGCGGGGTTCATCGGCTCGCACTTCGCGCGGGTGCGCGTGCACGAGCACGGCGACGAGGTGGCGGTGCTCGATAAGCTCACCTACGCCGGGCGCGAGGAGAACCTGCAGGACCTCGCCGACGCGGCCGGCTTCCGCTTCGTGCGGGGTGGCATCGAGGATCCGCAGGCGGTGGCCGAGGCGCTCGACCGCCCCGAGCGGGGGCAACGGCCGGAGGCGATCGTGAACTTCGCCGCGGAGACGCACGTGGACCGCTCGATCGCTGAGCCCGACGCGTTCGTGAGGACACACGCGCTCGGCACCTACGTGCTGCTGGAGGCCGCACGGGAGCGGGGCCTGCGCTACCTGCAGGTCTCCACCGATGAGGTGTACGGATCGATCGAGGTGGGCACCTTCACCGAGGCCTCGCCCCTACGGCCCTCCTCGCCGTACTCGGCGACCAAGACGGGGGCAGACCTGCTGGTGCAGAGCTACTTTCACACCTACGGCCTGCAGGCGAGCATCTGCCGGGGTTCCAACAACTACGGCTCCCACCAGTACCCGGAGAAGTTGATCCCGCTGATGATCCTCAATGCGCTACACGGCGACCCGCTGCCGGTGTATGGGGACGGCAAGCAGGTGCGCAACTGGATCCACGCCAGCGACTTCGCGCGGGCGATCGGCTGCGTGCTAGAGCAGGGCGCCCCGGGCGAGGTCTACAACGCGGGCGGGCCCGACGAGCTCGCCAACATGGAAGTGGTGAGGCGTATCCTCGAGCTGACGGGAGCGGACGAGTCGCTGATCGAGCACATCACCGATCGCCCCGGACACGACCGCCGCTACTCGCTCTCCTCCGCCAAGGTGCGTGCGCTGGGTTGGGAGCCACGGGTGCGCTTCGCGGAGGGACTCGAGCGGACTGTCGCCTGGTACCGCGAGAACGAGTGGTGGTGGGAGCCGATCCGCTCAGGCGACTACCGCACCTACTACGAAAACCAGTACGGCCGCGCCCTTAGCTGAGCGCGGCCGTACAGTCCTGCCCGCTCTGAGGGCCTAGGACCAAGCAGATCAAGGACGCACCGACCGAAGTGTGCTCAGCACACGAGGGAGGGAGGACGCCGATATGCGTAGGTCATAGGCCCTCAGAGCTACTCCTTCTCGTCGTCGCGGCGATATCCCAGCCGCGCCGAGATGCGGTCGGCCGTTGAGACGAGGTGCGGCCCAAGGTGCTCGACGAGCTCCTCCAGCGAGATCATCGAGCTGTGCGCCGCCATGTTCACGGCGGCGATCACCTCACGCGACTCCGAGCGCACCGGCGCGGAGATCGAGTGCAGGCCGGGTACGAGCTCCTCGTCGTTGACCGCGAAGCTCTCCTCGCGCACGTGCTCGAGCTCGGAGCGCAAGCCCTTCTTGCTCGTGATCGTGTTGGGACCGCGCTTGGCGAGCTTCATGTCGCCAAGCAGGTTGCGCTGCTCGTGCTCGGGGAGATACGCCAGCAGCAGCTTGCCCATCGAGGTGCAGTAGGCGGGCAGCCGCGAGCCCAGCGAGAGCCCCAGGTCGATCTTGCTCTGTCCGCGACGGAAGCTGCGGGCGCGATCGACGTAGAGGATTTCCGGGCCGTCGAGCACGGCGAGGTTGACGGTGTAGGAGGTGCGCTGGCGCAGTTCCTCCAGGTACGGCCGCGAATGCTCGCGCAGCCCGGTGGAGTTGAGCGCCGACATCCCCAGATCGGTGACGCGCAGCCCTAGCCGGTACTTGCGTGAGGCGCCCTGCTCGAGGTAGCCGAGCGCGACGAGCGTGATCACGTAGCGGTGAGTCGTGCTGCGGCTCATGCCCAATTCGTCGGCGATGTCGGCGATGCCGAGCACCGGCCGCTCGGGCGTGAAGCAGCCCAGAATCGCAAGCCCGCGCTCCAGCGACTGCGAGTAGCGCGGTTCGCGCAGACTGGGAATTGCGGGCACCCATTCCCCGTCGGCGTTGAGTCTGTCAGTATGTGAGCTTGTTCTTGGCATTTGTACGGTGGACCCCTGTCCTTAGTCCCGGGTAATCTGGACCCCCTGCTGGGGCCAAGCATGTCTGAACAACGATCATACTTCGAAGTTCGGATGTTCTCAATCATAAGCTCGGGCTTTCTACGGACGCTCGTGTGGTATTCGCCCGGATCGCGTGCGATATCGACGCTGACGCCCCGGTCCGCGCACCCCGGCGACCCCCGCGATATACCCGCTCCGGCGACGATTCCGCCGTGGGCGGGACCAACCCAGGCGGTCGAGCCAGCGGCCCCGAGCGGCTCGCACACACAGGCTCACTCAATCGCACACGAGTCCTCGCATACCCAGGAGTTCGTGCGCCTGCGACGGCCCCGCTGGCCTAGACGGCGGCCCTAGCAAAGGCCCGCAGCGGGTAGTACGCACATCCTGCCCGTCGGATCTAGAAGCTACCGTCAGCTCGCGGAGAAGATAGAGCGACTCGGACACATGCGCGCCAGCGCGCACTCGCCGCAGGCCGGATTGCGCGCGTGACAGGTGCGGCGGCCGTGACGCAGGAGGTTGACGTGCAGCTCCAACTCCTCCCCCGGGGGCGTAAGCGCGAGCATCTGGTCGTGTAGCTCCTCGAACGGGGCGCCCGCTCGCAGCAACCCCAGCCGCCCCCCGACGCGCGACACATGGGTGTCCACGGGCACATCCCGCAAGCCATATGCGAACAGCAGCACGCATGCCGCGGTCTTGCGTCCCACACCGGGAAGGCTGGTCAGGTAGTCGCGGGCCTGCCTCAGCGGAACGTCCACCAGCCACTCCAGCGACAGTCGGTCGTCTGAGATCTCGCGCAGAATGCTCTGGATGCGCCTCGACTTCACCTTCGAGATGCCGCCTGGGCGGATCGCCTCCTCGACCTCCGCCAGCGGAGCGTCGCGTACGCTCTCGAAGAAATCGATCCCAGCCCGGCCCAGCCGCGTGCGCAGGCGTAGGTAGGCCACGTCGCGGTTGCGGTCGTTGGTGCTCTGCGAGAGCACCGTGAGCACCAGCTCCGCCAGCGCATCGCCATGCGGAGCCATGCGCGGAATCCCGTACACCGCGCGCAGCCGGTCGCGCACCGCGCGCACGCGGCGGCGAGTGGGTGCGGTCCAGGTGGCCGTGGGCACCGCGCCACGGTAGGGCATGCGGCCCGCGTGCACCGCAGGGCCGCGTGCTCGACACCGCCACCGTGGGGGATGCGGCCGGCGTGCGCCGGGGCCGGTTATGCTCGGCTCGTGCTTGAGGGTCCGAACCCAGCCGTCAGCGAGCACACCGCCCAGCTCGGCGAGCTGCCGATCTTCTGGCGCAGCGCGCCCTCCCCCAGCGACGAGGCCCCGGCACTGTATCTGCACGGCGTGCCCACCAACTCGGATGACTGGATCGAGTTCCTCAAGCTCAGCGGCGGCTTCGCGCCGGACCTCCCCGGCTTCGGGCGCTCGGGCAAGCCCGGGTATTTCGAGTACACGATCGACGGGTACGCACGCTTTATCGAGCAGTACCTCGACCTGCTCGAAGTCGAGCGCGTGCGTCTGGTCGTGCACGACTGGGGCGTGGTGGGACTGGCCTTTGCCCAGCGCCACCCCGAGCGCATCGAGCGACTGGTAGTGATGGACGCCGTGCCGTTCCTACCCGGCTTCCGCTGGCACCGCACCGCACGCCTGTGGCGTACGCCGCTGGTGGGGGAGGTCGCGATGGGCGCCACCACGCGCTTCGTGCTGCGCCGCTCCACGCTTGACGCCAACGCCACCCCGGGCCCGCTGCCCGACGCGTGGCTGGACTCGGTGCTCGACCACTTCGACCAGGGCACCCAACGCGCGATCCTGCGGCTGTATCGCAGCTCCCCGCCGGACGTGCTGGCGCGCGCAGGGGCCGAGCTTCACCGGCTGGCGATGCCCGCGCTGGTGGTGTGGGGTCTGCAGGACCCCTACATCCCCGCCCGCTTCGCGGCCGAGTACGCGCGCGTACTGCCGTCCGCAGAGCTGCTCGAGCTGCCCGACGCCGGCCACTGGTGGTGGCTGGACCGGCCGGATGCGATCGAGCGGGTCGTTGACTTCTTGATCGAGAAAGAGGGGCCCGGCTCGCCGGCCTAACGGCCGGCTGCGCCACCCTCTGGAGACCTCGTGAAAGCACAACTGACGAGGCCGTGGGCGCTCGCGTTGGCGACCGCGATCCCACTGACGATCGTCTACCTGATCGCGCAGCCGCCGAGCGGTGACCTGGCGGCGGCCACCTACCGCGGCGAAGTGTTCGCCCGGGCCGGGCTGACCCTGTGGGACAACGGCTGGTACGGCGGCCACTACCTCCCCGGGTACTCCGTGTTTGCCCCGGCGCTGGGCGCACTCGTGGGCGAGCGGCTGCTGCTGGGGCTCTGCACGATCGCCGCGGCGGGGCTGTTCGGCCTGATCGCGGAGCGCATTTTTGGCATCGGGGGAGCACGGGTCGCGGCGGTGACGTTCGCGCTCGGCGCCTCGGTGACGATGCTCTCGGGGCGAGTGGCATTCAGCCTCGGGCTCGCGGTCGGCCTGCTCGCGGTGGTGGCACTACAGCGTGGGCGTTTCGCGGCCGCGCTCGTGCTCGCGCCACTCACCAGCCTCGCAAGCCCCGTGGCGGGAGCCTTCCTCGCGCTGGCCGGGGTCGCGTATGCGCTGGCGAGCAATGCACGACGCGGGCTCGCGATTGCCGTCGCGGCGCTGGTACCGATCGTGCTGTTTGCGCTCGTCTTCCCCGAAGGCGGATATGAGCCGTTCGCGCCGTCGGTGTTCTGGCCGGGCGTGGCGGGCGTGGCGCTGATCGCGCTGATGATCCCCCGCCTCGACGACGACATGCGGCCACACGCCGCGCACGCGCTCACGTGGGGGGCATGGCTGTACGTGCTGACGCTGGCGGGCTCGTTCGCGCTGCACACCCCCGTGGGCAGCAACGCAGCGCGCCTCGGCGAGTTGTTCGCCGCCCCGCTGGTGGCAGGCGCGCTGTGGGAGCACCACCGCCTGGCACTACTTGCACTCGCACCAATCCTCCTGTACTGGCAGCTGGAGACCCCGATCAACGACGTTTCCGAACTCGGGGGGGACCCGTCGATAAACGCCTCCTACTACGCGCCCCTGCTGCGCGAGCTGCAGCACCGCGCGCATGGGGCGCCGCTGCGCGTGGAGGTGCCGCAGACAGGCGCGCACTGGGAGTCGGTGTATCTGCCCGAGCACGGCTCGATCTTGCTGGCGCGGGGGTGGGAGCGCCAGCTCGACACCCGCTACGCCGCGCTCTTCTACGAACCGACGCTCACGCCCGCGGCCTACCGCGCGTGGTTGTACGAAAACGCGATCTCCTATGTCGCGCTCCCCGACGTGCGCCTGGACTTCTCGGGCGTCGCGGAGGGCCACCTGATCGCACGCGGGCTGCCGTACCTGCGCGAAGTGTGGCGCTCGCCGAACTGGCGCCTGTTCGCGGTCGCGGGTGCGCCTGGGCTGGCGGCGGCACCCGCGCACCTGGGGGCCGTCGGTGCCGACTCCTTCACGCTCACCGCCCCGCGCCCGGGCAGCTATGAGGTGCGCGTGCGCTACACCCCTTACTGGGCGCTCCAGCGAGGGAGCGGATGCGTGCGCAGCGCCCCCGGCGGCTGGACCACGGTGCAGGCACGCACGGCGGGCACGATCCGCGTGGGCATCGACTTCTCGTTGGCGCGTATCTTCGACCACGGCCCCCGCTGCACATGAGAAGGTACGGGGGCGCCAGCGGCCGGCATTCACGCCCACCGGCAGCGACCGCCTCTTACCAGGATCTTCAGTCAGGAGGGGCGATCCGCCCAAGCATCCATTAGGCTACTTCGATGGTCGCTCGGCTCGGCGTCATACAGGCACGCGTGCTGCCCAAGGGCTGGCTCGACCTGCTGCGCCAGCTGGCGCTGTTCGGAGCCGCCTACCTCGTCTACCGCGTGGTGCGGGGGATGGTCGAGGGCAGGGCCACGGCCGCGTTCCAGCACGCGCGGGAGCTGATCCACATCGAGGAAACGCTGCACGTGTTCGTCGAGCCCTCGATCCAGGCGTGGGCGGCGAGCAGCCACATGCTGATGGACGTGTCGAGCTGGCTGTACGTCAACGCCCAGACCAGCGTGACGGTGGGCGCCCTGATCTACCTCTACCTGCGCCACAATCGCTCGTTCTACTTCGTGCGCAACATGCTGATGATCTCGATGGCGATCGCGCTCGTCGCCTACGCGGTGTTCCCGACGGCCCCCCCGCGGTTCATGCCGGAGTGGGGCTTCTTCGACCCGGTGGCGGACTTCACGGGCGTGCGCATCGACACGGCACATGGCGGCAGCGGCACGACCGCCGCGCTCACCAACCTCTACGCCGCGGTGCCCTCGATGCACGTGGCGTTCGCGCTGTTGATCGGCTGGCCGCTGGCACGCCTGGTGCGTTGGCGAGTACTGCGCGTCATGTGGCTGTTGTATCCGCTGCTGATGGCGTTCGTGATCATCGCCACCGCCAACCACTTCATCCTCGACGCCCTGCTCGGCGCACTGACCGCCGCGCTCTCCGCCTACGGCGCGTTGTGGCTGGCGCGCGCGCGTCCCGCCGCGTGGCGCTTCGCCTGACTGACATGCCCCCTCGACATGCCCCCCCAACGAGACCAGCCGGGCGGCGTAGTGGCCGACCTCCGGTCGGGGTGGGACGGCGAGGACGGCGCAGGGACCGGCCGGCCCGCTCCGGGCGCGTTTTTCGCGGCAGCGGGCAGCGCCGCGAGCTGGTGCGCAACCGCCTGATCGAGTCGCGGCTTACTCCCAATACGATCTCGCTGACGGGCCTGGCGCTGAACGTGGTGGCCGCCGTGTTGGTGTGGGAAGGCCTGTTCTTCCTCGGCGGCATCGCGTTCGTGGTCGGCTCGGTGATGGACACGCTCGACGGGCGTTACTCGCGCATGTCCGGCAAGGGCACCCCCTTCGGGGCGTTCCTGGACTCGACGCTCGACCGCATCGAGGAGGGGATCGTGCTGACCGCCGTGGCCGGCTACTTCGCGCTGCAGGGCAACCGCGTGGCCGCCGCCGCGGTGGTGGTGGCGGTGTTGGCGTCGCTGATGGTCTCCTACACCCGCGCTCGCGCGGAGGCGTTGGGTGTCGAGTGCAAGGTCGGGATCGCGACGCGCCCCGTGCGAGTTGTGATCCTCGCGATCGGGCTGATCGCCGCGGAAGGGGCCCCGTTTGGCAAGGGCGCGGTGCTCGGCACGTCTGAACTGCTGGCTTATGCCGTGTACGTGCTGGCGGCACTCAGCGTGATCACGGTGTTCCAGCGCATCTGGCACGTGCGCCGCGAGCTCTCCGAGTAGTCTGCGGAGATGACTTCAACCAACGACAACGGCGCCACCACCAACGGCAAGGCGCGTTACCAAGCCGACACGGTGAGGGTGGCGATCATCGGCGTGGGCAACTGCGCGTGCTCGTTTGTGCAGGGCGTGCACTACTACGCCGACGCCGATCCATCCCAGCGCGTACCAGGCCTGATGCACGTCGATCTCGGCGGCTACCACGTGCGCGACATCGAGTTCACCGCCGCGTTCGACATCGACCGCGCGAAGGTCGGCAAGGACCTCGGGACGGCGATCTGGGCAGGGCAGAACAACACGATCAAGTTCGCCGCGGGGGGCCGCGGCGTCCCCAAGAAACTCGGCGTGCCGGTGCACCGCGGGATGACCCACGACGGGTTGGGCAAGTACCTCAAGGAGAAGATCACAAAGGCCCCGGGCGAGACCGCCGACATCGTGAAGATCCTCAAGGAGACCCACACCGACGTCGTGGTCTCCTACCTGCCGGTCGGCTCCGAGCAGGCAACCAAGTGGTATGTCGAGCAGGTGCTGGAGGCGGGCTGCGCGTTCGTCAACTGCATCCCCGTGTTCATCGCCCGCGAGGACTACTGGGACCGGCGCTTCAAGCAGGCGGGCCTGCCGATCGTCGGCGACGACATCAAGTCCCAGGTGGGCGCCACGATCGTGCACCGTTCGCTCGCACGGCTGTTCGGCGACCGCGGCGTACGGATCGTGCACACCTCGCAGCTCAACGTGGGCGGCAACATGGACTTCTACAACATGCTCGAGCGCGAGCGGCTGGAGTCCAAGAAGATCTCCAAGACCAACGCCGTCACCTCGATCATGGAGGACGAGCTGCCCGCCAACGACGTGCACGTGGGCCCCTCGGACTACGTGCCGTGGCTGACCGACCGCAAGTGGGCGCACATCCGTCTGGAGGGCCAGGCCTTCGGCGACGTGCCGCTGACGGCGGAGCTGAAGCTCGAGGTATGGGACTCGCCCAACTCCGCGGGGATCGTGATCGACGCCGTGCGCTGCTGCAAGCTCGCGCTCAACCACGGCGTCGCCGGGCAGCTGGACGGGCCGTCGTCGTACCTGATGAAGTCCCCCCACCGCCAGCGCCCGGACGACGAGGCACGCACGGAGACGGAGAAGTTCATCGCCAAGTACACACGCGGATCCGGCCCCCACGGATCCAGCCCCCACCCACCCAAGCGAGCAATCGCGCCGGCGCAGGGTCGCAAAGCCACGCGCGTCGCCTCCGTCGCGAAGACCTCACGCGCCTCGAAGTAGCCGCGCGGCGGCGCCCGCTGTGCCCAGCCGTGGGCGGGGACAACTAACCTGAAGGACGATGGCCGCGCCGTTTGCGATCGCCCACGTCACTCCATACCCGTGGGAGGCACAGGAGAACGAGGTCAACGTGTACGTGCGGATGGTCTCAGAGGAGCTCTCGCGGCGCGGGCACCGCGTGCTGGTGCTCGCCCCGTCGCGCTCGCAGGAGCAGGTGCGCGCGTCGCGTCGCGCGCTGCGGGCCGCGCGCGAGCAGCCACACAGCCTGCTGCAGGACACCGACGGCGGCGAGCCGCGGGTCGTGGCGGTGGGAGAGGTGCTGGATGTGCCCACCGGTTCGAGCAGGCCCACGCGGGCGCTGCCGATCGACGTGGCGCGCACGATCGAGGAGCTGATGGGCACCGTCGAGCTGGACTTCGTGCACGTGCACGAGCCGTTCGCTCCGAGCACCGCAAACGTAGCGCTGCGCCACTCGCGGGCGCTGAACGTCGGCTCGTTCCACGCGCCAACCGAGCGGTTGCTCTCCACGCTGCTGGGGCGCCGCTTCGTGACGACGTTCTTCGGTCGGCTAGACGCGCGCACGGCGAGCTTCCCGGAGACGGCGCAACTGATGGAGCGCCACTTCCCCGCCGACTATCGGCTGGTGGCGCCGGCGGCGAGCGAGATCGGCCAGGCGGCCACAAAGAACCCCGCGAACGCAGGCGCGGGCGGCTCGCCGGGCGCCGGGGCGCACGGATGGGGCGCCGTCGCAGACGAGATCGAGGGGATCTACCGCGAACTGGCCGCGCGCCGACGCGACCCGCGGGGGGACCCCACGCTGCGTCGGCGCCTCGCGGAGAGGCCGACGATCGACGTGGACCTGCACATGCACACCGACCACTCCCACGACTGCGCCACGCCGGTGGAGGTGCTGCTGGCGACCGCCCGCGAGCAGGGCCTCGGGGCGATCGCGGTGACCGATCACAACGAGGTGTCGGGGGCGCTGGAGGCCCGTGCGGCGGCGGAATCGGATTCCGCCCACCCCGTCAAGGTGATCGTCGGCGAGGAGGTGAAGACCGCCGGCGAAGGCGAGGTGATCGGGCTATTCATCGAAGAGCGCATCCCGCGCGGACTGACGCTGGCGGAGACGATCGCCGAGATCAAGCGCCAGGGCGGCGTCGTGTACGTGCCACACCCGTTCGACCGCATGCACGCGGTGCCCGACTACGAGCACCTGCTGCCGGTGCTCGACGAGGTGGACGCGATCGAGGTGTTCAACCCGCGCGTGGCGATCGGCGCGTTCAACGAGGAGGCGGCGCGGTTCGCCGCCAAGTACCGGATCCCGGCGGGCGCCGGCTCGGACTCGCACGTCGCCCAGGGCCTCGGCTCGGTGCGGGTGAGGATGCACGACTTCGAGGGCCCGCACGAGTTCCTGCAGTCGCTGCGCGACGCCGAGATCGTAACGCGCCCAACGAGCTTGCTGTACGTGCAGGCGCTGAAGTTCCTGGAGACCCGCGCCACACCGGCCTCGGCGCGGCGGGCAAGAAGGGCCCGGCGGGTGCGGCGTGCGACGGGTGGGGAGCGCAACACCTGATGCAGCCCCAAGGACAAGCCGGCGCGCCGTCAAAACCAACGGCGTCGATGCCCGCAACCGATGACGAGATCCGCGAGAAGTACCTGGAGCGAGCGATCCGCGAGCTCAACACGCTCACGCGCGATCTACAGGCCTGCCCGCATTGCCCGCGCGGCAACCTGATGCCGGTGCTCGGCTCGGGCCACCCGCAGGCTGACGTGATGCTGCTCAAGTACGCCCCGATGCCCTCGGAGGTCGAGGAGGGCGTCGCCTTCTACGGCCGCGCGGGGGGCGCGCTGATGAAGTCACTCAAGCGCCTCTCGATCGACCCGCTGGCGGTGTATGGCACGCTGTGCGTGAAGTGTCCGTTGGGCGACTCCTCGCTGGCAGAGCCGGAGTGCGTCGCACGCGTGCTCGAGGAGATCGCGATCGTGCAGCCGAAGATCGTCGTCGCGATGGGCACAGAGGCGCTGGCGGGGCTCAACGAGCTGCAGATCCCGCTCGCGCGCCCACTTGCCCCGAGGCTGGGCGAGATCCAGCAGCTGACCCCCTCGATCGACGCCCTGTACGTGCCCAACATCGACGAGTCGCTAGACGGGCAGGAGGCAAAGCGCGCCTTCTGGGAGGCGTTCCGCGCGCTCGGCGAGTGGTGGGCTGCACAGCCGCCGTATTGAGCTGTGCAGGTGGGCGCATGCGCCCACCTGTCACACGGTGCATGCACCGCGTGAAGAGCCCGCACATGTGCGGGCTCAGGCAGGCCGCATGCGGCCTGCCACGGGTCAGCGCATGCGCTGACCCGGACCCCGCCGCATGCGGCGGGGTCAACCAATCACGAGCACGATCTTGCCGAGCTTGCCCCCGGCCGCGAAGCGGTCATAGGCCGCGGCGGCGTCGTCGAGCGGGAACGTCGCGGCGATCGGCACGGTGAGGGCGCCGGAGGCGAGGAGGGGCAGCACTTCGCGCTCCAGGGCGCGGGCCGCGAGCGCTTTCTCCTCCAGCGGCCGGGCGCGCAGCGTGGAGCCGTGGATGCGCGCGCGCTTGCCCATCAGCGCGAGCAGGTTCAGCTCGCACTTGACGCCGGCGGACACGCCGATCACCGTGATCCGCCCGCTGGTCGCGAGCGCGTTCAGGTTGTCCGCCATGTTGGGGGCGCCCACCAGCTCCAGGATCACGTCGAACGGCCCGTGCTCAGCGAAGCCCTCGGGCGCGATCGCCTCGGCGCCGAGCGCCGCGACCTCGGGGCGTGACTCCTCGCGGCGCACCGTGGCCGTCACGCGCGCGCCGCTCGCGCGGGCGAGCTGAATCGCCGCGGTGCCGACCCCGCCGGCGCCGCCGTGCACGAGCAGCCGCTCTCCCGGACGCAGGCCGGCCTGCGTGAAGATCGCGTCGTGGGCGGTCGTGAACACCTCGGGCACCCCGCCGGCGGCCGGCCACCCCAGCACGTCGGGGACGGGCATCAGCTGACGCTCGTGCACCACGCACAGCTCGGCCTGCGCGCCGCCGCCGACGATCGCCATCACGCGCGCGCCCTGCGCGAAGCGCTCCGCCCCCGGGCCGAGCGCGGCTACCTCGCCTGCCAGCTCCATCCCGGGGATGTCCTGCGGCGAGCCGGGGGGCGCCGGGTAGAGCCCGCGGCGCTGCATCATGTCGGCGCCGTTGAGCCCCGCCGCGCGCACGCGCACCAGCACCTCACCCGCTCCCGGCACCGGGTCGGGGTGCTCCTCGATCACGATCTCCTGCTCGCGGATGGTGGCGGCGCGCATTTGCACGGAAAGAGTACCCGCAGCCCACCCTGATTCCCCCGCGGCTTGCCGAGTCGCGGTTGCGTAGAGTGCCCGGCGATGCGCGTCGCGACGCTCCTTGTCATCGACCGACTGCCCGCCGCCACAGGAGCGTGGGGGAGCAGACCCTAAGCCTCCCCGGAGTTGTGCTGCCCACCGGGATTCCCGGCACTGTCGGGCTTGGCGTGTTCGTCGAGGTCGAGATCAATCCACAGGACACCAGTGCTCACCAGTTGGATATGTGGGTGTATGTGCGGCCGCTGGATCCAGCGCTGCAGGTGATAGACGAGTTGAGCGAACTGCTGCATCTCATCGACCGTCGAGTGGCGCCGATAGGTACGATCGCGGAACCGGTCAACCAATCCTTCGTCGCCTGGATGTCGCGCTATCCCGTGGCGTACCCACGGCAGCTGTGGTTCGAGGCACGCCTGAACAACGTGCCCGAAGCCGAGCGGTCGATCTCGTTCGTACCGAGGATCTAAGCAGCTAGCTTGCGTGCTTTGCGTCGCCCTTGCGACGCGCGACACGCTGCCACGGGGGCATCAGGCGAGCGGCGGTCGATGGCCTCACCCGCACGCTACCGACATCCTCGATCACTGTTGTGATCGGCCGCACGACACGACGCACCAAATCGGCACGCACCGCAGTATCGGGAGTCTTTTTGGCAGCCATCTCGACCTTGAGTGTAACGCTTTGGTTCAGAGCGCTTTGGTCGTGAACACCTTGGTAGTGGACAGTTTGGTCGTGAACCTTTTGGTGGGGGCGCTTTGGTAGGACGCTTGGTGGGAGCACCCCGATGCGGCTCAGCGTCCCGGTACCCGCAGATACCTATCTGACCTTATGCAGCACGCTCCAGCAGCGCGACGCACTCCACGTGGTGTGTTTGCGGGAACATGTCCACCGGGCGCACCTTGCGCAGCGCCCACCCCGCCTCCGCCAACTGCGCGGCGTTGGGGGCGAGCGTGGTGGGGTTGCAGGAGATGTACACGATCCTCCGCGGGGCGCACTCGATGATCCGGCGCACCACTTTCTGGGAGAGCCCGGCGCGGGGCGGGTCGACGACGAGTACGTCGGGGCGCCCGGCGCGGGCGAGCAGCTCCGGCAGCGCCAGGCGCGCGTCGCCGGCGAAGAAGTGGACGTTGGCGATCTCGTTGCGCCGCGCGGCGGCGATCGCGTCGGCGACGGCCTGCTCGATCAGCTCGATCCCCCATACCTCACCGGCGCGGGGGGCGAGCGTCAGTGCGATCGTGCCGGTGCCGCAGTAGAGGTCGTACACGCGCTCCCACCCCTCCAGGGCGGCGTACTCGGCGGCGAGCCCGTACAGCACCTCGGCCATCTCCGTGTTGGTTTGAAAGAACGCTTCGGGGGAGATGCGCAGCTCCAGCTCGCCAAGGCGCTCGGGCAGCTCCGCATCGCCCCATACCAGCTCGGTCTCGCCGCCCGCGGTCGTCTCGGCGAGCTTTCGCGAACGCGTCCACAGCACGCCCGAGAGCCGCTCGCCCAGCTCGGCGGCGAGCGCCGCCGCTAGCGCGGGCGCGTCGAACTCGCCCTCGGTGGTGACGATCCGCACCTGCAGCTTGCCGGTGCGCCGGCCCTCGCGTACCACGAGGTTGCGCAGCAGTGCGCGTCCGTCGGGGCCGGGCTTGGTGCGCTCATCGCCTCGTGCCGAGCGGCTGCGGTTAGGGCCGGCGGGATCAGGGGTGGCCGCCTGCCGGCCATTCGCCACAACGCCGTTGTCGCTAGTGCGAGCGCCGTTGGCCTCTCCGGGACGGTCGCCGAGACCGCCGCCCTCCTCACCGCCACGGCTCCACGCGCGCAGCCCCTGCTCGCGACACCAGCCCGCCGTCACGCGACGGGCGTGGTTGCCCGCCTCGGAGGCCAGCAGGCAGTCGTCGATCGCCAACACCATGTTCCAGCCCGCCGGGGCGTGGAAGCCGCATACCAGCTCACTCGTGTCCAAGTCGTGGCCAAAGGAGTACTCGAGCTTGTTGCGGTAGCGCCACTGTTCGAGCGCCGGCACGATCGGCTCGACTGTGAAGCCCTCGAATCCCCCCAGCCGGCGCAGCGCCTCCTGCACTTGGGTTTGCTTGATCTCCAGTTGGCGCTCGTAAGGGAGCACCTGCCACGACACCCCGGGGTGCTCGGCGCGCGGGGCGATCCGCTCGGGGCTAGCCTGCAGGATCTCCAGGGTGCGGGCGTGGGCGTAGCTGCGCTTGCGCTTGTACACAACGGCGCGTACGCGATCGCCGGGGACGGCGCCGGCGACGAACACCACGTAGCCGTGCTCGCCCAGCCGCGCCACGCCCTCGCCGCCGTAGGCGAGCGAGTCGACGGTCAGCTCCAGCTCCTGGCCGCGCTCGGGGCGCTCACTCATGCGGATGCGCCCCCCACCGTATCCACGCCGCCCGCGCCCGGGTCGGTCAGCCACTCCAATAGCGCCTTCTGCGCGTGGCGGCGGTTCTCCGCCTGCTCCCAGATGCGCTGGCGCGTGCCGTACATCACCTCGGGCGTGACCTCCTCGCCGGGGTGGGCGGGCAGGTCGTGCATCGCGAACGCCCCGGGCGCCGCCGCGTCCAGCAGTGCATCATCGACACGGTAGTCCGCGAGCGCCTCGCGCCGCTCGGGCGCGGTCGCCTCATCGCCCATGCTCACCCACACGTCGGTGTAAACAGCGCAGGCTTCCGCCACCGCCTCGTAGGGGTCGGAGTGCAGCGTCAGCCGCCCGCTGGCGCCATCCGGCAGGGCGAGGTCGCCCTCCAGCGTGTAGCCGGCGGGGGACGCCACGGCGACGTCCATCCCGGCGAGCGTCCCCAGCAGGGCGAGCGAGCGGGCGACGTTGTTGCCGTCGCCCACATACGCGAGACGCAGCCCCTCCAGCTTCCCGTAAGACTCGCGCAGCGTGAGCAGATCGGCGAGCGCCTGGCAGGGATGGTGGCGAGCGCTCAGCATGTTGACGATCGGCACCGTGCTGTAGGCGGCGAGCTCCGTGAGCAGCTCGTCCGCTCCGGTGCGCAGCCCCACCGCCGCGACGTGTCTGGAGAGCACCAGCGCCGTGTCGCGCGGCGACTCTCCGCGCGAGAGCTGCAGCTCGTCGCTGCGCAGCACCACGGCGTGGCCACCCAGCTCGTGGATGCCCACCTCGAACGACACACGGGTGCGCGTGGATGGCTTCTGGAAGATCAGCGCCACGCTACGCCCGGCGAGCACGCGCGAGCAGAGCGGGTCGGCCTTCAGCTCCCCCGCGCGCCTCAGCAGCCGGTCGAGCTCGACGGCGCTCAGCTCCGCCCCGGTGAGAAAGTGGCGTGGGGTGGCGGCCTCACCGGGACTCCGCGTCGCGGGGTCCTGTAGCGCGGTCGTGTCGTTTGGTGACGGTTCGTGGGGTTCCATGGGAGGGCCAGTCTAGGCTAGGCTTGGCCGATGCAGTGGAGGCGGGGCATAAGTGTGCGAGGGACGCTGTCACTCACAGCGGTGTGCGGGGCGTTCGCGCTTGCCGCGGGCTGCGGCTCGAGCGGGTCGCCAACCACGGTCACGACTTCGGTCACCACGACCGCGAAGTCCAAAACCGCCGCCAGCAGCGGGTTGAAGGTGGTGACCACCCCGAAGTACGCCTCGCCCGCCTCCTCCGAACCGGTGAAGAGCGGCGTAGTGCAGATCGCCTACCGCAACATCGCGATCGACCCCGACACGGTACGCGCCAACGTCGGCGCCACGATCAAGTGGACTAACGAAGATCCCGAGAAGTGCAACGTCACGAGCGAGGGCGGGCCATACAAGTTCGCCTCCAAGGACTTCGGCGAAGGCGGGAGCTTCGAACTAAAGCTCGACAAGCCCGGCGTGATCCACTACGAGTGCACCTACTACCCGACGACGATGAATGGCACGATCGAAGTGGTCGGGTAGCGCACACGGGCACGTCCTACCGAAACTCGGCCAGACCCTCCTCGGGCGTGGAGGCGGTGGCGTAGAGACGACGGGGGATGCGACCGGCGGTGCTCGCCAGGCGCCCGGCCTCGACCGCGTGGCGCATCGCGCTCGCCATCCGCACTGGGTCCTCCGCGCGGGAGATGGCCGAAGCGGCCATCACCGCGTCGCAGCCGAGCTCCATCGCCAAGGCGGCGTCGGAGGCCGTGCCGATGCCGGCATCCAACACGACCGGCACGTGCACCGCCTGGCGCAAGAGCGCGAGGTTGTAGGGGTTGCGGATGCCCATGCCGCTGCCGATCGGGGCGCCGAGCGGCATCACCGCGGCGCAGCCAACGTCCTGCAGGCGGCGGGCGAGGACGGGATCGTCGGTCGTGTAAGGGAGCACCGTGAAGCCCTCGTCGACCAGCTCCTCGGCGGCGCGCAGCAGCTCGGGGGCGTCGGGCAGGAGCGTGTCCTCGTCGCCGATCACCTCCAGCTTGATCCACTCGGTGGCAAACGCCTCGCGGGCGAGCTTCGCGGTGAGCACGGCATCGCGGGCGGTGTGGCAGCCGGCGGTGTTGGGTAGCAGCCGCACGCCGGCATCCGCGAGCACGTCGATCAGCGAGCCGCGCGCGCTCGGATCAACCCGCCGCAGGGCGACCGTCACCAGCTCGCTGCCGCTCGCCCGAATCGCCTCCGCCATCAACTCCAACGAGGGAAAGCCGCCCGTGCCGAGCAGCAGGCGCGAGCGCATCGTGGTCCCGGCGATCGTGAGGGAGTCTGAGTCGATCCGGGTGGGTGCGGTGGGCAGCGCCATCGACAGATCATCCTCCCTGCATCGCAGTGAGCACCTCCACGCGGGCGTTAGCGGCCAGCGCGAAGCTCTCCCACGCCGCCCGAGGAACCACCTCGCCGTCGACCGCCACCGCCACGCCACGCGCATCGACGGCCAGTCCAAGTCGGCCAAGCGCGCCGGCGACCGTCTCGCCGGCCGGCAAGTCGGAGCCCTGCCCGTTCAGGTAGATCACGCGGCCACCCCCACCAAGGCCTCCGCGACGAGCTCTGCGGTGAGGGGCGCCAGCAGGATGCCGTTGCGGTGGTGCCCTGTGGCCCACATCAGCCCCTCGACCGCGCCCGGCCCGATCACCGGTGTGTTGTCGGGAGTGGACGGTCGGAAGCCGACGGAGAGCTCCTCGATCTGCAGCTCCAGCACGCCGGGCACCAGCTCGCGCGCCTCGCGCAGCAACTCGTAGACGCCGCCCACAGTCGGGCGCTCCTCGAAGCCGCGCTCCTCGACGGTGGCCCCCAGGACGTAGCGCCCGTCGCCGCGCGGCACCAGGTAGCCACCCTCGAAGCGCACCACCCGCTCCAGCAACCCCGGGCCGGCGGGGTCGCGCAGCCGCAGGATCTGCCCCTTGACCGGACGCACCGCCACACGCGCATGCTCCGGCAGGCCGGCGATCCCGCCGCTCCACGCGCCGGCCGCGAGCACCACCCGCCGGGCGCTCACGCGCTCCCCGTCGGTGAGAGTCAAGCCCGTGACAGCCCCCTCCACCTCAACCCTGGCCACGGGCGCGTGCTCACGCAGCTGCACTCCTGCAAGCTCGCACGCACGCCGCAGCGCGACCAATACCAGCCGTGGATCGACGCTGTGATCCTCAGGCGCCTCCAACGCCAGCCGCACGGTCGGCGCAAGCCCCGGCTCGAGCTCGCGCGCGGCGCTGGCCCGCAGCCGCCGTGCGGACAAACCGAGCGACTCGCGTAGCGCCAGCTGCCGCTCTAGCGCACGCGCCTCGTCCTCATCGCGCGCGAGCACCAACGTACCGCTCTCGCGCAGCCCGACCTCGACACCGGCCGTCTCCTGCAGCTCGGCGGCGAACTGCGGCCACATCTGCGCCGAACGTAGATTGAGGTCGAGCACCCGTCGCCCGGCCTCTCCGAACTCGACCTCGGAGACCGGGGCAAGCATCCCGGCGGCGACGCCCGACGCGCATTCCCCGCCGATCGCGCCACGCTCCAACACGGTCACCGACAACCCCTGCAGCCGTGTACGCCAGGCCACCGCGAGGCCGATGACGCCGCCGCCGACGACTGCCACATCCACCGCATGGTCATTGCTGGGCATTGGTTTGATGCTAGCCCCAGGCGGCCATGCGAGACTTGGGTCGATGCCCTGCGCCCGTGACAACATCGCCCCCGAGCGGCGTGCACGCCTGGCGGCGGCGCGGCTGTACCTGGTGTGCGACTCCAAGCCGGGTGGCCGGGAGCTGGCCGGCGTCTTGCGCGCGGCGCTCGCCGGCGGGGTGGACATCGTGCAGCTGCGCGACAAGCGGCTCTCCGACGAGGAGCTGACGGAGGTGGCCCGCGCCGCCGTGACGCTCTGCGGCGATCGTGGCGCGCTGCTGATCGTCAACGACCGGCCACACGTCGCTCTCAACGCCGGCGCCGACGGGGTGCACGTCGGGCAGGAGGATATGCCGGTTGAGCAGGTGCGAAGGGTGCTCGGGCCAGAGATGCTGGTCGGCCTCTCGACCCATTCGCCCGCCGAACTGCAGGCAGCCGACCCACAGTTCGTCGACTACATCGGAGTTGGACCCGTGCACGTAACGCCGACCAAGCCCGGGCGCCCAGCGGTGGGCTTGGAGCTGATGCGACACGCCGTGAGGAATGCCCGGATGCCGTTCTTCGCGATCGGCGGGATCGACCACCGCAACCTTCCTGCAGTAGTCGAGGCCGGGGCACGGCGGGTAGCAGTGGTGCGAGCAATCGCAAACGCCACCGACCCCCGGCAGGCCGCACACGCTCTTCGAATCTCGCTCGATTTGCACGCCCAGGAAGAGGAGCTCGCAGATGCAGTCATCTCCGGCGCCTGAGGGCAATGACCGCGCAGCCCGCGACGAGCGACTGCGCGCGACGTTGACCCCCCTCGCCGAGGGCGAGCGCCCCGCCGCGCTACTGGTGGCCGTTGCGCTCGCGGCTGTGCTCGCAATCGTCGTCGCAGTGGGGGCGCTCACCATCCACGACCTGCGCAGCCACGGTGGCTCGGCGCCCGGCGGCATCTTCATCGCGCTCGTGCTCGCCGCGCTGGCGGTGGGGATGTACCGGCGGCGCTACTGGGCGGTGCTCGGCTTCGAGGCGCTGTTGGCCTTCCAGATCCTCGTGACCTCGCTGGCGCTGGTGATCGCCACCACGATCTTCGCCGCCGCGGCCTGCCTGCTCAGCATCGGGCTAGGCGGCTGGCTGTTCTGGAAGCTGGTGCGAGTGATGGGGCGCATGCAGGCCGGCGAACGGGATGCCGACGGGCTGCGATAGGCTCGCACCAGTGGCTGACTCCTCCTACGACTGCATCGTGATCGGCGCCGGGCCGGGCGGGTATGTGGCCGCAATCCGTGCTGCGCAACTCGGGAAAAAGACGGTCGTGATCGAGCAGGACAAGCTCGGGGGGCGCTGCCTGAACTACGCCTGCATTCCCGCCAAGGCGGTACTGCGCTCGGCCGACCTGCTCAGCGAGATCCGCGAGGCCGGCGAGTACGGCCTGCGCGTGGCAGGGGTCGAGGTCGACTACCCCGCGGTGCAGGAGCGACGCGCAAAAGTGGTGGGGACGCTCACCGGCGGCGTGGGTGGGCTGTTCAAGAAAAACGGGATCGACGTGATCGCTGGGGAGGCCACGCTCGCCCCAGCCGCCGGTGGGCAGCAGAGCGCAAACGGCGAGCACGGGAAGGTCGGGGTGCACGTCGGCGATACGGAGCTCGAGGCCGCAACCGTGATCCTCGCCACCGGCTCTGTGGGGCGCTCGATCCCTGGCGTCGAGCTCGGGGGCCGGGTGATCGGCACCGAGCAGGCGTGGGCGCTGCCCGAGCTGCCGCGGCGCCTGGCGGTCGTCGGCGCCGGCGCATCGGGGGCCGAGATCGCCTCCGGCTTTGCGCGTCTGGGCAGCGAGGTGCTGCTGTTCGAGATGCTCGACCGCGTGCTTCCCACCGAGGACGCCGACATCTCGCGCCTGGTGGAGCGCGGCCTCAAGCGCCAGGGCATCCAGATTCTCACTGCCACACCGATCGAAGGGGTGCGCGCCAGCGAGAGCGGCGTGAGCTTCAGCTACACGAGCGGGGCCGCCCGGGGCGACAGCGGTACAGGCAGCGACTCAAGCGCGGCGGAGTCGGCCGAGGTCGACTACCTCGTGATCGCCGCCGGGCGCGGACCCGACGTGGACAAGCTCGGCCTGGCCGCGGCCGCTGTCGAGCTCGACGAGCGGGGGTTGGTGAAGGTGGATGGCGCGCTGCGCACCACCGCGCCGGGCGTCTACGCGATCGGCGACCTCGTGCCCGGACCAGCGCTCGCCCACAAGGCCTCCGACGAGGGCATCATCGCCGCGGAGGACTCCGCCGGGCTGCCCACCCATCCGCTCGCCTACATCGATATCCCGCGTGCCACCTTCTGCACGCCCAACGTCGGCTCGTTCGGGCTGACCGAGGAGCAGGCCCGCGAACAGGGCTACGACGTGGTGGTCGGCAAGGTGCCCTACGGCGCCGTCGGGGGCGGCGTCGTCTACGGCGACCGCACTGGCCTGATCAAGCTCGTGGGCGACTCCAAGTACGGTGAGCTGCTCGGCGGCCACATCGTCGGCAGCCGCGCCACCGAGCTGATCCAGGAGTTGGTCAACGTGCGTGCGCTGGAGGGCGGCTTCCCCGAGGTGGGGCGCATCATCCACGGCCATCCCACGCTCTCGGAGGCCGTGATGGAGGCCGGGCGCGCCACCGACGGCTGGCTGATTCACGGCTGAGCCCCGAGGGGAAAGCGTGGCTAGGCTCTGCGCATCGACTCAGCCTTCTACTTCGATCTATCGAGCCCGCTCGCATACCTCGCCGCCGAGCGTGTCCTGCATGTGATGCCAGGACCCGTGGAGTGGCAACCCGTGCTCTCCAGCGAGCTGCCGGGCGGGGAGCCGTTCGATGCGGGCGAGATCGAGCAATGCGCACTGGACCTCGGGCTGCTACCACTGCGCTGGCCGGCCGACTTCCCGTTCGACAGCGAGCTGGCGATGTTGGTCGCCACCTATGCAAAGTCAATCGGCCGCGTGGTCCCGTTCGCCCAGGCCGCCTTCCGCCAGGCGTTTGCGGGGGGTCATAGCCTTGCCGGCGCGGACAACGTGCTGATCGCGGCCGCCGCCTGCGAGATGCACCCGACGGCCGCGCTCAGCGCAACCAAGCTGACATCGGTAGCCGAACGGCTGCGCGCCACAACGACCGAGGCCGCCGAACGTGGCGTGAGCGGGGTGCCGGCGCTGCACATCAAGGGACGTGTCTTCGTCGGCAGCGGCGCTCTCGACGAGGCGCTCGCGGCATGAGAGCCAACCGCGCCTACCGGCTGATCGTCAGGCGTGGCGGGTGGCTGCCCGCGATGCTCGCCGACCCCGCGAGGATCGACCACATCGAGGTGGTGGAGGTCGTCAGCGGCGAGGTGGTGCTGTTCTGGGACTGCCCCCCGCAGGAGGCCGCGCGCCGCGCGCGGGCGCTGCGCACCGACCTGGCGGGGCTTCAGGACGAGGAGTTCATCACCCACTGGGCTACCGTGGAGCACTGATGAGCCTCCTGGCCCTGGAGCATCGGTGAGTCACCCCCTGCCAGACCCCGACACAGCGCGCGAGTGGCTGGCGACGATGACGCTGATCCGCCGCTTCGAGGAGCGCGCCGGCGAGATGTATGCGCGCGCGAAAGTCGGCGGCTTCCTACATCTTTCGATCGGCGAGGAGGCCACAATCGTCGGCGCCGCGCGGGCGCTGCGCGGGAGCGACTATCTGATCTCGACCTACCGATCGCACGGCCATGCGATCGTGCGCGGAACGCCACCGCGAAACGTGATGGCGGAGCTGTTCGGGCGCGTCGATGGCTGCTCCGGCGGACGGGGCGGCTCGATGCACATGTTTGATCTCGAGCGCCGCTTCATGGGCGGCTACGGAATCGTCGGCGGCAACCTGCCGATCGCGGCGGGCATCGCGCTGGCGAGCGACTACCGAGGCGAAGACGACGTCACGCTCTGCACGTTCGGCGACGGCGCCTCCAACCAGGGCACCTTCGGCGAGACGCTCAACCTCGCCGCGCTGTGGCGCCTGCCGGTGGTGTTCATGGTCACCAACAACCAGTTCGGGATGGGCACCGCGCTGGGGCGCCACTCCGCCGTCACCGACCTGCAGCGCAAGGGCGAGAGCCTCGGGGTGCCCGGGATGCGCTGCGACGGGATGGACGTGCTCGACACCCACGCGGTGATCGCCGAGGCGCTGCGCCAGGTGCGCGAGGAGCGCCGCCCGGTGCTCGTCGAGGCCGTCACCTACCGCTTCCGCGGTCACTCGATGGCCGATCCCGAGGAATACCGCTCCAAGGAGGAGGTCGCCGGCTGGCGCGAGCGCGACCCGATCCCCAGCTTCGGCGATCTCCTGGAGCGCGAAGGGATCCTCGACGCGGACGCCCGCGCCGAGATCGACGCGCAGGCGCTGGCCCAGGTGGACGAGGCCGTCGCCTTCGCCGAGAGCTCGCCGTTCCCTTCGCCGGAGTCGCTGTACGACGATGTGTATGTGCTCGGCGACCAGGTGCACGGCTGGTACTCGGTGCGTACCTCCGAGCCGCCGGGCGGCGACGGCGCGCAGCAGGTGGCTGAGCACGCCAGCACGGGGAGATCCCGCAGCAGATCACGAGCGCCCTGCAGGCGGGCGAGGACGCCGGCTGATGGCCGAGCTGCGCTACCGCGAGGCGCTGAATGCCGCACTGCGCGAGGAGCTCGCCCGCGACGAGCGCGTGATCCTGATGGGCGAGGACATCGGCGTGTTCGGCGGCGCCTTCAAGGTCACCGCCGGCCTGCTGGCGGAGTTTGGCGAGCGGCGCGTGCGCGACACGCCGATCTCCGAGAACACAATCGTCGGTATGGGCGTGGGCGCCGCGATGGTGGGGCTGCGCCCCGTGGTGGAGCTGATGACGATCAACTTCGCGCTGCTGGCGTTCGACCAGATCGTCAACCACGCCGCCCACATCCACTACATGTTCGGCGGGCAGGCCCGCGTGCCGCTGGTGGTGCGGATGCCCCAGGGCGCGGGCCACCAGCTGGGCCCCACGCACTCGCACTGCCTGGAGGCCTTCTTCATGCACGTGCCCGGGCTGCTGGTCGCTGTCCCCTCCACTCCAGCCGACGCCAAGGGTCTGCTGAAGGCCGCAATCCGCGATGAGAACCCCGTGATCTTCATCGAGCACGAGTCCCTTTACGGCCAGCGCGGGGAGGTGCCCGACGGCGACGACCATGTGCAAGGCTTCGGCCAGGCGGCGGTGCGCCGCGAGGGCGCCGACGTGACGATCGTCGGCGTCTCGCGGATGGCGATCACCGCAGAGCGGGCAGCGCAAACGCTTGCGGACGAGCACGGCGTGCAGGCCGAGGTGATCGACCCTCGCACCCTGCGCCCGCTCGACCTCGACACGGTGCTGCGCTCGGTCGCCAAGACCAACCGCTGCGTGGTCGTCGAGGAGGGCTGGCCCCACGGCGGCGTGGGCGCCAACCTCGCCGCCCTGATCGCCGAGCAGGCCTTCGACGACCTCGACGCCCCCGTGCGGCGCGTCACCGGCGCCGATGTGCCGATGCCCTACTCGAAGCCATTGGAGGAGATCGCCTTCCCGCATGAGCCGCAGGTGGTGCACGCGACGCTTGAGGTCCTCGGGCAGGTGCCGGCGGGAGCGCGGCCATGAGCGAGATCGTGATGCCCCGCCTCTCCGACACGATGGAGGAGGGCACCATCCTGCGCTGGCTAAAGCGCGACGGCGAGCACGTGCGCCGCGGCGAGGAGCTCGTCGAGATCGAGACCGACAAGGCCGCGATGGTCTACGAGTCCGACCAGGAGGGGGCTCTGCAGATACTCGCCCAAGAGGGCGACACGCTCGCCGTCGGCGCCACGATCGCGCAGGTCGGAGAGGCGGGCGCCGCCGAGGCGCCGAGCGCCGAGTCGGCCGCGCCAGACGATGCGGCTTCGCGGCGCGAGGATGCTCCCACAGACGCTGCCGTACACGAGAGCACAGCCCCCCGACCTCCATCAACCTACACTGCCGTACATCAAAGCGAGGGCCGTGTGAAGGCATCCCCGCTCGCGAGAAGGATCGCCAGGCAGAGCGGCGTTGATCTGCACGCGCTTGCCGGCAGCGGGCCCGGCGGGCGGATCGTCAAGGCCGACGTCGAGGCCGCCGAGCGAGCGCCGACGGGCACACCCGCAAGCGAGGCGCCCGCCGCACCCGCCTCACTCCTGGAGCGCGTGGCGAGCGCCAGGGGCGACACCACCGTCGTGGAGCTGACGCGCACCCAGCAGACGATCGCGCGGCGGATGGCCGAGTCGAAGGCGACGATCCCCGACTTCGCGCTGCAGGCCGAGATCGACATGGAGCGATGCGTGACGCTGCGCGCCGAGCTCAAGCGCCTCTCCCCGGAGGAGGCCCCCACGTACAACGACATGGTCGTCAAGGCCTGCGCACTGGCGCTGCACGAGCATCCCCGCGCCAACGGCAGCTACCGCGACGGCAAATTGCAGTTGCATTCGCGCGTAAACGTCGGGGTGGCGGTGGCTGCCGACTCCGACGATCCGATGGGCGGCGCGCTGGTGGTGCCGACCGTCTTCGACGCCGCGCTGAAGTCGCTGGGCGAGATCGCCCGCGAGACCCGTGCCCTCGCCGAGCGGGTGCGGGCCGGCACGATCACGCCGCCGGAGCTGGGCGGTGGCACGTTCACGGTCTCCAACCTCGGCATGTACGGGATTCGCAGCTTCAGCGCGATCGTCAACCCGCCACAGGCGGCGATCCTCTCCGTCGGCTCGCTGGCCCCCCGCGCCGTGGTGCTGGCCGGCGGCGTGGATGGCGGTGGCGAAATCGTCGCCCGCCACACGATGGCCGTCACGCTCGTCTGCGACCACCGCATCCTCTACGGCGCCGACGCCGCCCGCTTCCTCGCGCGCATCAGAGAGCTGCTGGAGAAGCCGGCCGCGCTGGCGTTGTGATCTTGCCTCGCTAGTCTGGATGGGAGATGACCGGCGCCAGCCGATACGTGTCCGAGCTGTGGGTGTGCCACCTCGGCACGATCCCCTATCGCGAGGCGCTGGCCATGCAAGAGAAGATCGCTGCCCGCCGCCAGGCGCGGGAGCTGCCTGACACACTGTTGCTGCTGGAGCACCCCCCCGTGTACACCCGTGGGCGGCGCTCACTGCCGGGCGAGCTGACCCTCGGTGAGGACATCTACCGCGCGCGCGGCATTGAGGTCGTGCCCACCGACCGTGGCGGACGCGTCACCTACCACGGACCCGGGCAACTGGTCGGCTATCCGATCATGGGAGTGACCGACGTCGTCGCCCACCTGCGCACGACCGAGGACGCGATCGTCCGCGCGCTCGCCGAAGAGGGCATAGCCGCCCACTCCCGACCGCAGGACGGCCCCGACTACACCGGCGTGTGGGTCGGGGACCGCAAGATCGCCTCGCTCGGGGTGCATGTATCGCGCGGAGTCTCCACCCACGGATTCGCCGTCAACGTGGACAACGACCTGGAACCCTTCTCATGGATCGTCGCCTGCGGACTGCCGGATGTCGAGATGACCTCGATCGCCGCCGAGCTCGGCGGTGGGACCTCGATCGAGCGTTTTCGCGTACGCATGGCCAAGAGCTTCTGCCGCACGCACGGGGGCACCCCTCGATCGGTGCAACCACGAGACCTCGGTGTCGACGAGCTCGACGTCCACCACTCTCACAGCCGGGCGCTGGCACCAGCATGAGCGCTGCCGACTCGCAGGTCGCTCCCCAGCCGCCAGTCCCCAGTCGCTCGCGCGCCAACCCCGGCGGCGCCGATGTGCTGCGCGTGCTCGGCTCCGAGGTACGTCCGCTGCGCGAGCGCAAGCCCCCTTGGCTGAAGGTGGCGGCACCCGGTGGCGAGCGCTATCGCGCGCTGACGCAGCTGATCCGCGAGGAGGAACTGCACACCGTCTGCCAGGAGGCGGCCTGTCCCAACGTCGGCGAGTGCTGGGAGCGCGGCACCGCCACGTTCATGATCCTCGGCGACACCTGCACGCGGCGCTGCGGCTTCTGCAACGTCAAGACCGGGCGCCCCACCTGGAACGATCCGCTGGAGCCTGCGCGGGTGGCTCGCTCGATCGCCCGCATGGGGCTGCGCCACGCCGTCGTCACCTCGGTGGACCGCGACGACCTTCCCGACAAGGGCGCCTCGGCGTTCGTCGGGGTCATCCGCCAGGTGCGCCGCCAGGCGCCCGGCTGCCTGATCGAGGTGCTCACGCCCGACTTCCAGGGTCAGGAGATGCCCCTCGCCAGGGTGATCACAGAGCGGCCCGACGTGTTCAACCACAACGTCGAGGTCGTCCCCCGCCTATACCCGCTGGCGCGGCGCGGCTCCTCCTTCGCACGCTCCTGCCGCGTGCTCGCGCTCGCCAAGCAGCTGGGGGGCAGCGCGGTCACTACCAAGTCAGGGTTGATGGTCGGCCTCGGCGAGACCCACGACGAGCTCGTGGATGCCTTCGCGGCGCTGCGCGAGCAGGGCGTGCAGGTGCTGACCGTCGGGCAGTACCTGCGTCCCTCCGCCCGACACCTTCCCGTCGTGCGCTACTGGCACCCCGACGAGTTCAAGGGGCTGGAGCGCGCCGCATACGAGCTCGGCTTCCAGCACGTCGCCGCCGGGCCGCTTGTGCGCTCTTCCTACCACGCCGACCAGCACGTGGCGCAGCCGCACGACGGCGCCGGCCCGCTGGCCGCCACCGAGCCGGCGTTGGTGGGGGCTGCCCGCGGATAGTCTGCGTCGATCCTCGTCGCTCCAGACACCTGCTACCGATCGTGACTCGCGTGCTGATCCTGCTCGTGGCGATGCTGTTCGTCGTCGGGCTCGCCTACCTGACGCTGCACACGATCGTGGAACAGAAAGGCATCTCGCTGGGTACGGCGGTGTCGGTGTTCATCGTGGTGCTGATGGGCGTGGGAATCTTCGGCGCCCTGCTCGACCGGCGACGTCGCTAAGGGCTCCCCTTCCGAGCCCGCCACCGCCCATACTGGCGCTGCTCGATCGGCGCCCTTGAAGAACGCCCACCGCCACCCACACCTCGACACGCGCGCAGCCGAAGGTAGTACCGTGTAGAGGCGATTGACTGGTCAGTCAACCAAGGAGGCGCAGCAGTGGATCTCGACGACACACCCGAGCAGGCCGCCTACCGCGCACAGGTGCGCGCGTGGCTGGAGCAGCATAAGTCCGAAGCGCCGATACTGGTGGGCGAGGGCGCGCTGAAGGACGAGGATGAGATCATCGCCGCGCGGCGCGCCTGGCAGGGCAAGCTCGCCGAGGCCGGCCTCGCGGGCGTGACCTGGCCAAAGGAGTACGGCGGCCAGGGCCTCGGGCCGATCGAGCAGCTGATCTGCGGCCAGGAGATCTCCCGTGCCGGCGCTCCCGGCATCCTCGATGCGATCGGCGTGGGGATGCTCGGGCCAACGATCATCGCGCACGGCAGCGAGGAGCAGAAGAGCCGCTACCTCGGCCCGATGCTGCACGGCGACGAGGTGTGGTGCCAGCTCTTCTCCGAGCCAGCAGCCGGCTCGGATCTGGCGGCGGTGCAGGCCCGAGCGCGCCAGCAGGAGGACGGCAGCTGGCGCCTCTCCGGCCAGAAGGTATGGACCACCAACGCCCAGTTCGCCTCCTACGGCCTGCTGCTCGCACGCACCGACGCCGACGTGCCCAAGCACAAGGGTTTGACGATGTTCATCGTGCCGATGGAGGCCGAGGGAGTCACGGTGCGGGGCCTGCGTCAGATCTCCGGGGAGGCCGAGTTCAACGAGGTCTTCTTCGACGACCTCGCGCTTGACGCCGACGCGGTCGTGGGCGGTGTGGGTAACGGCTGGGGCACAGCGCTCACCACGCTGATGTTCGAGCGCGTCACGATCGGCCTCGGTGGGGAGGGTCTCGGCTACAACTCCGCGCGCTTCGCCCGCGCGATCGCCTCCGACGAGCATGCCCGCCGCGACCCCGAGGTGCGCCGCCAGCTCGGCGAGATAACCTCCGAACTGATGGCGGTGCGCTTTACGGGCTATCGCACGCTCACCGCGCTGCAGCAGGGCCAGATCCCCGGCCCCGAGGCGGGGCTCGCGAAGGTGACAATCGTCAACGGCGCGATCAAGTCCGGCGACCTGATTGCCGACGTGCTCGGCCCCGACGCGCTCGCGGAGGACAGCGAGTGGGCGTACATGATCTCCTTCCTCCCCGGCCTGAAGTCGGCCGGCGGCACCGAAGAGATCCTGCGCAACACGATCGGCGAGCGGGTGCTCGGCCTGCCCACCGAGCCGCGCCTGGACAAGGGCATCCCGTTCTCGGAGCTGCGCGCAAAGGAGGCCGCGAAGGCATGATTGAGCGAGCGAGCACAAAGGCAAAGATTGGGATGGGGAGCCCGCCCTGCGGCGGCTCCGGGATGGGTTGCGCATTGCTCCACACGAGCGGGACCATGAACGAGGAGGTGCCGCGATGAATTTGGCGCTATCAGACGAGCAAGTGTTGCTGCGCGAGGCAGCCCGCGGCGCGCTGTCGCGTTTCAAGACGCTGGAGGAAGCTCGCGAGGCCCTCGACAGCGGCGGCTCAACCAGCGACCTGTGGCCGACCGCGACGGAGGCGGGCTGGCCGGGCCTGTTGATCGACGAGGCCCACGGCGGCGCCGGGCTCGACGTGTTCGACGCGATGCTCGTGCTCAGCGAGTGCGGGCGCGCTCTGGCCGCGGTGCCGCTGCTCGGCCACCTACCCGCCACCGCGATCCTGAACGACGGGGCAAGCGCGCTCGGCAAGACGCCCCTGCTGGGCGAGCTGGCGAGCGGAGAGCGCCGCGCGGCCTACCTCGCGGCGCGTCCCCCGGATGACATCTCCGAGCGGTGGAGCGTCGACCCCGCGAGCGGGATGGAGCGCGCCGCGCTCCCGATCGCTGTCGGTGGCGGTGCGGGTGAGGCACGGGTGACCGGAAAGATCGCGTTTGCTCCCGACGCCCCCGGCGCAGACGTGCTGGTGGGCGTTGCATCGCTCGATGGACGCATCATCGGCTTCGCGGTGGAGTCCTCCGCGGCCGGTGTCTCGATCGAGCCGGTGCGCCGCTACGACGCGACCCGCACACTTGGGCATGTCACGCTCCAGGACGCTCCCGCCACGATCCTCGACGCCCCGGAGGATTCACTGGTCGAGGCGTGGCACCTCGCGCAGGCGCTGATCGCCGCCGAGTCGCTCGGCGCCGTGGAGAGCGCGCTCGACGTCTCGGTGGCGTACGCCAAGGAGCGCTTCACCTTCGGGCGCGCAATCGGCTCCTACCAGGCGGTCAAGCATTCGCTCACCGAGGTGCTGCGTCAGCTGGAGAACGGCCGCTCCCTGCTCTACTACGCAGGCTGGGCGCGCCACGGAGCCCCCGCGGAGTTCCCGCTCGCCGCCAACGCCGCGCGCTCGGTGGCAGGCCGTGCGCTCGACCACGCAGCGCGCACGATGATCTCCGTGCACGGCGGCATCGGCGCCACCTGGGAGCACGACGCCCCGTTGTACTTCCGCCGCGCACAGCTCTCCCGGCGCCTGCTGGGTGGCACCGCGCTCGCCACCGATCGGGTGGCGGGGGAGCTGATCGCGCAGGGGTGAGCCGCTAGCGCCGACGTGTGTGCTTGGCACGGCCGGTGCGGGCCGTTGTGGCAGTCTGGTAGGTCGCCATCACCGGTGCGCCGTAAGCGTCGTAGACAGCCTGCGCCAGCGCCGGCTGCACGCCGCAGTTGATGCAGAAGCCGTGCTGGGACCAGCCGATCGCGCGGGCGAGCACCTCGTCCGCGTATTCCACGCCGTAGGCGTCGTGGCCGTAGTAGTCGTAAGCCGCCCACCACGCCGAATCTTCGAGCGTGCGACCGGCGCCGTCGGAGTACAGCAGCCACGCCGCCGCCATGATCGAGTCGTAGTCGTCGTAGATCGACGGGTGGTGGGCGGTGCGGTGGTCGTACACCGTGGGACGCACCCCGAAGCGGTAGGCGCTCTTCACGAGGTCCCACGTGCTCAGTGGCCCGTTGGTGACGTTGAACTGCATCGGCCCCCCGCAGCAGCCGGCGAAGTTGAGGCCGTGATAGGTGGAGGGCGCGGTCGAGAAGGCGGTCTCCTGCATGTGGATCGAGGCGAGCAGCAGCCAGTTGACGCCAAACACGCGCTGCGCCTCGGCGTAGATCGGATAGAAGCCGGCCTCCCAAGCCGCCGCGATATGGGCTTCCGGTCCCGCCGAGCTCGCCGCCACGTCCTCCCGCCTGCCGGGAGTGTGCGCCACAACCGCTCCCACCGATGCGACAGCGGGCGACGAGCTCCCAGCAGCCTCATGGTGGGCCTCCGCGTAAGGTCCCGCCGTCGTGCCCCGTCCCGAGCGCAGCGCCGCCTCGGAGGCGCTCGCCGCGGTTGGCGTGACGGCGCCCACTAGCACCACCGGTGGGTCGGACGCGGGTGCGCTCGACCCAGTGCCGACCACGCCGCCGAAGATCGCCGCCAGCACACCAGCGCCCAGCAGGCACAGCCCAAGCGCGACAAGCCACGCAATGCGTTCGGAGGGCGGCGTGGGTATGGGAGCCTCGTCGTGCACCACCTTGACGGTATCGGCGCCACCTTAAGCGCGCGTAGGGTTACCCTGACACAATGCCCGAGGAGATCGATCGGAAGTCGTCGAGCGACCCTTCCGAGTCTCCCGCAGACTCAGATCGGAAGTCGTTGGGCAACCCTTCCGCGCCGCTCGCTGAGGTGGCCCGGGCTTCGCGGCCCGCGCTGGAGCGCAGCGGCCCGCTGGCACTCGAGCGCTACCGCAAAGCGGATGGGCGCTTGCTGATTCTCTATCGGTGGGCCGGCGGGGATGGGTGAGCTGCGCTTTGAGGAGCTGCGCGGAGAGTGGGTCGACTATGCCATCCACCGCCAAGACCGCACCTTCCTGCCAAGCGAGGAGCACTGCCCGCTATGCCCTACGCGCCCGGAAGGGGAGCCAACGGAGATCCCCTTCCCCTCGTTTGAGATCGCCGTCTTCGAGAACCGCTTCCCCGCCTTCGAGTCTCCGCGGGGCGCCGCGGAGGTGGTGGTCTACAGCGACCGCCACCACGACTCCTTCGCGACGCTCTCCCCGGGGCGCGCACGAGCGCTGATGTGGGTGTGGCGGGCACGCTATGAGGAGTTGGGCGAGCGGAAGGACGTGGAGTACGTGCTGATCTTCGAGAACCGCGGCGTGGAGGTGGGGGTGACGCTGCATCATCCTCACGGGCAGATCTACGCCTACCCGTTCATGCCCCCCGTGCCTGCCGCCGAGCGCGCCGCCGACGCGCGTTTGGGGGGCTGCGCGCCGTGTGCGCTGCTGCGACGGGAGCTCGAAGATGGGCGCCGGGTGGTGTACGAGAACGAGCACGTGCTCGTACACGTCCCCTATGCCGCGCGCTGGTCATACGAAGCACACGTGGTGCTGCGCGCCCACCGCCCCACGCTGCTGCACTGCGCCGCCGCAGAACTGGACGCGCTCGCCGAGGCACTGCAGGCGCTCACGCGCGGCTACGACGCGCTGTTCGAGCGGCCATTCCCGTACGTCATGGCCGTCCACCAGGCACCCACCGGCACCGGCGCGGAGCGGGCGGGGCACCTGCACGTCGAGTTCTACCCGCCGCTGCGCACGGCGCACAAGCTGAAGTACCTCGCGGGCTCCGAGCAGGGGGGTGGGGTGTTCATCGTCGACACCCTGCCCGAGGAGTCCGCCGCGGCGCTGCGCGAGGCGGTGGGTCGTGCCGCCTCTTGAGGTGCGCGCCTTCGCCCCGGGTCGCGTCAATCTAATCGGGGAGCACACCGACTACAACAATGGCCTCGCGCTTGCATTCGCGATCGCGGAGGGCATCACAGTGCGGGCACGGGCGACAGACGAGCGGCGTACTCGAGCGAGGGCGCTCGACCTCGACGAATGCGATGAATTCACGCTGCCCAACGTCGCGCGCGGCGAGGGCTGGCGTGCGTTCGCGCGCGGCGTCGCCGCCGAACTCACTCACGCAGGGGTGCCAATCTCGGGAGCGGAACTCGAGATCACGGGCAGTGTGCCGCGTGGAGCAGGGCTCTCCTCCTCAGCAGCGCTGGAGGTTGCGCTGTGCCTGGCTCTACTGGGCCTCGCTCGCACCGAACTTGACCGTCGCGAGCTGGCGCGGCTGTGCTCCCGCGTAGAGAACGAGTGGCTAGGAGCGCATACCGGCCTGCTCGACCAGCTCGCGTCGCTCTACGGCGAGGTGGACACCGCACTGCAAATCGATTTCTCCAATCTCGACATCCAGCCGGTTCCGCTGGTGCTGGCCGACGGCTGGCGGCTGGCGACGCTCGACTCAGGCGATCCCCGGACGCTGGCGGCCTCCGGCTACAACAAGCGCCGCGAGGAGTGTGCGCAGGCCTGCGAACTGCTCGGGGTCCGGTCACTGCGAGAGGCACGGGAAGGCAGCCTCCAACAGTTGCCACCCGTGCTCGCTCGGCGCGTAAGACACGTGCTTAGCGAAAACGGCCGCGTGCTCGAGACTGTCGCCGCCCTGCGCAGAGGAGCACTGCAGGAGGTGGGCGCCCTGCTCGACGCTTCTCACGCCAGCCTGCGCGACCTCTACGAGTGCTCGACCCCGGCTGTCGAGGTGGCGGTGGGAGTGCTGAAGGAGGCCGGGGCGCTCGGGGTGCGCCTGGTGGGAGGCGGCTTCGGCGGGCACGTGCTCGGACTCTTCCCGCCCGGCGTCGCCCCGCCTGCGCATGCGCGCGAGGTGCGCCCCTCACGGGGAGCCCACGTGCTCAGCTAGGCCACGGCCAACGCCGCCTGCTTCTCCGCCAGCGCCGCGATCAGTTCGTCGAAGGAGTCTGAGAATTTCTGTACCCCCTCGCGCTCCAGCGTGTCGGTGAGATCGTCGTAGTCGACGCCTACACGTGCGAGCTCCTCCAGCAGCTTGCGCGCATCCGCCACCTCCGCCTGCAGGCGCGCCTGGGGACGGCCGTGATCCTGGTAGGCGCGGATCGTCTCCTCCGGCATCGTGTTGACCGTGTCCGGGCCGATCAGCTCCTCCACATACAGCGTGTCGAGGTAGTCGGGGTTCTTCGTCGAGGTCGAGGCCCACAGCACGCGCTGCGGGGTGGCACCCTTGTTTGCGAGGAACTCCCAGCGGGGTCCACGGAAGACGGAGAGGTAGTGCTGGTAGGCGAGCTTTGCGTTGGCCACCGCCAGGCGACCCTTGAGCTCGTCGAGCGCACCGTCGCTTCCCGCCGACTGCAGCTCCTGCAGGCGCCGATCGGCCTCTGTGTCGATCCGCGAGACGAAGAAGCTCGCCACCGACGCCACCTTCCGCGGATCGCCGCCTCCCGCGATCAGGCGCTCCAGGCCGCGAATGTAGGACTCCGCCACCTCCGCGTAGCGACGCAGCGAGAAGATCAGCGTCACGTTGATCGAGTGGCCCTGCGCGATCACGTCCTCGATCGCCGCCAGCCCCGGCTTCGTGGCGGGGATCTTCACCATCAGGTTCGGGCGATCCACCGTCTCGTGCAGGCTGATCGCCTCGTTGAACGTCGCCAGGGTGTCGTACGCGAGATCGGGCGCCACCTCCAGCGACACATAGCCGTCACGCCCCGACCCGCCATCCCAAATCGGGTGGAAGAGATCGCACGCATCCTTGATGTCGCGCTCGGCCAGCCGCCAGAAGCTCGCGCGCGCGTCGAGGCCCTCGTCGGCCAGCTCGCGCAGCTGCTCGTCGTAGGCGTCTCCAGCGCTCATCGCCTTCTGGAAGATCGTTGGGTTGGAGGTCGCCCCCACGACCGCGTCGGCGTCGAGCAACTCCTGCAAGTGGCCGCGGCGGATCGATTCGCGTGAGAGGAAGTCCACCCACACGCTCTGCCCGAGCGCGGAGAGGCGGTGCAGCGGTGAGAGGGTCTGGGAGGATGGCATCTGCATCTCCTTGTGGGTCGCTTGCCTACGGCTGGACTGGGACGTCTTTCAAAGTGGACGGTGCGTCAGGGACACGTCCGGGTGTCCGGGGGTGCCGATCTCTCTGAAAGCCACTCTTACAGCCTACCCTCGGATGCGCCCCCGAGAAACTAAAGAAGCGCGCGGGCGCGTGCGGTGATGTTCTCCACCGTGAAGCCTAGCTCCTGGAGCACGCGAGCGCCGGGCGCGGATGCGCCGAAGCGGTCGATGCCGAGCACGTCTCCCCAGCTGCCCACCCACTTCCACCAGCTCATGCTCGCCCCCGGCTCGACCGCCAGACGGGCGCTGACAGCGCCCGGGAGCACCGTGTCGCGATACTCCTGCGATTGAGCTTCAAACAGCTCCACGCAGGGCATCGACACGACCCGTACCGCCGTGCCTCCGTCAGCCAGCGCGCGCGCGGCATCCAGCGTGAGCGGGACCTCGGCGCCGGTGGAGATGAGGATCAGCTCCGGGCTGGGCGCGGAGTCCCACAGCACATAGCCGCCGCGCTCGAGCTCGCTCGCCGCCGCCAGCTTCCCGTCTTCACGGTCGAGCACCGGGATCCCTTGACGGGAGAGCAGCAGCGCCACCGGGCCGTCCTCGCGCTCCAGCGCCACCCGCCACGCCTGCACGGTCTCGTTGGCGTCGGCGGGGCGGATCACCCACAGGTGCGGGATCGCGCGCAATGAGGCGTAGTGCTCGACCGGCTGGTGGGTGGGCCCATCCTCGCCGAGCCCCACCGAGTCGTGCGTCCACACCCACACCACGGGCAGCCCCATCAGCGCGGATAGGCGTACCGACCCGCGCATGTAGTCGGAGAAGATGAGGAAGGTCGAGCCGTACGGCTTGACGATTCCGCCGTGCGCCGCCGCGCCGTTGACGATCGCTCCCATCGCGTGCTCGCGGATCCCGAACGGCACGTTGCGGCCCGTGTGCACCTTGGAGAATTGTCCAGCGCCCGGGAACACCGTCTTGGTCGACTCGACCAGGTCGGCGGCTCCGCCGAACATCGCGGGGGCATACGCCGAGAAGGCCGCCATCGTCTTCTGGCCGGCGACGCGGGTGGCGAGCTTTTCGCCCGCCGCGAAGCTCGGCAGCGCCTCCTGCCAGCCATCCTTCATGCGGCCGGCGCACGCGCGCTCCCAATCCTCCGCCAACGCGGGGTGCCGCGCGCGCCAGGAGTCCACCCGCGTCCGCCAGTCGCGTTCGGCCTGCGCGCCGGCGGCGGCAAGGCTCATGTGCCCGTACACCCGCTCGTCCACCCAGAAGGTGCGCTCCGGGTCAAAGCCCATCGCGAGCTTCGCCGCACGCACCTCCGCCTCGCCCAGCGGCGCGCCGTGCGAGGCCGCGGTGTCGACCGCGTGAGGGGCGGGGTAGGCGATGTGCGAGCGAACCGCGATGAACGACGGGCGCTCGGTTTCGGCGCGCGCAGTCGCAAGCGCCGAGGTGAGCGCCGCGGTGTCCTCGGAGTCCGCGACCCGCTGCACGTGCCACCCGTCCGCCGCCAGTCGCGCGATGTGGTTCTCACCGTCGAAGGAGATCGCGGTGCTGCCGTCGATCGTGATGCGGTTGTCGTCATAGCACACCGTCAACCTGCCCAACCCGAAGTGCCCGGCGATCGAGGCAGCCTCCTGGCTGATGCCCTCCATCATGTCCCCGTCGGAGCAGATCACATAGGTGTGGTGGTCCACGACCTCTTCGCCGGGGCGGTTGTAGCGCTCGGCCAGGAAGCGCTCTGACATCGCCATCCCCACAGCGTTGGCGAAGCCCTGCCCGAGTGGCCCGGTGGTGACCTCCACGCCCGGGGTGTGCCCACGCTCGGGGTGCCCCGGGGTGCGCGAACCCCACTGACGAAAGTGCCTCAGGTCATCGAGCGAGAGCTCATAGTCGCTGAGGTGCAGCAGCGAGTAGAGCAGCACGCACGCATGCCCGGAACTCAACACGAAGCGGTCGCGGTTGCTCCACTGCGGATTACGCGGGTTCACACACAGCAGCCGCTTGAACAGCACATACCCAAGCGGTGCCAGCGCCATCGCCGTGCCCGGGTGCCCGGCGTTTGCCTGCTGCACCGCGTCCATCGCCAAACCCCGAATCGTGTCGATCGTCAGGCGCTGCAGCTCGGGCTCCCCGTCGCCGTCCATCCCCCGGCCGGCTGACCACACATCGACAGGTTCATGCCTCACCGCCATTGCGCCCGATCCTAGCGGGCGCTCGCGTCGTTGGTCAGCCCCCTCGGCACGCCGCAGGGTCAACGCCCGCGCGGACGCCGGCGCGTTGACGGTAGCGCCGGGATCGAGTGCGCTCGACCGCCCCTGCTACAGCCTGCCCGTGGATGCACGCTCACCAGCCAGTGCAGGTCGTGGCGGCAGTGCGAACGCCGGTATGGCCACCGGGCATGCAGCGCCCGGAGCATCCGCCGCTCCTCACAGACGAACACTTTCATGACGATCCTCCTCCTACCCCTCGCAATTGGCCCGCGCGGCCGAAGGAGACCTTCGATTTGGTCCGTAATGTAGCAGCTAATAGTACGCCGCCTACAGAACAAGGCAGACCAACTTGGCGCGAGAGCTGCACATGTCCGAGCGGCTCCCTTTGACCCCACGGTCCTCATGCGTATGGACAAACCCCTGAATTTGCTTTGTGTGGCTTGCACTTCTCCCCCATAGCCAGTCGTTCTACGTCTATCCTAGTTGGCCCTTGACCCCTTCCCCGGAAAAACATATAAATCATGTTTTACTCATCCTGTCAACATCTGATGAACGGGAAGCGCAATGTCTGCCCACCGATCAAGCCCATTGGCACGCGTGCCGTCGTCCACTAAGGTGGAGCGTGTGGCCGAGGGACCGAGGCAGAGCGGGGGCGGGGGACGGAGAGCGGATGGTGCCCAGATGAAGGGGCCCGACAAGCTTGGCGATGCCAACGGTCCCCGGTCGAAGGGGCCGAATGGCCGCGGAAGCACGAACGCCCGGCGGAGCGCCGACGGCGCCCGGGAAGCGCGTTCGCGCCGGAGCACAGACGCACAGAAGGGCCTGCCTCGCGGTCCCCAAGCACTCCCGCGAGAGCGAGTAATCGCACACCAGCGCGAGCGGCTCCTTGAAGCGATGGTGCAGGCCGTCAGCGAGCGCGGAGTGGTCGCCACCACGATTTCCGACCTCGTCGCCCGCGCGGGTATCTCGCGGCGGACCTTCTACGAACACTTCGAGAATAAGGAGGATTGCCTGCTGGCGACCTACGACACGGTCGTCGAGACCGAGGTCCGGCGGCTGCTCGGACTCGCCGGCGCCGACGTCGCTTGGCGAGAGCAGTTGGAGGGAATCATCCGCGCACTGTTCGACGGGATTGCCGAACGTCCCGACGCCGCGCGCCTGATCTGCGTTGAGATGGGCGCCTCCGGCGCCGTCGGAGTGCAGCGCTGGGCGGATGGGGCAACCCGCTTCGAGCACTTCATCAGCGCCGGCTTCGAGCGCGCACCCGGGAGGGGAACGATTCCCGATCCGGTGGCTCGGGCGGTGGTGGGAGCACTGCGCAAGATCATCTACACGCGCGTGCGCGAAGAGCGCTCCAACAAGTCGCTGAAGGCCGAGTTCGCGCGCGTCGTCCCGGAGCTGATGGAGTGGATCGACTGTTACTACCCCACACCGCTCGGAGTCCTCCGACGCCCCCGCCCACACAAGCCGCGCTGGCTGGAGGGCGGGCGCGCACCCGGGACGCTCTCGCCGCCGGCGCCGTGGGGAGTGAGGGGGCTGCCGCGTGGCGAGCACAACCTTCCGCGCGGGTTCGTGGAGTTCAATCAACGTGAGCGGATCTTCGATGCGATCGCCAAACTCACCGCCAGAGACGGCTACCAGGCACTAAGTCTGGAGGACATTGCCGCGGCCGCGGCGGTCTCGCTGCAGACCTTCTACAGCCACTTTGAGAACAAGGAGGAAGCGTTCCTCGCCACCTTCGAGGTTGGCCACACCAGGGCCAAAGCCGCGGTCAACCGGGCACTCGCCCACCAGACCGACTGGATCGGGGGCGTGCGTGCGGGAGCGCAGGCGCTGTTGGAGTTTCTCGCTTCAGAGCCCGCTCTAGCGCACCTGTCGTGCGTGGACATCCTGATCGCCTACCCCCACGTCGCCGGCCGCGTGGCGGAGGCCAACGCCGCCTACGCCGAGTTGCTCGATATGGACCTCGGTGAGGGTGCCCCCTCGCAAACCTCCACACCGATTGTGGGCGAGGCGATCGTCGGGGGGGTGTTCGAGCTACTCCACGACTACATCCTACGGGGCCACACCCGCCGGTTGCCCGAGCTCGCCGACCACGTCAGCTACATTGCCCTTGCTCCATTCATCGGCCGCGAGGCCGCTGCCGAGGCGATCGCGCAGCGCTAAGCACTGCCCCGCAGGCTTGTTGGTGCGCAGATACCACCAAGGGCCAGTCGCTGTCGATTGGAAACATTGCGGGCAAGGTCTTGACCAACACCGGTGCACCACCGTAGCCTTACTCAATGCTCCCCAGCCGCGACACAAAAAAGCGGGCAGATGAGCGGCGGTGAGACACTCGACGGCGCCGGCGCCACCCGTCGCATCGCCGAGGCCAATCACGGAGTTCGAATGTCCCTGCCTCTCGATGACAGGGAGGACTTCCAAGACGCCCAACGAGGTTTCCTCGCGGCGCTCTCGCCCGCGCTCGTCTACCGGACGGGCGGGCGTGTGGTATGGGATATGGAGTCCTACGCATTTCTCAAGGATGAGTGCCCTGACACCGTCAACCCGAGCCTTTGGCGCCAGTCGCAGCTAAACGCGATCCACGGCCTGTTCGAGGTCGTCCCTGGGATCTACCAGGTACGCGGTCTCGACCTCTCCAACATGACGATCGTCGAGGGCCGCAAGGGCGTGCTCGTGATCGACCCGCTGATCTGCGCCGAGACCGCGGCGGCGGCACTGGCGCTGTATCGCGAGCACCGCGGACCACGAGCCGTGACGGGCCTGCTGTACACCCACAGCCACGTCGACCACTTCGGCGGGGCACTGGGCGTGGTCGATGCCGGAGACGTCGCCGCCGGACGGATCCCGGTGCTGGCACCGGAGGGCTTCCTGGAGCACGCGATCAGCGAGAACGTGTACGCGGGCACCGCGATGGCGCGTCGCGCGGCATACATGTTCGGCACGGCATTGCAGCGCGACCCCCGCGGGCAGGTGGGCACCGGTCTGGGCATGACAGTCTCCACCGGCTCAATCGGGATCGTGCCCCCTACGCGCGAAATTGCACACACCGGCCAAGAGGAGACGATCGACGGGATCGAGATGATCTTCCAGATGACCCCCGGCAGTGAGGCGCCGGCCGAGATGAACTTCCTGTTCCCCAACCACCACGCGCTGTGCATCGCCGAGAACGCCACCCACAACCTCCACAACATCACCACCCCACGGGGCGCCCTGGTGCGCGACGCGCGCATCTGGTCGCGTTACCTGGGCGAGGCGATCGACCTGTTCGGCCAGCACGCCGAGGCGCTGTTCGCCGGACACCAGTGGCCCCGTTGGGGACAGGAGCGCATCGTCGAGATGCTGGCCCAGCAGCGCGACCTGTACGGCTACCTGCACGATCAGACGCTACGCCTGCTCAACAAGGGGTACGTCGGTAGCGAGATCGCCGAGTTACTGACGTTGCCGGCGGGCCTCGCGCGCGAGTGGCACTGTCGCGAGTACTACGGAACGGTCAGCCACAATGTGAAGGGCATCTATGAGCGCTACATGGGCTGGTTCGACGGCAACCCGGCCCACCTTTGGCCGCACCCGCCCGAGCAGGCCGCCACGCGCTACGTGCGTACGATGGGCGGCGCCGAGACCGTGCTGCGGGAGGGCCAGCGCGCGTTTGCCGAAGGCGACTACCGCTGGGTAGCGGAGTTGATGTCCCACGCGGTGTTCGCCGATCCCTCCAACCTCCCGGCCCGCGAGCTCGAGGCCAGGGCCCTGGAGCAGCTCGCCTACGGCGCCGAGAGCGCGCCGTGGCGCAACTTCTTCCTGACGGGTGCCCGCGAGCTGCGCGAGGGCGTCGTCGAGAGCGGAAATACGCCCTCCAGGGAGATGGTCGCCCTGCTCACGAGCGAGCAACTTTTCGACGTGCTGGCGATCCGCATCGACGGCCCCCGCGCGGGCGAGCTGCGACTGAGCTTCAACTGGATCTTCACCGACACCGAAGAGCGCCACGTGCTGAAGCTCAGCAACGGCGTGCTGATTCACTCCGCCGATCGGCACGACCCGCAGGCGGATGCCACCGTGGTCGTCGAGCGCGCAGCCTTGAACGAGCTGTTCGCCGGGATCACTCCGGTGGCGGAGCTGTTCGGCGCGGGACGCCTGCGCGTCGAGGGCGACGCCGCCAAGCTCGGTGAGCTGCTCGGCCTGCTGGACGAGCCTGACCCCTCGTTCGCGATCGTCACGCCGTAGAGCACACCAATCGGCCGAGCGGCAGCACAGTTCGAGCGTCCTTCGACGTACGCTCAGGGTAGATCCAAGCCCAAATTCCTGGGGCGCAGGGTGCCGGCACCACGGCGTCGCGAGGCTGGAAAATGGGCCGTGCAGGAATCGAACCTGCAACCTTGGGCTTAAGAGGCCCCTGCTCTGCCGGTTGAGCTAACGGCCCGCGAGATGCTCATCGATAGTGGCATCCCTGAGGAGGTGGCATTTTAGCCCAGGTCATCCGCCCGCCGCGTTCCAGACCGCGCGCGCCCCTCAGAACACCACCGTCCGCCCACCGTCGGCGATCACGCGGTCGTCGAGGTGCAGGGCGACGGCGCGCGCGAGCACCATGCGCTCGATGTCGCGGCCGACGCGTTCGAGGTCGGGGATGGTCTGGCGGTGGTCGACGCGCTCGACACCCTGCTCGATGATCGGGCCGGCGTCGAGCTCCTCCACGACGTAGTGCGCGGTAGCGCCAATCAGCTTGACCCCGTGCTCGCGTGCGTGGCGGTAGGGCTCCGCACCCGGGAAGGCGGGCAGGAAGGAGTGATGGATGTTGATCACCGGTGCGCCGAGGCGCTCCAGGAAGTCGCCGCTGAGGATCTGCATGTAGCGGGCCAGCACCACGAGGTCGGCGCTGCCCGCCAGCAGCTCCAGCAGCCGCTCCTCGGCACGCGCCTTGCCCTCGCGCTCGACCGGCACGTGGTGGAAGGGCACTCCAGCTCCCCGCGCCTGCGGCTCGAGGTCGGGGTGGTTGGAGATCACCGCCACAACCTCCGCGTCCAGCTCGCCGCGACGCCAACGCCACAGCAGGTCCACCAGGCAGTGGTCACGACGGGAGACGAGGATCGCCATGCGCCGGCGCTGACCCCAGAAGCGCAGCTCCCACTCCATCTGAAAGCGCGCCGCCACCTCGGTGCCGAAGCGCTCCCGCAGGCGCTCACACGCCTGTGGGGACTCGAGCAGGTGCTCGAGGTAGAACTCGGTGCGCAGGAAGAACCTGCCGCCAGCGGGGTCGGTGGAATACTGGTGGGAGGAGACGATGTTGGCGCCCAGCTCCAGCAGGAAGCCGGAGACGGCCGCCACGATGCCCGGCTGATCGGGGCAGGCGACCAGCAGACGCGCGGTGTAGCGGGGAGGGTCCTCCGGCCCGGCGGCCGGTGCGCCCTGCGGCCGAGCGGCCATCTCCGGGTGCAAGTCGCCCGCCACGCGCTCCCGGTGCGGCCTATTTCTTCCCGGTCGTAGTTGCAGGAGTGCTGGAGGTGAGCCCGGCCGCAGGTGTCGAGGGCGTGGCACCGGCCTTCCCCGCAGCGCCGCTCGTCGCCGTCGCGGCCCCAACCTTTGGAGCGGCGCCGACGTACCCGCCTTTGCCGTTGGACTTAACGGTGTAGGTCTTGCCCCCCTGCGTCGCGATCAAGGTTCCGTTCGGGCCCTTGGTGATCGTCGCGGGCGTGTGACTGAGCGGGTTCTTCCTAAGTTCGGCCAGGTACTTCTTTACTTTCGTGCGTTCGGCCACCGGCGCCAAGCTGACCGTCTTGCGCGCTGCGGCGTCGCCGACCTTGAGATTGCCGGCTTTGTAGGCGGACACCGCCAGCGCCGAGTACAGGCGCACCGTGGGGTTGCCTTTGACCGCAACCTCCAGCGCCTGCGTTTCGGAGGCCGGCTGATTGAGACCCTGTTCGCCGAAGATGCCGGAGATCCGCGTCGCCAGTTCGGTGTCCGGATGTGCGGTTTCGAGCTTGAGGTAGGTGTTCCACGACTTCGCGAGTTTGGCGAGCAGTATCTTGCCCTGGGCGGTGTATTTTTCGGTTTCCCCAACCGTGGTGATGTTGCCGGGTTCGCTGGCCTGATGGAACTGTGCTTCGACGAGCGCCTTCCAGGCGGCCGCTTCGGTGGGGTGCTGTTGGGTGCGCTTCTGCGCGGCAGCCACCTTGGCAGCGAAGTTGGCGCTGCTGGAGCCGCCGTTTTCGGTGAGGGCGTTGAAGATCCCACCGCCGCCGCCGCCGACGCCCACGCCGAAGCCCACGAAGCCCAGCAGGAATAGCACGGCAAGGCCCAGATAGACGATCTGCACGGTTTTGCGCCGGCCGCGGGCTCGCAGGTCGAAGAGCATCAGTCGGTGAGCTTCCTGTCCATATGGTCGATTATGGCGGTCACGTTTGGGTCGGTGTCGTTGTCCGTAGTTCTCGCATTAGACCCCGGGGGGCTGGGGGCCGGCGGCCCGCCCCTACTGGGAGCGCCCGGCCCACCCTCGTCGGCGTCGGCACCCGGCGAGGACGGTGGATCTTGCCGAGGGCTCCCAGCCGCCGCCTGTGCTCCACCCCGCGCCGCGTCGCGTCGCGCAACGAACGATGCCATCAGGATACTCGCCTCGTAGAGAATGTAGAGGGGGACGGTCTCGAGCAGCAACGTGACGGCGTCTCCCGGCAGGAAGGCCGCGATCGCCGCGCACGCCACGATCGCGTAGCGGCGACCCTTGCGCAGCTGCTTGGGTGTCACGAGTCCCGCCCGTGTGGCCCCCAGGATCACAACCGGGACCTGGAAGACCAACCCCATCGCCAGCAGCACGGTTGCGGCGAACTGGTAGTAGGGGTTGGCCTGCACGATGATGTTGAACTCGCTGCTGTTGAAGTTCACGAGGAAGCGCAGCGCGGCGGGCAGCACGACGAAGTAGCCGAACGCCACCCCCGTCGCGAACAGGAACGGAACCGCGGCGAGTAGCGGCCTCACGGCGCGTCTCTCACTCGGCTGCAGAGCAGGTAGCACGAAGCCGTACAGCTCGAACAGGATTACCGGCAGTGAGATGATCAGCGCGAAAAAGAAGACGACTGTAAGCGTGGTCGTAAACGGCTCGCCAACTCCCAGCGTCGTCAGCTTTTCCGCGGGAGGAGCGGGCGGAATCTCCGCGGTGGCGGCGCGCAGGCCGGGGAGCTCGGCCGTCAACTGCGCACGAACCGCCGCGGGTAGGTGGGCGTCAGGCGCAGTAAGGATCCGGACGATGCTCTGCACCTCCCCGGACACTTTGAGCACCGCCTGCTGCGCGAGCACCGCCTGCCCGGTGGGGCCCTTGCCCGAGGCGACCTGGCCCTGCTTCTCGCGTTCGTACGGGCGGTTGATCAGATGTAGTAGGGCGTGGTTCTGCCATAGGCAGACGCCGAACACGACCCCGAGCACGACGCCGCTGACGATCAACCGCGTGCGCAGCTCTTCGAGGTGCTCGACGAGGCTGAGGCGGTCTTCGTGGCCGATCGTGCGGATCGCGGTGGCCATATCTGCCTCTCAACATATATCGCGACCGCGGTCATCGAGCGGGTTGTCCGTGCTTGTGGGTGGGCAAACCTCGGTATTCGTGCACACGGGCTAAAGACAGTCCTGGGGGCAGTCGATGACTCGTCCGAGGAACCCAATGCCTACCGACGAGAGCCATCACCAGACCCGCCATCACGTGCAGCTGCCCAGCGGCAAGCAGATCGAGGTCGTCTATCTGGACAACCCCGCGCCACCTAGTCTGGGACCCGCCCACCCCACCCACGCCCGCGAGCGGCAGGCCGATCCGGCGGCAGAACCGCTACACGTCTGCTTCTACTGCGGCGGGGAGCTCGTCCATCCGGTGGATTGGGCCGAAGCTGGCGAGCGACAGTGGCGAATCCTGCTGCGCTGTCCCGAATGTGAGGCCACGCGCGAGGGCGTTTTCGAGCAGGACGTGGTGGAAGAGCTCGACGACGAGCTCGACCGTGCTGCTGGATCGCTACTCAGCGACCTGCAGCGTGTCACGCACGCCAACATGGCCGAGGAGATCGACCTCTTCATCCGCGCGCTCGACGCCGACCTGATCCAACCCTGCGATTTCTAGGGGAGGGGATTTGAAGGCCCACCCACCCGGGCCTGCCCTCCCCCAGCCCAGTGATCGACCTCTTCATCCGCGCGCTGGACGCCGACTTGATCCAGTCCTACCATTTCTGACGGGTCAGCGGTAGCGCTCGACCACAGCGTCCGCCACGAGGTCCAGCAACGCCGCGCGGCCGTCGGGAAGGATCGCCGGCAGCATTGCCTTCGCCTCGGCGACCAACGCCAGGGCCCGCCCACGGGCCTCCTCCAGCGCGCCCGTCGCCGCGATCCGATCGCACAGCTCACCGGCCTGCTCGGGCCCGTTCAGAGAGGCGAGATCGACTTTCGCCAGCCGCTTGTCGCGTTCGAGGGCGAGAATCAGGGGCAGCGTGACGGTGCCGTCGAGCAGATCGGTTCCTCGCGGCTTGCCGGTGCGCTCCACCGGGCCCGAGACATCGAGCACGTCGTCGAGCAGCTGAAAGGCCAGGCCGATGCGGCGCGCAAACGCCCCAAGCGCGTCCGCCAGCCCTTCGGCCGCACCATTCGCTCCCCCCCGCCTGCCACCAGCGCCCCCAGCCGGCACGCGGCCTCAAACAGCGCGGCGGTCTTCAGCTCGCAACGGCGCAGGTAGCGCTCCACCGCGACCTGGCGGGCGTAGGCATCCTCGCGCTGCAGAAGCTCTCCCTCGGCCAGCGCCGAGCTGGCATCCGAGAGCGCCCGTAGCTGCTGCAGAGATCGATTGCGCGCCAGCTCCGCAAAGGCCCGTGAGAAGAGCAGATCTCCGGTCGCAATCGCTACGCGCCTACCTGCCTGGGCAACTATCGAGGGGTGCCCGCGCCGCAACTGTGCACCGTCGATCACGTCGTCGTGAACCAGCGTTGCCGAGTGCACCAGCTCGACCGCGACCGCGGCTCGCACCAAGCTCTGATCCTCGGCGCTCGGGTCACCCGCAGCGGTCGCCGCGAGCACGACCAGCAGGGGCCGCAAGCGCTTGCCTCCGGCGAGCACCGTGGCGGTGGCGTGCACCGCCAGCGGGGCGCCCGCCTCGCCAGCCACCCGCTCGAGGTGCTCCTCGGTGCGCACCATCCGCTCACGCAGCACCGTCCCGCCGCGGCGCATGATCTCCGCTACGGCCTCGTCGTCCTCCGCCGCCTGCGCCTGTGCGGTGCTGCTCACTGTATGAATGATGAGCCATCCGGCGGCACCGTGCCGGCGTGGATGGCGATGATGCCTCCAGCCGTCAGCAGATAACCGATCTCGCCAATACCTGCCCGCTCCATCTCGGCGGCCAAGATCGCAGGCGCCGGAAAGCGTTTGACCGAGTTGGGTAGGTAGGAGTAGGCGTCGGAGTCTCCCGCCAGCCGACCCAGCAGCGGAACCATGCGGTCAAACCAGAGCGCGAAGAAGGTGGACAAAGGGGGGCGCGTCGGCGAGGTCATCTCAAGCACTACAACCCGGCCCCCTGGCCGCACGACGCGCGCCATCTCCCGCAGGCCGCGGGCAAGATCGGAGAAATTGCGCGCGCCGAAGCCCACGGTCGCAGCGTCGAAGGAGTCGTTCTCGTAAGGCAGCTGCAACGCATCGCCCCACTCGAAGCGCACCGACGGGGACGAAGAGCCAGGAGACGAGGGTCGATTCTGCTCCCACTTGGCGCGCGCGCGAACGAGCATCTCCTCGGAGAAGTCGCTGCCCACCACCTCCCCACCCGGCGCCACGCGCCGCGCGAGCTCGAGCGCCAAGTCGCCGGTGCCGGTGGCGAGGTCCAGCACGCAACTGCCCGGGCCGACGCGCGCGAGGTCCACCGCGCGTGCGCGCCAGCGGTGGTGCAGGCCGGCGGTCATCACGCCGTTGAGCGCGTCGTACACCCACGCGATGCGGTCGAACATCGCCTGCACCTGCTCGGCCTCCAGGGCTCCGGCGCCAGCGCCCTGCTGAGCCTGGGAGCCCTGAGCCATGTCCCAACGCTACTTCAACTGCGAGAGGAACTCGACGGCCGCTTCGAACTGCTTCGGCGGCAGGTGCCGGTAGGAGGGCATCGGCTGCGTCGGGTTGACCAGCGTACGCGCGATCCCCTGGCGCGGGATCCGCGAGCCGATGTGCGTCAATTCGGGGCCCGGCCCGTTGTTGCCGTTGTCGCCCAGCTTGTGGCACGCCAAGCAGCCGCTGGAGGCGATCACGTTCCTGCCGTCTTCAAACTGCGCGAGCTCCTGGCCGCCCGCGTGGCGTACCATCGCCGGCGTGGCGATTTCCACGGAGAATGGGGAGCCCGTGCTGGCGCCCTCCCAGGAGAGGTAGAACATCGCACCGATCACGAACAGGGCCGTGATCGTGGCGATCGGCCGGCGCTCCGGCCGGCGCTCGGGGCCACGGTCGTAGAAGGGCAGCAGGAACAGCAGGATCATCGCCAGCGTCGGGATCCCGATCGTCGCCAGGCCCACCAGGCTCGGCGGCTTGATCACGCGCAACAGCTCGAATAGGAAGAAGAAGTACCACTCCGGGCGCGGCACGTAGGTGCTGGTCGTGGGGTTGACCTTGGAGCCGAGCTCCGCGCCGAGCACCAGCGACATCGTGATGATGCACGCCATCACGATGCACGCCATCACCGAGTCCTTGACGACCGCGTAGGGGAAGAACGGTTTCCCTTTGGCCTTCAGGAGCGCGTACTCGCGGAGGTACTCCTCCTTCTCGCGCTGGTTCATCGCGCCATCAGGCCTCGGACTCGCGCAGCTCGGGGTCTTTCTCGGCTTTCGACCACGGCGGCGCGGTCGTGCCGAGCTTGGCCACCAGGTAGAGGTGCGCGCCGATCAGCGCCGCGATCAAGCCCGGCACGAGCAGCATGTGGATCGCGTAGAAGCGCGATAGCGTGGTCGCCCCGATTTCCGAGCCACCACGCAAGAAATCGCTCAAATAAGGGCCTACCAGCGGCCCGGTGCCGTTGATGTTGACCCCCACCTGCGTGGCCCAGAAGGCGCGCTGGTCGAACGGCAGCAGGTAGCCGGTGAACGACATCACCATCGTCAGGATCAACAGCACCACGCCGATCACCCAGTTGAGCTCGCGCGGGTACTTGTAGGCGCCGAAGAAGAAGGTGCGGCCCATGTGCAGGAACACCAGCACCACCATCACGGTCGAGCCCCACTTGTGCATGCCGCGCACGAACTGCCCGAGGAACACGTCGTTGGTGACGTAACGGATCGATTCGTACGCTCCGCCGGAGGCGTCGGGGCGGTAGTACATCGCCAGGAACACACCGGTGACCGCCTGGTTGAGGAAGGCGAACATCGTCGCCGAGCCCAGGGTGTAGAACCAGTTGGTGCCCTTGGGCACCTTGCGGAACATCATCCAACGCGCCGCCCCGCTCAGCGAGGTCCGTTCGTCGACCCAGTCGACCACCGCGGTGCCGGCGTTGGCGGCATGATCGACCGGCCGCACGGCGCCGTTGCTCTCCTGCGGCCGCGGCGGCGGCGCCTTCAGCGGCGCGGGGATCGGGGGGGCTGGAATTTTGGGCACGGTTAGCGACGGATCGAAGGACGCGATGGATAGGCGTACTGTCCGAGCCCGTCGATCGGCTCGCCGGGGTCGCGGGGAGAGAAACGACGCAGCTCGCTGTTGACGCTGAAACGCGAGCCGATCTGCACCATGCCGTCCACCACGCGCGTGTAGAAGCGGTCGAGCGGCCGCGGCGGCGGTCCAGCCACGCGGCGGCCCAGCAGGTCGTAGACGCCGCCGTGGCAGGGGCAGATGAAGCGCTCGGCGGCGGGCACCCACCGCACCGGACAGCCGAGGTGCGCGCAGCGCGAGGTGATCGCGATGTAGGGGGTGTTCTTGTCGTAGGGATCCGTGTCGATCGCCGGGTTTTTCTGGCGCACATACACCAGCCCCTTGCCCGCCTCGCCGATCCCAGGGGTGAGCGTGATCACGGTGGGGATGTAGTTGTTGTCGGGAAACATGTCCGTCGGGCCCACCGTTTCCCAGACGTGGGGCTTGCTCTTGAAGATCGGGCCGATCGCGAAGCCGAGCGCCGGCAGCGTGAAGGAGAGCGCCGCGACCGCCCCGGCGGCGTGGGCGGAGCCGGTCATGAAAACGCCGGCGCGTGACTGTCTCACCCTCGAACGCGCCCGGGATGTTGCGGTCGAGCGTGTACTTGGAGGCGTGCTTGTCGTGCTTGCTGGCCAAGGGCACCTAAGAATACCGCCTGCGGGCCGACGCTGGTCGCGCAGTCGATGGTGTTTATCGTCACAAATACTGCGGTTTGCCTGGTCTGCGATCAGCTCGCCACTGCACGCAGCGCATCAAGCGCCTGGGGCTCCTGTGCGTGCACGAGCGCCTTGGCGTGACGGTAGGCGTCGCTCGAGCCCCACCCAACCGCCCGGCCGCCCGCTGCCCATACAGCAAGAGCCAGGTCCTCACGGCCCTCTCCCTGGGCGAGTGCGGTGAGCGCGATCACGTCCGCGAGCTCCTGCACCGCATCCAGGTCGCCGAGCGCCACCAATCGCGCAAGGCCAAGCGCGTAGAGTTGATCGCCGGCCAATAGGCCGAGGTCGGCCTCCTGCGGGCGCACGACGCGCGGGGAGCCGTAATGCAGCAGATAACCCTCATAGATCGCCTCCACCAGCAGCTCATACTCCTGGGGGTGGGCTCGCGCGCGCGGACCCGCAGCAGCAATCTGCGCAGGGCCGATGCCGTTGTGGGCTCCAACAAGACCTCCCTGTGGGACCAGGCTCGCCAGCAGACCGCCCTGCTCGCGCAACAGCGCCTCCAGACGCACAAGCACCGGAAGGTCGCTCATAGCTCTCCAAACGCCGCGGCGGCCGCGGCCACGGTGCGCTCGATCTGCTCGGCGGTGTGGGCGAGCGAGGGAAACCACGCCTCGAACTGCGAGGGCGGGGGATAGACCCCGCGCGCCAGCAGCCCTCGGCACCAGGCAGCGTGTGCCTGCAGATCGCACGCCTGCGCTCCCGCCAGGTCGTGCACGGGACGCTCGCTGAAGAACACCGTCATCAAACCGGGGAAACTCGCGATCTGGATTGGACACCTTGGCGCGCCCTCGCTCGCCGCCTCCCGCAGACCCGCGGCGAGCTGCTCGGTGATCCCCGCAAGGCGCGCGTACGCCGATTCGTCGAGCATCTGCAGCGAAGTGGCGCCAGCAGCCACCGCCAGCGGGTTGCCCGACAGCGTGCCCGCCTGGTAGACCTCGCCGGAGGGCGCCAACAGTTCCATCAACTCCGCGCGCCCTCCTACCGCCGCCGCCGGCAGCCCGCCGCCGAGCACCTTGCCCATGATCGTGAGGTCGCCATGCACCCCCGTGAGCTCCTGCGCGCCGCCCCGCGCCACGCGGAAGCCGCTGATCACCTCGTCGAGCACCAGCAGCGCCCCGCTCGCGTCGCCCTGCTCGCGCAGCAGCTCCAGAAACCCGGGGCGAGCGGGCACCAGGCCCATGTTGGCGGGGATCGGCTCCGCCAGGATCGCCGCCGGCTGATGCCGGCCGACCGCCTCCACCAGCGCGTCGGGGTCGTTCCACGGCACCACCACCGTCGTCGCCGCCACGCTCGCTGACACACCCGGGCTCGTGGGGATCGCCTGGGTGGCGAGGCCCGAGCCGGCCTGCGCGAGCAGGCCGTCCACGTGCCCGTGGTAGGAGCCCGCGAACTTGACGATCCGCTCGCGCCCGGTCGCCGCGCGCGCAAGCCGCAGCGCGGTCATCGTCGCCTCGGTGCCGGAGGAGGTCATGCGCAGCATGTCCACGCCGGGCATCCGCCGCGCTACCTCTTCCGCGAGCTCCACCTCGCCGGCCGTGGGTGCGCCGAAGCTCGTTCCCCGCTCGCTCGCCGCGTGTACCGCCTCGATGATCCGCGGATGGGCGTGGCCGTGGATCATCGGCCCCCACGAGCAGACGTAGTCGACGTAGCGGTTGCCATCGACGTCCACGAGCTCGGCGCCCGCTCCGCGGGCGATGAACAGCGGGTCGCGCCCGATCGCGCGCATCGCGCGCACGGGAGAGTTGACGCCGCCAGGGAGCACCCGCTGCGCGCGCCGGTAGAGCTCCGCGGAGCGGGTGTCGGTGAGCGAAAGCGTCACAGGGGTGGGTGGGGGTGGGTGGGCCCCAATTTTCAGGCGTGCTGTGCTTCCCACCGCTTGTAGTCGTCGGTGAAGTACAGCAGGCGGATCTTCTTGAACTCCGTCGATGAGTACAGCGTCGCGCGCTCATCGATCCCCGTCTGCTCGGCGATCGCGCTGAGAATCGCGTCGCACTCCTCCTTGGAGCGGCCGTGGGCCATCGTGAAGACCGAGTAGGGCCAATCCTCATAGGTGGGGCGTTGGTAGCAGTGGGATATCCCGCGGAATGACGCCATCCGCGGGCCGAGCTCCATGATCTGCTCCGGCGGCACCTTCCAGACTCCCATCCCGTTTGCGGAGAATCCGGCGCGGCGGTGGAAGAGGATCGCCGCCACGCGCCGCAAGAGGCCGCGCTCGCGCATCCCCGCCATGCGCTCCAGCAGCGTCTCGACGTCTATGCCGAGGCGGCGCGCGGCCGGGGCATAGGGCTCGCCGATCACCGGCATGTCGCCCTGCGTGGCGCGGATCACCGCAATGTCGTGCTCGTCGTAGGCAACCGCTTCGATCATGGCCTCCTGCTGTGGAGCCCCCTCGCTGGCGAGCGCTTTGGTGTCTCCCTCCATCTCCAAGTCCATCCTGATCTTGAACAGCTTCAGCGTCGGCAGCTGGCGGATCGACTCCGCCCCGGTGAGCCGCTGCAGCACCTCCAGCGTGCCCTCCAGGCCGAGCGGCGAATCGGGCTCGGTGGCAAGCGTGAACCACATGTTGAAGTCGTGGTTGCGCAGGTAGTTGTGCGAGACCCCGGGGTGGGAGTTGATGATCTTCGCCGCCCGCCACGGGTGCTCGGCATCGACCTTGGCCGCCACCAGCATCGAGGAGTAGCCCAGCGCGCGGGTGTCATAGATCGGGGTGACCTGGCGGATGATCCGCTCTGCCAGCAGCCGCCGCACGCGCTCCAGCACCTGCTCTTCGGGAACCCCCGCCTCCCGCGCCACTGCCGCGTAGGGTCGGGCCTCCAGCGGGAAGCTGCCCTGCATCAGGTTGAGCAGCTTGCGGTCGAGCTCGTCGAGCGTCACGGCCGCTCCGCCTGTGCGCCTGCGCAGCTTGGGGGTTGGGGAGTTCTCTACTCGGCTAGCCATATAGCTGCGTCCTTCGCGTGGTAGGTGATGATGACGTCCGCGCCCGCGCGGCGCAACGAGGTGAGGATCTCGAGCACCGTCGCGCGCTCGTCGATGTGGCCCGCGGCGGCCGCGGCCTTGACCATCGCGTACTCCCCGCTCACGTTGTAGGCGACCACTGGCAGACGCGTCTCGCGTCGCACTGAGCCGATCAGGTCACCGTAGGCGAGGGCCGGCTTGACCATCACCATGTCCGCCCCCTCCTGCACGTCGAGCAGCGTCTCGCGCAACGCCTCCCGGCCGTTGGCGGGGTCGAGCTGATAGCCGCGTCGGTCCCCGAACGCCGGCGCCGAGCCAGCCGCATCGCGGAAGGGACCGTAGAAGGCGGAGGCGAACTTTGCCGCGTATGCGAGGATCGGGGTGTCAGCAAAGCCTTCGTTGTCGAGCTCCGCGCGGATCGCTCCAACCCGCCCATCCATCATGTCCGACGGCGCCACGATGTCCGCACCGGCACGCGCATGGCTGACCGCAGTGCGGGCAAGCAGCTCAACGGATGTGTCGTTGTCCACGCTCGAATCTTCGTGCAGCACCCCACAGTGACCGTGATCGGTGTACTCACACAGGCACACATCCGTAATCACCAACAGCTCTGGCAGCTCCCGCTTGAGCGCTCGCACGCATAGCTGCACCACCCCATCCTCATCCCACGCCGAGGAGCCCTGCGCATCCTTCTCAGCGGGGATCCCGAATAGCAACACGGCCGCAATCCCAAGCTCCGCCGCAGATCGAGCCTCAATCACCGCCTCAGAGATCGAGAGTCGTTCAACGCCTGGCATCCCGGCGATCTTCTCGCGAGGTGGACCGAGCTCTGAGACGAACAGCGGCAGCACCAACTGCCCCGCCCGCAGGTCAGTCTCGCGCACCAGGCCACGGAGCGCGAGAGAGGAGCGCAGCCTGCGCATGCGCGTCTGGGGAAAGGCCATCACTGTCGAGGATACTCGTGCTCAGTCAAGCCGTCGCAACCCGAGGCGCGCCAAAACCGCGAACAGGGCGGTCAACCCCAGGAGGTGCACGAGGGAGACACCCAGGCCCGGCGAGGAGTGATTGACGGCCGCGTCGAGCGCCTCCAGCGCAGCCTTGTAGGGGAACACGAACGAAACAACGCGGATCGCGTCGTACAGTCCGCCCCCCACCGCGCCGGCCGGCACGAGCGCGAGGAAAGCGAGCGGTAGGGACAGCAGGAAGGAGAGCAGCGAGGCCGCGCGCACCTCGCGCGCCAGCGCGCCGATCGCCACGCCCAGCGCCGCGAATGCGAACCCACCAAACACCAGTGCCACGAGCCACTGGGCCACGCGACTCCATTCCAGACCCACGAAGGCGGCGATCCCGGCGAGCATCGCAAACGCCACGATCGCCGCACAACCAGCCGCCAGCAGCAGCTTTTGCGCGATCAGCGACTCGCGCGTGAGCAGCGCGCCGCCGCGACGGCCGGATGCAGCGGTGGAAGTCGAGGAGGAAGAGGAGAAGGGATTGCGCGAGCCCCTGACGAGCCGTGCGAGCGTGTGCTCCTCGCGCTCGAGCGCGATCCCACCCGCGGCGAGCAACACACAGACGAACATCAGCGAGATGCTGACGGCCACGACTACCGCGTACGCGTCGAGCGGCGTGCGGCCGCCCTGCAAGTTGGTGGTATCGATCTGGATTGGTTGGCTGACGGTGCTCAACACGCTGCGGCTGACCCCCAGGTTCTGGGCGGCGAATTCGGTGAACTCGGCCAGCCGTTCCAGCTGATCGCGATCGGCGTCGTGGGGGTGGCGGGCGATGATGGCGCGCAGGATGTGAGGTATTTCGCCCAATCCCGGCAGGTTCTGCGGTGCACCCGCCACGCCGAGGTTGCCGCCCCGCACGAGCGCCCCGATCACCTGCGCCGCCACCCGCCTGATCTCGTTGGAGAGTTCGAGGTTGGCCCGCGCGAGCGAGGATTCGATCGTGGAGTGCACGAAGCTCTGCTCGAGGGCGTCGCCGTTGTAGATCACCTCCACGTGCGCTTGGCTGATGACCGAGGAGAGTTGCGAGGCGATGTTCGCAGGGATCACGATCGCCGCCAGCGCCTTCCCCGACCTGACCGCCTGCACGGCCTCGGCGCGGGTCGCGAGCGGTACCGGTTGGACCTGGCCGAGCAACTGGCTGTAGTAGTGGGCCACGTTCAGGCGGGTGCCCCCCAGTTCGACGGTGGCGGATGGGGGCGCGAGGTTAACGATCGCCACCTTCGGCTTTGAGGGCGCACGCGAGATCGCCAAGCCGATCAGAAGTGCCACCGCGACCGGGTAGAGCACCAGCACCGCCACCAGCACCCGCGAGCGGGCGAGGATCAGCAGGTCCTTCTTCAGCATCCACCTCATCGGTCGAGCCGCCTCATCAGTGGCCCCGCTCGCGCAGGAACTCCACGAAAGCCCCTTCGAAGCCGGGTTGGGGGGAGCTCGAGACGCCCGAGCCCCCTGCAATGGGCTGAGTCGGTCGCTGCGCTCGCGCGAGCTCCTCCGGGGAACCATTGAACAACAACTCGCCATCGGCCAGCACCACCACTCGCTGCGCGTAGCGCTCGGCCTCAGCGACGTTGTGGGTGGAGAAGACCACGCACCTGCCCCGCTGCGAGAGCGCACAAATGAAGCGCCACAGACGCTCGCGCTGACGGGGATCAAGCGAGGAGGAAGGCTCGTCCAGCACCAGCACGCTCGGCTCGGAGAGCAAGCCGATCGCGATGTTGACGCGCTGGCGGTTGCCACCGGAGAGGCGCTCGACCCGCTCGGAGGCACGATCCTGCAGGTCGATCTGCTCGAGCATCGCCGCGACCACGGAGCGGTGGTCGAGGTTCCCACCCGCCCTGCGCTCCAAGCGCGCGAACAGCTCCAGGTTCTCCGCCACCGTGAGGCGTGAATAGAGCGCCGGCTGCTGTGGCACCCACCCAACGCCGGAAGGCAGACTGACAACACCGGCGGTAGGCGGCTGAACGCCCGCGAGGATCGACAGCAGCGTCGTCTTGCCGGCACCGTTGGGTCCGATCACGGCGACCATCTCCCCCGCACCCGCCTCGAAGCTCACATCGCGCAGCGCCTCGCGCTCGCCGTAGCGCTTGGTCACGCCGCGAACCTCAACGACGGATTGGGCCAGCGGCGGAAGGCGCGACCCGGTCACAAAATTCGTCCCGGGGAGCGCTCCCAGGACTCGAATGTCAGGTGGCGAGTGAGGTAGACGAAGGTCTCGCGCAGCACCGCGAGGATCGGCAGCGCCACCAGCGCGCCGACCACGCCGTAGAGCTGCAGGCCGAGCAGCAGCGCGAAGATCACCAACAGCGGGTTGATCCGCAGCGTGTGACCAAAAATCTGCGGCGCCACCACGTGGCCCTCGAGCTGCTGTAGGCCGACGAACAACAGGCCCACCCACAGTGCGGAGATCGGGTCGGTGAGGAGCGCCACCAGCACCGGTGGCACCGCCCCCAGGATCGGGCCGATGTAGGGGATCAGCTCCATTACGCCATAGAACATCGCGAACGCGACCGCGTACTTCTGCCCAGCGGGAAAGATCCCGACCACGCCGAAGATGTACAGCGCGAGGCCGGTTGAGGCGCCCATCACAAAGCTGAACAGCAGCTGGCCACCCACATAGCGCGAGACGGCGTGCTGCGCCAGCGTGGGGTAGTCGTCGGCGGGCGTCCCGTCGCCTTCGGGCATCGCCCGGCGCACCAGGCGCCCGATACGTTCGCCATAGAGCAGCATGTAGACGGAGAGCACGAAGATCAGCACGAGGTCGAAGATCGCGCTGGCCACTTCGGTGATCAACCCGCCGCCGAAGGAGGCGATCGAGCCGGCGCTCTTGGCGAGTTTCGCTTGGATCGTCTGCAGCGCCGTTTTGCCCTGATTTTTGAATTTGACGTGCACGCCGTGGCGGTTCAGCCAACTCTGGATACTGGCCAGGGTTTCGTTCGCTTCGTCGACCAGCTTCGGCAGGTTGTGGGTGAACGACTGCACCTGGTGGAAGATCGGGTTGGCCAGCAGAAAGCCGATGCCAGCCAATGTCAGGAAGAATGCAACGTACACGGCGAGCACCGCCAGACCGCGAGGAAGGCGCGAGCGCTGGAGAAAGGCTACGGCTGGGTTGAGGATCAGCGCAATGAGGGCCGCTACGACGAAGACCACAAACACTTTCCCTGCGGCGCGCGTGAGTGCCCACAGCGCGAGCAGCGCGAGCGGGAGCACCACCAGCTGCACCCAGCGGGGAACCACCACCCGCGGGGGCTCGGGAGGTGCGGCGGCCACCTCTTCGTCTACCAGCTCCCGCTCCTGCGCTTTCGGCGGGGCCGCCTCAGTGGTCTGCTCCTCTACGTTCACATTCCTCCCGTCATGGGCCAAGTATGGCTGAGCCAGAGGCACGCCCTCCGAGCACGAGCGGGGAGTCGGACGCGCCGGCCACCGAGCGCGCTCCGGCCGCCGGCGATGGCGAGGCGACGATCCTGTTCGTCGGCGACCTCGTCGGCAGCGTCGGCCGGCGCACGCTGCTGGAGTGCCTGCCGCTGCTGCGCGAGCGCTATGAGCCTACGTTCGTGGTTGTCAACGGCGAGAACGTGGCCGGCGGGCTGGGCATCACACCAAAGACCGCCAAGCAGCTGCTGGCGGCAGGCGTCGATGCGATCACGCTCGGCAACCACGCTTACCATCATCGCGAGATCTACCCGTATCTCGACACCGAGCCGCGGATCGTGCGCCCCGCCAACTACCTGCGCGGTCAACCGGGCCGCGGCGTGTGCGTGGTGCAGAGCGCTGGCGGGACGCGCCTCGGCGTGATCAATCTCAGCGGCAGTCTCTACCTGCGCCCGGGGCGCTCGGCGTTTGTCGAGATCGACGGGGCGCTGCGGGAGCTGGGCGAGGTCGAGCACATCCTCGTGGACATGCACGCGGAGGCGACCAGCGAGAAGGTCGCGCTCGGGTGGCACCTCGACGGGCGCGTGAGCGCAGTGGTCGGCACCCACACGCACGTCCCCACCGCCGACGCGCGCGTGCTGCCGGGCGGCACCGCGTACATCACCGACGTCGGCATGACCGGCCCCCGCGGGGGCGTGATCGGGGTCAAGCGCGAGCTGGCGCTGGAGGCGATGATCACGCAGATGCCGGTGCGCTTTCAGACCTCCGAGGAGGATCCATGGCTGAACGGAGTGGTGATTCGCTGCTCCAAGCCGTTGCGGGCGGACTCGATCGAGCAGGTGCTGATGCCGCGCCCGCCAGCAGCGCCAGCATGACAAGTGGGAAGAACCACACGATGTAGAGGTAGAACCAGTATTCGAGACTCAGCTGCAGCGCGATCAGAACGGCGGCACAGGCGGCCGCGAGCGCGGGAACGCCAGCGCGGCGGGGGAGCACCGCGAGTCCCAGCGCCAGCGCGATGGCCGCGGCCTGCGCCAGAATCTGCCAGCTCTTCAGGGTGGGTGGGTTCCCATACAGCCCCCACACTGAGAAGGGAGCGCCGCGGTTGGACTGGTAGACGATCGTGCGCTCGTAGATCTCGTGCAGCGAGTCGTGCGTGAGCGCCGGGATTGCGACGACCGCGACCGTCAGCACGAAGGCGAGCACGAACAGCGCGAGTCCCCGCCCGCGGCGATTTGACTGCCCGCCCGTCCGCCCTCGCTCGCGCAGGCCGTGGGTGGCCAGCAGCGGTGCGAGCGCCAGGGGGGCGAGCTTGGTGAGGCCAGCCAGCGCAGCGAACACACCGCGAGCAGGCGGCGAGGCGGCCACGAGCAGCACCGCCAGCAGCAGCACCGCCACGAGCGCGTCGTTGGAGTTGCTCTCCAGCACAAACAGCGTGAAGGGGTAGGAGACCCACGCGTAGGCGAGCGCGACGCCCAGCGTGGGGCCGCGGATGCGCAGGCCGAGCAGGAAGATCAGCCCGACCGCGAGCAGGTCGAAGGCGATCGCGGCGGCGTGCGCCGCGGGCAGGTCGTCCCACAGGCCGCTCCAGCCGAAAACCTGCTCGAACGGCACGTACGCCTCGTAGTTGACCGGCCCATAGGTGTCGCCGTGTTCGTTGTCCGAGGGGTAGTGCCCGTACAGCGGCTTGCCGTCAACGATCCGCTGCGCGCCGATCACCCCCGCGTAGCCGACGTCGATCACGTTCCCGTCGGTGACGTTCAGGCCGATGCGGAAGCCCAGCAGGAACACCACCCCAACCGCCAGCCAGGGCGCGGGGATCAGCAGTTTCAGCGGGCGCGGTCGAGCGCCGGATCGCAGCAACAACAACATCCGCACCAGCAGGTAGATCAGCGGCGGGTAGGTGAGGGGAACGGATTTGTAGATCTCGCCGTGGTTGAAGTACGCCAGCGACACCGAGAATGAGAGCAGCGCAAGCAGATCGAGGTGGCGCAGTGCGAACGGACGGCGCCATTCGATGAACGGCAGCAGAAACAGCACACACAGCGGCAGCCACACGTAGAGCGCGTTGACGTGGCGCCCGAACGCGCCAGGGTAGCCGCGTGCCATCGTCCAGGCCACTTGAAAGCCGGTCCACTGTTCGAGCACCCGCCCGCTCGCGTCGGAGACGATCACCTGGCCGATTTCCTTGCCCTTGCGGGAGAAGTAGCTGACCTGCCAGCGGCCGGGACCTTTCAGGTAGGCGCCATCGTAGGAGCCGGGGTAGGCAGCCCGCACACGGCGCATCCTCGGCAGCCGGCCGGCGATTTCAAGGACGTCGTCAGGGGAGAGGCGCCGGCCTGCGGGAGGCACGACCGAGGGCGCGACCGGCACCGGCGTTTCCGAGTTGGTGGCGCTCGTGGTGGTGGTGCCCGTGGTGGTACTGCCGTGTGCGCGCAGCCCGGCGGTCAGCTGCCGCGTCGCGACGGTGCGCCCGGTCGCCCCCACCGCCGGGGCCGCCGCCTGGAGCAGACAGGCGCCCACGAGAAGAGTCGCTGCGAGGGAACGGCGCATAGTGCGAGGGTACCCGGCCCCACAACGCCAAAGGTTCAATTAGCGGCGACGCCGAAATGCCCGAGCACCAACGGCGCAACATCGCGGATCGACCACTGCGCGGGCGCTTCTGTAGGAAGGTCCACGCCAGTAAGGAGCAGCGCCCCGAGCGAGTCTTCGCCACGCAGCGAGCCGTGGCTACCGCCACCCACGTGCCCCTGGCGGCCCCAGTCGAGGAACTCGTGAAAGGGCTCCGCGGAAAGCAGCACATCCCCCGAGGTGGGGCAGCTCAACGCAGACCACACACGCGCGAGCGCGTCGGGATGCTCGGGCGTGCTCAGCACGCCGTCGCGCACCACCGCCCCGAGCACGGTCAGCTCGCCCTCCAGGCTCCACCGTCCGCCGCGTGCGTCGCGCACCTCCCCACCGGGGCGGAAGCGCAGCTCGCCGATCGAGGGCCGCGCGATCACGCCCTCGACGGGCGCGCCGTGCACGTCGCGCTCCAGCCACATTACGAGCTCCACGCCATCGAGCGCCAGCACGCAGCGCACCACCTCAGAGCGCAGCGCGTCGGGGTGGTGCTCGGCAAGCACGTACACCATCGCCGCGCGTTGGGTCGGGCAGACGGCGATTCGAGCCCCGCCAGGCCCAGCCGCAGGAGACGACCCGCCCGCCTTCGACGCCGATGCGGCCGGGCCGCGCTCAGCGCCCCGCCCACCGCGGCCGGGCTCGAGCACGTCGAACTCCGAGAGCGCGTCTTGCAGCGCGACCGTGGCGCGCACCGGGGCCTGCGAGTGGTCGGCCATCACGACCATCGCGTGCGTCTCCAGGAAGCGCTCGACGCCGCCCGCGGGCGCCATCATCCGCGCGAGCTGCTGGTCGGCGAGCGCCAGCGAGCGCAACTGCCCCTCGGGGCCGTGCTTGTGGGAGTGCCAGTCGTTGTCGGGCAGCGAGAGCAGCAGGAAGTCGAACAGGTCGTGCTCGACCATGTAGGCGGCGACGCAGCCGGAGTGCTGATCACGCACGCCGGGCATCCCCAAGCCCGAGCGGCAGCCGGTGCGGCGCGAAGCGAAGATGTCGGCATAGAACAGCTCGCGGGGGCCCATCACCGCGTGGCGCAGCAGCGTGGCGGAGGCGATCCGCGTCAGCGCGGAGTCGCGCTGGGGCTCGTGGCGGTGGCGGCCGCGGTAGATCAGGTAGGTCGTACCGGCGGTGCGCACGCCCGCGTCGTCGAGCGCCTCGAACACCGTCAGCGGCTCGGGCGCGAGGTGGGCGCGGTTCATGTTGTAGACGGTGTCGGTCAGCTGGCGCGCGATCCCAAAACGCTGTGAGGCGCGGAACGAAGAGCCGTACTCCACATAGCGGGCCTCCTCGCGGTGGTACCAGTTCATCGCCGGGATCAGGTGGCGCTCCTGACCAACGCCGGTGGTGATCGACGCGGCGCACACAGGCGTCACCGATGGGAAGGCGGCGGCGCAGTCGGGAACGTACAGCCCGCGGCGCATCAGCTCGCCAAGCATCGGTGCGACCCCCTCGGCGACCGCCCGCTCGAGCATCTCGGGGGCCATCGCGTCGATCACGCAGAGAACGAGCTTGGGGGGGGTCATCGACTCGCGGGCGTCCTATGCCGGGGCTGACAAGCGACGGCTCGCCTGCATGCGCTCACCGTCCGAGGATGCGCAGGCCGGCGTACTTGTCCGCGGAGCGTCCTCGGCCCGCCAGCCACAGCCACACGAACAGCGCGAGCGCGACGTAGCCAAGCGGGTTCAGTAGCGCCACCAACCCTGCGAGCACCAACGACGCCGCGTCGGCATACAAGGTGAGCGCCTCGCGCGCTCCACGATCGGTCAGCCTCGCGCGAGCGCGCGCCAGCAGCGGGGAGACTCCCTGCTGCGCGATCACCGCGGCGGCGGCCCCTGCGGCCGCGCCCGGCCAGGCCGCATCGCCGTGCGCCGCCAGCGTACCGGCAAACAGCAGCGCCCCCACCCCTATGCCAATGCCCGCCAATGCGGCGCCGAGCGGGGCGGGCGGGCTCGAATCAAAGCGTTCGGCCCCGAGCAGCAACTGCAGCGCCCACGCCGCGACGAATACGACGGTCACCGCCAGCAGCCACCAGCCGGCCTGCAGGAAATCGAAGCTGCTGTGCGCGAAGCTCACGCCGAGCGCCCCACTGGAGGCCAGCGCCCCGGCGAGCAGCGCGGGCATAAACGGACGCAGCCCGGCGGCGAGCGCCAGTCCGAGTCCGAGTCCGATGTAGAAGATGAGGCCGTTCACGGTGGGGTAGGAGAGCTCTCCGCCGCTAAAGCGGCTGCGAGCGGGATGGGTCAGTGGTTGTCGTACTGGGGCTGGTCGTCGAACCGGTACCGCGCTTGCAACGCGTATGGGCGCGTGCGCTACGGTCTGAGGCGCCATGACGATAGAGGATGAGCACCCTCGTGGATGAAAGCCCACCCACCCAAGCTCGCCCCACCGCGCACGAGCTGGCGCGCTACGAGCGGCTGTTCGCCGCGCGCACGCGCGGGATGCGCTCCTCGGCGATGCGCGAGATGATGGCGCTCACCGAACGACCCGAGGTGATCTCGCTCGCGGGCGGGCTGCCCGACACCTCGACCTTCCCACCCGAGCTATATGCGAAGTTGATGGCGCACGTCGCCGCCGACTCGACCGCCCGGGCCCTGCAGTACGGCCCGACCGAGGGGATGGCGGCGGCGATGGAGTGCATCGTGCAGGTGATGGCCGAGGAGGGCACCACCGTGGGCACCGAGGAGATAATCGTCACCACCGGTGGCCAACAGGTGATCGACCTCGTCTGCAAGACACTGATCGACCCCGGCGATGTGATCGTCGCCGAGGCCCCCACCTACCCGGGCGCGATACCGACGTTCGGGGCCTACCAGGCGGACGTGGTGCAGATCGAGATGGACGAAGAGGGGATGCCGATCGACGAGCTGGAGGCAACCCTCGACCGCCTGCAGACCGAAAACCGGCGACCGAAGTTCATCTACACGATCCCCAACTTCCAGAACCCGGGCGGCGTGACGATGTCACTGGAGCGGCGACGCCGGCTCGTGGAGATCGCGCGCGAACGCGAGCTGCTGGTGCTCGAGGACAACCCCTACGGCCTGTTGCGCTACGAGGGGACGCCGTTACCGACGCTGTACTCGCTGGATGCCGCCAACTCCGGTCGGCGGGGCACCTCGGACCTCGTGATCTACCTGGGAACCTTCTCGAAGATCCTCTCCCCCGGCCTGCGACTCGGCTGGGCGGTCGCACCGCGGCCGGTGCTAGAGAAGCTCAACCTCGGCAAACAGGGCGCCGATCTCTGCTCTTCGCCGGTCACGCAGCTGTTCGTGGCAGCCTACTTCCGCGAGCACGATTGGCGTGGATACCTGGCGGAGTTGAAGGCTCTCTACCGCAGCAGACGTGACGCGATGCTCCATGCGCTGGAAGAGCACTTCGGCGGGAGAGCCACCTGGACCACGCCGCAGGGCGGCCTGTTCATCTGGGTGACACTTCCAGAACACGTCGACACCACCAGCCTGCTCGCGCAGTGCGAGGACGTCGCGTTCGTCCCAGGCCGCTCCGCGTATATGGACGGACGCCGCGGAGCCTCCTCGATGCGTCTGAACTTCGCAGGCATGCCCGAAGAGCAAGTCCGCGAGGGGATCCGGCGGATCGGCGAGCACATGGGCGGCGAGACCGGCCTCCTCAGCACATTGACCGGCTCCACGCCCGCGCCCCAGCCGGCCAAGAAGCAAGCACCGGCTCCTCCCGGGTTGGCCGACGTTGTCGAGCTTCCGCGGCGCCGGGCCAAGGGACGATGAGAGTCGCGGTGCTGAAGGGCGGGCGCTCACTGGAGCGCACGGTGTCGCTGCGCTCGGGAGCACGCGCCCAAGAGGCGCTGCAAGCGCTCGGGCACGAGGTGATTCCGATCGATGTCGGGGCCGAGCTTCTCGCTGAACTGCTGGAGCAAACCCCGGACGCAGCTTTCCTCGCGCTGCACGGCCGTGACGGCGAGGACGGGACGGTACAGGGGCTGTTGGAGGCGATCGGCATCCCCTACACGGGCTCGGGGCCGGCGGCCTGCATGCTCTGCACTGACAAGGCGCTCGCCAAACACCTGATGCGCGCGGCGGCCATTCCCACACCGGACTTCCACGCCTTCAAGGAGAGCGCAGTCAAGGAGCTCGGCGTCGCCGCGGCGCTGCCGTCCATCGGGCGGGAGCTCGGCTTTCCGATGGTCGTCAAGCCCGCCTCCCAGGGTTCCGCGTTCGGCGTGCAGTTTGCACATTCGAGCGAGGAGCTGCCTGCGGCAATCGTGGGAGCGCTTTCCTACGACCGCAAGGCTCTCCTGGAGCGCTACGTCAAGGGACGAGACCTCGCGGTGTCGGTGCTCGACGCAGAGACAGCCGGGGGAGGGCCGATCCCGCTGCCGGTGGTCGAGGCGATCCCCCGCGAGCGGGAGTTCTACGACTACGAGTCGCGCTACGAGATCGGGATGACGACCTACGTGTGCCCGGCCGACCTGCCCGCTGAGACCACCGCGCGCGTGCAGCAGCTGGCGCTCGCCACGTACGGGCTGCTCGGCTGTCACGGGGTGGCGCGGATCGATCTGATGCTGGGAGAGGAGGCCGGCGAGCCGGCCGTGTTGGAGGCCAACGTGGTGCCCGGCCTTACGGAAACCAGCCTGCTGCCAATCGCCTCGGACGCCGCGGGAATCGACCTGTACGCGCTTGTGGAGCGAATCCTCCAGAGCGCTTTCACCCGCTAGCTCAGGAATCCCCTGCGGCAAAGTCCTCGGGCGAGACCTGGTCCAGGAACTCCTTGAACTGCTCGACCACGTCCTCGGACTCCTCCTCGTTCTGCTCGAATTCGATCGCGCTCTCAGCGATCACCTCCTCGGCCGCGAAGATCGGCGCGCCGCTGCGCACCGCGAGGGCGATCGCGTCGCTGGGGCGGGAGTCGATTTCGAGCTCACGGCCGTTGACCGACAGCGTGATCGAGGCGAAGAACGTGTTCTCGCGCAGCTCCGTGACGGCTACCTGCGTGCAGCGCACCTCCAGCTCCCCGAGCACGTCGCACAACAGGTCGTGCGTCATCGGGCGGGGCGTACTGGCGCCCTGCAGCTTCATCAGGATCGACGCCGCCTCGGGGTGTCCGATCCAGATCGGGAGGAACCTGTTGCCCTCGACCGTCTTCAACAGCACGATCGGCTGCTTGCCGACCATGTCGAAGCTGACGCCGTAAATGACCATCTCCTGCACTACTGCCGTTCCTCCGCGGTGGGGGGGGAATCCAGAGTATAGGTACCCGCTGGGGCTGCGAACGGCGCTTTGTGGGGGGTGGAACCCACCCGCCCTACTCAACCGGGGCACGCCCACGCCCCGGCGCGGCCGATCGGCGGCGCTCACGCCCGCGCGCGGAAGCTCCAGAGCTTGTTGCCAACGAAGTTGAGCGGCATCACCGCTGCCACAGCCAGCGCCTGCGCCGCCACCTTCTCGATCCCCGCGCCCTCCACGAGGATCGTCAGTAGCCCCAGGCTAAAGCCCTCCGCCACGAGGCTGACGAGGAAGAAGCGCAGCGCCTGCAGGCGGGCGCTACCCGCAGCAGCGTCGAAGGTCCAGTGGCGGTTGAGCACGAAGTTGTTGAGCACCGCCACCAACCAGGCGAGCACGCTGGAAACCTGGTAGTCGATCCCCAGCGCGTGCACGCACACCGCGTACACGGCGATGTTGACGACGAACCCGCTGCCCCCGACGATCCCGAAGCGCACCAGCTGCAGCCAGTTGGCGGGCTTGCGCATCCCGTGCAGCAGTCGTGCGTGCGGTTTGATCTCTGCGCCGGTGGGGATGTTCGCGCGCGGCATCTCGACGGCCGTGGCCTCATCTTGCATCCGCCCAGCGTAGCGAGAGCGCTCCGCGATGGTCTGCAACCCGACGCCCGTTGGTGGCCTGCACGCGCAGCGGCGCCGATGCAGGGGGCGCGCGCTAGCCTTGCGTGGGTGAGCGTCCAGCAACGGACCGACAGCGCGCCGCAAGGAGCACCGCGGCTGGGCTTCTCGCGGCGCCGGGTGGGAGGGGCTATGGCAGTCGCCGCGGTCGCGGGCGCGGTGGTGGCGCTGGTGGTCCCCGGCTCCGCCCACCACGCCGCGGCGCACTCCCACACCACGGCAGCGAAGGTCCCGAGCACAGTCAAATCCACTTCCAAGGTCGAGCTCGCCTCGAACAAGCCGGTCGCCGAGGTGCGGGACCCCGAAGAAGCCAAGAGCTTCCCCGTGACGGGATCCGTGCACCACTCCTCTGCCGGCACCCCCACCAAAGTGGCCGAAGAATTCGTCGCTCCCGGGGCCCAATCCAACGCCGAAGTGCGCGCCGAGCTGGGCCACATGCACGCGATCGAAAGCGCCGCGCGCGCGCAGGCCCACGCCACCGTCGCGACGGTGCCCGGCGGCGACTCTGTCGGCGGCAATGGCACGATCCCGATCCCCGTTGGTGTCCCCGAAGTGGTGCAGCGGGTGATCGCCGGCGCCAACGCGATCGCCGACTTCCCCTACGTGTATGGCGGCGGCCACGCCTCGTTCGTCAGTAACTCCTACGACTGCTCTGGCTCAGTCTCCTACGCGCTCGCCGCCGGCGGCCTGTTGAGCGCACCGGAGACCTCGGGGTCGCTGGAGAGCTGGGGCGAACCGGGGCCGGGGAAGTGGATCACGATCTATGCCAACGCCGGCCACGTCTATATGTACGTGAACGTCGGTGGGCGCTGGATGCGCTTCGACACGGTCGGGCGCTCCGGCCCCTACGCCTCGCGCTGGCAGCCAGAAATCCGCTCCAACGCGGGGTTTGTCGCGCGCCACCCGCCGGGGTTCTAGGGGACTCAGCCGTGCAGCACCACGGTGCTCATCACCGTGGTGAACAGCGGGTTCTGCGCGGAGGCGTTGCGCGCGGTGAGGCGCAGCGTGAGCTTCACCTTGTGCGCGTGGCGCAGATGCTTGGCGACGCTTGGCGCGAACTTGATCCTGACCGAGCTCTTACCGCCCTTCGTGGTGACCAGCAGCGCGTGGCCGATCACCAGCGACTTCGGTGAGCCGGCCGGCAGGTTGATCGCGACCGGCCCGGAGATCCCCAGGTGGTGGGCGGCGGCGGCTTCCAGCAGCACTTCGAAGCGGCCCGCCACCTGCTCGTTGACGGTGTAGTGAACCACGAGGCCGTTGCGCGCGACCTGCTTGAGCGAGCTCGATGTCGCGGCAGCGGTTGCCACCGGGCGCGGGAGCGTGGAGGAGCCACCCGGGCCGCCGGGCGGGGTGAAGACACCCGAGCCGACGCCCGTACCGGAGCCGCCCGCGCCTGCGCCCGAACCCGAGCTACCCGGCGCCGGTGGGCCCACCACTTTGATCTTCTGGGCGGCTGTGGCTGTGTTGCCACCGACGTCCGTGACGGTCAGCGTCACTTCATATTCGCCCCCGTACTTGTAGACGTGGAACGTGCTGCCCGCGCACGGGGGTAGCCATGGTTCTTCGCAAAGGGAAGATGGCGGGTTCCCGGGGGCCTGACCCGGTGCGTACCCCGTGACCGTGGGCGTGCCGTCGCCGAAGTTCCACGTGTATGTGGCGTAGGTCGGCTTGGCTTCGCCTTTGGCGTTGTACGCCGTGCCTGCGTCGAGGGCGATGTCGGACTCCATTCCGTCGAAGCCCACAATTTCTTCGGAGTTGACGGGGTTGGGAGCCGTGAACTGGGGGATCAAGTTAACTCCGCCGAGACAGGGAACCGCGGGGTAGGGCAACTTCAGGGCAGCAAGGTTGAAGGCATTGTTGAGGTAGTAGCTTTTGGCCCCGACCTTCTGGTTAGACAATGTCCCCCCGTCGGTGAATTCATTGGCCGAGGCGGTACCACTCACGCCGCCACTGGCGAAGAAGTTGCGGCACTCGTCGGTGGCCTCGTTGCCGGCCGAATCCTGCCAGCCGTCGAGCAGCGGGTCAGTGACCGTGTTCTCCTGCTCGACGGCGATCTGGTTGATGATCACATCGGACAGGCCGTAGGCATGGGCGCCTTCCGGCCCAGGTTCGTTGAGCAGCTGGTTGGGCTCCTCGACGTGGGGCCCTTCGAGCAGGCGTTCCTTTTCTTTCTGCACTTTTTCTTCGGGTTTTGCGTTGTTGAATTCTTCCTGTTCCTTTGTGGTCAGCGTCTTTGGTTTCTCCGGCTGCTCGATCTGCGGTTTGCTGATCGGATTGATCCCGCCGTCCTGGCACGGGAAGCCGGGCGGCATCGATTCTTCGCCCAGTTGGCCCAAGCCCCAGTCACCAAAGCCACCGGCCGTCCACGGAATAACCGCATAAAGGATCGTGCTCGCGTCGCCGCTCGCTGCTTTGTCCGGATTGATATCGGAGTGGTAGCTGCAGAAACTGTGTTCATAGCTTTCTTCGCCGGGTTCCCCTTCGTAGTCCGAGCAGTGCCCGGTGGAGCCGCCTGTTTCATTGAGGCACACCGTCACTCCGGGGGGGGTTAGCACGTCGAAGATCGTGCCCATCCCCTTCGCCAGCGAGTGCTGGACGATGAACGATTCGAGCTGGGCGCGGACCTGCTTGTCGGTGAGACAGGCGATCTGGTTGGGTTCGTGGCCCGGGGAACTCGTGCCCAGCAGTGGGTGGGGGTCCACGCAGGTAGGGGCCGGGTACTTTTCGGTGTCGGTCACCGCCCCCATAAAGGTCGAGCGATAAGAGGCGTGCTGGTTCGCGGCGTCGGTGTACTGGGAGTCGACCGCGAACACGCTCCCGAGCGAGCCGCTGCCGCTGCCCATCGCCTGCAGGAAGGTGTCGATCGAGTTCTGCCACTCGCCGTAATAGTTGTCGGTCGGGTCCCAGTAGATCGCGTACACGCGGCTGGACGCGAGCACGGGGGCGCCGCTGGGATTAGCGAATTTTTCGGGGAACGCCGGGTCTTTTGGGTACAGGGGTACGCCGGCTTTCGCTGTCTCCCCGGGAAACAGCAGTGTGCTGCGCGGCTGCAGTCCCACCTTGGGCCCACCTGCTTCCGTCACCACGGCACCCGCGGGGGCGACTGCCGGAGAGAGCGCGAGCGCGCCCAGGGCCGCGGCGGCAAGCGCCAACCTGCGCACGAGGACGGGCATCAGGCGAGAGCGGAGACGGAGCGTCACCCGACCTTCATCGGCAACGTCCGCAGCTCGCATTAGCGCCGTGGACCGAATCCACCACCAGGATGGCCGCTAAGCAAGCGAGGCGAGAACGCGGGCGGCGTGGCGTAGCGTGGCGGCTCGCGCCCCTCAGCGCGAGAACAGCGCCGCCTGCCCCTGCCCGACGCCCACGCACAGCGTGGCGAGGCCCAGGTGCGCGTCGCGGCGACGCAGCTCGTGCGCGAGGCTGACCACGAGGCGCGCGCCGCTCATGCCGAGCGGGTGCCCGATCGCGATCGCGCCGCCGTTGACGTTCACGCGCGCGGGGTCCAACCCCAGCTCGCGGATCACCGCAAGGCTCTGCGAGGCGAACGCCTCGTTGAGCTCGACAAGGTCGATCTGCTCCACGGCGGTGCCGGTACGCTCGAGCAGCTTGCGCACCGCCGGAATCGGTCCGATGCCCATCACTCGCGGATCGACCCCGGCCGCGGCGGAGCCGACGAAGCGCACGAGCGGTTCGGCGCCGAGCCGCTCCGCCATCGCGGCGCTTGCCACCACAAGCGCCGCAGCGCCGTCGTTGACGCCGCTGGAGTTGCCGGCGGTCACCGTCCCACCCTCGCGGAACACCGTGCGCAGCTTCGCCAACGCCTCGAGGGTGGACTGCGGGCGTGGGTGCTCGTCGCGCACGCACTCGCCGACCGGCACGAGTTCCTCGGCGAAGTGCCCGGCGGCATCGGCCTGCGCCCAGCGGCGCTGGCTCTCCAGCGCGAAGGCATCCTGGTCGGCGCGGCTCACACCCCAACGCTCGGCGACGTTCTCACCGGTCTCGCCCATGCTCTCCAGCGGGAAGCGCTCGGCCATCGCGGGGTTGGGAAAGCGCCACCCGATCGTCGTGTCGTACACCGTACGGTCCCCGCGTGCGAACGCCTTCGCGTCCTTGCCCTGCACCAGCGGCGCGCGGGTCATCGATTCCACGCCGCCCGCCACCGCGAGCTCTATTTCACCGGCGCGGATCGCCTGGCAGGCGCACACCACAGCGGCAAGCCCGGAGGCGCACAGCCGGTTGACGGTGATCCCGGGGATCTCCTGCGGCAGGTCCGCGAGCAGCAGCGCCATCCGCGCGACGTTGCGGTTGTCCTCGCCCGCCTGGTTGGCGCAGCCGAGGTACACCTCCTCGATCTCGCCCGGGTCGAGGCTCGGCACGCGATCCACCGCGGCGCGCAGCGCGATCGCCGCGAGGTCGTCGGGACGCACGTGCGCGAGCGCCCCGCCATAGCGCCCCACGGGGGTGCGCACGGCGGCGATGATCACTGGTTCGGGGGTCGCTGTCATGGTTCCACGGATCGGGGGCCGCCAGAGTATCGGTTAGTGGCCACGGACCCCAAGCAACTTGCGCGCTTCGTCTGGCGTGGCCACGGAGCGCCCGAACTCCTCCGCCAAGCGGACGACCCGCTCGACCAGCTGGGCGTTGCTGCGGGCCAGCTCTCCGCGACGGTAGTACACGTTGTCCTCCAACCCTGTCCGCACGTGCCCACCGTAGAGCAGACTCAGCGAGTTGACCTCCAGTTGGTGGCGCCCGATCCCGAGCATGCTCCACCGTGCGCCCTCCGGCAACCGGCTGAGCAGATAGCCGATCGTCTGCAGATCGGGCGCCGCGCCGCCGGGGATACCGATGCACAGCTGCCAGAAGCCGGGGCCGCGGATCAGCCCTTCACCGATCAGCCGCAGCCCGTTGCGGATCATGCCGCTGTCGAAGGTCTCGATCTCGACGGCGATCTTCGAGCTCGCGCATGCGCGAGCTCGCCGGCCGCAGGAACGTCGCGTAAGGATTGCCGAACACCCAATCGTCGCCGAGGTTGACCGACCCGCAGTCAAGCGTCGCCAGCTCCGGCGCCAACTCGATGCACGCCAGGCGTTCCTCGATCCCAGCGCGCCCGCCGGCGCTGCCGGTACTGAGGTTGATAATCGCCTCACACCCGCGGTCCTGGATCCGCGCGATCAGGCTGCGAAAGAGCGCCGCGTCCTGCGTCGGGGTACCGGTCTCGTCACGGGCGTGCAGGTGGATGATCGCCGCCCCGGCGCGCCAGCTCTCGACCGCCGCATCGACGATCTGATCGGAATTGAGCGGGAGGTGGGGGGAGTGCTTTCCCGAGGCGATGCTGCCGGTCACCGCAGCGGTGATCATCACGGGCTCGGCCATCCCCCCCAAGGGTATAGAGCGCTCGGCGCCGGCCGTCCTTCCCGCCGCGGCCTCTATCCTTCGCGTGAGGTAAATGGCCGCGCCCGCCAAGGTGACCTACGAGACGTTCGCCGCCGGCGAGGAGGACGCGCGCGCGTTTGGCGCGGCGCTGGAGCTGGTGGAGGGCCGGCTGGGTGAGCAGCAGCCCTTTTACATCAATGGCGTCCCGCACACCGGCGATGGATGGGTGCAAGAGCACTCGCCGGGTGATCGCCGCGTGCTGGTCGGGAGCTTTGCCACCGCGTCAATCGACGACCTCGACGCAGCAGTCGCCGTGGCACGGGGCTTTGCGGGCGACTGGGCGGCGACCGATTGGCGCGAGCGGGTGCGGCTCGTCGGGGGGGTGTCGGGCGCGATCGCCGAGCGCCGGTATGAGCTCGCGGCGATCCTCGCGCACGAGATCGGCAAGCCGCTGTTGGAGGCGCTGGGGGAGGTCGACGAGTGCGTGGTGCTGATCGACTACTACTGCGAGCAGATGACCGCCCATGGGGGCTTTGCCACCGAGATGGGACCCTCCGGCGGCGCCGAGCATAGCTGGAGCATCCTGCGGCCGTACGGCGTGTGGGCGGTGATCGGGCCCTTCAACTTCCCGATGGCGCTGCTGCTGGGGCCGATCGCCGCGGCACTGATCGCAGGCAACACGGTGCTCGCCAAGCCCTCGCCGTACGGCTACCTCAGCGGCCTTGCCGTGTATGAGCTATTCCGCAAGGCGGGTGTCCCCGCGGGCGCGCTGCAGCTACTGACGATTCCCGATGAGCGGCTGGGGGAGGCGCTTTACAGCCACGGGGGCCTCGACGGGCTCACCTTCACCGGCTCGCACACCACAGGGATGCGGGTCTTCCACGGCTTCTCCCGTGCCTACCCGCGCCCGGCGATCTGCGAGATGGGCGGCAAGAACCCTGCGATCGTCACCGCCTCCGCCGACGTAGGTAAGGCGGCGCTCGGCGTGGCGCGCTCGGCCTTCGGCTTCAGCGGGCAGCGCTGCTCTGGCTGCTCGCGCGTGCTGGTCGCGCGCGAGGTCTACGACGAGTTCGCGGCGCTGCTTGCACAGCGCCGTCGCGAGGTCCGCGTCGCCAGCCCGCTCGACCCGGCAACAAAGGTCGGGCCGGTAATCTCCGCGACGTCAGTGCAGCGCCTGCTCGACGCCGCGAGCGAATGCCGCGCGGCCGGGTGGGCCGTGCACGGGGGCGACGCCTTGGTCGAAGGGGAACTGCGCTACGGCCACTACGCCGAGCCTACCGTCGCGGAGATACCGGCCGCTTCGCGGCTGCTGCGCGAGGAGCTGTTCACGCCGTTTGTGGCGATTCATCCGGTCGCCTCGCTTGGCCATGCGCTCGAACTGGCCAACGGGCTGGTATTTGGGCTGACGGCTGGCCTGTACGCCGAGGACCCCGCGGAGATCACGCGCTTTGAGCGGGAGATCGAGGCGGGCGTCATCTACGTAAACCGCGAGGCGGGCGCCACCACGGGGGCCTGGCCTGGTATACAGTCATTCGGAGGTTGGGAGGGTTCCGGAAGTACGGGACGCGGAGCCGGTGGACCCCACTACCTCCAGCAGTACATGCGAGAGCAGAGCCTGACTGTCGTCGGTGGTTGAGCCGCAGCGGGGAGAGCCGTGGCGTGGCGAATGAACAAGAAGATCTCAGTGACCATCGTGGGAGCTGGGGCCATAGGCCTTAGCACCGCCCGTACGCTCACCGACCTGGGCGTGGAGGATGTCGTGGTGCTTGAGCGCGCGCACCTCGCCGGCGGCTCCTCGGGTCGCTCGGTGGGTGTCGTGGAGACCCAGTACGTCGATCCCTTCGACATCGCTCTGCGTGTGCCGAGCAAGCGCGTCTTTGAGGAACTCGAGCGCGACCGCGGGCTGCGCTTCACGCGCAACGGCTATCTGCGCATCGGCCACACCGACGAGGACGCCGCGCGCTTTGAGCGCAGCGTGGCAGTGCAGCACGAGCTCGGTATCGAGGATGCCGTGGTGCTCGATCCCGCGGGGATCGCCGAGCGCTTCCCCGACGTCCGCTGCGATGACATCAGCGCCGGCCTGTACGGCCCCAGCGACGGCTTCGTCGACGGGCACCTCTACTGCGGGCTGCTCGCCGAGCTCGCCACGGCGAAGGGTGCGCGCCTACTGCAGCACACCAAGCTGACCGGCCACGAACTGCTCGCCGGCGGGCGCCACCGCCTGCGTACCTCCAGCGGCGAGCTCACCTGCGAGCACGTCGTCAACGCCGCCGGTGCGTGGGCTCAGGAGGTGGGTGAGCAGCTGGGGGTGGCCACGCCGATCCTGCCCCAGCGCCACGAGGCGGTGACCATGCACCTGCCGCGCAAGCTCGACTACATGATGCCCGAGGTGATGGACTACGCCCCGGCCGAAGGGCGCTCGGGTCTGTACTTCCGCCACGAGACCTTCGACACGTTCCTCGGCGGCCTGCACAGCGAGGAGGCGGTCCACCCGGTCGTCGACCCCGACGAGTGGTTCGAGGGTGTGGAGCAGTCCTACCTCGAGCAGCTGGCCGAGCTGCTTCCCTATCGCTTGCCTTCGCTGGCGGACATCCGCCTCGGGCGTGGCTGGGCGGGGCTGTACCCGGTGAGCCCCGACGGGCGCCCCCAGGTCGGGCCATGCCCGGAGGACGAGACGGTGATCGCCGCCTGCGGCGTCGGTGGCTACGGGATCCAGGTCTCGCCGATCGTGGGGCAACTAGCTGCCGAGTGGGTCGTGTTCGGGGAGGCGCGTAGTTTTGCGGAGGCCGGCGAGCTGTTACCGGGGCGGGCTTCGCTGCTCGGCCAAATAAGCACACAAGCACCACCAGGAGAGGGGTAATGGGATGAGCACTGCGATTGTGGGGAGGAAGGGATGAGCACCGAGACGTACAGCGCAGGGGTCTCCAACGCGGCGGGAGCCTACGCATCCGAGAAGCAGCAAGCCGAGATCCTCGAGCACTTCGGCTACGAGCAGCAGCTCGACCGTGAGATGGGGTGGTTCTCATCGTTCGCGGCGTCGTTCTCAGGCGTGTCGATCACGACCGGGGTACTGCTGACGCTGCCGTTCGTCCTGACACAGGCCGGCACCGGGGGACTTTGGACGTGGATCATCTCCGCGTTCGGCTGCCTGCTGATCGCGGCGATCTTCGCCGACCTCGCGGGGCGGATTCCGATCGCGGGCTACGCCTACCAGTGGGCCAGCCGCCTCACAAACCCCAACCTCGGCTGGTTTGTGGCCGTTTGCGGGCTGATCGGCTTCGGCGTGGGAGCGTCCGGAACCGCGTACGGCGTGACGCCCTACTTCCTCTCGGAGTTCGGTATCGAAACCACGCGCAACGCGACGATTCTTGGTGCTGCTGCACTGACGCTGATCGTAATGCTGATCAACATCGCGGGAATTCGCATCGCCACCACCTTCAACAACGCGGCGGTCGTCACCGAGATCATCGGCGGCGTCGGCGTGGCGATCGCGCTGCTGGTGTACGCCATCATCGAGCACCCGCACCCGGCGTCGTTCCTGTTCCACCAACAGCCCACCATGCACAGCGGCTACATCGGCGCGTTCCTCCTGGCGTTCCTGCTCGGCGCGTATACGTTCGCCGGCTGGGAGCTGCCCGCGGACCTCGCCGAGGAGACGCGCAACGCGACCACAGTCACGCAGCGCACGATCATCGCCTCGGTGCTCGCGGTGGCGATCAGCGGCTTCATCCTCCTGATCGGCTTCTCCTACGCCAGCCCCAACATCTCCAAGACTCTGGGGGAAGCCACGCCAGTGCTCTCAATCATCCAGTACCAGTGGGGCACGACCGGGAGGCAGCTTGTCGACATCCTCTTCTTGATCTCGTTCGTCTCGGTGGTGCTGTTGATCCAGGCCGGCGCCGCGCGACTGCTGTTCAGTCTCGGGCGCGACAACATGGCGCCGTTTGGCACCTTCTTCGGCAGGGTGAGCGGCCGCTTTCAAACCCCCTACACAGCGCTGATCGGCACCGCGGCCTTTGGGATCGCGATGTTCACGGTGCCCGCTTTGATTTCAGCGAAAGTGCTCGAATACATCATCGGAACGGCCTCGGTCGGCTTCAACCTCGTGTACGCGCTGATCGCGGGGATTTACCTGTTCATGTCCTACCGCGGCACGCTGCCGAAGCAGTTCGGCAAATTCTCGCTCGGTCGCTGGGGTAAGCCGATTGCGTGGGTATCGGTGGTGTGGCAGATATTTCTCGTGGGGACGTTGACGCTACCGAAAATCAACTTCAAAATCGGAGTCACCACGCTGGCGATGGTCGCGGTCGGGCTGGTCTGGTTCTTGGTTTGGGTTCGACCAAAGGTCAAAGCAGGTCAGGCTGGCCCACACCGCGAAGTCGCCGTCGAGGATCTCGAAACAGCAACGTGAAGGCGCTCGAGCAACGGTACGAGCGCAGCTGGCCGCGGGCGCGGGCGCTGTACGAGCGGGCGCTTGCGTCGCTGCCGGGCGGCAACACGCGCACGCAGGTGCACGTGGAGCCGTTCCCGCTGTATGCCGAGCGGGGAAGCTGCGCGCGGGTACAGCTGATCGACGGCGTGGAGGTCGACGACTTCTTGCTGAACTACTCCGCCTCCGCGCTCGGTCACTGCCACCCAACGGTGACGGCCGCGATCCACCGCGGGGTCGACGCCGGCGGCCCATTCGGCCTGTCGGTGCCGGCGGAGGTGCAGCTGGCCGAGCGGATGCGCGAGCGCTTCACCGGGGTGGAGCTCGTGCGCTTTACCAACTCTGGCTCGGAGGCCACGCTGCAGGCGGTGCGCGCCGCGCGCGCCTTCAGCGGCCACGCCAGGATCGCCAAGGCCGAGGGTGGCTACCACGGCAGCCACGACCTCGTCGACGTGGGTATCACCCGCTTCGGCGAGTCGCGCGGGGAGGCGATCGGGGAGACGCCGGGGATGGCGCCCGAGGTGGTGGCGGGGGTGAGCGTGTTCCCTTATAACGACCTCGACGGCGCGCTGGCGGTGCTCGACCCGCAGGCCGAGCAGCTGGCAGGAGTGCTGATCGAGGTGTTCCTCAACTCCTCGGGGGTAATCCCGGGGCGGCCGGAGTTCCTGCGCGGGATCGCCGAATGGTGTGCCGCGCACGGGGTGCTGCTGATCCTCGACGAGGTCGCCAGCTGGCGCACCGGGTATCGCGGCGCCGGCGCCGAGCACCACGGGCTGCGCCCCGATCTGATCTGCCTCGGCAAGGCGCTGGGCGGCGGCTTCCCGATCGGCGCGCTCGGCGGGCGGGCCGATGTGATGGAGATGTTCGACCCCCGCGGCGGCAGCGTCGTCCGCCACGCCGGCACGTTCAACGGCCACCCCGTCGCGATGTCCGCCGGGCTCGCCGTGCTGGAGGCCCTCGACGAGCCCGCGATCGCGCGCATGAACGCCCAGGGGCGGCGGCTCGCGGAGGGGACGGAGCGGATCGGGCGCGAGCAGGGGCTGTCGCTCACCGCCACCCACTACGGAGGCATCGGGCGCCTGCACGTTGGGGGCGAACAGCCCGGCTCGGCGCGCGAGGCCGCCGCGTTGCCGCGAGGGCCCCGCATCGACATCTACCGCGCGCTGCTGGAGCGCGGCGTGCTGGTATCGCCCGACTGCCGCTTCGCCACCTGCACGGCCACCACAGACGAGCAGGTGGAGCGATTCCTCGCTGCGCTCGCCGAGGCGGCGCCGGAAGCGCTCCTCGCATCAGCCCCTACCGCGGAGGTCACATGAACGGTCCGTCATCCCCACAGTCCCACCAGACCCCCGGCGCCTCGCAGCCCGTCATCCCGCTGACCCAGCTAGGCGCCGACAGCGTCGTCGCCGCCGCGCAGCTGATCCGCACCGGGCGCACCTACGACCTCGACTGCGGCCGCTGGCCGAGCATGCCCCAGTGGGATGGCCACGCGCCGTTTCAAGTGCTCACCTACCGCACCCCCCGCGGGGTGCGAGTGCAGAAGGACTGGGACTGGCTGGGCACCAACACCGTGAACTTCGGGATCCACAGCGAGCTGCTCTCCGGCAGCGCCCACACCGGCACGCACATCGACGCGCTCTGCCACGCGACCTGCGGCGCCGACGACCACTGGTTCGGGGGAAGCACGCCGGGCGAACATCTAGGAGACTTTGGGCCACTCACCCACGACGCGGCTGCGATCCCCCCGATCTTCACGCGGGGGGTGCTGCTCGACGTAGCCGGCGCGCTGGGGGTGGACGCTCTCCCCGCGAGCACCGAGATCGGGTCGGGCGAGATCGAACGGACGCTCAACGCCCAGGGCAGCGAGATCCGCCCGGGTGACGTGGCCTTGATCCGCACGGGATACCTCTCCGCGTGGCCCGACCGCGAGCGGTTGGCGGAGTACGCGGACGCAGGGATCAACCTGGGGGCGGCCACGCTGCTGATGGACGCGGGCGTGGTGGCGCTGGCCGGGGACACCGAGTCGCTCGAGGTCCTGCCATCGCCTGACCCCGAGAGCCCTCACCCGGTGCACCTGTCCGCGCTAATCGAGCGCGGCGTGTTCATCCTGGAGATGGTCTACCTGGAGGAGCTGGCGCGCGATCGCGTCTACGAGTTCGCCTTCGCCTGCCTACCGCTGAAGATCAGCGGCGCCACGGGCTCGTGGGTGCGGCCGCTGGCGCTGTGCTGAGATTGTCCTAATAATTGGCGCTCGTGGAGCCACACAAGCGATGGGCGATCCAGGATTCGAACCTGGGACCTCTTCCTTATCAGAGAGTGCTGGCTAACTGGGTGCGGCGGCCCGAATCCCGCACGGACAGCGGAGATCAGGCGGGAGAAGCCCCTGCGGCAGAATGGTCGCAGTTTGCGGGCGATTCCGGCCGATATTGGCAGGGCTGCCATTTGCGACGGAGCACGTCGGGGTTGCCCCCGAGCCCTGTCTACGCCGGATCGCAGAGCGACCTCGCAGCCGGCGAGGGGCATGATGCTGGTGTCGGTATTTTGAGCTAACCAACGGTAGGCGTTAGACTAGCCAATATGCCGTCTATGACCGACCTTCCCGATGCGCTGCTTGCCGAGGGACGCTACTGGGTCACGTCGGACGAAGCCGCCCAGTTCGCAGGCATCCCAACCGCGCACGTCTATCCCGGCCTCCAGCGCCTGCGTCACCGAGGCGCGATGTTCTCGCCGGCGCGCGGGTTCCATGTCGTGATCCCGGCCGAGTACCGCGCGTGGGGCACCCTGCCGGGCGAGCTGTTTATCGACGGGATGATGCGAGCGCTCGGACGCGCGTACTACGTCAGCCTGCTCACCGCGGCGGCGATGCACGGAGCGGCACATCAGGCGCCGCAGGTCTTTCAGGTGATAGTGGACCGCCACGTCGCCGGCCGCGACATCGAGCGGGTCCGTCTTCGCTTCTACACCAACGAGCACCTCAGCGAGATGGCGACCGAAGAACGCCAGGTGGACACCGGGCGCATCCAGCTCGCTACACGCGAGACAACTCTCGTGGACCTCGTCATCCACCCCGACGACGCGGGGGGACTGAGCAACGTTGCCACCGTGATCGTCGAGATCGGCGACCTCGACGTGCCACAACTTGCCCGGCTCGCGGCGGTTCGTTCTCGCTCGGTCGCCCGGCGCCTCGGGTGGCTGCTCGACCAACACCGCGACGATCTCGACCTCGAACCGCTACGCGAGGTCGCGTGCGCCGACGGCGGCTACCCGACGCGCCTCGTCCGTGCGCTCCCCGCACGCGGCCCGATCGACCCACGCTGGAACCTCCAGGTCAACGACAACGTGGAAGCAGACCTGTGATCGACCGCCCCGCTCTCATCGCGTGGCGCTCCAGGGCTCCCTGGCCGAACCCCGTCCAGATCGAGCAGGACCTCCTGCTCTCCCGCCTCATGATCGAAATCGCCCGCGACGATGTGCTCGGCCCCGAGCTCGCGATGCGCGGCGGCACCTGCCTGCACAAGCTCCACCTCCCCACCCCACTGCGCTACTCGGAGGATCTCGACTACGTCCGCAGAACCCACACCGGCATCAAGCCATACACGCAGGCCCTCGGAGCCCTCGCCGAGCGCCTCGGGCTCACCGTCTCAAGCCGCCAACGCTCAGGGCAGATGGTCCACGTCTACCTCGACTCGCAGCCGACCGAAGGCATCGGTCGCATCCGTATCAAGATCGAGATGAACATCGCCGAGACCGAGCCCCACCGTACCCTGAAGACCATACGCCACACGGTCAAAACCTCCTGGTGGAGCGGCGCAGCCGACATCCCCACCTACGAGACCAGCGAGCTACTCGCCACCAAGCTGCGTGCGCTCTACCAGCGCAGCAAGGGACGCGACCTCTTCGACCTCTGGCTCGGCCTCACCATCCTGAAGATCGACCCCGATCAGATCGTCGCCGGCTTCAACCACTACATGCGCGGCGCCACCTTCAGCTTCCCCGAACTACGCGACAACCTCGCCGCCAAGCTGAGCAGCACGCGGTTCCTTCGCGACCTCGACGCCCTTGTGACCAACACACCCGCCGGCTATGACCCCGACACCGCCGCCGACCTCGTGATGCGAGAACTCGGTAGTCGCCTACGCAACGCGCCACCCAGTGACGAGATCGCACTACTGAGCTCGTAGGCGCACACCTCACGGACATTGACGGTCCCTGAGAAACTCGCGCGTCGTAAAGACCGGCGGGGTCGTAGCGGCGGCGCTCAACCGCGATACGTGCTGCTCGCGAACCGCCGCTCAAGCGCCTCGTCCCCGCCCATGCCCTCTAAAGAAACGCGATGGTCAGCCAGCGTCGGGTTGACGTCGATCCCGACCGCCCCCGACGCGATCGCTGCACGGGCGCTGTTGCCGTCGGCTGACGACGATTTAGTCAGTTGGCGCTATTCGGACCGCTGTTATCCTGACGCGCGAAGGGAAATGGGGCTTCTCGAACGACTAGGGTTTAGATCGGCGGCGACCGCTGCCGCATCGCAGAACGGCTCGGTTAAGATTGCCGTCCTCGACGACACGCACACGTTCGTGGCAAACGACGGTAGCCGGATTTGGTGTGGCGGCTACTCCCCAATCGACGAGGATGGCCGGTTCTACACAGAGGCCGAGCACCAGACTTCCGACCCCCCGCGCGTTCTTCTGCCACGTCGCAGGCGTGACCTACCGTCCGCAGGCCCTGCCCAAGGCCTGCTTTGCGACGGGCTCCTTTCTCGCTCTCAGGGCGGAGCCGAACAATCCTGTCGACCCGAGCGCCGTTGCCGTCTATGACGGCTCCGGAAAGACGCAGGTCGGATACATCCCGGCCGAGCTTGCGCCGAGAGTCATCGCTGTCATGCACGAAGGTGTTCAGCTAGCTGGCTATGTCCTGCGCGAATACCGGGAGCGCAACTCGCGCGGTAAACGGCTCGGCATCCACATCGCAATCTTCCCGGCTGGGCAGTTCACGCTTTCAATCGACGACTGAGCGTGGCGGCGCACAAAGAGCTGAGCCACCCCGCCCTGGGAGCCCTCGGTGCTGCCTTTCGTTCGCGTCGCGTTCAGCGATCAACGAGTCCACCCGTCCGGCGCGGCGCCGGGCTGCCATGCCCGCGTGACGCCGCCGCCTTCTTGACGGAGTTCTCGGCTGTAGTCGGAGAGCTGCGCATGAAACGCCAGCTCGTGCCGCGGGTCCTCCGCCACCTGGTCGATCCAGTCGCGCCAGACCACGAGCGCGCACAGCACCTCGACGTGTGCGGCGTCCTCCCACCAGCCGTCTTTCAGGTGCGCCAGCGCGTGCGGGTAGCGGCCGTAGAGGGCCACGATCGAGCCCCACATGTAGGACCGCCATTCCGGGTCGCCGAGAACGGGTTCGATCCCAGGGCGCGTTTCGATCCGGAGCCGTCGCCGGCGAGGAGGCCGAGATCGAGGAGTCATCGCGGCGGGGGTCCTTTCCCTCGGCGAGCCCGGTGCAAACCATCTGCGCTGCGATGCGGGACGCCGGTTCTCCGCGCTGCTCGGCGAGGGTCTCCAGCTGGGCCATTGTTGGGTCGGGCAGGGTGATCTTCATGCGGTAGCTCATCAGGCTCCCCATTGTCGTGATTGACGACCGCGCTGTTTGCGCGTCTGCGGTTAATGACCGCGAGATCGCCAAAACGGCCACGCAATTTGGGGACACCTATGGGTCCCGCTCGGGACCCGTGCATCTAGTCTGTGCTTTCGTCATCGAGCCGCGGCGGCGGACGTGTATGGGCGAAGCCGACGTAGGGCTGGTCCGCGTGCCTACCGGGCACGAGCTTGGAAGCGAGAGACCGAGCCTGGAGTGGGGGCCTGTGGGAGGCCACGGGAGGTCGGGTGAAAGATCCTGCTGGGCCGGTCGAACGGAAACTCGTTGGATGCTTCTATGTTGTCAAGGGCGTGTTTGCGAGCTGCCTGTAGAGGTGGCGGGAGAGGTGTCGCTTGAGGGATCGCATGGCCTCGCGCTTGGTCTTTCCTTCGTCGGTTCTGCGGATGATGTAGGCGCGGCTTGGGGCGTGGTGGACGGAGCGTGAGAGCGCGGTCGTGTAGATCGCGGCGTTGATTTGGCGGTCGCCTCCGCGGCTGAGGCGGTGGCGGACAGTTTTGCCGGAGGACGCTGGTTGTGGCGCGGTGCCATTGGCGCGTGCGAATGCTGCCTCGCTGGTGAAACGCGCGGGGTTGAACACCAGGAGCTTGCCGGCGCAGATCGGCCCGACGCCGGGCTCCTCCATGAGCTTCGGGGCGAGGGAGCGAACGAGCTCCTCGATTTCGCGGGTGTAGCCCTCGGCCTGGGCGTCGAGGGCCCTGGTGCGGTTGGCGATGTCACGGAGGACTTGCAGGGTGGTGTTCTCAGGCAGGCTCGCAGTCGGGCGTGTCCGCATCCCGGTGAGACGCTCGGCGAGCCTGGCACCGTTGCGAGCCGAGCCGATCCTTTCCCGTAGAGCGCCTGGTGCTCCGACGTGGAGGGCTTGCAGCTGGTTGTAGAGGCTCGAGCGCTCGCCGACTACGGAACGGTACGCGACAAGGAGCATCTGGCTCCGCGAAACGTCATCATCCCCTCATTGTGTCCAAGATCCTGGCCAAATAGCCCGATTCATGACCGAAACTATCTCATCCCAGCCGGACAGCATCGTTTGCGTTGACGAAGCTGCGTTGCTGCGGATCACCGGAGTCGCCCGGTCCACTCGGCGGAACTGGATCAAGCAGAGCCTGATCGATGATCGGCCAGATGGCCGCTACTACGAAAAGGACGTCCTGGAGACGGCCCTTGTCGCGCTCATCGTGAGGGCGACAAAGGGTTTGGACGACGCGAGGCGCGTCTGGCATTCGACGCGAAGCAGCCTTCTCGCCGCAGTCGCCAGTTCGCATGACGCGGACGGGGTCTCTCTCGCGCTGGAGTTCCGGCTACTGCGCGCCACCGTTGCGAGTTCCGTCGCAGAAATTGGTCAAGCGGCGAGGCCGTTCGAGCCACTGGTCCTCATTCCCATTTCCCCGCAGACCGAGGAAGCGCGCGCTGCGTTTAGAACGTTCGCGGCTCCTCCGCGCGCGAAGCCAGACGGTCGTCGTCGGGAAGCCACGTCGCTTCCGAACGCGACTCTCAAAGACGGTTCCCGGCGACACCCAGCGTGAGGCGAGCTCGCGTCTCGATCCATACCCGTGCACCACACGACAGCGGACGCTCGGGGGAGTAGCAGACAACAGAATCACCGTGAATCATGACTTGGCTGCATGGTACGGACCCCTTGGACGTCTTGACGCTCAGCGGGGGTGCCGTGTCGCCCGTCTTGGTGTTCCGCCGGATGACGTGCTGGTTGACGTGAATCCTCTTCAGCGTGCCCGATGGGAGCACCTCGACATCCAGCAACGCAGAGTCGGCCGATTCGCCCGGCAGGTCGGAGTCCGTCATCGTGGACTACTTTAGGAAACCCGTCGGCGGTCAAGTGGGCCCAATTGGCAGATATCGGCAGACGAGTCGCCGAAACCGGGGCGGACGGGACAGAGCGCACGGCCGCGCGACCATCCAATCCCGCTCTATCACGAGCAATCGACCAATGGGCGATCCTGGATTCGAACCAGGGACCTCTTCCTTATCAGAGAAGCGCTCTAACCGACTGAGCTAATCGCCCGCAGCGCGGATTCTAGCGTCCGTCCCCGATCAGGACCCGACGCGAGCACCGAGCCTAGAAGCCAACGCAAGCGCCTCCTCGGAGGACTCGAACGAGAGCTCTACCCGATAGCTCCCGTCCGCCCTCGGACGGGCCTTCACCTCGGCCCCGAGCGCCTCGCCCCAGCTCTCCTCGATCTCCGCGGCCGCGGCGGCCTGGTCGGGGTGCACCCCGCGGATCGCCCGAGCCCGGCGCCCCTCGCCCGCGTCGCCCTGCGCCTCCCCGTTGCTGCGCCGCGCGCGATCCTCAACAGTGCGCACCGACCATCCCTCCGCGGCCGCAGAGCGTGCCAACTGTCGACGGATGCTGTGGTCCTTGGCGAGCAGCAGCGCCCGGCCGTGGCCCTCGCTGAGCCCGCCGCCCTCCAACAGCTCGAGCACCTCGTCGGGTAGGTCGAGCAGCCGCATGAGGTTGGTAACCGCGACCCTGCCGCGGCCCACGCGGCGGCCCACCTGCTCGCGGGTGAGCCCGAGCTCCTCGACCAGGGCGGCGCAGGCCCGCGCCTCCTCAATCGGGTTGAGATCCTCGCGGGCCATGTTCTCGATCAGTGCCAGCTCCAGCGAGGCCGCATCGTCGTGGGGCCGCACAAGCGCCGGGATCGTCTTCAGGCCGGCGATCCCCGATGCCCTCCAGCGGCGCTCGCCCGCGATCAGCTCGTAGGTGCCATCCGGCTTGGGCCGCACGAGCACCGGTTGCAGCACCCCGCGCTCTCCGAGCGATTCCGCCAACGCGCTCAGCGCCTCCTCGTCGAAGCGCCGCCGTGGCTGGTTGGGGTTGGGGGAGATCGACTCCACCGGCACCTCGCGCAGCTCCTCGTGCGCGGCGCCGGGAGATGACACCGAGAGGATCGCCTCCAGACCCCTACCCATCCCCGGCTTTGGCCTAGCCACGTGCCGCCACCTCCTTAGCAAGCTCGAAATACGCCTCCGCCCCCGTGCTGTGCGGGTCGTGATGGGTTACGGGCAGGCCGTAGCTGGGAGCCTCCCCGACGCGAACGTTGCGCGGAATCACCGTCTGGAACACCAACTCGCGGAAGTGCTCGCGCACCTCGCGCTCGACGTCGCGGCCCAGCCGGGTGCGGCTGTCGTGCATCGTCAGCAGCATCCCGGCCACGGTCAGGCCCGGGTTGAGTTCGCGGCGGACCAGCTCGAGCGTCTCTAGCAGGCCCGCCAAGCCCTCGAGCGCGAAGTACTCAGTCTGCACTGGGACAATCACCCTGTCCGCCGCCACCAGAGCGCACACCGTCAGCGGACCGAGCGATGGCGGGCAGTCCAGCAGGATGTATTGAAAATCTCCCCTGATCGGCTCGAGACCCTCGCGCAGCTGGCCCTCGAACCTCTGCAGACGAGGCAGCTCGACGTTGGCTCCAGCCAAGCCCGCACCCGCCGGTAACAGCGCCAAGCCGGCGATAGTTGTCTCTACGACCGCATCTCCAGCCGTACATGAGCCGGTCAGAACCTCATACAATCCGGGCGCCTGCGTTCGCGGAAAACCCAGGCCCACTGTTGCGTTCGCTTGCGGATCGACATCCACCAGCAGCGTGCGATAGCCGGCCTCGGCGATGCAAGCCCCCACGTTCACCGCCGTGGTTGTCTTGCCAACCCCGCCCTTCTGGTTGGCGATCGCGTAGACCGTTCCCATCGTGACCGGCACGCTAGCGCCGATTGCGATCCCGTGGCTCCCCGGCCGTGCGGGCCATCTCTTCAATGCCTGGATCCCACCTCCCCCGACGCTCTCATCGCGCCAACGGCCGCTTACGAGCCATTCCCGCGCGGCGCGGGAAGCCACTCCGCGTCTCACGACGCTTCGCGTAGATGTGGAGATGGTGGTCCCGGGCCCCAGCGTACGGCTCGACGTGCCGGATCTCGGTGAGATCCATGCCCAGCTGCCCGGCAGCGTCGATTCCCAACCGCTCGGCCCCTGGCTCACGACGCCCACGCCAATCGACCAGCGCACCGCCTATCCGCAGGAGCGGAGCGGCGTACTCGACCACAACCGGCGACGGCGCCAGCGCCCGTGCTAGCACCACGTCGTTAGCCCCCAACCCTTCCCGCCACTCCTCGACACGGGCACAGACCACGCGCGCGTTGGCAACCTCGGCCCGCGCGAGGAGCCCTTCCATGAATCTGCACTTGCGAGCCTGCGACTCGATCAACCGAAACTCCACTTCCGGGAGCGCGACCGCCAGCGCCAACCCCGGAAAGCCTGCGCCGGCGCCGAGGTCCGTGATCGCTCGCGCACGGGTTAGCGTCTCGACATCTAGCGCAACGAGCGAGTCGGCGAGGTGCACATCCACTGCCCGCGCCGGGTCGCGTACCGTTGTCGGGGCTCGCCCGTCCACCGCCACCGCCAGCAGGATCGCCTCCAGTTGCGAGCGCTGCGCCTCGTTCAGGCGGTAGCGCTCGGCCAGTCCCTCGAGCTTGGGTAAGGCAGGAGCAAGAGGCCCCTTAGCTTTCACGTGAAACCGTCCCCGGTAGTCCCAGCAGCCCGCGAGCCTCACTCCGCCAGTGGCGAGACCACCAAGTACCGCTCGGGCTCCTCACCCTCGCTGTGCGTGCGCACATCGCCCCGCTCGCGCAGATGTTCGTGCACCACACGCCGCTCCGATGCTGGCATCGGCGAGAGCTCCACTGGCTCTCCCAAACGAAATACCTCCTCAGCGGCGTCGTCGGCGTCCCGCTGAAGCGTATGCGCCCGCCGCTCGCGGTAGCCGTCGGCGTCAATCACCACACGAACCTTCGAGGCGCCACCGTGAAAGAGAATCCGCTGCGCCAAATGCTGAACCGCATCGATCGTCTGGCCTCGACGGCCGATAACGAGCCCGACATCCTCCCCCTCGATACACCCGCGCAGCTCGCCATCCCGCTCCTCGACGCTCACCTCGCAATCCACGCCAAGGCCATCCACCACCTCCTCAAGCAGCTCGGCTAGAAGCTCGGCCGAGTCCTCCTGCCCATCGGACCGTGACTCCAACTGCTCACTCATCGACGACGGCCCGAGCGTTTCTTCTTCTTGCGTGGCGGTGGTGGAGGAGCGCCCCCAACGCCAACTCCCGCGAGCGCGGGCTCGCCTGTCGGGCCACCCGATCTCCCCTTCGGTCCTCCGTCGTCGGCACCACTCCCGTTCGACGAGGAGCCGCCACTAGCGGGCGGGGGAATCCCCTTGCCGAGAGGCACCGGAGGTGGTCCAATTCGCCGCCGCACGATATAGCCCTGGGCAATCGTCCAGAGATTGGTTGTGATCCAGTAGATCAGGAGCCCCGCCGGGTACCTGATGAGGATCACCACGAAGATCAACGGCAGGCCCAACATCATCCAGCGCTGACTCGGTTCGGCGCTCGCGCTCATCAGCAGCGTCGAGACCACCTGCGAGGATATATAGAGCGCTAGGAGTACGATCAGCACAACGCCGGTCGCCTTCGCTGTGATGTCCGGCACGAACAGGAATTTCGCCGAGCCAGGATCCACGCTCTGGCAGCTGGTCTGTTCGATGTATTTGGCCGGCAGATGCGAGACACTCGCGATTGCCGCGTGGTGCATCGCGTTGTAGTGCGACACGAGGGCCGGCCCACAGATGTGCTTCTTCAAATCGGTGCGCAACATGTAGAAGAGCGAGATGAAGACCGGCAACTGCAGCACCAGCGGCAGACAGGAGGCAAAGGGGTTGATCCCCTTCTCCCGGTAGAGCTTCATCATCTCCTCCTGCTGGCGCTGTTTGTCGTCCTTGTACTTCTCTTTCAGCGCCTTCAACTCCGGGGCGACAAGCTGCATCTTGCGCATCGAGCGAAACTGGCTGAACGTCGCCGGCATCATCACGGCGCGCACGATCACGGTCAGGCCCACGATCGCAAGTCCCCAGCTGATGCCGGCGTGATCGTGGATGAACACGAGCACAGCTTCAAACAGGCTGATCAGTGGCGAGAACGCTTCCTGAATGATGTTCGCGAGAATCGGCATCTGAGTTTCGTGGGGTCTTTCTGCCTCGTCGGCTCGCGTCAGCGGCGAGCTTGAGGCACGGACTCAACCCGGAAAAGCCGCTGGGCCTCCACCGGGTCGTACCCACCAGGACTCCATGGGTTGCACCTGAGTAGACGCCACGCCGCGAGCACCAGGCCCCTCAGTATGCCGTACTCAGAGAGCGCCTGAACCGCATAGCGCGAGCATGTCGGCTCATATCTGCATCGCCGCGGCAGCCCCGGCGAGATTACCCGCTGGTAACCCACGATCGGAGCGCTCACGAGCATCCTGGCGAAGCGCGAAACGTGGCCAAACAGCCACGCTAGACGGCTCTCAGCGAGAGGATCAGACAGGGCGCTCACCGCCGCTCCTCCTCCGACTCCGGCTCGCCAGAACCACGCATGCCTGCCTTGGTGAGCAACTCACCCAGCGAGGCATCAATGCCCGCCAAACCCTCGCGCTCGGCGAGCTCGCTCACAGGCGGGCGGGCGACGACGACGACGTCCTGACCCGGGACCAGCTCTTCCTCGACGCTACGAAACGCTTCGCGCAGAAGCCGCTTTACGCGGTTGCGCTCAACCGCCCCACCCACCTTACGTGAGACGGAAAGCCCCAGCCGAGGGCGCTCCGCGTCGGAGTTGGGGAAGCTGTAAAGCACCAGATGGCGGTTCGCTGAGGAGCGACCATGGCGATACACCCGCTCGAACTCCGCACTATGGGAGAGACGTCCCCGGTGGGCAGCGCGACGTGGCACTCGCGGCGCCATCCCGTCACGCTGACAAGCGCTTGCGGCCCTTGTCACGCCGACGCTTGAGTATCAGCCGGCCGCCGCGGGTGAGCATACGCGCGCGAAACCCATGGGCACGGGCTCGCTTTCGCTTCTTGGGTTGGTAGGTGCGCTTCATAGGTTGCCTCCAGGACGCCGCTCACGCTCGCCAAACGACCCGCCGAGCGGGCAGCGCCGCACGCCAGTATAGGGCCACTCACGCCACGAAGGAGCCACGTCTGCCAAACGCCCAGCCGTACGGTTTTTCTCGCCATTTGCGCCTTTAGCCGAGCGATTCCATCAGGCACACTCTGGCTTGGGGTATATTCAGCCGGCCGGGCCCCCCGGGACCCCACTCAGAGAGCCACTACCCACTCCCAAAGGAGCGGATTGACGCTGCCGTGAGCACCGAATTGGAGCAGATCTGGTTGCAGGTGCAGAGCAGACTCGAAGCGGCGGTCGACGACTCCACCTATCGCGTCTGGCTGGCACCCCTACGACCGCGCGAAGTTGCCCGTGGAACACTCACCGTCGAGGCCCCCGCCCGCTCCTGTGCATGGGTTCGCGAACGCTTCGGACGGCTCTTGCAAACCAGCGTCGCAACACTCCTAGGACCCGACATAACCGTCGAGGTCATCCACTCCCAACCCCAACATCCCCATCGGCCGCCCTCGACACCGACACGCAATCCCCGCTCGGCCGCGGGCGGCCGTGGTGGGCGGCCCAGCGAGATCGACCCGGGTGGCGGCCGGCGGGCCCCCTCCGCTTTCGATCCGACCGGGAACCCACGGCTCAGCTTCGAGCACTTCGTCATTGGGGACTCCAACCGGCTCGCTCACGCCGCGGCACTGACAGTCGCCGAGCTACCCGGCCAGGCCTATAACCCGCTCTTTATCTGCGGAGCGCCGGGGCTTGGCAAGACTCATCTCCTGCGCTCCATCGCCAACCTCCTGCAGAGCTGCAACCCCGGTCTAAATGTCCTCGCCAGCACCGGCGAGGCCTTTACCAACCAGTTCCAGCTTGCCCTTACAAGCGGGGGCATGGACCTCTTCAAGAGTCGCTTCCGCGACGTCGACGTGCTGCTTGTCGACGACGTCCAATTCCTCGAGCGAAAGGCCCGCACCGAGGAGGAGTTCTTCCATACCTTCAACACTCTCTACGAAGCAGGGGCACAACTGGTGCTTACCTCTGATCGGCCGCCACGAGACCTACAGGCCCTCGAAGACCGCCTACGCGAGCGTTTCCAAGCCGGACTAGTCGCTGACATCCGTCCTCCCGACATCAACACCCGGCTCGCCATCCTTCGTAAGCGAGCCCATCAAGATCGCGTCGTCAACCTCCAACCCGGCTCGCTTGAGCTCATCGCCCAACGCATCGCCCTCGACGTACGCGCCCTTGAGGGCGCCCTGATCCGCGTGGTCGCATTCAGCTCGCTCACCGGTCGCCCGCTCACGCCCGAGTTGGCCACCGAGGTGCTCGATGGTCTCTATCCCCGCATCACCTCGCGTGCCCATACTCTCGCCGACATCCAAGCCGCCGCCTGTCGGCACTTCGACCTCTCCGCCGAGGAGTTGCTCTCCCCGGCGCGCACCGCCCGCATTGCCTGGCCTCGGCAAGTTGCCATGTACCTCGCGCGAGAGCTAACGAACGAGTCGCTGCCAGCGATCGGGCGACACTTTGGACGACGCGACCACACCACCGTCTTGCACGCTGTCCGCCGCGCGGAGCAGAAGATCCTCGCCGACTCCGCGTCCCGCAAAGCTGTGGATGATCTCCGCTGCGTACTACAGAACACGCACTCCTGACCGGCACACTTGCCACACTACACCCCAAACACTCCACACCCTCTTGCAGTCCGCTTCAAGGCTACCCTCACAATCCACATCTCCACAGGCCCTACTACTCCTCTACCTATAACCACTAGATGAAGCTAACCCTCCCCACATCAGAGCTCCTGACCCAGCTACAGACGGTCACGCGAGTAGCGTCCACCCGTAGTGCCGTTCAAGCCCTTTCCGGAGTATTGCTCGTTGCTGGGGACTCTGGTGCGGAGTTGCTAGCCACCGACACCGAGGTTGGGCTACGTGTTCCGCTCTCCGCTGAGGTAACGCGTCTAGGCCAAGCTCTACTCCCAGCCCGCCTACTACTTGACGTCGTGAGAGCTCTTCCAGCTGAGCAGTCTAGCCTGGAGCTACGGCCCTCTGAGCAAGATGTGGAGCTTTTATGCGGCAGCGCTATCTTCCATCTCCGGACTCTACGTGCTGAGGATTTTCCCGCGCTGCCGAGCGCCGCCGAGGAGTCTCGCATGACGCTCCCGGCTGAGGCCTTTGTGAAGACCATCGAGCGAGTGGCGCGCTCAGCCTCGCATGATGAGACCAGGCCGGTGCTCACAGGTATCTTGATCTCCGCCTCCGACCGTGAGTTGCGCATGGTTGCAACCGACTCCTACCGCTTGAGCGTCAAGCGCACAACACTCGAGGTTCCGCTGCAAGGAAGTCTGGAGGCGAACGTGCCAGCCCGCGCGCTGCAGGAGCTAACTCGGGTCGCCCAGCAGTATCAGTGCGCTGAGCTGACGTTTGGCCTGGGGCGGAACCAGGTGATCTTCGAGTTGGGCGGAGCGATCCTCTCTTCGCGGCTGATCGATGGCCAGTTCCCCAACTACCGTCAGCTGATTCCCGAGTCCGCGGATCACGAGCTGACGCTCTCTGCTCCGGAGTTGACGGGTGTCGTGCGGCGGATCAGCCTTCTTGCCCAGAAGAACGCTCCGTTGCGCCTGGCCTTCAGTGAGGGCGAGCTGACCGTCTCAGCGCAGACGCCGGATGTGGGCGAGGCTAGCGAGATGATCCCAGTCCCCTTTCATGGCGAGCCATTTGAGATCGGCTTCAATCCCGAGTTCCTGCGCGACGGGGTGGAGAGCATCGACACCGACGAGCTCGTGATGAAGTTGATCAGCCCACTGCGCCCCGGGCTGATCGAGTCTCCCGAGGCGGGCGATTTCGTGTATCTGGTGATGCCGATTCGCCTGAACACGTAACGGCGCTGCCGTGCGCGTTCTAAGCGTCTCACTGCGCGATTTCCGCACATATGCCCGTGCTGAGGCGCACCTGGGGGAGGGCCTGACCGTCCTGCATGGGCCTAACGGCGCGGGCAAGTCCAATCTGTTGGAGGCGCTCTACTTCGGCTGCACCGGACATCCCCTACGCACGCGCAACGAGCGCGAGCTGGTGCGCTTTGGCCAGCAGGCAACGCGCGTCTCGGTTACCGTCCACGATGGCGCCGATCGTCACGAGCTGATCGTTGGGTATGGGATCCGCGAGGGGGAGGAGCGCTCGGTCAAGCGAATGTCTTGTGATGGGGCCACCGTGGAGCGCTTGCTTGACGTCGAGACGCGCCCGCTGCTCGGTGTTTTCATCCCCGATCGCCTGGAGCTTTTGAAGGGCTCTCCCGCGCCCCGCCGTGCCCACCTCGACCGCTTGGTGGCCGCGTTGTGGCCGCCCCGCGTAGCGACGCGCCGAGCCTACGCACGCGCGCTGGGCCAGCGCAACGCGCTACTGGGCGGCATCCGTGCCGGGCGTGCCTCGCATGCGACGCTGCCGACATGGGACGGCGAGCTGGCCCGCCACGCGATAGCCCTACGCGAAGACCGCCAACGCGTGGTGGACCTGCTGCATGAGTCGTTCGCCGTGCGTGCTGCCCAACTCGGCTTGAGTGGCGATGCGGCGATGCGCTACCGTCCACGCTCTCGCGCTGCGTCGGTAGATGAGTTCGTCGCCGAGTTGCGCGAGCGCCTGCCCGGCGAGCTGGAGCGCGGCTACTGCGCGCATGGTCCCCACCGCGACGAGCTCGTATTTCTACGCGACGGTCATGAGCTGCGCAGCTACGGTTCGCAGGGCGAGCTGCGCCTCGCTCTGCTGGCACTCTTGCTGGCCGAGCGAGGGGTGCTGGCTGAGTTGCGCGGGCGTACACCGTTGCTGTTGCTAGACGATGTGATGAGCGAGCTCGACGCCGAGCGCCGGGAGCTACTCGCTCACGAGCTCGCCGGCGGTGGCCAGAGCGTGATCGCGACCACCGACCTCGCTCACGTCCCCGGTGCGAGCGCAGGGCGGGGGGCGGCGGGAAGGTCCAGTACGGCGGGGGCGAGCTCCAATGGCGCGAGTATCGCCCGCCTGAGGATCGCGCCGGGAGCGATCCTCCAGGAGGCACTCGCCGCATGAGCTTCAGCAGACCCGCTCCACGCCCGCTTTCGCTGGCGCTCGAAGGCTTCACTGCGGCGGTGGCGCCGGCGAGCACGCTGGGTCGTGTGCAGGCCTGTTGGGAGAGCTCGGTTGGGGCGGCCGTCGCCGCTGCCGCCACCCCCACCGCCGAGCGTGATGGGGTGCTGAGCGTGCGATGCGAGTCGGCCGTTTGGTCACAGGAGCTGGAGCTGATGTCCTCCGAGTTGCTCACCCGCCTAAACGTCGCTCTCGGTGAGGATCTGCTGCACAAGCTACGCTGCCGTGTGGGTTGATATACGTGGGCCGTTTTCCCTGCTATTCACGGGCATTTGGGGCGGTTGGCGAGGCTGGTGGAGGGACCCCTTGTGCTATCGTTCTGTGGACAACGTACGGCCCCGGTCCGCGGTCTGTCGAGCTCGGATTCCGGGGCTTTCTCACGTCTTCTGGAGATGAAGTGGAGGCCAATTGGCCGTAGAGAACACAGATGGCGCGCCCGAGGGAGTTGGGTCGGGCGCCACCAACGACCCCATCATGCGCGCCGACGCGAGCTACGACGCGCAGGACATCACCGTGCTCGAGGGCTTGGAGGCCGTCCGTAAGCGCCCTGGCATGTACATCGGCTCCACCGGCGTCATGGGCCTCCACCATCTTGTGTACGAGGTTGTGGACAACTCTGTGGACGAGGCGCTCGCCGGCTTCTGCACCGAGGTCTCGGTCACGATCCACCCCGATAACTCGGTCACCGTCGTGGACGACGGCCGCGGCATCCCCGTCGCGATGCACGAGAAAGAGGGCCGCCCCGCCGTGGAGGTCGTGCTCACCGTCCTGCACTCGGGCGGCAAGTTTGGTGACGGCGGCGGGTACAAGGTCTCCGGCGGCCTACACGGCGTCGGCGTGTCGGTTGTCAACGCGCTCTCCGAGCGCCTCACCGTCGAGATTCGCCGCGACGGATATGCGTGGAGCCAGGAATACTCACGCGGCGCACCCCAGGGTGAGCTCCAGCGCGGCGAGAAGCTCGCAGCTGGCGCCTCCACCGGCACCACCATCACCTTCCTTCCCGACGCCGACATCTTCGAGAGCCTCGACTTCGACTTTCGCACGCTCGAAGAGCGCCTGCGTGAGACCGCCTTCCTGACGCGTGGCCTGCACATTTCGATCGTCGATGAGCGCGCCGAGGGCCACGCCGCCGAGTTCCGTTACGAGGGAGGGATCGAGGATTTTGTCGCCTACCTCAACGAGAACAAGGAGACCGTCCACCGCAAGGTCGTGTTCTTTGCCGGCGAGAGCGAGGAGGGGGCGGTAGAGGTCGCGATGCAGTGGAACTCCTCCTACCAGGAGTCGATCCACTCGTTCGCCAACAACATCAATACACGCGAGGGCGGCAGCCACATGTCGGGCTTTCGCTCGGCGCTCACGCGCACGCTCAACAAGTACGCGCGCGACCACGGCCTGCTCAAGGAGAAAGAGGACAACCTCTCGGGCGAGGACGTCCGTGAGGGGCTGACGGCGGTCATCTCCGTCAAGCTGCGCGACCCGCAGTTCGAGGGGCAGACCAAGACCAAGCTCGGCAACCCCGGCATCGCCGGCTTCGTCGAGTCGATCGTCAACGGCGGCCTGGGTGAGTTTCTGGAGGAGAACCCGAGCGAGGCGCGCGCGGTGATCATGAAGTCCGTGCAGGCGCAGCGCGCCCGCGAGGCCGCCCGCAAGGCGCGCGACCTGACGCGCCGCAAGTCCGCCCTGGAGAACTCCACGCTGCCCGGTAAGCTCGCCGACTGTTCGGTCAAGGATCCCTCGCTGGCCGAGCTGTTCGTGGTCGAGGGCGACTCCGCCGGGGGCTCCGCCAAGCAGGGCCGCGACCGCAACACCCAGGCGGTGTTGCCGCTGCGGGGAAAGATTCTCAACGTCGAGAAGTCACGCATCGACAAGGTTCTGCAGAACGTCGAGATCCAGGCGCTGATCACCGCGATCGGCACCGGCGTGCGCGACGAGTTCAACATCGAGAACGCCCGCTACCACAAGGTTGTGCTGATGACCGACGCCGACGTCGACGGCGCCCACATCCGCACGCTCGTGCTGACGCTGCTGTTCCGCGAGATGGAAGAGCTGATCAAGGCCGGCTACGTCTACATCGCCAAGCCGCCGCTGTACAAGCTCAAGCAGGGTTCGCGCGAGCGCTACATCGAGAAGGAGGCCGAGCTCAAGGAGATCCTGCTCACCGACAAGTGGGAGAAGCTCCAAGTCGCCGACCGCCACGGCGCCCAGTTCAAGCTGACCGACAATCGCTGGCAGCGATTCACACGCCTGCTCAAGCAGTACGAAGGGTGGGCCTCCTCGCTGCGCGCCGCCCATGGCCATGAGATGGTCCAGTTCCTGGAGGAGTCCTCGCTGCTGGGCGAACGGGTAACCAACGCGGAGCAGGCGATCGAGCTGCTCTCCCGCGAGGGCCTGGAGGGGGAGACGCACGCCACCGAGCTGCTCGAGGTTGACCCGCTCGAGCTGCGGGTCAAGGCCGTGGAGACGCGCACCGGCTTTGCGCGCACCCACCGCATCAAGCGGACGCTGTTCGACTCCCAGGAGTACCGCCAGCTGGCCGCCGTGCACGAGCAGCTGATCGAGCTTGCCGGCACACCCGCCTTCGAGGTGCGCCTCGGCGACGCCCACGAAAGCGCCCCCTCCTTCGAGGCACTCCGCCAGGCCGTTTTGAACGTCGCCCAGAAGGGGGTCAAACTGCAGCGCTTCAAGGGGCTCGGCGAGATGAACGCCGAGCAGCTCGGCGAAACGACGATGGCGCCGCAGACGCGCACGCTGGCGCAGGTCACGCTCAAGGACGCCGCCTCCGCTGACAGGATCTTCTCGATGTTGATGGGCGACCAGGTCGAGCCGCGCCGCGCGTTCATCGAGGACAACGCACGCGCCGTCGTCAACCTTGATGTCTAGGGAGGTGCGGGATGGCAACGCCTGACACGCTCACGGGCGGCAACATCGAGCCGCGCGCGCTCGAGGAGGAGATGCGCACCGCCTACCTCGACTACGCGATGTCGGTGATCGTCGGCCGGGCGCTGCCCGACGTGCGCGACGGCCTGAAGCCGGTGCACCGCCGCGTGCTCTACGCAATGAACGAGCTTGGGCTCAGCCCCAACCGCTCCTACTCGAAGTGCGCGCTGATCGTCGGCGAGGTCATGGGCAAGTACCACCCGCACGGCGACTCCGCCATCTACGACACGCTCGTGCGGATGGCGCAGGAGTTCTCGATGCGCAATGAGCTCGTCGACGGCCAGGGCAACTTCGGCTCCGTCGATGACGACCCCGCCGCCGCGATGCGCTACACCGAGGCCCGCCTCGCCCGCATCGCCACCGAGATGCTGCGCGATCTCGACATGGACACCGTCGACTTCGTGCCCAACTACGACGGCTCCAAGCGCGAACCGCTGGTGTTGCCCGCGCGCTTCCCCAACCTGCTCGTCAACGGCTCCTCCGGGATCGCGGTGGGCATGGCCACCAACATCCCGCCGCACAACCTGCGCGAGGTGATCGACGCGACGGTTGCCTACATCGAGGACCCCGAGATCGAGGTCGAGGGGCTGATGCGCCACATCAAGGGTCCCGACTTCCCCACCGGCGGGATCATCCTCGGCCGCGCCGGCATCAAAGACGCCTACGAGACCGGCCGCGGGCGGGTGCGCGTGCAGGCCCGCGCTCACGTCGAGCCGCTCAGCCACGGCAAGGAGGCGATCGTTGTCACCGAGCTGCCGTTCATGGTCAAGAAGGGCGGGCCCGGCAACCTGATCGAGAAGATCGCCGATCTCGTCCGCGACAAACGGATTCCCGAGATCTCCGATCTGCGCGACGAGTCCGACAAGCGCGGGATGCGCCTGGTGATCGAGCTCAAGCGCGACGCGATCCCCAAGGTCGTGCTCAACAAGCTCTACAAGCACACCCCGATGCAGTCCACCTTCGGGGTCAACATGGTCGCGCTCGTCGACAACGTCCCCCGCACGCTCAACCTGCGCGCGGTGATCCACAACTACGTGGCCCACCAGCGCGAAGTGATCGTGCGCCGCACCAAGCACGAGCTCTCCGAGAAGGAGGCCCGCGCTCACATCCTGCTCGGCCTGTTGATCGCGCTCGACAACCTCGACGCGATCATCGCGCTGATCCGTGCCGCGCGCGACCGCGACGCTGCCCGCGAGCAGTTGGTCGAGCGCTTCGAGCTCAGCCACATCCAGGCCAGCGCGATCCTCGACCTGCGCCTCTCCCAGCTGACGGCGCTGGAGGCCGATTCGATCAAACAGGAGCACGCCGACGTCACCGAGCGGATCGCCGAGCTGCGCGCGATCCTCGGCGACGAGGGCCGTGTGCTGGCGGTGATCAAGGAGGAGCTCGCGGAGATTCGCGAGCGCTTCGGCGACGAGCGCCGCAGCGAGATCACCCACTCCGAGGACGAGATCGACATCGAGGACCTGATCGCCGACCAGCAGATGGTGATCACGATCACCCGTACCGGCTACATCAAGTCGCTGCCGCTGGCGACCTACCGCCAGCAGCACCGCGGCGGACGCGGCGTGACCGGGATGGACATGAAGGACGGCGACTTCATCGAGCACCTGTTCGTCTGCTCCTCCCACGATTACCTGCTGTTCTTCTCCAACCGCGGCAAGGTGTACCGCTCGAAGGTCTACGAACTGCCCGAGGCCTCCCGCACCGCCAAGGGCCGTGCCCTCGTTAACGTGCTGCCGCTGCGCGAGGGCGAGCGGGTGCAGTCGGTGCTGGCCACCCGCGACTACAGCGAGGGCGCCTACCTCGTGTTCGCCACCCGCCAGGGGATCGTCAAGAAGACCGAGTTCAAGGCCTACAACACCCCGATCAACGCCGACGGCATCATCGCGATCAAGATCCGCGACGACGACGAGTTGGTCGCCGTGCGCCGCACCAGCGGCGAGGACGACATCCTGCTCGTCTCCCGTTCCGGCCAAGCGACGCGCTTCCAGGAGTCTCAGGCGCGCCCGATGGGCCGCGACACCTCGGGTGTGCGCGGCATGAACGTCTCCAAGCAAGGCAACTACGTGCTCGCGATGGACGTCGCCCGCGACGACCAGGAGCTGCTGGTGGTCACCGAGAACGGCTACGGCAAGCGCACGCCGATCGCGGACTACCCCCGCAAGGGCCGCGGCGCGATGGGCGTCAAGACGATCGCGCTCACCGACCGCAAGGGTGCGCTCGCCGGGGCGCTGGTGGTGCGTGAGCACGAGGAGCTGATCTTCATCTCGATCGGCGGCATGGTGCAGCGGACTTCGGTGAAGGGGATCAGCCGCTATGGCCGCGCCTCCCAGGGCGTGCGGCTGATGAACCTCAAGGATGACGACGTCGTCAGCGCCGTCGCGCTGGTGGTCGACGACGGCGGGGAGGACGACAGTGTGGAGGAGGGCGGTGGGGATGGCGCCGGCGTGGACGGCACCGGCGAGAACGACCGAGACGAGCTGCTGGACTCCTCCGAGGAGGAGCTCCACGGCGATCCTGGGGAGAACGGCAACTCCCCCCTTGCGTGACGTCATCCCCGTCCGCTACTCTGGCGAGACCAGAGAAAGGAGGTGGTCCGTACGTTGAGTGACAGTTCTTGCGGGACCCTGGAGGTGACCGGCCGCTAGGTCGGCAGGCTGGACCGCGTAGCGGAATCCAACCCGGGACACCCCGAGACCGCCGCCGGCTCTGGTCCCTCCGGCAGTGCAGGCAGTCTCGGTCTTTCCAGTCAAGCCAGTTGTACGAGGGGCGTCGCGGGGGTTGCGGCGCCCCTCGCCTTTTCGCGCTCGGCGTTGTGTCGAGCAGCTGGCCGACCCGGGCGCCGCCCCCTGGGCGAGTCAACGGCCGGGCGGACGCGCTAGTGGTTCAGGAGGGGCCGTTAGGCAGCCTGGGCCGTCTGTGGCAGGTACTGGCGCCACGCCGCCGGGATCGACGGGCTGGCGACGTGAATGAACACCTCTGCGCGCGGAACCCGTGGCGCGTGGCGCGGCTGCATGCCGGCCTGCCGTGGCAGCCGGTCGCCCTTGCGGCGGTTGCACGGCGCGCACGACGCCACGATGTTCTCCCAGCTCGACGGCCCCCCCTTGGAGCGGGGGATCACGTGGTCCACGGTGAGGTTGGCGCGCGAGCCGCAGTACTGGCAGGTCCAGCCGTCGCGGGCAAACACCGCGCGTCGCGTGATCTTGCGCTGGTGGGCGTCGCGGGGGACGCGTACATAGGTCACCAGGCGGATCACCGCAGGCCGCGCCAGCGTGGTGCGCTCGGAGTGCAACTCCCACCGGCCGCGCTCCACCAGCTCGGCCTTCTCCTTGAGCAGCAGCACCACCGCGCGGCGCACCGAGCAGACATTGATCGGCTCGAAGGTCGCGTTCAAAACGAGCACCCGCCCACTATCAGGCCCGCGCCGCCGGTGCTCGGATGGCGGCACGGACCGAACTGGGTCTGGTGGAATGGTGGTATCCATCCGTGCGCGCAGTGTAGCGACGAATGTGGTCGATTGTGCTCACTTGCCGCGCGCCGCCTACGATCCGGATGGGTCGGTGCCCGCCGGGTAGGAGCCGAGTACGCGCACGTGCTCGCACACCGCGCGCAACCCCGCGAGCGCCTCCCCTACCGCGGCCTCCCGCGCGCTGCGCTGAAGATCGACGAAAAACATGTAGTGCCCGATGCGGGCCCGCTGGGGGCGCGACTCGATCTTGGTCAGGTTGATTGCACGTGTGGCAAACACATCCAGGCAGCGCACCAACCAACCGGGGCTCTCGGCCCCTGAACCCCAGAACACCACCGATGTCTTCCACTGGCTCGGCTGGCTTTCGTCCCCTGTGCCGCCCTGCAAGCGCAACGGAGGCCGGGATGCGTCCTCCGCGGGATCTTCGGTGCCAGGCTCGCGCCGCGCCAGCCACACGAAGCGTGTGGCGTTGTCATCGTGGTCCTGCACCCCCTCGCGCACCACGGTGGCGCCGTAGATGTCCGCCGCTAGCCGCGTTCCCAGCGCTGCCTGTCCCTGCACGCCTGCGGTTGCCACCATTCGTACTGCCTCTGCCGTCGAGCTCGCCGGCAGCACGTGCGCGTGGGCGAGCTCCCCTCGCAGCAGGCGTGTGCACTGCCCCGGCACCTGGGGATGGGAGATCACCGCCTCGATCTCGCTCAGGGCCACCTGCTGCGCGGCGATCAGCGAGTGCTTCACCGCCAGCAGTGCTTCCCCCACGATCTCGAGGTCTCCGTGCTCGTCGGCGAGTAGATCGAGCGTCACCGTCACCGAGCCGTCGAGGGAGTTCTCGATCGGCGCCACCGCCCACTGCACTTCCTGCCTTCGCACCGCCGCCACCGTGTCGTAGATCGTCGCGAACGCGACCGGCTCTACAGCGTTGGCTAAGGCGCTGGAGAGCAGTGCCTCCTCGGTGAAAGTCCCTGCCGGACCCAGAAAACCAACGCGCGGTAGCATCGCTCACACGGACTGACCAGAGGACACGCCGCTGCCCGCAGGAGAGAGCGCCAGCTGCACCGCTTCTGCCTCCTCGGGCGAAAGCTCCAGTTCGCCTTTGCCCCCGTGCACCTGCTTGAGGTAGACGCGTGCCTGGTCGCGATGGTGGATGCATGTGAGCACCACCCCCGAGTGGGCCCCATCGAGCAGCGCGATCGATACCGACTGGTGTCCGGAGAGCTCGTTGTAGGCGTCGTAGCGCACCAGCGCGCGATGAGAGATCGCGCCGCGCAACCCTGCCTCTACGCCACCCAACCGCTGCTCCAAGCGTTCCGCCACCTCCCCTACGTACTCCCGCAGATCCTCGAAGCCTCCCTGGATCGCCGCTGCATGGGCCACCACGTCGCGCTCCCCCTCGCCCAGCACGATCTTTTGCGCGCCGCGCAACCGGCGCAAGCTGAGCGCCAGTGCCACGTATCCCAGCAGCACCACCACGGCGATCGCGGCAGCGGCGATCACGATGATTCCCTGCGTGTCGGTCAGCTCGGAGGCGCTCATGCGGACAAGCTATCGCGCGAGCGCGAGCAACCACACCAGCACGATCCTTCGCGTGGCGGCTAGCCCTGGAGCGCGTCCGGGACCTACCCGCTGAACACCGCTAGGAAGGTGCCCTTGTTGTTTTCAAGGTTGGTCTCCCCCGGAACGGGCTGTACGTAGACGACCACGTTCGCGGCCGCGCCCGCCGGCACGCCTTCCACGGGAATGCTCACGGTCGAGGTCACGCCCGGTTCGGTTTTGGCGATCGTGCGGCTGTCTTTGTACTGCTTGCCCCCGGCGGTCACCGTGACTTCGACCTTTACGCCGGTCTCTGAATTGCTCCCGGAGTCTTCGACCATCACTTTGAACGTCGGGGTGGATCCCCCGCTGAGGTGGTTGACCGTGCCCGTCGATTCCGGCTGCAGTTCGGTGCCGCCAACGCTCACGCCCTTCAGCGCCGAGCCGTGCGTGCCCGGGGCGATCTGGCCGCTCTGCGCCGCGGCTGAGGACTTCCCGGTGAGGCGCTCTTCGACGGTGCTCGGTTCCAGCCAGCCCAGGTTCGGCAAGAACTGCGTCCCCGTGGTGCTCAGCCCATGGATGCCGCCCGCCGCCAATTCCTGCTGGATCAGTGGTGCCACCCGCTGGGAGTAGATCACGTCGGAGGCCAGGAACATCTCCATCGCGCCGGCGATCGAGGAGCTCGCCTGTTTGCCTTTGCCGCCCAGCGCCTCGCGCACGAGCGGCGCGATCTTCGCCAGTGCTTCCTCGCGCAGATTGAGCGTCAGCGTGAAATTGCGCTGTGCCCCATCCAGTTCGCTCGGGACGCTCAGCCGCTTGGCCTGTTCGGCCTGGCGCTGTGCCACTTCGCGCAGTTCGTTGACTTTCTGCTCGACATTCAGCGGCGGTTCGCTGGAGGCGCCGGCGAGCCCGGCGAACAGCGGCTGCCCCACCTGCTGGTCGGATTCGCCCACCAGCTGTCCCGCTTCGCGGTTGTACCTCTTGAGCGCTTCTTCCTTGCCGCTCTTCAGGCAGCCGTCGATCAGCAGCACGATCAGGATCAGCACCACCACCCCGACCCCGGCAGCGATCCGCCGCCGCACCATCATCGTGTGGCGGTCGGCGGCTGGGCTTGGTCCGCCGCCCACCCGTTGTGGCCGGCGCGGGCTCGGCTGCGACCGGGGGGGATTTGGTGCTCGTCCGCCCACCCGCCCACCCGCCGCGGCCGGTCGTTGTGCTCCTCCCTCGTCATCGTCGAAAAACGACAAGCTGACTGGCTCCTTGTGCTCCTTGCGGGACTGCTCGCGTTGAGGAGGCACCAGTATGACCGCCCCTTCGGCCGCCGCGCTTCGCGAATGGTGCCATCTGCAACTTCTCGCTCACCCACGCTTCTCCTGCCTACCGGGGGCAGGGAGCGCTCGCGCACCGGCGAACGCAGGAGTCGGTGGACGTTCACGACACATTGGTCGCGCCTGCGCGTGAGCGCGAGCGCCCGCAGTCTCGCATGGGTGACGAGCCCCCTGGGTGGGGGGCTCCAGTGCTCGGCCGTTACCGCCTGCTCCAGCGCCTCGGCGCCGGCGGCTTCGGGGTGGTGTGGCGCGCCCACGACGAGCTACTCGACCGCGAGGTGGCACTCAAGGCGATCCCCCTCCCCGCGGGCGAGGACCACCAGCGCGCGACCCGCGAGGCGCACGCCGCGGCCCGTCTTATGCACCCCGCGATCGTCGCTCTGTATGAGGCATGCGCCGTGGCAGACACCTTCTACTTGATCTCCGAGTTGGTTGACGGTGACACCCTTGCGCAGCTGATCGCCGACGATGCGCTCCGCGACGAGGAGGTGATCGAAATCGGGATCGCGCTCGCCGACGCACTTCTGCATGCGCACGGGCGCGGGGTGATCCACCGCGACATCAAGCCCCACAACGTGCTGGTACCGGCGCACGCCGATCCCCACCAGGCCCCGGCGGGCCCGGAGCACCCCCCTTCTCACGGTGGTGCCCCCGCGAAGTTGACCGACTTCGGTGGCGCGCTGCTCTGCGGCGAGGAGTCCCTCACCCGCACCGGCGACGTGCTCGGCACGCTCGCCTACATGGCCCCCGAGCAGATCGACGGAGTAGAGATCGGTGCGCTGGCCGACCTCTATTCGCTCGCGCTTGTTCTCTACGAGGCCCTCAGTGGTGTCAATCCGGTGCGCGGTCCCACGCCCGCCGCCACCGCACGGCGCATCGGCGAGCAACTGCCACCGCTTGAGCGCCACCGCCGGGACCTGTCGCGCGATCTGACACGGGCGCTTGACCGTGCGTTGCGGGCCGATCCAGAGCTGCGTGGGACGCTCGCCGAGCTACGAGACGTGCTCGCGCACGGTCTACGCCACGGTCTGAGCCGCTCGCCGTGGGGGCGCCGCGCGAGTGGTCCTCCAACGCCGCTTACTCGCCCCCTCCAGGCCGGCCCGGAGGGGCCGGCCCAATCCCACCCACCCCACTCTCCCCGTGCTCCACTGCTCGCGACGGAGGCGCAGACCTCTCGGTGGGACCCCACCGAGGAGCAGCCTGCCCCGAGCGGCTGGTTGACGGCGGCGCGATCGGGCTGGATCGCCGGGACGCTTGCCGTGTGCGTCTGGCGGATCGCCTCCGGCCACCCCGGTACTACGCTGCTCATCCTCTGTGCGATCTTGCCGGTGGTGCTGCTGGTGCGCCGACCCGGACTTCACTGGCTCACCGCGTTGCTCGCTCCCGTACTTGGACTTGTCGGGCTCGCGGGAGCCTTCCCAGCACTCGCCGGCCAACTCGCCCATTGGCGCGCCCGTGCCCTGCTGGGGGCGCTTGGCTACTGGTGGCTGCGTCTGGCCGGGCTGCCGTTGGAGGAGTCCGTTGCGAGTACCACCCACGCGGTCGTGCACCTGCTGGGTATCGCGTTGCTGATGGGAATGGCCTTGTGGGCGCTCGCCGCCGTGGTTCTTCCGTGGATGGTGCGTGGGCGCTCGGCGATGCTCGATGCCCTCGCGGCGATCCTTTGGGCCGTGGCGCTGGTGGTTGGATGGGCGGGCATGGGGTGGGTGGGCGAGCGGTGGGTGGGCATCCATTTCCACGGCCTTCCCCTGGCCGGCGCCACGTTTCCATCCCCGCATGACGTCATCCTCAGCGCCTCGCTCGGGGCGGTGCTCGCGGTCGCCGCACGAGCGCTGCGTGGGCCGGTGCGTACGATCGTTGCGTGAGGAGCCTTAAAGTGGGGGACGGGGGTTTGGGGCCGTCGGCTCCGCCCGGTGACGACTTATGAACCCACTCAAGAGCTTCGAGACCACACTTGCCTCCTTGGTGGAGGGCGCCTTTGGGCGCCTCTTCCGCTCGGAGGTACGCCCGATGGAACTCGCCCGCAAGCTCGCCCGCGAGATGGACGAGCACCGCACGACCTCCGTGTCGCGCGTCTACGCCCCCAACGAGTACGCCGTCTGGCTCTCCCCACCTGACCGTGCTCGCTACGACGGCGTCGAGGACGAGCTGATCGACGAGCTCTGCGCCTACCTGCTCGAGCACGCCCGCAGCGAGGATCTGACGCTCGCCTCCCACCCGCTCATCACCTTCCACACCGACGAGTCGTTGTCGCTCGGCGAGTTCGGCATCCAGGCGCGGCTGGTGCGTCCCGACGGCGCCGGCGAAGCGGACGACGATCGCGATCCCGACGACCACGATGGGGCGTGGGAGCAGCCGCCCGGCGAGCAGGATTGGCCTCCCCTTGCGGGTGCCGTCCGCCGCGAAGACGAGCATGGGCAGACGATGATCTACAGCTCATCTGCCCGCCTGCGAGAGCCGCTCGAACAAGCTCGTGCCGCCCCTACGCCCCGTGCCCTGCTGCTCGTCGGTGGGCGGCGCCTGGTGGTCGCTCCGGAAGGTGCGGTGATCGGCCGCAGCCGCGACTGCGACGTGGTGCTAGACGATGCCGGAATCTCCCGCCGTCACGCCTACATTCGCCCCACTGCGCACGGTTGGACGATCGAGGATCTGCGCTCAACCAATGGCGTGCTCCTCAACGGCGAGCGGCTGCACGGCTCACGGCCGCTGCAGATCGGCGATCGCATCGAGCTCGGCACCACCGAGATTGTCTTCGAGCAGCGATGAACACGCTCCAACCGGTGTCGGTGGCGCTCAAGTTCGGCTTTCTCGCCGTGCTCTACCTGTTCCTGCTGTGGGTCGCTCGCAGCGCCCTGCGCGACCTGCGGGGACGTGATCGCTCTCAGCTGCCCGGCGGCTACGGCGCCGCGGGAGGGGCGGGAGGGGCGGGAGGGGCGGGAGCAGGCTACGCTCCTGCCCCGGATGCGACCGGCCTGCAATCCGCGTCCGCGCTGGGGCGCTCGGACATCGCCCGTCGCACCCCCCGGCTGGTGGTCGCCCGTGCAAGCGGCCACGATCCCGGGATGATCTACGACCTCGACGGCGACCTTGTGCTCGGCCGCGGTGACCACGCGGAGATACGCCTGGAGGATCCCTTCGCCTCCTCTCGCCATGCGCGCATCTACACGCAGGCCGGCACGCTCGTGCTCGAGGATCTGCGATCGACCAACGGCACCTACCTCAACGAGGAGCTGCTCGACACTCCACGTCCGCTGCATCCCGGCGATCATCTACGGATCGGCGAGAGCGAATTCGTGTTCGAGGTGGATTGACGTGCGGGAACAAAGCAAGCAAAGGGCGGCAGGCGGTGGGCCACATACGCCACAGTATGAACGCGGTCCAACGACGGTCAGAGGGCGTGTGGAACTGGAATTCGACAACACCGGGGGACGCTAGTGATGCTGCGCGTGGCCGAACAATACGCGGGCACCGACACCGGTCTGCAGCGGCGCGCCAACGAGGACTCACTGATGGCGCGCTCGCCGCTGTTCGTGGTCGCCGACGGCATGGGCGGCGCGCAGGCCGGCGAGGTGGCCTCGAAGATCGCAGTGGAGTCCTTCCATCCCGGCCTGCCCGATGGCACTCCCCCCGAGGAGGGGTTGGCCGCGCACGCGCTGGCCGCCAATGCGCGCATCCACGCCCTCTCCCGCGAGAACGCCGAGCAGGCCGGCATGGGCACCACGCTCACCGCCGTCTATGTTGGCGAGGAGGAGGTGGCGATCGCTCACGTCGGGGACAGCCGCGCCTACTGCGTGCGCGACGGAGAGTTGCTGCGCCTAACCGACGACCACTCGCTGGTGGACGAGCTGATTCGCGAGGGGCGCCTCACTCCCGAAGAAGCCGAGGACCATCCCCAGCGCTCGATCATCACCCGCGCGCTCGGGCCCGAGGAGACCGTCGAGGTGGACACTCGCTCGTTCCGCGCCCGGGCTGGTGACATCTACCTGCTGTGTAGCGATGGTCTCACCTCGATGGTTCCGGAGGCGCGGCTTGCCGAGGTCCTGCGCCTGCACGCTGGCGCGCCCCTGCGTGACATCGGCGAGGCGCTGATCGCCGAAGCCAACCACGCCGGCGGGCGCGACAACATCACGGTCATCCTGCTGCGCTTGGAGGAGGTGGGCTCGCCGAGCGCACCCGCTCCGAGGACCGCCGAGCTCGATCGCGACGCCACGGTCGTCAGCATGCCCGCCGTGGGGGCCACGCGCCCGTCGTCTTCGGTGCTCGCACCTTCCCCTCCACGCGGTCGTGAGGACCGTGAGGCGGCCGCACCCACCGAATCGCGTGCCCGTGAGCGCTCGTCGGTGCGGGTACGCCGAGATGCTCATTCCACTCACCCCGCTCGGCCGCCCACGCCGGTGGTGGCGCGCCGTCCCCGCTCCCCCGACTCCGCGCCGATGACTCGGCGGCGAAGGCGTCGTGGCGTACTACCCGTGCTGATTGCGCTCACGGTGCTCGGGCTGCTGGTGGGCGGCGGATATGTGGCGGTGCAGTCGGTGTTCTTCGTCGGCACCAACGCCCGCGGGCTGGTGACGATGTACCGAGGTCTTCCCTACAAGCTCCCGGGCGGAATCGACCTCTACAGCAGCTACTACGTCTCCGGGGTCGGCGCCTCCACCCTGAGCCCCACGCGGCGCGGCACGCTACTCGACCACAAGTGGCTCTCCGAAAAAGAAGCGGGCTCGCTCGTGCACTCGATTGAACTGGAACAGCTGAGCGAATGAACCGCCCGATCCTGCGCCTCTACATGCTGGTGGTGGTGCTGTTTGCGCTGCTCGTCGCCTTCACCTCGCGTTGGACGATCTTCGAGGCTTCCGCACTGCGCGAAAACCCGCTCAACCAGCGTTCGCTGCTAGAGCAGGTGCGCATCCAGCGCGGGGCAATCCTCGCGGCCGACGGCACCGTGCTCGCGCGCAGCGTGCACACGCGCGAAGGCACCTACCAACGCACCTACCCAACCGGGGAAGAGTTTGCCCAGGCGATCGGCTACTCCTACCCCTTGACGTTCAGGCGCACGGGGCTTGAGCGTTACCGCAACGCCCCGCTCAGCGGCCAGAGCCAGAGCGACCTGCAGTCGATCCTCGACCAGTTCCAGGGCCGCCCCGAAAAGGGCGATGAAGTGATTACCACGCTCGACCCCGCCGCTCAGCGGGCCGCGCTCACCGCGCTCGGCGCTCATCAGGGCGCCGTCGTCGCGCTCGTGCCCTCCACCGGTGCCGTGCGGGTGATGGCCTCTACTCCCAGCTACAACCCCAACGCGCTGCGCACGGCGGCGTCTGCGGCGAAGCTCAAAGCCAACAGTGAATTTTCGCTCGTCAACCGCGCTGTGCAGTACGGGTATGCGCCCGGGTCGACCTTCAAGGTGCTCACCGCCACCGCCGCGATCGACACTGGCAAGTTCACCCCCTCCTCGACGCTCAGCGGCCGCAACGGCATCGTGGTGTCGGGAGTCCCACTGAGCAACGACCAGAACGAAAGCTTTGGCGAGCTGACGCTCACCCAGGCGCTCGCCAAATCGGTCAACACGGTATGGGCGCAGGTCGCCGAACAGGTTGGCAAGCCGACGCTCGCGCGCTACATGCGCCGCTTCGGCTTCGACGCCAAGCCGCAACTGGACTACCCCGCCGAAGAAATGTCGGCCTCCGGAGAGTACGAGCTCGAAGGCGGCAGCGAACGCCTGCTCTCACCTCGCAGCCCGCTGGTTGACGTCGGGCGGATGGGCATCGGCCAGGACAAATTGCGGGTCACCGCGCTACAGATGGCCGAGGTCGCCGCCGCTGTCGCCAACCACGGCAGGTTGATGGTGCCCCATCTGACCGCGCGGATCGTGGACCCCGAAGGGCGCGTCGTGCAGCAGATCTCTCCCCACGTGCAGTCGGTCGTGATGAAGCCCTCCACTGCGACCGCCGTCACCTCGATGATGGAAGCCGTCGTCGACGAAGGCACCGGGGAAGCGGCGCGGATCCCCGGCGTGCAGGTCGCGGGCAAGACCGGCACTGCGGAAACGCAGATCGGCAGCGCGCTCAATAACGTCTGGTTCATCGCCTTCGCTCCCGCCGCCAACCCGACCGTGGCGATTGCGGTGACGGTCAAGGGCGTCCCCGGGTACGGAGCCACTTACGCGTTGCCGATTGCGCGGCGCGTGATGGAAGTACTGCTCCATGACTGAGGCCCGGCGATGATCGAAGGCGCAACCTTGCGCCGGGCCGCGCGCCTGAGGGCCGCGCGCGCAACCACCCGGACGGTCCGGCGATGATCCAATCCGGCACGGTGATCGATGGGCGCTACGAGGTGCTCTCGCGGATCGGCACCGGCGGGATGGCCGATGTGTACCTCGCGCGCGACCAACTGCTGGGGCGCCAGGTGGCCGTCAAGCTGCTCCACCACCGCTTCGCCGAAGACCAGGAGTTTGTGGAGCGCTTCCGCCGCGAGGCTTCTAGCGCCGCTGGTCTCTCCCACCCAAACGTGGTGGCGATTTTCGACCGCGGGGAGTGGGACGGCACCTACTACATCGCGATGGAGTACCTACCGGGTCGCTCGCTGAAGGCCGTGGTGCGCGAGCTGGGACCGATCGAGCCCGTGGCGGCAATCGACATCGTCATCCAGATCCTGCAGGCCGCGCGTTTCGCGCATCGCCGTGGGGTGATCCACCGCGACCTCAAGCCCCACAACGTGATCCTCGACGAGGAGGGCCGCGCGAAGGTCACCGATTTCGGGATCGCACGCGCCGGGGCATCCGACATGACGCTCACCGGCTCGATCATGGGTACCGCCCAATACCTCTCCCCCGAGCAGGCCCAGGGCCACGCCGTGAGCGCTGCCTCGGACATCTACGCGGTTGGGATCGTCCTCTACGAGCTGCTGACCGGCACGGTGCCCTTCGACGGGGAGACGGCCGTGACGATCGCGCTCAAGCAGGTCTCGGCCGCGCCGCAGCCGCCGAGCGTGGTCGTGCGCCATGCAGCCACCCACTCGCCGGGTGCCTCCCATCCACCCGATGCGCCCGCGACCGGCGCGCCTGCGCCGGTGCCTGCGCGTGCGGCGATTCCACCGGAGCTCGACGCGGTGGTGCTGCGGGCGCTCGCGAAGGATCCCGCGGCGCGCTTTGCCGACGCCGACGAGTTCATCGCGGCGCTCCAGCAGGTACGCCGCGGCTTGACCGGCACGGGCGAGCGCCCACAAGTTGTGCCCGCCGGCTCGGCCAGCAACGGACCAGTGCCCGCCGCCGCCACCGCGCTGCTGATGGCGCCGGCCGCCGAGCCCGCGGCGGATGAGGACCCGGACGAGGTCGCGCGCCGTCGCAAGCGCCGCCGTTGGTGGATCGCGGGTGGGGTGTTGCTCGCGCTCGCCGCCGCCGGGGCAGCGCTAGCGCTGCTGCTGCCATCCAGCAAGCGCCAGGTGACCGTACCCAATGTCGTTGGCCGCACGGCGTCGCTCGCGACCACTGAGCTCAAAGCGGCGGATCTGGTGCCGGTCCCCGCGCAGGCGCCCAGCCTCACGGTCGCTGACGGCTCGGTGATCTCGGTGAGTCCCGCGGCGGGCAGCGTGGTGCAGCGGGGCGCGCACGTGAGCGTCGTGGTCTCTACTGGTCCTGCCAGCGAGGGAGTGCCCGACGTGAGAGGCCTGACCAGTGCAGAAGCCGTGCACAAGCTCCAACAGGCGCACTTCAAACCAAACGCGCAGAACCGCTCCAGTGCGTCGGTGGCGAGCGGCAAGGTGATCTCCACCGAACCTTCGCAGGGCGTGCCGCTGCTGGAGGGCAGTCCGGTGACGGTGTTTGTCTCAAGTGGCCCCCCGCAGGTGGAAGTCCCCACGGTAACCGGCCAGAGCGAAGCCGAAGCGCGGGCCTCGCTGCGCGCTGTAGGCCTGCACGTGGGTACAGTCACCAAGAGCGAAGAAGCGGGGCAGGAGGCGGGCACAGTGCTCTCGCAGTCACCGTCCGCCGGCAGTTCGGTGCGCAGCGACGAAGCGGTGAGCCTCGTGGTGGCGAAGGCCTCGCAGGAAGTCGCGGTCCCGCGCGTGGTCGGCAAAAAGCAGGAACGGGCCGAAGGTGAACTGATCGGGGCGGGCTTTGTCGTGAAGTCCGGCACGCGCACCGTCTCAAGCGAAGCCGAAGTCGGGCTGGTGCTCCAGCAAACCCCTGCGGGCGGCACTAAGGCCAAGCGCGGAGCCACGATCAAGCTGACCGTGGGCGAACTCGCGGCGCAGACCACGCCGAGCACCACGACCACTACGACTCCCAGCACCACGACCACCACCTCCCAGACCCCGCCCGCCGCCGCACCCGCCGTTCCATGACGAAGACGACGCTCACTGTCGCGCTGCTTGCGGGCGGGCGCTCCTCCGAGCACGACGTCTCGTTGGCCTCCGCGCGCGCCGTGCGCGAGGGTCTCCAGTGCGCCGGGCACGAGGTTCGCTGGGTGGAGATCGAGCGCGATGGTGCGTGGTGTCATGGCGGGGAGCGGCTCACCCTCTGTCCCGGTGAGGGGCTGCTCGATGTGGACGTGGTATTCCCCGTGCTGCATGGGTCCTTTGGCGAGGACGGCACCGTGCAAGGGCTGCTGGAGATGCTCGAGGTCGCCTACGTAGGCGCTGGCGTCGCGGCGTCAGCGATCTGCATGGACAAGGTGCTCTTCAAAGAGCTGATGTCCGCCGCGGGTATTCCCCAGGTGCAGTACACCGGGGTGCGCGCCGAGCGTTGGCGGCGCACTCCGGAGGAGGTGCTTGACGAGATCTCCGCCCTTGGGCTGCCGGTGTTCGTCAAGCCCGCGCACATGGGCTCCTCGGTGGGGATCGTCAAGGTCTCCAACGCCCACCTGCTGGACGCGGCGTTCGATCAGGCGTTTGCGCATGACCCATTGGCGATCGTCGAGGCGATGGCGAGTGGGGTCGAGGTCGAGTGCGCGCTGCTCGGTTCCTTCACACACGACGATGGTCCGCCGGCGCTGGCATCCGAGCCGGGTGAGATCGCGTTCGCGGGCGAATGGTACGACTACACGGCCAAGTACGATGCGGGGGGGATGGAGCTGCTGTTGCCCGCCCGCATCTCGACAGCGGCGCGGGTGCGGGTGCGGGAGCTCGCGCTTGAGGTGTTCGCCTACACCGGCTGCGAGGGTCTCGCGCGCGCGGACTTTTTCGTCGACGGCGAGCGCGTGCTGGTCAACGAGCTCAACACGATGCCCGGTTTCACGCCGACGAGCGTGTACGCGAAGCTGATCGAGGCCTCGGGGATTCCCTATCCGGAGCTCGTTGACCGCCTCTGCCGGCTCGGAATCGAGCGCTGGCAGGCCAGGCGGGCCTACCAGTATTAGAACGTGTTTGAGAACAGGCGTGCCGATCGTTCTCAAACACGCTCTCGGCTCGACTGCAGTGGCGAGAGCAGCAGATCGACGAGCACGCGCGGGTCGCGCCAGATACGCGCGCGCGCGGTGGTCGAGGGTCTTTTTTGGAGATCGATTTGGGTGGCGTCGCGCAGTTTGCGCAGCCGGCCCTCGGCGATCAGCCGCTCGTCGACGGCCCCGAGCCGGCCCTCAAAGGTGGTGTACACCGGGACGCCCAGCGCGACGGCCTCACGATTCATAGTGCCGCCGGCGGAGATCACGAGGTCGGAGAGCGCAATCAGCGACTGCGCATCGATCGCCTGTTCAGGGACGATGAAGCCGGGCACACCGGCGAGCTCCGTGCGCTGGGCCGCGGTGCGGGGCAGTACCACCGACTGCACTCCTTCCGCGCCACCGGCGGCGTCGCGCAGACGCTCGAGCACCCGCGCGAAAAGGTCGTTCTCGAAACGGTGGTAGAGCGAGACCTCCGGGGGGGTGCGCACCACAACGATCGGTCGGCCGGGGTCGAGCCCCAGTAGGGGAAGGATCGCGGGGTCAGGCTCGAAGTCGGCGAGGTAGTACTCCTCCTTCAGCCCCGCGTAGGCGCGCACCTTGCCGCGCGCGCCGTAGCGGTCGAGGCGCTCGCGGGGGATCGCCTCGGGCACGACCACCGCGCGCGCCAGGCGGCAGTTGATCTGGTGTTGCACGGTTGCCCACTCGTAGTCGAACATTGTGGCACTGGGGATCCGCAGCAGCGCTGCGGCGATGCTCACGTCGTTGGAGCCGTGGCCAAGTGCGATGTCGAAGAAGCAGCGGCCGGAGGAGGAGGGGGAGGGCAGCCGGGATCTCGATCTCCGAGTCTCGGCGCGGGCCCAGCGCAGCAACGCCCCCGAGCGCAGCGCGAGGCCCCCCGCCTTCGCGGCCAGCCGCTCGCCGCGGTGGCGGCCGATCGCGGTGTGGGGGATCTCGAAGCGGCGCAGCAGCCCCAGCGTCTGGGCGAAGTCGCGCGCGGTCACCCGCACCTCGTGGCCGTCGTGCTCCAGCGCCTCGATAACCGGCCGCATAACCAGCACGTGGGGGCTGTTGGTGAGGTCGATCCAAACGCGCATCGCCAGACGGTATCGACGAGCGATAGCAGGCAGGTGCCCGGCTGCAGTCCGATGTCGTGAGACGATCCTCATCGCGCCTGCAAGGTGCCCTGGCGGATCGGGCTCTCGCATCCGGATATCGTTGACGCGCCCGTGCTGATCCTCGCCTCGGTCACCGAATCGGTTGTCACCGCCACCTGGCACCTCGTCCGCGACGGGGGGCTGCCGGCCGTGTTCCTGCTGATGGCGCTCGGCTCGGCCTGCATCCCGATCCCCTCCGAGGTAGTAATGCTGTTCGCCGGCTTCGCGGTGGCCGATCCCGGCGGCTCCGGCGCGCATCACCACCTGACGATGACCGGGATCGTGCTCGCGGGCCTGCTGGGCACGCTAGTTGGCTCGTGGGTCGGCTACGGGATCGGCCGCGGCGGGCGCCTGGAGCTGATGGAACGCCACGGCCACCTGGTGCACATGGGCCCTGCGCAGATCGACCGCGCCGACCGCTGGTTTCAGCGCTACGGCGATCCCGCTGTGCTCTTCGGCCGCATGATCCCGCTGGTGCGCGCCTTCGTCTCCCTGCCCGCAGGCGTCGCGAAGATGCCGCTGCTGCGCTTCACCGTGCTCACCATCATCGGCTCGATCCCCTGGGTGCTCGCGCTCGCGCTCGCGGGGCAGGCGCTCGGTAGCGAATGGACGAGCGTGCGCAAGGGCTTCGAGTACGTCGACTACGCGATCGTCGCGCTCGTCGTGGTGGGCGTCGGCTACTGGATCGTCCGCCGCCGCCGTGGCGGCCACGTGGTCGCCATCGAAGCGGCCGTGCAGGACCCCGATCGCGCGTCGCCTCCGGAGTCGTCACCAATAGACGTTGGCTGAGGGATCTCCCCGAGCCACGCGGGCTGCGAAGCTGCCGCTGCGCCACGCGCTGCTGCTGGGCCTCGTGCAGGGTCCCACCGAGGTGCTGCCGGTCTCCTCCTCGGCGCACATCGCGCTGTTGCCGCGCCTCGCCGGCTGGCCCCATGCCGAGCAGGACGCGGAGCTGCGCAACTCGCTGGAGGTCGCCCTGCACGCGGGCACCGCATTTGCCCTGCTGGCCTCTTTGGGGACGCTTGCAGGCGGTGAGCGCCCCTTGGCCTCAGCAAAGCGCGCGTCGCCCGTATCGGCGGCTCTGCGCGGGGAGTTGGGGCACGTATCCTGCCGGAGCTCCACTTCCAGGCCGGATGCCCGCGCTGTGATGGCGGCAGTGCTGGCCCTCGCTCCGCCCGCGCTCGTCGGCTACCTCCTTGAGCGACGATTGGAGCGCCGCCCGAGTAATCCTCGCGTGCTTGCCACGGGCCTTGTGTTTGGCGGTGTCGCGATGGCCCGAGCCGACGCTCGCCCAGAGGCCCGTGGCCTCGCGGACTTCGGCCCGCGCGACGGCCTCGCCCTCGGCCTCGCGCAGGCACTTGCCCTGCTCCCGGGTGTCTCGCGCAACGGCGCCACGCTCACCGCCGCGCGCGCGCGCGGCTTCGCCCGCGAGGACGCCCACGCCCTCTCCTGGCGCGCCGGCCTTCCCGTGATCGCGGGGGCCGCGGGGCTCAAGACCTTCCGCCTCGCCCAACGCGGCACTCCGCCGGGCGCGGCCCCGGCACTCGCGGTGGGTAGCGGGGCGGCATTCCTATCGACGCTCGCCTGCGCGCCGCTGATTCGGCCCGGCACGCGTGCGCGGGCGTTGTGGCCGTTTGCGCTCTACCGCGCGGGACTGGCGCTGGCAGCGGTGGCCTCGTCGGGCTCCTAGCGAGCCGCGCTGAAGCCCGTCGCTGGGGCCGTGCGTGACGAAAACGCGACGATCCATACCAAATCGTCCTACGATCCATCAATGGCGATGACCTCGGCTCGTCGTGACCCCGTGTCGCAAGAGCATCGTCGGTCACGCGCCCTGCTCGGCGCGGCGCTGATGCTTGTCGCGATCGTCGTGCTGCTGGCCGTCGCGGTGCTGGCCTTCTCAGGGGTGACGCTGGCGAGCGATTCGACGGCGCTTGCGCGCGTGTCCGTGCAGCCGTTGGGCGGGACGATCGAGCGTGTTCGAGCGTACGGGCCGAACGGTCGGAGGGTGCCGCTCGCGATCGAAGATGGGCGGCTGACTCCGCTGAGGCGGCTGACTCCGGGGGAGCAGGTCACCGTGGATGTGGAGGTTCGCCGGCCCGGGTGGCTCAGCTGGGCGTTGGGGAGCGAGCGCAACGAGCAGCTGACGCTGCGTGCGCCAGCAGCGCAGGTGACAGAGCGTTGGATGATCGTTCCCTCGGGCTCGGTCGTGCGCGTGAGCTTTGATCAGCCAGTGTCTGCGGTGTCCTACGGGAGCGGTGCGGATGGCGTCACCCACCACACACTGAACAGCGCCCAGAGCTCGATCTCGCTCGGGCCGCAGGCTTCGACCGGGGCGATCGAGATCGCCGCCGCGCCGCGTCCCTGGGAGAGGCTCGGGGCGCCCACCCAGGTGAGCTGGTTTCCGCCCTCCCAGGCTCCGGTGATGGTCAGCCTCCCAGCCGCCGGCGCGCGCATCTCCCCCGCCACACCACTCGACCTGACGTTCTCCAAGCCGGTAAGCGAAGTGCTCGGTTCGTCTCGCCCGAAGCTCTCGCCGAGCACGCCCGGGAGCTGGCGCGAAGTCAACAGCCACACGCTCGTCTTCACCCCGTCGGGGATGGGAGCCCCGCTCGCCTCCCAGTTGAAGGTCCAGCTCCCGCGCGCGGTGGCCGTCACGACGGGCGGGAGCGGGCTGCGCACTACCAACCAGATCGAATGGACCGTGCCGCCCGGCTCGACGCTGCGCCTGCACCAGCTCCTCGCGCAAGCCGGTTACCTGCCGCTCGTATGGCAGCCGTCGGGTGCCGCCGTGGCGCGCACGGCGAGCGCGGAGGCGCAGGCGGCGGTCGAACCTCCCAGCGGGAGCTTCAACTGGCGCTATCCCAACACTCCCCACCAGCTGCAGGCGATGTGGAACCCGGATCTTGCGACCGAGATCACCAAGGGAGCGGTGATGAAGTTCGAGAACGAAAACAACATCACCGTCGATGGGCTCGCGGGGCCGACGGTGTGGCATGCGCTGCTCGCTGACGCGCTCGCCGGCAAGCGCCTCACCAGCGGCTACAGCTACGTGTACGTGCACCGTGAAGTCCCCGAGACGATGACGCTGTGGCACAACGGCCAGACGATAATCAGCTCGCCCGCCAACACGGGCATCTCGGGGGCGGAAACCGAACTCGGGACGTTCGCGGTGTTCGAGCACCTCCCCGAAACGACGATGAGCGGCACCAACCCCGACGGCTCGCACTATGAAGATCCGGGGATCAAATGGGTCAGCTACTTCAACGGCGGTGACGCGCTGCACAACTTCGATCGCTCGTCGTTCGGCACCCCGCAGAGCCTCGGCTGCGTCGAGCTGCCGCTCGCGGCCTCCGCGGAGATCTGGCCCTACACGCCGATCGGCACGCTCGTCACGATCGAAACTTAGGGCCTATCGGGATCGGCCCTCAGGTCTTCCGGGGGATCGGCCATGAGGTCCTCCGGGGAATCGGCCCTCAGGTCCGCGATGGCCCGGCATGCAGCGGGGGCACCGCATCTGCCCGAACCCAAGCGACCACCCCCATAACCGCGGCCACCACCAAGACGGAAGGCCAGGCGCCGATCGCGAGCGCCAGCAGGTGCGAGGCGACGAACAGCGCAAGCCCGACGCATCCGAGCGTCGCGGCCGTCCGCGTGCCGCGGCGTTGGAGCCAGGCGTAGATGCACCACAGGCCTCCAAGCGCCAAAACCACGCCCCCCACCGTCCGCGAGCCCGTGGCCACCACAACCGCGTAGCCAACTACGAACGAGGCGGCCGCGATTGGCGCTGTGGGGATCGTGCGCATAGGGGGCAGCGTAGCCGGCCAATGCCCCCCGACTGCCAGACTCACGCCGATGCTCGCAATCACCCTCGCCCTCGGCGCCTCGTTCTGTTACGGCGTCTCAAACTTCATCGGCCCGCAGCTGGTGCGCCGCCATCAGTTGGTGACGGTGCTGGTGCTCTCGCAGATCGCGGCGTTGGGGGCCTGCGTGCTGTACCTGGCGCTGGACGGAGGGCGAGCGCTGCCCTCCTCCGACGTTGGTTTGGCGCTGTTGGCGGGCGCTGGCAACGCCGGTGGGCTGATCGGCTTCTACAAGGCGGCCGAGCTGGGGCCGCTGTCGGTGGTGGCCCCGATCGGTGCTTCGGGAGTGGTGATCCCGGTCGCGTGGGGTCTCGCGAGCGGCGATTCGTTGAGGCCGGCGCAGGCGGTCGGGCTGGTACTGGCGATGGGTGGTGCCGTGCTCGTCGCGCGTCGCGGCTCTGCTCACCACAGCACCGCTCACTACCCCAACCCCCGCGCCGCCGCGCTGTGGGCCGCGGGTTCGGCGGTCGCCTTCGGAGTCTTTCTGACGGCGTTGCCGAAGGCCTCGGCGCATGGGCGCGCGTGGGCGCTGCTCGACGCGCGCCTGGCGCTCGTGGCACTGCTTGCGCTATGGGCTGGACGGGAGCTGCGCGGGATCAGATTCGTCCGCGCCAGCGCGTTGTTCGCAATCCCTGGCGTGTTGTTGGTGCTGGGCACGATTATGTACACGACGGCTGCCGGCACGGCCAGCTCTCGCTGGTGTCAGTGCTGGGCTCGCTCTTCCCGATCGTCACGGTCGCGCTCGGTATGGGCCTGTTGGGCGAGCGGCTGTCGCGCTTTCAGGCCGTCGGGGTTGCCGCGGCGCTGGCGGGAATCGCGCTCATCGCGCTGTAGTTCCCGCTCCCGCCTGCCGAGCGCGCAAAATAGAGCCATGTCGCAAGCGATCCTCGGCACCGCGCTCGGTGGGCGCTACCGCCTCGACGAGGAGATCGGCAAGGGTGGGATGTCGACCGTGTACCGGGCCTTCGACACGGTGCTGGAACGGCCGGTGGCGATCAAGCTGATGCATCGCGAGATCGCCTCGGACTCCGACCAGCTGGAGCGCTTTCGCCGTGAGGCGCGCGCGGTGGCGCAGCTCAGCCACGCGCACATCGTGACCGTGATCGACGCCGCGGAGGAGGTGGATGAAGATCCCACCGGCGAAGATCCTGCGGATGAAAATCCCGCCCACCCCGCGACGCCGTACATCGTCTTCGAGTACGTCGATGGGGAGACGCTGAAGGCGCTGATCCGTCGCACCGGACCGCTCGAGATCACCGAGGCGATCGCTTACGCGATCGAGATCGCGCGGGCGCTGGGGGCGGCGCACGAGCACCAGATTGTGCACCGCGACGTAAAGCCCCAGAACGTGCTGCTGACGGCGGAGGGCACCGCCAAGATCACCGACTTCGGGATCGCCCGCACGCTCACCGAGGAGGGGTTGACACTCGACGGGCGGGTGCTTGGCACGACTGACTACGTCTCCCCGGAGCAGGCGCTTGGCCACAAGGTCACCGGCCAATCCGACATCTACTCGCTAGGGGTCGTGCTGTACGAGATGCTTACCGGCGCGATCCCCTTCACCGGGGCCAGCCCGGTCGCGGTGGCGATGCGCCACGTGCGTGAGGAGATTCCCGACGTGCAGTACCGACGGCCGGAGGTGTCGGCCGCGACCGCTGCGGTCGTGGAACGCGCCACCGCCAAGGACCTTGCCCGTCGCTACCCCGACATCCCCACGCTGCTAGCGGACCTGGAGGAGGTGCTCGCGATCGAGGTAGCGCGCGCGGGGCAGAGCACCGGCGAGGTCACGACGGTGCTGCGCACGCTGCCGGCTCCGGCGCGGCGCCGGCTGCCGTGGCGGATGCGCCATCCGGTCCGTTGGCTGGGCTCGCTGGCGCTGCTGGCCGGTCTGGTGGCGCTCGTGCTAGTGCTGCTCGCCGGCAACACCCACCGCGGCGTGCCCCCCGACGTGGACGCCCAATCGGGCCTCACACCGGTGCCGCTGGAACAGACCTCGGCGCACGACTACAACCCCTACGGCAACGAACCCGAACACCCGACGGATGTGGCCAACGTGGTCGACGGCGACCCCGAAACCGTGTGGAGCACCGAGCACTACCGCGAAGACTCCTTCGGGCACAAGCCGGGCACCGGCATCTACATCGATGCGGCCCCGGGGCTGCGCGCTCGCGCGATCGAGGTGCAGACGCCCACGCCGGGCTGCACCGCCGCCGTCTACGCCGCTAAGCGCTTCGACGCTCACCTCCCCTACGAAGACCCCGCGAGCCTCACGGCGCGGGGCTGGGTGGAGCTGGCGCCGCCGCGCACGGTCGGCGCGCAGAGCACGATCCGCGTGAACACCGGTGGCGTGGTGTTCCGCTACTACCTGCTGTGGATCACCCACCTGCCGGCGAACAGCGAAACGGCCGCAATCTCGGGGCTGACCCTGTTCAAGTAGAGGCATACAATTGTGGGAATGCGCCGAAGTCTCCGCTCGGCGGGTGGGTGGGCCCCCATCCCCTTCCACCGGCACATGTTGCCCCAGCTCGCCGTGGACGGGGTGCTGGTCGCGCTCGCGTACTACCTCGCCTTCCAGCTGCGCTTCGACGAGGGGCTCAACCACCGCTACTCGCTGCTGTTGGAACGCACGATCTGGTGGGTGGCGCTCGGCGGCGTGGTGGTGTTGGTGCTCGCGCGTGTGTACCTGCGCAGCTGGAGCTACGCAGGCCAGCGCGACTACGAGGCGATCCTGCGGGGGGTGATCGCGATCGTGCTGCTGGCGGTCGTCGGCGTGGCGGTCGCGCGGCCGGTGCAGATCCCCTACGGCCCCTACCACGACGGCCACCCGGCGGGTCTCAGCACGGTTGACCTGCCGCTCGGGGTGATCGTGCTGTTCTTCCTGCTCGCGTTGAGTGCGCTGGTTGGGCTGCGGGTGTTGGCCCGCGCGCTGCGCGAACGGCGTCTGCAGGGCGCCTTCCGCGGCGTACGCGAGGGCGAGCGGGGCGTACTGATCGTCGGCGCCGGCGAAGGCGGGCGGCTGGTGCTGCGCGAGATCGCGCGCAACCGCGAGCTGGGCTTGGCTCCCGTCGGCTTCCTCGACGACGACCCGCGCAAGCGCGGCATGCGGATCGACGGGGTGAGGGTGAGAGGCAACACCGAGGCCGATCTACCTCGCATCCTCGAGGAGGCCGAGCCCGAGGAAGTGATCATCGCGATTCCCTCCGCGCCCGGCTCGACGCGCGCGCGGGTGGTGCGGGAGTGCCGCGCCCGCTCGATCCCGGTGCGCACGCTGCCGACCGTGTTCGAGCTGCTCAAGGACGGCGACCCCACCCACCCCCGTCGGGGGGGCGGCACGGCGCTCAGCGCGATCGCCCGCCAGGTGCGCGAGGTGCGCGTCGAGGACGTGCTCGGGCGCGAGCCCGTGGTGATGGAGCTCGACCGCGTCGGCGCCTACCTGGCGCGCGAGGCGGTCGTGCTGGTGAGCGGTGCGGGCGGCTCGATCGGCGCCGAGCTGTGTCGCCAGATCGCGCACGTCGGCCCGCGACGCCTGATCCTGCTCGACCACGCCGAGGACAACCTGTTTGCGATCCACCGCGAACTGCTCGACGAGCGCCACGTGCCGCCGGCGTCGCTGGCCGCGGTGCTGGGCGACTGCAAGGAGGAGGAGCGGATGCGCGAGGTGCTCGCCGAGCACCGCCCCACCGTCGTCTTCCACGCCGCCGCCTACAAGCACGTGGGGCTGATGGAGGCCAACCCGGTCGAGGCGGTGCGCAACAACGCGATCGCCACGCGCGTGATGGCGCACGTGTGCGGCGAGCTGGGGGTGGAGCGCTTCGTGCTGGTCTCGACTGACAAGGCCGTGGCTCCCGCGACGGTGATGGGGGCGTCCAAGGCGCTGGCGGAGCTCGCGCTGGAGGGGGCCGCTGCACGCTGGCCGGGCACCGTGTACAAGGCGGTGCGCTTCGGCAACGTGCTCGGCTCCTCCGGCAGCGTGGTGCCGATCTTCCGTCGCCAAATCGCCCGCGGAGGGCCGGTGACCGTCACCGACCGGCGCATGACGCGCTACTTCATGACGATCCCCGAGGCGGTGCAGCTGATCATCCGCGCGGGCTCGCTCGGCCCCTCCACGGTGCCCGAGAATGGGCGCCACCCAGTGGAGACGCCGCGCGGCGGACTTGGCCAGGAGGGCGGCGGGCGCACCGCCGAGGTGCTGGTGCTCGACATGGGCGAGCCGGTACGCATCGTCGAGCTGGCGCGGGCGATGATCGAGCTCTCCGGCCTCGACCCCGACCGCGACATCGAGATCGAGGAGGTCGGGCGCCGGCCGGGGGAGAAGCTGCACGAGGAGCTGTTCAACGGCTACGAGCGGGCGCGGCCGACCGCCACCGAGAAGATCCTGCGGGCAGAGCGCTCGCCGCTGGCGCCGGAGGTGGTGGAGGAGGTGTTCGCCGAGATCAACCTGCTCGTGCTGGAGGGCGACGCCGCCGGGCTGGCCGCGAAGGTCGCCGACCTGACCTCGCGTGTGCGGGAGCCCGTGGGGGGGTCCGCGACGCTTGAGCCGGCAACCGCAGCCGCGGCGCCTGTGCCCCTCATACACTCTGGCGACTCATGATCGCACTGGTGCTGGCGCTTTCGCTCTCCAACAAACTGCTCGAGGTTGGGGCCCTCGCGGCCTTCACGGCGCTGGTCGGGATCGCGATCCTCTCCCTGCTGGTGTTCTCGCAGGCGCGCGAGCTCAAACGCCTGCGCGAGTGGGCCGGCCGCGCCCCGGAGCGCGCGGCGGAGCTTGACCGAAGCCGGGAGACACTCGCCTCCGGCGAGAATCCCCGTTTCGGCCAACCGGTGGCCGCCGAGGCGGCAATGCGTGCCCAGCGGGCCGCACAGCCGGTCGTACCCCGCGCCACGCCGATGATCGCGCGGCAGGTCGCCGGGCAGCCCCCCGCCACGGCGCTCACCGCCACCGGACAGCCAGCGGCGGCGATCCCCGGGCAACCTGCCCCAGCGGCTCCCGGCCAGCCCGCGCCCGACGCGACGCCTGCTCCTGCACCCACTGTGGCGCCGCTCCCGGCGCCGGTTCCCGGACAGCCGGCGTTCGTGCCGACCGCGCAGACCGTGGCGGGGGCCGCGCAGGCGGGAGCGACCGCGCCGGCCGAGGAGGCGACGCCGGAGGAAGCTGCAAGGCAGGCGCACGAGCCAAAGCCCGTGGAGGGTGCGAAGTCCGAGGAGGCACAGCCGCAGTTGCCGACCCCGGTGCCGGAGGGGGAGGTTTCCGAGATGCCGGCTACCGCCGAGCCCGAGCCGGTCGCTGCCGAGCCCGAGCCAACGTCCGCACAGGAGGCGCAGGAGCTGCAGCCGCCCGAAGCGGAGCCGGCCGTGGCGGCGCGCGCGCTCGTCCCGGCGACCGTGGCGGCCGCCGCGGCTTCCACCGCGATGGCGTCGCGCGTCGTGGATCCCCCTCAGCCTGTCGTGCCGCGCGCGCCCGTGCCGCCGCCCGCGAAAACCGGAGCCCCTCCCGCTCCGGCGGCGGTGAGCTCCAAACCGCTGCCGCCGCGTCCCCCTGCCCCGGTGGCTGCGCGCGCCTCCGCCCCACGCGCCGTCCAGCCCGGCAGTGTGCGCGCGTTGGGAAGGGATGGGGGCGTTCCCCCCAAGTTTCTGGTCGAAGAGGAGCCCTCCTCGCGCAAAACCGTGGCGCTGGTCGCCGGCGGCGTGGTCGTGGGGTTGGCGGTACTGGCCGCGGTGCTGCTCTCCGGGGGCGGCGGGTCGAACAGCCCGGGCACGGGCACCAGCGGGCACTCGACCGCGAGCACGGGGCACCACCACGTGGTGGTGGCGAGTCCGGCGGAAACGCACGTGATCGTGCTGAACGCGACCGAAGCGGAAGGGCTGGCGCACAAGCTCGCGTCGAACCTGCGCCAGAGCGGCTACACGCGGGCGCTCGCGTCGAGCGCGAAGCCGCCGAGCGCCCGCTCAACCTCGGTGGTCGAGTACGCGAGCGGCCATCGCACCGAAGCGCAACACGTGGGTCAGACGCTCGGCATCGGCGAAGTGACGCCGATCGAAGGCGCCGTCTCGTCGGTGGTGAACGGCACGAGCGTGGTGGTGATCGCCGGCGCCGACAAGGAATCGCTGGTGGGCTCCGCGAATAGCGGCGAAGCGTCGAGCGAAGGGGCGGCAGGCGGCTCCCCGGGTGCTGGGAACGGCGAAGCGCAGGGCAACGAAGCCCCCGCCGCGAGCGAAACGCCCGCCAACGAAGCGTCCGCCGGCGCCGGCTAGTGTCCGCGCCGGCCGATCCCGCCCCGCGACGCACATGAGCCCGGAAGCCCCGCCCAGCAGTTTCCTGAAGCTCCCCGAGCGCTCGGCAAAGCCGCGTGCGCGGGGCCTCACGCACGTGCTCGACCGGGGCCTGTCGGGCGCCGAGGTGGAGGGGATGCTGGAGGTCGCCGGCGCGTACGTGGACATCGTCAAGCTGGGTTGGGGCACGGCGCTGGTAAGCGCCAATCTGAAGCCGAAGCTCGAGCGCTACGCCGCGCACGGCATCCCCGTGGTGCTCGGCGGCACACTCACCGAGCTGGCGATCAAGCAGGGCCGCGTCGAGGGGTTGATCGCGTGGTTGAAGGAACTGGGGCTGCGCCACGTCGAGGTCTCCGACGGCACGATTGCGCTGGAGCCCGAGGTCAAGGCGCACCTGATCCGCACGCTCGTCGCGGCCGGCTTCACCGTGCTCGCTGAGGTCGGCAGCAAGGATGCCGATTTCATCATGGCCCCGTACGTGTGGGTGGAGCAGATCGAACGCGACCTGGAGGCGGGCGCGTGGAAGGTGATCGCGGAGGCGCGCGAGTCGGGCACGGCCGGCATCTACCGCGCCGACGGCGAGGTGCGCAGCGGCCTGATCGACGAGATCGCGCACGCGGTGGACCCCGAGCGGATGATCTTCGAGGCGCCGCTGAAGTCTCAGCAGGTGTGGCTGCTCGACTTCTTCGGCAGTGAGTGCAACCTCGGCAACATCACCCCGAACGACGTGCTCTCGCTGGAGACGTTGCGTCTGGGGCTGCGCTCGGACACCGTGGAGCGCTTCGCTTTGGATGGAAAGGATTAGTGGGAATGAGCTCCGCCCCCCAGGGGGGCTCCGCTGGTGGGGTTGCGCCTGGTGAGACAGAGAATGCTCAGAATCTCTCGCGCGTCGTGTTCGCGGTGTTGGTTGCGGCTTGTTTCGTCGCGTTCGTGTTGACGCAGCGGTTGAAGCACACCCCGACGCCTGTGCAGGAATTCAAGATGGATAAAAGCTTCACTCCGACCCGAGTCCCGGCCGCGGCCTGCCGTGGGCGGGTTCCGGCACGGTTGGTGAACTCCAGTGAACGAGTGGAGTACCTCGCGTTCAAGATCGCGCAAGCCGATGAAGTGACCGTCGCGATTGTCGATGCCGCGAATCGCAACGTGGCCACGGTTGTGCGCGACATGCCAGTGGAACGGTACAAACCGCTCTCGCTTTGCTGGAACGGCCAGCTGGGTTCGACGCAGAGCGGAGGTCTGGCGTCGCAGGGGACATATCACCTGAGTGTGAGCCTGCGCAACCAGAATCTCACCCGCGATTCCACCGGCAGTTTCAAACTGGAACGGCGCCCGTGACTGTCGAAAAGCTTGGTGTAATCGCCAGTGCACTGCTCGTCACGGTCGTCGTGCTCGGGCGTCCGCCGCGGATCTCGGAACGATGGCGGGCAGTGGCGATGCTGGCCGTGCTGGCGGTGACGCCGGCGTTGCTGCTGGCGGACATCTGGCACGCCTCGCAGTTGACACACCTGCGCCACCACCCGGCGGAGGCCGCCGCCGGGGTCGTGTTGGGGGTGATTGTGGTACTCGCACTCGCCGTGTTGATTGACAGAGAGCCGCGAGCGTTCCCGCTATTGGCAATTTTCGCACTGCCGTTTCGCCTGCCGATCGCGACCGGCGGCAGTACCTCAAATCTTCTGATCCCGCTCTACCTAGTCGTCGGCGCTGGCGCGCTGGCGTATCTGACACCGCGGCTGCGGGACGATTACGAGTCCCCCGAGCGTACCGGACCGGTGTTGCTGGAATGGCTGCTGCTTGCCGCGGTCGTGCTGTACGCGCTGCAGGCCGCGTACTCCGCCGACTTCTCCAAGGCGCTGGAGAATATGGTCTTCTTCTACGTGCCGTTCGCGCTGGTGTTCGCGCTGCTGCGTGAAGTGCAGTGGACGCGCGAGTTGCTGTTGCAGTGCCTCGCGCTCGCGGTGGCGCTCGCGGTCGTGTTCGCGGGGATCGGCTTCGTCGAGTACGACCGCAAGCAGCTATTCCTGAACCCCAAGGTGGTGGCGGCCGACCAGTACGGCAACTACTTCCGGGTCAACTCACTCTTCTTCGATCCCAACATCTACGGCCGCTTTCTATCGCTGGTGATGATCGGGGTGACGACGGTGGTGCTGTGGAGCGTGCGCCGGCGCACGGTGCTGCTCGGCGGTGCGGTGCTGTTGTGGCTGCTGGCGGGCCTCGTGACGAGCTTTTCGCAGTCGAGCATCGCCGCCCTGTTGCTCGGTCTCGCGGTGCTGGCTGCGTACCGGTGGGACGTGCGCGGCACGGTCTACGTGGCGGTCGCGCTGGCGGCGACCGCGCTGGTCGCGGTGGCGCTTGCGCCGCCGAGCCTGCACCTTGGGTTGACGGGCAAAGGCGGCTCGGCCAGCAACGCCACGAGCGGGCGCACGAAGCTGATCGAAGGTGGGCTACGCCTATTCGCCGACCGTCCCCTGCAGGGTTTCGGGCCGGGCTCGTTCGCGCAGGAGTACCGCGCCCACGAACACGTGACCAGCACCAGCGCGACCTCGGCTTCGCACACAATCCCGATCACGGTCGCGGCCGAGCAGGGGCTTGTTGGGCTGGCGCTGTACGTCGCGCTGCTCGTCTCCGGCTTCGCGGTGCTGTTCCGCGGCGCGGGCCGTTCGCCACCGAGGATTGCGTTGGCGGCCTGCTTCGCGGCGCTGGTGATACACACCTTCACCTACGCTGACTTTCTCGAGGACCCGGAGACGTGGGTGCTGCTCGGCATCGGGGTCGCACTGGCATGCGCACCGGGCGCCCGCGAACCCCAGCGCCACTCTGCGCGACACGTCGAGCCGGCCGCGCTGACAAGCTGAGGTTGTGCGCGATTACCTGAAGCGCCTGCTGACCAGCGGCGCGGCCTATCAGGCGGCCGACATCGTGGCCAAGGGCCTGGCGGTGATCCTGCTGCCGCTGTACACGCGCCATGTGCATCCGAAGGAATACGGCGCCTACCAATCGCTGCTGACCGCGGTGATCCTGTCGAGCATCTTCCTGCGCGTGGGGTTGGGGGAGGCGTTCGTGCGCTTCTACTTCACCGACCACGACCAGCAGCGCCGCGCACGGATCGCGCGCACGGTGACGGCCACGGTTGCGTGGACGACGACGGTCGCGGCGCTGATCGCGCTGGTCTTCTCGGCCGAGCTCTGCCAGCTGATCCTCGGCTTCCGCGACCCCGACCTGATGGACTGCGCGATCCTCGGCATGTGGGCCTTCACGAACCTCGAAATGGCCTACGCCCAGCTGCGCGTGGACGAACGCGCGCGCGCCTACCTATACGCGTCGATGGCCAACGTGGCGATGACGGTCACGTTCACCGTGCTGCTGGTCGTATTCGCCAACCAGCAGGCGCGCGGTCTGCTGCTGGGTAACTTCGGCGCCTCCGCGCTCGTCGTGCTCGGCCTATGGGTCGTGCTGGCCCGCGCCCGCCGTTTCTCCCTGCGCTTCCGCTTCCACGACCTGCGATCGATGCTCCGCTTCGGCGTGCCGACCGTGCCGGCGGACGCCAGCGTGTACGCGCTGCAGGTGGTGGACCGCCTCTACCTCTTCCGGGCCTACTCGAAAGACGCGGCGGGTCTCTACGCGATCGCGCTGCAGCTCGCCACCGTGGTGTTCCTGCTGGTCAGGGGCTTCCAGTACGCATGGCCGCCGCTGGCCTACTCGATCAAGAGCGACAAAGAGGCCTCGCGGCTGTATTCGCTCGTGACCACCTACTACGTGCTGGCGACGGGGTTGATGGTGTGCGGCGTGGCGCTGCTCGGCCGCTGGCTGGTGCGCCTGCTGGCATACCACGACTACTTCGGAGCCTACAAAGCGCTGCCGTGGCTGGCGCTGGGCTGGGCGCTGTACGGCCTCTACCCGGTGCTGATGGTGCTCGCCGGCCGCGCTGGCAACACAACCCGCAACTTCCCCGCCGCCGCCGCGGGCCTGGTCGTCAACGTGGCGCTGCTGTTGTGGCTGGTGCCCGCGGGCGGCGCCAACCTCGGCATCGCGGGCGCGGGTCTCGCGCTTTGCGGCGCGTACGTCGCGATGCTCACGGTGCTCTACGCCCTCACGCGCTCGCTCTTCCGCGTGGCCTTCGACTGGCCCCGCCTCGCGCTGCTGGTCGCGATCTTCGCGGCCGTGGCGGTCTCGGGCGAGCTGCTGCTCCCGACCAGCGGTTTCGGCGGCCTCGCGCTGCGGGTTCTCTGGTTCATGCTGGCGCCCGCGCTGCTGGTCGCAACGCGCTTCTTCACCGCGCGCGAGCTGCGCGGCGCCCGCGAGGTGGTGCGCTCGGCACGGGCGAGGATCGGCCAGCCGGCCGGGCCTTGACTCCGAGCGATCTCTTCGATGGCGCCCGCAGTATGCTCGCGGAACCGAACAAGAGGTCGTGGTGCGATGACGGAGTACAGGATCGGCACGCAGGAGCAATGGCAGGCGGAGCGCGATGAGCTGCTCAAGGAGGAGAAGGAGCTGACCCGCCGCAGCGACGAGCTGGCCAGGAAGCGGCGGGAGCTGCCCTGGGTGGTCGTCGAGACGGAGTACGCGTTCGAGACCGCCGGAGGCACCAAGAGCCTCGCCGATCTCTTCGAAGGGCGCTCCCAGCTGCTCATCTACCACTTCATGTTCGGCCCGTCCTGGGAGGCGGGGTGCCCGGTGTGCTCCTCGATCGCCGACACGCTCGATCCCCAGGTCGTGCACCTCGGGGCCCGGGACGCGACGCTGCTGCTCGCCTCCCGAGCGCCGCTGGAGAAGCTCCTCGCCTATAGGCAGCGGATGGACTGGGGCATCGACTGGGTCTCCAGTAACGGCAGCGACTTCAACCGCGATCTCGGCTTCCTGAACACAAGGGAGGAGCTCGAACCGTTTCTTCACGGCAAGATCCCCGCAACGGTCGAGGAGAACGCGCGCACGTGCGGCACCGACGTCGCCGGGTACGTCTCTGAGGGACCCGGCCTGAGCGTCTATGCGCTCTCGGACGGGACCGTCTACCGCACCTACGTGACGACGGCTCGCGGCCTCGAGCCCGCGATGGCCTTCTACGGCCTGCTCGACCGGACGCCGAAGGGACGTGACGAGAGCGCCACCGAGCCGCTGTGGATCCGACGCCACGACGAGTACAAGCAGCCCGCCGACCCCGCCGCTCGCCAATAACGCCGCGAGCTGCTCCAACAGCGCCTCGTAGAGCGCCGACCCGACCTGGTGCTTTGGTGCCGGGAGGCGGCGTTTGGTTCGACGAAGGGTCGGTTTCCCCAAGCCGTTCGGGGCAGGGAAGGAAGATACGTCTCGTCCGGCCGGGTACAGCTCTGAAACACCAAGCTGCGAGCGGGAGCTGCCCTCAACCGGCCGGCGAGCGCGTCACCGACAGCGCGGGCGAACCTGCGAGCGTCTGGAAAACGACACAGTAGCGCTCGGTCAAACGCAGCAGGGTGGCCAGCTGGTCCTCGTTCGCCTCGGCCTCCAGCGCGAACTCCAACCTGATCGCCGTGAAGCCGACCGGAGCCTCTTTATCGACCGACAGGGTTCCGCGAAAGTCGAGGTCCCCCTCGGCGTGGACCGAGCCGCTAACGGTCAGACCAAGGGACGTCGCGACCGCGCGCATCGTGACCCCAGCACAGGCGACCAATGCCTGTAGCAGCATGTCCCCCGAGCAGGCCAACAACCCATTGCCGCCGGTCGCCGGATGCAGACCGGCCTGCACCAGCTCTCGTCCTGTGTTCACGGTGCATGCCACCCCGTCATCCAACGAGCCGTCGGCTTTGAGCGTGACGAGCGCAGCCGCAGGGTCGCCTTGGTATCGCTGCTTCAACGGCTCCTGGATTGCACGAAGCTCCTCTGGTCTCATCGCGGTCTGCGGAAGATATCGCCCAGGGCGACCCGCGCGCCTATGAGGACGCGACTGGGCACCCCAACGCTGATCTGCACTCGCGGCGCAAAGCTCGCCGACGCCGCCCGCGGGCTCACGCTCGGGCTTCCTAGGCCGTAGTCGGTCCTAAGGCGTAGAGCACCTAATGCCGTGTGTGGGCGATAGTCGAGGTGGGCTGGCAAACCGTCGTGGAATATGCGACGATTCCTGCTCCAAAATCGCCCAATCGATCAAAAACACAGAATAATGCATGGCGCTCCGGACGACATCTCCTGGATCAGCGAGCCGCGAATGCTCGGGCTCTGTGGCTTGCCGCGGTCTACGCGCCAAAGCTGGGAGCGGGCTGGCCTCAATGTCGGAGATGCCGGTGGCGCATATGGCGAAGGAGCCGTACTCGAGATCGCCTTGCTTGTGATTATTCGCGAACACCTTGGGCTCGAAGAGATGGTTAGCGCTTGGCGTGACCTCTCGAACTCGGGGGCAGCGGTCGAGTTGATCAACCAGGCTCGGGGCCTGCGCGACAAGGATCGCTTTGACCTCGTCCTGGAACCCGATCACGCTGGCATCGGTGTTGCGCGCACTAACGGGCAGCTTGTAGCGGCGGTGCGTCATCCGGGCGCACCCCGACCCGTGGTCGTGGTTGACATCGCCGACCGCATGCGACTGGTCCGCAACAGCTTCCGGCGCCTGGCGACCCATGAGCCTCGCCCACAAGTCAAGCGACCAGGTCGTCCCCGGTCCAAGGTCACACAAATTCGCTCAGGTATTCAGTCATGACACTGACTCGCGCCCATGTACGCAGCCACAAGCGACCATGCAAATTGGCGCAGCGCAACGAGCGTTTTCTCGACCTCATATACATGCGCTTCGAGGAATCGGGCGATTGGCCTCGTGCCGACGACCTTCAGCGGGAGCTTTTGCACTGGCGAGACAACCTCGACGTTTTCGAGCGCGCCGAGCGTCTTCCGCCTGCCCTGGGCGGACTGACTCCCGATAGCCGCGTGTTTCTAACGGTCGCCGGGCTGGCTCGTCTCGACGCTGCTCGTCAGTGTCTCAAAGACTTCCTAGAGGTTATTCGGCTCGCGGTAAGCCGATATCGCGACGGCGATCTGGGCGCAGCGCCGAAACTTCGGCCGGAGGATCTCGCATCGGACCTGTCGCTTTCCAATCGGCGCGTAAACAGGATCACGAAGATCCTCGCCTCCGGGTGTCCGATCTTTCAGGAAGACGAATCTGATCACAGCTTTGCCATAACTTCAGAGATCAGGCATTTCGTCGCTGTACAGAGCGTGCGCGATTATTTGAGGGTTCTCAATCGGCTAGAGCGACGGCGTGAGCGCACAGCACCACAGTCGGATCATGTAATCCGGGCATGGCTCGCACGTCGGCAGATTGCCATCTGGGAGTGGATTGTTATCACCGTGGCGGCAGGGCTTATCGTCGCTGCCTGCGTTTGGGGCGCGTCGCAGTTGACGTCATCGTGGGAAGATCACCCGCATGCCCCCGCGACAAACCAAACTGAAGGTCGCCGAGCGTCGAGCGGAGCGAAATAGCCGTGCGAATGCCAGCCGCCGGTTCGACAATCGTGCTGTTAGTGGACGCTGGCGGGCGAAGGCTAAACCGTCGAGCGCGGGTCGAGGCTTTGCGGCGGGCGCTAGTCGATGGCCGCTGATGATGCGCGACTTGAGCCCGATCGCCGCGGACGCGGGCACAACGTCGGAACCCGGATAGCTTCCTTGAGGAGTTGGCGGGTGTCCAGGGCTCCCGCCGTTCGGTGGCGTCTTCGCCATATATCCCCCTTTTGATCGGGTTCTGTTTGCTGGCATTCTTATTATGAGACTGTCAGCTCCCTTGGTCAAGCTCGGGTTAGTTCGGAAACTGCGCTCTTCAGCGGATCTCGCAGCCGGCGGCAAGGCTGTATTGGCGGAGTCTCGATGCCCGGCACCGGCGGGGATGCTGGTTCGCCCGACGGCTCTGGAAGGACGCACGACTGTCTCAGTGCTTTACAGTTCGTTAAAACGTGATACGCTCCACCGACCATGACCCTCCCGAGGCAAAGAAGCGCCCCAGGGCGTACCAGTCGCCTAGCCGAGCTGGCCAAGTATCGAGCGCTGCTAACGCAGCTAGCCCAAGAGCGTGAGAGAGCCCGTGCCGATGCGGACCGAGCCATGCAGGGCATCGCGAACTTGCTACCGAGTGCGATTCAAGCTGGCATTTCGATTGTGGACGCGGCCCAGCTCACCGGTCTAAGCCGGCCCACCCTTTACAGGATGCTTTCCGAGAGTCGTGAACGTAGTCCCCTCCGCGACGTCGCCGCCCAGTTTGAACAGGCTCTCGACCTGGACAACCAAGTCACGCCGGTTGCCCTCGCGAGCCATTTTGAGACCTCCACCGAGCAAGTCTTCGACGCGCTCATGGGGCTCTACCCTTTCGTTGCAGACGGCTTCGCAGCGCTCGGCCCATCAGCTCTCATGAGCCTCATAGAACGCCTGCCAGAGCTAGGCGTTCCCGAGCGGATAGTGCTCCCCATGCTCCTCCTGCAAGGCAAGACAACGGATTACGTCGCTGCCTCTACCAAACTTCCAGCGAGCGAGGTGCTGGGATGGGCTGCCCTTGGCCTGCTCCGTGTGCTACCACGCATTCGCGCAGCACAGCAAAGCCCGGCCGAGCATCACTCAACCGTGGTCAACGTCGATCGTCGCTATCGCGTGAGCGACCCACGACGACACCGACGGTTCGACCTCTAGCCAGTGCGGCTCGGCAGGAGCGAACTGGCGCCCTGGTAGTGGCTGGTTGGGCGGTAGGATGCGGGACGCTGGCGGGCGAAGGATAACCCGTAAAGCGCGGGTTGAGGCTTTGCGACGGGCGTTGGTAGAGGTCGCTGAAAGGCCCTTACTGGTGATGCTGCGCATCGCCCGCTGGGGACTCGTCAAACCCCGGCCAAGCAGGATCGATGCCCTCGCTGCGGAGCAGCTCTGCTTGGACTGCGAGGACATCCTCGGCTCGCCGACCCTCGCCAAGCATGTACCCGACGGGAGACGCTAGTCGCTCCATCCCGTCACCCTCTTTACGAGGCTGTATATCTCGTCGTCCAGCCATGGTGGCTTGCCAAATCCCTTTCGGTGGCGTCGCGCCATCAGCAGCGCGTAGGTCTCGGCGACCAACTCGTGTGTGTATTCCGTAGCACGATAGCCGCCGCCGCGGATGCCTTCGCGCACACCCTCTGGGGCCAGATCGAGCAGTCTGGCTCCGGCGGCCACGTCTTCCGGCGAACAGCGTGTCATGCCGAGTGCGTGCCCCCACTCGTGCCACGCGGTGCGCGAGACAAACTCGTCATACGCGGGTTGATTCAGACCCGTAAGCGCCGGATGGCTGATGTTCAGGAGGACAACACGCAGGTCTTGAATCCAAACGGCGACGGCGTTGTTCAGCCCAATGTGGGCTGAGCGCGAGAGCGCACGATGCCCAGCAGATCGCAGGAAGCCATCGACCGATACGCCGAGGCGCTCGTCGACGGCCTGCCATTGAGACGCGCCAATTGACTCGAGCAGCGCCCGGTGAGGCGGTGGCAGACTGAGCCAAGCCAGATGCAAGACGCGCTCTGCGCGCTCGAGTTCTTCCTGACCAGCCATGACCTGGTCAACTTCGCTGCGACCGACCGCTGGACCTTCTCGCGCTGCCTGTAACTCTCTCAAAGCGCCTGGTTTACACCAGCACGCTTATGTCCGGCGAAATGGAGCCAACCGGGATCGAACCGGTGACCTCCTGCTTGCAAAGCAGGAGCGGTCATGCTGGAGCCAGTAGATACGGGGGTTTTGAGTCGGCCGAAATGGCGTTATGACTGGCAAAACTGGCCCATGCGGTACTCAAAGCGGTACTCACGGCCGTGTGGTACTCGCGTGGTACTCTGTGTGAAAATGACGGGAGAGGGTAAACAAAATGGCAGTGATCCAACCGGCGCCCTCGTAGTCGCGGGCCGCGCGGACAGTCCCGCCTACGAGGCCAAGTGGCGGCGTGCAGGACGACAGGTGAAGCGCCGCATAGGACCTGCGTGGCTTGAGCGAGCGGCGGACGACAGCGGGTGGGTCATACGCCGTGGGCGAGTACCGGAGGGCCATTTCGACGAGAAGCGCGCGACGGTGCGCATGGCTGAGTTGATCGCCGAGTACGACCGAGAGGAGCGCGCGATCGAGGCGGGCGAGCGTGAGCGCCGTGCGCGTGGCGTCACATTCCGAGAGCTGGCGGCGGAGTGGCTGGAGCACCTGCAGCACGAGCGCAGCGCCAAGCCGTCCACCTTGAGCGACTACCGCTACATGCTCGCCGAGCCCGGAGCGCCACACCGTCGCGGCAAGGGCAAGAGCCCCGGCGTCCTCATGGCCGCGTTCGGCGACCGGCCCGCAGCAGGGATCACCACGCGGGAGGTGTCAACGTTTCTGCGCAAGCTGGACACCGAGGGCGTGTCGCCCCGTTCGGTCAACAAGAACCGTCAGGTACTCTCCGCGATCTTCGGCTACGCCGGCCGCGTGGACACCCACAGCCTGCCGGCGAATCCAGTGGCCGGCACGACCAAGCGCCGCGAACCACCTGCAGCCGTCCTCGATTTCTACGAGCCAGAGGAGGTCGAGATGATCGCCTCCGCAGCCGCCAACGGATCACACCGCGGAGCACAGCCGGCCAACCTGAGCAACGACGAGATCGCCTGGCGCGCACGCGAGGACGCACAGGACGGCGAGCTGTTCCGTCTCGCCGCCTACACCGGCCTGCGCCTCGGCGAGCTGATCGCGCTGCGCTGGGAGGACATCGACTTCGACACGCGGCGGATTGTCGTCCATCGCGCCGTCTCCGCCGGCGTGGAGGGACCGACCAAGAGTTGGCAGGCACGCTTTCTACCGCTCGCCGACCCCGCCGCCGAAGCGCTCGAACGCCTACAGGCACGCGGCGACTACACCTCACGCGAGGACTACATCTTCTGCTCGCGCCTTGGCCGACGCCTCGATCCCTCAGCCGTGCGGCGCCGGTTCAAGGCAGCGCGCGACGCCGCCGGACTACGACCCCTACGCTTCCACGCGCTGCGCCACGCCGCCGGCAGCCTTCATCGCCCGGCACGCCGACGCGCGCTTCGTACAGGAGTTCCTCGGGCACTCACGGATCACTACCACCGAGCGCTACATGCATGCCAAGGCACGGCCCGAGGATCTCGAACGAGTCAACCTGGCGTTCGCGCACAAGCCGACCGACAACCAAGAGCCATCGCCGTCCAATCCGCGATGAGCCCATGACATCACTCCGCACAGTCGGGCATCTCCGACGTCTTCGTACACTGTGTGGCTGGAGATGAACACGATGCCAGAGCCTGCCGCCAACCACGACCTGATCGAGCAAGCGAACTCGCTGTTTTGGCATCCGCTGCCGCTTGAGGAGTTGATGGCTGACGTCGCACCGCTTGACCCCGCCGAGCACTTCGACATCCCCGACCTGACAGAAGAGGAATGGGAGACGTTCGCCGCAGCGCTGGAGCAGTGACCGGGACGGTCCTGGTCGACACGAACGTCTTCACGGCCCGTCTGCGTGAGCGCTCGCCGCTGGCCACCCAGTACGCGAAGCACCTCTTCGGGCAACGGATCGCCCTCGCCCCGCAGACCGTCGCCGAGGCGCGGTATGGGGCGCTGAAGGCAACATGGGGTTCTGCTCGCACGGAACAACTCGCACGGCTCGTCGGGCGAGCGCGCATCCTCCCGATCGACATCGACACCATCGAGACCGTCGCCGAGCTTCGCAATCAGTGTCGGATGATCGGTCACCCGCTCCACCAGAGCAACCACAACGCTGACCTCTGGATCGCGGCCACCGCGATCCGCTGGTCGATCGCGCTCGTAGCTCACGATTCGGTCTTCACCGGCTGTCCACGTATCCGCCTCCTGACCGAGCTCGACGGTGCGGCCGCAGGGTCACCTTGATCCTGGTCGTTCTCGATCCACTCGGGCTCAGGTAGCCGCCGGGCAGCAGGCGAGACGACGCGGTCGTATCCGCTCCCATGAGTCCTCGCTGCCCAGCGCGGTGCTAGTGCGGCGTTCCTGAAGTGGCTTGTCCCTGGTCGGCACGGGCGATCAAGGACTGAGGTCGGCGCAGCGTCGCCCGCAACACCACCGCGGTCACCAAAGGTGCTCAGTTCACCCGAAAGCAGAAGCCGGCGCGGGGTCAGGCAAGAGTGCCGTTGATCGTCCTAAGCAGCAACGCCATCAGCGCCGACGCTGGCTACCGCTCGCCAACGGAAAGCAAGCGCCGCGGCCCTGCAATTGGCGACGAGCAGGTCGGGTCGGTGTTGGCGGCGCGGTTGTCTGTGCCGAGCCTCACGCTGCCCACTGGCTGTCTCTGGAAAAACTTCATCGGAGCCCTTGACTTCAAGCGCTTGAGGTATGTCAAGGTAGTCTCATGACGACTCTCACCATCCAAGATGTTTCCCGGCGCAGCGGGCTGAGCGGGCCGACACTGCGCTATTACGAGGAGATCGGGCTGATCGGTCCGATCGCCCGCGACCCGAGCAGCAGCCACCGCCGCTATCGCGAGCAGGATCTCGACACGTTGCAGGTGCTGGCGTGTCTGCGCGCGATGGGTGTCGGGATTGAGGAGATGCGCACCTACCAGGCCAACCGCGAGCTTGGGCACGCCAAGGCGGGTGAGCAGCGCGATCTGCTGCTACAGCACGCCAAGCGGGTCGAGGCCGAAATCAAGACGCTGCGCATGCATCTCAACTACCTAAGGGCGAAGGCCGCGCTCTGGGACGCCCGCAGCCGTGAGGATGCGGACGCGGAAGCTGAGGCGAACTCGCAGGTACAGAAAGTGCTCCCACGACTGGAGGAGGCCATGCTCGGATGAGCTCCAAAGTGTTGGTAACAGGCGGGTCCGGATATCTGGGCACGCAGCTGATCGCGGCGTTGCTGCGGGATGGGCGTGATGTGCGCGCGACGGTGCGCTCCCTGAATGCTGAGGAGGCTGTGCGCGCGGCCGTGCGCCGCGGTGGTGTGGACGACACCGGCATCGAGCTGGTGGCAGCAGATCTCAGCTCCGACGACGGCTGGCCGGCCGCCCTTGAGGGTATGGAGGAGGTCCACCACGTCGCCTCGCCGATCCCGTCCGCTGAGCCCAAGGACCCGGACGAGCTGATCGTCCCCGCTCGCGAGGGCACGGTGCGTGTGCTCCAGGCAGCGCGGGACGCCGGCGCGCGCAGGGTCGTGCTGACCTCCTCGTTCGCAGCGGTGGGCTACTCGCCCAAGGCGGTCCGCGACTACACCGAGGAGGACTGGACCGACCCCGACACGCCAGGATTGCCCGCCTACCCGCGCTCCAAGGCGATCGCCGAGCGTGCCGCCTGGGACTTCATCGAGTCCGAAGGAGGCGACACCCAACTGGTGGTCGTGAACCCGACATTCATCGCCGGCCCGTCGCTGGTGTTGGCACTGCGCTCTACGCTGACCTACTTCAAGGCGATCATCGAGGGCACCACGCCGGCGCTGCCACGCCAGCGCTTCGGCGTCGTCGACGTGCGCGATGTCGCCGACGCGCACGTCACGGCGATGGCCACTCCTGCCGCCGCCGGGAAGCGCTACCTGCTCTTGGCGGACGGCCCGACGATCACCTGGCTGGGGCTGGCACAGATCCTCCGCGAGCACCTCGGGCCCGCAGGCGAGCACATCACAACCGATGAGGCGCCCGGCGAGGAGCCGTCGCCGCTGACGATCCACAACGACCGCGCCAAGCAGGAGCTCGGCTGGCAACCACGCCCGGCCGAAACGACCATCATCGAGACCGCCGAGAGCCTGCGCGACCTCGGCCTGCTGGAGGGATGAGTCTGTGCGTCGCCCCTGCTTTCGTCCAGAGCAGCAGTGAGATTCGCTAACTGCTGGGTTGCCGACGAGAGGGCAATGGTTGGAACCCCGCTCCTGGCGGATCTGAGGTCCATCCGGGAGGTAAGTCCTGCTCCTCGGCCACCCGGTTGCCCGTTGGCAGGATCATGAACGTTTTGCGGTACGGCGGCGACTCGGGTTCCTGACTGTCATCGCCCGTGAGATCACCGCGAAGTCATCTTGTGGGATCTCGAATAGGCCGAACCGGAACATGTTCCCCCAGCGGCGCTTGTCCTTGATGAAGCTGAGCTCGTCGATCAGCGGTCTAATCGGTGCCTCAATGCTCTTGACGAACTCGATGTTGCGCCGCCATGGTGTGAACCCCGGCGCCTGTTCCACCTGGTAGAGCTCTTCGTCGACGACCCGACCTATTCCCGTGAAGGCCTGCACCGGCTCGCCGTCTCGCAGGCCCGTCTTGGGCGAGTAGTAGACCAGCCAGTCATCAGTCTTTAGCCGCTTGAGTGCGGAAGACTTGCCGTGGCCTGCCTGGGTGAATCCGCCCTCTACACTCAGCTGCACGTGGTCTCGGCTGATCGTGCTCACCCAGTACGTCTGTTCAGGCGGGCCGAGCGCGGTCGCGCAGGTGCTTAGTTGGCGGTGTAGCTGCTCGCGCTCGGCGCGACTTAGCGTCGCGATCATGCGTTGCTCGATTGCTGCGACGGTCGAGGAGGCCTTGCGTAGGCTGGTGTGTCCCTCGGCCGTGAGCGCGTAGCGTTGGCCGCGGCCCTCGCCGACGGCGCTCACGAGTCCGCTCGCTTGTAGGCCGGTGAGGAGCTGGTGCATCGCTTGTCGGCTGACGAACGCGTCGCGCGCCAGGTCTGCGTTTGAGACGCGCGGACGCGCCGCGAGGATCTCAAGACAGGCGTACTGCGACACGCTGAGTCCGCAGTCGCGCAGCTCCCCGTCCATCGTCGAGTGCAGGGCGTGTTGGGCGCGCTTGAGGGCGTAGCCCACGGATTGATCGATATCGACTTGGGGCACGTCAAGATCTTGACATAGTATGCTTCGTCAAGACCTTGACAACGCCAAAGGAAGGATCGCCCTGTGTCTACCGTTATCGGCCCCGATTTCATTTCCCTCCAGGTCCGCGACATCGAGCGTGCCGCCGAGTTCTACGAACGCGAGCTGGGGCTCACGCGCGCACCCGGACCCCCGCACGCCGTCGTGTTCGCCACCCAGCCAATCGCGTTTGCCCTCAGAGACCCGCTGCCCGGAACCGACCTCGACAGTGGACAGCCCGGCCTCGGCGTGGCGCTGTGGCTGCGGGCCGACGACGCCCAAGCCCTTCACGACCGACTCGCCCAGCACGACGTGACGATCCTGGCTGAGCCGATCGATGGTCCCTTCGGCCGGACGTTCACGCTCAGAGACCCGGACGGCTACGCCATCACGATCCACGATAAAGGCTGACGAACTCAGCCCACACCACACCGAACGCGGCGGCTTGCATACCTTGCACGGGAAGCAGGAGCACTGGAGGTAACCGGCCTCGCCCCCGCATCGGACGAAACGCACTCGTCCGTCCGCCTCCCCGGCTCGCTCCTGCTTTGGTCGTGGACGCAACGCGCCAGCTCGTCGGCCAGGTCATCTGACGAACGCGAAGAGAGGGGCCACGCCGCTGCGCAGGGCGCGGCCCCTCGCCCGACGACGATCCCCGCCCACCAACGCCCAGCTTCGCCGCGCAGGGCCAGGGGCATGGCCTTCTCGGCGGCTTACGCCGCCGACCTGTCCTCCGGCCGGCTTCGCACCGCCGCCTCGATCTCGTCGCGCAGGAAGATCCAGCGCCGGCCAAGCTTATGTCCGGGCAGCAGCCCGCGCCGTGCGTATTCGAGCACCGTCGAGACCGGCAGGTGCAGCAACTCGGCGACATCGCGGCCGTCGAGAACGTCCTCGCGGGTAAGCCGAGGACGGGTCGAGTTGGGTGTGGTCGTCGTGTTCATCGACTCTGGGCAGGGGTGTGCAGCCTGTGGGTAAATGACCCCAAACCCCGCGAACCGGCCAACGAGTTCGCGAACGCCGGCCCGCCGGAGCGACGACCCCGCCCTCCTTCTGCTTCAACGACGCTTCGACAGCGCCCGATCCGCCTCCGGTAGCGCAGCAATCGCCGCCAGCGCCGGCCTCCAACCTGCGACACCGACCGTCCCGACACACCCTCGCCTTCGCTCCGCTCCCCTCCAGCACAGACAACATGCACGGCTGTGCCGTGGCACAGCGAGCGCTGTGCGCATTTTCGTGGCCGGTTTGGCCTGCTCAGGGTGTGATGACCGCAGCGAGCATAGGTGCGTCCCGAGGCGGCGGGTACGCGCGCTACCTGGAGAGCAAGACCGTGGAGCCCGAGCGCGGGGACTACTACCTGACCCCCGACGGCGAGATGACCCAGGCCCCCGGCCGCTGGCTGGCCGATATCGAGACCCTGGAAAGGCTCGGAGTTCAGGCCACCGAGCCGGTGGACGGCGCAGACTTCATCGCGCTGATGGAGGGCCGCCACCCAGGCACCGGCCGATGGCTACGCCCGGAGGGCGCCGGCGGCGGACGGGGCGGCGGAATCGACGTGACGTTCAGCGCCCCGAAGTCCGTCTCAACGGTGTGGGCACTCGGCGACCCGTGGCAGCGCGAGCAGATCGAGCAAGCCCACGCCAGCGCGGTCGAGCAGACGATCCTCTACCTGCGAGAGCAGGTTCCTGTTGTGCGCCGACGCTCCAGCGGCCAAGTCGTGGAAGAGCACGCCAGGGACGTGATCGCAACCGAGTACCGGCACACCACCGCCCGCGGCGTCTCCGGCGCCCAAGCCCCAGACCCCCAACTGCACAGCCATGTCGTCATCACCGCCGCCGTCCGCGACGACGAGAGGATCGTTGCCGTCGCCTCGCGGTCGATCTTCCGCAACGCACGGGAGCTCGGCGCGTTCTACCGCTCCGCGCTCGCCGACGAGCTCGTGCGAGAGGGCTACGCGATCGAGCAGGGCACCGGCAAGGACGGCCGGTACTTCGAGATCGCCGGTGTCCCCCGCAATCTGTGCGAGACGTTCTCCGGCCGCTCCCGTGAGGTCGCCCGCGCAGCGGAGCGCTTCCGTGCCCGCTACGGCGGCGCTCCCGAACGCGGCGAGCTGCGCAACCTCTCGCTCGAGAACCGCCGGTCCAAGGAGCTGACCACACGCTCGGACCTACAGCGAGTGTGGACGCAGACCGCTCACGATCACGGATTCGGCCCGGATGAGGCGGTTCGGCTGATCGGCGCATTTGAGCGTCCGGCAACCGAGCGCTCGATCGAGGATCGTGTCGAGGCGAAGCTGACCGAACAGCACGCCGTGTTCGAGGGGCGCGACCTGCGCGCGGTCGTGCTCGAGCAGGCAGCCGGCGAGATGGCACCCGACGAAGCGCTCGCCGTGGCACGGGAGATGGTCCGCGACCGTCGCGTGCTGACCTTGGAGGGCGGTCGGATGACCACCGTGGCGGTGCGTGCCCAGGAGCAGGCGATCGAGCGCCACGCCACACAGCTCGCCCAGCCCGCAGGCCGCGACGTCAGCGACGCTGCACGCGAGAACGCCTCCCGTGAGGTCGCGGAGCGCATCGGCGGACCGCTCAGCCCGGAGCAGCACCACGCGCTCGAAGTCCTCACGGGTCCTGAGCGTGCCGCGGTCCTCGTCGGCCCAGCCGGAACCGGCAAGGGCGTGGTGATCGACGCCGCCGCCCGCGCCGAGCAGCACGCCGATCGCGAGACGGTCGGGATAGCCGTATCCGGCTCCACCGCCGAGCGGCTCGGCGCCGACAGCCCCGCGCTGGCCGGACAGACACTCACCCTGGACTCGCTAGTCGCCCGCGCGAACACGGGGGGCATCCACGTGGGCAGGGACACGACAGTGATCCTCGACGAGGCGGGGATGGTCGACCACAAGCGCCTCGACGCGCTGACCGGGCTTGTGGAGCGCTCCGGGGCGAAGCTGATCGCTGTCGGTGACGGCAAGCAGCTCCCCTCGATCGGCCCCGGCGGGATGTTCGACCGACTCGCCGGCCACGCGCCAACCGCTGAGCTTGCGGACATCCACCGCACCAAGGACCCTGCCGACCAGCGCGCATGGCAAGCCCTACGCGCCGGGGAACCTGAGCGCGCGATGGCGCACTACGCCTCACGCGGCCAGCTGCACCTCTCCGACACCCGCGACCAGGCGGCAGAGCAAGCCGTACAAACATGGGCCACGCTTACGGAGGGGCGTGATATCCGCGAGGTCGCTTTGATCGCTGACACGGCGAACACGGAGATCGACCGTCTCAACGCTCGCGCACAACACCTACGCGCACAGCGCGGCGAACTCGGAAACCACGAGATCCCGCTGCCCGGCGTCCACTACGGCCTACGCGAAGGCGACCTCATCGCCTTCACCGCGCACCACCGACCGCCAGGACAGCCACGAGTCGAGAATGGCACCCGTGGACAGGTGAGCGCCATCCACGACCAGGGCGTGACCGTCACGATCGACGGGTCACAACGCAAGATCCAGCTCGCCGCCGAGCACCTCGACTCGCTGCGACTCGCCTACGCGCAGCACGTCTACCGCCAACAGGGCGCGACCGTCGAGCGCTCCGTCGTGCTCACCGGCGGCTGGCAAACCAGCAAGGAGACAGCCTACGTCGAGGCAACCCGCGCCCGACACGGCACCACCTGGTTCATCGCCCGCGACGACCTCGGCGAGGAAGGACAAGACGCCCGACGGATCACCCGCCTCTCCCGGAAAATGACCAACAGCCGCGCTCAAACGCCATCGCTCGCGCACCCGGAGCACCTCAACCCCGGCTGGGCTCCAAGCCGCAACCCCCTACGACTCCGCTCCGCCCTATTGCCAACACGCTGGCTGACCCGCACACCTAACCGCGATAGGCCCGACCGCAGTGCGGGCCGCGGACGCTGAGCGATCCCGATGGGAAAATGCCTCACCTATACGGGCGCCTTCGTCGTAGATCGAGGTGAATAAGGCCAAGCCACGCGGTCGAGTCCTTCCAGTATTTCTCCGGGCCGGGGATAATTTCGCGGGACGTAGCCGTGTCTGATGCCACGCCTAGACTCCATCATGTGCTTCGAGTTCGCTACTCAGGATCAGTTCGTGGCGTCCACATGCTGTCTCGCGAGCTTGCCGACGCAGGCCTCCGTGCAGAGTTTCCTCCGCCGTTGGAGCGGCGCGGCGTCGGACAAGATGTTGTCCACGCCACGATGGAAATCGCGTCGCAGGCTGAGACTGGACTGATCGGTGCCGCGGCTACCGAGGCGGTCAGGCGCATCGTTCGTGCCTTCAAGGAGCGCCATCCCGGAGTGGAAGCAGATACCGAGGACGAATAGCTCTCGCCGAACGCTGGCGTTGAGGATTGCCGATGGATGCCCAGCCCGAGCCGCTACGAATTAAGCCTAGACGTCTCCCGGCATACGTCGAGCGCAAACGTGCGCGTCAGGCAGCTACTGATACCGCAGACCGCGAGCGCTACAAGACGCCCATCGACGCACATCTCGCGGCGCAGAGGATGGCACTCGACGGGCTAGAGCACGCCCATCAACACCTCGCCGACGGCTATGACTTCGATCTTGTTGCCGACACCCGTCCGGCGGCGATATGGCAGATGTCGGGGCGTTGCATCGGGATCGCCCGACTCGTTCTGGATGCGGTCGCCCTCGGATACACGTCCGAGCATTTGATCCTCATTCGGTCACTGCATGAGGCCGATCGCATTCTGGACGTGTTCTGCGATCCCGCCGAGTCTGTGCTGCTCGAACGTTGGCTCGTCGACGAGCGGACCATCAAGCCGTCTGAGTCCCGGAAGGCTGAACAGCGATTCGAGGAGCGGCTCGGCGAGTGGATGACCGACGAGGGCTTGCCAGAACTACCGAGAACAGAACAGCCCACCCGCGACCTGTACAGCAAATACTCGGAAGCCGCCCACCATCGCCGCGCCTATGTTCAGGATCTTGTGTCGTCTCCACTTCGCCAAATGCTGCGTGGCCCGGCAACGACTTGGGAACGTCGGGCTGTCGCGGTTGGTGTCGCTGTGGCCGCAGTAGAGGAGGCCGTTGAATCGGTCGGCGGCGGACTCGCGTTCTTCCACGGCGCCCCTTGGTATCAGCAGAACATCAAGCCCTACATCGAGAGCTTCGCGGCGCTTCGGCTAGCGCAGCCTCTGAGGTAGACAGACCTTCCACGACGCCAAAATGGGCTGTCGCCGACCACGCCGCCGCTCAGCCCGAGCGAACGAGGCGACATAGCCAGGGCCGAACCACAGGAGAACTGCTCCCGGATGTCAAGCGACCCGGTACTGGCTATGTCCTGCGCATCGATCATCCTCGAGGCGTGCACACGCATACCCACGGGGGTCTCCTGTCGATGTCTGCTGACGAATGGTCGGCCATCGCCCAGTGGGCTCTGGTCTTGGTCGCGGTCGTCGCGGCGTGGTTCGCTCGCGGCCAGGTCACCGAGTCCAAACGACTCCGCGAAGAACAGGTGCAGCCATACGTCGCTGTGTTTGCACGAGTGGCCAGGATCGGAATCGCCGACGTGGTAATCAAGAACTACGGCCAGACAGCGGCGCGCAACGTCCGCGTGGCCTTCGACCCACCGTTGAAACGGGTCGCATTTGCCAACACACCCAGCATGCAAGAGGAGATCGCGGAGTTGAAGTTCCCCACCCTGGCGCCGGGGCATGAGTGGAGCACGGTTTGGGACACGGCCATGGCACGCCTTGATCACCAAGATCTGCCCGAACGGCACGACGTGCGCATCGACTTTTCTGACGCGCGTGGGCGTCCTGTCACAAGCTACGAGTCGGCTCTCGACTGGAACACGCTCAGCGGCGATGTACTGGACACCCACGGTTTGCACGAGGTCGTTCTACGCCTGAAAGAAATCGTTTCGGCCCTGGAGAAGCTACGGCGCTAGAGCGATCACATTCGCCTCATGTGTAGCCGTCCTCGAGCGAGATAGACAGGCAGCTCTTTAGCGGTGAGAGGCCTGTAGGTGTGGCTCCTGTAGCTCTGCTAGAGCTGACCGAACGGGTCCTCGCCGTACACCTCTCGCATCTCCTGCTCGAACTGCGCGCGCATCTCCATTTCGTAGCGACGGGCCTCATCGGAGTAGTCCGTGTATCCGTCGATCATCGAGACGAAGGAGCTGACGTGGCGTTCGAGTGCGACCAGTTCGATGTAGGGCGGACGATCGTGCCTCTCGCCGTCAGGATTGACAGGGTAGCGATATGCGTCTGAGTTCCGGTCATATTTGTCGAGCACCCTGATCAGCTCGCCGCAGGCGGTGTCCAACTGCTGCCACTCGTCGTTGTCCGCGCCGATAATCGCTTCGCACCGTTTCCAAAGCGCGACGAGAGAATGGGTCCTCAACTCGTCCGCCTTGACGCCGTGGGCAACCAGCAACTCCTTCAGACGCAACTCGACCCGATGCCGTTGCAGGTAGAACACAACGAGCCCCACAGAGTCTATGGCTCCTTGGAAATCGCGCCGATGTTGCGTCAGGTGGCGAGCAGCTTCTCCGTAACCGATCGAGGCGAAGGGCCAACCGTGCGACCACTCGGTTTGGACGAAGTCGGGGTAGCGCTTCTCCGGGAAGCCCGGCGGAAATATCTCGTTCTCAAGGCTCACCAACAGAGCCTAGAACGACGAAGTCCCGGCCAGGCTGGATTGCCTGCCGGGACTCCCTTGTCGGATTTGGTAGTGCTACTAATCTCGGCGCGAGCGTCGCGCCCGCAGCCCCGGAGAGCGCGCCCGGCGCGTCTCCTGTAAGAACGTTACATGCGCCTCCGGCGGAAGATCGGGGCGCAGCCCCCAAGCGACGCACGTTGTCGGGTGCGGCGGCTTCGTGGGGAGCGTTGAGACCGTCGAACAGGTGGCCGTAGCGGTTCGCTCGCCGTCGCAGCCGCGGCGTCCGAGCTTTTGCCTGCCGGAGCAGGCGTATTAGTGGTAGGTGCCGCCGTTGCCTAGCAGTCACACGCCGTCTATGGAAGGTGCCGCCAAGCGACATTCGCCAGCCGCGCACAACCGCCCGCCTCGCGGAGGAATGCGGCCCTATTCGGATAGCCTGCACCGTCCGATGGCGGCAGAACACGTCTCGCTGGGGGATCTCTACGTGCTGTTCACGGTCCTGTGGTCTGTCCCCTGCGGCCTTGTCGCCGCCTGGCGCTCTCGCTGGGACATGCTGACCGCGCTCCGGTACTTTCCTGCCGCAGCAGGTGTCGCAGCGATGCTTGGAGCGTGGTTTGCGGTGGCGGTTTGGCTGGCTGCGAGGTGGCATATCTGATGCGGGACGCGATCCGCGACATCTGGGCGGAACTGCCGAAACGCGCCGCAGTCGTGTGTTGGACGTTGACGGTGGTCGTCGCCGGCATCGTTGTGAACGCCGGAATCCGGCGACGCCCGTCCCTTGAAATCGCACTAATTCCGCTGCTCGAGGTCGGCCTCGTCATGATCGTTGTCCTCACCGTGAATCGGCTTAAACGTCGCGACAAGCTCGCACGCGCCGTCTTGCGAACAGCAGCGACACAGGTTCGCGAGGCGTCCGACATGGACGATGAGATCGAGGAGCAGGTTTCGGACCGCCACGTGCGACAGGCTCTACGCCGCCTCTACCCGGCAGACGTCCGGCGATGGGGCGCCGCGAACGTGTTGCTTCTGCTTGCCCGACGAGATGGCATGGACAGTCACGATCGGATGACGGACTTCGTCGGTCCGCGGCGCTGATATGGACGTGCCAGGGGCCGATGAAGCGCTTGTCGCGGCGACGCCTATCAACCCGGCATGCTGCCGCGACATGGAGGCACCGAGATCCGCGGACGGCGTTAAGCGCAGGTGCGTCGCTTCACTCTGGGTGAACTTCTAATGTGCTTCGTCAAGGGACATCAGCTTGTCAGCTACCGGCGCGCAGCGGTTCGCGTTGACTTCGGTTGGCTCCATCCAACCGGACACGAACCGACAACCTCCTGCCCGCAGACCGCCGAAGCTCAGATCCCCCGCAAAATCAGCTCCGATGTGGTACTCACCTGCGGTACTCTCCGCCAAACCAGAATACCAATCGAGTACCACCCGCCCGCCAAAACCCGCCGCCTTACAGGCACTTCTTCCAATGGAGCCAACCGGGATCGAACCGGTGACCTCCTGCTTGCAAAGGATGCCGCGGGAGGCTTGGGAGCGGACTAGAAATCCTCGCGTTTGCAGAGATTTTCTTCCTAGACTCGGCGCTCGTGTGCCGAGGACGACTGCCGGAATATACCCGCATTTTCCGGGATCTGCGCGGATGTTTCGACACTGAGTGCCAAAACTCGGCCGCGGCAGACTTCGGCGGTCGGTGTCAACTCCAAGGTTCCTCTGAGCCGCGATGGCACGGGAAGGTCACCGGTTCGCAGCGTCGAGATGTAGGGTCAGACCGTGGAGCTTGACGGGGTTTCGAGCCGTGCGGTTCCGGCGCCTCAAGGCCGCCGTGTTCACGCGCCGATCGCGACGAACGGCGCCCAGTAGACGGGGTCGCTGAACCTGCCGGTGGCGTCGAGTGCCTCCACCGGCGCGCCGATGAGCTCTCCTAGCGCGCGGCGCGATCCGATGTCGCGCGCAAGCGCGGGGTGGGCGCACAGGAACTCCTGTTCTCCCGTCGCATCTAGGTCGCGCATCCAAAGCTGCGCCGCGCGCAGCGCCTCGGGTGGGCGCAGCCGCTGTGTGATCATGAGGTCGTAGAGACGGGTCATGAGCATCGCGGTGGACGCGTCGTTGACGGCCCACTGTGTCGCGATCGCGCAGGCGCTGCCGGCGGCGAGCAGGATCACGGCGATGGAGTGGACCTCCTCGGCGAGCCCGGTGAGCTCGGAGTGCGCGGTCTCACAGGCAGAAGCGACGGCCAGGCGGGTGTGGAGCTTCGCGATCTCGGTCAGCTCGAACGGGCTGAGCGAACGGTCGGCGAGCGCGAGTGCCGTCTCGCTCGAGTCGAGCATGCCGCCAGTGGCGTGGCAGGCGAGGTGCAGGTAGTCGGCGTCCGCAGCGTGCCGTGCGAGAAACTTGCTGTTCGCTCCGCGACCGGCGGCTTGGAAGACGTTGGCGCTGTTGAAGTTTCTGGCGATTTCGGTGATCTCGGCCTCGGCGGCGGGGAGGTGTCCGCCGGGGACGTCGCGTTCTGGGTCGGCGAGCGCCACGAGGTTCGCTTGCTTCGACTCTGGCCGCGCCGCACGTTTGAGCGAGACGCCGAGGACCACGGCGGATGGGGCGTAGCGGACGTCGAGCTTGTCGATAAGGCACTGGCCTTTGGGTCCGAATGGCGCGGCGTGAAGGGGCGCGCCCGCGAGGTTCCCGGAGACGATGAGGCTGACACCTTCCGCGCCCTGCTCGCTGAGCATCTCTTGCGCGGGGCGCATGAGGGCGTCTCCGAGCCATGGCAGGGCGTAGTCGAGGGCGGGGGTGATGTCCATGTGCGCGGCGTCGCCCACCCCGGCGGCGATGAAAAGCAGCGCCCGGGACACGTCGATGGTTTCGTCGAGCGCGCCGGTGGTTGAGCCCATCATGAGCCGCGCGAAGACGCCAGAGCTGGTGGGTGCGTCGAGGATCCGAAGGTGCTCGCTGATGCCGGTCTCGGTCTTGTTGAGCAGTAGCAGCATGGTGCCTTGGGGTGCGGGGTTGATGTAGAGGACAGGCCATCCGGGCTCGACAGCCCGTTCGAGGTCCACACGCGAGGCGGCGGTAGCGAAGTTCTCGAAGCCGGGGTGCGCGCGGATCGTGGCGAGGAGCTGCTGGAGGCCGCGCATGGTGCCCGCCGCCGGGGCGCCGAGCGGCGCGGCGGCGATGTCTTTCATGAGTTCGCGGTATTCGTCGGCGAGCTCTCGTGGCAGCCCGGCGAGCGACTGCTCGCTGTCCTCTTGGAAGGCAAAGCGCCTGCGTAGCTCACGGGTCTTGCCGTTCTCTAGGATCAGCGCGGCCTCGGCGAGGGCGCCGGTCTTCGCAAGCGCAAACGCAGCCCAGCGGGCTAGGTTTCCTTGGTTTCTGATGTCAGCCTCGCGGGTGCTGGTCTCTAGGCGCGCGTGGAAGATGAGTTCGCGCGCGCGGATGGCGAGCCGGTAGCTGTTGGCCGCCTCGTGCCAGTCGCCCTCCGCGGCGAACGTGCCGGCGACCTGTCCGGCGGCGCGCGCGCATCCGGACGGGTCGCTGTCGATCGTCATGATCTGGAGGGCTTCGCGCCCGTGGGCGATGGCGTGCCGCCTTTCGCCGAGCTGGTCCTCGACGTTTGCGAGCTCGGCGAGTGTGTGGGCGTGATGCAGCGGTTCGGGGGCTTGCGCGGTGTCGGGTAGCGCCTCACGTAGGTGCTCAAGGGCGAGGGGGAGCATCTCCTTGGGCTCCGGTGTGGGTACTTTGGTTTCCGAGGCGCGGACGATCTGTTGGGGGTTCGGGTTGGCGGCGTGGTTGTAGAGGCGCCCGAGGGAGAAGTGCGCGAACCCGACAAGCCAGCGCTCGGGGAGGTGTTCGCCCTCGTTGAGGATTTCGCTGTAGGCGTTGACGGCTTCCTGCGGTGTTCTGTGGCCGAGTTCGGCGAGTTGCTCGAGCGCTCCGGCGAGGTTCAGCTGTGTGTGCGCCCAGTCGTAGGGGTCACGTCGGGGTGAGCGTTGCGTGAGCGCCGCAACGCATAGTCTGCGTGCCTCTTGGAGTTCGCCTATGCGGTCGGGTCCGTGGTGGTGGTTCAGCAGTGCGTGCGCGAGGTTCGTCTGGATCAAGGCAACGGTGCTGGGTGGCGTCGCGGGGTCAAGCGTTTCCAGGGTGTCTCGGAGCATCGAGAGGGAGGCAGCAATACGCTCGCTCGCGTCCCCTGTCGGGTTCTGTGCGTTCGCAAGCGCGATCTGCATCCGGATCTCCGCGGCCCGACCAGGGTGCTGCGTGAGCGTGAGTGCTTGCTCGTACTCCGCAATCGCAACGTTCATAAGACCCGCGCGATCCAGGTCGGGCTTCTGGGTGATGGCCCGCGCGTGAAGAGCGTGGAACTCGCCCGCGGACAAGGGTAGCCCGGCGTCCCGTGCTGCAGTGATTGCCGCCTCCGAGCGGGTGAACGCTTGACCGGTGTGGCCTCCGACGAGGAGCGTTCTGATCGCCTGGGCCTCCTCGTTGAGCTGTGCGAGGAGCGTGTCGCGGCTCTCCACGGTGGCCCGGAAGCGCCGCCAGGCCGCCGGCCGGTCGGCGGCGTCTGCCGCGAGAAGGTCGGCGAGGTCCCGGAAGGGCGCACCTAGCCCAGAGTCGCGGGCGTAGCGTGAGAGCTGCGCGATCGTGGCGGCGTTAGTGAGGCGCGGATGCTGCTCGAAGTGGCGTTCGAGCCCGTCAAGGTCCGCGATGTCGAACACACTTAGGAGCTGCTCATCCTCAGCGGGCGCGGCTTGCGCTTTCGCCGCGCGTTCGCGGCGGATCCTCGCGGCCTTGCCCACCTCGCGCTCCTGATCTCCCGGTCAAGCGCGTCGCCAGCGCGCGCCGGATCCCGCTCCAGTGAGAGTGATCCGGGCGTTGTCGCGCGGCTCATTTAGGGCGAGGCGGATCGTGTCATGGTCATCCTCGTGCCCGAACTGCGCCGGGTGTTGCTCCGTGCTCATAGCCAGAGCATGCCAACGGAGCCCTCGGACGTCCAGCACGCCGGCCCAAAGGAGCACAGGAGCGTTCTCGTCGACTTCGTCGAGCGACATCCGCCCACCGGCTATCGGTGCAAGGTGGTTCGTATTGACTTCGGTTGACTCCATGTAACCGCAGTCAATGCGAACTGCTGGCACGCGGAAGGTCGGCTCGATGTAGTCGCGTGCGTGGACGCGCTGTTGCTGGTCGGGTCAGCGCACGCTAGCCTTAATCGCTCCCCAGACGAGCCGCCACCCGTCGGCATCTTGCGGGCGTTGGCCGCGAAAGTTGATCGCTGCCAACATCCTGACGTCTCGCCTGGTAAGACCTTCGCTTTTTGCGAAGGCGGCGAGCTCAGGCGGGATCTCTTCGGCCGGTGCCGGGTCGGCAAGGAGTTCCTCGCCGAGGAGATCCGACATCGTCGTACCAAGAGCCTCTGCGATTTTGTAAAGCGTTCGCCCCGAAGGCCGTGCGTCTGTTACCCCCTTCTCAAGGCTCCAGAGGTAGCCCTTAGAGACTTTTGCACGGTCGGCAAGAGCGCTGATGGACAGCTTTGCCTCGGTGCGACGTTCCCTGATCCGATCGCCGATCCGTGCGCCCGGTTCGCTCATGGACAGTGGTGGCGTCTGCCGCCAAGTTGCCGGTACATCGCGAGGACCTTCCGTCTAGATAGGCCATCGCTTGCACGGTAGGTAAAGACGCGGGCCGAGACGCGGACTTTGATGGAATCATTTATGCCGAGCTCATCAAGGCTTGCGATCTCGTCAACAACCTCGCCATGCTCGGCTCGCACGAGGCCCCCGTTCTCGCTTGCTGACTTGTTCCGAGGGACGAAGGGCCATGAGCCAATTGGCCGCGTCGAAACGACACGGAGCTTGGGTACAGCATTGGGGTCGTCTCGCTCTTCTTTGCGGAGCCCTTGCTCGAGCACAACCACCAGCGTTGGCTCGGGCCAGTAGCGTTGAAAGCGGTAGGCCGTCGCCTGCACGCTCGCCTGGTAGCGGTCAGCAAGATCGATCACGGAGGACAGCCCACACACGGATTCGCGGACCTCGGGTGCAAACTCCGCTTCGGGAAGCAGCAAAGCTGCCGCTGCGGCATCCGAGAGAGCCTCCGGGTCGATATCCGAGCGAGGTTTGATCGATGAATTGCAGCGATATTGTCTGCGCGTTCGGTAGCCAGGCTGGAATGAATGCCCGACCTCATGGAAGCCGGTAAAGCGACGCCTGCGTATCGAGTCTCGGCTGTTTAGAAGCATGCGGATGCCGCCATCCTCCGGAGCTAGACAGCCGGACATAGGCATCGGGACGACATCGATGTGATTGATGCCGCGGTAAGAGGCGACTACACGCAGATCTACTGGTGCCCGCTCCTCAAGCTCGGAGATCGTGGTTGCAGCTATACGCTCGATGTGCTCAACATCCGAACGCCGGGGGTCAAGAGTGCGCGCTTGCTCAAGGAGGGAGAGCTGCTTCATGTTCTCGGTCAGAGTCTACGCGTTCCCTCCCGGGAACACTTGTGCTAGGCTGGCGCCGTTCTTGAAAGAGAACGGACACTCCGCGTTACGATACGGCCAGCTACTAGCCAAAGGAGTCCACCATCATGATCCCGGCCACTACCCCTCTCGCACCGGGGGTCTTGCCCGATGCCGTCATCCGCAGCCCCAACGCCAACGCCTACTTCTTCGCCGTCACGCTCAGCCCGACGCTCAGCGCCGAAGGCGTTCAGGCGTGGCTCAAGGACGTGACGGCGCTGATCGCAGAACTCAAGGACTACGAAAGCAACGGCGCGCCTGTCGTGAGTGTGTGCACCGCGTTCAGTGCGTCGTTCTTCCTCGCGGCAGGGCAGCCGCGCTTCGGCCTCGCGCCGGCGCAGATCCCGGCTGGACTCGCGAGCCCACCGGAAGTCCCCGCGCTCGCGGCGATCCCCCAGGTCGCCGGTGACGTGCTGTTCTACGTGATGAGCCTCTCCGAGGCCGCGATTGGAGCGTTCGAGCGCGGTCTCTCCGCCACGCGCGCCGCCGGCCTACAGAGCGTCACCGTCGAGCTCGGCTTCCAGCGTAAGGACAAACGCGAAAACTTCGGCTTCCTCGACGGCCTGCGCAACGCGCAGGGCGAACGCGAGGAGGTGGCGTTCGTCAATCCCGAACTGAGCCCCGAAGAGCCGGCGTGGGTCGCCGGCGGCAGCTACTTCGCCTACATCAAGATCGCTCAGAACCTCGAAGCAATGGCCGGGAAGAACGAAGAAGAACAGAACGCGGTGATCGGGCGGCGGAAGGCTGACGGGTCGCGGCTCGATCTCCCGCCGGGCACACCCGTTGCCGACGAGGGGCCGTTCGAAGGCAACGCATGCCCAGCCACAGCCCACATCCGCAAGGCCGGGCCGCGCGGTGTCCTCCACGATGAGACGAAAATCTTCCGCCGCGGCGTTCCGTTCCTGACGATGCGGGAAGATGGCAGCATCGAAGCCGGCCTGCAGTTCGTGAGCTTCCAGCGCTCACTCTCAGCGTTCGCCGTGATCTTCGAGCGCTGGATGACGAACACGAACTTCCCCACCGAAAACGCCGGCGAAGACTCGCTGCTCGCCGAGAGACTCATCACGCTTGAGAAGGCCGGCTTCTTCTTCGCGCCGCCACACGACGAACGCTTCATCGGCGCGCCGATCTTCGACGCGCCGCCCGTAGACCCGTGCACGATCGGCCACATCGTTGTGCAGAAGCAACTCATCGGCCGCAACGGCCAGCCGATCCTCTCTGAGCTCGGCGGTATCTCCTTCGAAGTCCGAAGGGAAGGCGCTGCGGTCGGCGAGCAGTTCAGTACCGACTCGACAGGTCGTGCCGTCTCTCCGCCCCTGCCGCGCGGTGTGCCGCTCGTTGTCCATGAGATCAGCCCGCTGACTGGCTTCCAGCAGGCCGAAGACGTGCCCGTCACGCTCACCACGGCCCGCGAGCTCGTGCCGGTCGTGAACCACCAGTCCCCAGAAGGACCGCCGCCGATCTACACCGGCTAGGCTCGTTGTGGAAGCCGATGGCTATCGCCTCGCGATCACGAGGCGCCGAAGATCAATCCAGGCAAAACTCGCGATAAGGAGGTTAAAGATGGCGCAGGAGAAGGTTGTGTTCGTTGCGTTTGCGATTGAGGATGAACGTCAGCGCGACTTCCTGAAGGGGCAAACGCTGCATCCCCGGCAGCCGTACAAGTTCATCGACATGTCAGTCAAGGAAGCCTACAAGGCGGATTGGAAGGAGAAAGTTCGTACCCGCATTCGTCGCTCCGACGGCGCGATCGTGCTGGTGAGCAAAAACTCGCTGAAGTCCAGCGGCCAGAAGTGGGAGATCCAGTGCGCTAAGGACGAGAAAAAGAAAATCAAGGGCATTTGGGCCTACAAGGACGACCGGACCAAAATTGACGGCATCTCGACCGTTACCTGGACCGACGCCAGCATCGCCGGCTTTATCGACACGCTCTAAAGCCATGCGCAAGGCGCTGATCGTCGGTATTGATTACTACGAGCACATAGGCAGCCTTTCGGGCTGCGTCAGCGACGCCTACTCGGTCAGGGGCGTGCTGGAGCGTCACGCCGACGGCACCGTCAACTTTTCGCCACAGGTACTCATAGGGTCCGCGTCTAACCAGGCGGTGACGAAGCAGGAGCTAAAGGAGGCGATCCGTGCCCTGTTCGCCGACGACGCCGAAATCGCCCTCCTCTACTTCGCCGGGCACGGCCACGTCGAGGAGACCGGCGGATATCTATGCGCCAGCGACTCCGATGCCGGAAACGATGGGGTGGCGCTGGCAGAGGTGATGACCCTGGCAAACAAGTCGGAGGCGCGCAACAGGGTTATCGTCCTCGATAGCTGCCACAGCGGGGCCGCTGGTGATCACCCGCTTGGAAACTATGCAGAGATCAACGACGGGGTGACGATCCTGACCGCCTCTGCCGCCAACCAGTTTGCGCTGGAGAGCGGCAGCGGAGGCGTGTATACCTGCCTATTCGTTGACGCACTTGGCGGGGCGGCTGCCAATCTCGTCGGCGACATCACCCCAGGCAGCGTATACGCACACATCGACCAGTCGTTGGGGCCGTGGGCGCAGCGCCCGGTGTTCAAGACCAACGTCAAGGCTTTCGTCTCCTTGCGAAAGGCCGATCCACCAATCTCGCTCCAGGACCTGCGGGCACTGACAACGATCTTCCTCGCTCCGACTGATGAGCTGCTGCTGGATCCGTCGTTCGAGCCCGAGCGCACGGACGAGCAGGAGGCCGACCCGTCGATACCGTCACCGGACCCCAAGAACATCGCCACATTCAGAGTCCTGCAGAACTATGTGCGTGTCAACCTTGTCCGGCCCACCGGTGCGCCGCACATGTGGCATGCCGCTATGCAGAGCAAGAGCTGCGAGCTCACTGTCCTGGGGCAGCATTATTGGCGTCTCGTCGACGAGGAGCGGATCTGAGTGGCGTCGTTCGCGGAGCAAGCATCTGCTGTGCTGGCTCGTAAGGAGCTCGTCGACGAGCTAGCCGCGGTGGAGCACGAGCGGTGGTCGCACTGGCAGCGTTACTTGCACTCCAAGTGCGTACCCGCCGACGACGGAAGTCTTACAATCCCAGCCGAACTCGTCGCTCGTTGGACCGCTCAGATGGGGATGCCGTTTGCCGAGCTCTCAGAGGCCGAGAAGGAGAGCGACCGCGAGCAGGTGCGTACAACCCTTGAGGTGATCCGCGCCGCCTTGCGCAATGACTAGGTCACGGAATGTTTGCTGCCTGACCGGCGATCAGATCCCTAACAGCCACAGCGAATTCGCGCACCGCCTCCACCCGCTCGACGGTCTGCGGCCGCTCCCCGCGCGTCGCGCGCTCTGCTCGTCGCCGGCGGCATCAGGTCGTACAATCTGGCACATGGCCACGCGAACAATTCATCTGCCGGCGAGCTCTTACGCGCTGCTGTCTGCTGAGGCGCAGCGGCGTGGTCTGGACCCCGACGCCCTAGCTGACGAGCTGGTACGCGCCGACCTCGCCGCCAGGTAGCGAACAGGATCTTGAGGCAGCGCTCAAGAACCTCGCGGAGTTCCGTGCGAGGCTGCCCGAGATCGACGGGATCGTGCTTGCGCGCGACAGTTGAGCGTCGTTCTCGACGCCAATGTCCTTATTGTGCTCGCACTCGACGGCGTGCCGTCGTTGTTGAGGAGTTACTGCGCGCCTGGAAGGCTGAAGGAGAGGAGCTGCATGCTCCGGCGTTGCTGCGCTACGAGGTAGCTAATGCCTTGGCACAAGCGGTGTCCGCTGGGCAGCTCGCGTCGGAGGCCGTGGCCGATACCTCGCAGCGCATAGGGTCGGTGCCAATCGTCTTGCACCAGCTGGGCGACACGCCGCGGGTCGTGGCGATGGCCCAGTGCCTGGAGCGTAGGAGTGCTTACAACGCGGCGTATCTCGTACTTGCTGAGGAACTTGGCACGCAGCTTTGGACGCTCGACGGGCCGCTCGCTCGGAATGCCGCCTCACGTGGCTTGCCCGTGCAGCTCATCCAGACGAGCTGACGCCCGTCATACGCTCTTGTCAAGCTATATCTGCCCGCCCGGCAGCCGCGCCGAGCGGTTCGCATTGACTTCGGTTGGCTCCATCATTGTCCGCCATCCCTGGCCGGTGCCTTCTGCGCTCGAACGCCGGGCCGTCCGTCGGTCGCCGCGGTAGGCCGCGGCGCGCGCTCCGTCATCCGGGGGATGCTGCCCGCCAGAGGAGTGAACGACGATCACCTGCTGATGAGGCGTGCGACAGGGCAGTTGTGCGAGAACCGCTCGCGTGTCACCGGAGAGGTCACGTCCTGGGGTGTGCGCTTTCGCTACGAGGGGCAGCGAAGGTATCTGACACTCGAAGCGGAATCGCGCGAGGAGGCAGTACGGGAGATGGCTCTGTTGATGTTCAGGGTCCGCCGGGGGATTTGGGAGCCGCCGCGCAAGCACCGTCGACACGCTCCAGGGCCCCGCCCACCGAAGTTGGCCGACTTCGCGGAGGACTGGCTCGCGGGCGAGAAGGTCCAGGGAGGACGGCGCGGGACCGGCCTGTCGCCCGCCAGCTACGCCAGCCTGCAATGGCGCCTAGGGCATCTGCTGCGCTTCTTTGCTTCGGTCCGCCTCGACGAGATCACGGTCATGGACGTCGATCGCTACCGCCAGACCAAGCTCGGCGAAGGAGCCCTGTCGGCCGCTTCGATCAACAAGACACTGCTGACGCTCGGAGCGATCTTCGAGTTGGCCATCGAGTATGGGCTGGTCGCGCAAAACCCTACGCATGGCCGCCGTAGGCGCCTGCCCGTGAGTAAGCCCCGTCGTGCATGGCTCGATCGCACCGATCACATCGTCGCCCTGCTCGATGCTGCCGGCGAGCTCGATCGAGAAGCCCAGCCGAGGTGCGGCCATCGCCGTGTGTTGATCGCGACGCTCGTGTTCGCCGGCCTACGCATCAGCGAGGCACTCGCTCTGCGCTGGGGCGAGATCGATCTCGCTCGCGGGACGCTGCGCATCGATCAAGCAAAGACAGACGCCGGGGTCCGCACGATCAACCTCCTGCCGGTCCTCCGCGACGAGCTCCGTGAGCACAAGGCTCGCGGTGAGCACACAGCCAACCAGCTGGTGTTCGCTACCAGCACCGGGCGAGCCGTCACCGCCACCAACGTCCGTAAACGGATTCTGCAGCCAGCGATAGCCCGTGCCAGCGAAACACTCGAACGGCAAGACGAAGCCCCGCTACCCGATGGGATAACCCCACACGCGCTGCGCCGTACGTTCGCCTCGCTGCTGTTCGCGATCGGAGAGTCACCGCCCTACGTCATCAACCAGCTCGGGCACGCAACCCCAGCCCTCACCCTCGAAATCTACGCACGTCAGATGAACCAACGAGACGGAGAGCCCGCCCGCCTGCGAGCCTTGATTGAAGGCCACCTCCAACCCGGCGCTCAGCAAACTCGTATTTTCCGATGAAGCGATCAATCAACGATGACGCCTGTGTGGCTGGCCGTGTGAATCCGGACCCGACTTTGCATGCTTCGGCAGCGTGCTCCTGCCCAAAGCGGAGCTCGTGCGGCAGCGACAGCCGCGCCTCCCGTCCTAAACCGTGCATGCAGCGCGCCGACAAGCCGTCGAAGTACGCGACGCCGAGCTTCTCCAGGACTCTCTCAATTAGGAGGGCGTAATTGACTGTGTATACCTCGAGCGGGAGGTGATACTCAGCTCGTCCGGCCCAGCTCCCGAAGTGAAGCACCGGCCCGAGGTCCGCTTGCTCGATACGAAGCGAGCGAGCGTCAGCCGATGCCCGCGATACCCTGGGATCGATGCCCGCGACCTTGGTCTTTGACAGCCGAACGGCGCCAGTCTCGCTGATCGCGCCGGGCTTTGAGGGGGCAGAGATCAAGCCGCCAACGCTCGCGGTCGAAAGGACGGTTGTCGCTGTGCTCGCTCGCCCTTCGGAGCGCCAGGCACATTGGTTCGTTTCTACCCTGCTCGCCGGGTGCATGACATCACGCCGAACGGCCTCCGAGATCGAAGCTCTTTCTGAGGCCGATAGGGCGCGTCTGCGCAGAGCGCTTATCGAGATTTGTGACGAGGGTGTTCGGTGGCGATCACTCTACGGCAGCCACCTAAACGCTGACGAGAGGCTACTCGCGGTGATGATCTGGCGGAATCGTAGGCAGCGTAGAGAGGTCGAGACCCTGATTACGAGGATTGCTGCCCGGCGAGCGGAGCTTGCTCGTGCCACGGCCGTAGACGCGAGCAACATGGGCTTGGTGTCGTCGGAGCTGGCGGCCAAGCTGAACGGGATGCTGACTCTGACCACGCCGGCAGCGCTTTACAACGATCTCGTCCAGCCCTACGCGAAGATGGCAAGCCTGGTGCAGTCGGCATACATGGGTTCTATCCGCTCGAACATCGGGTTTGCTCTTGAGCCGTTCGGCATCGGCAAGAGCCTTGATCAGACCCGGTGCCTGCTCAGTGTTGCCGGCGAACCGTCGTGGATGAAGGCGCTGAAAGGTGCTGGCATGGGCGCGGGCGAGGCTCCGTGGATGAAGGCGCTGCGAGGTGCTGGCCTGGGCATGGAGGATGCACCGTGGATGAAGGCGCTGAAGGGTGTCGGCATGGGCATCGACATCACCGCCACCGTCCGCGCGATGGCGCCCGTAATGCCCTCCGCGTCGGCGATCCTAGATTCGATCAGTCACAAGCTCCGTCCTTCTGAGGAGGCCTTGCGCTTCTATGAGGAAGCCGATCAGTTCATGCAGGATTGGGAGGCCGACGCGCTCTGGTTGCTGTTCCAGCGCATCGACATTGGTTCCGCTCGTCGTCTGATGCGGCTCTCGAAGGCAGACGTGAGGGAGGCCGTCCTTGTTGCGCTGGAGACGGTCTGTTCGGACGGTGAGTACGTGCCTGCGTTGCGTGCGGCAGTGTCGAAGGCGCCCTATCTGACCTCGACGCAACGCATCCATCTCGACCACGCGCTTGAGCATGCCGAGACTGGCCAGTACGTGAAGGCGAGCGCGCCCTTGTATCCAGGCCTTGAGGGCGCGTACCGCGAGGCGGCATACGCAACGGCCGTAGTCGTTAGGCCGATTGGCGCAAAGAAGGCACCGGGTCTGGTGGCTATCGTCAAACGCATGCCGGTCCCGGCCGAGCTGAAGACGTTCATTCGCCGCGCCGTATTCAGCGGTTCGGGGCACACGATCCGACATGGCAGTGCCAATGGCGTAGAGCGCCGACAAGTTCTTCTCGGGGTGGTCGCACTTGCGGCCTGGCTCGAAAGATTCGCCACCGACTCCCCGGCACTCGATGTGCTCGCAAGCAGGCTGAGCAAAGCACTACCCGGCGCCGCAAAGCAGGTGGAGCAGATGCAGCCTGTCCTTCTTGAGTCGGTCAGCTCGTAGCCGCAGCAAAAGGCCGGTCGGCCGCGCCCTTAAGTGGTGCCCTTCTACAAGAGCCCTCAGACGCTTTCAGCTCACCGTCGCAGCGGTCGTAGATCGTCAATGTGAGGTTGGGTGTCGTGTACCCCACTATCGGACGTTCATGGGTCGTGACGACTGGTGCTGTGGTTGCGCCACCACTATTCCCAGCGCCGTTTGGTGGGCTCCCACTGAGCGCCGCGATTCGCGTAGAGGCCGTCGAGGAAGTCCACGACCGAGTCGACGACGTCGGCGTAGCGCTCGGGCAGTCCAGGGAGGCCAGCGCGGGCGCGAAACGCTTCCCATGGCTGCTGACGGCTTTCCCGTAGCGTCACAAGCAACGGCCCCAGCGGCCGGGTTTCGCGGCCGCGATGCTCGGCGGTCGCCTGCAGGGCGTCCCATAGGGACTCTCCCTCAAGTGCGTAGGTACCCGACAGGAGGTAGACATCGCCGTAGTCGCGGTCGCGCGTGTTTGCGTCACCGAGGGCCATCATCGTCTCCGCCTTCTCTGCGATCACGTTCTCCAAGGGGTAACCAAGCAACGAAATGACCGCATCGTCAAGCAGTGTTGGGTAGTCGATGCGTTGAGGATCGACTGGATCACCGAATGACAGATCCAGTCGCAGCTTCAAGACAGCACCACCCAGGCTCGCGGGCACGACAACTCGGATGCCCTCATATTTTGCGGCCTCGCGGATTGTGACCAGCGAGATGTGTTCGACGTCGAACACCACCCCGTCGGTGAGCTCGGTCGCAGCGATCTCGCTGACGACATCGCGCAGGTTCTCCATGTCGTTGTCGATCCCCCGGGCGAGCATGTCGGCGTCGCGGGTGGCGCGCCGTGCATCGAGCGCCGCCAGCAGCATGCCGCCCTTCAGCACGAACTGCTCCGCAAAGCGCGAGTTTGCCAGGCGCGAGAGGAAGCGCTCGTGCACGTACAACTCGAACGCCTGCTGCGTGGTGCGTCCATCGGCACGCGCGAGCCGCTGCAAAGCCTTGTAGGTCTCCTCTGGACTGCGTGTGCTCACGCCAGCATCGTCTCCAGTGCGTCCGCCATAGCCTTTCCTGTGCGCAGCTCGCGAGCCAACGCCAAGAGCTCGCCGGTCCGAGCGTCCCGGCCGTCCAGATACGCCCGCAGCACAGCGAATGCTTGATCGCGCCCCACACGTGAGCGCAACCTCATGAGGTCAACGACCGTCCGCTCGCGGGAGCTGATAACGATCGTCTCCCCCGACTCCACCTCGTGCTTAATACGGCCGAGCGAGAAGGTGGCGGCCGCGAAGATGTGCACTCTTGTCGGCGGGTAGGCGACACGCGGGCGATGTGCGCCGCGCGGCACGGCGAGATGCACGACGTCGGGCATCTCGTCGGTCAGATCCCAGAAGCTGGCGGCCGAGTTCAAGCAGACCATCGCGGCCGGAGCGCGTCGGCACACCGCCACGAGATCAAGGTGCGCAGTCGCTGGAGCATCGGCAATGCGATACACGCCGCGTGAGATCTCCACTAGGACTCCGAGGTCACGCATCCGGTACAGATCCTCCCACCGTGCTCCGCCGGCAATCAGCTCAGCCGAGGTGACGGTGCCACCAGCGCGCCTTACGATCTTGAGCATGCGATCCGATCTCATCGGATGAAAGTCTACACACGGTAGCCCTATATGCGTAGGGTTTCATCCGGTGGCGAGGTCGACCGCTGTCCGCCAGTCGCTTCCTGACGCGCACAGGGAAGTGCCAAAACGAGTGCCGAAACGCTTTCCCCTGCAAAATGGCGCTTTCCGCGCGATGAGGGCGACGCCGCGACGAGAACACTTCCCCGTAGAAGTCCAGAAGTCTTCCTAATTGCAGGCACTTCATCGGCGAAACGCCCGTATATCAACTATGAGAGCGCCTGTTCCGAAGGAAGCGTGGCTAGCGGTTGAAAGAGGCCCGTATTTGCTGGGTTTCGCGCGATGGGCAGGGGATGGACAAAACACCAACGGCACGAAACACGCCCCAGAGCCAACTCCAAAAACCGCTCATTTGCAGGTACTTATGGAGCCAACCGGGATCGAACCGGTGACCTCCTGCTTGCAAAGCAGGCGCTCTCCCAGCTGAGCTATGGCCCCAAGTGCCCCATTCTACGGCCTACAAGCACCGCTCGCGGGCCATGCCGATGGTTCTATGGAAACGTTGTGGCAGCCCTACGCAGCGGCGCTGCGGGGGGCGGCGGGTGTCGGCAGGGCTTCGAGCAAGGTTCGAGGTAGGCGGGTGCTGGCGTCCCAGATCTCGATAGCGACGAGCGTATGAGTCGCACGGTCGTAGTCGCGTAGACCGCCAGGGACGCGCTCGCTGACCACATCGTCGGACTCGCCGGTCGGGAGCCAGGCGATGTCCGCCTCGGGGTCGTAGTAGGCGAACATAGTCGTGCGAGGTTACCGTGTCAGGCTCCCGGCCATTAGCCCACCCGCCACGCCGACACGATGCGCGCCGTTGTCTCGTCAGTCCCGACGGGCTGATCGTATACGGCTTCAAAACGGACCCCGCGGGTGGTGAGGCCTTCGATGAGCCAGTCGGCCTGTCCGTCGTTGACCTGCCGTCCGCGGTGTCCGTCGCGGATCGCACGCTCGACATCGGCTCGCGTCAAACGTCGTTCGTCAAACCGAAGCAAGGCGTGATCGGTCTAGACAAAACGCTCGATTGCCACCGCCCGAGAGTCTACGTGTCGGGCTGAACCCCCACCGCGAGATGAACCTCCCCGGCGTCGAGCGTGGCCTGCCCACCACCAGCGAGCTGGACGACCAGCCGCCCCTCGCCGTCGATCCCGTCGGCCCGCCCCCGCCCCCCGTCCCACGAGATCTCCCGCCCGCGCAACGCATCGCGTGCGCGCCAGGCACCCAGGACCTCGCCCGACGGCTCCGCGAGGCGCCGCTGGAGCGCCGCGAGCAGCCTCGCCAACTGTGGCTCGATCTCCTCGCTCGCAAGCCCCAAGCTGGCGGCGGTGTCGCGCAACTCGGCCGGCAGCTCCTCCACCCGCACCGCGACATTGACGCCGATGCCGAGCACGGCCCAGCCCTCCTGTGGGCGGCCCTCGATCAGGATCCCCGCGAGCTTGGCGAGTCCCCCGCCGCGCGCGAACACGACGTCGTTGGGCCACTTAACACGCGCGTCGTCCCCGGCCACGTCGCACACCGCTACCGCGGCGATCAGCGGCAGCAGAGGAGGCAGCTCTCGCACGAGCAGCGACATCAGCAGCGCGCTGCCCGCCGGGGCGTTCCAGCGGCGGCCCTGTCGCCCGCGCCCCGCGGTCTGCTCGGCGGCGGTTACGAGCGTGCCGTGCGGCGCCCCCGCCAGCGCCAGTGCGCGGGCCCGCTCGTTGGTCGAATCGGTGCTGCGCAAATGCAGGCGGGGATGGCCGAGCGGCGCGCGCTCACTCATCGCGTGAGGCGGCGTCCGCGAGCAGCGCTGCCACCAGGCCGTCGATGTCGTGATCCGCGGCCTCGACATCGGGCTCCAGGCCGTGCTCGCGCAGCGTTGCGCTGGTGACGGGGCCGATCGAGACGATGCGCGTGGCTGGCGCCAGATCCGCGCTGCCGCCAGCGGCCTCCAGGAAGAAGCGTACGGTGGAGGACGAGGTGAAGGTGATGTAGTCGGCCGCCCGCGCCGCGGCAAGTGCCGGCGGGGAGAGCGGCTCGGCGACCGTTTCGTACAGCTCCAGCACGTCCACCTCGGCGCCGCGTGCCCGCAGCGCGTCGGGGAGCACGTCGCGGGCCTCGCGCGCACGGGCGATCAGCGCGTGGCGGACCGGCAGCTCGGCGAGCGCCTCCACCAGCGACTCGGCCACGTAGCGCTCAGGGACGATGTCCGCAGCGATGCCGTGCTCGGCGAGCGCCCGTGCGGTGCCGGGGCCGATCGCCGCGATCCGCGCGCTAGCCAGTGCCCGCGCGTCGTTGGGATGGCGCTCGGATTGGGCGAGGCGCTCGAACAGCTGGGCGACGCCGTTGGGGCTGGTGAGACAGATCAAGTCGTACGGGGAGAGGTCGAGTGCCACGGCCGGGCTGGGAGGGGCGGCCGGCGGTTGGCCCGGAGCGGATTGGTTGGTCTCTGAAAAGGAAGCGTCGTCACCGAGTCTCCGGGGCGTGGAGCTGGGTAGCGACTGGACGCGGATCACCGGGGCCTGCACCACCTCGGCGCCGAGCTCTCGCAGCCGCCGCGCCAATCCGCTGGTTTGGGCGCGGGCGCGAGTGACCGCCACGGTGCGCCCGCTCAGCGGCTGTGGCGTGCGCCAGGCGAGTTGGCCGGTGAGTCCTGCGACGGCGCCCACCACGGTGATCGAGGGCGCCCTGATTCCCTCCGTTTGCGCCCGCTGGGCGATCGTGGCGAGCGTGCCGGTGACGGCGCGCTGGTGGGGCAGCGTGCCCCGTTCGACGATCGCCGCAGGCTCGGAGGCGGGCCGTCCCGCGTCGATCAGGGAGGCGGCGATGTGCGGCAGCTGACGCACTCCCATGTAGAAGACGAGCGTCCCTGGGAAGGCCGCGAGCGCGGGCCAGTCGATTGCCGTCTCCTCCTTGTCGGGGTCCTCGTGCCCGGTGACCAGCGCCACGGCGCTGGCGAGCCCGCGGTGTGTGACGGGGATGCCCGCGTAGGCGGTGGCGGCCACGCCCGCGGTGATCCCGGGCACGACCTCGAAGGGGATGCCCTCGGCACGCAGCGTGAGCGCCTCCTCGCCGCCGCGGCCGAACACGAACGGGTCGCCGCCCTTCAGCCGCACCACCATCTTGCCCGCGCGGGCGTGCTCCACCAGCAACGCCTCGATCTGCTCCTGTTGGCCGAAACGGGGATGCGAGCCGGAGGCGAGTGTCCCCGGCTTCGGTCCGACTCGCCGCCGCCCTCCTTACCGACGAACAGCAGCTCGGCATCCGCGCGCGCGCCCTCCAGTGCCGCGGCCGGGATCAGGCGGTCGTAGAGGATCGTGTCGGCCTGCGCGATCAGCTCCAGGGCGCGCGCCGTCAACAGGCCGGGGTCGCCGGGGCCGGCGCCCACGAGGAAGACGCGTCCGTTCACTCAGGGCCCATCCCGGTGGCGGCGTGGCGGGACGAGCATCTACCAGCGCCATCGGGTCCGCCGTCGAGGTACGCTTGCACGAGCGCCACGCTAGTACAAGTCCTACCGGCGTTGCTCCCAACGCCCAGCGAGGCGCATGATCGGCCGACTGAAAGGTGTGACGGCATGGGCGTATGGGGAAGGACGGTGCTCGGCGTCCCGATCGGGGTGTTGATGCTCGGGCTGGCACTGTTGAGCGGCCCCGTGCCCGCGCGGGCCAGCGGTTTGGTCACTGACGGCGAAGAACTCTCCTCCACCGGCGTCCTGACAAGCTCCACGATCTCCAAGCAAACCGCGGGGGAGTTCGCCGTCAACACGCGGGACGGCGAACTGAGCTTGACACCGCTCGATACCTCGCCGGGGGCGAGCACGCCGACTGTCGTCGATGGCGCCGCAGCGCTGTTCACCGGCATCTGGCCGGCGACCGACGTGATCGTCCGTCCGGACGCGCTCGGGGTCACGGCGATCGTGCAGCTGCGCTCCTCCGAAGCCGCCACCTCGTTCTCATGGGAAGTCGGCCTGGGGCCCGGGCAGCACCTGCGGCAACTCGCCGATGGAGGCGTCGCGGTGGTTGAAGGCCCGCCCGCCCCGGATGGGTCGCCCTGGGAAAGCTCGCTTGGCAATGCCACGGAAGCGTTGACGCTCCCCACTGCCTCGGCTCAGTCGATCCCGGGCGAGCTCTGGCCCCGGGAAACCCAGGCCCAGTACGCCGCGGCCACGAGCTCGGTGGCGGCAGCGCAACAGCAGACGGGCGGCACGACGCTGATGGTCATCGAGCCGCCCACGGCTACCGACGCCCGTGGCGGCAGCGTGCCCACGTCGCTGAGTGTCGTTGGGAGCGCGATCACGGTGAGCGTGTCGCCGGCGCCCACCACGGTTTTCCCGGTGGCGGTGGCGGCAACGGTTGCCGCGCCGAGCAACCGGGCCAGCGCGGCTCGCCCCCAGGAGCTCCTTTACGGCTTGGCCGACCAGCGGGCCGCGGCCTTCGGCTCGGCCTTCGATCCGCGGCTGCTCGCAGGGCCGCTGCACCTCCGCGTCGCGCGGCTGGTGCTCCCCTACGAAGCCGTCCTCGCGTCAACGGAACAGCGAGAAGCGCGCGAGAAGGCAGAAAAAAAGCTCGAATTGACGCAGAGCGAAGCGTTGACCGTGTGGCTGGCGAAAGTCCAGGAAGTGAACGTCGCCAACGGAGAACACCTCGAGCCCTACATCACGTTGTGGTCGAAGGGTTGCCTGGATCGGACGACCTGTCGCGTGCCGCCGATCAAACGCTACCGGGAGGCAGTCCGGGCGCTCATCAAAGACCACATGAAAGCCGTGGCGGGCCTGCCGGCGGTGAGGCTATGGGGAGCGTGGAATGAGCCGGATGGGGCCAAATCCTCGCTCTCCGCGGCGCAGGCGGGGAAGCTGTGGCAGGTGGCCAACTCGGTGGCGGTCGAACTCCACTGCGGCTGCACGATGGTCGCCGGCGAATTTGCCGAATTCGGGCCGTATGTCCGGCGTTACAAGAAATTCATGGTGAAGCACCATCTCAGGCCGCGCGTATGGGGTTTGCACGACTACCGCGATCTCGTGCCCGGATCGTCAAATGAACTGGCAAAGTACAAAAACCGTGATGCCGAGGAGTTTGCGAAGCTGACAAACACGGGCCTCGGCAAGCCCAGAATCTGGTTGAGCGAGCAGGGCGTGGAGCTGGATAATGGTTTGGAGCCCACGCCGCTCGACGGCGATCCCGAATCGCAGCGGATCTCGGCGGAAGACTTCCTACGCCTGGCGGACGTGTCGAGGCGTGTGGAACTCGTCGACTACTACATGTATGGCGCCCCCGACCCCAGCGACGAACATCCCCGCCCCGAAAACGAAGCGGTGTTCGACAGCGCGCTGGTGAACGACGACAGCGAACCCTCCCCCGCCTACTGTGTGGTGGCGTTTACCGCTCACTGGTGTCCGCCGATCGTGATCGCCGACCCAGCCGACTGGCGCAGCAGCTCGCCGGCCCCGGCGCTGAGGAGCCTCTCTGCCACGCGGCGGCCGAGCGCCTCGGGGTCGTAGAAGCCCCCCAGTAGTTCGTCGCCGACCCAGGCGGAGCCATCGGGGAGCCCGACCCAGGCGCGCAGGTGCAGGCAGCCGCAACCGTAGTCGTAGGCGTATGCGCCGAGCGGCGTGTTGCAGCTCGCCTCGAGCGCGTGCGCCACGGCGCGCTCGGCCTGCAGGCCGGCAAGCGCCTTGGCGTCGGTGATCGCCTGCACCGCCGCCCTCGTGGCGTCATCGTCGGCGCGTCCCTCCAGCGCCAGCGTCCCCTGGCCGGGCGAGGGGACGAAGCGCGCGGGGTCGAGGACCGCGGCGATCTCGGCCTCGCGATCGAGGCGTTGCAGCCCGGCGCGGGCGAGCACGAGCGCGTCGAAGCCGCCCTCGCCGAGCTTGCGCAGGCGCGTGTCGACGTTGCCGCGCACCGCGACGACCTTCAGGTCCTCGCGCGCGGCCCGCAGCTGCGCGGCGCGGCGGATGCTGCTCGTCCCGACCCGCGCGCCCGAGGGCAAGCAGTCCAGGCCGGCCGGCTGGTTGGCGTCCGAAAGGAAAGACATCGCACCCGCGGTGCACAGCACATCCTCGGCTGCCGCGCGCGTCGGCGCACCCAGCAGAGCCAAGCAGTCGGCCAGCTCCCCCGGCACGTCCTTGGCGGAGTGCACGGCGAGGTCGATCTCCCCGGTGCCCAACGCGCGCTCCAGCGCGTTTACCCAGCGGGACTTGTCGCCGACGGCCGACCCTTCATCGCCCGCGGTCGCGATCGTGACCAGCTCGACCGGGGAGGCCACTCGCGTGGGAGATGCGGCCAGATGGGCCTCCATCAGTCCAGCGACCTGCCGCGCCTGAGCGAGCGCGAGGGCGCTGCCACGCGTTCCGATCCGCACGAAGCCCTCCCAGTTCCTTCTTCGGCCTACGTGCCCTTGCGCCGGCGCCGCTGCAGGTCGTGCACCTCCGCGAGCTCGGAGCCCTGGCCGGGGGCACGCGCGGAAGCGCCTTCCCCGGATGTCTCCTCCTCGCCGTCCTCCTGCAGCGCGAACAGCTCGCGCACCAGCTGCAGCGAGGCGTGGGAGCGGCTCTCCGAGAGGCTGCGCAGGCGGATCGTGGGCTCGTGCAGGATGCGGTTGGCGATCGATCGAGCGAGCGCCTCGACGCGCACGAGGTCGCGCGGGGAGGCGGACTCCCAGCGGCCGTCGTTCTCCGCCAGCACCTGCGCGACGATCGCATCGCCGTGCTCGCGCAGCGCGCTGACGGTCGGCAGGGCATCGAGCTGGCCGAGCCAGCCGGCGAAGCGGTGGATCTCCTCCTCGAGGATCTGCTCGGCCCGCGGCACCTCGCTCGCGCGAGTGTCGAGGTTGAGCGCGACCACCCGCTGGAGGTCGTCGATGTCGTACAGCGTCACGCCCTCCAACTCACCACAGCGAGGGTCGATGTCGCGCGGCACGGCGATGTCGATCAGCAGCAGCTGGCGCCCCTCCCGCTGGTCGAGCACCTGCGCGAGCTCGTCGCGTCCGACGATCGGGTGCGGCGAGGAGGTCGAGGAGACAACGATGTCGGCCGTTGCCAGCTGCTCGGGCAGCCCATCGAGGCCGACGACCGAGCCGCCGAAGCGCTGCGCGAGACTGCGCGCGCGGTCGGCGTGACGGTTGGCGACGAAGATCGTGCCGGCTCCTCGGTCGGCCAATGCGCGCGCCGTCAGCTCGCTGGTTTCGCCGGCCCCCAGGATCACCACGTGGCGCTCGCGCAGGTCACCGAGGAGCTCGACGGCGAGCCCGACCGCGGCGGAGGGAACGCTCACGTGGCTGGAGCCGATGCCGGTCTCCGTGCGCACCCGCTTGCCGGCCGTCAGCGCGGCGCTCCACAGTCGGTTGGAGAGCGGCCCGGTACAGCCGGCCTGCAGCGCCGCCTCGAAGGCGCGCTTGACCTGGCCCTGGATCTCGGCCTCGCCGACGATCATCGATTCGAGGCCCGCGGTCACGCGGTAGAGGTGTCGCGCGGCGTCGCAGTTACGCGGCGAGTAGATCTCCCCCGCCAGCTCGGCGCGGCCGATCGAGGCGTGGTCGGCGAGCATCCCCAGCGCGTCCTCCTGCGCCTGAACTAGATCCCCGCCCGGCCCGCCGACGACGAGGTAGAGCTCGGTGCGGTTGCAGGTGCAGAGCACCACGGCCTCGCGCACCTCGGCGGTGGCGATCAACCGCTGCGCGAGCCGCAGCGCACCGGGCTCGGTGAACGCCAGCCGCTCACGCAGCGCGACCGGGGCGGTCTTGTGCGAGATGCCGAGCGCCAGGAGTTCGCTCATGCGGGCGTGGTCTCCAGCTCGACGGCTTCGGGCTCGTGGGTCTCTCGCTCGGAAAGCTCAAGCAACTCGCCCAATTGCTGCTCGATGCGGCTGAGGCGGATCGCCATGATCGCCACGTAGATCAGCACTAGAGCGAACAACACGATGTAAGCGCCGGCGACGTACTTACCTGCCGTATGCAGAGGCAGCGCCGGCGTCTGCGCAAGGAGCATCAGGAGACCTCCGAGAGGCTGGGGGCTGCACTGCGCGTGCGGGGGGTGGGCTCCTCCGTCAGCCGTCGCCGTAGCGCGCGCAACTGCCCGCGGGCGTGCTTGGCTGTCAGCTCGTACTTGCACAGCGTGGCGAACAGCAACGCCATTGCCGACAGCGACACCAGCAGCGTGAGCGCCATCGAGCCCGGCAGGTTGGAGGTGGAGGAGAACACCCGCGGGTGCACGTAGGCGGTCGAGAGGTTGACCGCCATGTAGTTGAGCGGCACGAACGCGCCCGCGGTGATCGCGAACACCGAGGCGTAGCGCGCTTGGCGCTCGGCGTCTTCGATCGCGAAGCGCAGCGGTTGGTAGGTCGCGTACAGCAGGAAGATGATCAGGAACGACACCAGCGTCGGCTCGCTCCACACCCACCAGTGCCCCCACGAGCCCTTCGCCCAGATCGACCCGGTAATCAACGTGCCCACGGCGAAGATCAGGCTCATGTGGATCACCACATAGGAGCGCATGTCCCAGCGCGGGTCGCGCGTGCGCAGGTGTTGGATCGCGAGTAGCCCGCCGAGCACGAAGCCGCACAGCGCGACGATCGCGAGCGGTACGTGCACGTAGAAGATCTTCTGCAGGAAGCCCTGTTCGGCTTCCAGGGGCGCGTAGAAGAAAACCAGCCCGAGCGCAAGCGCGATCGCCGCGACGGTGGCGATGCTGAGCGTGCGCAGGCCCTTTCCGTACACAGGATGAGAGGAGATCATGGGCTTAATCCTCCAAAAGAAAGTCGAAGACGGCGTAGGCGATCAGCCCGAACACCAGATCATAGAGCGCGAGCGTCAACGGCCAGCGCAGCGATGGACCAGTTTGATGGGTGAGCGTCAAGAGCGGCGCGGTCGCGCGCGCGCCGCCGATCACGACCGGCACCAGTAGCGGCAGCGCCAGCAGCGGCCCCAGCAGGTCACGCGCGCGGGTGCGCACGGCGATTGCGGCCACCAACGTGCCGATCAGCGCGATGCCGATGTCGCCCAGCAGCAGTACCCCGGGCAAGTCGGGCAGCGCCGGCCCGAGCGAGGGTTCGAGCAGCAGCAGCGCAAACGCGGGCACCGCCACCAGCTCCAACACCACCAGATAGGAGAGCAGCGCCAGCGCCTTCGCCACCAGCAGCGCGGAGCGATCGACCGGCGCCAGCAGGAAGCCGTCGAAGCCGCCATCCTCGGCGTCGGCGACGAACAGCCGGTTGATCCCGAGCATCGCGGCCAGCAGCAGCGTCACCCACAGGATCCCCGAGGCCTCGTCGCCGTTGACGCCCGTCCGGTTCAGCGCAAAGTGGAAGATCACGAACACGGTCACGGCGAACAGCGACATCCCCGGCACCGACTCCAGCGTGCGCAGCTCGACCAGCAGCTCCTTGCGCAGCAGCGCCGCGACGGTGCGCGCGAAGCGGGGCGGCGGCGGGCGGTCGGGTCGCGGGGCGCCGTCGTTCTGCCGCGCGGCGACGGGCGGGGCGTCGCTCGCGCGTGTCTCCCGGGCGCCACCCGTCACGGCGCTCATGTGTACAGCTCCCTGATCGCCTGCGGGTCCACCGCGGAAGGGTCGGCGAGCAGGGCGGGGCGCCCACTTCGTAGACCCAGCACGAGATCCGCTCCATCGATGTCGGCCTCGGGATTGTGGCTGCACACCACGCGAGTGCGGCCCGAGGCAGGTCCGATCAGCGGCTCGACGAGCTCCGCCCCCGCCGGGTCCAGGTTGGCTCGCGGCTCGTCCAGCAGCAGCAGCTCGGGGTCGTGCAGCAGCGCGCGCGCGGTCGCCACCCGCTGCACCATCCCCCGCGAGAGCGTCCGCACCGGCTCTTCGGCGCGCGTGGCCATGCCTACCGCCGCCAGCAGCTCCCGCACCCGCTCCATGCCCACCCCATACAGGCGCGCGTGGAAACTGAGGTTCTCGCTCGCGGTCAGCTCCCGATAGAGCAGCGGCTCGTGGCCGAGCAGGCCGACTCGACCCCTCACCGCCCAAGCTTCATCCGGCAAGCGGTGCCCTAGCACGTGCACCTCCCCGGCATGAGGGCGCAGCAACGTCGCCAGCACCCGCAGCAGCGTCGTCTTGCCGGCGCCATTGGGGCCGAGCACGACCAGCGTTTGGCCGGGCTGCAGCGAGAGCGAGACCCCAGCGAGCGCCTCGCGTTCGCCGTAGAGGCGCGTCAGATCCTCGAGTTCGAGTGCCGGCAAATCCCCTCCCGCCTGCCAACCGTCGCCGGGGGTGCGCACGGGGACTCGCTCCGCGTTCAAGCGCCCGCGGCCTTCAGGCGCCCGCAGCCTGGAGCGCGCAGGCGCGTTGCGCACGCTCGATCAGCTCGCGCACGGCCGGCTCCTCGCCCGCGCGCAGCAGCGCGATCGGGTCGGGGTCGCCGCCGACGATCCCCTCGAAGAAGTCGCGGCGCTCGGCGTAGGTGGGCAGCGTGTCCTTGGCCCAGCCGCGCACCTCGCCCAGCAGCACCGCCAGGCGCGCGTACTCCTCGCCGAACAGCGCGGCGATCTCGCGCTTCATGCGCTTGGCGAGCGCCGGCGAGGCGCCGGCGGTGGAGATCGCGATCGCGAGCGGGCCGGTGCGCACGATCGCCGGCAGGATGAAGTTGCACAGCGGCGGCACGTCGACGACGTTGACGAGCATCGCGCGCCGCTCGGCGTCCTCCCACACGCGGATGTTGACGTCGGTCGAGTCGGTCGCGGCGATCGCCATGAACACCCCCTCCAGATCGCCGGCGCCCGCGTACTCGCGCTGCTCCCAGCGGATCGAGCCCTCGCGCGCGTACTCCTGCAGCGCAGGCAGGGCATGCGGGGCGATCACCGTCACCTCGCCGGCGCACGCCAGCAGCCCCTCGACCTTCTCGAGCCCGATCTCCCCACCGCCGACGACCACGCAGCGGCGGCCGCTCAGTTTCAGGCAGGCGATGTAGAAGGGGGTGTCGAGCATCCCCCGCACGCACGACTGGTCGCAGATCCCCCTGCGCAGCTGGCATACACACTCCTTGCCTGCATAGGCCTGGGCGGGCATGTGAGAAGGGTAGCTTGGGAGCGGTGCGATGCAGTTCGGATGGCGCATGCGCCATCCGGGCCGGGTCGCATGCGACCCGGCCTGAACGGCCGCATGCGGCCGTTCACGATGCCGCACATGTGCGGCATCGCTGTCGGCGCATGCGCCGACCAGAACAGCAACCTAACCGCGCCCCACTCCTCGCCCGAGCGCACGGGCACCCACTCGCACCAGCGGGCCCAGCCCCTGGCGCCAGGCACGCTCGCGGTCGGCGTCGCGCGCCGAGCGCAGCTGCGCGACCGTGTGCGCGGCGCGCTCGTGCAGCGCGTCGTGTGGCGGCCACCACAGCCCGCGCGCGCCGGAGGGGCTCCACGCAATCAACTTCTCCTGGGCGCAGCCGCGCAGGCCCGCCTCGCCGAGCGTGCGGCCGAGTCCGCCGCCGGCCGCCGCGCCCCACGGGCCGCGCGCGATCGTCGGCGCCGGGAGGTGGTCGTTGAGCCACACCATTCCGGTGTGCAGCTCGCGCGCGATCCGCAGCCCGCGGTGGCGGTCGGCCGTCCAGATCGAGGCGCCCAGCGCGTACTCGCAGTCGTTGGCGAGCTCCACCGCGCGGTCGGTGCAGTCCACGGCGATGACCGCCAGCACCGGTCCGTCGAGCGGCTCGCGCATCACGCGCATCTCGTGCGTCACCCCGCTCAGCACCGCCGGCGCATAGAACGCGGCCTCCGCGGCGCACCCCTCGGGCGGCGCCTGCAGCGGGCCGCCGCAGTGCAGCCGTGCGCCCTGCGCGACCGCCTCCTCGACCAGCTCGCGCACGTGCTCGAGGCGCCGCTTGGACGCGAGTGGGCCCATCTGCACGCCCGCGCGCTCGGGATCGCCGACGCGCATTGCGCGTGCACCGTTGACGAGGTGCGTGAGTAGCCGCTCGGCGACCTCGCGCTCGACGTACACGCGCTCGATCGAGCCGCGCGCCTGGCCGGCGCCGGCGCAGCCGGCCCACAGCGCGCCGCTCGCGGCCCGCGCGATGTGCGCGTCGGCGAGCACCACCATCGCGTCCTTGCCGCCGAGCTCGACCGTCACCTCCTTCTCCTGGGAGACGCACGCCCGCGCCACCGCGCGCCCGACTGTGGGGGAGCCGGTGAACAGCACCTTGTCCACGGGCGCGCGCGCGAGCGCCACCCCCACCTGCGTGCCACCGTGCACGATGCGCACGAGGCCCTCCGGCAGCGTGGCGCGCGCCAGCACTCCCATGATCCGCTCGCCCGTGAGGCAGGCGCGGCGCGCCGGCTTGAACACGACGCCGTTGCCTGCCAGCAGCGCGCCGGCGATCTGCGCGAGCGGCTGCGCGAATGGTGCGCTGCCGGCGCCGATCACCCCCACCACACCGAACGGCTCGTACGCCACCCGCGCGCGCTGCGAGAGCGCCATCGAGCGGTGAACCCCCACGCGCCGCGCCCCGAGCACACGCGCGCCATCCTCCGCGATCCAGATCAGCGCGTCGATCGCCGCCAGCAGCTCGGTGCTCGCGACCTCCGCCCGCGGGCGTCCCTGCTCGCGGCCGATCAGCCGCGCCAGCTCGTCGAACTCGTCGATGATCGCCTGCGCCACGCGGCGCATGTAGCGGGCGCGATCCTCCACCCGCAGCAGCGCCCACAGCGGCTGCACCTGGCGGGCGGCGCCCACCACCTGCTCCACCTGCTCGGGTGCGGTGGCCTGCACGCTGCCGAGGATCGCCCCGGTTGCCGGGTTGCGCGCGCGCAGTGTCTGCGGTGGGGCGGTCTCCTCGGCTGAGGTCGAGAGGGTGCTCATTTCCTTTGTGATTATCGCCCCCTGGCGCGGCGTCCCTGAATCGAACGCCGATGGGTGCTGTGGACGGCGCGTGTGGTGGTTGCTTTTCGCGGCTCCGACAGCCGCAATTGCTAGCGCCCGCGCGCCCGGCGCACTTCCTCCAACCGCTTTGCCAGCTGCGCCTCGGCCTCGTCCGGCTCGTAGAAGCGGGCGCCGGCCACCTCCTCGGGGAGCAGCTCCTGCGGGGAGACGTGGCCCGGGTGATCGTGCGGATAGTCGTAGCCGCCAACCTCCTGACCCGGCCTCGGGCCAGAGCGCAGCCATCCGGGCACGGGCGCCGCGCCCTGCTCACGGACGTGGCGCTGGGCCGCCCCCAGGGCGCGGCCGGCGAGGTTGGACTTCGGCGCCAGGGAGAGGTAGATGGCAGCCTGCGCCAGCGCGAATTTGGCCTCCGGCATGCCCACGTGCTCGACCGCCTGGGCCGCCGCCACCGCGACGCCGAGCGCGACCGGGTCGGCGTTGCCGATGTCCTCGGAGGCGAGGATCACCATGCGCCGCACGATGAAGCGGGGGTCCTCTCCCCCCTCCAGCATCACCGCGAGGTAGTAGAGCGAGGCATCGGGGTCGCTGCCGCGCGTGGCCTTGATCCAGGCGGAGATGTAGTCGTAGTGGCGGTCTCCCTTGCGGTCGTACAATACCGCGCGCTGCTGCAGCGCGTCCTCCGCGCGCGCGATCTCCACCGCGCTCTCCCCCAGCTCGGCGGCCGTGGTGACCGCGAGCTCCAGCGCGTTCAGCGCGGTGCGCGCGTCTCCGTCGGCGCGCGCGGCGAGAAAGTCGAGCGTCTCGGGCGCCACGGCGATTGCTGGCCTCTCCGACCCCTCGGCCCGCTGGTCTTCCTGCGTCCGCACTCCGTTTCCATCCGCGAGCACCGCCCCCAGCTCCCCCGAATCAAGCGCCCGGCGCAGCACCGCGCCGACCTCCTCCGCGGAAAGCGCCCGCAGCGCGTACACCCGCATCCGCGAGAGCAGCGCGCCGTTGACCTCGAACGCGGGGTTCTCGGTGGTCGCGCCGATCAGCGTCACCACCCCCTCCTCGACCGCCGGCAGCAGCGTGTCCTGTTGGGCCTTGTTGAAGCGGTGGATCTCATCGAGGAAGAACACCGTGCCGGTGTCGCTGGTGGCGCGGCGGTGGGCGGCGCGCTCCAGCACCGCGCGCACCTCCGCGCGCCCCGCCTGCACCGCGCTCAGCTCTTCGAATACCGCCCGGGAGCGCTCGGCGACCATCCGTGCGAGCGTCGTCTTGCCCGAGCCGGGGGGGCCGTAGAGCACCATCGAGTGGGGGTGACCCTGCTCGATCGCGATGCGCAGCCCCGAGCTCTCCCCCAGTAGGTGTGTCTGCCCGACGAACTCCTCCAAGTGCAGCGGGCGCATGCGTGCTGCCAGCGGCCGGGCCTCTTGTGTATGTGCCGCGCCCGTCCCTTCGCCGCCCGGACCGTTTTTTGCATCCCTATCCGAGCGTGGGCTGCCTGCCGACAAGGAAAGGTGATCGCGGTTGCTCCCGGGGCCGTGCGGCTCGGGTGGCTCGAAAAGGGTGTCCATATTTGGAAGCCTCCTGGGAGGTCGCCCGGTGGATGGTGTCGAACTCCTATGGCTGGTGATCTACATTAGAAACACATTTTCCCCCGTCTCGGTCGCTGTGGTATGACCACCGGGGCCGCCGACATCCTCGTGGCCGATCCCGCGCTCGGTGGACGCCACGGCTGGGACGCCGCGGGCGGGTTCGACGCCGGTGGGCAGGGGCCCGCCGCTGGGGCGTTCGTCGGGCGCTCGCCGTGGCGGCTGTTCTGGCTGCGTTTGCGTCGCGACCGCGTGGCGCTGGTCTCGCTCGGCTTCATCGTGCTGCTGGTCGTGGTGGCGCTTGCCGCCCCGCTGGTTGTGCGACTGGCCGGCGTACCCGGCCCCTACGTGCAGAACCCGAACGCGCTCGACGCCTTCGGCGCCCCCACCGGCCCCAGCTTCGCGCACCCCTTCGGCGTCGACCAGCTCGGGCGTGACGTGTTCGCGCGCGTCGTCTACGGGGCGCGCACGTCGCTGGAGGTGGGGGTGATCGGCACCGCGATCGCGACGGTGATCGGCACCGTCATCGGTTTGCTCGCCGGTTTCTACCGCGGGCTAACCGACACGCTGCTCTCGCGCCTCACCGACGTGGTGCTGTGCTTCCCGGTGCTGCTCGTCGGCCTTGGGTTGGGCGCCGCTTGCAGCGTCCGCGGCTGCTTCAAAGGCGCGATCCAGCCGGGCGTCTCCACGATCGTCGCGATCGTCGCGCTGTTCAACTGGACCTACATCATGCGGATCGTGCGTGGCCAGGTGCTCTCGCTGCGCGAGCGGGAGTTCGTCGACGCCGCGCGTTCGCTGGGGGCATCCAACGCGCGCATCGTCTTCCGCGAGATCCTCCCCAACCTCACCGCGCCGCTGATCGTCTACGCCAGCCTGCTGATCCCGGCCAACATCCTGCTGGAGGCCGCGCTCTCGTTCCTCGGTGTCGGCGTGCGCGCGCCGGCGGCCAGCTGGGGGCAGATGCTCGCCGACGCCACTCCGATTTTCAACACCGCATGGTGGTACATGCTGTTTCCCGGGCTTGCGCTGCTGCTCACCGTGCTCGCCTTCAACCTGCTCGGCGACGGCCTGCAGGACGCTCTCAACCCGCATCTGGGCCGTTCGGTCAAGTAATCACACGAGGAGGAAACCCACAGCCATGTTCAGTAACCGTTACAGATGGAAGGCCACGGCATTGGCGCTGCTCGGCGGCGTGCTCGCCGTTGCCCTCGCCGCCTGCGGTTCGGGCAACACGGCCTCGAGCGCGACAAGCAGCATTCCACTCAAGGCGGGCGAGTCACCCGTGGGCCAGGAGCTCTACGGCAAGCAACGCGGCGGGACGCTCACCGTGTACGACCACGAGGACTTCGAACACTTCGACCCCGGTGAGGCGTATGCGGTCGAGGATTACACGATCACCTCCGCCACGCAGCGCTCGCTGTACTCCTACCTCCCCAACAACGCCTCCAAGCTCGAACCGGACGTCGCCGCGGGCCCACCGGCGATCACCGAAGGCGGCAAGACGGTAACGATCCAGATCAAGCCGCACATCTACTTCAGCCCCCCGGTCAACCGCGAAGTGAACTCCGGCGACGTCGCCTACGCGATCGAGCGCGGCGCCAACCCGAACGTCGCCAACGCCTATTTCCAGCCCTACTTCGGTAACATCGTCGGCGCGGAAAAGGCCACTGGTGGCCCGATCCCCGGGATCGAAACCCCGAGCAGCCACACGATCGTCTTTCACCTGACGAAGCCTACCGCCGCGCTGCTGGTGGGGGCGCTCAGCCTGCCGCTATCCGCCCCGGTGCCGCCGGAATTCGCCAAGCCGCTCGACGCCCACAAGCCGACGACGTACGGCAGCGAATACCTCGTCGCGACCGGGCCCTACATGCTGAAGTCCGACAGCGCCGGCAAGTTCCTCGGCATCGGCTATCAGCCGGGCAAGTCGGTGACGCTCGTGCGCAACCCGCGGTGGAATCCCCACACCGACTTCCGCCCGGCCTACCTCGACCAGATCGACATCAACATCGGCGGCGAACCGACGGTGATCGGCAAGCAGGTGCTGCACGGTGAAGATCTCGTGCAGAACGACATCCCGGCGCAGTCGATCGTCCAGGAAGCCTACGAACACTACCCCCAGCAAATCACTTTCACGCCCGGCTCGGGCACCTACTACGCCTCGCTCAACAACGCGCACGGACCGTTCACCAACATCAATCTGCGCAAGGCCGTGTGGGCGGCGCTCAATCGCGACGCGCTCGTGAAGGCGCGCGGCGGGGCGCTGGTGGCGGCGCCGATGACCCACTTCCTGTACCCGGGCGTGAACGGGTACGAACAGGCAGGTGGCGCGGTGGGGCCGAAGCTCGACTACAACGAACACCCCGAAGGCGACATGGCGGTTGCCGCGAAGTACATGAAGCTCGCCGGCTACCCCTCCGGCAAGTACACCGGCAGCCAGACCCTGCAGGTCGTAGGCTCCACCGGCGAACCGCAGGAAGCGATGGCGCAGGTCACCAACCAGGCGCTGTTGAACCTCGGCTTCAAAACCCACCTCACGCTGGTCGACCAGTCGGTGATGTACTCGAAGTACTGCACCGTGCCCTCGCAGGAGATCGACGTCTGCCCCAACGCCGGCTGGGTGCGCGACTTCGCCGATCCGCAGACGGTGCTGTACGTGCCGTTCTACGGGCCCGCGATCTCACCCAGCGGCAACGCCAACTGGAGTCAGGTCAACGACCCGCAGATCAACGCCGCGATGGAAAAGGCGACGCTGGTGGTGGGCGAACCGGCGCGCGCCGACGCGTGGGCGAAGATCGACGAAATGCTGGTCCGCCAGGCGGTCGCCGCGCCGGAGATCTACTCGATCCAGGCGCAGATCGAGGGCAAGAACGTCGCGGGCGTCAACCAGCTGTGGGACACCGGCGCATGGGACTACGACTTCACCTCGCTGAAGTGAGTCGCCCCGAGGGTCCTCCCGCCAGGGAACCGCATTCTGGCCGGAGGATCCTCGGGCGACGCGAGGGCTTTGGACGCGGGAAGGTGACGCCGAGGCGATGACCCGCTACATCATCCGTCGTGTGCTGTGGGGCGTGGCGCTGCTGTTCATCGTGGCGGCGCTCACGTTCGTCTTCTTCTACCTTTTCCCCAGCGCCAACCCGGCGTCGTTGCGCGCCGGGCGCTCCCCGACGCAGAAAGTGATCGCCGAGATCACCCGTGACCTGGGGTTGAACAGGCCGCTCCCCACCCAGTTTTACGACTACATGAAGGGGGTGCTGCTGCACTTCAACCTTGGCTACAGCTACTACAGCGACGCCTCCGTCAAGAGCCTGATCGCCGAACGGCTGCCTGCCACGATCTCGCTCGCCGCCGGCGCGGTCGTGATCTGGCTGGCGAGCGGCCTCGCGGTCGGGATCGTCTCCGCGGTGCGCCGGCGTACGTGGCTTGACCGCGCGGCGATGGGCACCGCGCTGCTGTTCATCTCCGCTCCCGAATACTGGCTCGGGCTGATCGCGCTGTTCCTGTTTGCCGCGGACATCGGCAAGCTCAAGATCTTCCCGGGCGCCGGCAGCTACGTCGGGCTCAGCAGCGACCCGGGGAAGTGGTTCACCTCGCTGATCCTCCCGTGGCTGGTACTCGCCGCCACCTTCGCCGCGGTGTACGCGCGACTGCTGCGCGCCAACCTGTTGGAGGTGCTCGACCAGGATTTTATTCGCACCGCGCGCGCCAAGGGCCTCTCCGAGCGGCGCGTGATCCTGCGCCACGGCGTGCGCGCCGCGATCACCCCGATCGTGACCGTGCTCGGCCTCGACCTCGGCACGCTGCTCGGCGGCGCGCTGCTGATCGAAGTCGTGTTCGACATCCCCGGCGTGGGGCGGCTGAATTACGACGCGCTCACGCACTCCGACTTCCCGATCATCCAGGGCACCGTGCTGCTGGCGGCGCTGTTCATCGTCGTGGCCAACATCTTCGTCGACATCTCCTACGCGTATCTCGACCCACGGGTGCGTTTCAAGTGAACGAGCCGCTGTTGCAGATTGAGGACCTCCGCGTGGAGTTCCCCACCGAGGGCGGGGTGGTGCATGCCGTGAACGGCGTCTCCTTCGCGCTCGAGCAGGGCCGCACGCTCGGGATCGTGGGCGAGTCGGGCTCGGGCAAGAGTGTGTGCGCGCTCACCACGATGGGGCTGACGCGTGCCCAGGGCGCGCGCATCTCCGGGCGGATCCTGTTCGAGGGCGTCGATCTGCTGAGGCTGCCCGAGCGCGGCATCCGCGGGCTGCGCGGCAACGAGCTGGCGATGATCTTCCAGGACCCGCTCTCTTCGCTGCACCCGCTGTACCGCGTGGGGGCGCAGATCGCGGAGGGGATTCGCGCCCACCGCGAGGTCTCGCGCCGCGCCGCGCGCGAGCAGGCGATCGCGCTGCTAGAGCTGGTCGGCCTCCCCGAGCCGTCACGGCGGGTGGATGCCTACCCGCACGAGCTCTCCGGGGGGATGCGCCAGCGCGTGATGATCGCGATGGCGCTTGCCAACGAGCCGAAGCTGCTGATCGCCGACGAGCCCACGACGGCGCTCGACGTGACCGTGCAGGCGCAGATCCTCGCGCTGCTGCGCCGCCTGCGGGCGGAGCTCGGGATGGCGCTCGTGCTAGTCACCCACGACCTCGGGGTGGTCGCCGAGATGGCGGATGAGATCGCGGTGATGCAGGCCGGGCTGATCGTCGAGCGGGGCACGGCCGAGCAGGTGCTGGCTGCTCCTGCGCACCCTTACACGCAGGGGCTGCTGCGGTCGTCCCCGACGCTCGATCGCCCTGTTCGGGGCCAGCGCGACGAGCGCCACGACGGGCGCGAGCCCCTGCTGCAGGTCCGGGATCTCGTCAAGCGCTTCCCGATCACGAGCGGAGTGGTGTTTCAGCGCCACGTCGCCGACGTCGAGGCGGTCGCCGGGATCAGCTTCGAGCTGTGCCACGGCGAGACGCTCGGGCTGGTCGGGGAGACCGGCTGCGGCAAGAGCACCACCGCGCGGCTGATCATGCGCCTGCTCGAGCCCACCGATGGGGAGATCCGCTTCGAAGGCGACGACATCGCCCACCTGCGGGGCCGCGCGCTGAAGGCCGCGCGCCGTGAGATGCAGATCGTCTTCCAGGACCCCTACGCCTCGCTGAATCCCCGCAAGACGGCCGGCTCGATCGTCGGTGAGCCGTTCGCGATCCACGGGCTGCACCCCGACAAGGCGCAGCGCCGACGCGTGGTGGGCGAGCTGCTGGACCGGGTGGGTTTGCAACCCGAGCACCACAACCGCTACCCCCACGAATTCTCCGGTGGCCAGCGCCAGCGGATCGGCATCGCGCGGGCGCTGGCATTGCACCCGAAGCTGCTGATCGCCGACGAGCCGGTGTCGGCGCTGGACGTCACGATCCAGGCGCAGATCCTCGAGTTGCTGCGCGAGCTACAGCGCGAGCTGGGTTTGACGCTGCTTTTGATCTCCCACGACCTCGCGGTGGTGCGTCAGATGGCCGATCGCGTGGCGGTGATGCGCGCCGGCAAGATCGTCGAGCTGGCACCCAACGAGACGCTCTACAGCTCGCCGGCGCACCCCTATACGCGCGAGCTGCTCGCCTCCGTGCCGGGCGCGCGCCGCGAGGGGGATCGGATATCGGGGTGATCTGCGCGCCGCGGGGGCGTACGATCCCAGGGTGAGCGCGGAGCCCGATACACCCGAGGCCGCCGACACCTCTGCCCCGGAGGCCGTTGCGCTCGGCTCGGACGCCGTCGCACTGCTGCAGCGGCTGATCGCCTTCAACACCGTCAACCCGCCCGGCAACGAGCTGCCGGCGCAGCAGCACCTGCACGCGCTGCTGACGGACGCCGGCTTCGAGTGCGAGCTGCTGGGTGCCGTCCCCGAGCGCCCCAACCTGGTGGCGCGATTGTCTGCAGACCCCGCCCGTCCCGCCGCTGACGGCCCCACGCTCTGTTATCTCGGCCACGTCGACACGGTGCTCGCGGACCCCGCTGAGTGGAGTCGCGGTCCGTGGTCGGGGGAGATCGCCGATGGCTGCGTGTGGGGCAGGGGGGCGTTCGACATGAAGTCGCAGGTCGCCGCCGAGGTCGCCGCCGCGGTCTCGCTGGCGCGGTCGGGCTGGCGGCCAGCGCGTGGGGAACTGCTCCTCGTCGCCGTGGTCGACGAGGAGACCGGCGGCGCGCTGGGGGCCGAATGGTTGACGGGCACCCACCCCGAGAAGGTGCGCTGCGATCTGCTCGTCAACGAGGGCGGCGGCGCGGTGTTCGAATATCGAGGTCGCCGTCGCTACGGGGTGTGTTGCGCGGAGAAGGGCATCTTTCGCTTCACCGTCGCCACCGACGGGGTCGCCGGCCATGCCTCGATGCCCAAGATCGCCGACAACGCCCTACTGAAGATGGCCCCGGTGCTGGAGCGCCTCGCCACGCGCCAGCCCGCCTACACGCTTACCGCCGAGCCGGCCGCGTTCCTACGCGGAATCGGCGAGGACCCCGAGGATCCCGCGGGGGCGGTCGCCAACCTGCTGGCCGCCGACCCCCGCTTGGCGAGCATGTTCGAGCCGATGCTCGGCGTCACCTTTGCCCCGACGCGCATCCGCGCCTCGGAGAAGATCAACGTGATCCCCTCGCGCGCGGAGGTAAAAGTCGATTGCCGCGTGCCCCCCGGCCTCGGCGAAGCGGAGGTGCTGCGCGGGATCGAGGAAGTATTGGGTCCCACCCACCTCACCCACCCTCGCACGCCCGACGATTTCAGCATCGAGTTCACCGAGCGGGTCGTCGGCAACCGCTCCCCGATGGAGTCCACCCTGATGGACGCGATCTCCGGCTGGGTCTCCGAGCGCGACCCGGGCGCCGAGGTGGTGCCGGTGATCCTGCCCGGCTTCACCGACTCCCGCCATTTCCGCACCGCCTTCCCGGAGTGCGTGGCCTACGGCTTCTTCCCCCAGCGCCACCAGTCGCTGCTGGAGAGCATGCCCCTGATCGCACGCCGCCGACGAGCGCATCGACGTGCGCGACGTCGCGTTCGCCGCGGAATTCTTCGCCGACCTCGCGCGTTCTGTATTGAGCTGAGACGCGTTCTCCGCGGGTGGCGGTCGCAGCGGATCGCCGTGGTCGCGCCACACATGCGGCTATAAGTAAGAATTACGGCAGTCAAACCAAGGACGGTGACTGGAGCGACATGGGCACGGAAGTGAACGCGGGACTGGCGGCAGCGTGGCAGGCGGTGGCCAGCTCGATCGCCGAACTGCGCCACGTAACGGCCGCGGCGGTGGCGGCGCACACAGTCGTGATTCCCGCCGCGTTCACCCCGGCCGCCGTGTCGGCGCGGCACACCTCGATCGTCAACGACATCCAGGAATGGGCCTACCAATGGTCGCCAGTCGTGATGATGCTGTTCTTCTGCGCCCTCATCTACATGATGTGGCGAATGCTGAAGGTGATGCCGCGGGTCAAGCCGCAGCAGATCAAGCCCTCCTCTGACCAGTCGGTGGGCTGGGACGACATCGCCGGCGTCGCCGAGGCGAAGGCCGAGCTGCAGGAGATCGTCGAGTTCCTGCGCGACCCCGAGCAGTTCCGCAAGCTGGGCGCGACCGTGCCCAAGGGGATCCTGCTGCACGGTCCCCCGGGGACCGGCAAGACGCTGCTCGCCAAGGCCGTCGCGCACGAGTCCGGCGCGCAGTTCTTCGCGCAGTCGGCCGCGGCCTTCGTGGAGATGTTCGCCGGCCTCGGCGCCGCCCGCATCCGCCGGCTGTTCGCGATCGCCCGCAAGCACGAGCCCGCGATCATCTTCATCGACGAGCTCGACGCCGTCGGCGGACGGCGCGGCATGGACATCTCCGGCGAGAAGGACCAGACGCTCAACCAGCTGCTCGTCGAGATGGACGGCTTCGCCACCAGCGGGCGCCTGGTCGTGATCGCGGCGTCGAACCTGCTGGAGAAGCTCGACCCCGCGCTGCTGCGCCCCGGGCGCTTTGACCGGCAGGTGTTCGTCGCGCCCCCCGACGTCAAGGGCCGCGAAGGGATCCTCGCGGTGCACACGCGCAACAAGCCGCTGCTCGACGTGGACCTCGGAATGGTCGCCCAGCAGACCAGCGGCCTCACCGGCGCAGACCTCGCGAACATCTGCAACGAGGCCGCGATCTTCGCCGCGCGCCGCGGCGCCAAGGGCCTCACCGACGCCGACTTCGACGGGGCCCTGGAGCGGGTGGTCGCCGGCGTGCAGTCCCATCGCGTGCTGGGCGCGCACGAGAAGCGCGTGGTCGCCTACCACGAGGCCGGGCACGCGCTGTGCGGCGAGCTGCTGCCATCGGTGGATCGCGTACACCGCATCTCGATCGTGCCGCGCGGGCGCGCACTCGGCTACACACTCAACCTCCCCGCCGAGGACCGCTACCTGAAGACCCGCGAGGAGCTGCTCGACTACGTGACCGTGCTGCTCGGCGGGCGCGTCGCCGAGCAGATCGTCTTCGGCCAGGTCACGACCGGCGCCTCCGATGACCTCAAGCGCGTCGCCGACATCGCCCACTCGATGGTGCACGACTTTGCGATGGGCAACGCCGCCGTCGGGCGCTCGCCCGAAGGCGACGTGCGCCTCTCCGAGACGACGCTGCGGATCCGCGACGAGGAGCGCCAGGACCTGGTCGAGGAGGGCCGGCGCGCGGCGCTGAAGCTGATCCTCGCCCACCGCCGCCAACTCGATGACCTCGCGCGCGAGCTGCTCGAGCACGAGGTGCTCGACCGCGAGGCGATCGACCGCATCATGGCCGGCACCCCGCGCTTGGAGCGTGCCCCGGGGATCGGGCTGCGGGTGGTCGCAGCCACAGCCTTGGAGCGGCCGGTAGGCGGCGAGGATCCTCGCGTGTGATTGACCCACCTGCGCCGGCGCCATCGGCCGGGCGGCGCAGATAGACTCCCCCGAGTGCTTGATCGCATCGACCACATCGGGATCGCCGTCGCCGAGCTGGAGCCCGCGCTTGAGCTATGGGGCGGCGGCTTTCAGCTGGAGGTCTCCCACCGGGAAGTCATGGATGAGCAGGGCGTCGAGGCGGTGCTGCTTGACCTCGGCGAGAACCACGTCGAGCTGCTCGCACCGCTGGCCCCGGACACCCCTGTGGGTAAGTTCCTCGCCAAGCGCGGCCCCGGCCTGCACCACGTCGCCTACCAGGTCTCCGACATCGACGTGGCGCTGCAAGAGCTCGCGCAGGAGGGGTTCGAGCTGATCGACAAGACCGCCCGTGTGGGGATCGGCGGCGCCCGCGTCGCCTTCCTGGAGCCCAAGTCCACCGGGCGCGTGCTCGTCGAGCTCGTCGAGCCGCCCCACGCCGGCGTGCATACGGTCGATTCGACCGCCGAGGAGGTGGCGCACTGATGGCCGCCTCACCGCGCCGTGTCAGCGTCGGCTTCCAAGGTGGCCAGGTGCTCGCGCTGCGTATCGGCGACGAGCAGCTGAAGACGCTGCACAAGGCGCTCGGAGGGGGCGGCTGGCACGAGCTCGAGACCGAGGACGGGCCGGTGCGCCTCGACCTTGCGCAGGTGGTTTACGTGCGCGTCGAGGGCGACGACTCGCGCGTCGGGTTTGGCGCCTAGTAGTCGAGTCGGTTGCCGTGCGCGGCATCGATGAGCGCACCCTGCGGTGGGCGCGCACCCGTGGGCACACCCCCCGTGCCGAGCGCGCAGTGGGGCGCTTCTCGCGGATCGGCGAGCAGGGGGCGGTGTGGCTGGCGATCGGTGCCGGCGGCTGGGCGCTCGACTCCTCGCGGCGGGCGCGCTGGGCACGCGCCACTGGCGTCGTGGCGGGGACCTTTACGCTGAACACGACCATCAAGCTGATCGTCCGCCGGCCCCGACCCCAGCTGCCCGGGCTCCCGGCGTTGACCACCACCCCCACGCAGCTCAGCTTCCCGAGCGCTCACGCCTCGACCTCGTTTGCGGGCGCCCGCGTATACACGCGCCTGGGCCTGCCCGCCCCGCCGCTCTACGCGCTGGCCGCTCTGCTTGCGGCGTCCCGCCTGTACCTGGGCGTCCACTACCCCTCCGACATCTTGGCGGGCGCCCTACTCGGCACGACCACCGCCGCGGTGGCGCGATGAGCACCCGCATCGGAATCGTGGGCATGCCCAACGCGGGCAAGTCATCGCTGTTCAACGCGCTCACCAAAGCGGGCGCGGAGGCGGCCAACTACCCGTTCACGACGATCGAGCCGAACGTGGCGGTGGTACCGGTGCGCGACGAGCGTATGGAGGAAGTGGCGCGCACGGTCGGCGCGTCGGAGATCGTGTGGGACACGGTCGACTTCCACGACATCGCGGGCCTGGTCGCCGGCGCCCACCAAGGCGAGGGCCTGGGCAATCGCTTCCTGGCGAACATCCGCGAGACGCACGCGATCGTGCACGTGGTGCGCGCGCATGGCGACGAAAACGTGGTGCATCCGGAGGGCCGCGTGGACCCGTTGGCGGATATCGAAACGATCGAGACGGAGCTCGTAATGGCGGACCTCGACGCGGCCGAACGCCGGGTTGACAAAGTTGGCAAACAGGCGCGGGGGGGCGATCGCGTGGCTGTAGCGGAAGAGGCGTGGCTGGGTGAGGTGATCGCGGCCCTGCAGGCCGGTCGTCCGGCGCGCACCGTGCCGGTTCCCGAGGAGGCGCCCAACGCTGCCCGCGACCTCGGCTCGCTGACCAGCAAGCCGGTGCTGTTCGTGGCCAACGTCGACGAGGGCTCTGATGAGGTCCCGGCGGCGGTGGCAGAGCACGCGGCCGCGCAGGGTGCGCGCGCGGTCGCGGTCTCCTCGCGCATCGAGTCCGAGCTCGCGGAGCTCGACGACGAGGACGCCGCGGCGATGCGCGAGGAGCTCGGCGTCAGCGAGTCCGGCCTGCAACGCGTGGTGCGCGAGGCCTTTGCCCTGCTGGACCTGATCGCGTTCTTCACGGCGGGCGAGGCGACGATCGCGCAGTCGTGGCATCTGCGCCGCGGCCTCACCGCCTGGCACGCCGCCGGCCAGATCCACACGGACATCCAGAAGGGCTTCGTGCGCGCCGAAGTGATCGGCTGCCGCGAGCTTGTGGACGCCGGTGGCTACGCCGCCGCGCGCGAACGGGGCACGCTGCGTTTGGAGGGTCGCGATTACGTGATGCGCGACGGGGACGTGATCACGGTGAAGTTCACCCCCTGACGGCCCGCTGGCGCGGCGCCAGGCGGCGTCCTCGATCGCTCAAGTGCAAAGCACATTTCGTTCACTGCGTCCTTGCCTGGCTTGGCCATCGGGCCGTCAGGCAGCGAGTGTGATGAGTCGCTCTGCTAGGCGCCGCATGCCAAGCTCGCCCGCCATCGCGGCGCCCGCGGCGAAGTCTGTCGCGCGGTCTGGCGGGCGTTGCACGTCGATCGGCACGAGCGTGGCGATCCGCTTGAAGTCCTCCAGCTGCTCGCACGTTCTCGCTCAGCGCCGCGACGGTCCGTGGCCGCTCGGATGTGGGAGCGCTCCGCACCGCGCTCTAGCGCGCCCTCCAGCGAGCCGTGGCGCCGCAACAGTTCCGCTGCCGTCTTGGCGCCGATCCCCGGCGCGCCCGGCAGGCCGTCCGAGGGGTCGCCGCGCAGCGCGATGAAGTCGGGCACCTGCTCCGGGTCGACGCCGTAGCGCTCGCGCACCTGCTCCGGCCCGATCTCCTGCGGCTTGCCGTCCTTGCGCAGCTCGAGAATTGCCACGCGCTCGTCCACCGCCTGGAAGAGGTCGCGGTCGCCCGTGAGCAGCAGCGCCCGTCCCCCGGCCTCGGCCTCACCGCGCGCGAAGGAGAACATCACGTCGTCCGCCTCCAGCTCCTCGCTTCCCTGCACCGTCCAGCCGAGACTCGCCAGCAACTTCGGGGCGAGCTCCCACTGCCACGCGAGCTCCGGGGGCATCGGGTCGCGGTGGGCGTGGTAGGGCGGGTACAGCTCCACGCGGTAGGCGGCCTGCTCGGCGCCGAGGCATGCGCGCGACCGCGCGCGGCGGGCGTGCTTCGATCGCGGAGAGCAGCGCGTTGACGGTCCCCAGCAGCGCATTCACGGGCCTGCCCTCGCCGTCCACGATCGCTTTCGGCAGGGCGAAGTATGCGCGGTACAGCAGCCACGGCACGTCGGCGATCAGCAGCGGGGCGGCGGGCACTCCCGGAGCGTACGTCCCCGTCTACGGAGGCGTCGTCCCGCCGCCTTCGCCTGCGCTCGGGGCGCTGCCCGCGGTGGTGCCGCCTTCGGGGCCCGCCGGCTCGGCCGGCGGCGAGGTTGCGGTCGGGGAGCCGCTGCCCGGCGAAGTTGGTTCGGTGGGTGGGGTGCTCCCGGATGGGGGCGTGGCTTCTGGGGCCACGCCGGCGGGCTGCGTGTAGTGGCTGAGGTCGGGCTCGGTCACGGTGCCGTGAGCGGTACGCACGCTGAAGTACGCCCACGTGGCGTCCATCCCGAGCCGTTCCTCCAATGCGGGGCCGCTCACCTGTGTGTCGCCGGCCGAGCCCAGCACGTACGCCGAGACGATCCGGGGCGAGTAGCCGCGGCGTAACACCTCGATGCCGCGAAACGCGCCCTTCACCAGGCCGCGCAGGCGCGCCGCCGCCGTGGCGAAGCTCATGCTCTCGGTCCAGCTGTGCTGCGGGCCCTGGTCGTAGGGGTCGGGTACGCCGCGCAGCCACGGCTCGGCGGCGGCGCCGGGGAAGGCGTTCTGGATGCTCTCGGTCATCCCCCCCGAGCTGGCGAAGAAGTAGGTGATCGCCGGCTGCCCGGCGTACGTCACCACCTCGCCGGCGGTGGCCGCCACCGCCGCGTTGGTCGCGGCCGTGTGGGCCTTCGTACCGAGGTACACCTGTGAGCGCGTGTCGGCGTACACGTCAAAGCGCGATCCGCCGGCGTGGTCGGTGAGCGCGTAGGTGCGGCTCGCCACCGCCTGCGCCTCCAGCGCCGCCAGCGGCCAGCTCGCCGGCATCTCCGCTCCAACGACCCCGCGTAGGTACGTTTCCAGCGGGATCGCGTGCACCTTGCCGCCGATCATGACGGTCACCTTCGTCTGCCCCGACACCCGGCCCAGCGCGGTGCCGGTGTAGTAGTGGGCGAGGATCGCCTGGTAGCTGTACCCGTGCTGCGCATACCCCAGCGCCCCCTCCTGGCTCATCCCCACGCCGTGGCCGTAGCCCGCGCCCTTGATCACGAGCGTCGGCGACGCCTCTGCGGTGGCGGTGAAACCAGCGAGTGCGATGACAAGCACGGCCACCACGAGGGATCGCATGTACGCTAGATCGGCTGAAACCACCTCGGCCATAAGCGACGCACGGGGCACCTGAACGATGACCAATCACGACGACGAGCGCGCAGTGCTCGAGGCGGTTCCCACCGAGCTTTACATAGACGGGCGCTGGCGCCCGGCCGGTGGCGGGGGCACGCTCCCGGTCGAGGATCCCTCTACCGGGGAGACACTGGTCGAGGTCGCCGACGCACAGCCCGCCGATGCGCTAGCCGCACTCGCCGCGGCCGCCGCGCACCAGGCCGAGTGGGCCGCTTGGGCGCCGCGGGAGCGGGGCGAGATCCTGCGGCGGGCCTACGAGGCGCTCACCGCCCGCGCGGAGGAGCTCGCGCTGCTGATGACGCTCGAGATGGGCAAGGCGCTGAGCGAATCCCGCGCCGAGATCGCCTACGCCGCCGACTTCCTGCGCTGGTTCTCCGAGGAGGCCGTCCGCATCCACGGCCGCTACATGGTCAACACGACCGGCTCCGGGCGGATCCTCACGATGCGCCAGCCGGTCGGCCCCTGCGTGTTCGTCACGCCGTGGAACTTCCCAATGGCGATGGGCGCGCGCAAGCTCGCCCCCGCGATCGCGGCCGGTTGCACGATCGTCGTCAAGCCCGCCCAGCAGACCCCCCTGTCGATGCTCGCGCTGACGCAGATCCTGGAGCAGGCGGGGCTGCCCGGGGGCGTGCTCAACACGATCACCGCCCACCGCTCCGGCGCCGTGATCGAGCCGCTGCTGCGCGACCCGCGCACCCGCAAGCTCTCGTTCACCGGCTCCACCGAGGTCGGGCGCACGCTGATCGAGCAGTCCGCCGAGCAGATCCTGCGCGTCTCGATGGAGCTCGGCGGCAACGCCCCCTTCCTGGTCTTCGAGGACGCCGACCTCGACGCGGCGGTCGAGGGCGCGCTCACCGCGAAGATGCGCAACGTCGGCGAGGCCTGCACGGCGGCCAACCGCTTCCACGTGCACGAGTCGGTGGCCGAGGAGTTCGCACGGCGCCTCGCCGAGCGGATGGGCGCGCTGCGCGTGGGGCGCGGCACCGAGGCCGACACCGACGTGGGCCCGCTGATCGACGACCGCCAGCGCGCGATCGTCACCGAGTTGGTCGGCGATGCCGCCGAGCGCGGCGCCCGCGTGCTCACCGGCGGGCACGCGCTCGACGGCCCCGGCTACTTCTACGCCCCCACCGTGCTCGCCGGGGTGCCCGCCGACGCGCGCGTGCTCGCCGAGGAGATCTTCGGCCCGGTCGCCCCCGTCGCCACCTTCGCCACCGAGGAGGAGGCGGTGGGCGCCGCCAACCGCACCTCCTACGGCCTCGTCGCCTACCTCTACACCCGCGACCTCTCGCGCGCGCTGCGCGTCGCCGAGCGCCTCGAGACCGGCATGGTCGGCCTCAACCAGGGCATCGTCTCCAACCCCGCCGCCCCCTTCGGCGGCGTCAAGCAGTCGGGCTTCGGCCGCGAGGGCGGCTTCGAGGGGATCGACGAGTACCTGGAGACGAAGTACGTCGCGGTCGCGCTGTAAGACGAGCTCAGCCGCCGTGCTGCAGCTGTTCGATGTCCACCGCGTTCGCCGGCGCCGTGAGCGTGACCGGCTTGTCCCATTCGGCGAAGGCGATCGTGCCGCCGCCCGCGCCGCTCTTGGTGGCCGCCACCGGGTAGGGCTTGCCGGTCGTGGCGACGTAGATGGTTTCGCCCTGGGCGGTGTCCTTCACGCCCACACCGCCTGCCCTTGCACCGTCCTCGTGCCGGCCGCCACCAGCGCTTTGTTGCTGCTCGCGAGCGCCGCGTCGAGCAGCTTGCGCAGTTCGGTCAGCGAGGAGAGGCCCGCGAAGCTCGCGCTCGTGGCCGGCGCCTTCAGCCATTTCCCCTGCAGCAGCTGGGCGGCCGCCGCGCCCGCGAAGTGCTTGTAGAAGGCGGCGCTGCCTTTGATGTAGATCGTCCCTTCGAGCTCGACCAGTTCGAAGCTCAGCCCGTTCTCCGAGATCCGTCCCCGGCCTCCCTTGCCGGCCACGAGGCTCAGGTCGAGCGTGATCGGGGTGCCGGCCGTCACCGTCGAGCCCGAGACGTGCACCGTGCTCGCGCCGTCCGCCGCCGCCTTTGCTGCCGCGATGATCTCGGCCGGCGATTTCGAGGCGACGCCGTTGCCCGAGGAGGAGCCCCGCAGCCGGCGAGTGCCGTCACGGCCACCACGAGCGACAGACCTGCCACGAAGGTGAGCCGGCGACGCACGGCCGCCACTCTAGCCGAGCCGCCCGATATCGGACAGCGCGTGGGTCGCCGCCATCGAGCGCAAGGTCTCTGTGCCCCCCACGGCCCGCCGCCGTATCGCCTACGCGCATGCGATCGAAATTCGTCCATCGCATTCCCCGCCGCCCTCAAGAATGCGCGCATGCGCCGATCCACGCGGCGAGAGAGCCAAAACCTATGGAAACGCCCGCGACGTGGAGTAACCTCGAACGCGTGGGGAAGCGACCGGCTGCCGAAGATTCGACCCGTGCCCGCCTCCGCGCGCTGCTGCCATGGGCGCCGCCGGCGGCGCTGCTGCTGCTCGCCGCGCTCGGGGCGATCCTCGCCGACGAAGCCGCGCTCACGGCCATCTATCTCGCCGTGGCGATCGCCGGCGCCGGCCTGCTCGGCTGGCGCGCCGGGGCGCGCGGGCGCGCCGCGCTGCGAACGCGAGATCGACGACCGCTCCGGCGAGCTGCACAGGGCGCTCACCGAGCTCGAGATCGCGCAGTCGGAGACCGTGCGGCGCCTGTCGATGGCGGTCGAGTTCCGCGACGAGGACACCGGCGCGCACATCGAGCGGATCGGGCGCTTCTCGACGCTGCTCGCCGAGCAGGCCGGCCTCGACGGCGAGCTCTGCGAGCGGCTCGGCTACGCGGCGCCCGCTGCACGACGTCGGCAAGGTCGCGATCCCCGACGCGATCCTGCTGAAGCCCGGCCCGCTCACCGCCGAGGAGCGCGCGATCGTCGAGACCCACGCCGAGGAGGGCCACCGACTGCTGCGCGGCTCCTCCTCCTCGATCCTCGACATGGCCGCGACGATCGCGCTCAGCCACCACGAGAAGTGGGACGGCAGCGGCTACCCGCGCGGCCTCGCCGGCGAGGCGATCCCGATCGAGGGGCGGATCGTGGCGGTCGCGGACGTGTTCGACGCGCTCACCAGCCGACCGCGTCTACCGCTCCGCCTACACGCTCGAGCAGGCGGTCGAGCTGATGCGCGAGCAGCGCGGGCGCCACTTCGACCCGGTGCTGCTGGACACCTTCCTGGAGGTCCTCTCGAGCTCCGGACCCGACGCGCGCGAGCAGCTACGCTCCGACCCGCAGGCGCTGCTGGAGGTCGTGCTGGAGACCTACCTCGCCGCGCTGGAGCGCGGCGACGCGGAGACTGCCGAGGGGGCGATTGCCCAGGCGATCGAGGACGGCGTGGCCGCGACCGCGCTGCCGGAGGAGGTGATCCTGCCGGCGCTGCGCCGCATGGCGAAGCTCAGGGAGCAGGGCGAGATCGACGCCGAGCGCGAGCGCGCGGCGATCGTGATCGCCCGCCGGGTGCTGGCGACGCTGCGCCGCTACATGCTGGGCCGCCAAGAGGAGCCGCGGGCGCTGGAGCAGATCGACGAGACGATCGAAGTCGTCGAGCGACTGCTGGAGCGGGCGGCTCCGCCGACAGAGCCTACGCCGGCAACGCTAGGGTGGCGCAGCTGGCCGAAGGCCGCTAGGAGGGTGGCGCAGCCGGGCCCCTCCTCTTCAGTCAGCCGGGCCCCGCTTCTTCAAATAGATTTCCACGCGTGCCCAATCGCGCGCTCGTCACCGGCGGAGCCGGCTTCATCGGCTCCCACCTCGTGGACGCCCTGCTGGCCGACGGCTACCAGGTGAGCGTCGTCGACGACCTCTCCTCGGGGAGCGCGCAGAACGTGGCCGGAGGCGGCGCAGCTGCACACGCTCGACATCACCGACCGCGCGGCGCTGCACGCCGCGATCGAGCAGGAGGCCCCGCGCGCGATCTTCCACCTCGCCGCGCAGGCCTCCGTCGTCGCCTCCGTCGCCGACCCCGGCCGCGACTGCGAGGTCAACGTGCAGGGCACGCTCAACGTGGTCGACATCGCCGGGCGTCTCGGGGTGCCGGTCGTGTTCACCTCCACCGGCGGAGCGCTGTACGGGGACGAGGCGCCGATGCCCACCCCCGAGGCGCGCATCCCCGCTCCGCTCTCTCCCTACGGCGCCTCGAAGTGGGCGGCGGAGGCGTACGTCAACACGTGGTCGCTCTCCTCGGGCGTGCCCCACGCGGTGTGCCGCCTGGGCAACGTCTACGGCCCCCGCCAATCCCCCCACGGCGAGGCCGGCGTGGTCGCGATCTTCAGCCACCGCCTGCACGTCGGCCAGGCGCCGACGCTGTACGGCCACGGCGCGCCCACGAGGGACTACGTGTATGTCGAGGACGTCGTGCGCGCGCTGCTCGCGGCCTCCGGCCGCCGCGGCACGTTCAACGTCGCCACTGGCGTGGAGACCGACGTCACGACCGTCTGGAACGCGCTGCGCGAGGCGGCGGGGAGCGAGCTGGAGCCAGAGTTTGCGGACCTGCGCCCGGGCGAGCTACAGCACAGCCGCCTCGACGTCTCCCGCGCGGAGCGAGAGCTCGGCTGGCGCGCAGAGGTCCCGATCGCCGAGGGGCTGCGTCGGACCTACGCCGCGCTGCTGGCAGAGTTCGACGTCAGCTAGCATCACTCTTTCCGGCGAGATAGCTCAGTTGGTAGAGCACACGACTGAAAATCGTGGTGTCCCGGGTTCGAGTCCCGGTCTCGCCATCAGGAAAGGTGCTGCAAATGAGCGTGTTTTGAGATAGCGCGCGCCATCTCCGTTAGGGCGGCAAGCGCCGTCGGCGGCACAAACCTGGACACAAACCCTTGACAATAGTGCCTGTTCCGAGCGCGTGCGCGTCTCTAGAAAGCCTCACGATCAGACTGTTCGGGCGACAAATGGCTTACCTATGCGGTATCTACATCGAGAACCGAACTCATGGCGAAACTCGAACTAAAGACAACAAGAGTCGGGATTGTGATGCCCTGAGAACGAGTTCTGAGCTGTTCGAGTGTCCCGACATGAGCGCACAAGCTCTAAAGTGAAAGAGGACAGATGATCGTCTACTGCGGATGTCAAGCTCTGTGCGTGGCGGGGGGCAGCGAGAACCAGACTGCGATGCCTGGCTCATATCGAGTTGTACGAAGTTTTACAGGGTTTACGCGATCTCGCTAAACGCCTATGGCCGGTCGGACGGGGCTCATCGAGGGGTTGTGCAGTCGCAGGATTGAAAGCGTCGGCGGGCTGGGCAAGATGCCTCACGGCGCCGATCAGGCGTCGATGGCTGAGTGCTGGCGGAGGTACTCGCGGAGATAGGGCAGCGCGAAGTCGACGTACCCGTGGCGGGTGGGGTGGATCAGCTCGGCTGCGATCAGTCGTAGGCGGTACTGGCTCGCGTAGTTCACGTCGACACCGAGGCGCTCCTGGATGTCGGCCATCCTGGACGGGCTGTCGTCCTGGGCCATCGCGAGCAGGAATGACTTGTCGATGTCTGAGGCGGCGCTCAGCGCCGGCTCGTGGATGAGCGCACCGAGCCTGCGCCGCGCTCGAGCGACCCCTTCGGTGGCGTCTTCGGCCGTGATCTCCGGTGCGCTCGGGTTCACCCGCCAAACCTGGGTGCCGACTAGCTGCAGCAGGAAGGGATAGCCGCGGGCTCCATCGACCATGATCTGCAGGGCCTCCTCGCCGACCTCGCGGCCGGCTGTTTGGATCGGTTCGCGGAGGGCGCGTTCAACGTCGGCGTGCGCTACCGAGCCCAGGGTGTGCCGTTCGGCTCGGCGCAGGAAGGTGAGAACGTCGTCGTTGACGACGTCGCTGACGCTGGCAGCTAGGCCAGCACCGGCGATCGCCAGCTCCCGATTCTCGCGGAAGGTGTGCTGCACGACGGTGGCTAGCTCGCGTAGCTCTTCGATTTGGTTGTGGTGGATCTCGTCAAGGGTGATCAGGACCCCGGTGCTCTGCTCGGTCAGCAGGTCGGTGAGCATCTCGAGCTGGTTACGCAGACCTGCTTGGACGACGTGCGCCTCGATCGTGCTCCAGGTGAGAGAGCCGAGATTAAGTGGAGCGCCCACGCCGCTCATACGGCGCTGCACCGCCTTGGGGTCGAAGTCGCGAAGTAGTCGCGGGAGGTGCTGCTGGGTCATCCGCGAGACGAAGCCGGGGGTGGCGGTCTCGCTGACGATGAGCCAACCGCGCTGGCGTGCGCGGTCCTCGACGGCGTTGAGCATGACCGTCTTGCCGGCGCCGCGAGCGCCGGTGTAGAGCGTCGCGCGGCCCGCCGCTCCCGGACCATCTTCAAGTCCCTCGGCGAAGTCATCGAGCAGGTCGTCGCGGCCGACCAGCAGCGGCGGGCTGACACCGAAGCTCGCGTGGAATGGGTTGCTCATCCGACCACCATACCCGACCACTTTAGAGGTTTTTAGAGTTCTTAGATTCGGTTAGAGGTGGCTCAGCGGCCCGTGAGCGTGGCAATCTGCAGCTCGGGTAGCTCCCCGGGGTTGCCTACATGACCCAGGCACCACAACCACGACCACCACACGAGGCCACGCTCGATTAGGAGCAGCGCGATCCGCTGGCGAGGCCGACTGCGCGCACTGAGAACACCACGTACCGCGTACCGTTCCCCCAGTGGTCCCACTGCAACGCCGCTGCCGAGCACTCCATCGGGCAGCGATCGGACGAGGCCGTGGCGCGAATCCAGAAATTGGGTCGAGCCTGAGATGTAGACAGGAATCGCCCGGCCTGCTCGAACAGACCGTCACGGTGGGCTACCAAGCCGATCAACAGCAGCCCGGTAACGAGCACGAACGGCGGCCAGGCTACTTCGACAGCAGCGCTCAGCATCCGGCCAAGCCTGCCAGATCACCCACCAGCCGAAGCTACCGCATTGTCACTCGCCGCTGCCGGCTCGCGCACAGCTCCCCACGCGAAAAAACCCGGCGCCGGTCAGAGCGATGCCCGCACCGAGTGCGGGCCCAAGTAGCCGTCTGACGGTCCGTTGCCAGGTTTGAGACGACGCGAGCCAGGCCCTACGGCTACGGCCTGCCAACTCGGCAGCTAACGGGCGGCGCCACCCGCGCTCGGCTTCGCGTTTACGTTCGGTTAGGGCCCTGGCTCAGCAGCGTTCCAGCTGCGGGGATTTCCGCTACAGTCGGCTCTCGTGTGCCGCCATGCCCGGCGGCGAGTTCAAGCAAGGGCGGAGGTAGACGGCCGATGGCGCGTACTATCGATGAGCTTCCGGGGCCTCCGGGCCTCCCGCTGCTCGGCAACGCGCACCAGCTAGCGCGCGCCTCCCGCCTACACACGGTCTGCGAACGATGGGCGGATCGGTACGGACCGATCTTGCGTGCCGATATCGGCCGGCGGCGCATCGTCGGCATCTCAGACGCCGACGCGGTAAACATGATCTTGCGGGAGCGTCCCGAGGGTTTCCGCCGCTGGTCAGTGCAGCAGGTCGTCTTCGATGAGATGGGCCTCTCGGGAGTGTTCACCGCCGAGGGCGAGCAATGGAAGCGCCAGCGCAGGCTAGTCATCACGGCGCTCAACACCAATCACCTGCACCGCTACTACGGGGTGATCCGCACGAGCGCCGAGCGTCTGCACCGCCGGCTGTCCGAGGCGGCCCAGGAGGGCCGGATGCTCGAGATCGGCGAGGAGTTCACCTCCTATAGCCTGGATATCACCTCCGCGCTCGCGTTCGGGCACGACCTGAACACGCTGGAGCGCCGTGAAGGGGAGCTGCAGGAGCACATCCAGCGGGCTTTCGGGATGCTCATACGGCGTATGTCCGCCCCGTTTCCGTACTGGCGGCGGATCAAGCTGCCCGCCGACCGGGCGCTCGATCGCTCGCTGGCAGAGCTGCACCGGGCGACGGAGCAGTTCATCGAGCAGGCCAGGCAGAGGATGCGAGAGCGACCTGAGCTGCGCGAGGCACCCGAGAACTTCTTGGAGAGCATGATCTCAGCCCAGGAAAACGACGGCGCCTTCACCGACAGCGAAATCATCGGCAACACCCTGATCCTGCTGTTCGCCGGGGAGGACACCACCGCGCACACGCTCGGCTGGACGATCTGGCTGTTGGCGACCCACCCCGATGTCCAGGCGCAGCTCGCGGCTGAGGCGAGCGAGGCGCTGCGCGAGGACCCGTTCCCCAACGACTACGGGGTCATTGGGGAACTCGACTACACCGACGCGGTGCTGCGCGAGTCGCTGCGGGTGAAGGGCGTGACCCCGCTCATAACCGCCGAACCCTTGGCGGACACCACGATCTGCGACACCCACATACCCGCCGGCACCCAGCTACTGATGCTGCTGCGCTATCCCAACCTGGGCGACGGGTTTGACCCCGGCCGCCTGCTGCGCAGCGATGAGTCGAGCGCACCAAAGGTCTTGACCTTCGGCGCCGGCCCGCGCTTCTGCCCTGGCCGCAACCTCGCTTTCTTGGAGGCGAAGACCGCGCTGGCGATGATCGCCCGCAACTTCCACATCGAACTCGACAGCACCGCCGGCCCCGTGAGCGAGTACTACAACTTCGTGACCATCCCCAAGGGTCTGCGTGTGCGCCTCACCCAACGCAGCCGCCAAACGGCAGGCGCAGTCACCGGCGCGTAGCGAACGAAGCTGCGGGAAGGCCGTCGCCGCAGGCTTGCCCTTTCGTGGGAGTCCAGTTAGGCGCCTACGCCTACAGCTACCACCGCGGGGGTCGGTGATCATGGTTCGTGCGTGGGCGGCGGCGTCGCGTGTCGCGCTGCGACGGCGAGCTCGGTGCGGTTTGCGACGTCGAGCTTGCGGTAGACCGTGGAGAGGTGCATCTTTACCGTGCCTCGGGCGATGAAGAGTTGCTCGGCGATCTGTGGGTTGGTCTTGCCACTGGCAGCCAGGAGCGCTACGTCGCGCTCGGTGCCGGTCAGGCTCGGCCAGCCGTCCGCCGTGCTTCGACGGCGGCGTCCTCGTCCTCGTCGGGCGTAGGCGATCGCGTCGGCTAGCGCAGCCTGTTCGCCTTGTGCCCAAGCGGCATCCCAACAGTCCCCTGCCTGCGCGGCGAGGCGTGCGCGTGCGCTGTCGAGCCGTTCAGTGCTCGCAAGCGTAGGCGCACAGCTAAGCCGAGCGCGAGTCGACGCGCCGGCCGCCGCTAGGCGGGCACACCGCTCGGCTTCTCCCGCGTCTGCCGCGAGCAGCGCGAGCTCGTCAAGGGCGTCGGCCGCTTCGCGCTCCAGGCCAAGCTCCGCGCACCTCGCAAGCGCGGCATGTAGGAGATCGCGTCCTCTGTCCTTCTCGCCAGTTTGGATCGCAGCCCGGCCGTTGATGTAGTCCGCAAGCGCCTGATGGCGCATACTGCCCGACCGCTGCGCGATCGCTTCCAACTCGCTCGCGTGCCGCTGGGCCTCGTCGGGCTGATCGCGGGCGAGCGCGATCCGGGCGAGCGTCTCACGCGCGATGACGAGCGTGTGCAGATGCGGCATACGCAGCAGCCCCTGTGCGCGGTCGGCGGCGGAGTCCAGGGCGCCATGCATTAGCTCGGCGGTCGCGAGCGCCAGTTCGATCGCGGGGACCGACTGAAGCGCACCGGACTCCCTGGCGCGCTGTAGCGCTTGCTCGCCTGTGGCAATGGCCTCGTCGGTTTGCCCGAGGCGGGCGAGTGCATGAATGCGGAAACCGAGCACTTGAAAGTGGGTCATCGACGGCCAGTCGCCCTCCAGGGTGCTTGCCCGTTCGATGTGTACGAGCGCGCGCTCGGGCGATCCGACGCTGACGTGCGCCCATGCGGCCGTCTGCTCCGCCCACGCGCGAAGGGTCCGGTGCTCGCAGGCTGTCGGGATCGCGAGGAACGCCTCGTATGCTTCGCCGAGCGCTTGAAAGCGCTCGCACAGCATCGCCGCGACCGCGAGCGATACGAGCGCCCACGCCAGCCCAAGCGGATCGTCCCCATGCTGCTCCGCGAGCTGCACGGCGCGTTCGGCGTTGGCCAGGCCGCCGTGCAGGTCCACGCCGGTTTGGATCAGCACCATCGAGGAGCACAGCAGACAGGTCGCTTTGACGCCGGGGTCCTCGACGGCGCCCAGCAACACGAGACCTGTCTGCGTGCCCGTGAGCGCGCCTTCGTAGTCCTCGCTCAGCATCGCGACCAGCGCCGCCCCGCACGTCACGAGCGCAAGCGCGCGCGCATCCGTGTTCTCGTCAACTGTGTGAAGCACCGCCGAGCAGATCGAGCGCGCTTCGTGGTAATGCTCGGCAAGTATCCAGTGACGCATCAGCGACGCTGCCATCGCCAGCGCGCTTTCAGGATCGTGCTCCAGAGCGCGGTCGAGCGCGCGGCGTAGGTTCGGACCCTCCACGTCGATCGGCTCGTGCCCGTCCCGGAGAAGCCCGTCGTTGGCTTGCGCGGCCCATGTCTGAAACCAGGACAGGTGGCGGTCGGCCAGCTCGTCGCTTTCACCGGCCTTCGCCAGCTCCTCACCCGCGTACTCGGCCACCGTCGAGAGAAGCCGCCAGCGCTCCGGCGCTCCCGTGAGCACGAGCAGGCCCTTCCTCTCCAATGCTCGAAGGCGATCGTGAACGGCCGTGACGCTCTCGGCGGGCGCAGTGACCCTGTGGGCCGCTTCGGCTGTGAACCCACCCGAGAACACGGCGAGACGCCGGATCAGTGCTCGCTCGGTCTCATCGAGCAGGCGGTAGCTCCAATCCAGCGACGCGCGCAGTGAGCTATGGCGGGAGGGCTCGGCGGCACTCCCGGCGGTGGCGAGACGCCCTTGCCCGCCGAGCTCACGAGCGATCTCCTCGGCATCGAGCGTGTCCAGGCGAGCGGCGGCTAGCTCGAGTGCCAGTGGTAGACCGTCAAGCTGGCGACAGATGCTTACGACGGCCCGAGCCGTTCTCGGCGTGAGCGCGAACGCCGCGTCTCGGTGAACGGCTCGATCAACGAACATCCGCCCAGCGTCAGAACGGACGATTGCGCCGACGCCGTCATCGTCCGGCTCGGGGAGGCTCAGCGGGCCGAGGCATAGCACGCTCTCCCCGTCGATCTCCAGCGGCTCGCGGCTGGTCGCCAGCAGCCGGAGATCGGGCGCATCGCGGCACAGCTCGCTGGCGAGGAGGGCGACGTCGGGGAGGAGGTGCTCGCAGTTGTCCAGCACCAGCAGCAGCCGCCGCGAGGCTAGATGCTCGACTAGGACGTCGTTCGGCGTGCTCCCGAAACGCTCACGCACACCCACAGCGGCCATCAGCGAGTCAATGAGCCGATCGGCTCGCGGCACGTCCGCGAGCGCAGCGACCACGCAGCCGGTGCTCTGCGGCCGCGACGCGCCACACGCGGCCATCTCCAGCGCGAGCCGCGTCTTGCCGCATCCCCCCGGGCCTGTGATGGTCACAAGCGGGCTGGCTGCGAGCATCGACTTGAGCTCGGCGAGCTCAGACTCGCGCCCGATCAGCGTTCCCCGGTCGGTCCTCACCATGCCCTGAAGATCGTCTCAGAAAACCCCGCCGCGACCACCTTCGACGCGCGCCGGGAATGTCGAACTCTGAGAGTGCGGTGCGCGCACCGGCGAGCGATTAAGTCTGGCCAGGTGGCAGATGTTTTCGGCTCCGCGGTTGGGTAGCGTCATCGCGGGAATGGTCGAACTTCAGGCTCTCGCGGCGTTGCTCGCTTTCGACCGGGCGCGCGAGCGAGTTCTGGGACGAGCGAGGCAAATGGGACGACGCCCCGGAGTCGCGGTGCTTGGCGGTATCGCGCTTGGCTGGGTCGTGGGCATGACCGGCCGGCGCGCATCGTGACCGCGACCCGCCGGATAGCTGACCTTCCCGGCCCCCGCGGTCTGCCGCTGTTCGGCAACCTGCACCAACTCTGGCGCATCGAGCGATCGCACCTCGTGGCCGAGGCGTGGGCTGAGCGCTACGGGCCGATCGTCAAGTTCCATGTGGGACGCCGGTTGAGCTTGTATGTCAGCGACGTGGAGGAGATCAACCGCGTGTTGCGCGAGCGCCCCGATGGTTACAGGCGCTGGCCGGAGATCGAGGCCGCGTTCGAGGGGATGGGCTTCCCCGGCGTGTTCGCCGTGGAGGGAGACGCCTGGCGCCGCCAGCGCCGCCTGGCGGTCACCGCCTTGAACACCAACCACCTGCATCGCCACTTCAAGGTCATCCACACCGCCGCTCAGCGGCTACACCGAAGGCTCACAGAGCTCGCACGCGACGGCCGGCCGATCGACCTCACGGACGTGCTCACCTCCTACGCGGTCGACATCACCTCCACGCTCGCGTTCGGGATCGAGCTCAACACGCTGGAGCACGGAAAGAACGAGCTGCAGCAGCACATCCAGCGGGTCTTCACGATGCTGAACTTCCGGCTGTTCTTCCCAATCCCGTACTGGCGCTGGGTTCGGCTTCCCGCCGACCGGCGCCTGGAGCGCTCGCTGAGCGAGATCAACCGCGCCGTCACCGGGTTCATCGAGCAGGCCCGCGAGCGCATGAGCGAGCGCCCCGGACTGTTCGAGGAGCCCGAGAACTTTCTGGAGGCGATGCTCGCCGCTCAACGGGAGGACGGCACCTTCACCGATAAGGAAATCATCGGCAACGTGTTCACCCTCCTGGTGGCCGGAGAGGACACCACCGCCCACACCCTCGCCTGGACGAGCTGGTTTCTAGCCCAGCACCCCGACCTTCAGGCCCGGTGGGCACAAGAGGCGCGCGAGGTGCTCGGCGATGAATCGTTGCCGAGCGATCACGAGACCGTCTCGCGTCTGCCCTACTGCGAGGCGGCGCTGCGCGAGGCGATGCGCCTGAAGTCCGTCGCAAACGGACTCGTCGTCCAGTCGCTTACCGACACCGTGGTCTGCGACACCCACATTCCCGCCGGCACCCGTCTGATACTCGGAACCCGTAAGACGTCCCGCGATGTCGGCGGCGGCGCGGACTTCGAACCCGAACGGTGGCTCCCCGACGAGCAGCGCAAGGCGCCCGACCAAAAGTCGTTCCTGGCGTTCGGGGCCGGCCCGCGCTTCTGCCCTGGCCGCAACCTCGCTTTCTTGGAGGCGAAGACCGCGCTGGCGATGATCGCCCGCAACTTCGAACTGCGGCTGGACGAGAGCGCACCGCCGGTCCAGGAGCACTTCAGCTTCACGATGATCCCCAAGGGCCTGCGCGTGCGAATCAGCCAGCGGGCCGCAAGCGCGTCCGCGCCAGGACCGATAGTCGCCGTCGCTCCCTCCGAGGCGTAGCCAATGAGCTTCCAGGCCACTCGCTCCATCGCTGATCTGAAGCCGCTCGGTAGCCGCGATGGCATCGGTTGACGCCGGCGACACACCGGCCACCGCGGACCCTGGGTATGCGCTCAGCTCCTCCAGCGAGGATGAGCACGCGCGACTCAGCCGCCAGTCCGTGGCGCATGAGCCGTTCACGCGCCGCCTATTCGAGCGCGCAGGAATCGCGGCCGGAATGCGGGTCCTGGACGTCGGTTGCGGACCGGGCGATGTCAGTTTCCTCGTGTCCGGCATGGTCGGTGGGGAGGGGTCGGTGGTAGGGGTCGAGCGTGACGAGCAGGCAGTCGCGACCGCGCGCCGACGTGCCGACGACGCCGGGCTTGGCAACGTCGAGTTCGTGTGCGGCGACTTCCGCGACGTGCAGCTCGACGGCGGCCCGTTCGACGCTTTGGTCGGCCGGTTCGTGCTGATGTACCAGGCCGACCCAGCGGACGCGGTGCGTAGAGCCGCATCCCATCTGCGCCCCGGAGGTGTAGCCGCGTTCTTGGAGGCCAACATGATCGGCTCGGCGGTGCCGGCGCGATGGTTGGGGCTGTGGCCGGCGACGCCTGCATCTGAACAGCTCAGCGGGTGGATCTACGAGGCGTTCGCGAGACTCGGCACCCAGCCGGACATGGGCGGCCGGTTGCCTCACACATTCGCTGAAGCCGGCCTTGAGCCCAGCCCGGACGTCGACGCCGGGGTCGCGGTCGCCGTCGGCGAGGACGCCATCGGCCATACGGTGGAATTCGCCGCCAGCCTGCTGCCGGCAATCATCGCCGCCGGGATCGCCACGGAGGAGGAGGTCGACATCGACCACCTTGCCGAGCGTCTGCGAACTGACACAGGACCCGTCGGCCCGGTCGGCTGCTGGCCGACCGCGTTCGGAGCGTTCGCCACCAAGCCACCAGACGGGGATGAGTGCATAGATGATCGGCAACCGTAGAAGGCGGGATCACTAAGGCACGTGAGGGGCTGATGTCGCTGCGCGTCATGTTCTCCACCCAACCCGCACATGGGCATCTCAATCCGCTGCTGCCGGTGGCGCACGCGTGCCGGGACGCCGGCCACAGGGTGCTGTTCGCGACGGCTCCGCGCTTCTGTGAGACGGTGCGCTCGCACGGGTTTCAGTGCCGGCCCGCGGGCCTCGACTATCTGTGGTCGGAGCCTCTGGTGAGCTTTCCCGAGATCGCGGACGCTCCGCGCGGCCCGGACCAGGTCCGTTGGCTGATCGAGCGGATCGGCGTTCCGCGCCTGCATCTCCCGATGGCTGAGGGTGTGCTTGAGATCGCGCAGGATTTCAAGCCCGACCTGGTCGTGGTCGACTTCGCCGACTGGGGTGGGCGCCTCGTCGCCGATGTGCTCGGCATCTCTTACGTGTATTGCTCTTGGGGGTATGAGGTCGACATGGACTTCTCCTACACCGGAGACCTCTACGATGAGCTACGGGCCGCGTTTGGACTCGGGCCCGATCCCGTCCACGACACTCACGGGGCTCGATGGCTGCGCCTCTCACCGCTGCCCGAGCGTTGGGTGCGCGAGCGGGCGCCCGCGAGTCCGACGACGCGTCGCTTTGCGATGGCGCTCTATGACGCCCCGGCGGGCACCGGCTTGCCCTCGTGGTTTGCCGAGCTCCCCGAGCGGCCGCTGATCTACGCGACGATCGGGACCGTGGTGTCGATCGCGCCGCTGATCGAGTGGTTGATCGACGGGCTCTCGTCGCTGGACGCCGAGGTGGTGATCACGACCGGCGCGGGGTTTGACCCCAGCTCGCTCGAGCCGCTGCCGGAGAACGTACACGTCGAGCGGTTCATCCCGCAGTCGCTGTTGCTGGAGCACTGTGATCTGGTCGTCTCGCACGCCGGTTTCGGGACGGTGCTCGGGGCGATGCGCCACGGGATCCCGATGGTCCTGATGTGCCTGGCTGCCGATCACTGGTACAACGCCGAGCGCTGTGCTGAGCTCGGTCTCGCGCGCGTTGTGGGCCGCGACGCACAGAGCGCACAGGGGCTTTGCGAGTTGGTCCAAGGTGCGCTTGCGGACGATCAGCTGCAAGCCGGCGCAGCGGCGATGAGGGCGGCGTTTGCCGATCTCCCGGACGTGAGCGAGGCCGTCCCGCTGCTGGAGGAGCTCGCTCGCGAGAAGACACCGATCACGCAGCTGGCGGCGGGGTAGGGGGCCGTTGCCGTGCGCATCCTGTTCTCTTCGATGTCCGCGCAGAGCCATATCGCGCCGATGCTGCCCCTCGCCCGCACAGCAGCTAACGCGGGCCACGAGGTCGTCTTCGCCACGGCCCCCGACGCCGTCGCTGCGGTGCAACGCGCCGGCCTGAAAGCGCTGCCCGCCGGGCTGCCCTTCGAGGAGACGCAGCGGCGCTATACCAAAGCGCATGGGAACGAGCTCGCCAGCCTGTCCCCGCAGGAGCGCCTCGCGCACATTCTGCGCCACTGCTTGATCGGGATTGCAGCCCCGGCGATGCTCGAGCACCTGCTGCCGTTCGCCAGGACGTGGCAGCCGGACCTAGTGATCCGCAATCTCGGCGAGCCGGCCGCCGAGGTCGTCGCGACCGCCGCAGGTGTGCCGCACGTGATTCATGGCTTCAGCTCGCCAAAGTCCAGCTACTTCGAGCCGGTGCTCAGAGCGGGACTCGCGGAGCTGTATGAGGGATGCAGGATCGCCCCGCCACGCGGCGACTCGCGTCTCGCCACCCCCTACCTGAACATCTGGCCCGAGGGTCTGCACCCGCAAACGGAGGACTGGCAGTACCCGAACATGTGGCCGTTGCGGCCCGAGAACGCGCTGCCGTCAACGGCGCCCGTCCCGCGTCCGACCGCGTTGAACGGCTTGCCCTACGAACGGACCGTGTACGTCACCGCCGGCACCACCCACAACTCCACCCCCGGGCTCTTGGAAACGATGCTCGAGGGGCTGCGCGAGGAGGCCGTGAACGTGGTCGTGACGATCGGCCCGGATGGGGACCTCGACCGCTTCGGTCGGCACCCGGACAACGTGCGCGTGGAGCGCTGGATCGACCAGAGAACGATCCTGCCTCACTGCGAGGCGGTCGTCTGCAACGCGGGGGCGGGCACCGTGCTGGGAGCGCTCGCCCACGGCAGGCCACTAGTGCTCGCGCCCGTTGCGACCGATCAATACGAAATGGCGGCGCAGATTGAGCACGCCGGTGCCGGTAGAGCGTGCTCAACCCAGCCGCTCTCACCGGCCGCGGTGCGTGAGAGCTTCCACGAGGTCAGCCGCGACCCGGCCTACACGGCAGCGTCCGCTCGACTGGGCGAGCAGATCCTCTCGATGCCCACACCAGAAGACCTCCTCCCACGGCTGGACGAGCTAGTCACGGGATGACACCCACCACCACACGCTTGGGCGATGGCTGCGGGCCACGCGTCGTCGTGAGCGCGGGGAGCCAAGCGCCGTGGGGTTTGTGTCGCGGACCCTAGCCTCGCGGCACAAACCCACCGGAATCCGCACGTATCCGGCGGTATCTCGGCCTGTAGCCCGATGATCCAGTGGCGCTGGGCTCCTCACAAAATGCCCGCAAACGCGAGCTTTTGCTACCCTCAGCACAGCGAGTCAGGGCTGGTCGCCTCGCCACTGAAAATGGTGGTGTCCCCAGTTCGAGTCTGGGTCTCGCCATCTCGTTTTTTGCCTGTTCAGGACGAAAGGCACATGGATGGGCGATGACGTGTTGGGCATTAGCCTCCTCGGGGCTTTCTCGGTCACCGCGGGCGGCTGTGTCATCCCCGACGACGCTTGGCGGCTGCGCAAGGCGAAGGCTCTGATCAAGCTGCTCGCGCTTACTCCCGAACGTCGCCTGCACGCGGATCGGGCGACCGAGCTGCTTTGGCCGGGGCGCGAGCGGGCATCTGCCAGGAACAATTTGCACCAGGCGATCTTTGCGGCGCGACGGGCGCTCGACTCAGCCGGGCTCGAGGGCCGCAACCGCCTGGAGCTGCACGAGGATGTGATCGCACTGTGCCCCGACGATCCTGTGCAGATCGACGTACTCGCGTTCGAGGAGGCCGCCGCGACAGCACGGACGCAACGCGACCCCGCCGCCTACCGGGACGCCCTCGATTCCTACGACGGCGAACTGCTGCCCGAGGACCGCTACGAGGAGTGGACAGCATCGCGGCGCGACGCCATCCACGAGCTTCGCCTCGCTCTGGGGATCGAGCTGGCCGAGCTCGAGGCGCCGGACGACACCGCCGCGGCGATCGACCGCCTGCGATCGGTGTTGGTCGACGCGCCGCTCCACGAGCCCGCCCATCGGGCGCTTATGCGACTCTACGCGAGCGGCGGGCGGCGGCAGGAGGCGCTGGCCCAGTTCCAGGAGCTGAAGCTCGGTCTACGGCGAGAGTTCGAGGACGAGCCCGATGACGAGACCCGCCACCTCTACCGGGAGATACTCACGCGCGGCTCGGGGGAAGGGGAGCCGGTTCGTCCATCCACGGCGACCGTGGTGCGGTCGCCGCTCGAGAGCCCGAACAACCTCCCGCGGCAGCTGACCAGCTTCATCGGCCGCGAGCGCGAGCTGGCCGAGGCCACCGCGCTCCTGCGCAACTCGCGGCTGCTGACGCTGACCGGGGCGGGTGGCTGCGGCAAGACGAGGCTCGCTCTGGAGCTGGCCGGGCAACTCCTCGGCGATTTCTCCGACGGCGTCTGGCCGGTGGAGCTGGCAGCGCTCGGAGAGCCCGAGCTGGTCGGACCGGCGATCGCCCAGGCACTGGACACGCGGCTTGCCTCCGACCGTGCGCCGGAGGTCGCGATCGCCGGGCACATCGGCGATCGCCAACAGCTGCTGCTGCTCGACAACTGCGAGCACCTGGTAGAGCTGGTCGCGCATCTCGTCGAGGCGCTGCTGCGGCATTGTCCGCGTCTCACGGTGCTGGCGACCAGCCGCGAGCCGCTGCGCGTGCCCGGCGAGGTGACCTGGCGAGTCCCGTCCCTTTCCCTCCCAGAGCTGACGGTTGACCCACCCTCGGGAAGATCGCTGGACGCGGAGTCGGTGCGGCTCTTCACCGTTCGGGCGGGCCAAGCCGCCCCCGGCTTCGAGCTGGACGACGAGAATGCGGTCGCGATCTCGGCCCTCTGCCACCGGCTCGACGGGATGCCGCTGGCAATCGAGCTCGCTGCGGCTCGGGTCGGCGCCCTGACTCCCGCCCAGATCGTCGAGCGCCTCGACGACTCCCTCGACCTGCTCTCGGGAGGGAGCCGCACGGCGATGACCCGGCAGCAGACGCTGCGGGCGACGCTCGCCTGGAGCTTTGATCTGCTCGAGCCCTACGAGCAGATTCTCATGCGGCGCCTCGCGGTGTTTGCCGGAAGCTTCGGCCTGGAGGCGGCCGAGGACATCTGCGCGGAGAAGCCGCTTCCGCGACATGAGGCGGTCGCTCTTCTCGGCCGTCTGATCGACAAGTCTCTCGTTCACGTCGAGGAGGGCCCCGGCGATCGCCGCTACCGCCTGCTGGAGACCGTGCGGCAGTACGCCGCGGAGCGGCTCGAGGAAGCCGGCGAGCTGGAGGCCGTCGAGCGCCGCCATCGCGATTGGTACATCGAGCTCGCCGAGAGCGACCCGACGCCGGCTGGCGACCTCCCGGCACGGGATCGTCTCCAGCGGCTGGACTTGGAGCGCGACAACCTCCGCGCCGCTCTTGCCTCGGCCCTGGCCGACGACCCTCAACTCGCCCTCCGCCTGACCGTCGCCCTGTGGCGTTTCTGGCTGATGCGCGGCTACCTCGCCGAGGGCTATCGCTGGCTCGACGCCTCCCTGACGGCGGCGCCGGAGCGCACCGCTGATCGCGCCCGCGTGCTGCTCGCCGCCTGCCTCGTGGGCCTGCGGCGAGGCGTCCATGGGCGCCTCCACGAATTCATCGCAGAAAGCGTCGCGATCTTCAGTGAGCTTGGCGACCACGCCGGAATGTTCGACGCAGTTGAGATATCGACGGCTTATCGCACGATCGTCAGCGGCCCCGCGGACATTGAGGCGCTGATCGGCGAGCACGAGAAGCTGCATGCGGAGGACCTTCTCACTGCCCGGCCGCAAGTATGGGCGGCGCACGCACGCGCGATCGCGGCCTGGTTTCGGCGTGAATATCCGCAAGCGCGGCAACAGTTTGAGCTCGCGTTGAAGCGGGCCGGAGAGCTCTTAGCCGAGAAGCGCCCGGCACTCTGGCCAATGAGCTACGCGCTGATCACCGTGGCGCCCGAGATCGGCTACCCGTTGCTCCTGCAGGAGGACACGGCGATCGTTTGTCGCCGGGTCGGTGCAGATGCGGCGCTTGCCTACATCCTGGGCAACCTCGCTGTAGTCGATCGGGTCGAAGGCAACTTCGACCGCGCGGGTGAATTGATCGAGGAGAGCCTCGCGCGCTTCCAGGCACTCGCCGACATGCAGGGGGAAGCCTTCGCGCTGGGCGCGCTCGGCAACCTCGCCCGCTCCAGCGGCGACTTCGAGCGCGGCCGGGAGCTGCTCGAGCGCAGCCTCGCCCTCAGGCAGGAGGTCGGCGACCGACGCGGGACAGGAATCACGCTCGGGTGCTTGGCGGTCCTATTCGCTCGCTCGGGCGACGCGGCAGGCGCCCGGGCTGCCGCCGAGCAAAGCCGCGGCTGGTTTGCCGAGAACGATGACATGATCGGCCTCAGTGCGGCAGAGCTCAGCCTGGCGAACGTGGCGCTGTCCGCCGGCGATCGGGTGGGGGCCCGCGCGCATCTCCAGGACGCAGCCGCGGTGTTCGAAGATATCGAGCCCACCCCTCAGGAGGGTTGGGTACTCGCCGTACTCGCCGCGATGTCTGCCGAGGACGGCGATCCGGCAACGGCGCGCCGCTGGCTCGACCGGGCGATCCGGCATTTCCAGTTGTTGGGCGGCGAGGCTGGCCTGGCTTACTGTCGTGAGGTGGAGCGTGGGCCGCGAGGCGCCGCGGGGAGCCCGATAGCTGGGTAACCCGATAAGACACTGCAAAGTCGCTGTTAAGACCCGGACCGTAGCCTCGTTGAGCGTCACCGAAACGCGATGTCAAAACCAACTGAGAAGGAGGCCGGCATGGCTACGCAAGGGGTGCTTGGGGCGGCAACGCTGAAGGAGTTCGAGGACGGGCTGCACGGAGAGCTGATCCGGCCCGGCGACGGCGCCTACGATGAGGCTCGTTCGATCTGGAACGGCGCCCACGACGCCCGCCCGGCGGTGATCGCCCGCTGCGCCGATTCCTCCGACGTGCGCCACGCGATCGGCTTCGCGCGCAGCGAGGGGCTCGACGTTGCCGTGCGCGGCGGCAGCCACAGCATTCCCGGCTTCTCGACCTGCGACGGCGGCATCGTGATCGATCTTTCGCCGATGAAGGGCATCACGGTGGATGCGAGCGCCCGCACCGCCACTGCCGAGGGCGGCGTCACCTGGGGGGAGTTCGACGCCGTCACCCAGGAGCACGGCCTCGCCACCACCGGGGGTCTGATCTCGACTACCGGTGTCGCTGGCTTCACGCTGGGCGGCGGGATCGGCTGGCTGATGCGCAAGTACGGCCTGGCATGCGACAACCTGCACTCGGCCGAGGTGGTCACCGCCGATGGCCAGATCCTCACCGCGAGCGCGACGGAGAACCCCGACCTCTTCTGGGGCCTGCGCGGGGGAGGCGGCAACTTCGGCGTCGTCACCTCCTTCGAGCTCGACTTGCACCCGGTCGGCCCGACCGTGGCCGCCGGCCCGATCTTCTATCCGGGTGACCGCGCCGAGGAGATCATGCGCTTCTATCGTGATTTCGCGCGCGAGGTGCCGGATGAGCTGAGCACCCTGGTTAATCTGATCACCGCGCCGCCCGCCCCATTCATCCCCGAGGATTGGCACGGCAAGAAGCTCATCGCCCTGGTCGGCTGCTACTCCGGCGACCCCGAGGAGGGGATGAAGACACTTCAGCCGATCCGCGACCTGGGCGAGCCCGTCGCCGACCTGGTCGGCCCGATGCCCTACGTGCAGATACAGAGCCTGCTCGACGGGCTCTGGCCGAAGGGCACCCAGGCTTACATGAAGGCGGGCTACTTCCGCGAGCTTGACGACCACGCGATTGAGACGATGGCGCGCTTTCACCAGAGCGCGACCTCCCCGTCCTCGGAGATCCACATCCAACATTTCGGCGGCGCGATTGCCCGCGTGGGTGAGGACGAGACCGCCCACGGCGAGCGCCAGGCGCCGTTCGTGCTCAACGCGATCGCCACCACACACGAGCCGGGCGGGGGTTTGGAGACCCACATCGACTGGGCGCAGCGCCTCTATGGCGAGATCGAGCCGTCGCTGACAGGCGGCGCCTACATCAACTTCCTCTCCTCCGAGGGCGAGGATCGGGTGCAGGCCGCCTACGGAACCGAGAAGTTCGCCCGGCTTCGCGCGCTGAAGGACCGCTACGACCCGACCAACCTGTTCCACCTGAACCAGAACATCCCGCCATCGTGAGGCCCCGAGCTGCGAGTGGTTAGGGGCCGAACCAGCGGGCGCGGCGGCTAGAGCCGAAGCGCTCCTTCTCGGCGACCAACGCGGCGGACGGGGCGTTGAAGACCCCGGTTCGCGAGGGACCCGAGAGGAAATCGATGTCGACGCTCCCGACCCGCCCCGCGCCGAACTCGATGTAGCACGTCCCGCGCCCGAGGTGAGGGCCCGGCCGCTCACCGCCCTGCAGCTCGGCGATTAGGGTCTGCGCCACGATGCGCGCGGCGCCCTCGGCGAACACGCCGGCCTTCGGCACGCCTGCCGTAGCGACGTCGCCGACCGCGTATACGCCAGGGAAGCGTGTCTGCAGGGTGGCCGAGTCCACGGGTATGTAGCCATCCTCGGTTATGCCACTGTCGATGACGACATCGGGGGCACGGTGTTTGGGCACTCCGAGAAAGAGGTCGAACAGCAACTCGGTGCCATCGTCGAGGATCGCCGTGCTGCGCGCCGGATCGAGCGCAGTGACGCGGCGACCGGCGATCAGCGTTATATCGCGCTCGGCGAACTCTTTGATAAGCGCAGCCGAGGTCTCGGGTGATGGCGGGACTGGCGTGCCCAACGGGATCACGAACGAGATCCGGCAAGCATCGCGCACCCCACGGGCTGTGAGCTCGTCATCGAGCAGCAGTGCGCACTCGCTCGGCGCCGGCGGACACTTGAACGGTGCGCCGCATACGCCAATGACCGCATGTCCCTGTAAGAACGTGGGAATGATCCCTGCGAGTCGCGCGGCGCCGGCGACGGAGTAGAACTCATTCCCTCCCTCAGCGAGCCCGGGTGTGGCGTCCATGTCGTAGTCCGCGCCTAGCGCGATCACAAGCGCGTCGGCTTCGTAAACGCCTGCGTCCGTGACGACGCGTCGCGCCTCGGCGTCGATCGCCGTGATCGTCTCGCGCACGACGCGTACCCCGGGCTTGGCGATCTTTCTGTAGGGCAGACGGACGGCATCCAGCGTGGTCCTACCGAACATCACGTCGAGCTTTGAGAACCCGAACACGAACGAATCGCTCTTGTCGATCAAGGTCACATCGACACCATCTCCAAGCTCCTCGGACAAAATCGTCGCGAGCTCAAGACCACCGAAGCCAGCTCCCAGAATCACGACTTTTGTCTTCACGGGCGCTGCCTAGTCCTTGCGGCGTTCGGCGCGGTCGAGGCGCTTTTCGAAGCGCTCGTCGCGGGCGGCGCGGCGCGCGAACACGTCGGCGGTGGCGGTCGTGGCCCAAATTATGAGGGTGGCCCAGACGTAGGTCTGCGCTCCGTGCACGCTGAGCCCAGACACGACGGCGACGGCGATGAACAGCGCGACAATCGTCGAGGCGAGCGCGAGCAGACCGGCGAGCGCGATCGACGGCTGGCGCACGAGCACTTTGAGCGCGAGGAACTGCACCACGATGTGCGCGACCCAGAACACCAGCGTCGCCTCGAGCAGTCCGGCGGCGTTGATTGAGAGGTTTTCGAGCGCGACGTCGCACACCAGCAGCCCGACGGCGACTCCTACAAGGCCTGCGAGCAGCCGGGTGAGGAGCCGTTTGAACACGCACTCGGAGTATATGGCGTGGATGTGTGTGTCAGGCGCCGGCGGTTGGTGTTTAACTGGAGGCCGAGGTCGGTGCGCGCACGTGCTCATCGAAGAAGCTGAGCATGCGCTCCCAGCCGTCGCGGGCCGCTGCATCGTCGTAGCCGACAGCCATCGGCGTGGGCACTCGCGCGAGCCAGCCCTGCCAGCCGTCGACCTGCGAGAAGAAGGAGTGCCCAGCCTCGTCGTAGGTCTTCACGTCATGGGGCACACCGAGGGCAGTGAGGTGGCGCTCCAGGCGCGCGGCCATCCTGTGCCCGAACAGGCGATCCTTGCCCCCGAAGCTTGCGACTACCGGACACACTCCGTCCAGAGGTGAGCTGTCCGCGGGCACGTCGCCGTAGTTGACGGCAGCCGCCGAGAACCCTGGCTGTGTGCCGGCGATAAGGGCAAAGCCGCCGCCCTGGCAGAACCCTGCCACGGCGATCCGCTCGGCGTCGACCTCGGAGCGGACCGCGAGCGCATCTCTAGCCGCGCGGATGTCTGAGATCTCGCGCGCAACGCCGCCGCGCAACATGTCGACCATCACGCGACTGAGACACACGATCCGCGACCCGTGCGAGTACAGGTCGGGGGCTAGTGCGGCGTATCCGGCATCCGCGAAGCGACGAGCGATTCGGCGCATGTCGTCATTGAGGCCGAACGACTCGTGCAGCACGACGACCCCTGGGTGAGGCCCCTTGCCGCCAGGCGCAAAGAACTCCGCGCGGAGCGTCGAACCATCGGCCGCTGAGACCTGCAAGCGTAATCCGCTGCTCGGCATCGCCGCGAATGATACGCGCCGCGTGTCGCATCTCTCTTTCCTCGCGACCGCTTCTACGCCTTCGACAGGGGTACCTCACCAAAGGCCATGTCCGAGCGTCACCAAAGGCCATGCCCGAGCGCGTCGCCTGAGTAAAGCTCCATCGCGGTGGCGAGCCTGTACGTTTCGGGCATGAGCGACGGCACGCTGGCACGTAGCTACGGCAAGGTCTTCAACGAGATCGCGGTCGAGTACGACCGCAACCGCCCCACCTACCCCAACGTGCTCGTCGACCAAGCATGCGAGGTGGCAGGTATCGGGGATGGTGACCGGGTGCTCGAGATCGGGTGCGGGACCGGTCAGCTGACACGCAGTCTGCTCGCGCGAGGGCTGTACGTGACGGCACTGGAGCCGGGGGACCAACTGATCCGCATCGCCGAGGAGAACCTGAAAGATGCGGGCGATGTGGAGTTTGTCCATGCGCGGCTTGAGGACATGTGCCTGCCCCACGAGAGCTATAAGGCGGTGTTTTCGGCGTCCGCAATCCACTGGGTTGACCCCGATCTGGGCTGGCGGAGGATCGCCGACGCGCTCGCTCCGGGCGGGACGCTCGCCCTGATCCAGTACTTCGGCCTGCGGGAGCAGCGCAGCGTCGACGATCAGGAGGCTCTACTGTCGGCCCTCCGTATGCACGCGGGGGAGATCGCCGCCACCTGGCCCGCCTATCGCGACCTCGAGTGCACGATTGCTGGTGTGCAGGAGCGCCGGCGGAATGTCGCGGACGTCTGGGGTTGGCTGGGGAGCTACGACATCGGACGTGCCTACGCAGCCGATCTCTTCGAGGATCTGCAGCTCGCAACCGTGCCAACCCTGGTCGAGCACACTGCCGATGATCTCAATTCCCTGCTCGGCACGATGTCATTCTGGGCACGACTCTCACCTGAGCAGCGTGACGCCCTCATGAAGGACACTCACGCTCTCCAAGAGCGCCTGGGGCGGCCAATCCGCGCGAGCACGCTCGCCGCGCTTGTCACGGCGCGACGGCTTGGCCAGTCGAGTCCTTCGGCGCCGTAGCGCAGAGGGGCACTGGCGACCACCGCGGATAGGCTTACGGCGAGATGCTCCTGCCGGCCGACAGCCCGAGGAGAAACCGCCAGAGCCAAGCGGTCCTAAGCCCGATCACTGAGGCGGCGATCTTCCTGGTCTTGACAATCGAGTCGTCAGGGGGTGAGGATCAGGTGTGCGAACTGCTCGCCGATGTCAGCGGCCTCAAGCGTTCGGTTGGCTTCAGGGCCCCGGAGGCGGATCTCACCTGCGTCACCGGTATCGGCTCGTGCCTCTGGGAGCGGATGTTTGGGCACGACAAGCCGGTTGATCTGCATCCCTTTCCTGGGTTCTCTGGTGTCCGCCACAGCGCGCCCGCGACCGACGGGGACCTGCTGTTTCATATCCGTGCACATCGGCTTGACCTATGCTTCGAGTTGGCGGGTCTGCTCGTGCGACGCCTGGAGTCTGTCGCCACTGTGGTCGACGAGGTCCACGGTTTTCGCTCGTTCGACGAGCGTGACCTGCTCGGATTTGTTGATGGGACGGAGAACCCCGAGGGCGGCGCCGCCTACGAGGCGGTGACGATCGGTGGCGAGGATCCGGACTTCGCCGGAGGTAGCTACGCGATCGTCCAGAAGTATGTCCACGAAATGAGCAGCTGGAATGCGCTGTCGATTGAGGAGCAGGAGCTGGTCATCGGCCGCACAAAGCTTGATGACGTCGAGCTGCCCGACGAGCTCAAGCCGGCGAACTCCCACGTCGCGCTCAACACGCTCGTCGACGAGCACGGCGAGGAGCAGCAGATCATGCGCTTCAACATGCCGTTCGGGCGCGTCGGCGCGGGCGAGTTCGGCACCTACTTCATCGGTTATGTGCGCACGGCGACCGTGATCGAGCGGATGCTCACCAACATGTTCGTCGGCAACCCGCCTGGTACTTATGACCGGGTGCTCGACTTCTCGAGAGCCCTAACCGGCACGCTGTTCTTCATCCCCAGCTCCGAGTTTCTAGATGACCCGCCTGCCCCCGTCATCCAGGCCGGGCGCTCTCAACAAGAAGAGGATGTTCCCATGACCCAACCCGACTCCACACCGTCACCAGCCGCTGCGGCGCCCGATGGCTCACTCGGCATCGGCAGCCTCAAGACCGAGATCGATAGGGAGGACCGAACATGAACCATTTGCTTCGCGCACACGCGCCCATCAGCGATAGAGCCTGGGAGCAGATCGACCAGGAGGCGCGCGAGCGGCTTGAGCCAGCGCTGGCCGCGCGCAAGCTCGTGGACTTCGTCGGCCCGCTCGGCTGGGAGCATTCCGCCGCCAACCTTGGACGCACGGTCGCGCTACCCGGCTCGCCGGCACCGGGTGCCTGGGGTCTGCAGCGCCAGGTGCTGCCGGTTGTCGAGCTGCGCGCGGACTTCGTCGTCTCGCGTGAGGAGCTCCGTGACATCGACCGTGGCGCCGCCGACGGCGACTTCGACGCGCTGGACAACGCCGCCCAGCAGATCGCGACCGCCGAGAATGCGGCCGTGCTCGGCGGCTGGCCGGACGCGATCAGAGGAGTCGCCGAGGCTTCTCCCTATCCGCAGCAGCCGCTCGGGCACGCACCCGAGCACTACCCGCAGCACATCGCGCGTGCCGTCAGCGATCTGCGCACGCGGGGCGTGGGCGGCCCCTACGGCCTCGCGCTCGCACCGGAGCCCTACCGGCTCGCGCTCCAAACCGCCGAGCACGGTGGCGCGCTGTTGACCAAGCACCTCGAGACGATCATCGGCGGCGGCCCGATCGTGTGGGCACCCGGGCTCGACGGCGCGATCGTGGTCAGCCTACGCGGCGGCGACTTCATCTTCGAATCTGGCCAGGACCTATCGGTTGGCTACAACTTCCACGACACCGCGCAGGTCGAGCTCTACATCCAGGAGAGCTTCAGCTTCCGGGTCGCGACGCCCGAGGCCGCGGTCGTGCTGGGGCCGTAGTGATTCCTCGCGGCTCGAAAAGGAGTGGGTTCCGGCGAGTCGGCACAGGCGCACATAGAGCCGTCCGTGGTCGGCGGTTGGTCACCGCGCGAGCACGTAGTCACTCATACCGGGAATCGTGAACCGTAGTTCGTCGCCTTCCACAGTGAGTGTCCCCGCTTTGATGAGGTCGTCGCGTACGCTGGAGAGCTGCTTGGGTGTGCGGCCGAGCTCGTTGGCGGCGGCACGGGCCGTGGTTGGGCGCGCGGAGGTGGCGATGGCGGCGAGTGTCGCGAGGTAGCGCTGCTGTGTAGGGCTTGCCGCCGTCCAGCGGGCGGCGTAGAGGCCGCGTTCCAGCTCTCGGTGAGCGCGCGGAAGGGCAGCCTCGGCGGCGGCTAGGTCGATCCGATCCCGATCGGCGGAGGATCGCCACGCGTGATGACCGTAGAGCTGGACCGCATAGGGGTACCCGCCGGATGCCTCCGCCAGTAGGCTCGCCGCGTCCCCGTCCATCGTCCGTCCTGCGGACTCGGCGGGCAGGCGCAGGGCTCGCACTGCGTCCTGTTGCGTGAGGAGGCCTAGCTCGTGCCAGGCCCCGCGCTCGAGATAGGTGACTGAGTGCTCGGGAGCGCGCATCAACGGCAGGCCTGCGATCACCACCGCCACCGGCCAGCGCTCTCCGGTGCCCTCCTGTAGAAGCGCGGCGAGTGCTGCGAGCTCTCGGCGCGAGGCGAGATGCGCCTCGTCGAGAGTGAGCACGAAGCCGCTGTTGTGCGCGCTTGCAAGCTCGGCGAGCCCGGTGAGCGCTGGGCGCAGGGCGGGCGTTGCATCCTCCTGTGCGTCGGCGGGGCGCGCGAACTGGACCTCGCCGCCCACGCCTGGCACGCCTGCGCGTAGCGTCACCGACTGCGCCCGCAACCCGCGCTTGGTCGGTGGTTGCTCGATCAATTCGTGCGCTCGCCTGATCGCATCGATTAGGTCATGGGTGAAGGGTGTTTCGGGCCTCATCTCGACATGCACTCGCGGCCAGCCATACTGCGCGCCGGCGATCGCGGCGGCTTCAGCAAGCAAGACGGTCTTTCCGACTCCACGCGGCCCCGCGAGCAGAGTTGGTCTGGGTGTGCGACCGTCAAGTGCGGCTACCTCAATTGCTTCATGCAGATCCTCGAGTACCGCCTCGCGTCCCGCGAGCTCCTTCGGGGGCTCGTTGAAGCCCGGGCGATACGGGTTCTCCATGCGCGACACGTCACTCTGTCTAGCGTCGTCTAGCCCGTCTAGCTTTGTCTAGCTGGTGGGGGGATCTTGTATCGTCGAGCTGCACGCAACAGCATCTGGAGAGTGAGAGGGAGCCGTGAATGAGATGAGCGCCAAGTGGACCACCGAGCAGATCCCTGACCAGAGCGGTCGTACCGCGATCGTCACCGGGGCCAACAGCGGCCTTGGGCTGGTCTGCGCGCGTGAGCTGGCGCGGCACGGGGCGAGCGTGGTGCTGGCCTGCCGCAACGCCGAGAAGGGGGCGGCGGCGCTCGCGGAGATTGTGCGCGTTGCGCCCGATGCGCAGGTGGAGCTTGCCTCGCTCGATCTCGGCAGTCTCGCCTCGGTGGAGGCGTTCGCGGAGTCGTTTCGCTCCACCCACGACGGCTTTGAGCTGCTGCTCAACAACGCTGGCGTGATGGCTCCGCCGCGGCGGGTCACCGCCGATGGCTTCGAGCTGCAGCTCGGCACCAACCTGCTCGGCCACTTCGCGCTCACCGGGCGGCTACTCGGCGCGCTGGAGGGGCGGCCCGACGCGCGCGTTGTGACGCTCTCAAGCATCGCCCACCGCACGGGGCGCATCAACTTCGACGACCTCCAGTCGGAGCGCCGTTACTCTCGCTGGCGCGCCTACGGTCAGTCCAAGCTGGCTGACCTGATGTTCGCCCTGGAGCTCGACCGGCGACTGCGGGCAGCCGGATCGAGCGTCAAGAGTATCCCGGCTCACCCCGGCTATGCGGCGACCAACCTGCAGTCGGCCGCGGTGCCGACCGCCGATCGGCTGGTGATGGTGGTGACCAACGCGCTGCTCGCGCAGAGCGCCGACCAGGGGGCGCTGCCCCCGCTATACGCCGCCACCGTGCCCGGCCTCGAAGGTGGGGTCTATATCGGGCCCGACGGGCTTGGAGAGCTCCGCGGCCATCCGCGTCCGGTCTCCCCCAATCGCGCCGCGCGCGACGGCGCCGTCGCCGCTCGGCTGTGGGAGGTCTCTGAAGAGCTGACTGGCGTTCGCTTCGGGCTGCCCGCCGCCGTCAGCTGACGCGCGATCGTTCGACCGGCCGCGCTTCCCTGGGTTCCTGCCAGGCTGCCGGCTCCATGCGCGGACGGCGGGCCGCGTTGCGTCAGTCGGCCGTGTGCTCCTCGTCGGCTTCGCCTGACACCTCGCTCAGTGGCCCCTCATCCGCGGCGTCGCGCATGATCCGCGCCGGGCTGTGTTCGTCGCCGTGGGAGGTGTGTTCGATCAGTTCCTGCTCGGCCTGCTCGAAGCCCTCCGACTCTCCGCCGCCTGCCTCCTCCACCGCACGGCGCTCCTCGCGGCGGCGCTCCTCCAGAGACTCGATCTGCTCGGCGGGGGGCTGGTCTTCCATCGGTGACTAACTCTACTGCGGTGGCGGGGTAGGATGCCCCGCCCCCAGGCGCATGGGATGGGCAATGCGCCGCGCGGACGATCTCACTCCCTCATACCTGTTTCACACCTGCCCCCGACCCTGCTCCCACCCGGGGGGTCGATCTTCCTTGCACCACCACTCAACGCAGGAGGCACCACCCATGTTCAGAATTACGAAGAAGCGCTTTTTACCGAGTACGTGGTGCCCGACAACGCTGGCAACACGGTCACCTACACCTCGGCCTCCGTTGCCAAGATCAACGTCCCGTAGGCGAGGGTCAGCCCGCTGGGGAGTATCAGTGGATCACTGCCGGGTCCGGCGCACCCACCCCGCGAGGCAGCGCCAGCAGCGAGCAGCGCGCGTGGCGCTCGAGGTAATCGGAGGTGCTCCCCACCACGAGGCGTCGCAGCGGGCCGTAGTTGCGCGAGCCGACCACCAGCAGGTTCACCTCGTCGCTGAACGCCGCGAGCTCCTCGCCCGGCAGGCCATACACCGCGCGCCCCTCCACCTCGTCGATCGCTCGCAGCCGCTCCGTCGCGTCTTTGACGAGCGCATCGATCGTGTCGCCCAGCGCCGGAGGTGTGAGGCCGGTGAACGAGTACGTCGGGATCGACACGACCTCCAGCGCGAGAAGCTTGGCGCGCTGCTGTGCTGCCACCGCCCGCGCTGCCGCCAGCGCCGTCTCGCTCTCGGGCGAGCCGTCGTATCCGACGCCGACGCTCGCCAGCGGCAGCGGGTGCTCGGCGTAGCCACGCGCGGCGATCGCCACCGCGCACGGGGCCCCGTTTAGGGCCGCGCGGGTGTCGTCGCCCATCATCGCCCTGCCGATCACTCCCCGGCCGCAGGAGCCAACCACCAGCAGATCGGCCCCCCGTTCATCGGCGAGGTCGTGCAGCCCGCGCCCGGGGGAGAGCGCGAGGAAGCTCACCAACTCGGTGTCCGCGTCGAGGTCGCTCTGCGCGCGCTCGCGCTGGAGCAGCTCGTGCGAGGCCCCACGCTCGTCGGCCGCCAGCCCGGGCGTGACGGCGTTTACGGGAACCAGCTCGCCGCTGTGCACGTTGGCGAGCGTCAGCTTCCCCTCCGGGCTCACGAGGCGGCGCGCCAGCTCGATCGCGTCGCGGCCGGCCGGCCGCCCGTCGACTCCCACGATCACGTTCTCGAACATGCTCTCGCCTTCTTCTCGGTGCTTTTCCGCAGGGGCCCAGTGCCTTTATACGGTGGCCGGTGGCCTCCGCAGAGCCTAACTTGATAAGCACATGGCTGCTCACCCGCATCTCGCCCCGCTTCCGCGCCCCTCCAGGCCGGTGCGCACGGGCGCAACCCCGATCTCCGTGCTAATCGCCGACGACCACGCCGCGGTGCGTCGCGCGCTACGACTCCTGCTTGAAGGCGAGCACGACGTCGAGGTGATCGCCGAAGTCAGCGACCTCACGACGGTCATCGAGCAGGCCCGCAGTGCGCAGCCACATGTGCTTGTACTCGACCTCGACCTGCCCGGCGGCTCGAGCATCCACACGATCGGGCGCCTGCACCTGCACGCGCCCGAGACACAGGTCGTGCTGCTCACCTTGGAGGAGAGCCCTGTCTTCGCTGAGCAAGCCCTCGCCAGCGGTGCAGCGGCGATCGTCGCCAAGCATCACGCCGACGGCGAGCTCCCCGCGGCGATCCGCGCGGCCGCGCTCGGCAAGGTCTACGTCAGCCCATCGATCGCCGCGCGCCTGGACGTGCTGCGTCTAGCCCAATCCGAGGACCGGCTCAGCCAGCGCGAGGTCGAGGTCCTGCGGCTGATCGCGTTCGGCTTCACGAGCGTGGAAATCGCACGCCAACTGCACCTCTCCCCCCGAACTGTCGAGAGCCACCGTGCGCACATAACCGGTAAGCTTGGCCTCTCCACGCGCGCCGAACTGGTCAGCTACGCGCTCGGGCGCGGGCTGCTCGATACTAACTCCGACGAGTAGCTCACCCACCCACCCGCTCGTCGTCCCGGCGATACCCCAGGCGGGCGGAGATGCGATCAGCCGTGGAGATCAAGTGGGGGCCGAGCGCATCCACCAGTTCCTCCATCGCAATCATCGAGCTGTGCGCCGTCATCGAGGCGGCCGCGACCACGTCGCCCCCGGTGGCACGCACCGGGGCGGCGATCTCATACAGCCCGGGGGCCAGCTCCTCCTCGGCGACGGCCAGGCTTTCCTCACGGATGCGCCCGAGTTCCTGGCGCAGGGCGGTCTTGCTCTTGATTGTGTTGGGAGTCTGTTTGGTGAGCTGCAACTCGGCGATCCGCTCGCGCTGATCCTGATCGGGGAGGTGTGCGAGCAGCAGCTTCCCCGCCGCGCTGGCATACAGCGGAAGCTGTGAGCCGGGCGCAAGGCCGAGGTCAATCAGCTGCTGGCCGCGGCGCCCGCCGCGCAGCCAGTCGACCAGCAACAACTCCTGGCCGTCTACCACCCCGAGTGACACTGTGAACCCGGTCCGTGCGCGTAGTTCCTCCAGGTAGGGGTGGGCGTGCTCGTAGAGGCTCATGCCATTCATCGCCGAGATGCCGAGGTCGGTGACCCGTAGCGTCAGGTGGTACTTGCGTTTGACCCCCTGTTCCAGGTAGCCCAGCCGCGTCAGCGTGATCACATAGCGATGGGTGGTCGAGCGACTCATCCCTAGCTCGTCAGCAAGATCCGCGATGCCGAGCACCGGCCGCGCGGGCGTGAAGCAGCCGAGGATCGCCAAGCCTCTCTCCAGCGACTGCGAGAAGCGCGGCTCCTGCAGCGTCGGGATCGCGGGCGCCCACTCGTCGGCCGCCACCGGTGGATTTGCTCCGACTCTGGGCATCGCTAGCGTCTTCCCCTCTGGTTGTTCGTGATGTGGTCTGCGATTCCGACGTCGTCGATCTCCGCCCAGCCCCTGCGTCGCACGCGCCTCGCCTGAGCCAGCGTGGGCACCTGGATGTCTGCTGTACTGCCCTTTGGGCGCATCTTGCCTCCGTCGGAATAAGCTCCCATGTTCCAATAAGTCATCGTTGAGATCATGCCTTCTTCCTGGTGAAATCGCTAGAAATCCGTTCCAATTGGAACGGATCTGTTCCGATCGGAACGTTTGGGCATTTGTAGGGAGTTGTCTTCTTTGGGGCGCTCTGTCTGTGTTGCTCTGACCTGGTGGCTCCCCGCCTATGCGGCGGCCTGGGCCGATGGGCGCGCGCGGCACTCTCTCGCTTGAGCCCGTCTGCGTAGCACGATCCGCGAGCCGGCCTTCGGCGTGAGCAGCACACTACGCCAGCGCTCGCTCTCGATGCTCCTCGCGGCGGGCAGCACTTGCCGTTCGAGCAGCGTTGCACGCAGCACAGTGCGCATCTCCAGCATCGCCAGGTGCTGGCCCACGCAGCGTTTGCGGCCACCGCCCCACGGCAGCCAGATCCGCGGCTGCGGAGGCGAGCCCAGGAAACGCTCCGGGCGGAACTCGTGCGGGTTGGGATAGAGCTCCGGGTCGTGGTGCACCAAATAGATGCAGGGCAGGAGCTGTGTCGGTGCACGATACGTGCAACCCTCGATCTCAATGCTGTGCACCACGGCCCTGGGGCCCGCGAATGGGAACACAGGGCGGCAGCGCAACACCTCGTGGATCGTCGCCGTCAGGTACTCCTCGCTGCGGGCGCTATCGAGCTCCTCGACCAGTCGCGCTTGCACCCTCGGGTTGTGCGCAAGTAGTTGGAAGGCCCACGCGAGCTCCGAGGCCGTCGTCTCGTGCCCGGCGATCAGGACCGACACGAGATTGTCGAGAATCTGCTGGTCGGACATCGGGGAGCCGTCCTGATTGTGCGCCGCGAGCAAGATCTCCAGCAGATCGCCACCGCGCTCGCCGCCCTTGCGGCGTTGTGCGATAAGCGCAGCGATCAACTGGTGTACCTCGTTACGTTGGCGCACAAATCGCCCCCATGCCCCGTGCCAGCCTGGAAGGTGACGTAGGCGCGGCTCTTGTAGTAGCAAGCCCGACATCACCGATAGCATTTTCAGCAACCGTTCGTGCAGCACCGCAAAGGTTGGATCTTCATCACCAAAGACGGCTCGCATGATTACCCTCAGCGTGAGTGTGCTCAGATGTGGATAAACGGCAAACGCCTCTCCCAGCGGCCACGAGGCGACCTCCCCGGCAACGAGCTCGGCGACCATCTCGGTGTGCGCCAGCATCACGCGTCGGTGAAAAGCGGGCAAGATCGTATTACGCCCACACATATGCTCCTCCCCCTCACGCAGCATGAACGCTTCTTCGCCGAACAGCGGCACTACGACCTCTCTCCCCGTTCCGGTGCGCAGCAGGCTTGGGGGGGCGGCAAGAACGGCACGAATCTCGCGGGGGTTTGAGAGGAATACGAGCGGTGGCATATCGACGGGACGGACCGTGAACTGGTCTCCGTAGTGTGTGCGGCAACGCTCGAAGTACGCGAGTGGCCAGAATCTACAGGCGAGCGTCTGGAGTGCCGCCGGAAGCGGTGCGCTCGGCGGAAGTTCGTCTCCGCTCCGCATGGCGGCTTTGGCTGGATTGGTGAATAGCATTGTTATGCCTCGTTCCTTTTTGTGGGGGGTGTAGGACTACGTCGAACGCTGGGAGTAGGCGGTTCGCCACAGACGCAAGATGGGGAGCAGTAGGCGGGTGAGTGGACCGCCCGCTTCGACGAGTTCTTTTGTGCCCTCGCGCAGCGCCGGGGTGGCGGCGCTGTCCTTCGAGAGGTACATCGCGACCATGCAGGCCACGATCAGGGTGTGGCGCTCACCGCCCGGCAGCTCGCGCGCCTCGCGCAGGCTGCGCGCGATGAGCTCCCCGATGCGCCGCACGCGCAGCTCGGGCGACGAGTAGTGGGCGACGTAGCTGTGGTCGCCGCTGGCGGCGTCCTGCAACTGGTCGACATAGCTGTCGAGCATTGTCGTGGCGGCCGAAATCCACGGGAAGTAGGCACCCCGGACCAGCTCTATCTCTGAATCGGCCGCAGGAGGGTCGGCCGCGAGCGCAAGCAGCGCATGGATCGTGAGCGACGCGCTGGCAGCTCCGCTCAGCTCGAACCACTCGGCGCCGCGGCTGCCTGGAAACTCCTGGGCAGCCCACTCGCGTAGGGTCACATCGCGGTGTTGTGGGTTGAGCTCGTGGTTGATGGCGAGCACCTGCGCGCGCCACGCCTCCTCAGCCGCCAACTGGCTGACACGCTCATATCCGGCCAGCTCTCTGCAGCACTGGCGACAGGCATCGACCAAAGTGCGCAGGTAGCTGTCATCCCCGCGCCAGGGATGGTGGCGGTAATAGTCGGTAATCGTTGCGTCGGGATCGAGCGCATCGATCAATGCGATGTGTAACTGCTTGCCATTCACCTGTCCTGCCGCTGCGCCACGCTCGTTGACGCTGTCGAGAAAATCCCAAGCGATCTCGTACGCCACGAGCAGGCGCAGTAGGTTCCGATCGGGTTGGCGCGGAAGAATCGTGAACAGCGCGGCGCCGTCGGTATGGCCTCGCTTATCGGCGAGTGCGCTCAGTGCATCTCGGCGGGTCGGAGCATCTACAATGCGGAGTGCCAGAGATCGCCAAGCGCGTGCCTCGCGGGCGACCGTGGGCAAACTCCAAGTGAGCTCCCGGGCCACGGCGGCGATAAGCACCCGCAATTGCCGGGCTGAGAGCAGCATTGGGTTTGAGATCTGCTTGGAGGTACCTGCAGCGCGCGTGTCAGTACGCTGGGCTGACAGTCCTCGGAGGCACACGCACCACGAGGTAGCCAGGCAGGGCAACGACAAGCACGGTCACAACGCTGACCAGCGTAAAGCCGGACACCGCAGCGAAAGCTTCGACGTTCAGTGAGATCGGAAAGCCGGTTGCGCTTGCCAAAGCATGACTGACCACCAGTTGACCACATAGCCCAAATACGGCGCCAACCGCGCAGCCGGCCGCGACTAGCAGGGCGCTCTCGCAGCACAGCCACCGCCACAACACCCCTTTTCTGTACCCCTCGCACTTGATGAACGCCACCAGGTCACGGCGTTGCCAGATCATCGCGCCAAGCGCCCCGGCGACAGCAAGCATCGCGGCGATCAACACGAGCAGCCTGATCTGCGTCAGGCGCGAGAGACCTTGACTGGCAAGCACGTAGTGCAGGTGCTCGCGTTCGGCGGCGGTTTCCACCGCGAGCCCGGTCTGCGGCCCCAAAGCTCGTATCACCTCGTCCCGGACGGCCTGCGGCGCGACCCCTGGATCGGTCTGAATCTCATAGGCGCTGGGGGTGCTGCTGGTCCACGCCTGCGCGTAGGTGCCGGCGCTGATGATGACTGCGCCAGGCGGCCATCCCAGGTTTGTGCTCAGCCCCGCGACCCGCAGGGTGATCGGGCGCGGGGCGGGCAGCGTGAAGGAGTCGCCGAGCTGGAGGTGGTGTTCTGTGGCAAGCGCTTGCGATAGCACGGCCCAGCCGCCTGCGCGTACTTTTGCGACCGTGTCTGCGAGGTTGCCGCTGACCAGCTCACTTGGCGGAATCGGTTGCCGGCTGTCGCCAGGCGGCGCGAGCACCCATAGACGGTGGTCGCCCCAATTCAAGAAGCTGCCGTTGTACAAGCCGACCGCGCGTACCCCGGCCAATTTGGTGATAGCCCTTACCGGCTTGGCCGCCACAAACGGGGTTGTTGCAAACGCGTTGGCTTCGCCCTTGGGCGACACCCAGATATCGGCGCTTGAGTCGATGCCCCGCGCGGAAGCATCGAGACCGCGCTCGAGGTTCGATTGCGAGCCCTGAACTGCGACGGTTCCGAAAACCGCGATCGCCGCTGTCGCCGCGATCGCGAGCGAGCGCACGCGGGTGGGTGGGGTCCGCAACTCGGTGACCGCGATGATCGGCGAGGCCCCATTGAAAGGCTGCTGCGCCCACGAGAAGAGATCCACCGCCCCGTCGAACAGAAACGGCAACAGGCAGACGAGCGCGACGATCAACGTGAGATCCCCGAGGCTCGCGGCCTGCGGGTCTATCAGCAGGATCAAAATAGTGAGCGCCAGGGCGACGATTCCCATTGCGATCCTTGCCACGGTCCAGCGACGGCGTGGGACTCCGGGTCCCTCCGTTGGGTGTGAGGTGAGCGTGTCGCGTAGCGGCCACAGGACTCCTACACAAGCCGCTGTCATGCCGGCACAGATCGAGAGCGCGATCGATTGCCAAGTCACGATGCGCGTGTTGCCGACCGGAAACGCAAACGAGAGATAGCCGGGGGTAGAGTGAAAGACGGCGAGGGACAGCAACTCGCCCAAGCCAAGGCCGAGTATGCAGGCCAGCACACCGAGTACAACTGCGTCGAACAGCAGGATCTGCACTGTCATCCAGCGGGTAGCGCCCTGTGGCCGGATGTCGTCGATCAGCTTACGCCGAGTGGGGACCGTGATCAACATTGCGTTGAGCGCGAACATGAAGCCAACCAGCGCGCTGACCGCGGAGAACAGCGTCTCGCCCTGGTTCTCGGGCGCCGCGGCGACGGCGAACAGCGCCGACTCGAAGCTGGCTGGCTCGACGTTGACCGGTGCCGTGGCGGCCAGCCGTCCCAACCCCGCTCGTACTTCGCGCTCGTGTCCCGGCTGGGCTTGAACGAAGATGCGCGTGATCCGGCCCTTCATCCCGGTGATCGTTTGGGCGTACCCCACTGGTGCCAGCGCGACTGGGCTGTTGACCAAGCCACCGATGTCAGCTTGGCCGAGCGTGGCGCCGAGCAACGTGGGCACGACCTTTGCACCAATCTGGAGCTTGATCGTTTCAAGCGGCCCGGCGCCGATCTCCTGGGCGAGGGGCGCCGGCAGCGCGATCGCCTGCTGGGCGGCAAGCTGCGTCGCGGAGAAGCGCCGCAGCAGCGCTCCGGCGAAATGGGCGAAGCGGGGATCGGTGCCGATCAGATCGACCGACCGTTGTACTCCGTGTGGCCCAATCACGTTTGCCTGCTGCTCGAGCACCGGCAGCGCAATCTTCACTCCGGGCACGCCCTGCGCCTCCTTGAGTAGCCGTTCGCTGAAGCCGTTGGGACCCCTCGCTTCGAGCTGGAACTGTGTCTGTCCGACGATCTGGCTGGTCAGCTGGGAGACCGAACGCGTGAGGCTCGTGCTGGCCACCTGCGAGGCGAACAGCAGCGCTACGCCGACGGCGATCCCGATGATCGCAAAGCACTCCTGCACGAGCACCGCCCGCGCGCGCAGCCGTGCGCGGTACAGCCACAGGATGTCCACCGGGCTCATGCTCGCCATCTCATTCGAGCTCCGGCAGCGATGAGGCGGGCACCAGCACGTGGTCGGGCCGATACTCCCCCAGCCGCCCGTCGCGCAGCTCGTGCACCTGGTCCGCGAAGGCGGCGCCTTGCGGATCATGAGTGGCGAGCACGATCGCCACGCCGCGCTCCTGGCAGAGCTCACGCAGCAGCGCCAGCACCTCGCGAGTGCGCTGTGTGTCGAGCGTCCCGGTCGGCTCGTCGGCAAGCACCAGCTTCGGATCGGTCGCGAGCGCCCTCGCGATCAGCACGCGCTGGCGCTCGCCCATCGAGAGCTGCTCGGTGCGGTGCTGCATCCGTTCGCCCAGCCCCAGCCGGTCGAGCAGCGGTTCGATTGTGCTGCGAGCGTGGCGCTTGTTTGTCAGCCACAGCCTCAACGAGGCGTTCTCGATCGCGCGTGCTCCGGGGATCAAATTGTGGGGCTGGCCGATGATCCCGAGTGCTCGCAGCCGGTACTCGTCGCTCTCTCGTCGTGACATCGCCGCCAGGTCGCGGCTGTCTACCAGCACACTCCCGCTGTCGGGTGGGCACAGCCCCGCGATCAGTTCCAGTAGCGTCGTCTTGCCCGAGCCGCTGGGTCCGTACAGCGCCACGAACTCACCGGCGGCGACGCGCATCGAGACGCCGTCGACGGCGCGGATCGGCTCGCCTTCCCCCACGCGATAGTGCTTGACGAGGTCTCGGAGCTCGAGCACCGGCCGGGACACTAGCCCCCGAGGCGGCGCGAGCCGTGACTCAGGCGAGCGCTGCCCGGGAAGTCGATCACCTCTGCCAGCTCGACGCCCTGCTCTGCAAGCAGGCTGAGCTGTCCACGTTCAAGCGACCACACGCGGTCGGCGACCAGCGCCGCCTCGAGATCGCCGCAGCTCATCAGCACGCCACAGCCGAGCTCTCCCACCAGCGAGAGCAGCAGCTCGCCGGCCGCGCGTGTGCGGCCGATCCCGAAGCCGTCCATCAGATCGTCCACGACCAGCAGCTTCGGTGAGCCCACGATGCCTCGCGCGAGCCCCACCAGCAGTTGCTCCCAGTTGGAGAGCTCAGCCCAGTGTTGTCCTGCGCAGCCCGCCGCGCCGACGCGTTCGAGCGCCTCCAGCGCCCGCTCACGCGCCTGCCGTTGCCCGCGGCGGCGCCCGATCGCCAACGGCAGTCCGACGTAGTCGATCGCCCTGAACTTCACACCCGTGCCCTCGCGGTGCGTCCACGCGATGTCGCGCCCCAGCAGCCTCGTGCGTTCGCTCTCGGAGGCGTTCGTGAGCTCCACATCCCCCAGCCACACCTCCCCGGAGTCGACGACCTCGAGGCCGGCGGCGAGCTTCAGCAGCGTTGTCTTGCCCTCTCCGCGGCTGCCTGCGACTGCCACGATCTCTCCGGGGTGAACTTCGAGCGAGACATTGAGGAGCACCGGCGATCTGTGCTCCCCACGCGCGTACCCCTTGCACGTCTGCCGCATCGCCAGCAGCTCATGCTCAGCCATCGCCGCTGCCCAGCTCATCGCCATCCTCCAATGTGTCTTCGAGCTCGCGCCGCAGGCGCCGCAGTCGCCTGGCGCGCATGCCCCAAAGCATCGCTTCGTCGGTCATCAGGGCGCGCCGAACTCTGCCGCGCAGATCGGGGGGCTCTGCCTGGGGCCGGCACCGTCGTTTGCGGGACCGAGGCGCTTGAGCTGCCACTCGACGTTCAGGCGCGAGCTGGCGGCGGCGAACTCCCGGGCGCATGCCTCCTCCTCCTCGCGAATCGCGACGATCAGATCGGGTACGTCCTCCTCCTCGGCGAGCTCGAGTTTGGCGTGCACCGCATCGCGCAACGCAAGCGGCGCCGCCGAGGAGGCACGTAGCCATTCGCGGAACTCCTCGACACCCGCGTCGGTCGCCTCGTAGCGGTCGAGCGCGCGCTCGGCGCCGTGGTCCACCAGGCGCACCAGGCCCTGCTTTTCGAGGCTGGGCAGGCTGTTGTGGGCGACCGAGCGCGACCACTGCGCGTGCGGAAACCTTTCAACCAGCCGCGCGCCCAGGCTGTTGACCGTGTCCGTTTTCTGGACCACGAGACCCAGGATTGCCATGCTGGCTGTCAGATCGCCTTTACGAGGTGGAGCCATTGCTGAGGATCGTATTCGAAATCCGAACGGGGAGCCTTCGCCCTGAATCGTTCCAACCTACCATACTTCTGACGACAAGTGTCTTCACCCCGTCAAAATGGCTTGGCTATTGGGCATGCGGGACGCGCCTTTTGGAGTGGGAAACACTTTGGACAAACTAGGTCCTAAGGGCTCGCGACAAAAATGGTGGATTAAAAGTCCGTCCACTCGGCCGCACCGGCCAGTCAGAGACTTTGTCGTGGGCCCTAACCATCGGCCCGGGCGGGTCTGGGAAACTCGATGATCTCGGCCTCGGTGATCTCATGTTCGGCAAGCAGGCTGAGCCGTCCGCGCTCCAGGGACCACACGCGGTCGGCGCTCAGCGCGCCCTCCAGATCTGAGCAACTCATCAGCACCCCACACCGCAGCTCGCTCGCCAGCGCCAGTAGCAACTCGCCTGCCGCTTGCACGCGGCGCATGCTGAGCCCATCGGTCATGCTGTCGAGCACCAGCAGTTGCGGCTCGCACACGATTCCCCGCGCAAGCCCCACCAGGACTCGCTCCCAGTCGGAGAGTTCCTCCCAGCGTTGCCGCGCGCAACGGGTGGCGCCGACGCGCTCCAACGCCCTTAGTGCGCGCTCACGTGCCTCTCGCCGCCCCCGCCCACGGCCCATCGCCAGCGGTAGCCCGAGATAGTCGGCCACCTCGAGCCTCATGCCCGGTCCCTCGCGGTGAATCCACGCGATCTCCCCTCCCAGCAGTCTCGCGCGCTCCTCGCGCGAGAGCAGCCACAGCTCGCGCGTGCCCAGGCGGACCTCGCCGCTGTCTGGCGGCTCGATGCCGGCGGCGATCTTCAGCAGCGTGGTCTTGCCCTCGTTGCGCGCTGCGACGATCGCGCCGACCTCGCCCAGCTCGAGCTCGAGCGCCACGTCGGCCAGCACCCGGATGCGCCGCTCGCCGCGTCGGTAGCTCTTGCTCACCCCCCGCAAAGCCAGCAGCTCACCCATCCCACCCAAGCATGACGCATCTTGGGGCTTTAGTCCACAGGGGATCCCCCGGACTTGAAGCGCTATGCGCCGTGCGGGACTCGAACCCGCCCCACCGGATTAAAAGTCCGGCGCTCTGCCCGATGAGCTAACGGCGCGCAGCGCAACAGTCTGGCAGATGCCGGGCCTACCCGAAGACCACCGTCACCGTGGCGGAGGAGTTGGAGCCGCTGGTCGGATGGAACGAGGCGTCGAGCCGCACCGCCAACCGGCGGCGGTGGTGGCGCAGCGACGCGGAGGCGGCTCGCGAAAGGCTGATGCGCAGCGTCAGGTGCTCGGTCCTCGCCGCCTGCTTACTGGTGGCGCGCACTCCTTTGCCGCTGACCGTGGCGGTGCCAGCGGCGGGAACACTCAGCACAAGCATGGCCACGTGGCCATGCACCTCGTGGCTGAGGACGGAGACCTTACCGGCGCTCGGCTTGATCGCGGTTGTCGCCGGGGAGGTGCCGGGCACCGTCAGTAGCACCGTCGTCGAGCCGCCGGAGCCGCCGGAGCCGGTACCCCCCTGCCCGCCGGAGGCCTTGCCTTCCCCAGAGCCGCCTTCGCCCGAGCCGCTGCCTTTACCGCCTTCGCCGCTGCCTGAGCCCGAGCCTTTCCCTTCGCCTGAGCCCGTGTTTTCGCCGGAGCCTTTGCCGCTGCCTTCCCCGGAACCTCCGCCTTTGCCTTCCCCTTCGCCCGAGCTGCCGTTGCCGCCCCCTTCTTTGCCTTCGCCTTCGGGGGCTTCGCCGAGGCCGCTCAGCACGCCGGTGACGAGTCCTTTGACCGCGGGGGCAACTCCCGCGAGCTTGCCGTTCTTCAGGGGGGCGGTGAGCATCGTGGCGCCTTCGGGGAGCTGGGCGGCGGTTTGCCCGAGTTCTTCGCTGACCGCTCGCGGCGTGGTGTTCAGCTGTTCGGCGACTTCCTTGATGCTCTTCGGGGCGAAGCCACCCGTGAGTTCGGAGCCTTCGAGTAACCCTTCCAGCTTGTGTTCGGCGCCCAGCTCTTCGAACAGATCGCCCGCGAGGCCGGAGAGTTCGCCCGCGAGCTGTTCGTAGGGCGTGGTGGCTTGCAGCAGCGAGCCAACCAACTGCTCGAGGTTGAGCGAGCCGAGTGCGCCTTCAAGTCCGGTGGAACCGCCACCGGGCAATTTATCGAGCAGCAGGCCTAGCAGCCCCAAATCGCCGAGCTTGCCTTCCAGCGCTTCGTTGAGCTTCGGGAGGAAGTCTTCGACTTTGACGAGTTCCCCCAGCTTGGCGCTCGGGCCGAGCTGTTCGATCGCCTTGCGCAGGCTTTCTTCAAGGCCGGCGACGCCCAGTTCTTGGTGGCTGAGCAGCCCCAGCTTGAGTTCGGCGAGCGCGCCCACGCCTTCAAGCGCCGCCAGGTAGTGGGCGAGCTGCGCGGCGGAGAGATCCTCGAGCGGCAGGGCGGCTAGCAGTTTCTGTAGTTCGCCCGCGCTCAGCAGTTCGCCGGGCGCCACCAGTTGACCCACTGAGAGAGTGGGTCGCTTCGCACTGCCTGCCCCCCCGCCGGGGAGTGAGGGGCCGGTGCTCGCGAGCGCGGAGGCGGTGGGCAGCGCGGCGAGCGCCACAGCCAACGTTGCCGAGACTGCCGCGAGCCCGCGGTGGTGGGTCCGTGTCCTAAAAGGCGTGCGGGCCTCATGCTGGCGCCCATGCGCCTCCCTGGGGGGTTTCAAAAACATGCAGTCTCTCCCTTGTGGAATCTCCTGGTGCTCGTCCCAACGGCGAGCCACAGCAGGATTTTCGTTCTGTATACCCCTGTTTTCCACCCTGCCTCCACTTATTCGAACAGATGTCTATTTTATTTCTGCGAATACGCCCCTATACACGGCGTTCTAATAAGATGGCAGTGGTCGTCTTCAGGACTCGGGGCTCGGCGCAGCGGCCACCCGCAGCAGCTCCTCTATGCGGGTGAGCTTCACGCGCGGGCGCCCGGAGGGCTCACCCAGCGAGCGCTCGTGGCGGTCGATCTCCGACCAGCCTGCATAGGTGACGAGCTCGGGTTGGCGCGCGCGCAAAGTCCCCAGCAACTCCTCTGGATCCGGTGTCAGTGGGTCGTTCAGCAGGCCGGCAGCGAGGTCTTCGAAGATCGCGTCGACGGTCTCCTGCGCATCCTTCTTATTGGTGCCGATCACGCCCGTGGGGCCACGCTTGATCCAGCCGACGGCGTACTCCCCCCGCAATGGACCGCCGGTGCCGAGCACCCTGCCGCGCTCGTTGTGGATCACGCCGCTACGCTCGTCGAACGGTACCCCGGGTAGCGCCACGCCGCGATAGCCGATCGCGCGGAACACGAGGCTGGCCGGGATTGTCTCGTACTCCTCACTCGCCTGCGCGCGCAGCCGCCCGTCGGGCGCCGCCACCAGATCGTTGCGTGCCACGCGCACTGCCCCCACACGCCCGTGCTCGCCGGGGAGGAGTTCGACGGGGGAGAGCAGGAAGCGCAACACCACCCGGCAGGGCTCGCCGCGCAGCGGGCGTTCGGCGAACTCGCGCAGAATCCGCACGTTGCCCTCCGAGATCTTGTCGATCGCGGGGCCGGGCACCGCCAGCGCGCGCTCCAGCTCGGCAGACTCGACGACCACATCGGCGCCGGCGAGCTCCCCCAGCTCCAGCAGCTCGGGGTTGGTGAAGGCCGCCTGCGCGGGGCCGCGCCGCCCGAGCACGACCACCTCGCGGACCCCGCTGTGCTCAAGCGCTTGCAGTGCATGGTCGGCGACGTCGGTGCGGGACAGCTCCTCGTGGGAGAGCACCAGCATCCGCGCGACGTCCAGCGCGACGTTGCCGTTGCCGATCACCACGGCGCGCTCGCCGCCGAGGTCGAACTCGAGGTCGGGGTGATCGGGATGGCCGTTGTACCAGCCGACGAAGTCCGTAGCCGCCCAGCTCCCCGGCAGCTCCTCGCCGGGGATCCCCAACGGTCGGTCGGCCGGAGAGCCCGTCGCGTACACGATCGCGTGGTAGTGCGCCAGCAACTCCTCGCGCGCCACATGCTGGCCGAGCTCGACGTTGCCGAAGTAGCGGAAGCGGGGGTGGGCGGCGGTCTTCTCGTAGACGCGTGTGACCGACTTGATCTTCGGGTGGTCGGGCGCGACGCCGGAGCGCACGAGTCCCCAAGGGGTGGGCAAGCGCTCGATCATGTCCACCTCGATCCGCCCCTCGGAGTCCTTGAGCAGATGCCCGGCCGCATAGAAGCCGGCGGGTCCCGCGCCGACCACGGCGATACGTATGGGCGAGTCGCTCACGGGGACGACGATACCGGGCGATGGGCGCGGCCCGACTCGAACGGGCGACCCCCTCGGTGTAAACGAGGTGCTCTGGCCAGCTGAGCTACGCGCCCCGTGTCCGGGGGCTCCGGCCTGACAAGGCTAGCGCTCCCAGGAATTGCGCGAGCCGTTGTAGGTGGGCCATGCGATCCCTCCCCGCGCGCGGCGTATTGGGCGCTGCCGTCAGGGCGCCCCGGGGAGAGCGGCGCGACCCCGCGAGCGCCCCTCCGGGGGGCGCTTAATCAAAATAAATGTTTCCCTGTCAAACTACCCACATGGGCTGGGGGCGTCGCAGATCTGGTCGGATCGCGCTGGGGGCTGCCGGGACGGTCGTGGTGTTGCTGGGTCTTGCGCAGCTGCTGCTCCCCAGGCTGGCGGCACAGCGGGTGCGCAGCGAACTAGCGCGCTACGGCACCGTGCGCAGCGTCTCCGTCAGCGCGTTTCCCGCAGTCGAGTTGCTGTGGGGCCATGCCCAGTCAGCGACCGTGAGCGCGGGCGATATCGACATGAGTCCCGCCGAGGCCAATCGGCTGATGGGGCGTGCGCGCGGTGTGCAGCGGCTGGACCTATACGCCACTGGCATGCAAATGGGCTCGCTCGAGCTGGGCGACGTCGACTTGCGCAAGCGCGCCGATGCCATCTACATCGACGGCCTGCTCAGCGAAGCCGACCTGCGCGCCATGCTGCCGGGCAGCACCGGCTTCGAACTACTCGCAAGCAAGGCCGGTGGGGCGACGATGCGCGTGAAGGGCAACCTCTTCGGGATGACCACTGCACTGAACGTTCAGCTCAGCGCGGTCGAAGGCAAGCTGGTCGCCCAGCCCCAGAGCTCCATGTTCGCCGGACTCATCAAAGTCACGCTGCTCTCGGTGCCGAGCATCGACGTGCAGTCGATCGCGGTTGCCGACGCGCCCTTCACGGAGAGTGCCGATTCTGCCTATCGGGTGAGCGTGGTCGCGCAGTTGCGTTGAGGGGTGGCGCGTCTACGCGGCGGCCACCAGTGCCGCCGGGGAGCGCTCTCGCATCGTCATCGGCAGGCCCTCGCGCGGGCTGATCGTCGGCATCTGGCGGATGCTCAGCTCGAAGTCGCGCGGCAGCTCCAATTCGAAGCGACTGAGGATCAGCGTCGCGATCGTGCGTACCTCCAGCTGCCCGAAGCGCATCCCGATGCACGTCCGCGAGCCGCCACCGAAGGGGACGTACGCGCCCTTGGGGATCGCCTCGCGGGCCCCTGGGGCGAAGCGCTCGGGCTCGAAGCGCTCCGGGTCGCGCCACACGTCGGGGAGGCGGTGGGAGGCCCACGAGCAGTAGTTCACGTACGCGCCACCCGGGACTTTGAGGCCTTCGAACTCAAACGGCTCGACCGAGCGGCGCGGGCCGATCCAGGCGGGTGGGTACATCCGCAGCGTCTCCTCCAGCACCATCTCCAGCTGCGGCAGCTCGCCGCCCATCAGCTGCTCGGCGGTCGGTGGCTCGCCGCGCAGGCGCTCGCGCTGCTCTGCCACCAGACGCTGGGCGATCTCGGGGTGTCTAGCCAGCTCGTAGACCATGAACGACACGGTCGAGGTTGTCGTGTCGTGGCCGGCAAACAGCAGCGTCATCACCTCATCGCGGGCCTGCCGATCGCTGAGCGCGCTGCCGTCCTCGTCGTGCGCGTCCAGCAGCAGGCTCAGCACGTCCTCGCCACGCTCCCCGCTCGCGCGGCGGCGGTTGATCTCGGCGTAGATGACCTTGTTGAGCTCCTTTGCCGCGCTCTGCAGGCGGGCATACGGAGTCCATGGGCCGCGCAAGAAGCGCGAGGTGTATTCGGTGGCGTAGAACGACAGCGCATGCTCGAATAGCCTCGCCGCGTCCGTTCCCCTCGCCGGCTCGCCGTCGGGGTCGAGCCCGAACAGCGCGCGCATCGCCACCCGCATCGCCAACCGCCGCGTCCAGCTGTACAGGTCCACGGTCTGCCCCGGCGTCAGTTCCTCCAAGGCACGTTCGGTCTCCTCGCGCATCACGTCGATCGAGGCCGCGATCCGCTCGCGGTGGAATGCCGGCAGCATGATCTGGCGCGAGCGGCGGTGGAAATCCCCGTCGATCGTCAACAGCCCGTCGCCCAGCAGCCCGATCAAGTCGCGGAAGTGCGAGGGGCGCCAGACGAAGTTCTGCGCGTGCGACACCGTCATGTAGTGGTTGGCCGCCGGCCCCAGCATGAACACGACGTTGCCGTGCAGCACTTTGAGCGTGAACACCGGCCCGTGCTTCTCGTAGGCCTCCAGTAGCAGCGGTAGCGGATCATGGGCGAAGCGGCGTGTCCTAGCCATGCTGAAGTTGGTGTCCCCGGGTGGGTAGGGCACTCTGCTCGCGCGTTCTTTACGCAGGTCGTCGACCATCACCGCGAACGGGTTGAACGGCTTCGGGGGCGGAGGGCCGACGAGAGTCATGTGCGCAGCCTATCTCATTCCTGGCTGCGTGGCCAGTTTGGTGAGCGACGTGCGCTGCCCGGTCGCCGGTGTCCTCCGGCGCGGCTTGGCATACTGTGCTCAGCGCGTCGAGCCGCCGGAGGGTTCCCCCTCCTGTGTTCGTCTTCGCGGGGGCGTAGCTCAGTTGGTTAGAGCGCCGGCCTGTCACGCCGGAGGCCGCGGGTTCGAGTCCCGTCGCTCCCGTCGAGGGAAAGCCCTGGTAATCGGGGCTTTTTCTTTGGGGTTTGGTACTCGTTTGGTACTCGGATTTGGGCGCGAGTACCGCAGGCGAGTACCACACTCGCCCGCATTTTGCGGGGAATCAGGCCGGCCCCGGTTTGCGGGCCGGAGGTCGCCGGTCCGAGCCCAGTTGGATGGACGAAACTTGTCGGCGCGCAGACCACGCACTGATGGCGGCGCCGGCGATCGGGGCCGTGTGGTGCCCCCGGCTGCCCCGAGCGGATCACGTCGCACTCGCTCCGACGGGGCCTTTGCGAGCGTACTGTATGTTGCGTGCCGCTTTCAATGAGATGGTGGTGCCGCTGTCGGTGACGATGAGGGTGGGTGACGAAGAAACGAAGTAAGGGTCGTGCGGGGATAGCTCCGCTTCTCGGCCCCGTCAAGGGCGCCGCTTCGCGGCTCGCTGCGCTCGGCCCTGTCGGGCCGCCCTGTGACTGGGCCGCTGCGCTTCGCTTGTTCGGCGACTAGGGTTGCGTGCGCAACCTGTCTGGTCGCGGACTGGCGCACGACCACGCGCCAGGTAGGCTACGGCGGGGGCGGCGGGCGACCGTGTAGCAGTCCGCCTGCCAGGCACACCGCACGCTCCCACGGGCCGACGCCGGGACCGAATCGCAGCACACACGCGCGGACAGCCAGCATCACCGCCTCGACCAGCGTGCTGCTGGCCGGCGTGACCGCGACGAGTTCGTGATCGAGCGCGACCAGCAGTTGGGTCGCGCACTCCCGCAGGCTCTCCGCCCTCGCCCGGCCGGCTCGCAGCCAGCCACGAACCGTTCCCGGCGGCCGGCCGAGCGCGCTGGCGATCCGGCGATGCCCCTCGCCTCTGGCCGCCCGCAGCAGTGCCTCGCCGATTACCTCCGCCCCGTCGCGCCGGCGCGGCACCGGCCAGGCCGGGCACAGGACGTGCGTGGCGCCACAGCCACCACAGCACGCCCGCCGCGGCCTCACCGACCGCGTGCCGTGCCGCATCCGCACCTCGCGCGAGCGCGCGAATCCCCACGGCGACAACAACCCCGAGCACCCCGGGCACGCCAGCAGCCGGCGCGCGAGCGCCACCTCCAACTGCCCTTCGGTCATCGCGATCGACAGCAACGAACCCCGTCCCTCCACACATGCCCCGCAGCTTCCCACACCGCCGCGCGAGCGGGAAGGGGCGACTCGTGTGGGGATGCCTACCACGACGCGTAAACGCCAGCCGACCCGCTCCGCCCACGCAAACCGCCCCGTCAACAACTTCAACAGCACCGACAGGCCATTTCATCCCCAAATTGAACGGCGCTCAGCAGGCCCTCGGTGCTTTGCTGGCTGGGCGAGCCCGCGCGCCCGGCACCACTGCTTTGCGCTTGATAGGGCGCGTCGACGGAGGCCACTCACGCCGCTGATCCGGTGTGTTCGCGTTTGAGAACGGCCTTCACGCCCACGCTCGGGCGGTCGTGCCCCCAGTCGAAGGCCGCTTGACCCCCATCCGAGCCACTTGGTAGCGGGCTGGACGCGATCCGCGGCTGCGCTCGATGTTCGCCGAGCGGACAACGAAAGGCGTTGGCGCGGGAATCGGGAGCTTGCCATACATCAGACGAGCCTAGCTGATAGACTCGCCCGTTAAGTAGAATGGTCTGCCACAGATGGAACCACATGGCCCCAAATCGTCGAACGAAAGGATGCTGGAGGTAACGAGATGATCGAAACCACCCACGATAGCCGCCGTTTTCGGCGTTTGCTGCTCGCTGTCGGCTTGATTGTTGCGTTTGCAACGACCGGGTTTGTTGCGGTGCCGGCGTTTGCGACCGACGAATCATATGAATGCGGGAGCTGTACGGCGGTCAACGGACATGAAAACTACGTCAAAAATAACTTTTCCATCAATTTCTCGGGCGAAGGAGCCTGTGCAGTCATATGGCGCAACAATGGCGGCGGTAGCTACACCCAGATGGGCGCCGAATGCGCAGGAGGCTCCAGCACCGCACATGTCTGCCTCGGCGGTGAAGTTTATGGGCATGGAGAGACGGAGAGTTTGAACTTCGCTAGCTGGCTCTATGGCGTCCAGGACAACTACAAAAAATGCGAATAGGGGTGGCTTGAGATGATGACAAGATCTAGAGCCGTAATGCTTGTCGTAGTCGCCGTAATCGCAGGGACGGTCGTTGCGGGTGCGTTGTCCGCCAGTGGCAATGCCACAAGTAAGCATCGAAGCACATGGAAATCGGGCCTCGCGGTGTTTTCGCATCCCAAGAGCCGGGCACGCATCGCGCAGACCGACTCGGTGAGCCCTCCGTCCGGTGCGGTGCTCGCAGCCGTAGTAGGGCAGACCGAAGTATATGTCGGCCAGTCAGGCGGCGAACTCTGCGTGATGCATATGACCGGCAGCTCAGGCGGTGGATCGGTCTGTGGAAAAGTGCCGACGGTGGAAGCAGAAGGAGTCATTGGGGTGGGCACCGGAGTTGAAAAATCGAATGTCCGAGTGACGGCGCTACTCCCTAATGGTGTCAAGACCGTGACGTTTACGGATCAGGATGGCTCCTCGTATGACGTGTCCGTGACGAATAACGTCGTGTCGCACGAAGACAACAACCTCAAGTCCGTGAGCTATACCACGCCCAACGGGGTAAGTCATACGACCAACGTCCCAGCGATTCTCTCCCATATCCCAAGTCAGCCCGGTGCCGCTGGCTCAAGTAATTAACTCCTCGTCGAGTAGTTGAGACGGGTACCAAGGGCTCATCGCCCTTGGTACCCGTCATACTGCAAGCGTGGCGGCCTTATGGAGTAGTTGACATCGCCCGGCCGCACAAGCTGGCGCTCATACAGACTCGCCACCCTTCAGGTCGCACGCCTCGCCCATTCGGCGATGTATGGGATCTACGCCGGACGTGTCGAGCCCGAGCGCACCGCAGACGATCACGGCCGCCGTCTCAACCACGGACCTCGGCTGCTTCGCGCCCATACTCACCGTAGTGACCGCGCGAGCGTGAGCCAGCTCGTGCACGAGAACCCGCATGCTCCAACGCCTCGCGCTCCACCTTGAATCCGGGCGAGCGCTCACCCTTGCGGACCTGCCGCCCGAGCGACTGCCAGGTGCGAAACTCCGACCTGCGTCGCCTGCGACCCTGCATCGCGACCAACATGTACTTGTTCAGCGAATAGCGGTGGAACGTGGCGTGCGTCTGCGCCCATCGACGCCACCCCTCTGAAGAAGCCACGCCGGCACTCCTCGTCGATGCGATCCTCGACGGGTCGAGCTGCTCGTGTCCCCGGCGCTAATCGCCGAGCTGATGCACGTGCTGGGCCGCGAGAAGTTCACCGCGCACGCCGCGGAGGGCCGCGCGGCGGCGTACATCGCGGCCCTCCGCGATCGAGCGATGATGGTCGAGTACGCGGCGCCCGGACCTGCGAGGACCGCCGACGCCGACGACGACTACCTGATCGCGCTCGCGAACTCAGGTGCTCATTGGGCATCCTTTGGCTGCCTCGGCCGCCGTCGGGAGAGAGCCCTCGGTGCTTGCCCGTGTGAGGGCCTGCGTGAGACCTGCTCCTCCCGGCGGGGCGAGGTGCCATAAGCGGCAAACAGGACGTAGCCCCGTTGAGGGCCCGTCAATGAGCACCCGCAACGGTACCTCTCGGCCGTGGCTTTGTGAAGCGAGAACCTCAACCGAGGAGGATGAGCCATGGGCAGGTATGCGGGAGTGGATTGGGCTAGCGAGAAGCACGACGTGTTCGTGCAGGACGCTGACGGGAGCCGAGTGCTCGTGCAGGCATTCGCTCACGATGAGCGTGGTCTTGGCGCGTTGTGCGGGACGCTGGTGCGCTTGGGAGTCGAGCTGGTCACGATCGAGCGGCCGGATGGACTGTTGGTCGAGCGACTGCTGGACGCTGGGCTGCGGGTGATGGCGATTCACCCAACCAAGGTGCACGCCGCGCGACCGCGGTTCAGGCCCGCCGGCGGGAAGTCCGATGCGTTTGACGCGTTCGTGCTGTGCGAGCTGGCGCGGACTGACAACCACCGCTTCCGGGTGCTGACCCTGACAGCGATGAGACGAAGGCGCTGCGGGCGCTCACCCGCGCCAGAGAAGACCTTGTGCAGAGCAGAGTCGCACTCGCGAACGAGCTGCGCGCTGAACTCGAGCGATTCTGGCCCGGGGCGGCCTGCATCTTCGCTGAGATCGACAGTCCGATCGGCCTGGCGTTCCTTGAGCGCTACCCCAGCCCCCTCAATGCTCGTGGCCTGGGGGAGAAGCGCCTGGCCGCGTTCCTGGCACGGCACGCTTACAGCGGACGCAAGACGCCCTCGCAGCTGCTCACCAGACTCAGGGACGCTCCACAGGGTCTCGCTGGCGAAGCGGAGATCTAAGCCAGAAGGGCGATCGTGCTTGCCCTTGTCGCTGCCCTGAAGCCCCTCGTGGGCAAGATCAGCGAGCTGACCCGCGAGATCGCTCACCGCGTCCACGCTCACCCCGACGGGCAGATCTTCCTCTCGCTGTTCCGCGACCCCAAGAGCGTGACCTGCACCGCCAGTCTCTGCTCCCCGAGATCGGGGACTGCCGAGCCCGCTACCCCACCCCGGAGGCCCTCGCGGCCGACGCGGGGATGAGCCCCGTCGCCGTGGAGTCCGGCAAGCGCAAGGTCGCGTGCTTCCGCCGCGGCGCCGACAAGCACCTCAGAGACGCCACCAGCACCCTCGCCGACGCGACCCGCCACCCCTGGGCGCAAGACCGCTACGCGACAGCCAGAGCCCGCGGACAGGACCACCCCGCGCGATCCGCACCCTCGGACGCGCCTGGTGTCGCGTCCTGTGGCGCTGCTGGCAAGACCACACTCCCTACGACCCAGCCCGCCACCGCGGCCTGCAGACCCACATCACCGTCACGATTCCGAGCCAGTCGGGCCCCCGGCCCGACACGGTCGCCACCCAGCCGACATCCGCTACGACACTCGGGGGTTGACACAGGACGTCTCACGCCCCGGGGGAGTTGGCCGACCGCCTGGGGCTCGCCTCTGCGGGCTGATGCCCGGCCGTCACTGCTGCCGGCGCCTGATCTGGATGCGGTGCCGGACGAGGGTTTGACCCCCGTCGCTCCCGCCTTTGTTGCCTCATTGTTCGCGCCCGCTTTTGGGTGTTTGGCTCGCACCTCCGAGGCGGCGGTGAAGTAGCGCGCGAATGCCGTGTTGGGTTTGACGGCGACGATCTGGCCGTCCTTTGCCCAGACCTGGGCGAACAGGGAGAGGATGAGCTTGCGTCGCTCGGCTGGCTGGGGCTCGGCGTCCCAGAAGCGCGCGAAGTCTTCGAGGAGGGCCTGCGCGCGGTCGAGGTCGGGGTCTGTCGGCGGCTTGGTGCGCTGTAGCTCCTCCTCCATCATCTGGCGGCGCATGACGTACTGGGGCTTGGTGATGTCACCCATGACGTACAGCTCGCGCAGCCGCTCAAGCTGCGCGGTCAACTCACGGCGGCGGTCGGCGTCTTCGCTGGGGTGTCCGGCGGTCTCCGCGCGGATGGCGTCGAGCATGAGCCGCCGAAGCTCCGTGTCCGGCTGAAAGTCGTGCAGCCAATCGACCAGCTGCTCCTCCAACGGCTGCGCGGCGAGCATCGTCTGCTCGCAGGTGCCGTGGTGGCGGCGGGTGGAGCACTGGTAGCGGCGCATCCCCTCCCGGCCGCTGCGGCAGCCGTGCATCCGGGCGCCGCAGTGCTCGCAGTGGATGAGCTTGCGTAGCAGGTACTCCTCCGAGGGCCTGCCGGGCTTGACGACCTTCGTGCGCCACGAGCGGACCTCCTGCACACGGTCGAACAACTCCTCGGCGACGATGGCCTCGTGTAGCCCGCGGATCGCGCGGCTCTTGTCACGCAGCCCCGAGACGTACCCGGCGTAGGCGGCGTTGCACAGCATCTCACGCACTGTGTCCTTGCCGAACAGGCGGTCGCGGGTGGTGCGGGCGCCCTTGGCGTTCAGCCATGCCGCGAGGGTGCGGTCGGACTCGTGGCCGGTCGCGTAGCGCTCGAACAACTGGAGCACGAGCGGCGCGCGCTCGGGGTGGGGGACAGCGAGCTTGGTGGCGAGGTCGCGCACGTACCCCCAGGGGAGACTGCCGACGAGGTGCCCCTGCCTGGCCTTCTCGCGTAGCCCGCTACGGGTCCAGAAGGACAGCGAGACGGAGTAGTACTCGTCGAACATCTCGTGGATGGACTCGGCGAGGAACGCGGAGGGGTCGGTGTGGTCTTCTCCCATTGGCTGGGTGACGGAGATGACGCGGATGCCGAGCCGCTCGCGTAGGAGCTGCTTGTAGCGGCGTGCCTCGACCTGGTTGCGTGCGAACCGGGAGGTGTGGTAGACGAGCACCACATCGAACTTGCCGGCGGCGGCGTCGGCCATCAGGCGCTGGAACTCGGGGCGGGCCTCTGACTTGCGCCACCCGGAGTGAAAGTCGCAGTACTCGCCGATCAACTCCAGGTCGTTCTCCGGGGCGAAGTTGGCGATCGCCTGGCGCTGCGCGTCGGGGGAGAACCCCTGGCCCTGCTCCTCGGTTGACTCCCGCACGTAGGCTGCGGCGCGCTGGGGTCTATCGGTCGTGCCGGGTGGGGTCGGTGAGGTCGCGTCCGCGGCGCAGCCACCAGTCGGCGAACCAGCGCGCGAACTCGTGGAGCTGGGGGTCGAGAGCGGGGTTGGGGTCATGGCGGGGTCCTCCTGCTCGGGGGTCGTGGGTTGCGGCGATCAGACCAGATCCCCGCGGCGATCTCAAGGCTCTGACAGCCCGTCCCGGCGCGGCGCTCTCGGGGCAGACCCGCCGGGCGCCGCGGGCCGCCCGTCGTGCCGGGCGCGGTGTGTCCGCGCGAGGGTCGCCGCCGCGACGCTCACGCTCGCATGGGCGAGCGTGTCCCTTCGCTGGTCGTGTCGCCGGCGCGCACTCCCGTGGCCTGCGGGGCGCACTCATGCCGCCCGCCGTGGGGTGCTGGCCGCGTGGGCGGGGTGGCGCCAGCGGCACCCGAGGCAGTAGCGGGTGTGGTGGTCGGCGCGGCGGGGTCCTGCTGGCAGCTCGGTGAATGTCCGCTGCTGGTCGCGGCCGGGGAGGAGCGTGTAGCGCTCGCGGTCGGTGGTGCCCCATACCCACGGCGGGCCGGGTGGCGCGCACCGCGCGAGGTTGGCGAGCCGGCGGCGTCCTTCGCAGACGAGCAGGATGTTCCCGCGGTCGCGGTGGGGGTCGGCGGCGAGCGCTTGCCGGTATGTGTCGAGCTTGGTCTTGACGCGCCGGGTGGGCTCGCTGCCGCGGTCGATCTCCAGGTAGAAGGCGATCTCACCATCCGGGAGCAGATAGCGGCCGTACCCGTCCGGCCGCACCGTGGGGCCGGTGCCCTGCTGGGCCTGCTGCTCGCCGAGCCAGCGGTACAGGCCCTCCTCGCACCGGGTGAGACTCCGCTCGACCAGTTCGATGAAAAAGCCCGCGGTCGCGCGGCGATGCTCAAGGTCGGGGATCGACAGGCCCGGCGGCCGGCGCGCTGGTGCGCCGATGGTCCGCCGGCCGTGGGGGGAGAGGAACCACAGCGCCTCGGTGCGCCCGCCGCGGTGCGCGCGCGTCGGGTAGACGCGCGTCAACAGGTCATGCGTGTGGAGTTTCACCAGCCGCTCCCGGCAGGTCCGCAGCCCGGTGAAGAAGAGCAGGCACAGCTCGGAAGTGGAGAGAGGCTCGTGCTGGGAGAGGCGGTCGAGCAGATCCCTGTCGCGGGCGGTCGTGGGAGGAAGATTCGGCGTCATAGCCGCCGCACGGGGAGGGGAGAGAACTGTTCACTGTCGGGGTTTTCCAAGAGCTCCAGATCGCTGTCGTGGCGCGGGATAGCGGGCGCTGGGGGTCCTCCCTCGGAGGGAGGATCGGGCGGAGGGTCGTGGGGAGGAGCGAACGGAGGAGCCCCAAGACTCTCCGGGTCGAGGTTCTCGAAGCCGGGGTCTTCCCCGAGGTCGTCCTGTTCGTCGGCCTGTGCGCGTCCGGGTGGTGGCTTCTCGATCCGTCCGTAGCGCTCCCGGATGGACGCCTCCACCGCCTGACGGTCGCTCGCGCGGTCGTGCGCGCGCTGGCGGATCGACCCTGCTGTGTCGCCCGGTGTGGGGTCGGGCGGTGGGAGTGTCGCGGCGGTCGCGGCGGGCAGCTCCCGCCCGTCGTGAAGGACACGGCACGCGATCGTGTAGGAGCCGAGGTGCTGGAGGTCGCTGGCGTGAAGACGGGGCTCGAAGTGCGGCGCCATCCGCCGCGCGTCCGCGGCCTGCAACGCGAAGCAGATCTTTGTCTGGCAGTTCGCGTCGATCGCCTCCAGCAGCCCGTGGTCGGCGACCTGCGCGAGATGCTGGTGCGCGAGCACGAACCCCAGCCCGTAACCCCTCGCCTGCGCGAGCGCGCTCGCCATCCCCTGCGGCAAATGGCAGAAGCGGTGGCACTCATCGACCAGACAAAGGAACGGCGGGCGGTCACTGTGCGCGAGCGGCCCGAGCTGCTGCACGGCCTGCCACGCGCGGTGCAACAGCACCGAGCCGACAAGGTCGGCCGCGTCCTCCCCGAGCGTGTGCGGGAGCGAGACGAGCAGCCACCGCCCTGTGTTGATCCGCTCGCGCATGTCCGGCGCCGCGGGCTGGCAGAGCATGTTCCGCAGCGCACGGTTGCCGAGCAGCGCCCGCAGCTTGTTCGACAAGGGCGCGAGCGCCTGCGCCTTCGCGGGCTCGCTGAGCATCTGCCACTGCCGCCAGAACACATCCAGCGCCACCGGGTCACTCGCCGTGTACCGCGAGCGCTCCCCCGGGTCGGAGAGCAACGTCAGCACATCCGCGAGCGTCGGCGCCGGCCCCGCCGGATCGCGGCCAACGAGCAGCGTCGTGAGAGCGGAGCGCAGGATGTCCTCGGTGCGCGGCCCCCAGAACCTTGCGAACAGCCGCGCGAAGACGCCACAGATCGCCTGCGCCTGCGCGTCACCCTCACCCGGCCGGCAGGCGAGGAGGTTCAGCGCTGGCGGGTAGCGCTCGTCGCCGAGGTCGAGCAGGTCAACGTCCTCCTGGCGCTCGCGGGGTACGCGGGCGAGGATGAGGCTGGTCAGCTCGCCGGTCGGGTCGAGCACGATCCCGCCCATCCCCGCGCGGATCGCCTCGACCGTCATGTTCAACAAGAGCGTGCTCTTGCCCCGGCCGGTCGGCCCGAGCACGTGCGTGTGCTGAAGCAGCGCCCGCGGTTCGACGCGGACCTCGCGGTCGAACCCCGAGTGGTCGCTGCGACCCAGCAGCAGCCCCCGCGATGGGGCCTGTGCGACTGGCGCGACGCGGCGCGCGGGCGCCTCGGTGAACGAGACCGGCGCGAGCGCGCTCTCCTCCGGCAGCGCCACCAGCGCCGCCGCTTCGCCGCTGCTCAACAGCAACCGCGGCCGCATCGCTGGCAGACACCGCGCGAGCCGCCGTGCGCAGAACGGCTCCCGGCCGCGGCGCAGCCCGCCGAGTTCGTGATACTGGCCGAACCCCGCGAGCACCCCACCCAGCCGTCCGCGCGCCCGCCGCCGACTCCGCGCCCACGCCCCCGCGCGGATCGTCGCGGCCAGCATCGGCGCGGCGGCCTTCGCGTCGATCGCCCGTGCACGCTCCAGCGCGAACGGGTCCGCCACCCGTGTCGCTGACGGCCGCCCGATCGGGTGCGGCGAGCCCGGTGTGAGCGCATCGAGCACCCCGCCAAGGGCCGAGCCCACACCATCGAGCGCCCTCAACGAGGCGCTCGACTGAAGCCCGTGGCCCGAACGCAGCCGCGCGGCCTGGCTGCGCGCCCGCGAGCCCGCAGACCGCCCTGGGGCCTGCAGCACAAGCTGAACGACACCGCCCTCCCCAGCCTCCTGCGCCCGCAACGACGCCAACAACTGCCCCGCAGGGTCCACACGATGATCCACTCGCAACGGCAGAAACCGCGAGCCGACCGGCGCGAGACTCCCAACCCGCTGGTGCACACGGCCGCCTGCGTCCGGTAGAACCCGCCGGTCAGCCTCGACGGTGACACCGCCGAATGCCTGCTCGACCGCTGCGCGCACCTGGGCCGCGGAGAGCCCACCCGAGACGAACAGGCCACACGCCGCCCTGTCCTCATGGACGGACACCGACAGTGCGACCCACGGCGAGGCCCGCAGAAACCGCCGCGGCAGCCCACCCGCCAACGTTCGCATCACGGCCTCCAGCGCCAGCCGCGACACCCGCTCACCGAAACGAACCTCCCACCAGCCGCCCGCCCCGGCCAGACGACGCCGACCCCACACACGACCCGCCAACACCACAAGCACACAAGCCACGGCCAGCCCCACCGGCAGCCACACCAGCCCGAGCAGCAACCCCAGCACGCCGAGCAGCCCAAGCGCGAAGCCCGAGAGCGATTCGACGGCACGCACAACAAAGGAAATAGTCATGCCGGCAGGTCTAGCGCGACTCGGCCGCGATGTCCACAACCTTTTGCGCAATTGCGCAAAAGGTTAATTGCTCGCCAGCCGAGCAGCCGACCGCGAAGCCGGACGGCGTTTCGACCGCACGCGCAACGAAGGAAATGGTCATGGCGACAGGTCTACCGCGAACCAGCCGCGATGTCCACAACTACGCAAGCGCGTGCCTGCGTAACCACGCAACCACATAGTTGCGCGCTCGCCCGACCCTGCGTCAGAGCGTAAGGATGCGGTCGAGGTACATGGCGACCTCGGACGCGATGGACAGTTCGTTGTGGCGCTCGATGAGCCCGGCGCCGTCGAGGCGGTTCAGCGCGTCCGTGATGCGGGCCTTCAATTTGCGCTTCGCGGCGTCGAATGCCTTCCCGATCTCCTGCTCGGAGAGCGGGCCCTCGCCGTCGTTGGCGCGTGCGATCAGGCTGTTGAGTACGGCGCTGTCGTCGTGGTGCTCACCCTCGGCGGTGGAGTCGAGCGACTGCGTGATCTCGTGGAAGTAGACAGCCGCGTGCGTGGCGCTCACCAGGTCGCTCCAGCGGTGGATGATCCCTGCCGCACGGAGCCGCGCGAGGCTGGCGGCGACGTCACCGGGCGTGCTTATCATCCTGGCTATCTCACCTCCAGACCAAGGCCGCTGCCGGTCGAGGTCGAGCATGAGCTGAAGGACAGCCTGGTCGAGGAGGACATGCGCCTCCGAGTCGGTTGAACTACGGTTACTGGGCATGGGCGAGTGAACCTCCTGTGCTGGTCGGGGTGTGCCAAGTGAGGGAGTCAGGCGCGAGGCGGTAGCCGAATCCGCGAGTGACGCGCACCCACCCCTCGGCGCCGGCGCGGGCGAGCGCGCATCGCAGCCGTGAAGCGTGGGAGTCCAGCGTCCGCGTCATCACGGCCGTGTGGATGCCCCACACCTGCCCGAGCAGCTCGTTCTTGGTATGCACGCGGGTGGGGTCGCGCGCGAGATGCACGAGCAGCTCGTACTCCAACGGGCGCAGACCGACACGGGTGGCACCGACCGTGACCTCGTGCGCGGCAGTGTCGATACGCAGCTCCCCGAACTCGATCACGCCGAGGGCCCCGTGGATGTCCTGGCCGCGGCCCCCGTGGATATCTCGGCGGGTGAGCGCCTGCACGCGCGCGCGGAACTCGGGGTAGGCGTACGGCGTGCGGATCACATCATCGGCGCCGGCCTCGAAGCCGCGCAGCACGTCGCGCAGCTTCCCGTTCGGGCTCATCCAGAGCGTGAGCAGCCCAGGCTCGGCATGCGGCGCGAACGCTCCGGCGCGCAACTGGCGCAGCACCTCGAGCCCGCACCCTCGGTGTGCAGTCTGGCCGAGGATGAGCACGTCGATCTCGCGGGTGTCGCACGCGGCGCGCAGCGTCACCGCGTCGCTGGCGCGGCGCACGTCGTAACCGTCGAGCGCCAGCTCGTCGGCCAGCGCGAGGTTCGCGTACTCCTCGCCGTAGAGCAGCAGCACGGGCGCCTTCACGGCCGCGGCTCCCCCCGATATGTGGACGGGTCCTGCGCTCACCCTGGTCTCCTTTCGGGCACCGAAGGACCACCAGCGAGCACGACTTACCTATCCGCAGAGAGCTACGGTGGGCGTGGCATCGAAGGTAACGTCTTCGGTGCTACAGGCCGGGCGGGGTGCCGCAAGCAGCCCGTCCGGCCGCATCAGTTTTGGCTTATCGTGCGATCAGAGCAGAGCCCTCGGCGGAAAAACTCGGGGGCCGGCCGGACGCCGGCCGACGTGGCGAGGATCACGCGCTCCCAGTGTTGCCCGGCCGCCGCGTCTGGCCGCCGATCGCCGCGAGCAGCTTCTCCAGCAGCGCGCAATTCGCCTCCGCTGTCGTGTGCTCCTCCTTCGGCGTGTCAGGGTGCATCGCTCGTGTCCTCTGGTCATCGAGGCCGTTGTGCATGGCGCGCGCCAGCGCGTCGCGGTGAACGTCGAGGTAGACCGTCACCGGCCGCGGCTCCTCGACGTTCTCCCACCCGATCGCGTTGAGCAGCGCGCGCACGGCGTCCTGGCGCTTCAGCGTCTCGGCGTACCACTTGGCCGCCTGGTCGTAGCCCGTCCGTTCGATCGCCTCGCTGATCTCCAACGCCGCGTCACCCAGCTCCCCGAGCGAACCCAAGCGCACGAGCGCCACCGCCTTAGACGGGAGTGCGACAGAGACCACGCTGCGATCGTCCTCGCCCGCGCTCAACATGAACGCCTCGATCCGCCGGATATTCTGCCGCGCCACTTGATTCTGCTTGGGATCATCCGACCATCTCGCGATCTGGCGCTCGAGGTCCTGCCACTCCCGCAGCGCCGTCACGATCCCCGCGCCATACCCGCATTCCACGATTTCGCGCAACACCTCAACGAACCCCGGCGGAACCCTGACCTCGCTCTCAGCGGAGGGCGTCACGCCCTCCGGCTTGCGCACGCGCAGCCCGAAATAGTCCCGGAGCAGCTGCTGCACGCGCCCGTCGGTGACGCCGGTGCGCTCGCCGACCTCGCGCAGCGTCAGGCCCTCCACCAGCCGCAGATGCAGCATCTCGACGTGCCGCTCCTCCGGAACCCGGTGCGGCGGTGGCAGCGTCGCCAGTCCGCGTGCCTGCCGGCGCGCGGCGTACCTGTAGAACCGCGCCGGTTCGCTCCACGGATCGGGGGCACTCACGAGCCGGCCTCCTCCACACAGACGATGAGGTCGGTGAGCTGCCCGATGCGCGCCTTCGCGGCCGCACGGGTCTCATCGCTTGCTTCCGGGTCTTCCTCGATGCCGTGCTCGGATTCGATGCGCGCCAGCAGGGTCCGCAGCAGCGCCTCACGGTGCTTGCGCGCGTCGACCTCGACGACGGTGGGCGCCTCGACGGGCTCGATCCAGCCCACGACATCCAGCAGCGCCCGCGTGCGGTTCGCACGCGCGAGACACGCTCTGACCTCGTTGCCGATGTTCCCCCGCTTGCGAGGGTCGATCAGCGCGCTGGCCTCCTCGACCTGGGCGTACAGGTCGAAGAAGAGCTCGTCACGCAGCGGCGCCAGCAGTTCCTCGGGTATGACGACGGTCATGGTCGCTCCGTTCCGGTCGGCCGAAGAGTCGCCCAGGGGGTGCCATGACTGGACCGGCCCGCAGCCGGAGAGCTACGGTGTCGGCCGTGGCATCCGAAGGCAGATTCTTCGGTGTCCACAGGCCGGGCGGGCGCGCCAACGCTCGCCCGGCCACATGATGTTTAGGTTCGGCGCCGGAGCAGAGCAGAACCCGCGCCGGATCTCAAGAGGCCGCCCCGCAGGCGCCGCGCCGGCCGCCCGCGATGCCCTGTCATCATGCTGCCTATGAGCGAGCACGAGCCCCTCGCGCCGGATACGTCGGCGGACGTGATCCGCGAGCGCGCCGGGCTACTTGACCCGACGCCCGAGCAGTCCGAGGCGTTCTGGCGCGAGCACGAGCCTCACATGCTCCCGCCCGACGATAAGCCGTAGGCCAACGGAAGACTGCAAGCGCAGGTGCCGGCCGGCCGTCTTTTGACGCCGGCAGGGCGATACGCCAAATGGCCTGGACAGGAGAGTAGTGTCCGCATGGTCAGGTACAGTTGGGCGGAGCAGGCGAACATACGTTCGATAAGGAGTTGTCTGATGGACCTTGAGGTGCAAGCATCGCTTCTTGCTCTATGCGCGATCGATCACGTGAACTGGCATGTGATCGCGCGCGAAGCACAGCGGCCAGGGGGTCTAGAGCGACTGCTACAGGGAGAGCTTGCCGAGAAGTCTAAAGAGGCTAGGGAAACGCAGAAGCTGATTGCCAGCGCCCGTAGAGATTTTGACAAGCCACGGCGACGCGCGGTCGAGGAGATTCGCCATGCCGAGGACGAGGCGGGTGCGAAGCTCGTGACGGTTCTCGATGACGACTATCCTGCGAACCTTCGGGTGATCTACAATCTGCCGCCGTTTCTCTTCTATCGGGGCCACCTTGCGCGCGAGGACGCCCGCTCGGTTGCCGTCGTGGGTACACGCGACGCCTCGGAGAAGGGGATTGAGCGCGCGCGGAAGATGGCCAACCTCCTTACTGAGCATGAGGTAACGGTCCTCTCCGGGCTCGCGCGGGGCATCGACACCGCCGCGCACGAGGAGACGCTCGCGTGCGGCGGACGGACAATCGCGGTGCTAGGGACGGGGATTCTGCGCTGCTATCCCAAGGAGAACGCTGGTCTTGCCGAGCGCATCGTGAAGTCTGGTGCGCTCGTGTCTCAGTTCTGGCCTTCCCAGCCGCCCACGGGCTACAACTTTCCTCGTCGCAACGTCGTGACTTCCGGGATGAGCCAGGGCACGGTGGTAATCGAGGCAAGTGAAACCTCTGGGGCCAAGATGCAGGCTCGCCTCGCGCTCGAACATGGCAAGCTGGTGTTCCTGGTTAGTCGCCTTGTCACCTCTCAGCCTTGGGCGCAGAAGTACGTCGCGGAGCGCGGCGCGATCGAGATCCGCTCGGTCGAGGACGTGCTCACTCGGCTCCGGTCGCATGAGGCGATCGAGCAGTTCTCGGCCGGGCGGCGACAGCTCGCGCTTGAGCTCGCGTGAGCCGGTGGACACTCGCCCGCAGCCTGCTGGGTTCGGTAACTGCGCCGGATGTCCGTACCTCGTCAGCGGCCCCGCAAAAATCTGTTTTGACTGCGCGAAGAGCTCGTTTGAGCGACTCGCGGAAAATCGCTGCGATCTGTGCGAGCTCGCGCTGAAGGAGGATGGGTCGTGCGGCAACCCTCTCTGTAGCTGGGAGGAGGACAGTCGCTTCTTCAAATGGGTGTGGGCCATCTCGATGCGCACGGGCTCACTCAGGAGAGCGATCGACAGATACAAGGTCGAAGGAAGACGGGCGTGGGCAGCCATCTTTGGCCGAGTACTGCTTGGATATCTCAACGCCCACGATGTGGCGTTTCAGCGCTACGACCTCATCATCCCGAGCCCCACCTGGGTCGGGAAGGGAGGGCGGGCGTTCGATCACACTGAGCTGGTGATCAAGCGCGCCATTACGGAGGACGACGGCACCTGGCCCTTTCAAACCAGGGTCATCCAGAAGACCGCGGCGACTACCCCGTTCCGCGGGAAGACTTGGAAGAAGCGCTACGAGATCGCCGAACACGAGTTGAGGCCCGCGCTGTGCGTCCCCGACGCCGAGTTGGTCCGTGGAAGGCGTGTCCTGGTCTACGACGATGTCTACACGGAGGGCCTCACGCTCCGTGCGGTCGCGAGGTCGCTGCGCGACGCCGGTGCTGTGGAGGTCTCCGAGATCGTGCTGGCGCGTCAGCCCTACGGTGGGAGCGCATGAGCATTACTGCCCCCTGCCGAACGCCTGGTCATACGCTACAGCCGAATCTCGATCCGCGACGCAACAATCGGGGGTTCGACTCCGCGCGGCCCCTTCGACCGGCTCGTGACGCGGAGTGCCGTTTGGCCTAGAAAGTCGGGAGGTTGTCGAGGTTGTCCGCCTTCGTTCCGTCTGCTTTGGTGCGGATGTACTTTTGGTTGTCGATCACCACAACTTTTACGGTCGCTCCTTTGTGCCAGTTTCCATCGCTTCCTTTCGTGGCGGTGCAGAACGTGGTGCTGGCTTCGAGAGAGGCAACGATTTGGGCACGAGTGGCTTCGCTCCAGGCCCGGCTGTGTCGCCGTTGTCGGCTCGAATCTGTACGGCTTCGATGTGCGTGCCGGTGCTGTTGAAGCGCACTGCGGTGATGATGTAGTCGGCCCATTTGTCGGCCATGGATGTCCTCCTTGTGTTTTCCGTTGTCTGGCTACACCGTGAACTTGCGCCACGGCAGTTGGCTGACGTGAATGTTTTGGAGCCATCGCACGATGTCGTTTCGGCCCCAGATTTCTTCCGTCCTCTGCGAGCAGGGCGGTGCGCACGCCGAACCATCCGCGGGCGGCGGCGACCATTGCCTCGCGCACGGGAGGGCTCTGTACGACGTGCGGCTTGACGGCGAGCACGGCGAAGGTCTGGCCTTGCTCTCGAAGCAGCGCAACTCTCCGGTCATGAGTCTATGATCGGCGGCTGAGCAGGTTCGCCTAATTTACGCGCCGACCTTCTTCTCGAAGTAGGCGATCGCCACGTCGTGGGCGGCACCGAGCAACCCGTCCCGGACCCGCGCGAGCTTGGAGCGCTGCTCCCCCTCGGCGTGGAGTCGATCGCCTGGTCAAGCGCGGCCACGAGTTCGGCGAGCGCCGCCTCGGGGTTGCCGCCAGGCCAACCTGCGAGCAGTTGGAATGTGAGCGGCGTCGGACGTACCACCAACGGGATGTCCGCCTGTTCAACATCGGCGAGTGCCTCGAGGTAGCCTCCGCGAACGAGCTCGCGCATCGCGGCACGACCAGCCGCCGGCTCCTTGAGCTCGCGCAGAACCGGCTCGGATTTGCACACCGTGCTCAGGCGCGCCAGTGGCCACGTACGCCTCCCACAGACTGTCGAGCACCGCGTAACCGCGGTCCAGTCCAGAGCAACTGCTGAGTTCGTGGCTGCCGAGAGCTGCCGCGCGCGTCTCTCGCGGCGTCGCGTCCAGCGACCGTCACCGCGAAGCTGCGTCCGCTTCCCTCAGCGTCGGTCACGCGAACCCAGCCCCGTTCCTCAAGCTCGTCAACCTCCTCTTTCGAGGGTGCCGCCAAGTCCTCCGGCCAGCCCGTCGCGAGGATCTCTCGACCGGCACCGGCGTAGATCAGCATGAATGTCTGCTGCTCGGGCGCGGCTTCGTCGGCCGCAACGAGAGCGCCGAGGATCTCGCGTATGTCCCTCATGAGCCGTACGTTACTCGCCGGGAACACGAGGGCGGTTGACGCCCGGCACCGCGTGGTGGCCGGCGTCGCGGTCGGCGGGTGGGTCAAGCTCGTCGGTAGTCCCGTGTTGGTCTTCTGCGGCAACCTCCTCGGCTGACCGGCGCTCGCAGCGCATCGCCTGAGCCAGCCACACGACCGGCTCCCGGCGGTCACACGCCCGGCACCCTACAGCCGTATCTCGATCCCCGAGGCAACAATCGAGGGTTCGACCCCCGTCGCTCCCGTCGAGGGAAAGCCCTGGTAATCGGGGCTTTTTCTTTGGGGTTTGGTACTCGGTTGGTACTCGGGTTTGGGCCCGAGTACCGCGGGCGAGTACCACACTCGCCCCGCATTTTGCGGGGAATCGCGCTGGCCCCGGCTTGCAGGCCGGAGGTCGATGGTTCGATCCAGCATTGCGCTCTCTGAGGTGCTGGCACTCAATTCTTGGACGCAGATTCGGCGACATGTCGTCGCCGGAGTGTCGGCTAGGGTCTGCCGGTGGGCACGCTCGTGCAGATGCCGCCTAGGGGCCGCTATCTCGCCCAAGAAGTCGGTCAGCTCGCTGGCGTATCCGGTGGGACGATCGGGCAATGGGCGCATTACGGGTATATCCGGGCGTCTCAGTCGGAGGCAAGGACTACCCCAAGCTCTACAGCTTCCAGGACGCCGCCGAGGCGATCCTCGTTCACGAACTCCTTGATAAGGGGGTACCGCTCCAGGTACTTCGACCGGTCATTGATGGCCTGCGTGAACACGGGGCGACTGGCCCCTCCAGCACACCCACCTCGAGGCGCTCTCCGCCGAAGGGGAGGTCCCCCTTGCCTCACTTCTCGTGAGGGAGGGTGAACGCCGCTTCGAGCTAGGCCCACACGGCTGGCAGCTCGTCGAGCACACGGCCGTGAATCCCGAGCGTGTCGCCGCGGATCTCCGACGTGGGGGATGGGCAGCACGAGAGCTCCCCGGCCTGCTGCATATCAACGTTGACCCGGATTTCCTCTCAGGTCGCCCAACCATCAAGGGGCGTCGCGTTCCGGTTGCTCTGGTTGCAGAGCTTGCGACCGAGGAGGATGGGCAAGCGATTCTACGAGAGGACTATGACTTGTCGCCAGAGCAGATCAAAGACGCGGTCCGATGGTGGAAGGCGTCTTCGGCTTACGAGATCGCGGTGTGACGTCGTGGGGCGAGATCGGCTCTGGTCGTCGACGCCGACCTACCGAAGAGCCTGGCCGGTTCGCTGCGTAAGCGCGCACGAGACGCAGTGTCTGCGGCCGATCTCGGTCTTGCTCACGATGTAAAGGACCCCGACTTGCTACGCGGCCTCGTCGCGCTCTACAAAGGCGAGCGCGACTGGACTCTGGTTACTGGAGACGACATCATGCCTGCCGAGCATGGGCCAGTCATCATCGAGACACGCGCCACCATTGCGACAATCTTTGCTGACTACCCGCGAGATGTGACCGAGCACGCTTGGCGAGTCGATGTAGTACAGCGGTGGGCTCATGCAATGCAAGAGCAGCCATTGTGTACTGTGCGTCGTTACACGCTGTCAGGATCGAAAGTCTGGCAACCGAGGCGCAGGCATACACACGCGATCGCCAAAGGGGGACTGAAGCCCTGGCGACCCGAGGACGCACAGCAAGCCGAGCGGTTGGGCCCCGCAGAGGACATGGGCAGTGCAACCGGTCATGAAACACAGCGTCTCCCAGGGTTTGACTAGGGACGTGCCGCCGACGCTGGACGCCGCAACGCAGTGTCCGCATAGTACAAGACGGGAGCGATCATGCCGAAACAGCCGAAACCAAAACTCCCACCGAAAGGCAGGAAACCGCGCACAGGACTATCGAAGGGCGCATCAACGCCAGGCAAAGCGAAGTGGGCGATGGACAGGGCCAACCCGAAACCGCCAAAACGGTGAGCGAGCAACGTAGTGGAAATGTCGGCGCGCGGCAGCGCCGGATTCCTAGCCCTTTTCGATCTCGACAAGCAGTGCAGCGAGAATACCTCGGCAGTCCGGCGACACCTTCTTACCGGGTGCAGCCTCGTCGAGTCCGGCTGCGATTTCGACGGGCGATTCCTTGATGCCTTCCTTCGCGAGGATTTCGACGCCGCTGTTGATGTCGGCGGCCAGTGTGGGGATGTTCTGCGAGCACTTGTGGCTCAACGAGAGGAGGTGCCGACTGATCGATTCCACATTGGGTCGCTGGCTTCCGCCGGTTCCTGCTTCCAGATTTCCACGAGCTTTTTCGCGTTCGACGTGGCGGCTGCTTCGGCCTCCTTTGCCCTTTCTTCCTTCTGCGCTTCGGCTGCGAGTCGGCTTTCCCTGGCTTCTTCGGTGCGCTGCTCGGCCGCATGGCTCTGTTCTTCCGCACGCCGCTTTGCCGCTTCCTTGCCTTCTCGGACGCGCTGCTCGGTTAGTTCTTTCTTGGTGAGCTTTTTGGGCGGCGCTTGGGCCGTCGTCGTCGCGACGGGCGTAGCCGCCTGTGTGGTTGTCGGCGCGCTCGTCGTGGTAGCCGAAGAGCCACAGCCAGCCAGCAGGACGCTCGCGATGAGTGCCCCTATTAACTTCCGCATCATCGGAACTCTAACCGACCTCGCCGAATGAAGGCCAAGTCCCACCGTGGCGTGTGGCACGATTGCCGACATGGAGAGTCCTGAGCATGAGCGTAGCCACGTCATCGAGTACCTGGAAGGCCAAGCGCCAGATGAGACGGTCGAGCACGCCGAGAAGCTCGCCAGCGAGCGTGTCTTCGGCAATGAGTATTCGGTTTGGGACGTTCACACCGACAAGGAACGTTGGTGGGTCGTCAAACCGTTGACGAACCTCTATAGCCAAGAGGCGTTCAAGAGCATGGACGAAACCCTCTCGTTCCATATCGGCCTGATGTTCCGCATACAAGCCTCCGAAGCACGCAAGGCACCAGACCGGCCGGAGCCACGATTAGAACGGACGCGTCGCCAATGGGAGCGTGCCGGGAAATCGCTCGACGAGGCAGACGAGGCCGAGGAGTTCCAGGCCGTTGGAGTCCAGTGCCGCGAGACGCTACTATCCTTCGTCAAAGCGATGGGTACGGATGACATCCTGCCCGAGGGAGCAGCCGCGCCGCCAGGCGGCGACTTCATCCATTGGGGGGAGCGCATCGCTGATGCCGTCGCGCCAGGTGACCCCAACGAGGCGCTCCGCCGCTACCTCAAGAAAATCGCGAAAGCGACTTGGGAATACGTCGGCTGGCTGACGCACAACCGCAATGCGATCAGGATTGACGGAGCGATGGCCGTCGAGATGGTCGGGCACGTCCTTTCGCTCTTCGAGCAAGCGATCTTCCGCAAGGAGAGGGGCGGGCCAGATCGATGCCCGTCGTGCGGCTCCTATCGAGTCTTCGGCGATCAGGAGTTTGACATGGAGGCAAAGACCGTCAACCGCATCCGGCTTTGCGAAGCTTGCGACTGGGTCGAAGAGTATGAGCCAGAACCGTTGGGTCCGCCACCGTTGCGAGAGCTGCCAGGAGGCGAGTGCGTCATTCGCGAGTCATCGTACAGCCAAACAGATGTGTCGAAATAGTGCATTCAGCGCGAGCGATTTCGTTAGGGGCCACTCAGCGTCCGCGGCCCGTACTGGGGTCGTGCGTATCGCGGTTGGGCGTGCGGGTCAGCCAGCGTGTTGGCAAGAGGGCGAAGCGAAGCCGTAGGGGGTTGTGGCTCGGCGCCCAGCCGGGGTCGAGGCGCTCCGGGTGCCCGAGCGATGGAGTCTGCGCGCGGCTGTTGCACATCTTCTGGGCCAGGCGCGTGATCCGTACGGCGTCCTGTCCTTCCTCGCCGAGATCATCGCGTGCGACGAACCAGTCGGTGCCGTGGCGTGAACGCGTTGCCTCGACATAGGCGGTCTCCTTGCTGGTCTGCCAGCCGCCGGTAAGCACGACGGAGCGCTCAACGGTCGCACCCTGCTGGCGGTAGACGTGCTGGGCGTATGCCAGCCTCAGCGAGTCGAGGTGCTCGCCGGCGAGCTGCACCACGCCGCGACCCGTCGAGCGTGACGGTCATGCCGTGGTCGTGGATGGCGCTGACCTGGCCGCAGGTGCCGTTCTCGACTCGGGGCTGGCCCGGCGGGCGGTGTTGTGCGATGAATGCGATGAGGTCGCCTTCGCGTAGGCCGTAGTGGACGCCGGGTAGCGGGATCTCGTGGTGTCCGAGTTCGCCTCGTTGTGCGCGGAGGTGTTGTGCGCGGGCGTTGAGCCGTTCGATCTCCTGGTTGGAGGCGTCGGCGATCAACGCCACCTCGCGGATATCGCGGCCCTCCGTGAGCGCGGCCCATGTCTGTACGGCTTGCTCGGCGGCTTGGTCGCGGGTGTCGGAGAGGTGCAGCTGGCCTCGTGAGGCGTAGTGCGCCATCGCGCGCTCAGGTTCTCCAGCGCGTAGCGCTTGCCACGTGCGCTGCTCGGCGGGGTCCTTGGCGCGGTGGATGTCCGCGAGCTCGGCGGTGGGTGCGTGATTGGTGAGCCGGTCGAACATGCCGCCGGGGCCGATTGACGGGAGCTGCTTGCCGTCACCGACGGCGATCAGCTTTGCCCCGGAGCGCTCCACGAGCGCGGTCAGCTCATCGAGGCGCTTGTGATCGACCATTCCTGCCTCGTCGAGGATGACGGTGGTGTCCCTGCCCACGGGGAGGTGCCCGTGTTTGCGCGGGCGACCAGCGAGTCGAGGGTGAGTGTCTGCCCGGCGAGCGCGGGGCTGTCGGCGCCAAGGCGCTCTGCGGTGGAACCGGAGACCGCGACCCCGATCGTTTCGCGGCCGGCGTGCTGCTCTGCGCGTGCCGCGGCGTCGATGACCACTCCCTTGCCGGTGCCGGCGGGGCCGACGAGGACCGCGGCGCGCTCGGGGCCGGTGAGGACTTCGAGGGCGTGGTGTTGCTCGGGCCTGAGTGGCCCGCCGATGCGCTCGGCGACCTCACGGGCAGCATGTTCACGGGCGACGCCGCCGACATCCCGGCTAGCGGGCTGGGCGAGCTGGGCGGCGCGGCGTTCGATCGCCTGCTCCTGGGCGCGCACCGCTAGGGTGGTCATCCGGCCGCCTTCCAAGGTCAGAATGCGCCGATCGCGGACCATCTCCCGCGCGACGGCGAGCGCCTGATCCGGTGCCAGCCCCCCGGCGGCCTGCTCCAGCACGACCGCGCGTAGGTCGCGCTCCTCGAACACGGCGTGGTGTTCGGTGAGCTTCGCCTCGACGCGATCCTCGATCGCGCGCTCGGCTGCAGGGCGCTCAGATGCGCCGATCAGCCGCACGGCCTCGTCCGGCCCGAACCCGTGATCGTGCCCGGTCTGTGTCCACACTTGTTGGAGGTCCGAGTGGGTGGTGAGCGTCTTCGCCTTGCGGTTCTCGAGCGCGAGGTTGCGCAGCTCGCCGCGCTCCGGTGCGCGGCCGTAGCGGGCACGGAAGCGCTCCGCCGCGCGGGCGACCTCACGGGAACGACCGGAGAACGCATCGCACAGCTCGCGGGGGACACCCTTGATCTCGAAGTACCGGCCGTCCTTGCCGGTGCCCTGCTCGATCGCGTACCCCTCCCGCACCAGCTCCTCAGCGAGCGCAGCGCGATAGAACGCACCAAGCTCCCGCGCGCTGCGGAAGACCGGCCGCGACGCGACGGCCACGATCCGGTCGTCCTCGCGTACGGCGCCGGTGATCACGACGTGACTGTGTAGCTGCGGGTCCGAGGCTTGGGCACCGGAGACTCCGCGGGCGGTGGTGTGCCGGTATTCGGTGGCGATCACGTCCTTGGCGTGCTCTTCCACGACCTGGCCGTTGTAGCGGCGCCGCACGACGGGCACTTGCTCTCGGAGGTGGTGGATGGTCTGCTCGACCGCACGGCCGTGGGCTCGCTCGATCTGCTCGCGCTGCCACGGGTCCCCCAGCGCCCATGCCGTCGAGACGGACTTCGGCGCGCTGAACGTCACGTCGATCCCGCCGCCACGGCCGCCGCCGGCGCCCTCGGGTCGAAGCCACCGGCCGGTACCCGGGTGGCGGCCCTCCATCAGCGCGATGAAGTCCGCGCCATCCACCGACCCGCCGGCCTCGATCCCCAACCTCTCCAAGGTCTCGGCGTCGGCCAGCCACCGGCCGGGGGCCTGCGCCATCTCGCCGTCGGGGGTCAGGTAGTAGTCCCCGCGCTCGGGCTCCACGGTCTTGCTCTCCAGGTAGCGGGCGTACCCCCCGCCCCTGGCGGCACCGATGCTGGCTGCGGTCATCACATGGTTATTGACCGCGAGCGCGCTCAACCGGCCACCGACTTCGTCACACAGCGATCACACAGCGCTCGCACGGCCGTGCATGTTGTCTGTGCTGGAGGGGAGCGAAGCGACCCGAAGGGCGTGGAAGGCCCGGCGTTACGGACTTGGGGGCGTGGCTGGTGGCGACCGGCGGGGTTGCCGGGATAGGTCGGGGGTGTCAGCGCGGGTCGCTGAAGTTGGGAAAAGGCGGGGTGTCGGTCGGGCGTGGCCGGGCGTTCGCAAACTCGATGGCCGTTTTGGGCCGCTCAGGGTCAATAACACAGAAGCCCGCTTCTCTGCCCAGGTCGATGAGCACCATTCCCACATCCACCCCAACCCGTCCTCGGCTGACGCGCGAGGATGTCCTCGACGGCCGCGACGTCGCCGAGTTGCTGCACCTCCCAATCTCGACCGTGCTCGAATACGCCCGGCGCGGGGTCCTCCCCGGCCACAAGCTCGGCCGCCGCTGGATCTTTTTGCGTGACGAGGTGGAGGAAGCGGTGAGGCAGGCTCCGATCGGGGCATCGACTGACCATTGGCCAACAGGGGTCTGAGGGGTCCGCTTTTGGCGGACCCCTCGTCTCCTCAGTACGCGCTGGCGCGAGACGCTGGCCTTGCGACGTGGCGTCCCCTTTCGGTCAGGCTCTCCGGGGCCTGCGCTCCCTCGGCACGGGTAGCCCGTCGAGCAGGATGTGCGGCGGAACCCTCAGCGCGTCGGCGACGATCAGCAGCGTGAGTACGCCTGGCTCGCCCTGTCCCCGCTCCAACACGCCGATCTCGTTGCGATGGAGGGAGGCGATTTCCGCGAGTCTTTCCTGCGCGAGGTTCCGCCGCACGCGGAGGCCCCGTAGGTTCTCTCCGAGCACGTTCAGTAGCCGGGCGCGCTCGGCTGTGTAGGCGGCAGACATGCTCAGCCCTCCCCGTCCGTGGGAAAGTCTCCGAAGTGCTCCTCGAACTCCTCGGGGGTCAGCTGGCGCCAAGCGAGGTCATCCAACAGTTCGCCGGGCGAGACGCCCAGGCCGTCCGCGAGCCGGAGGATCGTCTTGAGGCGTGGCTCCCGCTTGTCGCGCTCCAAGCGGCCGATCGTGGGGGAGTGGATGCGTGTCCTGCGGGAGAGGTCTTCTTGGGTGAGGCTGCGCTCCTTGCGAAGCTCGCGGAGGCGCTGCCCGAACGTCATGCCCACCATCAGATGGCGATGAGGTCGAGGGTGTCATCGATGTACCGCAGTCCGGCGGACGCCTTGAAGCGCGCGCCGTGGCGGTCGAGCAGCCCGAGGCGCTCCAGGTGTGCCAAGGATCCTCGTACCGCGTTGGGGTCGATGTCGCGCAGTTTGCGCAGCACTTCTGCGCGACGCCACCACTCGGAGCGGTCGTTGCGGAGGAGCTGCAACACGATGATGCGCTCCGTGGCGGGCTCGCCATCGGGAAACTGCTTGGATTTGTCCTGCATGGGAAGGCCCTACCTTTCCGTGCAAAGGTCCCGGCGGCAGTTATGGCTGTCGTCGGAACCAATTCGTTGATAGTGACCGGGCAGTATACAAGGAATAGAACGCTATTGGTTCTGGACGTTATTGGCTGTATCGCAGAGGATCAAACCCGTGGAGGCCAAGGTCGTCGTCGGCAAGAACATCCGCGCCAACCGTCGCCGCCTGAAGCTGACCCAAGAAGCCCTCGCCGAACGCTGCGACATGCACCCCGTCGAGGTCGGCCGAGCCGAGCGCGGCACGCGTGACCTCCGCATATCAACCGTCGTCAAGCTGGCCCGTGGCCTCGGCATTCCGGCGGGCGAGCTACTTCGGGGCCTCTAACTCCGTCGGACAGCTACCGTGAGCAGAACATGTTCGACGACACGCTGATAGCCGAGGCTGGCCGGCGACTCGCCGAGGCGGCGCCGCAGGCTCGCGTGATCTTGTTCGGCTCGCACGCACGGGGTGACGCCGGTCCTCACAGCGATCTCGACTTTCTGGTGGTCGAGCCGTCGGTTGACGATCCGACCGAGGAGTCGGTCAGGCTGCGGAGGACCCTGCGGGGCCTCGGCCTGTTCGCTGACGTGATCGTGGTGAGCGAGCGCGACGCCAAGAAGTGGGGCGATGTGCGCGGGAGCCTGATTCACGCCGCACTGTCGGAGGGCCGCCCGCTGGCCGCCTGATGTCCGATCAGGCCGATATTCCACGGGTGCTGCTTGGGCTTGCGCGCGACGATGAGCTCGCCGCCCGAGCCTTGCTGCCGATCGAGGGCGTCACCGACGCCATCCTTGGGTTCCACGCTCAGCAGGCGGTCGAGAAGTCGCTGAAGGCGGTGCTGGCGCTGCGAGAAGTCGAGTTCCCGTACACCCACGACCTTGACGGGCTGCTTGAACTCTGTCGGAATAACGGCCTCGACGTACCGGAGGCGCTCTCCAATGTGGATCGTCTTTCGCCCTACGGCGTTCAGCTACGCTACGGCTCGATCAGTCCGGGTGATCTGGACCGCGACGAAGCGTTGCGCTGGGCTGCATCAGCCGTCGAGTGGGCGGGGGGCATCATCGAACCGGGCGGGGATTAGCCTTGTGTCGTCAGGCGAGGAATGCCCTGGCGGCGATGAGCACCTCGCGGAAGGCTCCCTCGCGGATACTCTGCGCGGGGGACTCGTCGCTGAGCAGTGGGTTCAAGCCGAGAAACCACGCGCGGACTGTGGGAGGAGACTCCTCGGTGAGCAGTAGCTGAAAGGTCTGGTAGGCGCAGCGCAGGCGCTGCTCGTGGTTTGCTCGGGGTGTGCGCTCACTGGCAGCCCAGCGCCCGACGGTTCTGGGATCGGCGACGTCAGCGATGTGTGCGACGAGCTTCTGGCCGAGCACCTCCTGCAGGTACCCGACGATATCGGGGACACTCGACTCGATGGCCTTCCGATGCGCAACCTGTGGCGCTAAGCGGAGTTTTGGCATGGATTCCTCGGCAGATAGTCCGTGTTCGGGCTCTCGATGAAGCACATACGCTATCGGATTATCACTCGCTTGGCCTATATATTGGCCCACACCTTGGCTCGCAAGGCAGGTGCGACGACCCAAAGTTTCTCAAAATTTTCGCCCAACTTGCGGAGAACGTATGCTGAGCACGACGATCTCGTCCTCAAAGTGCTCCATACTCCATAGGTCGTGATTGATCGAGCAGAGCTTCCAGCTGATCCGTTTGCCTTCTTCGGGTATCCGTCTCGACCCGAGATGTCGCGAGAAACGCTGGCAAATGCCGCACGTGTCATCGCCAAGACTTGCGGGATCGCGACAGTGACTTGGGAGGAGCTCGACATTCCGGGTCGTCTCATCATCGATCGAATCACGTCTGCGATTGATCGAGCCGCGGTCTCCGTTTTTGACGTCACCACGCTCAACGAGAATGTGATGTTCGAGGTAGGCTACGCGATTGGCGCTGATCGTAAGATCTGGCTCGTACGCGACCCAAGCGATGAAGTTGCTGAGCGTAGATTCCGGGAGGCTGGCGTACTCCGGAATATCGGGTACGCCGCTTACGAGAACTCGCATGAGCTTGCATCCGTGTTTTCGCAGGAGCGCCCGTTTGAGAGGCCAACGACCCTCTTTCAGGAGTCAATTGAACCGAGCCTTGATCCAATCACTGAGCCATCGATCTTTTATGTGCGAAGCCCGTTTCATACCGAGGCTGAGCGCGAGATCGGCCGCAGCATCGATCGGCAGCGCCGAGCCGGGATAAGGAGGACAATCGCAGACCCACGAGAGTCATCGGTTGAGTCTCTTACATGGTACGCATACCACTGCTATTCAGCGTCAGCGGTGCTAGTTCATCTACTAAGGCCCGAACGGCGCGGAGCTGATGTGCACAATGCGCGATGCGCCATGATTGCCGGTCTTGCTCATGGTATGCGACGCCCAGTATTGATGTTGGCCGAGAAGGGGTACGAGCCACCAATTGACTATCGCGATCTCTTGTATGTATATCGGGGCGCCAGGGATTGCGGAGATCGAACGCGCGCATGGCTAAAGCGGGGCCTTAAGAATGCATACATACAGGCAGAAGCGCGTGCTGCCGAAACGGAGAAGCGAAGTCTCTCTACCGAGCTTGCTGGTCTCAGGTTGGGGGAGCCAATCGCAGAGAACGAGGCGGATAGGCTGTCTAGCTATTTTGTCACTACTGCCCATTACCGTGAGGTCATTGCGCCGCGGACCGCTGTTTTCGTCGGACGCCGCGGCGCGGGCAAGACGGCGAACTTCATCAAGGCTGCTAGCGACTTGGATGAGGACCGGCGTAACTTGGTTTGCATGATCCAGCCAGCTGACTACGACCTCGATGGATTGGTCAGGTTGTTGCGGGGTCATCTGACCAAGGACGCTAAGGGTTACGTGGTCGAGAGCCTGTGGAAGTATCTGCTTATCTCGGAGATCGCGCTGGCGGCTTTGGATGACGCGCGCAACCATCCAGCTCCAATCTCTCCGGGCGAGCCGGCTTGGGCGCTCGGGAGCTATGTCGATCAAGCAGGTGATGCTATGAGTCGTGACTTTGCCGTACGTCTTGAGCGCGCCGTAGCCACCGTACAGTCGGTGCCTAATGGCGACGATATTGCCCAACAGCGCAGCCATATCTCGGAGGCATTGCATGCCAGGCTGATCCGTGAGCTTCTGGAGGTTCTTACCCCGGTGCTACAGGGGAAGCGGCGAGTCGCTGTGCTTATTGACAATCTCGACCAGTCGTGGGAGAACACGGAGGATGTCGACAGCCTTTCGCAGCTATTGCTCGGCTTACTGACGACCGCTCGCAAAGTCGGCGATGATATATCCCGGAGGCTGGCGCGCGACACTCAGGTGACCCTAGGGGTGTTTATTCGCAGCGATATTTACTCTCGTGTGGCTGCCTCGGCGCGAGAGCCAGACAAGATACCGGCGCAATTCCTAACATGGACTGACACCGAAGTCTTGCTGCAAGTGATAGAGGAGCGTTATGTCGCTGGTCGTAAAGGCACAGGTAGCCCCGATGAGCTTTGGTCCCGCTATTTCGATCCCTATACGAAGGGACAGCCCACTCGCGAGTACATGGCTTCCCGGGTTCTCCCGCGCCCGCGCGACATTCTTTACCTTACTAATGCGGCGATTGAGGCCGCCGTGCGCCATCGGCGGACAAAGGTAACGGTGGCTGATATCCTTGACGCGGAGTGTCAGTACTCGCAGTTTGCATTTGAGGCATTACTTGTCGAGGGTGCCGGAGATGTTGCTCAACTGGGAGACCTTGCTTTTTGAGTTCGCTGGCTCCGAGCAGATTGTCTCATTAGCCGATGTGCGGGAGGCTTTGGCTCGGGCAGGAGTGACCGACGAAGTAAATCAGCTCCATATCATCGATCATCTAGTGTCGCTGTCGTTTCTTGGTCGGGAGGTACATGAGGATCAGTATGAGTTCGCCGAGAATCCACGCGATCGGCGTCGAATCGACGGTCTCGGTAAACGGCTCGCGGCTCACGCCGGACGAGACCCTCAGTTTCGCATCCATCCCGCATATCAAGCATACTTAGATGTATCGGGTACCGCGGTATTTGGGCAGCAGGCGTTACTAGTTAGGTGACAATCAGAGAGCCTCGCTGTAGGAGTGAGCCTCCTGATTTATTGGCTCGAAAGCTCAGCGGGTCGTGACCGTGGCCTGACTGCGAACGCGAGGTTGACCCGTTCAACGTCCTCTGGCCGTGCCTTGGCATGCATGTAGCGCTCGGTGGTCGTGATCCGGGAGTGCCCGAGGAAGTCCTGGACGAAGCGGGCGTCGGCGTGGCGGGCGACGAGGCTGCCGGCGGCGTGGCGCAGGGCGTGGAAGCGCAGTGGACGCAGGCCGGCGGCGTCGCGGGCGCGCTTGAAGCGCTTGCGCACCGCGGAGGCGTCGAGGCGCCGGCCGAGGCGAGAGCAGAAGATGTAGTCCTCGCGTGAGGTGTAGTCGCCGCGCGCCTGTAGGCGTTCGAGGGCTTCGGCGGCGGGGTCGGCGAGCGGGATGAATCGCGCCTGCCAGCTCTTGGTCGGCCCCTCCACCCCGGCGGAGACGGCGCGGTGGACGACCATCCGCCGTGTGTCGAGGTCGATGTCCTCCCAGCGCAGCGCGAGCAGCTCGCCGAGGCGCAGGCCGGTGTAGGACGCGAGGCGGAACAGCTCGGCGTCCTGGGCGTCCTCGCCCGCCCGCCACGCGATCTCGTCGGGTTCGAGGTTCGCCGGCTGCGGGCCGCGGTGTCCGCCATCGGCGGCGGCTTGGGCAAGGGCCTCGATCTCCTCGGGCTCGTAGAAGTCGAGCACCGCCGGCGGGGGCTCGCGGCGCTTGGTCGTCGATTCCACCGGGTTGGCGGGCAGGCTGTGGGTGTCCTCGCGGCGCCCGTAGTTGAAGATCGCGGAGAGGAGCTGTCGGTGCTTGTTGACGGTGCGAGGGGAGACCTCGCTCTCGTCGAGCTGGCGCAGGAACGCGGACACCTGGCGGGTGGTGATCTTCGCCGCTGGTAGGTCGCCGAATGCCGCCATCACGGGACCGGGGCTCTTGCCCTTGCCGCGCCGGTGTGGCGTCCCAGGCTCGGCGAGCATGTAGCGGTAGTCGCTCAGCGTCGAGGGCTTCGCGCCGCGCTCGCGCTTCAGGTGATCGAGCCACTCTGCCGCGAGGCCACGGAAGGTGACGCCCTGCTCTCGGCGCTCGCGCTCACCCGCCTCGATCGATCGCTCGCGCTCCTCGTGCTCGGCGATCAGATCGGCCATCCGCACGGTCGCGCGCTTCTCGTCCAGGAACCCCTCCGGTATCCGCCCGCGCCGCGAGCGCCAGCCCTTGCCGCCTGCGTCGTGTTCCAGCCACGCCGGCCCGACGCGCCGCTTGACCTGCCGGCGGCCACGGCGCCACTTGGCCTCGTACACCGGCCCGTCGCCGCGCTCGACCACGACCAGCGCGCCGGTCGGATAGGTGTGAGTTGAACCAACATCATTTCGCACGATCTATGGAGAGTACCACGCGAGTACCACGCCTCCGCGAGTACCGCTTTCAGTACCGCACGGGCCAGAATCAGCCTCCACAAGGACACTTTGAGCGATCATAAACCCCTGAAAACACTGGCTTCAGCACGCTCACTCCGGCCTGTCACGCCGGAGGCCGCGGGTTCGAGTCCGCAATGACCCGCGACCAGCATGAAGATTAGAGATGGGTTGCCCGAGCGCCGCTAGGGACGTAGGGCGGTCCTCTCGCGAGTCGTCGAGTTCCGTTGCGTGATATGGTCCGGGTCGCCGGAGGCTCTGTGAAGCAGTCGTTATTCGCTCCAAGCGAGCCACGATGGACTGTCGGCGTTGACCTCAAAGAGGGCAAGATGAGAATGCCAGTCGCCCAGAGCATCTGACACCCGTGCGTAATCTACCCACGTTGCTGTGCCTAGCGCTCGGGCGCGGAGCTGTACCCAGGTTTCACCGGGCGCAAACAATCGCGGTGCTGGCGTGCGCGGCGTGCGCTTGTGTGCCCGTTTCCGCGCTCGCGGCGGCCACCCCGCGCAACGCCGCCGCGACACGCGCGTATCTGCGGATCGTCGCGGATCAGGCACGTGTCGCCGACTCGGATTTGGGCATGGGCGTCGCCGCTGTCCAAGCTCTCGAGCATCGGGTCGCCGGGGAATGCCCTGGAGCTCTCGCTTACGCTCCTCGCGACGTTGCGTACGAGGAAATTGGCGATGAGGTCGAATACGCGCTGTCGATCACATTTTACGATCCCCTTGATCCGCAGGCACTTGGTCAGGCGCGCGCGATTGGTGCTCTCAGCTGGAGCAACCACAGGCTCACCCGGCTCGTACAAGACCGGGCAGCAGAAGAACGCGCGTATGCGACGCATGTGCCGCCAAGCCTGTGCGCCCTGATCGCAGCCTGGCGGGAAACCGCCTACGTATCGCTGCCGGGAACTCCAGCCGCTTCCTCGCAGAGATGCGCGCGAGCGAACCAGAACTCTTCGCTGGGCCGTATGAACAATCGCGGGAAAAGGTCATAGCGCGCCTGCTCGAGCCCTACGAGCGGCCGGCCGAACGACGGCTCGCGAAGAATATCCTCAATCTCGAAAACCAGGTCGCCAATCGTCTCGGCGTGGCGACGAACAGCGTCGAAACGCAGCTCGCTGTCGCTCTCGGGGTCGCAACGCTATGAGCGCGAGGCTGCGGGCGGCAGGCGTCTCCGCGTTCACCTGCCTGGCGCTGTCGCTGACCGTGCCGGCCGGCGCGAGGGCCCAGCCTGGCCCGCTGGCGTTTGCGTCCTGTCGCTCCGACCAGGTCTTCATGCCCGTCCCTGGGCTGCAGTGCGCGACGCTCACCGTGCCCTTCGATCGCGCCGACCCCTCCGCGGGGAGCATCGCGCTCGCCGTCCAGCGGGTGCCGGCGAGCGCCCCGCGCCAGGGAGTGATCGTGCTGCTTGCGGGCGGGCCCGGCCAGCCGGCGATCCCTGTCTTCGAGAAGTTCCTCGCACCGCTCGCGCATGAGCCGGCGCTGCGCGGCTTCGAACTGGTCGCCTTCGACCAGCGCGGGACCGGTCAGTCGCAGGGACTGCAGTGCTTGGAAACGGCTGGCTCGCACGGGAAAATGCCGCTCGCCGAATGCGGCGAAGCGCTCGGGCTCACCCGCCCCTTCTACTCCAGCCAGGAATCGGTCGAAGACCTCGACGCGCTGCGCCAGGCGCTCGGCGGCACGCCGCTGTCACTGTTGGCCGGCTCGTATGGCGGGCACGTCGCGGGCATGTATGCGCACGAGCACCCGCAGGACGTGGCGCGAATGGTGCTCGACTCGCCCACACCGCTCGCCGGGCCGGACGCGCTCGGCAGTGAGCGCATCCACGCGCTGCGGCGGATGCTCGATGAAGGTGTGTGCGGCGCTGGCGCCTGCCGCTCGTTTACGAGTGACGTATACGCGGACCTGACCAAGGTCGTGGCAAAGCTGCACCGCCATCCACTGCGCACGCGCATATATAACGCCCACGGTCGTCTACGGCCCGCGATCGTCACCGAAGTCGGCATGCCGCGCCTGCTCTCCGGGCTTGACCTCGCCAAGGGGACGCGCGAGCTCGTACCGGCCGCGATCGCGGCAGCTGCACACGGCGACGACGCGCCGCTCGCGCGCCTGACGCACGAGTTGCAGCCCGAACGCGTAGGCAGCAGCCCCTTCGCCTCATTCGCGGCCAGCGCGAGCGACGACGACGACTTGCTGTCGTGGCCGGGCGAGGACGAACCGCTCGCGGGCGGCGCGCCTGAGAGCGACGCGGAGAGCTCCTTTGCCCTATACGCCGCCACCTACTGCGTGGAAACCCAGCTGCCGTGGTCGCCCGACTCTCCCCTCGCGGGCCGCGCAGGCGCGCTGCGCAGCTGGTTGGCCGCGCTGCCCGCGGGACTTACAGCGCCGTTTGCACCCACCACGGTAGCCATGAACTCGCCGCTCTCGATCTGCGAGGAATGGCCCGCGACCCCACCCGCGCCGCCCCCTCCGGGTGGCGTCTCGCCGACGCCCACGCTGATCCTCTCCGGCGAGGACGATCTGCGCACCCCATACGAACAGGACCTCGAGGTCCAGACGGGCTACAGCGACGTGCGGCTGCTGCGCATCCCCGACACCGGTCACTCAACCGTCACCACCGACACCACCGGCTGCGCCAAGGACGCGATGCTTCGAGTTCCTCACTGCCGGGCAGGCGCTAGCCTCCTGTCCCGGCTCGCGCGAACCGCAGGCCCTGCCGCTGCCGCCGGTCTCGCTGACGGAAGTGCATGCCGTTGCTGCGCATCCGTCGCTGGCCGACCGCGTCGCGGCCGCGGTGGCGATGACGCTCGAGGACCTCCTCGGCCAAACGGGTTTCTCCGGTGGAGGGCTGCGCGGCGGCGACTACGAACTGGAGCCAAACGGCTACGCGGTGCACGACATGACCGACGTGCGCGGCGTCACGCTCAGCGGCAAGCTCCGCATTGGCGGCACCGGGCTCGAACCCGAGATCGGCGGACGCCTCACCATCCGCGGGCGCCTCGATGGCACCCTGACACTGCACGGACGGCGATCGAGCGGTCGCCTCGGCGGCAAGCCCGTTCGCACGCGCCTGGCCGTGCTGCCCTGATGAGGTCAACCGGCATGCGCTCGACATCGCAGCGCTCCTATGAACCAGAGCGGTCAAGATGCAGGTGACGGCTCGGCTGGCTCGCCCTCGACGTTTGTATTGGCATCGTTCGCCCGTTCCTCGCTTCAACCCCCGCATGAACCAGTAGAGGCCACAGGCGCCCGCTACTACCAAGGCCGCCTTGATGAGGATGAGCGATATGCTGCCATTCAGTGTGTATTCGACGAATGCGGCGCCCAATGTGATCGCGCCGGCAGCCACAACGCTGTAGAGAAAGATGGCGACCCCACGTTCTAGTGAACCCTCTGTCTCAGAAAACGGCTCGAAGTGCACACACCCTGCGTAGATGGTGAAGAAGATACCGGAGCCTCGCAGCAGCTTGTCGATGTCGCTTCCGAGTTGACGATGAAGAATCACGTAGAGAGCGCCGTAGGCATACCCGCCCATCACGAACGCCACGATCGTCGTAGCGGTTTCGGCCGACCGACGCGAGGACTCCTTGAGTCGCTGAACCCAACCGAATCGAGGTCGCGTCAAGGCGAGCCCGAGCAGGGTTCCACCGATGATTGCGACGACCACATCCCTTCCGTTGATGGCGTCATGCACAGTTTGTAAAGGTTGGCACGCCGATCGGTCAGAGCGACCTCAAGGACCACCAGTCTGTGCCCGTCGAATGAGCCTCGCAAGGCTCCCGGCCTCAAGCACGAGCTGCGCGAGGTCGACGTGTGCGTGCTTGCCGTGAGTGGGCGCCGGGCCTGTCGTGTGGGTGGTAGCTGGCCGATCTGCCACAGGCCCTCTTCTCTTGGAGACGGTTCTGCTCTCGCAGGGGACGACGAGCGGTGGCGCTGCCGTCCCTCGTCCTAGCGCAGCCAGTGTCGTCCCGCGGCGATCCAGAGCTCGAATAGCGGGTCTACGAGCGCGCCGCGGAACGGCCGTCCGTGCTCGCGCCACAGCACGGCTTCGCGCTCCAGTGTCTCGACGGCTCCCTGCACGGCGTCCTTGGTCTCGCCGTAGCGGGCGAGGACCGCGACGGAGAATGGTGAGCCCTCGCGGCGGGCGACGACCTCAGCGACCTTCTGCTGGATCGGGGTGAGCGCATCCCAGCGGGCGCGCATCTCATCCTCGGTCACATAGTCGGGCAGGCGCGCGAGCGCCCGCTCCCAGGCGGCCGCGTCGGCGGCGTGGTTCTCCGGCAGCTCCTCCCACAGTGCGTGCGCGAGGATCATCGCGGCGCGGGGGTGTCCGCGCGCGAGATCGAGCAGCGGCTGCAGCGCCTCCCCGACATCTCGGTTGCTCGCGGCGAAGCGTGTCTCGATGTAGCTGCCCAGCGCCGCACGGGGGAGAGCTACGAGGGTCATCGGGTCGGCCTGCCGGTAGAAGGGGCTCTCGGGGTGCTCGAACAGCTCGCCGAGCAGGGTGGGCAGCGAGCCGCAGAACAGGTAGCCGACGCTGCTGCCGTGGCGTTGGGTGACGCTGCGGATCACCGCGTCCAGCCCGCCGGGCCGGGGTCGCCCGCGGCGGTCGCGCTCGGCGCCGCCAGCGCGCAGCACCTCCTGAAACTCGTCGTAGCAGACGACCACCGGCCCTGTAGCGGCGAGCTGGCCGGGAAGGTCGAGCGCGTCGAGCAGACGGCGCTCCGCGTCCTCGGGGCCCAGCTGCGCACCGCCCAACCCCGCCGGGAGCTGCATTCCGCCGCCGCGGCGTGCGAGCTTGGCCTTCGCCTTGGCCCACGCGCCGCTCGCCCCGCTCAGCTCGCGCTCGAACGCCTCCTCGATCCGGCTGCACAACGTCATCCGGCTCGTCACCCCGTATAGGTCGACCCGCACCGCCAGCGCTCCCTCCTCGCGTGCCCGCGCGAGCGCGGCCTCGGCGAGGGTCGTCTTGCCGTAGCCGCGGGGCGCCGCGAGGCGCACGCGGCCGCCTTCGGCCATCCTGCGTGCCAGCAGGGCAAGCTCCTCGTCTCGGTCGATCAGCTCGGAGGCGCTCGCGTGGAAGCGGTGTGTGAATGGGTTTCGCATGAGTAGGCTGCAAGACTACCACAAGGTAGGGATCAAGCCTACTAGGCTATTTGCAGGCCGCCCCGTTGGGCCGCGCCCTGTCGCGCGCCCGGATCTCGATGCGGTGCCGGACGAGGGTTTGACCCCGCAATGACCCGCGACCAGCCGGGAACGCAGCAATCGCTTCTCGTCGGTGGGTGTCGCTCAAAGTGGCTGGGGGTGATGGGCCTGTGCCCGTGGCGTTGGCTGCGCTTCTCTGAGAGATCGGTTTCTGCGCGGCAGGTCGCCCGTCGCTGCCGTGCGGGGGCCTTTCAGGCCGCTAGGTGGTGCTTGTGGAGCTTCATTAGGTTGTGAGTCGCGGTGATCAGCCGCCATTCGGAGCGTGCGGCGGATCTGCCTCGCCGCTGAAACTGCGTGATGCGCCGGTTGTGCTTGGTTTGAGCGAACATCGGCTCGATCATCGCCTTGCGTTTTCGGTAGAGCCCCCCGCCGAGGTCACCAGCGAGAACGGTGCGCATAAAGGCATAGCGCCCGCTGGTCCAACCGCGGCGAGGTTTTTCGTGCTTGCCGGCGTCGGGCGGGATCAGGACCTGGGTGCCCGTATTCACTACTTCGTCGATCTGCTGCTCATGCCAGTAACCGGTGTCAGCGAGCGCCACCGCCGGTTTGTCGCTCACACCGATCTGCTCTAGCTCTCGCAGGGTTGCCGTGATCATCGGCCCGAACTGGCCGAAGTCCGGAGAGCTGAGTGTGACCTCGGCCGCCAACACGATCTGCTGCTCGTTCACGACGGCCTGCACGTTGTAACCCTGGGTGTAGCTGCGCGGCGTCTTCACGTTACGCGAGTCCAGGTCGGTCGTGTTGATCTTCCCGGCGGGTATCTCCGGTGGCTCATATGGGCTCGGCGGGCGACTGAGCCTTCGGCCCTGGGTGTCCCGCCCGTGCGCGCGGTAGTGCTCATAGGCCTCGTTCGCCTCGCGCTCGACCCGCAGGTTCTCCTGCAGGCGACGCTCGCACTCAAGCAAACGCTCCGCCCGCGAGCGCGGAACTGGGTCCGCCGCCATCCGACGATGCTCCTCGAGCTGACGGCGCGCCTCACGCAACCATCCCTCACGCCCATCAGCCCGGGCGACGATCGCGTCCGGGTCGAGCTTCAGCTCCACACCATGCGCCTCGGCCTTCCCGTCTTGCGTGTCTGCGCGCCCTTGCGCGAGCTTCTCTTTGGCCGCACGCAACGCAGCGCGCCTGCCCTCATGCGTGCGCAGATGCTCAGGCAGCTCATCGCCACGCGCATCGCCGTAGAGCGCATCCTCAGCAGCGTCAACCTTCCCCGCCTCCTTCAGGATCTCGCGGGCGAGCTGCTCATAGTCGAGGTTTGAGTGGTGCGAGGCGTTCGCGTGCACCTTCGTCCCGTCGATCGCGATCACCCCGACCTTCACCAGGCCGGACTCCCGGCAGAGCCCCAGCACCTCGCTGAATAACCCCGCCAGCGCCGCCTCATGACGCACACGAAACCGCGCGATCGTCGCGTGATCGGGCGTCTGCTGCGCGGCGATCACCCGGTAGGCGACATCCTCCACACAGCGACGCTCAATACCCCGCGAGGAACGCTCACCCCGCGCGTAGGCGTACATCAACAGCGCCACCACCTGAGCTCAACCGGTCGTCGCAACGCGGTTGGCCTGTGACTCTAAAGGGAGCAAGTGACGACTGAGTTTGCTTGGGGGTGCGGCTGTCGTCGTGGAGGCTCGCCCGGAGGGCGGTGTGCTGGGCATGGCGTTTGAGATCGGAGGTGGAAGTCCTGTCCTGGGACCCTGACAGGGGGAACCCAACATCGATGAGGCAAGGGCGCGGCCCGGAATTGACCGGGTGGTCCCAGTGCGGCTGTTTGCGCTGCGGGGCTTCCGTGAGGGCGGGTCTGAAGGAAGCCGTAGGTGTGTCGTGGTCACGAACGAGAGTGAAGCGCCGTAAGGCGTCCTTTGGGTGGGTGAGCTGGCCGCCAGCAGCGATGCCCTGTTCCTGTCGGTCCCGGGGGCGTATTGGCGACGTGATCGCGGCGAAATCTCAGCGTCTTACCCCAGGAGGTCTGCTGGGTTCCAGTCGTTTGGCTGGTAGGCCGGAGAACGAGAGGACGACGGTTGATGGCCCAGCAGAAGTCGGAGGGTCGCGTATTACTGGAAGGCGGGGTAATGCCCGCTGAGCGTGCCGGGTCGAGTCCCGGTGGGCAAGGGAAGGCGATCCCGGTTGATCAAACGGCGTGGCAGCTTTGCCTGCCGATCGCGACAGCAGAAGACCCGCGAGGGTTCGCTCGCGTGGTGGCCTCGAACCTGTCGGGGACCGGCCAAGCGGGGGTGCCGGAGGCGATCGTCAATGCAGAACAGGTCACGTCGGTGACGATGGAAGGGGTTGTGAGCCGCTTGTCGGCGGCGCTTGTGAAGGTGGTGTCGAACAAAGGGGCGCCCGGTCCTGATGGGCAGACGGTCGGCGAGCTGCGTGAGCAGTGGCCGCTCGCGGGTCCGAGGCTGGCTACTGCTTTGCTGGATGGGTTCTATCGGCCTGGCGCGTCTCGCCGGGTGATGATCCCGAAGGTGGGTGGAGGCCAGCGCGGGTTGGGTATCCCGAACGTGATCGACCGGGTGGTCTGTGAGGCTGTTAGGCAGGTACTCGAGCCTGCGTTCGAGCCGACGTTCCACCCATCGAGCCACGGGTTCAGACCGGGCCGTGGTTGCCACACGGCGATCGAGGAGGCCAAGGCGCATCTCGAAGATGGGTACGGGTGGGTGGTGGACATCGATCTGGAGAAGTTCTTCGATCGGGTTTGCCACCAGCGGCTGATGGCCCGGCTCGCTCAGCGAGTCGGGGATCGGCGGCTGCTCGTGCTCATCGGACGGTTGCTGAAGGCCAAGATCGTGATGCCGGACGGCGTTGTGGTCGCAAACGAGGAGGGCGTTCCGCAAGGTTCGCCACTTTCCCCGTTGCTGAGCAACATCGTGCTGGATGAGCTCGATTGGGAGCTCGACCGGCGTGGTCACAGGTTCGTTCGTTACTGCGATGACGGCAACGTCTACGTCAAGAGCGAACGAGCGGGGCTGCGGGTGATGGCCAGCCTGGCCGGGTTCATCGAAGGGCGCCTGCGCCTGAAGATCAACCGGGGCAAGTCAGCGGTCGCTCGCCCGGAGGAACGCCATTTCCTCGGGTTCTCTCTGCGGTTGGACCCGCAGAGCAGGACGGTGGAGATTCTGCTTTCCCAGCGCGCCAAGCGCATGGCGATGGCGAAGATCCGTCAGCTCACGCCGCGATTGTGGGGGTGGACCCTTCGGGGGTGCATCCTGCGGATCAACGCGTGGCTACGCGGGTGGCACCAGTACTACCGGATCGTCTCGCCCGGCGAGCAGTTCGTGTTGCGCGCGCTCGATGCTCATATCCGGCGTCGTTTGCGTGCGATCCTGCTGCACCACTGGAAGCGCCGTCCGACGATAGTTCGCAACCTCATCGCCCTCGGCGCCCAGCCGCGGGCAGCATGGCACGGCGTCTATACGGGACGAAGGTCCATATGGGCGCTCAGCCACATCCCGCAAGTCGATAACGCTCTGCGGACACGGTTCTTCACCGACCGCGGACTCGACTCGCTGGTGTTGCTGCACCACGACTGGCACGAGGAGATCGTTGCCCCCACCCACCGGCAGCTTGCGATGGAGTGGGGATAGACCAAGGTCGATAACGGCCGGCGGCGGGGTTCGCAACCCGCCGTCCCGAGGAGCCGTGTGTGAACAGCACAAGCCCGGTTGTATGTCCCGCGCACGATTATGTTGAGCAGGGCATGCACCGATGCGTGTTTCACCTGCTCAGAGCGAAATCGGCGTTTGTGTCGCTCAACATAGTCATAGCCCGTCGAGGAATGCGAGGAGCGTGTCTGAGGGTCGGTATCTGCCGGGCTTGGCTCCGAGCGGCGCTGTCCGGGCGATCGCTCGTTCCTTGAGCGCAGGATCGGCGTGCTCGTAGATGTGGGTGGTCTGGGTGCTCTCATGGCCGAGCCACAGCGCGATCGTGGCGATGTCGACTTCCTTGGCCCTCAGGAGCATCGCGTTGGTGTGCCGGAGAGTGTGGGGGGTGACGCGCTTGGCTTTCAGAGACGGGCAGCGCGCTGCTGCCGTGGTGGCGTGCTTTGAGACCAGCAGCCCGACTGTGTAGCGGCTGAGTGGCCGTCCTTGGCGGGTCGGGAACAGCGGCTCCTCGGCCTGGCCTTGGCGCTCCTTCAGCCACGCGCGCAGGATCGCGACTGTCTCGCCGGTCAGGGTCGTTGAGCGCTTCTTCCTGCCCTTGCCGGTCACCCGGATGTGGGCGCCGGTGCCGAGGTGCACGTCGCAGATGCGCAGGCCGACGAGCTCTGAGACGCGCACGCCGGTCTGGATCATGAGCACGAGCAGCGCGTGGTCGCGGCGGCCGAGCCAGGTGCTGCGGTCTGGCGCGGCGAGCAGCACCTTGATCTCGTCGAGATCGAGGTAGGAGACGGTGTTGCGCTCGTGGCGCTTGGTTGGGATCGCCATCACTCGCGCGATCGTTGCGGCGTGCTCGGGATGCTCGAGCGCGGCGAACCGGTAGAACGAGTGGATCGCCCCGAGGCGCGCGTTGCGGGTGCGGGGGCTGTTGCCCCGATCCTCTTCCAGATGGTTGAGGAACGCGCCGATCAGCGGCGCGTGGAGATCGTCGATGTCCAGCTGGAACGGCTGCTTGCCGGTCTGCTGGTGCGCGAAGCAGAGGAGCAGCCTGAACGTGTCGCGGTAGGCAGCGATCGTCTGCGGGCTTGAGTTGCGCTGGGTGATCAGACGCCCGGTGAAAAACGCCTGAAGCGCAGGTGCGAGCAGGGTCATGAGAGCACCTCCGGCAACTGCTCCAGACGTCGGCTGATCAGCGCCAGCAGCTCGGGGACCGCCTCCAGATACCAATACGTCGACGCGGGATCGACATGGCCGAGGAAGGTGGAGAGCAGCGGCATCCGCCGGTCGATGTTCTCGCCCGCCTGCAGCCATTCCAACAGCGTGCGCACCGCCAGCGTGTGCCTGAGATCGTGCGGTCTCGGGTGCCCGCGAGTGCCGCGGCCCTCCAAGTCGATTTCGCGGATCAGCTTCGTGAACGTCTGGTTGAGCTCTGAACGGGCGAGCCGCCTTCCTCGCGCGGAGATGAAGAACGCCGGCGTTGAGGGCGTGGGGAAGCGCTCGTCGCGCTGACGGGCATACTCGCGCAGCGCGGAGATGGTCGTGTCGTGGACGGGGATCTCGCGCTGCTTCTTCTGCTTGCCCGCCCGGACGTGCAGCACGCCGTGGCGAAGATCGACGTCTTGGCGGTCGAGTGAGAGCGCCTCGCCGGCGCGCATCCCGGTCACTGCCAGCAGCCCGATCAGCGTCTGATGACGCACGGCCCGCAGCGGTGGCCTGAGCTCTCCTGCGGCCGTCATCAGCGCCACGATCTCTTCGTCTGTGTAAATGTGGGGTGCGATCCGCGGGCGATGCCCAGGCAGGAGGTCCTTCGAGGGAACCTCGCTCGCGGGGTCGATCGTCGCCAGATAGCGGGCGAACCCGCGCGCGACCGAGAGCCGCTGCCGCCAGGTGTGCGGGTGGGCATGCACCGGCAGCCTTGACCACGCAAGCGCCAGCTCAGTGGTGATCCGCTGCGCGCCCGCCCGCTCGAGGAACTCGACAAACCCTTCCAGCAGCCGGCCGTCCTGGGGCATCTCGAAGCCGAGCCGGCGCCGAACCCGCAAATAGTCGGCGAGCGCTTCGGCAAGCACGGTCATGCCACACCTCCCTGCGACGGCCACGAGCGGGCGAGCGGCCGAAGCGCCTTGCGGTCGACCTTGGCGTAGATCGCAGTCGTCTTCTGCTCGCGGTGGCGCAGCACCTGACCAATCTCCGCAAGCGAAGCGCCCGCCCTGAGCATCTCAGTCGCGGCCGTGTGCCGCAAACGATGCGCTCCGACCCGCGGCAGGCCCGCCCGGTCACACGCCGCGCGGACGACCCACCCGACCGTGCTCCTGTTCAACCCCTGGCGCGGTGCTGTCACACGGAGGAACAGCGCGCGGGTCTCGCACCGCGGGCGACGGCGGAGATAGGACACGATCGCCTCGCCGACATCAACGGGCAGCGGCAGCTCGTCATGCCGGCTGCCCTTCCCGCGAACGAGCAGCAGCCCGGCCCGCCAGTCGATGTCCTCAAGCTGGATCGAAGCGACCTCGCCAGCGCGCAACCCAAGCCGCACGAGCAGCAGCAGGATCGCGTGATCACGTCGGCCGAGGAGCCTGCGCCGATCGCAGCTCGCCAACAGACGCCTGACCGCAGCGGGCTCCAGGCCGCGCGGCAGCGTCCGATCCCGCAGGTCCGCGAGCGAGGGGACCGCCCACACCAGCGGAGCTTCGATCGAGCCCGCCAGGTGCAAATAGCGCAAGAACGACCGCAGCGCGCACACAAGGTCTCTCGCTCCCGACACGCTGCGCTTCGGGCACTCGCGCGCGAGGAACATGCTCACGTCCCCCGCGCACAACCGCTCAAGCCCCAGCCCGTCCGGGCCCTCCCAGCCCGCCAGGAACAGCCGCGCGGCCGGCTCATACGCATCGATCACCGTGTGATCCGAGAGCCTGCGCTCGATCGACAGATAGCGGCGGTAATCCTTGAGCAGCACCTCGAGCGGCCCCTGCGCGAGCACCGGTGCCGACGCCGGCGCGACCCCCAACGCGCGCAGATACCCGAGCGGCAGCAGCGCGCTATCCGGAGCGACCCATGTCACCAAGCCCGCGGCGCGACGCGACGCAGCGAACCGCTCCGCCTGCTCGCCGGACAACTCGCCGATGCCAAGCCCCTCGCGCTCAAGCCAACGACTGAGCTGATCGAACTGATACAGCCTGTCCGCCGCCGCCGAAGGCGAGTACGCCCGAGACGTCAACCAGGACTCAAACCCCGCCGCGAACGGCGCCAACGGCCCCGACACCGCCGGGAACCACACCTTCCTGCTCATCGCTGCCTCCAATCGGATCGCAGAACACGAATCCGAGAAGCATCGAAGAGCAGCCACGATTATGTTGAGCGCATCACCACCAGAAACCCCGCCGTGCAGGCAAACCCCAACACGTCGAGCGCATCCTCAACATAATCGTGCGCGGGACATACAACCGGTTATGTTGAGATCCACATAACCGGTTCTGTGGGAGCCGGGGCGGGCAACCGCCCCGGCTACCCGACATAGCCGCGCGCGACCGTCCGACATCCCCTCGGAGCCGGTTCGGTGGTCCTCACGCGTGGGGTGTTGCAGGCGGCGGTCAGGCCGCGGCGGTCAGGTACTCGGCGAGCGCCTCAGCCGGGGTTTTCCACCCGAGTGTCTTGCGTGGCCGACCGTTCAACACTGCCGCGACAGCCTCGAGCTCCTCGGCGCTGTGGCGAGCAAGGTCGGTGCCTCTGGGGAAGTACTGGCGCAGCAGCCCGTTGGTGTTCTCGTTGGTGCCGCGCTGCCACGGGCTTCGTGGATCACAGAAGTAGATCTGCAGACCGGTGTCGACCCGTAGTTGCACGTGCTGGGCCATCTCAATGCCCTGGTCCCAGGTCAAGGACCGCCGAAGTTGTTCGGGAAGGGTCCCGATCGTGTCAGCGATCGCATGACGAACGGCCCCGGCGCCGGCACCCGTGATCGGCGGGCCGCTCTTCACTCTTGGGTTGTTGTGACCCTCGATCGGCGGGAGATGCAACAGCATCGTGAACCGGCTTGAGCGCTCTACCAAAGTCCCGATCGCAGACCGGTCCACACCGAGGATCAAGTCGCCCTCCCAGTGACCCGGCACAGCCCGGGCATCAACCTCAGCCGGCCGCTCGCTGATCAACAGCTCGTCAGTCACGAAGCTCCGGTTGCCCTTCGACGTCCGATTTCTGGGAGCCCGCAGCGCTCGACCGGTCCGAAGACAAGCGGTCAGCTCCCGGCGCAGCGCTCCGCGGCCCTGCACATACAGCGACTGATAGATCGCCTCATGGGACACGCGCATCGATTCATCATCGGGGAAGTCCAGGCGCAACCGGGCAGAGATCTGCTCCGGGCTCCAGCACTGTCCCCAACGCCGATCCTTTCGCGGTCCCTGACGCCGCCCCCGCCATGCGATATCTGGACCAGCGACGCTCCCATCAGGCCGCTGCACCGTGCCAGAAAGCCGATCCTGCACATAAGGGCCTATCCCTATAGGGCGTTGGCTGTGCGTGCGGTGTGCGCGCGCTTGAGGGCGATCATGCCGCTCGCGAGTTGGAGGAGGGCGAGATGGTTTTCGTCCTTCTTGGACCAGCGGATGAGGATCGCCCGGTTGCGGTTGAGCCATGAGTGACAGGCCTCGACCACCCACCTCCGCGCTCGCCAGTCCGGGTTGTGATGCTTGAGGCTGATCTCCTCGCCGCGAGCGCGAATGTGTGGGGTGAACTCGCGGCCTTCAAGAAGTTCGCGGACGACGGGGAAATCGTAAGCCTTGTCCAAGCAAAGTCCTTGGGGGTCGGCCTCGGTTGGTTCGGGTCGCTCGATCGGGATCGAGTCGAGCGTCGCCTTCAGCAGCTTGTGATCGTTGCGGTTCGCGCCGTCGTGAGCGATCCCGATCGGGACGCCACGTGCCTCGACGAGGAGCGAGCGCTTCGCCCCCCCTTGGCCCGGTCAGTGGGATTAGGACCAGTCCTCGGCCCGCCGAGCGGCGCTTTGCTCATCGCACCGTCGGCCGCCAACCAAGACCAGTCGATACCGACCTGCGCGTCGTAGTCGAGCAGTCCTTGGCGCCAAATCTCATGAAAGACGCCTGCCTGCTCCCACTCCTGAAAGCGCCGATGCGCCGTTGAGGAATTACACACCCCCGTCGCGTTGAGCGCGTTCCACTGCATACCAGTGCGCAGCACGAGCAAGATCGCGTCCATCACCTCACGCTTGGGAAGACCGCGCCGGTGAGTTCCCAACGGATGCTCAGGCGCCTGCGGCAACAAAGGCTCGATTCGCTCCCACAACCAGTCCGGCATACGCCAGCCATCGTCGCGGTCAACCAAACCCATCACGCACCCCCTTATGTCCGATCAACAGATCGAACCCGGAGTTCGCCGCTACACCACCAAAACCCTCCTACAGGGATAGGCCCTAAGCCCGCAGCTGCGCATTCACCGCGAGCTTCGCCGGCTTGGGACGTTGAGCGCGACGCTCAGCGTGTCTCTGGGCGGTCGAGGCTCGATATTCAACGCGGCCACGTCCGATCGCGGCATTGCGTTGCAACTCTCGGGAGATCGTCGACGGCGCACGGCCGAGCTGACGCGCGATCTCTCGCACCCCAGAACCACGCGCGAGCAGGACCGCGATCTCCTCCCGCTCGGTGAACGACAGATAACGCCCGGACACGGGCACGAGGGTGAGAGGCGACATGCCGCCACCCTTGCGGAACCACCGGACACCAATGCTCGGCAACACACCCGCCTCGACCGCAGCCTTCTCGCTTGATGCACCTCGAGCGATCGCTTCCCAGAACCGGACCCGATACTCCCACCGCCCCGCAGGCGGATGTCCACCCCAACGCGTTCCAGCTGCAGCGGCACGACTCCACGCCCGGTTCCTCCTCGGCATAGCAACTCCTCATCGTCAGGCGTTGCGACAACCAGTTGAATTCACCCCATCATCGACGGCTCAAACGCCGCGCGACCCCACCCATCCTGGCGGTAGGAGCCATAAAACGCGCCCAGGTCCATCTCCTCGACCGACGCCAACACAAACCACGCCAGATGCCCCTCCGGCAGCCAATCACGCGGGTCCGGGGCATCAAGAACACCTGCTCACGATCACACTCCAAGAAGTTCATAGCCATGCCATGAATGGTCTTAAACTGCTCGGACGGAGCCGCGGTTTGCGCGACACCCACGACGAGAACCGATAGCGCCGCTGCCCTACCCGTCCTTGCGCTCCGGCCGAGGGTCACTTTTCGGCGATGTGGTGCAGCAGGTCGGCGAGTTGATCGGGTAGGGAGAGCATCGCCCAGTGCCCGGTGGGGAGGTCGTGCAGCTCCCAGTCGTCGCCGGCGAATGTCGCGGCGCGCGGGTCGCCCTGGGCGATCAGCTCGTGCAGGAGTGCGACGTCGATGCTGCCGGCGGCGCAGAAGATCGCCGTGCGGCGAACTCCGGGGGGCCTGTCGTGGGCGAGGTGCACGGGGGAGGTCATGGTCGTGTAGGGGTGGGGGGTGGCGCGCTGGGCGATCAGCCGCAGGTGCTCCTCGCTCAGGCCGCTGGTGCTCCCGTACGTTCCGGCGGTGAGGGTCTCGCGGTCGGGGACGGGCCAGCGCCAGCCGTCTCCATGCTCCTGTACCGCACGTTGTTGGTGTTTGCGCTGCTCGGGCGCCTGCACCTCAGTGATGGCCGTTCCGTTGGGGAGCGGGGAGGTGTCGAGGTAGACGACGGTGTTCACCCGTTGCGCGCGGCGGTCGGCGGCGGCGGTGACCACCGTGCCGGAGTAGCTGTGGCCGACGAGCACTGCGTCCTCGAGTGCCTCGTAGTCGAGCAGGTTCACGACATCGGTTATGTGTGTCTCCAGGTCGATGCCGGCGTGCGCGAGGTGCACGCGCTCGCCCAGCCCGGTCAGGGTCACCGGGTGGACGTCGTGCCCCTGCGCCCGGAGCCTCCCCGCCACCTCATGCCACACCCAGCCCCCGAGGCATGCCCCGGGGACGAGCACGAGTGGCCGGTGCGCGGCACTACCCATCCTCGCGCCCCTGCCTGCTCGCGGGCTGCGGGGCTTCCTCGCCGGCGAGCCATGCCAGCAACGCGGTACGCGAGAACCGCCACTCCTCTGCGAACGCACGGCCGGGCAGCTCACCCGCGAGGGCACTGGCGCGGAGCGTCTCGACTGGCAGGCGCAGTAGCGCGGCAGCCTCCTCCAGCGTCAGCACCTCCTCACCATCACCCTGCGCGAGCTCGATGTGGCCGATCGCGAGCTGGTCGGCGAGCAGCTCGCTCACGAGGTGCTGCTTGCGGCGGCCGGTCGAGTCGACGAGCCGGTCCAGCGCAGAGGCTTGCTCGCGCGGCAACCTGACGAACAGGGGAACGCGATCTTCGGGCACCCACCGAACGATAGCAAGTTGCTATCCGTGGCTATCAAACCCTGGTGGACGGCAGCGAGCACGCTGCGGGTAACGCCGCCGTCATCGCTGCCGGCCCCGGATCTCGATGCGGTGCCGGACGAGGGTTTGACCCCGCAATGACCCGCGACCAGCCGGCGGGGAGCGCAGCGGCCCGCGAGCGGGCGGCAGTGACGTCGCGGCGTCTGTGTTGACGATGGGCGCGTGGGTATGCTGCGTTTGGATGTTGGTGAGCGCGAGGTTCGCAGAGGTTGCGGGGAGGTATTCGTAGGCGAGGAAGCGGTCACGCTGTTGCCGCGCGGTTAAGCCGTGCGGCGAGCGATGCTCGCGCATGCGCGCCCGCAGACTCGGAGGCATCTCTCCGCGCCTGCGCCAAGCGATCGAGAACGTCTCAGCCGTTACATCCTGGGCGGCCTCGGATCGACCCGTCGTAGCGCAAAGCCGTGTACCTGCCCCGCGTATCCGCGGAAATATGCCTCAAAAAGCCTTTCCTCGTCTGCCTGCACAATCCTATAAGTCCAGCAGAGGCCAATTCATTACACGGCTCCTCGACGCGGGCGGCAACTGCTTTAGGCCTCACGCCACGTGCCTCTCTTCAGCGATCGCCGGGCGTCCACCCGAGCGCTCGTCATTGCATGTCGCACGGGACGCTGCCTACGGGACTCTGATCTTGAAGGTGCCCACCGGGATCTTGGCGGTGTCTTCTTCGGCCTGTATGAGTGGTCCGGTGGCGTAGTCGAGGATCACGCTGCCGGTGGTGATCCCGGGCGGGTCGCGTCCCGTTTCCCGGGTGAATTTGCCGAGGCGTAGCTCCGCTGGCTGGGGATGTTATGCGGCGATCACCTCCTCGGGGTCGTCGGTCATGGGTGGCGCTGGGTCCTCGCGCAGCTGACGGCGCAGCCGTTCGATCTCGGTGACGGTCTTGGGGTTCATCTTCACTCCGCGCCATCCGCGGCTGGAGAGCTCGAGCACGGCCCAGATGAGCGAGAGCGCTGAGGTCTCTCCGGGGAAGCGGCCGATGACCTTGGTGCGCCGGCGGACCTCCACGAAGGTGCGCTCAAGAAGGTTGGTCGTCCTGATTCGCTTGCGGTGCTCGGAGGGAAACCGCAGGTGGAGGACGAGAGCGGGCAGGTCCCGTTCGATCACGGCCATCGCCGAGGGTAGGCGGCCTTGTAGTCGGCGATGATGCCCTGCAGCTCGCGGGTCGCCTCGCCCGGTGAGCGGGCCTCTTCGAACGCTTTCCACCAGCGCGCCTTGACCTCCTGATGGTGGCGCTCGGGAAGCTTTGCGGTGACGTTCCGCAGGGCATGGACGGTGCAGCGCTGCTCCAGGGCGTTGGGCCAGATCTCTGCGACGGCCTTCCAGATCCCGGGTGCGCCGTCGGCGATCACGAGCGCCGGGGAGCGCAGTCCCCGCTCGATCATGTCGCGCCCGAAGGAGAGCCAGGACTCATAGCTCTCGCGGCTTCCCAGAGCCAATCCGAGCAGGATCTTCCGGCCCTCAAGCGTCACGCCCCAGCAGACAAGAACTCCCTCCGAGGGTGTGTCGTCGGGGTGCAGCTTCAGATAGATCGCGTCCAGGAAGCAGTAGACGATGTCGTGCTGCTCAAGGCGCCGCCGGCACCATTGGCGGTATCGCTCCCGGGTGTCCTCACAGATCCGCGAGACGGTGCTCTTCGACGCGATCGGCTCCTCGAAGACCTCCTCCAACGCCCCCTCCACATCCCGCGTCGAGAGGCCCCGCAGGAAGCCGCTGATCACCAGCGACTCCAGCGCGTGCGTGCGGGCGACGCCCTTGCCGAGGATCCGGCTCTCGAACCCGAGCTTGCTCGCATTGCGGACCCTCGGGCGCTCCAGGCGCATCGCCCCGCTCGTCGTCTTGACCGTCTTCGACTCATAGCCGTTGCGGTGACTGACCGTCTCCCCAGCGCGCTCATAGCGGCGGCGGCCAAGGAACTCGCTGACCTCATCCTCCAGAGCCTGCTGCAGAATCAGTCGGGCACCAAGGCGCCCGACCGTCTCGATCGGATCCTCCTCGCCGCCAACACCGGCCAGCACCTCATCCAGTTCAGAGCGGAACCTCTCGCTCGGGGCTACCTTCTCCATGCGGGCGTACCTCCATCGCTTGGTCTCGTCAGGACAAAGCGGAGGCTACGCCCGCAACTTCAATTCCCCCGGCCGGCGGGACGCGACCCCGGGCGCTAGGCGAGGGCCGAAGCGGTTTTGGTCGAGGGTCTTGGTGAGAGTCTGCCCGGCGGCGATGTTCCGGCCCTGCGGGATCATGCCGCTGTAACTGGCGCTTGCGCCTTCGTCGATCGGCCCCGCCGAGTAGGCTTCTGTGGCTGTCCCCGGTTCATGCCACTCCAGCTGGTACTCACCGCGCAGGCTGGAGATCGCCACCCGCGAGCTGAAGCGGATGCGGATCGCCCACCGGCCTTCGGCGTCACGGATAAGCGTCGCGTGAATCGGTGTTGCCAGCTGCGCATGTGTTGGCACATCCACCGGAACCCAGCCGAACGGCTCGGGTAGCGGCGGGGCGCAGGCCCGCGAACCGTAGATCCACCGTTCGGCAGTCACTAGATGGCAGGTGGCCCCGCCACGGTAATGGATTGCGCCCGGCGGGTCGCACGCCAGAAGAACCCAAGGATCTGCGCCTCAAACCGTTCGTAGAAGACCCCGAATGCCTCGGGATCGCTTGCGGTGAGCGACAGCAACTCGGCGTCGTCGGCCTGGGCGTAGTCGTGGCGCCTCATCACGAAGGATTCTGGTGAGGCGGGATTCTGTGACAACCGCCAACCGTGGCCTCGGTGGACTGAGACCTCGGGCTGACCGGAGTCGGACATGAAACCGTAAGCTCCCAGGCGTGCCGAACCTCAACGACCCCGTCTTCGACGAGCCACGCGAGCACCCGGGCTTTCGCTGCCGGCGCGCCCGCGTCAGCCGGCAGGCTGGCAGCGAGCGGCTGGGGTTGAGCTTGTGGGAGCTGCCGCCCGGCGAAGCGGCCTACCCCTACCACTACCACCTTGCCGAGGAGGAGCTCGTCGTCGTGCTCGACGGTCGGCCGAGCCTGCGCACCCCCGACGGATGGCGAGAGCTGCAAGAGGGCGAGGTCGTGACCTTCCTGCGCGGCGAGCGCGGAGGGCACCAGCTCGTCAACCGCACCGGCGGCATCGTGCGGTTCCTCGCGTTCAGCACGCACGGGGAGCCGGACATCGTGATCCGGCCCGACTCGGGCACGCTCAACGCCAGTGAGCGACTGCCGGACGGCGGAGGGCTGCGAGCGATCTTCCGTATGCGGGACGCGGTGGACTACTACGACGGCGAGGCGCCGCCCGCCGGGGAGTAGCGGCTCGTGTCCACCTCGCTGCGCTGTGTGAAATACGAGGTCCGCGACCGCGTCGCTCGCATCACGCTGGACCGCCCCGAGCGCGGCAACGGCATCACTTGGGCGCTGCTCGGCGAGCTCGAGCGGTGCGTCGAGCGGGCGGACCTCGACCCGGCCGTACACGTGCTGCTGCTCGCGGGCGCCGGACGGGGCTTCTGCGGGGGCTACGACCTGGTGGAGAGCGCCGAGGGCCGCAGCACGCTGGGGGCGGAAGGCCCCACACCGCCGCCGGGCTCGCCGCTGGACACGGCTGTGATGGCCGCCAACCACGATCCCGCGGGCACGTGGGACCCGATGGTCGACTACGCCATGATGAGCCGCTGCGTGCGTGCCTTCATGTCGCTGGTGCACTGCGGCAAGCCCGTCGTCTGCCGGGTGCACGGCTTCTGCGTCGCCGGCGGCACCGACATGGCGCTGTGCTCGGACCTGTTGGTGGTGGCCGCCGACGCCAAGATCGGCTACCCGCCGTCACGCGTGTGGGGCTCGCCCACGACCGCCCTGTGGGCGCACCGCGTGGGCGCACAGCGCGCCAAGCGGCTGCTGTTCACGGGCGACAGCCTCTCGGGCGCGGAGGCGCTGGAGTGGGGGCTGGCGATCGAGGCGCCCGCCCCCGCACAGCTGGAGGAGCGCACCGAGACGCTCCTCGGGCGGATCGCGCGGCTGCCGGTGAACCAGCTGCAGATGATGAAGCTGCTGGTCAACCAGACCCTCTTCGCCCAGGGCCTGCACGCCACGCAGGTCCTCGGCACCGTGTTCGACGGGATCGCGCGCCACACCGCCGAGGGCTACGCCTTTCAGCAGCGCGCCGCGCAGGAGGGCTTCCGCGCGGCGGTGCGCGAGCGCGACGAGCCCTTCGGCGACCACGGCCCCTCGACGTTCAAAGGATGAGGGCCGTCCGCCGACATGTGGCCAGCCGTGCGTCTGTTCTTGTCTGGGTCTATGAGCAGTTCACCGTGTTCACCGCCGTGCCAACAGCGCTCAGCTTGCCACGATCACGGTCGCGCGATAGGGGTGCAAGCCGCGATGTCGCACCAGCTTGATGCGATTCCACGCTGGAGCGATGGGAGCTGTGAGCGTGGCTGTGCCCGGGCGCAGCGCGCGAAAGGAAAGATCGCTGCGTGACCGGCGGGGGCAGACTTGTCCAGTGGCCAGCGGTTAGCCGCGAGCAGGCTAGTGCCACCTCATGTTGTCCGAGCCTTGGGAGTGTGGCCCGCCGCGGTTCCCGGCGCGTGCGACGCTGTTACGGCTCAATGCTTGATGGGTAGCTAGCGCTCAGCCCCCTGAGCAACAGGCCGCTGGCCATCGCGGCCTACCGGCGCAGTGAGGTTCGCGCGCCGCTCAGGCGAGTGACGCCTCCAGCGTGATCTCCCCGACACCGGCGAGCGCGCGACTCACCACGCAGCCCTCCTTCGCGCCCTGCGCGGCAGCCTTGAAGGTGGCCTTGTCGATTCCAGGGACGCTCCCGACTGTGCGAAGCGCGATCGCCGTGATCGTCGGCGCGCCGTCGACGAAACGCAGCGTCACCGTCGCGTCGGTCTTGACGAACTCGACCGGGGTGCCTGCGTCGGCCAGCCCAGCCGAGAGCGCCATCGAGAAGCACGCCGCGTGTGCCGCCGCGATCAGCTGCTCGGGGTTGGCTCCTGGGCCATCCTCGAACCGCGACTTGAACGAATAATCGCCATTGATGCGCTCACCCGCGGTGAACGTCCCCCTGCCGGCCTTCAGATCGCCCTTCCATTCCGCGCTCCCCTTTGCTGGCATCGTCTCTCCTTTGATTTGGCGGCTCGCTGACCGCGATCGGACGAATCCTAGAGGGCCTGCATCGTCGTTGAGAGTTGAGTGAGCCGGACTGGGTTCGGACAGACCAGCGAGCGTCTCGAAACGACACGGGCGCCTAGCGCAATGGAAGACAAGCGGCGGCGGCGCCAGCCGTTCAGCGCTACGGCTCTGCGAGCCCCGGGCAATAGCCGGCGATTCCGACGAGGACGAACACGGAAAGCGAGACCGCGCTGCCGACTGAGGCAATCGAGCTCAGGTTGAACAGGTTGACGAACAGCAGGATCAGCGCGACGGTGATCACGAGGCCGCCATGTCGTCCGAGGCGCGACTGTTGCCCAAAGAGCGGCGGGAACTACCCGACCTGGGCGAGGGTTCCGGTGAAGCCTTTCGATGCGTAGAGCGTGGCGTTGACCGAAGATGACGTTGCAAGCAGCGCGGCAATCGTGACGGCTGTGAAGCCGGCGTCGCCAAGTGCAGGTCGGGCGGCCTCGGCCACTGCAGTGGCCCCGTACCGCGAACTGCCGTTTCGACCGCGCCGGATCAGGGTGATGATCCAGATCGCGGCGCCGTGACCTCTCTCATGAGACGATCCGCATCTCATGGCTGGTGTTGTTCAGATGTCGGCCGCCGTCCTCGGTGGCGATGACGATGTCCTCGATCCGGACCGACCCTCACGGCAACCTAGACGAGACACAAAACTGCAGCATCCAAGAAAGGATCCGCCCAATGTGCCGCTGGCTCGCGTACTCAGGGTCTCCGCTTCTGCTCAAGGAAGCGTTGTATGGGCCAGCTAACTCGCTGATTGAGCAGAGTCTGCACTCGCGGCTCGGCGCCGAGACGACGAACGGTGACGGCTTCGGCGTCGGCTGGTATGGCGAGCTCCCAACTCCAGGCGTCTTTCACAGCACGGAGCCGGCTTGGAACGACAAAAACCTGCACGAGCTGGTAGACCACATCAGCTCGTCGAACTTCTTTGCTCATATCCGCGCGGCGATCGGCAGTTCCGTCCAGCAGACGAACTGCCACCCGTTCCGCTACGACCACTGGCTATTCATGCACAACGGCTATATCAACGAGTTCGCCGCGATCAAGCGCGACCTCGTGCTCGCCGTCGATCCGTCGCTGTATCCGCAGATCGCGGGACAGACCGATTCCGAGATACTGTTCTTTCTGGCCCTCACCTTCGGCCTCGAGGAGGATCCGCCGGCCGCGATAGAGCGCGCTGTTGGCCTAGTCGAGGCGGTTGGGGGCCGGCTTGGGGTCGCCCATCCGTTCCAGGGCACGATCGCCACGACCAGCGGTGAGGCCATCTGGGCATTCCGGTATTCGAGCGAGGGAAAATCCCGCTCGCTCTTCTACACGACCGACGTGCCGACCCTGCGCAAGCTCTACCCCGAACGGGAGCTGTACGAGGAGGTCTCAGAGGACGCACGGATGGTCGTATCGGAGCCGCTTGGCGAGATCCCGGGAGTGTGGAACGAAGTGCCCGAGGCGACCTGCCGGATCGTAGGTGCAGGCCACGACGAGCAGCGGTCATTCCGCCCGAGGGCGCCATGAGCTTGAGAGCGGCGCGGCCGCCGTGGTGGCCCCGTATCGCCGCAGTCCTTGCGCTTGTCGTGCCGGTTGTCATGGCTGTGGTGGCCGGAGTCGCACTGGCGGGCGATGTGCTCGTCGCGGTGCTGGCGGTCGGGCTTGTGCTGGTCTGCAGCGCGGCCATCTGGTTCGCCTTGACCCACCGCGGCCCGCAGCGAGCGGCCGGCGCCGCGCTTGCAGCGCTCAGCGGGATCGGGCTGATCGTGGTGCTGGTGGCCAACTGGCGAGGGGTGGTGGTGCTGGTCGCGCTGCTGTTGCTGCTCGCCGTGTTCGGATTGGCCGCGCGCTACGCGCTGGGGCGGACCGCGGAGATGACGGTCGGCGGCGTGGCTGGGGCGGTCGTGCCGGTGGGCGCTGCCGGATCGGCGGTGCTGATCGTCAACCTGAAGTCGGGTGGGGGTAAGGCCGAGCGCTATGACCTCGCTGCTCAAGCGCGGCGACGCGGCATCGAGCCGGTTGTTCTGCAACCCGGCGACGACCTGCTCGAGCTCGCCGAGAGCGCCATCGCGCGCGGTGCGCAGGTCATCGGGATGGCCGGCGGCGATGGCTCGCAGGCGCTCGTGGCGACGGTTGCCGCCCGGCACGACATCGCCCACGTCTGCATTCCCGCGGGGACTCGAAACCACTTCGCCCTGGACCTCGGACTTGACCGCGATGACGTCGTGGGTGCGCTGGATGCGTTCACCGACGGCGTCGAGCGGCGCATCGATCTAGCGCGTGTCAACGATCGCGTATTCGTCAACAACGCCTCGCTCGGCGTCTATGCCAAGGTCGTCCAGTCCGACGCCTACCGCGATGCCAAGCTCGAGACCTGGTCGGGCATGCTGCCCGACCTGCTGGGTCCCGATGCCGCGCCGATCGACCTCGAGTTCACCGCTCCCGACGGCAGCCGCTGCGACGACGCGCCGCTCTTGCTCGTATCGAACAACCCCTATCAGGTGACGCGCCTCGCCGGTGCGGGCACGCGCGAGCGAATCGATACGGGCCAGCTCGGCGTCCTGGCCGCACGGGTGCGCAGCGCCGCCGACGTGTCAAAGCTCGTCGCGCTCGAGCTGGTCGGCCAGGCGGGCCGCTTTCCGGGCCTGCAGTCGTGGTCGACCCAGGAGTTCGAGGTCCGCTCCGCAGGCCCGGTGGAGGTTGGGCTGGACGGCGAGGCGCTCGTGCTCGATTCCCCTCTGCGTTTCGCGTCGCTGCCAGGTGCGCTGCGCGTGCGGCTGCCCCGCACGGTCGGCCTCGCGCCGGGCGCCCGCGCTGCGGCGCTGACCACGAACAACCTGGGCGCGTTGCTGCGGGTGGCTGTCGGACGGTGAGGCTTCCCGCGGCACGTCTGGCGCTCGGCCTGGTCGTCTTCATCCTGGTCGGCTGGGTGACTGGGGCGCTCGTGACCGCGCTGGCCGGATCGGGGGGGCTGGACGTGGTACGCGACGTCGCCGGCGAGCGCTCGGCCGATCTGACCGCCGTGGCGCGAGCGGTGACATGGGCGGGCAGCGCATTTGTGCTGGTCCCGCTCGCCTTGGTCTGCTGTCTGCTGCTGGTCCGGGCGGGTCTGCGCCGGGAGGCCTTCGCGGTGGCTCTGAGCCTCGCCGGCGCGATGCTGCTCTCGGACGTCGTCAAGCTGCTCGTGTCCCGACCACGGCCCCCCGTCGAGCACCTGCAGAAGGTGACCGGCTCGAGCTTTCCTTCGGGGCATGCCACGCAGGCGAGCGCGTTCTGGTTCTCGCTCGTGCTGGCGCTGGCGGCGGCGGGGGTCGCGTCGCTCATCACCCGCGTGGCCGCCGGGCTGGCGCTGGTGCTCGTGCTTGCGGTCGCCCTCTCACGCGTCTACCTGGGCGTGCACTATCCGGGGGACGTCCTCGCCGGCGTGCTCCTCGGGACGGGCTGGGCGGTGTTCGTCGCGCGCTGCATGCGGGAGGCCTCGGTCGGGTGAGGAGTCGGGTCACGCGAGGACTGCGGGGACTGCGGGGCCGTGTCCGGCGCCTGGACCAGCGTCTGATGAGGCGCTCGCTTCGAGCCCGCTCACCGGAGCGGGACCGTGCCCTCGTCGAGATCACGCGGGCGGCGAACTACTCCCGACTCTGGCTCCTGGCCGCGGTCGGGATGGCCGCGTGCGCAGGACGGCGGGGGCAGCGGGCCGCCGGGCGCGGCATCGTCGCGGTCGCGATCGCAGCGGCCGTAGCGAACGGCCCCGCCAAGCTGCTCGTGCGCAGGCGTCGTCCGTTGCGGCGCTCGCGTCCGTCGCTCATCCGTATGCCCCGCTCGACGTCGTTTCCCTCAGGCCACAGCGCCGCTGCGTTCGCGTTCGCCACCGGCGCCTGCGAGGAGCTGCCGGTCCTGGCGCCGGTGCTCGTGCCGTTGGCGGGCGCCGTTGCGTACTCGCGCGTGCACACCGGCGTTCACTACCCGAGCGACGTCGCAGCGGGCGCCGCGATCGGGATCGGCTCGGGCATACTCGCCAAGCGCGTGCCGCAATGGGTTCACCAACGACGAGCTGTCGGGTGCGAGCAGGCGAGTGCCGGGCCGTGACCGCTCCGAGCTCAACCCGGGCCGAACGCTGGGTGCCGGGCATTCGCGTTCTGCGCACGTATCAGCGCGCGTGGCTGCGAGCGGACCTGCTCGCCGGTGCGGTGCTGGCCGCGATCCTCGTTCCGCAGGGCATGGCCTATGCCGAGCTGGCCGGGCTTCCGGCGGTCACCGGTCTATACACGACCATCGCCTGCCTGGTCGGCTATGCGGTGTTGGGCCCTTCGCGGGTGCTGGTGCTCGGACCGGACTCCTCCATCTCGCCGCTGATCCTGGCCGCCATCACGCCGCTGCTGGTGACAGACGATCCCGCGAGAGCGATCGCCCTGGCCGGGATGCTGGCGGTGCTGGTGGGGCTCACCGAGATCGGGCTCGGGCTCGGGAAGCTCGGGTTCGTCGCCGACCTCCTGTCGAAGGAGGTGCAGGTCGGATACATGAACGGTCTCGCCATCACGATCATCGTCGGACAGCTGCCGAAGCTGTTCGGCTTCTCCGACGCACGCCGACTCGTTCCTCGCGGAGCTGCGCGCATTCGTCGAGCACCTCGACCAGACGCAAACGACGACGCTCCTCGTCGGCGTCGCCGTGCTGGTCCTGCTGCTGGTGCTCCCCCGCATCACCACGCGGCTGCCGGCAGTGCTGGTCGGGGTGCTCGGCGCCACCGTGGCATCGGCGGTGTTTGGACTTGCCGACAGCGGTGTCGCCACGGTCGGCGCTCTGCCCCAGGGTGTTCCCGCGCCCGCGCTCCCTTGGACCACCGCCGGCGACGTCGTCCCCTTGCTGATCGCCGCGGTCGGCATCACGCTCGTGTCCCTGACCGACACGATCGCCACCGCAACGAGCTTCGCGGCGCGGCGGGGTGAGGAGGTGGAGCCCAACCAGGAGATGATCGGCATGGGCGCGGCGAATATCGCCGCGGGGCTCTTCCAGGGCTTCGCCGTGTCGACGAGCGGCTCGCGGACCGCGGTGGCCGAACAGTCGGGAGCCAAGAGCCAGGTGACCGGTCTCGTGGGCGCCGGTTTGGTCGCGGTGCTCCTGCTGTTTCTCAGCTCGCTGCTCGCCGACCTCCCGCAGACGGCGCTCGCCGCGGTGGTGATCGTCGCCGCGCTGTCGCTGATGGACCTGGGCCTCCTGCGCCGCTACCTGCGTGTGCGCAGGAGCGCCTTTGCGGTGTCGCTGGTCGCCACGGCCGGCGTGATGCTGCTCGGCGTGTTGCAGGGGATCGTCGTCGCCGTCACCTTGGCGATCCTGCTGTTCTTTCGCCGCAACTGGTGGCCGCACGGAGCTGTCCTTGGCACGGTCGAGGGCGTCGAAGGGTGGCACGACGTCGACGCGCATCCAGATGCCCAGCAGATCCCGGGCGTCGTCGTGTACCGCTGGGAGGCGCCCCTGTTCTTCGCCAACGCCGGCTCGTTCCGCCAGCAGATCCGCCACCTCGTGCACGAGCGCCAGCCCGAATGGGTGGTCATCCAGTGCGAGGCCGTCACCGACGTCGATGTCACCGCCGCCGAGATGCTCGAGCAGCTTGACAACGAGCTCAACGCCGCGGGAGTTCACCTGGCGTTCGCTGAGATGCGCAGTCGCCTCCAGGATCTCACGTTGCGTTACGGCCTGTTGGAGACCCTCGACCGCGAACACTTCTACCCGACGCTCGAGGCCGCGCTCGAAGAGATCCGGTCAGGCGACCGCGCGCTGGATCGCCCGCGGCGATCCTGACGCCTGCCGGCGCGCGATCAACTTGCCGAGCTCCCACAACCCGAGCAGCAGCACGGCGGCAGCGAGCGCCAGCCCGAACTGGCCGGCGGTGAGAGGTCTCGTGCCAAGCAGCCTGTTGAAAACGTCCAGCTGCGTGACGAGCACCGCAAGCGCGATCTCCACGAGCGCGGTCCAGTTCATACGGGAGTTGTCGAAGGCAGCGCTCGTCAGCGTCGAGCCCAAGGTGCTGCGACTCTCGTACGCCGCGACGACGAGCATCAGGGCGAACGCGGTCAGTCCTATCGATGACCCGATCACGGTGCTCCCGTAATGGGACTTGCCGAGGTGGATCAGCGCATCGAGGCAGATCGCCGTATAGAGGCCGACGAGCCCGGCGGTGAGCTTGACGGCGGCGGTCATGATCGACTCGGTGCTCGCCGTGGGTGGCGGCGCATGAGTCCCGGCGTCTGCTGATCCAGTCCGAGTGCGATGCCGAATGGAGCGCCGATGAAGAAGTGGATCCAGAGGACCTGCGCGGGGGTGAACGGCTGGCCGGCGGCGATATTGAGCAATGTCGCACCCAGGAATGTAAGGACGAACGCGACGAGCGAAATGAGCACGAAGCGAACGTACTTGGTCAGATTGTCGTAGAGCTTGCGCCCTTGCTCGACCGCGTGCACGATCGTGGCGAAGTTGTCGTCGGTGAGGATCATGCGCCCGGCGTTCTTGGCGACCTCGGTGCCGCTGCCCATCGCAATCCCGATGTGGGCGGCCTTGATCGAGGGCGCATCGTTGACGCCATCGCCGGTCATCGCCACGACCTCGCCCCGCTGCTTCAGCGTGTCCACGAGCAGGACCTTGTGCTCGGGCGCGACCCGACCCACGACGCCGATCTGCTCGATTCGCGACCGCCGCTCCGACTCATCGAGCGCGGCGAACTCCGCGCCAAGGATCGCCTCGCCCTCGATGCCCAGCTGCTTGGCGATCGCCGCGCCGGTGATCACGTCGTCCCCATTCACCATCCGCACCCGGATGTGCGCTCGCTGGGCGCTTTCGATTGACTGCTTGGACGCCGCGCGCGGCGGGTCGACCATGCCGACGAGACTCGTCAGCTCCAGGTCGCTCACGTAGTCCAGCAGATCGCCCTCCGGATCGAATGACACCGGGTCCAGATCGCGAACGGCGCCGGCCATCACGCGCAGTCCCCGTCCCTCCATGCGGGTCACGTTCGCTTCCGCGCGGGCGCGCAGAGCCGCGTCCCAGGGGATGCTCTGGCCGGCGGAGAGCGCGCTCGCGGCGTGACCCATCACCGCCGGCGCGGCGCCCTTGACGAAGCAACGGACAACCTCCTTGCCCGCCGCGTCCGAGGTCTTCGTGAAGGCAGCCATCAGCTTGTATGTGGGGTCGAACGGCAGCGTCGCCAGGCGCGGGTAGCGCTCCCGTGTCGTATCGATATCGAGGCCCGCCTTGTGGGCCAGCACGAGCAGCGCTCCCTCGGTCGGATCGCCCACGACCTTGCTGTCCGCGAGCGCGGCGTCGCTGGCGACGACGTAGGGCAGGATCGCGCCGTCGATCGTGTCGGAGGACCCGGCGGCATGGTGGATCTTGCCCTGGAGCTCGTAGCCGCTCCCGGAGATCGTATAGCGGTCGGTTGGGTCGACCACCTCGATCGCGGTCATCTGGTTCATCGTCAGCGTCCCGGTCTTGTCGGAGTTGATCGCCGAGGTCGAACCGAGCGTCTCGACCGACGCCAGATCCGTCAAAACCGCCCCGTGCCTGGCCAGATCCGCCGCGCCGAGCGACAGAATCACCTGCAACACCGTCGGCATCGCCTCCGGGATGGCGGCAATCGCAAGGGCGACCGCGCTCGTGAACACAACCGTCGCCGACAGGTCGCGCTGCGCTCCGAGCACGAACATTACGACCATCGTGAACCCGGCCGCCGCGGCGATCCACAGGGTCAGCGTGTTCAACTGCTTCGTCAGCGGCGTCTGCTGGCGAGCGGTGCTCGCCAGCATGCCCGCGATCTTCCCGACCTGCGTGTCGCTGCCCGTCGCGGTCACGATCATCACGGCGCTGCCATGCGTGACCGGCGTGTGCATGAACGCCATGCAGGTCTGGTCGCCCAGGGCGAGATCGACTCCCCCAGGCGCCTCGACTCCCTTGGACGCAGGCACGCTCTCACCCGTCAGCGCGGACTCGTCGATCTGCAGCGAGCTCGCCTCGACGATCCGCCCGTCCGCTGGCACCTCGTCTCCGGCCGCGAGCAGCACGACGTCGCCGACGACCACCTCCTCGGCCGCAATCTCGGCTTCGGAGCCGTCACGACGGACCCGCGCGGTCGCTTTCACCATCGCCTTGAGCGCGTTCATCGTGCTCTCGGCCTTGCCCTCCTGCCGCAGGCTCAGGACGGCGTTGAGCACAGTGATGAAGATCAGCAGCACCCCCGTGCTCCACTCCTTGATCGCCAACGACACGATCGCCGCCCCGAGGAGGATCATCTGCATGTAGGTAGTGTCTCAGTTTGAAAAATGCGTGTCCGCTCGGGCATCGCAGCGTCTACGCTGCTGGGCATCCATAACCAGCGGCCCCGGCGCGGGCGCGAACCCAACGCCGGGACCTAGACACAAGGAGAGTTCACCTCCCCATGCCTAACGAGAACCCTACCCCTGATCCCGTCGCCGAAGCCAACGCGATCGAGCGCGACGTGCTCTACCTGCTCACCAGCGAGTACGACCTGCCGATCTGGTCCGTGTGGGACCTCGCCCGCGCGACCGGACGCGGCAAGTGCGTCAAAGACACCATCCGGTCCCTGCGCATCAACGGCCTGGTCAACCAGACGAGCGACGGCCACGTGTTCGCCACGCGGGCCGCGTACCGCATGGTCCAGATCGTCGGCCAGGTCGTCTGACGACCGCAAGGGCGCCACGTCGCAGGCCGGGCGTGGCGCCCCCTTCGCTGGTACGCTCAGGTCGTGCCCGACCGCTCACGCAAACGCCCGCGCGACCCGAACCAGCTCGCCAAGCTCATCGTGGACATCGCCACCGGCGAGGTCGAGGACACGCCCCCCGACGAGGGGAAGGACCCCGCAGCGGTCGCGCTGGGGCGCAAAGGCGGCTTGAAGGGCGGGAAGGCCCGCGCCGAGAAGATGACGCCGGAGGAGCGCAGCGAGGCTGCGCAAAAAGCGGCCTTGGCGCGCTGGGCCAAGGGACGAACTGCGTAAGATGCGATCTAGTGGACCTTGACTTCGCCCTAATTGCAGACGGAATTAGCGTGCGCGCCGATGGAAAGCTCGATATCTACGGTGCCGGCTTCGACACGATCATCGCACCCTCGGTTCCAGCACAGCATCCGCGTCTCATGCTGGGCGTCCGGGTTCTGATCTCCAAACATGAGGCAGAGCGACCCCACAGCCTGGACATCTTCCTGCAAACCGCGGACGGCGATGAGCTCGCACGTGCGCAGGCCCAGGCACCGCCTCTCCCGGAGGAGGACCGAAGCCAGGTGCCTCCAGGGCGGCAAATCGGGATTGGCCTCCTCCTTGCGTTCAACAATCTCGTCTTTCCGCAATACGGCTCCTATCAGCTCGTGATCCACTGGGATGGAAACGAAGCGCGCGCTCCACTTCGGATGTTCGTCGAGGCGCCCCCCGCATAGGGTGCCGGGAAGCGTCCGACAGTGGCGACGTTCTCCGACTATGCGCTCTGGAAGATGGCTGTACGCGGCATTGCACGCGAGGATGTAGAGCTTGTTCTAGCCGATCCTGATGACGACTTTCCGTCGAGTACGTCAGATCGTCATTGCTACGTGCGCCATATAGGCGAACGTCGTATTCAGGTGGTCGTTGAGTCGTTCGACCATGAGCAGGTAGTTACGGCCTACCCCAAGCTGGGAAATGAGTAGACTATGGTTAGGATGCCTTTTGTGATGATCGACCCAAAGACGGGCGTCTTCTCCGTCGATCTTGAGACGGGCCAAGTTGCGCAGACGGTCGAGTTCGATGACTCGCATCTCATAGACCTCGCCGACGACGGACATGTCCTGAGCATCGAGGTTCTGACGCCGGACGAACCTAAGATTCAAGAGATCGCCGAGCAGTATGGGCTTGTCGAGCTTGTCCCAGCCATTCTCGCGGCCATCGAGGCGGCCCGGACGCCACAGATCACGACTACGACCCAAAGCCGTTTCCAGACTGTCCAGGGCACCGTTCGGCTTGTGGGTGGTCCCCTCGCCGAGACAAGACCCGCAAACGTGGTGCCGCTCCCTCGCGAGCTAACGCTGGCCTAAGCGTCTCAGTCGTAGACCGCACCACGCATCCGCTCGACTCCTCTCCTACGTCGGCCCGGCCCGATGTAGACACGCATAATGCAACTATGCGTGAGCGCTCAAGTTTTCCGTCCGATCACTCACGCATAATGTTCAGTATGAACAGGTTGCCGATCGAGAAGCGCGCGCAGATACTCGGGATGCTGGTCGAGGGCAACAGCCTTCGCGCGACGACCCGCATGGCGGGGTGCTCGATCAACACCGTCTCGAAGCTCCTGCTTGACGTGGGCGAGGCTTGCACGGCCTACCAGGACCGGACGCTGCGGGACCTGCCGTGCAAGACGATCCAGGCGGACGAGATATGGGCGTTCTGCTACGCGAAGGCGAAGAACGTGCCGGAGGAGCACAAGGGCGAGTTCGGCTACGGCGACGTGTGGACCTGGACCGCGATCTGCGCGGACACGAAGCTCATCCCGTCATGGCAGGTCGGGGAACGCAACCTGGACGACTGCTGGACGTTCATCGAAGACCTGAAGGGTCGCGTGCGTGGACGCATACAGCTCAGTACCGATGGTCTCGCGGCCTATCAGGGCACAGTCGGCTTGATCTTCGGTGGAGACATCGACTGGGCTCAGCAGGTCAAGGAATACCGAACCGAGTACCTGGGGGAGCGGCGCTACAGCCCGCCCGTCTGCGTCGGGACGCGCACGAAAGTCCGTCTCGGCTACCCGGACCCGGCGAAGATCAGCACCAGCTACGTGGAGCGCCAGAACCTCACCATGCGGATGAGTATGCGCCGGTTCACGCGGCTCACGAACGCCTTCTCGAAGAAGGTCGAGAACCACGCCGCCGCGGTGGCGATCCACTTCATGCATTACAACTTCGCCCGGCCGCACACCAGCCTCAAGAACCCCTACCCACGGACTCCCGCGATGGCCGCAGGGATTTCGGATCACGTCTGGACCCTGCGCGAGATCACCGAACTCTCAAACTGAGACACTACCTGCATGTAGCTTCGGTACTGCCGAACCAGCCGCCGCCAGCCCGGCACCGGCTGCTCCACCGGCAGAGCGTTGGGGCCCTGGCGATCGAGCAGCTCGGCCGCCCGCTCGACGGAGAGCCCCACCGCGGGATCGACGCCCAGCCGCTCGCCGACGTCCTCGGGAGCAAGACGCCACCAGTCCTCTGAGGGAGCAGCCTGGTCGATACGCCGGGTGGCGGCCGTCGCCATCGTCACCGCCCCGGTTTGCCTGCAGGCCGGCCTGGCGCGGGCGACCGGTGGCGGTCCCGGTGACCATCGCGCCGGGGCTCCTCGTCCTTTGCGTCTTGGCGCTCCTGTTCGAAGGGGTCGGGGGTGGCCCCCTTGGGTGCCTGCTCCTCGAGGCGCTGCCTGATCTCCAGCAGCGCCTGGCGCTGTTGGTCGGTGACGGGCGGGAAGCGAGGGTCGATCTCCATCAGCGTGTGGACCAGGACGGCCGCGGCGCCGATCCGGGCAAACCACTTGCGGTCCGCCGGGATCACGTACCACGGAGCCCACTCTGTGCTCGTGTGCGAGAGCGTCTCGGAGAATGCCTTCTGGTACTCGTCCCAATGCTCCCGCTCCCTGACGTCCGCCGTGGAGAACTTCCAGTTGTGGTCGGGAAGGTCGATCCGGCGCAGGAAGCGAGCGCGCTGCTCCTCCTTGGAGATGTTCAAGAACAGCTTGACGATTCGGAAGCCGTTGTCGGTGAGGTAGCGCTCCCAGTCGTTGATCTCCCGGTAGCGCCGGCGCCACACGTCACCCTCCTTCGCCGTCTTCGGCAGCTTCTGGCGATCGAGGTTCTCCGGGTGCACCCGCACCACAAGCACCTCCTCGTAATGGGAGCGATTGAAGATGCCGATCTCGCCGCGAGCAGGCAGGCGCTGCGCGTAGCGCCAGAGGAAGTCGTGGTCGAGCTCCTCCGCCGAGGGCACCTTGAAGCTGTGTACCGCGACACCCTGAGGGTTCACCCCACTCATCACGTGGCGGATCGTCCCGTCCTTGCCGGCCGCGTCCAACGCCTGCAAGACCACCAGCACCCCCCGCGTACCCTGAGCCGCAAGCCGTGCCTGGTACTCGGACAGCAGCCGCACCCCCTCGGTCAGCAGGGCGCGACCCTCCCGCTTCTTCTTCACGCCCCCCTTGAAGGCTGGGTCGAAGTCCTTGGCGAGGGTCACCTTCGCACCGGGCTCGACCCGGAACGGCTCAATGAACTCCGCAACCCTCTTTTGGCGCTTGTCGGCCATCCACGATCCTTATCCGACTTCCGCTATCACCCAGCCTAGCCGGTATCGATCCAATCTCCCCGTTTCGCCCGCGCCGCGCATCCGCAACACCCCGTAGACGGAACGAGACGAACTACTCGTCGGACGCCGGCGGCACTCGCACAGAAGTTTGCCGGCCTAGGAGGAGCGCGAGAACAGCCGCAGGAAGAGCAGGAAGATATTCAAGACATCCAGGAAGATCCCGGCTGCCAAAGGGATCGCCTCGTCCCTCCCGGCGTGGCGCAGCCGGTTGAAGTCCACGACGGTGTAAAGGCCGAAGATCGCCAGCCCGGCGAGCGCGTAGATCGTGTAGGCGGCGGGTATATGAACGAAGATCAGCACGATGCCGGCGAGGATGAGCACCAGCAGCAGCCAGAACAGCGTTCGGTACAGGAAGGACAGGTCGCGGCGGATGGCGTAACCGACGGAGCCGAGGCCGCCCACGAACAGCGCGGTCGCCCCGAATGCCTGACGGACCGCGGTCGGATCGGTCGCGGAGTAGTAGTTGATGGTGCTGGCCACACTCGCGCCAATCAGCAGGCCGAACGCGAGCAGCAGCGCCAACGCAAGGCCGTGGTTCCCGCGGGCACTTGCGACGTTCAGCCCGACCAGGCAGCCGAGCGCGATCAACCACGCCACGAACCACCCGGCTCCCCCCAAGTTCCGGCCCAGGTACACCCCCAGCGTCGCGAACCCCACCGTCAGCGCAACGAGCGCCATCACCCGGCCGAACAACGTCTGGGTGCGGCTCGCAGGCAGACCCGCCGTATAACCCACCGAACTCATCTACCAAATCCTAACGATACCTACAGGCGTGGATGGCATCGCGGCCGGCGATGTACTCGGGGCGCTGCAGGTCGCCGAGTTCGTAGAGGTCGCGTATCCGGATCACCTCGATCCCCAGCTCGGAGCGCAGGAGCTTCTTGTTGCGCCTGTGAGGGTGTGCCCCGCCCGCCAGCGTTGGCTAGGGTGGAACGATGAGCGTGAGCGCGCCCACCGCCGACGCCGCCGTGATCCGCACTGCCGGCCTGACGAAGGTCTACGCCGAGGCCGACTTCGCGGCCGTCGATGGTCTCGATCTGGAGATCCACGGCGGGGAGATCTTCGGCCTGTTGGGGCCCAACGGTGCGGGCAAGACGACCACCGCGGGGATGCTCACCACGCGCGTGATCCCAACCGCGGGGACGGCGGCGGTGGGCGCCGTCGATGTAATCGCCCACCCGGCGCTCGCCAAGCAGCTGATCGGCGTCGTCTCCCAGCAGAACACGCTCGACCGGCAGCTGACCGTGTGGGAGAACCTGTACTTCCACGGCCGCCTGTTCGGGATCGGCGCGGCCGACTCGCGGCGCACGGCCGACGAGCTGCTCGAGCAGTTCCATCTCGCGCGGTGGGCGCAGGCGTCGGTGTTCGCGCTCTCCGGCGGGATGGCGCAGCGGCTGATGGTCGCGCGCGCGATCTTCCACCGCCCGGCGGTGCTGTTCATGGACGAGCCGACCTCGGGCCTGGATCCCCAGAGCCGCCTCGCGCTGTGGGAGATCCTCGGCGAGCTCAACGCCGCGGGGCAGACGATCATGCTGCTGACGCACTACATGGAGGAGGCCGACCACTTGTGCCACCGCGTGGCGATCATGGATCACGGCAAGATCCTCGCGCTCGACACGCCGGCGGGGCTCAAGCGCTCGGTCGGCGCCGACACGATCGTGACGGTGAAGGCGCCCGGCGACGGGGACTCGTTGGCCGCGACGCTCGAGCGGGAGATCGAGGGCGTGACGCGCACGCGCGTGATCGAGGGCGGCGTTGAGCTGCACGTCAAGGGGACGGAGCGGATCGTGCCGCGGGTCGTGACGGCCGCCGAGAGCGGAGGCTTCGAGCTCGTCGACCTGTCCGTCGCCGAACCGTCGCTGGAAACCGTGTTCATCAACCTCACCGGCAAGGAGCTGCGCGAATGAGCGCCCCCGACGTTGCCACAACCACCGCGGCTGCCCCCGCCGCGAGCACCGACGGCAGGCGGCCCACGCCCCCGGCCGCGATCGTGCTCACCCCCACGCGCTCCACGTTCGAGGCCAGCCGCACCGCGCTCGGGGCGCTGATTCTGCGCGACCTCACGGTGCTGCGCAAGAACGTCCCCGAATTCGTCGCCCGTGTGCTGATCCAGCCGTTCCTGCTGGTGTTCGTGTTCCTGTACGTGTTCCCCACGATCGGCCAGGGGATCGGCGGCGGTAGCCACGGCTCCAACGCGACCACCGAGTCGGACTTCGCGACCGTGTTGGTCCCCGGCGTGGTGGCGATCTCGATCATGTTCCAGGGGATCCAGGCGGTCGCGCTGCAGATGTCCACCGAGTTCGGCTACACCCGCGAGATCGAGGACCGCGTGCAGGCGCCCTGCCCGATCTGGCTCGTGGCGATCGCCAAGGTGCTCTCGGGCGCCGTCCAGGGGATCCTGGCGGCCGTGATCGTGTTCCCGATCGCCGCAGTGATCCACGCCCCCGGCGTGCACGCGCACCTGTCGGTGCACTGGTGGATCGTGCTGACGCTGATCCCGCTCGCCTCGGTGGCGATGACCTCGCTCGGGCTGCTGCTCGGCACGACCTTCGAGCCGCGCAACATCGGGCTGATGTTCGGCTTCGTCGTGCTGCCGCTGACGTTCCTCGGCGGCACCTACTACCAGTGGACGAAGCTTGCCCCGGTGGAAGTCGCGGGGATTCACTGGTTGCAGATCCTGGTGCTGATCAACCCGCTGATCTACGTCGCCGAGGGGATGCGCGCCGGGCTGACCGAAGCCTCGCACATGCCGCTGTATGTGGTCTACCCGGTGCTGATCGCCTTCTGTGCGTTCTTCCTCGGGTTGGGGCTTCGCAACTTCAGGCGTCGCGTGCTCGTATAGAGAATTTGAGATCGTCCGCGCGGGTCGCCGTGAGTCCCACACGCCCGGGCGCCGGGCCTCCGTGCCCGGCGACGACACCCTCTTGATAATAAGTCGCCGCCCCCGCGCATAGCGTCACCTGGGGGCTTGACAGTTGTGCCAGGGTGCGTTACGCTGCTCGACGAAGCGGTGGAGCGGGTCGAGCGGGAGCTCGAGGCGGCCGGCCTCGAGGGTCTTGCCTGGCGTGAGCGGGTCCGCGGGGGGCTGTGGGTGATTCTCTCGTTCCTGGACAGTGAGCCGGCGCTGGCGCGGATCTGCGTGGTGCAGGCGCTGCACGGGGGGCGATGAAGTCGAACTCGTGGGAGGAACCGGAAAACTGGCCTGAAGCTGAAACGGAAATCCCGGCGGTGACGGGTTGCGAACGGCTGCCGTTCTTCCCATCGCTGGAAGTGACGCCGACGACGCGCGCGGCTGAATCCTCCAGCGGGCTGAACGTGTCGCTGGTGGTGCCGCAGACCTATGAAGACCCAGAAACGCTCGCGACGTCGAACCTGAAGGCCAACACGGTCGCGCTGCCCGTGGGATACACTGCGAACCCGTCACTTGCTTCGGGTCTGGGCGTGTGCACACCCGAACAGCTCGAGGCGGAGACGGCCGCGGGCCTACCGGGGTCGGGTTGTCCCGCGGAATCAAAGATCGGCTCGGTCGAAGTCGAAACGCCGCTGCTGGCGGAAAAGCTGACGGGCGCGGTGTAAATAGCGAAGCCGTTCGATAATCCGTTCGACTCGCTGCTGGCGCTGTATATCGTCGTGAGAGACCCCGTGCGCGGGCTGCTCGTGACACTCGCGGGGAAGATCACACCGAACCCCGTTACGGGACAGTTGGTGACGACGTTCGGGGCGAGACCGGCATATGATGGGATTCCTGCGAGCGAAGGCAACCCGCAGGTCGCGTTCAGCCGCTTCACGCTGTCGCTGCGCCAGGGAGCGAACTCGCCGTTGGTGAGCCCGCCCGCGTGCGGGACGTATACCGCCAGCGCGCTGTTCACGTCGTGGGCGCAGCCGCTCATCGAAGTGCCGCTGACAAACTCCTTCCAGGTGGAAACGGGCATCGGCGGGGGGGCCTGCCCGGCGGGCGGGGTGTCGCCGTTCAAACCGGGATTGGTCGCGGGCACGCTGAACAACAGCGCGGGCGCGTACAGCCCGATGGACATCCACATCACCCGCAACGACGGCGAACAGGAGATCACCCGCTTCTCCTCGATCCTGCCGCCGGGATTGACCGCGAACCTCTCCGGTGTCCCGTTCTGCCCAAACGCGGACATCGAAGCCGCCAAGCTCATTAGTGGGGCGCAGGAGGAAGCGGCCCCGTCGTGTCCCGCCTCCAGTGAAATCGGGCATTCCCTGGTGGGTGCGGGTGTCGGTACCGTGCTCGCGTACACCCCCGTCCGTACAACGGTGCGCCGTTCTCCGTCGTGGACATTACCTCCGCGAAAGCCGGCCCATTCGACTTGGGGACCGTCGTGATCCGCTTCGCGCTGGAGATCAACCCCGAAACCGCCGCGGTCACGGTCGACGCGAAAGCGTCCGATCCGATCCCGCACATCATCGACGGCGTCGTGATCCACGTGCGTGACATCCACGCCTACATCGACCGTGAAAAGTTCATGATCAACCCCACCAACTGCAACCCGTTGACGTTCGCCGTGACCGTCGGTGGCGGGGAGCGGACCCCACCAACCCGGCGGACCAGCAGTTCGTCACGACGGACGACTCCTTCCAGGCCGCGAACTGCCAGACGCTCACGTTCAAACCCACCTTCAAGGTCTCAACGCAGGGCAAGACCAGCCGGGCGAACGGTGCGAGCCTCACGGCGAGGCTGACCTATCCAAACGTGGGAGGGCACTCGATCTTCTCCGGTGGCCAGGCGAACATCGCCCGCGTGAAAGTCGAACTCCCCAAGCAGCTCCCCGCACGGCTCACGACCCTACAGAAGGCGTGCACCGCCGCGCAGTTCGACGCCAACCCGGCCGGATGCCCCGCCGCGTCGTTCATCGGGCACGCCAAGGCGATCACGCCGATCCTCCCCGAACCCCTCGAAGGCCCCGCGATCTTCGTCAGCCACGGCGGCGAAGCGTTCCCGAGCCTCGAGATCGTGCTCCAAGGCTACGGCGTCACGATCGACCTCGTCGGCTCCACCTTCATCAGCAAACAGGGGATCACCAGCACCACGTTCAAGACCGTCCCCGACGCCCCCGTCGGCAGCTTCGAACTCACCCTCCCCGAGGGCCCCGACAGCGCGCTGACTGCCCTCGGGAACCTCTGCTCGGCCACAACAACGGTCACGGTAAAGAAGAAGGTCACGGTCAGGGCCCACGGCCGCAGAAAGGCCATCACCCACAAGGTCAAGCAGACACAGCCAGCGACACTGCAGATGCCGACCGAATTCGTCGCCCAGAACGGCATGGTCATCCACCAGAACACACCAATCACCGTTACGGGGTGCCAGAACGCCGCGCACGCAAAGAGCGCCAAGCACGAGGCCAAGAAGAGCGGGAGGTGAGAGGATCAATCGATCGAGCCGGACGCGGCGATCCACACGCTTTCGATCCCGAGTACGCCGCAGAGGATGTCGAAGTGGCTGTCGTAGTGCAGCACCCCCGCCCCGCGCTCGGCGGCCGCCGCGGCGATCAGGTAGTCGGCGGCGGGCAGGCGCCGTTCGCCGCGCAGGTCGCGTGAAGCGCCGATGGCCGCGGTTCCGGCGCTGCGTGTGACTGGCGCCGCCGGCAGGGCGGCGAAGGTTCGATCGAGGCCGGCGAACATCTCCTCGTTGCGGGCGGCTGCGAGCAGCTCGAGCGCGACCACGGGGCACACGACGAGCAGGCCGCGCTTCACGGTTGCGGCCCAGCGGGCAAGCACGGCCGGGTTGTGCTGGCGGTTCCACGCCGAGGTGTCGAAGACGAGCGCCTCGCCCGAGCCGTAGGGCTCAGCGTTCGGCATGGAGGCGCTCGGAGACGGACCAGTCGTAGCCGTCGTCCTCGCCGTTGGCGATTCGCATTAGGTGCTCGATCGCCTCGTTTTGCGCACCTTGTTCCGCGCGGATCGCCTCCGCGCCACGCAGCGCGAGGTCGTGCACGGCGCGTGACCGGGGCTTGGCCCCGCCCAGCTCCCTCACCGCGTCGGCCAGCTCGGAGTCGAGCGTGACCTGGATACGCGGCTTGGTGGACGGCATATCGGCAGGGTACCATGCGGGTGGTACACAGATCGCTCGCCAGGGGGGTGGGGGTCTCGCGTGGTGCTTCGGGTCGTTTGGGGGTAACGCGTGGTGCGCTGATACCAAGTTGCAGTCGAGTTGGGGGACGTGATCCACGGGCGGTTGGTGAGGGATTGGGCTGCGGCGTGATCTACGTCGCCACCTTGACTGAAAACTGGTATGAGGTGGTGGGGGGAATAACAGGCGATGCGCCAGCCCGGCTGTTCATATCTCCGAGCTGCGCCCGCCGCGCGTGCTGTTGGCCGGGGGTTGTTGAGGGCTTGCCGGCAGCGCTCGGCTTCGTGCCCTCGGTTTCGCTTTGGTCTTGCCCTGGGGTTGGCTTGCGACTTGGGATTTGACAGCTGGTTGACGGTATGCGCTCGCTCCAGGGGCTGCCCAGCTTCAGGCGGTTGGTGTTGGCCCGAGCGCTCCGGCCACGTAGAGCAGCGCCTGGGCTCGCGCCACCGCCCCGACTGCCTCGTCGGGCACCAGCAGCGCGGGGTGGTGTAGCGGGCGAGAGGTGAAGCCCGGGGCGCCGTCGAGGCCGACGAAGGCCATCGCGATCGGTGCCAGCTCCGCGAAGAAGGCGAAGTCGTCCGAACCGCACGAGCGCCACTCCGGGGCGCGCTCGAAGTCCGCGCGTGCCAGTAGCCAGCGTGCCCGCGTGACGATGCCGGGGTCGTTGACAAGCGGCGGCTCGCCCGCGGTCAGCTCTACCCGCGCGCGGCATCCGCTTGCCGCCGCGACTCCGGCCACGACCTCCTCGACCAGCGCGCGCAGCACCAGCCGGTCCTCGGGGCGGTGGGCGCGCAGCGCCGCTCGGGCGCGTGCCTGCCCTGGGATCACGTTCTCCGCGTTCCCGCCCTCCAGCACGCCGACGGTGAGCGTCGCCGCGTGCAGCGGGTCGATGCGCCGTCCGACCTGCGCGTGCAATGCCACCACGATCTGCGCGAGCGCGAGGATCGGGTCGGCCCCGTGGTGGGGGTAGGCGCCGTGCGTTGGTTTCCCCTCGACGACGATCTCCACCGCGTCGCACGAGGCGTTGACCGCGCCCTCGTTGAGCGCCACCGTGCCCCACGCGAGCTCGGGGTGCACGTGCGCCGCCACGACCGTCTTCGGCGCCAGCTCCGCGAGTGGGCCGGGCGCGAGCTCCTGCGGCGCCCCGGATGGTCCACTTGCCGGCTCGGTGCCGTGGGCCAGTTCCCGGGCACCCGACGGGTAGGCCTCCTCGCTCGGCTGCAGCACCGCTAGCAACGGCGCCGGCAGCTGCTCCTCGATTGTGTGAGCGGCGCGGGTCAGCGCTACCAGCGCCGCCATGTGCACGTCGTGCCCGCATGCGTGCATCGCACCGCCCCTGGCGCTGAAGGGCGCGCCCGTGCGCTCCTCGATCGGCAGCCCGTCGAGCTCGGCGCGTACGGCCACCGGCGGGCTGCCCTCCGATCCGGGCGGCCCCACCCTGGCGATGCGGCCGGTCCCCGCGACCGTCGTGCACGGCACCGGCAGCTCCGCGGCGACCGTCTCCGCCGTCCACCCCTCAGCGTGCGCCAGCTCCGGGTGTTCGTGCAGCCGGTGGCGCAACTCCACCGCGCGCGGGCTCTCGCGCTCGATGCCTGCGAGCAACTGCCCTAGCAATGCGGTGGCGGCCAATCCGGGCGATGCGCCGCCGGCCGCCTCGGGGTCAGTAGATCGCGGCATACCGCCTGCACACCTCGCCGAGGTCGAGTTCGGCGACCGCGTCCAGCTCCGAGCGCTTGATGCCGACGTACGCCTCGTAAAGCGTCGCGCCCAGCCACCCGCGCACGAGATCGTCCTCGGCGAACGCCACCAGCGCATCATCCAGCGAGGCAGGCAGCGCGCCGACGCCAAAGCGCTCGGCCTCGACGGCGTCGAGAAGGGCGGGATCGCGGTCGAGGATCGGCGGCGGCGCGAGGCCCGCGCGCACTCCGTCGAGGCCTGCGCGAAGCAGCGCCCCGAGCGCCAGATAAGGGTTGGCGGCAGCGTCGGCGCCGCGGTACTCCAGGCGCAGCTGCGGCGCGAGACCGGAGGATGCGTGGGCGGGGTCGGAGGGATTGACGGTGCCTTCGAGGCCGAGCGCCACCAGCGGCGGGATGCGCAGAAGCGTTTCGCGATTGCGCTCACCCACGCACACCGCGCCCGCGCTCCAGCGGTGGGGCGTGAGGCGCGCGGCCGAGACCGGGCTCGGTGCGCACAGCGCGCACAGCGCCCCCGCATGGCGCAGGATCCCCGCCGCGAACTGGCCCCCCAGCTCGCTCAGGCAGCCGGGGCGCGTGGCGTCGTAGAGCAGCGGGGCGCCGTCAGCGTCGAGCAGGTTGAGGTGGATGTGCACGCCGTTGCCCGGCTCGTCGGGGTGTAGCAGCGGCGTGAAGGTGGCGCGCAACGCCCGCCGGCGGGCGACCTCGCGCACGACCTCCCTCAGCACCACCGCGCGATCGGCGGCGGCCACCCCCTCCCCGGCTTCGACGGGGATCTCGAACTGGTGGGGGGCGAACTCCGCGAAGATTCGCTCCGGCTGCGCCCCGGCCTCGACCAGCGCGCCGATCGCCTCGGCTGCAAACGGTTCGGCGCGCCGCTGCGCCTCCAGCGAGAAGGGTGCCGCCGCCGGCTCGGCGCCCAGGAGCTGGAACTCGTGCTCGAAGCTCGCCACCACACGCGCACCGAGCTCCCGTTCGAGCTCCGCGAGCGCGTCGTGCAGGAAATGGCGCGGGCAGCACTCCCACGGGGTCCCGTCGGTCTCGACGATGTCGCATAGCACCAGCTCCAGCGCGCCCGAGCCGGCGTCGGACATCCCGCTCCCGGTGTCCTGCGCCTCCACGCGCACGTGCGTGTCGGGGTCGGGCAACAGGCGCAGGTCGCCGGTCGAGTCAAACGGCGTGTGCTCGGCGAGCGGGCCGTGCGGGGTGAGCGAGTGGTTGGCGGGCACCCAGCCCACGCCCGCTCGCAGCGTCTCCCCGAGCTCGGTGCTCAGCAGCGAGCGGCCGCGCACGATCCCGCCGAGGTCGCAGCACACCAAGGCGACGAGCTCGGTGGAGTTCAACTCGCCACCTCCGCCAACACCGTTCCGTTGTCCCAGATGCCCTCCTCCAACCCCAGCTCGTGCGCGCCCGCACGCACACGCGCGGCATCCGCGGCGGTGAGCACGACCACCACGCCCCCGGCCGGCTTGTCGCGGCGCTCGATCGCCGCCGCGAGCCGCTCGGCTGGCTGCATGTGCACACCGCCGTGGCCCAGCGCGGGGTAGGTGTCCGCCACGCTGTAAAGGGTGCCGTGCGGGCCCCGGACGCGGCCGAACACGCAGACGAAGTGCCCCACCTCCCAGTCTGGGGGCGGGCCGCTCTGCGCGCCCTCGTACAGATAGGCGAGCAGCTGATCGAGGCGCGCGTGCCCGCCCCACAGGTGGTGGGTAGCGAGGTTGGCGATCAACGCCAGCGGGCGCTCGAGGCCGGCTACGAGCTCGAACAGCCCGTCTAGTGTTCCCGCCGTCCACGGGCCGGTGTAGGGGAGCGCCGCGAGCGCACCACCGCCGAGTCGCTCGATCGCGTCCACCACGCCGGCGGCCGTCGTGCCCGACACGGCGGCATCGTCGACGAACGGCAGCGCCAGTCGATAGTCGCGCCTCCCCGTTTCGCCATCAGGCAGGTTGCTGGGGTCCGGCCGCGCTGAGACGACGCTGCCGGCCGCCAGCGCCACCGCGTCCTGGTCGATCGACTCGCCGGCAAACCGCTCGACGCCGGCCGCGTGCAGTGCCAGCGCGCCGCAGAAGGCCCCGCACAGGTCATCGCGCTGCGGCAGCTCCCGCGCATGGGATGCCAGCAGCGCCCGCGCCCCGGGCAGGAGTGTCGTCTCCAGTGGGGAGGGCGCGGCCATCGAGCCAATATACGGCGACGCTCGCGGCGCTTGTCCCCCGCGGGTGGACGCTGCGCCGCATGTATGCCATCGAGCCGCCGGGGCGGCGACGGCGTCCTTACCCTCGCGCGGAGGATGCCGGCAGCGCAAAGGCGCTCTTGCCGTCGCCCGCCCGCTTGATCCGCGTGACCTTGCGCTGCCGCGCGAGCCGGCTGACGTTGGCGCGGATCTCGGGGGTGCTCATCGCGGTGACCATTACCAGCTCGCTGAGCGTGTGCGAGCCGTGCTCCAGCGCCGCGAGGATCGCCTGGCGCACATCGCTCGGCGAAGCCGGCCGGCGCTCGCGTTCGGGCTCGGGCTCGGGCTCGAACTCCTCAAGGGGCGGCTCCGGGAGGGCCGGCGGCGCCTCGACCACGGCGGGCGCCGGCTTGGTCGGCGCCGGGGATATGGAGGGCATCGCGCTCAGCCCGGGTTGTGTGCGCAGCGAGGGCATCCCGGCCAGGATGCGAGGCGCACGCGGCGTGCGGGGCGCCGGTGGAGCGGGTTCCGGTGGGGTGGGTTCCGGCTCCGGCTCTGACTGGGGCTCTGGTGCCTGCGTGGGCGGCTCGGGAGTAGAGGCCACCAGTTCGATCGCGCCAGCGGCCGAGCCGCGCGGCCGGCGCGCGCGGCGAGGAGACGGTGGCGGACCGGGCGGGAGCTCCGGGGGCGAGTCATCGGGGGGCGCGGCCTCGAAGGAGTCGAGCGCGTTGTCCGCCGCGAGTAGGCGCTCGTACTCGTCCCGCAATGGGCGCAGCTCGGCCATGCGCTGCTTGAGTTCGGCGCATACACGCGCCAGCAGGTTTGTCTCCACCGTCGTCCCTTCGGGCTCGAAATGCTCAATTACACAACTGCACGCGCCAGCATATCCAGCGATTCGAGTCCGCCGAAGGGGAGAGGTTACTCGGCCGGCTCCTCCTCGACCGGGGCGACGGCGAACACGACGTGGCGGCGGGCGACGGCGAGGAAGGGATGATCCTCGGGCGGGCCGCCGTCGAGCGGTTCGATCTTCACCTCGGTGAGCGTCAGGAAGTCGCGCTCGGAGGCGTTGAGCACGTCGGAGACACGGCTGCGGTAGCCGTCGCGGGCGAGCGTGAGCGAGCCCTCGATGCGGTGGCGGGCGGTCTCGAGGCGGATGCGCTCCTGGCGGTGCTCCATGTTCAAAGCTCCTCCTGCGGGGTCGGGCCCGCGGCGGGGTTGGCCACGGCTCAGCCGCCGCTGATTTGCTCTTGCGAGACCGGCGCGGCGGGCAGCCCGGCGCGGGCGATCGGGGCGAGCGTGCCGTGGGTGCCCGTGGGGCGGTTGCGCTCGTCACGCACGATGTACAGCGGCCGGTGCTTGACCTCGTCGTAGATGCGCCCGACGTACTCGCCGATCACGCCGAGCGCGATCAGCTGGATGCCGCCGAGCAACAGGATCGCGATCGTCAGCGAGCCGAAGCCGGGCAGGTAGGAGCCGGCGAAGTGCAGCCCGATCACCACCGGGATCGCGAAGAAGGCAAGGCCGGCGGAGAGCAGCCCGACGTAGGTGGCGAGCTGCAGCGGCACGTGCGAGAAGGAGGCGATCGCGTCCAGCGAGAAGCGCAGCATCTTGCGCAGCGTGTACTTGGTCTCGCCGGCGTGGCGCGCGTCGCGCTCGTACGGCACCGCCGTCTGCGTGAAGCCGACCCACACGGTCATGCCGCGCAGGAAGCGCGAGCGCTCAGTCATCGTCAGCAGCGCGTCCAGGGCGCGGCGGTCGAGCAGGCGGAAGTCGCCGGAGTTGGGCTTGAGGTCGACCTGCGCGAGCTTGTCGAAGAGCTTGTAGAACCATGAGGCCGTGGCAAGCTTGAAGGCGGTCTCGCCCTCGCGCTGCTTGCGCACGGCGTAGACGACGTCGGCGCCGGCTTCCCAGCGGGCGACCATCGTTGGGATCAGCTCGGGCGGGTCCTGCAGGTCGGCGTCGATCATCGCCACCACGTCTCCCACCGCGTGCTCGAGGCCGGCGGTGAGCGCCGCCTGGTGCCCGAAGTTGCGCGAGAGGTGGATGACCCTCACGCGCGGGTCCTCGGCGGCCATCCGGTCGAGCAGCTCGGGGGTGGCGTCGGAGGAGCCGTCGTTGACGAGCACCAGCTCGAAGGTGTAGTCGGCGACGGCGGCGCAGGCGCGGCGCACGAAGCGCTCGACCAGCTCCTCCTCGTTGTAGACGGGGGCGACGACGCTGAGCAGCGTGGGGTTGCGGGGGGAGTCGGGCATCGGGGTCGGGAAAACTGCTTGAAGTTGCGGAGGTGGGAAGCATTGATGAGACAATCGACAGGGTAATGGACCCGGCCACAGTAGTGGACGCCCCTAAGGCGAAGCTCAACCCGGCGCTCGTTGCGCAGTTCGTGAAGTTCGGGGTCGTGGGGGTGTTCAACACGCTACTGAGCCTCGCGGTGTACGCGGCGCTGCTCAAGGGCTTCGGCGTCGAGTACCTGGCGGCGTCGGCGATCGGCTACGCGGTGGGGATGGTCAACGGCTTTCTGTGGAACCGCCGCTGGACCTTTCGCGGCCACGTGGGGGACGCGCTGACGCCGGTCCGCTGGACGGTGGTGCAGGGCTGCGGCCTGGCCGCCAACCTCGGGCTGGTGTTCGTGTTCGTGCACAACGTCGGCCTCGACAAGCTGCTCGGGCAGGCGTGCGCGACCGCGATCGTGGTGGTGTTCACGTTCATCGCCAACCGCGCCTGGACCTTCCGCATGCACCCCTAGCGCAGCACGGCTAGCGCAGCACGGCCAATAGCGAGAGCCCGACGGGGATCTGACCCCCGCGCCCGATCGCTGCGGCCTCCAACTCCAACGGCCGCTGCAGCAGCCAGTTCAGCGGCGCCGGCGGGACCCACAAATCAAGGCTCGATTCGGTCGTGCCGCGGTGCAGGCGCTCCAGCGCGCGCAGCGCGATCGCGACCGGCAGCAGCAGGGCGTTGAAATGGGTGGCGTACTCGCACTGCCAGCCGGCCGTGCGGGCGGCCTGCTCGAGCGTCGCGCGGGAGTAGCGGCGGCAGTGCTGGTTGACCTTGTCGTGGCCGCTCCACAGCCACTGGTAGGCGGGCACTGTTACCAGCAGCGCCCCGCCGGGCGCCAGCACGCGGCGCAGCTCACGCAATGCGCCGAGGTCGTCGGGCAGGTGCTCGATCACGTCGAGGCATACCGCAAGGTCGAAGGAGGCATCGGCGAACGGCATCTCCATCACCGAGCCCTCCACGACCTCGCCGACGTGGCGGGCGCGGGCGAGCTCGGCGCTGGTGGGTGAGATCTCCACGCCGGTTACATCTCCCCGGCGCGCGAGCTCGACCATGTTGCGCCCGCTGCCGCAGCCGGCGTCGAGGATCCGCGCACGGGGCGGCATCCCGAGACGCGCGATCGTGCGCTCCAGCACGCTGCGGCGTCCGCGATACCACCAGTGGCGGTCCTCCGCCCGGTGGGTCTGCAGCTCGTAGTCGCGGTTCACCGAGAGCATCTTTCCGAAAAGCGCGCGTCTTACGCGGTGCGCCCTCGGCCGGCCGCGTCTGGGGGCCACCCAAATCCGAGTGGCTGGTAGCTGGAAACAGGGGTGTAGGGGAGCGCGCTCTTGGGTAGGACTCGCCCGATCGCCTGTTCGACAGGTCGATCGTTTCCTTTGATCGATCGCAAGGAAGGGAGTTGCACCATCGTGTCCTACTCACCCTCATCCACCACCCAGCTGCGTGGGCGCACAGGCGCAGGCGGCCGCCGGTCGCTGTGCGCAGCCCGGCTCTCCGTGGCGCTGCTCGCGTTGACGGGACTGCTGGCGCTCGCGGCGCCCTCGCTCGCGACGGCAACCTCGTACGTGTCGCTCGGGGACTCCTACGTCTCCGGCCCGCTGATCCTGCCGCCCGCCTCGGGCGCGCCGCTGGAATGCCTGCAGTCCGCGCGCGACTACCCCCACCTGAGTGCCTCGGCGCTCGGGCTCTCGCTGCACGACGTCAGCTGCTCGGGGGCGACCACCGCCAACCTCACGACCACCGCCCAGTACTCCGACCAGCCGCCGCAGGAGAATGCCCTCAGCGCCTCCACCGGCGTCGTGTCGGTGGGGATCGGCGGCAACGACAACGGGCTGTTCGGCGAAACGCTCGTGACCTGCGCCTCCGAGGACCTCGTGACCTTTGGCCTGCTGAACCTCTGCAAAGACACGTACGGCAACAAACTCGCTGAAGAGATCGAAGCCGACGGACCTGTTGTCGGCGGCGCGCTCGCCGAGATCCGCGAACGCTCGCCCGCTGCCAAAGTGTTCGTCGTCGGCTACCCCGACATCCTCCCCCAAAAAGGCAAATGCTTCCCGCAGGTGCCGCTCTCCGAAGGCGACGTCGGCTACCTGAACGGCGTGGAGAAAGACCTCAATGCGATGCTCAGCCGCGAGGCCGCCGCCAACGGCGACACCTACGTCGACACCTTCACGCCCAGCATCGGCCACGACGCCTGCAAGTCGCTGCCGACCCGCTGGGTGGAACCGGTGCTGCCGGAATCAGACGCCTTCTCGGTGCACCCCAACGAATACGGCATGGAACACGACGCGACTGACGTTGAGGCGGCGATGCGCGCCGCGGGGATCTCCTAGATCCTGGCGAAGCTCAGCCCGGACCCGGCTCTGGCAGCCGGGTCCGGGCTGCATCACTCAGTGGTGGTGGTGATGGTGGTGGTGGTGGCGCCTCGGTTTGCGATGCTGCGTAACCGTGAGGTTCTGGGCGATGATCGTCGAGCGGTGCCCCGAGCTCACCTGCACCACGCTCAGGTGGACCGGCAACGCGCCGAACTTCGCGAGCAGGCTTTTCCCGGTCGCGTTGAGCGGGATCGAGATCGTGACGCGTTGGCCAGCCGGGATCGTCAGCTTCGAGGAGCCGACGGTGACCGCTTCCGTGCGGGTCCGGGGGTGGCGCCGCGCGGAGACAGCCACCGGCTTGCCGTGGCGGAACTTCTCGATCGTGGTGAGCGTCGCTTCGATTTCGCAAGCGGTGCCCGTCGTGCCTTTGCAGGTGAGCGAGAACGTCACCTCGCCGTTCTTGCCCTTGGCGGAGCCCGTCTGCGAGGCGTGCGCCACTGGTGGTGGTGGGGGCGCGTAGGTGACGCTCACCGACTTTTCGGTGGAGAAGCCGGCCTGGTCGGTGGCGAGCGCGGTGATCGTGTTGGCGCCTTTGTTCAGGGTGACGCTCGTGGACCAGTCCCCGTTGGCCGCCACGCTTACCGCTTTGCCGTCGACGGTGAACGAGGTGATCACGCGTTTGTCGGTGACTGTGCCGGAGACCGTAACTCCCGGCGAGGGCACGGTTGTTCCGTTCGCGGGCGACGTGATGCTCAGCGCCGGCGGTGCGCTCGGGGGGTAGCTCGCCAGCACTTCAGAGGAGAGCGCTTCTACTTCGGAGAGCTTGTAGGCCTGGACGAATGCCATGTGCAGGGCGTAGGAGCCACCCGCAGGGATCGTTGCGTCATAGGGCATTTCGAAGCCGTTCGGTTCGTTTGCCGTGGTCCCGCGGTATACCGAGATCGGACCGCTAGGTGGGGTGTCGTAGACGATCGCGCCCTGGGGATGTACACCATCTCCTTCGCTGGGCGTTTCGAGGTCGGACTTGTAGTAGATCCTGCCCAAACCCGCGGGCAGCGTCACGGTCTGTCCCTTTGTGGTGGACGAGAACACATTGGTCCCCGGGAACTCGTAGGCGCCGCCTTCTTTGCCTTCGTTGATGGTCTCCTGGTCGTATAGGGCGTTCAGCGAGTGGGCCGCGCCGTCGGTCGAGCTCCAGGTATCGGTCATTGCCGCGACCCGATTGCCACTGCTCGTCTGCCAGGTCCGCTTCAGTTCGACGCCGGTGGAGACGAATTCTTTACAACCGGTTGGCCTCGGCAAGAGGGTGGCTTCCGGGGAGCACTTGACGATCGGATCGGCCTCTTCGATCGTGACAAGCCCGGCGGAGGGGTTGTTGAAGTGCTGGGTCACCGTTACCTGCGGGACTCCCGTAACCGGAACTTTAGTTTTCTTTTCGAGTTCTTCGGCCACCTCGTTGGCCGCCGCAGGGCTGTACGCGTTGGCGCCGTCGATCTGCAGCTCGGAGCGAGCCAGCGGCGCCGACGAGGGATGGTTTTCCGCGAAGAGAGCTGCATTGCAGTCGAACAGGCCTTCGCTTTCGTCGAGCGTGGATGGTGCGACTAGGTTTGAGAAGCCGAGTCCACAAGATCCAACCGATGTGAATTCAAAGTAGGCCGTAAGTGTATTCTGGGCGAAGTCATAGTTGTACGCCGTTTTGGCTGAATCTCTCCGCAAAGAGAATTCAGACACGGCGACTTCCGGGCCTTCAAAGGGATCTGCCGCTCCCCCTGGGGCGTGGGAGCGTGGATCGCCGGGAGGCACGGCGCGCAACACGCAAGGCAACGAAGGGAGAAGATCTTCTGCCGCCACTTCAATGGAGAATTTGTGTGCAACCGGTTCGAATTCTTTTGCGACCAGGGTGGAGTCCTTTGCTTCTGAGCCGTAGTAGCAGCGCACTTCGATCTTGCCTTCGCCGGTCGTCGTACCTTCGACCGTGAGGATCTTCGATTCGTGCGATTCCGTCGTCGCGTTGAAGAGCAGATCCGTTGGGCTGGAGGGCGAGATGATCTTTGAAGCTTCGACTTCGGCGCTGGCCGAGGCGACGGGGCCCGCCAGCGCGAGCAGGGGAAGCGCGCCGATCAGCAACGCGACGCGCTTCAGGGGATTCGGTAGCAAGGTGAGCCTCCTGGGTGCGTGGGCATGGTGGCTGCCGCTGTGCGGGCGGCACTGGTCGCTACGACACGACAAGCTACGAATAGTTGCGGCGTGCCGGAAACGATCTGGGGCGGGGTCTCCCCGGGCCTGTCGCGGTCAGTATGCGGCGCTATCGGGATCGCTCTAACATCCCTGGGGACACGGCCGGCGAGCACGAAGGGGCACTCATGGAGCAACTGCGAGGTCGCACCGCACTGGTCACCGGGGCCTCCGGGGGGCTTGGCGCGCACCTTGCCCGTCGCCTGGCGCGCGAGGGCATGAACGTCGGCCTCGTGGCGCGGCGCGAGCCGGAGCTCTCGGCGCTCGCGACGGAGCTGGAGAAGCTGGGGGTACGCGCCGTCGCGCTGCCTGCGGACCTCTCCGACCTGACACAGATCGACCCGCTGATCGAGCGTGCCGAGGACGCGCTCGGGCCGCTCGACCTGCTGGTCAACAACGCCGGGCTGGAGCTGACCAGCGACTTCTGCGCCTACACCCGCGAGGAGCTCGCGGGGATGATCGATCTCAACCTCACTGCGCCGATGCTGCTCACCCACCGCGTGCTCCCGGGCATGCTCGCCCGCGGGCGCGGCCACGTGGTGTTCATCGCCTCGGTCGCCGGCAAGCTCGGCCCCGCCTACCAGGCACCGTACGCCGCCGCCAAGGCCGGGCTGATCGGGCTGACGCAGTCGCTGCGTGCCCAGTACCGTCACGGGACGGTCGGCTTCTCGGTGGTCTGCCCCGGCTTCATCGCCGGTGAGGGCATGTACCAGCGGATGGTCGAAGAAGGCGTGAAGTCCAATCGCCTGATGGGTGAGACGACGCTCGAGCGGGTGGCCGACGCGGCCGTGCGCGCCGTGCGTCGTGATCTTCCGGAGGTGATCGAGAGCGGGGCTCCACTGCGTCCCGCGCTCGCGCTCGCGGTGCTGGAACCCAGGCTGGCCGAGCGCGTCGCACCACGCTTCGGCGTTACCGAACTGTTCCGCCGCACCGCCGTCCTGCGCGGGCGCGGGGGCTGAGACGCCGGGCTGCGGCTCGAATCACGTGACCCCGCCGGCAGCCCCGAAGGGGGGCTGCCCATCCCAACCCTTTTACGAAGCCTCGGAGTACACCGGCTCGCCCTCGGGCCGCTCGTGCTTGGGCCTGGCGTGCTCGTCGCTCCGCTCGTGCTCGGGCATGGCGTGCTCGCCGCTCAGCTGGCGTTCTGGCACCAGCACCGTGAGCGCGACGGCGAGCGCGGCCACGATCAACCCGGCTCCGACCTCGAACGCCAGCTGGTAGCCGCCCGTCAGCGCCGCCGCGGTGGAGTGCCCGCTCGCGAGCAGGTGGTTGGTGCGGGTCGCCGCGAGCGTCGCGACCACCGCCAGCCCCAACGCGCCGCCGACCTGCACGGTCGTGTTGACGAGGCCCGACGCGAGGCCGGCGTCGGCCTGTGTGGCGCCCGACATCGCGAGCTTCATCAGCGCCGGGAACGCGCTGCCGATGCCGGCGCCCAGCAGGATCATCGTCGGCAGGATGTCGCGCGCGTAGCTGCCGTGCACCGGCGCCCGCGTGAACAGCGCGAGGCCGGCGGCGATCGCCACGAGGCCCGGGATCAGCGTGCGCCGGGCGCCGAAGCGCATGATCAGCGGTTCTGAGAGCCGCAGCGACATCGCGCCCATCACGAGCGTCGTCGGCAGGAACGCCAGCCCGATCTGCAGCGCGTCGTAGTGCAGCACCTTCTGCATGTACAACGCGCCGAGGAAGAACACCGAGAACATCCCCGCCACGGCGAGCGCCTGGATCAGGTTGGCCCCGCTGACGTTGCGCGAGCGGAAGATCCGCAGCGGGATCAGCGGCGTGCGCGCGGTCGCCTCGCGCGCCACGAACGCCACCAGCAACGCCAGCGACGCCGCCCCGAGCTCCAACGTTTTGGTCGCGCCCCACCCGTCTTCGGCCGCCGGCTTGACGATTGTGTAGACGCTGAGCATCAGCGCGCCGGTGATCAGCACCGCCCCGGGGATGTCGGCGCCCTGGCGCAAGCTGACGCCCTTGTCGGGCGCGATCAGCCGCCGCGCGAGCACCGCCGTGGCGATCCCGATCGGCACGTTGACGAAGAAGATCCAGTGCCAGTCGAGTGCCTGGGTGATCACGCCGCCCGCCAGCAGCCCGATCGAGCCGCCCGCGGAGGCGACGAACGCGTACACGCCGATCGCCTTCGCCTGCTCCTGGGGCTTGGGGAACATCGTCACGATCATCCCCAACCCGACTGCCGAGGTCGCGGCGCCGCCGGCGCCCTGCACGAAGCGCGCGGCCACCAACATCGTCTGGTCCTGCGCGAGGCCGCAAGCCAGCGAGGCGCCCGTGAACACGGCCAGGCCGGCCACGAACACGCCCCTACGGGAGGTAAGGTCGCCGAGGCGCCCCGCGAGCAGCAGCAGGCCGCCGAAGGCGATCAGGTAGGCGTTGATCACCCACGCCAGCGCGGACTGTGTGAAGTCCAGCTGGCGCTGGATCGTGGGCAGCGCGACGTTGACGATTGTGCCGTCGAGCACGATCATCAACACCCCCGCGCACAGCACGTACAGCGCCAGCCACCGTGCGCGATCATAGTCTGCGACGTTCATCGTCCCGTTGTAGCGGATAGTAGATCTGCATGATGTGCAGCCAACCACAGGAGGTTTGAAGATGGCCGAGAATGGCACCACACACATCGCTCAAATCGGGACGGTGATCGTCCCCGTCAGCGACCAGGACCAGGCGCTCGCCTTCTACGTCGAGAAGCTCGGCTTCGAGAAGCGCGCCGACATCCCGTTCGGCAAGGGTGACCGCTGGGTCGAAGTGGCACCTCCGGGCGCCGACACGACGCTCGCGCTGATGCCCCCGCAGGAGGGCGAATCGATCGGGATCTCCACCCGCGTGGCGTTCTCCAGTCAGGACATCGACGCCGACCACGCCGCCCTGCGCGCGCGCGGCGTCGACGTCGACGAGGAGGTGATGCGGATGGGCGACCCGGTCCCGCCGATGTTCTTCTTCCGCGACCAGGACGCCAACCGCTTCTTCATCGTGCAGAGCAGCTGAGGCGCGATCCGATGGCGAGCGACCCCGTGCTGAGTGGAGGCTGCCTGTGCGGCGCCGTGCGCTTCGAGCTCACCGCGCCGCCGCCCGCCGCCGGCTACTGCCACTGCACGCGCTGCCAGCGCCGCACCGGCACGGGCTCCTCGCTGCAGGCCCGGATCGACGGGCGCACGCTGCGGCTGCTGCAGGGGGAGGAGCTCCTGAAGAGCTGGCGCCACTGCGATGGAGGCTTCGAGAAGCTCTTCTGCGGCGAGTGCGGAGGGCACCTCTTCAGCCGCAATCCCGACGACACCACGCAGATGAGCGTGCGCATGGGCGCCTTCGACGGCGACCCGGGCGTGCGTCCCAGCTGGCGCGCCTTCGTCGCCTACGCCGCCCCGTGGGAACCCGTTCCGGAGGACGGTCTGGAGCGTTTTGCCGAGGGCAAGCCATACGGCTGAGGGGGCTGCGCGGGCTTGCCGATTCTCGCGGTGTAGTGCCACGCCTAAGCCGTCGGCCACGAGGCCTTTGAGGCGTGGCACGGAAGGGGGGAGATTCGAACTCCCGAGACGGGGGTTGCCCGCCTGCCGGTTTTCAAGACCGGTGCATTCAACCGCTCTGCCACCCTTCCACGGCCACGACGAAAGGCTACCGGTCTGCCCGGTGGCTGCACACTAGCTGTACGAGCATGCTCGGCCCGTTCATCCTCGGCGGGATCGCGCCTGACTGCCTTCGCGCGCAAGCGCTCGTAAGATCGATCCCAAGAGCATTGCCGAGACGCTCGGTGCTCCCATTCTTGGGCTACCCCATGTACACCAGTCACGCGACGCGTCACGAATTGCCGCGCCGCAACTGGTTACGTACCGAGGAACACGAGGACGGCCCGCACGCGGCGATGGTCCTCGGCCGCCGGGGCAAGGTTGAGCTTCGCGAAGATACTCGTGACGTGCCTCTCGACGGCGCGCTCAGTGATCACGAGTGTCTCGGCGATTGCCTGATTGCTGCGACCCTCTGCCATCAGGCCAAGCACTTCGCGCTCCCGCGCGGTCAGCGCGTTCAGTGGATCGTCTGTGCGTTTGCGACCCAGCATCTCTGAGACGACCTCGGGATCGAGCGCGGAGCCTCCCTCGGCGACTCTTCTGATCGCATCGGCGAAGCGCTCTAGGTCCGAGACGCGGTCCTTGAGCAGGTAGCCGACGCCGGCGGCGTCGTCTCCCAGTAGCTCCAGCGCGTAGGCCTCCTCGACGTACTGCGAGAGCACCAGCACACCGGTGTCCGGCATCTCTTCCCGGATCACGCGCGCCGCACGCAGCCCCTCGTCTGTGTGGGTGGGCGGCATGCGGATGTCGATGATTGCGATGTCGGGCTTGTGCGCCCTGGCCTTTCGCAGCAGCTCCTCGGCATCCCCGGCCTGACCGACTACCTCGAACTTGGCCTCCTCGAGCAGCCGCACCATGCCTTCCCGCAGCAGCAAGGAATCCTCTGCGACGATCACGCGCATGGGATCGTTGCCCTGAGGATGGTGCCCAACCCCTGCGGACTCGTCAGCTCGAGGCGGCCGTCGAGCGCCGCGATCCGATCTTGAAGCCCTCGCAGCCCCGAGCCCTGATCGGCGTCGGCGCCCCCGACGCCGTCGTCGCTCACCTCGACGTCGACGTGGCCGTTGTCGCGGACGACCCCCACCGTTACCGTTTGCGCGCGCGAGTAGCGGGCCGCGTTCGTAAGGGCCTCGGCGACGACGAAGTAGACCGCCGACTCGACCGACGGCGGGAGCCTGTCGGCCGGCGTCTGGAGCAGTTCCACAGGAACCGGGGAGCGGCTGGCGAGGCCTTTGAGTGCTGCCTGCAGGCCGCGATTTGTGAGCACGGCCGGGTGGATCCCTCGTGCGAGCTCGCGCAGCTCCGCGGTCGCCTCTTTCAACTCGTGGAGTGATCCGTCGAGGAGCTCCGCCGCCCCTTGTGGGTCGTGCTCGATGCGTTCTCTTACCATTCGTAGGTCGATGCCGAGGGCCATGAGTCGCTGCTGGGCGCCATCGTGGAGGTCCCGCTCGAGTCGGCGCCTTTGCTCAAAGCCGGCCTGCACGATGCGCGAGCGCGAGGCCTGAAGCTCGGCAACCTTCGCCCGTAGTTCGGCGGCCAACCGTTCGTTTCTGAGCGTCAGCCCGGCGGCGGCACCAGCTGTCTGCACCAGTTCGCGTTCCTCCGCGAGGCCCGGGCTGTGCACGATCGCAGCGATTCGTTCGCCCTCGTGCTCGATGATGGTGGAGACCTTGCCCGCCGGCGCGGGATCGACCCGAACCGCCTGACCGTCGGCGTCCACGTAGGCGTCCTGGTCCGGTACCCAATAGGCGAGCTCCAAGGTCGGGTCTCCAAGCGCGTCCGCGAGCGCGTCGCGCAACGCTCCGCGGCCACCACCCTCACCGAGCTGGGCCAAGAGCTCGCTGATCGCGTCGGCTTCGCTGAACCGGGATCGCAGGAGGCCCACCAAGAAGGCAAACGGTAGGCAGGCGATCGACGTGAACAAAGCCAACGTCTGCGCGTCAGCAATGTCGCTCGACAGGCCGGCCTGTTCGACGACGAGGGCGGCCATCAGTAGCAGAAACGTGAGCCCGCCGACGGCGACGATCGGGGCGAACACCCTCGCTCGCCCTGGGGTGCCGCTACGCCAGCGTCGATAGAGGACCGCGACCACGGCACCCAGCAACGCGATCGAGATGTCTAGTTGCGCCGCTTCGAGTACCTTGGCAGCCTCGGAGTTTTCGATCAGCAGCGGGTTACTGGGGTCGGCCTTTGATGGATCGGTGAACAGGAACACTCCAAGCTGCACCACCGTCGTGTTGACGTAGGCGATGGTGACCAGGAGACGATCCAGCCGGGTTTCGAGCCTTCCCGAGGGAAACGACAGCAGCAGGTGGATGAGCACCGCGTAGATCAGCACCTCCCCGACCGAGGCGATCGCGAACACGACGCTGTCGTTGGAAAAGGCCAACCCCTTCAGCAAGCCGCTGAGGCCGATCGCGACCATCAGCGGACCGATGTTGCCGGCCGACCGCTGCTTCCAAACCCATAGCCCGACTCCCACGAACCCCCAGCCGGTGGCCAGGAACAAGCCGGCAAACGCGCCCCGGTGAACGTTGTGCTCGCCGTTGAGCATGACCACGAAAGCGGCGATGCCCATCAGGAACGCCAAGCCGGCGAGACCGATCAGGGTGCGTCGCGGTGCGGTCAGCGGATGAGTAAAGAGATCGCCTCCGCGCTCAGCTCGCTCTTGGCGACGAACCCGCGCGCGCCACTGGCGCCCACCGCCTCGTCAAGGTCGGTGAAGTCATGGCTCGAGATAAGCACTACCTGCGGGCTAGCGCCGTTCGCATCGAGTAGTCGCCGCGTAACCTCGAAGCCGTCGATGTCGGGTAGGTGCACGTCGAGCAGCACAACCTCTGGATTCAGCTTCTCCACGGCAGCCACCACGCCGTCACCGTTGTCGAGCTCCCCAACGACGGCGTAGCCGTTGGCTTCGAGCATGCGCCTCGCGCTGGCGCGGAAGCTCGGGTGATCATCCACGATCAGGACAGTCTTTCTCATGAGAGCTGATTATCGCGCAGGGCCGCGATTGGTTCCATACGGCTGGCCGCCCCGAGCTGGCGGCAAACCGACGTATCCCGGGCCCCCACCCGACGTCACAGACGCCTGCCAGCCCCCTGGTTTCTTCCTCGCTGAACGGAGAGCCTGTCGTCATGCCCGAAGTCAAGCCCGAAGGAGGATGCAGCATGACCGCCACGACCGCTACCTACACTGCGGCGAGATCGACCCGCCGCGATGAGCCGCTGACCGCCGCCGCTCTCGCCATTGCGCTTCGCGAGGTCCGCAAGGTCCATGGCGAGGGCGAGGGAGCGGTCGTCGCGCTCGACGCCGTGAGCGTTGGACTCGCCAAGGGGTCGTTCACAGCCATCATGGGCCCGTCGGGGTCGGGCAAGAGCACTTTGCTTCACGTCGCGGCGGGTCTGGATCGCCCGACGTCCGGCACTGTCATGTTCGGGAACACCGACCTGTCGCGGCTGAGCGAGCGACGGCTGACGATTCTGCGCCGTGAGCGGATCGGGTTCGTGTTCCAGGCCTTCAACCTTCTTCCCTCGCTTACGGTCACTCAGAACATCGCGCTGCCGCTGCGCCTGGACCGTAAGCGCGCGCGGCGGTCGGACGTGCGGGAAGTTGCGGCACGCGTCGGTCTCGAGCAACGGCTCGGCCACCGTCCATCCCAGCTGTCCGGTGGTCAGCAACAGCGCGTCGCGATTGCCCGGGCACTGGTGACGCGTCCCGAGGTAGTGTTCGCCGACGAGCCGACTGGAGCGCTCGACACGCGCACAGGGCGTGGTGTGCTCTCGCTTCTACGCGAGGTCGTGGACGCGGACGGCCACACCGTGGTGATGGTCACACATGACCCCGTGGCCGCCGCCCACGCCGACCGCGTCCTATTGCTCGCCGATGGGCAGCTCGCAGGGAAGCTGGATGCCCCAACCGCCGACCAGGTGGCCGAGCAACTCGCCCAACTGGGGGGCTGAACGATGCTACGTCTTGCACTACTGAGCACTCGTGGGCGGCTTCGCACGTTCACCGGCGCCTTCGTGGCGCTGTTCACATCGGCCGTGCTGGTGATGGCCGGCGGCATGACCCTCGAGGCGGCACTGAGGAGCCATCCGCCCGTCGAGCGCTACTCCGCGGCCGCTGCTGTGGTGACCGGGCAGCAGGTTGTCCACGACGAAGAACACGTGGCACTGGGTGAGCGCGCGCGTGTGAACGCTGCTACCGCCGCCCGGCTGGCTTCTGTGCCCGGCGTCCGCGCGGCGATCGGTGACGACTCCGTCCCGGTATGGCTCGGCGGCCGAGCCACGCTCGCCCACGGTTGGGCGAGCGCCGCGCTCACGCCCTACGTTCTGAGCGCCGGCCGCGCCCCGTCGGGCCCCAACGAGGTCGTTAGCGGGTACCCCACCCCGCTGGGGGCAAGAATGCGCCTCATTTCCAACACCGACGCTCGCACCGTGACCGTCGTGGGGGTGGCCCAACCACGCCACGCGGTCGGGCAAAGCGCGATCTTCCTGAGCGATGCCGAGGCAGAACGGCTGGCCGGTCATCCCGGATGGGTAGACGCGATCGGCGTCCTCGCCGCCCCTGGCTTTGACACCTCGCGGCTGAACCGTGCCGCGGGCGGCGCGACGGTGCTCACCGGTAACGCGCGCGCTCGCGGCGAGTACTCCGAACTCCAGCAGGGACGCACGCAGCTGATCGCCGTGGCGGCATCGTTCGGCGGACTGGCGCTGTTCATCTCCTTGTTCGTCGTGGCCAGCACGATGGGTTTGTCGATTCAGCAGCGCGAGCGGGAGATCGCGCTGCTGCGGGCAGTGGCCGCGACTCCCGGTCAGATCCGTCGCATGATCGCTTGGGAGGCGGCGATGGTGGGATTCGTGGCATCCGCCGCCGGGGTCTGGTTCGGCGCCATCCTCGGCGAAAAGCTCGGCCATGCGCTCGTGAGGCATGGCATTGCCCCTTTTTACTTCTCAGTCAAGGTCGGCGGGCTGCCAATCGCCGCAGCTGTGGGCGGCGGGGTCATAACCGCACTGCTGGCCGTGCTGGCGGCCGGACGGCGCGCGGCGGCAGTGCCGCCCACGCGCGCGCTCGGTGAGGCTGCGGTGGAACCACGGCTGTTGGGGCCAGGGCGTGTCATCGGGGGGGCAATCGCCCTGGCGGGCGCGGTGCCCCTGTTCGCTGTCTCGGCCACCACGAACGCGCCCGACACCGCAGCCGCGACTTCGGAGATGACGGCGCTGTTCCTCGTCCTCGCGGTTGGTTTTCTCGGGCCGATCGTGGCGCGCGCCGCCGCGGCGCTGCTGGGGCCACCGTTGGCCCGGCTATCGCCCGTTGGGGGCTTCTTGGCGTCTGCGAATCTGCGCGCGGCCACGCGGCGCTTCTCTTCGGCTAGCACCCCCCTGGTGCTCACGGTGGCCATGAGCTGCACCCTTCTGTTCAGCGCGACGACTATCGATCATGCCGTCACTGAACAGAGGAGGGCGGGGCTCGGGGGACAGCTGGCCGTCACCGGCTCCGCTCCCGGCTTGCCAGCCGCCACTCTCGCGGACACCCGCGCCACTGCGGGCGTGCGCTCGGCGGTCGCTTTGACGCCGACGACGCTCGGCCCGAGCCTCGGGATCAACGATGAAACGGTCCCCGCCGAGGTCCTCGACGGCGGTCAGGGCGGGGGTCTCGACGTTGGCGTGACCGAAGGATCGCTGACGGCACTGCACGGTGACGCGATCGCGCTAGGGCGCCTCCGTGCCGATGCCGTGCATGCCCGAGTTGGCGACCGAGTCTCGATCATGCTCGGCGACGGGACCCGTACCCATGCCCTCGTCGCGGCGATCTACAGGCGGGCTCTGGCGTTCGGCGAAGCGCTGCTCGCCCCCGAGCTCGTAGCAGGACATCAGACAAGCCCGCTGCTGGGAACGATCCTCGTCCAAACCGGCACCCCGACCGCCGTCGCTAGACGCCTGCGGGCCCTGGCTCCCCGGTATCCCGGGCTGCGGGTAAGCGACCGCGCCTCGTTGACCACCGCGGCCGACGCTGAACGCGAGGCCAACCGCTGGCTCACTCCGCTGTTCGTCATCCTCATCTTCGCTTTCACGTCGATCGCTGTGGTGAACACGCTGACGATGATCGCGATGCAGCGAGGCCGCGAGCTCGCGCTCTTGCGGCTCGTCGGCGCCACCCCGCGCCAGGTGCGCTCGATGGCGCGCTGGGAGGCCGTGCTGATCGTCACCATCGGGCTGGGACTCGGCTTGGCGATAGCTGCCGCGGCACTATTCCCGCTCAGCCGCGCACTTACCGGCAGCATCCGGCCGTACGTGCCGCCCGGCCAGCTTGCGGCGATCCTTGGCGTCTCGGCGCTACTGGCGGTATTGGCTCTCGCGCTGCCGACGCGACGGGCCCTGCGCTCGCGGCCGGTCGAGGCAGTTGGGGTGGGGGAGTAGGCCGTGGAGGCCGGCGATCCTCTCGATCGACGGCGGTGGTATCCGTGGGATCATCCCGGCCGTCGTGCTCGCTGAGATCGAGCGGCGGACCGGGCGTCGTGCGTGCGAGCTGTTCGACCTGATCGCGGGCACCTCGACGGGTGGCATCATCGCGCTGGGTGTCACGGTGCCCAACCCGAAGGAGAAGGGGCGCCCGTGGTGGAGCGCGGAGGACCTTGTGGGGATGTACGAAGAGGAGGGGCCGAAGATCTTCCACCACTCGCTGCTGCGCACGATCGAGACCGTCGACGGGCTGTGCGGGGCGAAATACAACGCGAGCGGCCTGGAAACGGCGCTCGCGTCGTACATGGGCAAAGCGCGCCTGCCGCAGGCGCTTACCAGGGTGTTGATCACCTCCTATGACATCCAGCGCCACGAACCGTTCTTCTTCAAGAGCTTCGCGCCCGACCCCCATCCCGTCAGGACCCCGCCACGCGAGGGTGTCCCGCGGGACACGGGCGTGCCGCCGAAGCCGGCGGACTACCCGATGAAGACGGTTGGCCGCGCGACGTCAGCCGCGCCGACGTACTTCGAGCCCGCGGACGTGCTGGCCGTGGACCCGACGCCCGACGGGCCACGCGACTATGTGCTCGTTGATGGCGGCACGTTCGCCAACAACCCGGCGATGTGCGCCTACGCCGAGGCCGCCCGCAACCATCCGGGTGTCGAGCAACTGATCGTCTCGCTCGGCACCGGGCGCCTGACAGAATCGGTCTCCTATAACCAGGCCCGGCGGTGGGGGCTGATCCAATGGGCGCACCCGCTGCTGGACGTGATGATGGATGGCGCGAGCGCCGCGGTCGACTACCAGCTCGACGAGCTGCTCGGAGCCGACCGGGGCCACTACCGCCTGCAGACCGTGCTCGAAGGCGTCAACGGCAGCCTCGATGACGCCAGCCCCGCGAACATCAAAGCGCTTCGTAAACTCGCCGAAGAATTCCTCACTCGCAACACCGCGCGGGTGGATCAGGTGTGCGAGCGCCTCATGGCGAACCCCTGACGGCCCCCCCTGCGGCGATCCCAGGCTTTACACTGGTGGCTTGACCTCCAGGAGAGGTGGCCGAGTGGCTGAAGGCACTCGCCTGCTAAGCGAGTATGGGGATTAAACTCCATCGCGGGTTCGAATCCCGCCCTCTCCGCCATTCGTTTGAAGTGCGAACCGTGGCCCCAAGGAACCGGGGCCACGGTTCTTTTTCGGCCCTTTTTCGGCCTTGCTGGCTGGCTGGCCAGCAGGCTGGGCCAGCTGGCGGGCTATGTAGACCAGTTCAACGTAGAGTGGGTTGAGCACGGCTTTGACTGTTTCGGCGGTCATGACCAGGAGCCTCCAGAAGAGGCCCTGGTTGATGAGCCGCCGCTCGATGGGGTTGGCGAGGAGGTAGGGGATGGTGTCCTGGTCGATGAGCGCCAGGGCCTCTTCGAGGGCTTGCATGACGTCCTCGACTTCGGCTGTGGCTACCCTCGCCCAGCGGTGGGCGTCGGCGCGCTCGGCATCGATGCGTGCCTGCTCGGCTTTGAGGACCTCCTCGGAAACACCATCCTTGTAGTAGAGCTGGACGAGCTTCTGCTGCTGGGCGGTGAGCGTCCGTAGCCGGAGGGTGTGTCGGTTGGATTCCTTGTGGGCGAGCTGGGACTTGCCCTCGACGTAGGTACGCAGCGCCTCGCGGATCGCGTTCTGCTCGTCGGGGGTGAGCAGGACGGTCTTGTAGCGGCGCTCGATGGCGTGTTCGACCTGCTGCACGCGGAAGTAGGGTGCGGCGCAGGGTCCGTCTTTGGTCACGCGGCTGAGGCAACTGAAGTATTCGTAGATCCCGCCGTTGCCTCGGTGGCGGCCGTAGCCGAGGCGCTTCTCGCAGATGCCGCAATGGACTGATCCGTTCAGGTAGTGCTGGTGCTTCTTGGAGCGGTCGCCGCTGGCGCGGTGGCTGGTCAAGACCTGCTGTACGCGGTCGAAGGTGTCTCGGTCGATGAGGGCATCGTGGCGTCCTTGGCGTTTGGCGTCGCCCCGCGTCACGATCCCGGTGTAGTAGTCGTCGTGCAGGATGCGGTGGACCATGCTGCGCGATAGGGGCTGGCTTGGCCGGATGCGGGTCGGCCGGGTACGCAGGCCAGCGTCTTTGAGGATGTCGGTGATGGTCGTGATCGTGTGCTCCCCAGTTGCGGCGAGGTCGAAGGCGAGTTTGATGAAGTCGGCGCGCTCGGGGTCAGTGGCGATCGAGGCGACTTCGCGTCCGTCGACCAGTTCACGGACGTTGAGGTAGCCGGTGCGTGCTGGGCCGTGGCTGCCACCGTCGGCGAACTTGCGCTCGTGGCCCATCTTGACCTTCTCGGCATCGCCGCGCGAGCGGAAGGCGTTGACCCCGGCCATGACGGCGAACATCAAGAGCCCCTGGGGGCTGTCGTCGATGGGCTCCAGGGTGGACTCCAGCTTGGAGCCGTGGCGCTTGATCTCATTCAGCAGCCAGAAGGCGTCGAACTCCTCGCGCGCCATTCGTGAGAGGTCGTAGAAGATGACGTAGGTCGGTTTGAGCTTTGGAAGCTCGGCCAGCATCTTCTGGAGGGCTGGCCTGCGGGTGTTGGTGCCGGTACGCCCCGGATCAACGAACTCGGCGATCACCTCGGCATCGAGCATCCTGGCGTGGCGCTTGCACGCCTCGCGCTGGCCGGGGATGGAGTAGCCCTCGGGGTTATGCGCCTTGTTGACCTGACCCTGACTGGAGACGCGCAAACAGATAAACGCGCTCTTCGAGCTGGTGTTCATAGCACGACCTCCGTACATGCCGCTGGGCAGCGAGGCGTATCGATAAGCAGCCCGAGTTGCGACAGGCGCACGCCCATCGCCTGCCGAGAGACGCGGTAGCGCCTGGCCAGGTACTCGACGCGCTGCATACCGGCGCACCAGTCGCGGGTCAGCAGCGACTTGGGCATCAGCAGGCAGGCGGCGAAGTAGTCGCAGGTGCGCTCGGCGCGTTCATGGGCGCTGTAGAGCGCTGTCCTGGGGTATAGCCGGTGGATGAAAGGGTCATCCAGCAGGTGCTTCAACTCGTGCGCCAAGGTGAAGCGCTGGCGTTCGGCCCGCTCATCGCTCTTGAGCACGATGACCCAGCCCTTGTCGGTACGGGTCGTCATGCCAGAGCTCGGGAAGCCCGCCCGCCGTGCCACCGTCAGGAATGGCAGCTCGGCGATCAGCTCATGCGAAATCGCTGGCGAGCTAATGCCGAACGCCGAGAGCAACATGCCGGCCTGTCGTTCGGCTACATGCAGGGCTTCACTCGGCATCAGGGCGCGATCTGGCACAATCGAGCGCAATTTCTCAAGCAGCCCGCCGCGTGTCTTTGTCGCTGTAGACGTCACTGTCATCGTTCCTCCTTTCGTATTTCTTGTGTATGTCGTTGATTGCCGCTTTGATTTCCGCGATCTCTGCGTCGTCGGCGTCCCTGTCGAGACGGAAGTAGGTGTGCAGGCTCGGGATGCTGCTGGTCAGCCGTTCATCTGTCATGCGGTCAATGCGGGTCGGGTCGAGGTCAAGTAGCTCAGTCAGCTGCCATAGCCAGTGCGGCGTCGGTTGGTGGTATTTGCCTTGCTCTACCCGATGCACCCAAACGTGTGTAAAGTCCTGACCCTCGGCAACCTGCCGGGTCGTCAATCCCTTACGTCGGCGGGCCTGGGCCAGTAAACGGCCTAGCCTACGTGCTTGTGCGTCTGTCATATATGGCGCACTTCCTCTCTGTTTCTTCTGCTTGTTCATATCTATTATTATGCGCTATATTGTTTCATTTGTTAACAGGTTTTATGTCGTGAATTTTACCTTTAGTCTGGCGATTAGTGAAGGTGTGGGTGGTCTGAATCAGTTATGAATCAGACCACCCTTGCCACCCAAGCTCCTACGACTCCAGGACGGCGATCTTGGCTTCGATCGCGGCCTTGCGCTCAGCAGCGCTGTCGGACAGAGCTTTGTACTCGGCCCGCGCCTCCTCGGCGCGAACCTTTGCCGTCTCGATCTCGCGGTCGATGGCCTCAACGGCACGCAACAATGCGGCCTTGGCCGACTCGACAGCATCAGCGGCGGTCGTCTCACGCTTGCGGGGGCGGCTGGTGCCGCCCTCGGCCTTGCGCTTGTGCCCGTAGTAGGCCCCGCGCATCGAATCGACCGGCTGGCCGTACTCCTCGGCGAGCTGCTTGAAGGCGTCAGCCTTCTCAGTGCCCGAGGCGACCAACTGGTTGACCTTGTCGTAGATTTCCTGTGCCTTCGTCATTGCGAAAACACCTCCTTTTGGATTGGATGACGTTGACGGCGAACACACGGGGGAACTTCCCTTGCGTTCACCGCAGGGCCATCCAGCCCGCGCGGCTGCAAAGTGCTTCAGCCGGGCGCGAGCCACCCGCACGTACTCACTCTCGCGTTCCACACCGAAGAACTGTCGGCCCTCGATCATCGCCGCCGCGCCTGTGGAACCACTACCGGCAAACGGGTCGAACACCACCCCACCAGGCGGGCACGCCAGCCTCACCAGCCAACGCATCAGGGATAGCGGCTTGACCGTCGGGTGGATGTTGCGCCGCGCTTTTCGGGGAGAGCCGCTGTAAAGCTGAATCTGACGGGCGGGCAACCGCTCGCAGCCAGCCTCACGTTCCGAGCGGGGCGCCTTCGCGCAGTAGAACAGACGGCTCGGCCGGGCAACAGGATTGGCCTCGTCAAGCAGCCAAAGCGGACAGCCGTCGGTGCAAGCCTGCCCTCCGCAACCGGAGTCGTGGGACAGTGCCACATTGGCCGGCCAGTAACCCGGCCGCGTGTCCGTTTCAACCCGAGCCGCGTCGATGTTCAGCGTGCCAGTGCCCCACGTTTGCAGGTTGGCCTTGGCGGTGCCGACAGGTGGCACACGGCAGAGCAGGATCGGCTCATAGGCGGGCTTGAGGGCCGTGCCCATCCCGCCGGGCATACGCCGAGATTTGGGGACTCCCTGGCCGTAGAGCCACATCAGCACGTCGCGTACTTCCAGCCCGGCGTCCTCGATGCCGCAGACCAGCCGGTGGAAGGTGCGCGGCGCCCCAAACGCCACCATGTGCCCGCCCGGCTTGAGCACACGCCGGCACTCACCTGCCCACACCGCCGTCCAGCGGGAAAACGCCTCCCGGTCATGGCTGTCCCAGGTTTCGCCGTGAAACCCGATCCCATACGGCGGGTCGGTGACGATCGCATCGACGCACGCATCGGGAAACGTGGTCAGCAGCCGCAGGGCGTCGGCCTCGACCAGTGCCCAGCGTTTGAGGTCGCCGTACATCGACGGCTTGGGAATCGCGTCGCTCATGATGTCCCTCGCTGGTGAAGCGCGGCGCTGGTAGTGGTGCCGCTCAAGATGGCTACGGCCCGCTCGGGCGTGCCGACGCAGAACAAAGGCCAGTACTCGGGTGGCAGGGAGGAGCAGACATCGACTAGCAGCGCTGTCCGCGCCTGGTTGGTGGTGATCCAGACCACGCGAGGGAAGACACCCGTCTCGGCCTGTTCGCGTCCGCAGCGGTAATAGTCGATGTAGGCACTGCACTTGCGCCTCAAGGCCCCGCGTCCGACCGTCCCAAGATCGACCTCCAGGAAGCTGCGCTCCTCGAAGTCACCGACGCCGAGCCGGACGAACGCGTCGGGCTTGAGCACCACGACCCTGCCGCCAAAACCGACGAAACGCCGCCAGCAGTCCGGCTCCCCCTGGAACTCCACAAGCTCCAACTCGCCCGCGCGCTGTGCCTCGACCAGCCTGACATAGTGCTCGCCGATGGTGAGCGTATGACGCACGAACGCCACCTCGGGCTCGTGCGGCGCGCGGACACGATGCAACCCCTCGCCCCGCCAGTAGGCGATCAGCCGCTTGCCGGCCGAACCGAGCCCATAGACCGCGCCGGCGCTACCGGCCCGCACTCCGCCGACGGGTCGCTCAAGTTGGAAGAGGATGCCGCGAGCGAGCAGGCGCCCCACGATCCGCCGTCGCAGTCCAGCCCGAGTTTGCGGCTGGTAAGTGGCGGCGAAGAACAGCCGCTCAAGCTGCCCGCCGCTCACCAGCCGCAGACGCCCGATCGCCTCGACAATCGCTCGGTCGCGGTCTGGCATCGCCACCGCCAGGGCCACGAGCTGACCGCTACTGAGGCGGCTCATTGCGGACCTCCCAAGGTGCGGGCACACACTGGCAGGGGCCGGAAAGTCACGTCGCTTAACCGCCGAATCTCGCGGCCCATCAAGGGAACGTGCCCGTCGCTACTCGACGCGACCGCTACAGCGACCGCTACACCCGCGGCGCTCACGAGGGCCTCCGCACGCGGCCGATTCCGAACTGCTTATCCTCGCCGGGGCCAGCGCTCGGCGTGGACTTGTCCCCAGGCCCGTGGCGTTCGGCCAACGCGGCATCGACTGATGCCGGATCGACGCCGTAGCGATCGGCAGAGGCACGGCGGATCGCCTCGGGGTCGCTGGTAGTCGGTGGCAACGGGAAGGTCCGGCCGCTCACCGGAGCCGTGACGTCACCCGGCCCGAGGCCGATACGGGCGATGACCTCGAAGGGACCGAGATGCTGCAAGCCCTCGCCGCTCACGCCGGGCAGCTCGCGGGCCAGCAGGTGGGCGTCCTCGGCGGACTGGCGGAAGGCCACCAGGGTCGAGGCGTTGGTGGTGGCCGCTGATCGGAGACCTGCGGGTAGCTGGACCGGAGACTGGGCGCTGAGCAGGATGCCCACGCCCAAGCCACGAGCCAGCTCATAGAGGCTGTCGAGCGGGACGGGGATGTCTCCCAGCACCTTGGGCTCATCGACGTAGGCGAAGAACGGCCGGCGGGCTCGGGGTGCCAGAGATGCGCGGGCCTGGACGGCCAGGAACAGCTGATGGATGGTCAAAGCGCCGATCAGCCGGGCCGCCGGCGAGCCGATCTTGCCGACCGCCAGGGTGACGATCACCACCCGGCCCCGGCGCAGAGCCTCGTGCATGTCGAGCTTCGGCTCGGTCTGAGCCAGCACACCCCGGACTACCCGCCGGCCGATGACCTGCTCGATCTTGTTGAGCGGCGCCGCCAGCTGGTGGACGCGCTCAGCCGGCCCCATCGCCTCAAACGTCGCCCAGGTTGCCCTCGCCAACGGATCGCTGACGCGGGCCAGCAGCCGCCGCCGGTAGGCATCGTGCGAGTAGACAAATGGTAGATCGGCAAGGGTAGCTTGGCGGTCATGGCCCAGCAGCACCAGCCCGGCGCGCAGCCACTTGGAAGAGAGCGGCCCCCAGGAGTCGGCGAACAGGTCGGCGAAGATCCCCAACACAAGATCGGCCGTCAATTCCGGGTCGCTGCCGCGGCCGAACAGCCGCAGCCCTGGCAGTGGCCCGTCCCGGCCGGGGTCGAGCACTATCACGTCATCAACCCGATTGTCCGGGATTCGAGCCAAGACGTCCTCGGCCAGATCACCCTTCCCGTCGAGCAACAAAAAACCACGGCCAGCCCGAAGGTCAGCCACGATGAGGTTGGCGATCAGGGCCGACTTGCCGACCCCGGTCGGCCCGCAGACGAGCGTGTGAGAAAGGCCGCCGATGACCGGCTGGGCGAGCGCCCGGTCGATACCCGGCCAGTTGGACGCCATCAGCACCCGGCCTGTACTCGGAATCCGCCGACTCGGCAACAGCACTGGCGACGTGCCCAGCGTCAGGCCCGGCACCTGCGGGGCTCCGAGTGGAAAACCAAGCAAGCATGTCAATTCGCTCGGCGCGAAGCGATCACGACTCGCCGTCCCCGGCCAGTTGTTCAGCAACCGACCGGGTCCATCCCGGCGAGCTGTGATCCGTCCGTAAACACTGCCCCGCGAGCGCATCACTGACACCACGCGGCTGATGAGATGACTGGCCCGCTTGGTATGGCCGGCCGTGACTGAGATTGCGCCGCGGCCCTCAAGGACCGGCCCGGCATACTTGGCGCGCAGCACCCGCAGGTGCTCGGGTGATGGAGCGCTCGTCCCCAGGAAAGCGCCCAAACGGTCGCTCTGCGCAGAACCCCGATTACCCCTCGCTGCCGGGTATGCGAGCATCGGCCGACGACCGGGGGCCAGCGACCAACGCACCAGCAACCGCTCACCCGCCGCCAATGGCTGCAAGGCACCCAACAGGGCCGCCGCCGACTCGCCTACGCCGTCGCTGCGAAGTACCGGGTATCTGCCACTGAGACGCAGGGCGACGCTATGGGTCCAATCTTCGGGTGGTGGCGGGGATGGCTTGTCCAAGCGCAGGCTCGGCAGCACGCCTCGCCACTGGCCCCGAAGAGTGTCGAGCGTTGGCTGTGGCGCGCGCAAGAAGTGACGAATGCCGTTCTCGTCAGCGAGCACCTCAAACAGCACCAGCCCGCGAGCCGGCAGACCAGCGATACCGGCCAGCATAGCCTCGACGGCGCTCGTGGTTACATCAGCGCCAAAGTGCAGTTCGACAGTCTGCAACGGCGTCCGCTGCCGTTCCTGCCAGATGACACAAAGCAGCACCCCGCTGGCGAGCACTCCAACGCTCAACAACAACACCATCATGCCGCCTCCTCCTCCGAGCGTTCGACTAGAGGTGTCTTGTCCGGGATGCTGTGTGACTCCGATGACCGACTCGACTTATCCTCGATAATCCGTTTGGCCAGCAGCCAGTAGGCAAGGGCGATCTTGTCAGCGTCAATCTTTTTACGGCGTACTGGCCGCACCACAATGTGCTGATCCCGTGGCTTGTTCTGTTGCGTCTTCATCCCGTGTTACACCTCCCTCTTGTTTCTTTTGTTAACACACTTACTACTATGCATCATGCTGTTTCTTTTGTTAACAGGATTTGTTGTTCGTGACGTCGCCAACAGGGGAGCGTTGATGTAAAAAGCGCAATCAACACGCCGTATATCCACTGTGTATGTGAACCTCACCAACGCTCACCCCGATGCCACTGCCAGCCGAAACGGGCGAATACGAACAAGCCGATGGCTGCAAATAGCGACTCGAAACCGGCGAAGACTTGGATAATGACTACGAAGACCAGCGGCACGGCAGCGAGAACCACAACTGCCGCGAGCAGCCGGGCCACGGTTTTGTCAAAGAGAGGCTTCACAGTTCAGCCCTCTTTTCTCGGCGGCTTGTGCCGCCGTATCTCGCTGAGCATCGCCATTGATGTCAGGTGAGCGAGCTCCTGGATACGGGCTTCCGCGAGCCCTACCACCCGCTCATTCCGAGCCTGCTTGCTCTGGCTACGCTCATCGGCCAGCAGTACCGCCATGACTAGAAGCGCGAAGGATGAGGCGACCAGCAGGATCGCCAGCTCGATAATGACGAAGGTCGTCATGGCTGCACCTGCTGGCCGGTCTGGCTCACCACTTCGGCCATCGAGATAGCTGTCAGATCGGCCAGCGCCTGCAAGCGGTCGCTGGCCGCAGGCGCCAACCTCGACAGGCCATGCTCCAGCTGGCTGACCAGGGTCAGCTCGTGCATGGCGCGCTTGCCGACGTGACCGATGGCCGCTACTCGTGCGGCCTGGAGATGGGCGGCCTGTTCTATGCTTGCCAGCTCCAGACGGCCTCGGCCGTCCAGACGGGCCAGGCTGCGCTTGAAGTCCCGATCCTCGCGGCGCGGGAGGTTGGGAGGTTCGTAGGGGGATAGATCGTGGGGCATTTGGGGCTCCTCTTCGGTCGGGATGCCCGCGGAATCACGGGCTACGTCGTAGGGTCGATGAGGCCCGAGTTATTGAGCAAACTGCAAAAATCCAGGCTCGTGGCCCGCCCCCTGAAACCGCCCCATCTGGTTCCCCGCCAGCCCAAGACGGTGCTGGCCTGGACCATGCAGAAGCTGCGCCTGGTCAACGGCTGGACAGGCAAACAGGCAGCCGAAGCCTTCGGCTGTAGCCCGAGCCACATCTCACGAGTGGAGGCTGGGGCCAAACCCAGCCGTGAGCTGGTCCAGTTCTACGAAGATCGCTTCGACGGCGAAGGCTTGCTGTTATCGCTGTTTGAAGTCGCCGACCATGCCGACGAGCAGGAGCGGCGGCGAGCTGGTGGGCGTCGTCCTCGGCTTGTGCGGGCTATCGCCGGCGACGCCTCGGCATTCGTCGGAGACACCATCCCGCACGGGACGCTGATGAAGCCGGGGGAGGTGTTCGTCAAGACCTGGCGGGTACGCAACAGCGGCACAGTGGCGTGGGAGGGACGCCAGTTGGAACGGCAGGGGCCGATGACAGGACCGGGACTCATCACATCGCTACGTTACGTTGATATCCCGGATACCAAGCCCGGTGCGGTGGCAGAGATCAGCACAGGGCTCAAGGCCCCGACCTATGACTGTTCGAGCATTGCCTACTTTAAGATGGTTGATGCCAAGGGAGCGTTGTGCTTCCCGGATGATTACCAGCTTGGGCTTGATGTGTTGGTGAGGGTGGAGGGGCAGAGGCCGCCGGGGGACGGGGACTGAGCACCGCGGCAATTTGTTAGGTGCTCGGCGGTGCGTCGCGCTTGACACATTACTGAGGTTCGTAACATAGTAGACGTATGGCTCAGAGAATACGACCAGTATAGTGTGAAAAATATGAAAGATTATAAGATACCAGGTATACGGCCCAAATACTACGCTCCCATCTTCCTGTTCATAGTCGTGCTGTGGATAGCCATAAATCCCGCCTGGTACTGGGCAGGCTACGATTTATTCTTTTTCTTTGGCGTTCTTATATTTGCCGCGATTTCTGCCGTTTCCACCTTTATCGGGCGCCGTAAGAAACATCGGTAACGGCCATAGTCTACTTAGCGACCAAGTTTGCCAAACCCTGAACGCACGGATGTAGACCTAAGACATTGTCGAGGTCGAGTGCTAGCTGGTTGAAGTCAGATTTGGACAAAGCCTTGTATAAAGCGGGGATCAGTTTTATGATGCCGATGGCCTTTTGGACGTGCTCGACCTTCTTATAGACCTCCGCAAAGCTGCGATATCCGGCCGGTGCCTTTGGTAAATACTTGTCGTGAGAAAGATCGTAAAACAACTTGGCAACAGGGTAGAGTTTCTTGGGGACCTTACTCAGAACGTCGATCCCCTTTGCTACCTCCACAATGTGTAGTGTCTTGAGCGACAGGAAAAGGATGGAAGCCACGGCAAATGAGCACTTAGCACCAAGAATAGCCTTTGCCGCTTTGCACTTCAAGCTCGCTAGGAGTCTCTTACCGATACTGCCATGCACTGGAGCACAAGGACGGGTAGTCGATTTGGGTGTGTTGGTAGGCGGCGCACTTGATGGTGGAGTAGTGGCGACGGGAGGCGGCACCGTTACACTCACAGCCTTTTCACTTACCCGCCGTATATAGATTTGATCGCCACCAACTCCCGGCAGGAGGTTGGCTTCATTGATCTCAAAGGCTATCCTTGTACCATCTGGACTCCAGGCTGGCGGACTTTCCAGCGACGGCGGCTCTGGAGTATTCAATGGTGCGATCTGGACAGGAGGCCCGGTTAGGATGTTCTTGGCTAGCAGTCCTTCGCCAAGCTGCCCAAGGAACGACACCCACTCACCATCAGGGCTCCACATGCTGGCGGTGCCGCAACCGCAACCTGTACCTCCCACGCCGACAAGTGAGAGGGCTTTGCTCACCATGTCCTTGACCAGGACGCTCCCCATTGGGGCGCCAAGATTGCCGGCTTCTGAATCAAAGATAACTTTTGTCCCTTCCGGGCTCCACTCAGCCCAGCCACCCGACCTGCTATCTCCAGGGGTTTCACTAACTGTCGCACTGACGATCTGTAGATCGCCTGTAGCCAGCGTCTTGGCGTAGATTTGCTCCTGGTTGGTCAGATTGCCAGCAACAAGATTATCCGCTGCCGAGGCGAACAATAGTTTTGTGCTGTTAGGACTCCACGCCCAATGTTCATAAACGGGAAAGGCATAGGCGTTGTCACCATCAGCTATAAAGGTTTCGTAGTTAGGACCGTCGGCCGGAGGGCCACCCGGGGCTGCACTCGCAAGGCTCAGTTTTCCAGCCTCAGCATCATAAACATAAACCTCCTCTTGTAAGTTGCCGACGTGAGCACTGGCAATAAGATTTGATGCGGTTGAGTTGAACGCCAAGTAGCGCCCGTTGGGACTCCAAGCTGGAGTATATGATGGACCATCAGCGCCTTCTTCGCCGGGCCGAGGATTGTCCGGTGCCGAGACAAGTGTAATTTCATTCGTTGACAGGTCCTCGATGTACATGTTGGCGTAGATTGATCCCTCGTTGGGCAGGCTGGGGTCGCTAGACGCAAAGGCGACGCTTGTCCCATCCGGGCTCCAGGCGAGCTCTGCAACAGGATCAATAGGAGTGCCATCACTTTGCGACAAGGGTGTGACTTTCCCTGAGTGCAAATCAGCTATGTCCCATGTGTGGCTCGAAGTTGGGTCACCTGCTGGCGTCGAAAGGGAGAACGCTAGGCGTGTGCCATCTGGGCTTCATTGGGGTTCCTCAGCGTCGCCCCTATTGGGCGAACCGTCGGGTTCCCGGCTAATCATGGTGGTTTGGCCGGTCGCCAGATCCTTGACATAGACCTCGAACTGACCTTCGCTCGGCGGGCTGGGCACGAGATTTGTGGCGTCGGAGCGAAAGGCGATCTTCGTCCCGTCTGGACTCCAGGCTATGTCGCGTGAAACTTGGCCATTGGGCGTCGTGTAGCTGGCAGGCGTCCCGTCGCTGGCGCTGCTGACGAGCTGTACGGGGCCGAGGTCGGCCGCAGACGTGGCAGGCATGGCCGTAAGCCCAACGAGCAACGCAAGGAACGAACTCGCAAATGCGATGATCCGCCGATGTCTCACCAACTCCTTGCCGCTATTTCTCTGAGAACCGTGCGGATTCATGTCTATTCCTTGGCGAGCGCATCTGCTACTTCCTGGGCTCGCCCCTCGGCGTCTCCGTTGCAAAACTCTGCCTCAAACCAGATAGTCTCAAGCTGCTCACCCGTCTCGCTCATAAACCGCAGGTAGGCAAAGTTAGGTAGATGCCTTGGGGCTTCGAGGTTGACGCTGTGGAGGTTGGCCTTGTCAATGAAGCCGCTGACCTCGCGCTTTTTGAACAGGCCGGCTTTCTCGCGGTGGGCGTAATGGATGCCGAGCTGGGTGACGACGTAGTAGCCAAGGTCCGTGCCTATACGTGCGACACCCCAGAGCCGCGGCTCCTCGTATTCCGTCATACGCTCAAGAATCTCGCTGCGGGCGTGCGGTGTTAGAGCAAGCTGCCGCTCGCTTTCCAGAAATTTCGTGGCCATCGGGGAAGCCGGCATCTGCTGACCTCGTGTCTCGGTATGTTCCTAGCTCTAGGAATCCAAATGTCGGCATACTACAAGCCAGATACCTGGGCGTCAAGGGTCTCGATCGTACCACTGCATCAATCGGGCCTAGCTTAGGATGCGTCTCCGGCTTCGTGGTGGCTCAAGTTCAGATCACGGCCTTCTGAGACTGTCTGTGTCTGGCCCGCAGGGATCTCGATAGGGCCTTCGTCTGTAGCCTGCCGCTCGCCGTCGGTTGCTTTCTCGCGCTGTACTTCGACAACATCGATATGTTCGCCTTCCATCGGTTTGACATTGAAGAGAAGGTGTTGCCAGAGTTGGGCCTCGTCAGTCCGCACGGTAATAATCACCCGGTCGGCCCCGTACTGGCTTATCACCTCCCTGTAAACTTCCAGGGTGTGCTTTGCGGCGGTTGAACAACTCGCCGCACTTGCAAGCTCTGAGTCGGCGTATGACCGTTCAGCGGCGGCAACCAGGATTGCCTCTATGTCCGCGCCCTCTGGTATTGCCAGTTCGGGGCTAAACGCTATGGTACCCACGCCAGCGATCTTGTAACCCTCAGCCCTCAGCTTGCCTCCATAGCCAGGCTCCGTTACGACACGGGGTTGGTCATCGAGCGGCTCGGCAGCTTCACCGGATTGCGGCGCTTGCTCTGTAGGCATATTAGTAACAGTATGTCACTGCCGACGAAACTGAGCAAGTGGGTCAACCTGCGCCGTTGACCTATCAGGGATTCCACGGATACACGCGGCGCCAGACGATCTTGCCTTTGTAGGTGATGGTTATCACTGCACCTTTTGGTAGGTATTTCTGTTTGCCGTTGCGGGCCAGGGCATTGGTGGCTATGAAGCCTGCACCATAGCCATACAAACAAGGCGTATATCCAACTATCACCGTCTGACTTTCCAGGAAGTGAATCTTGGCCACTCGCAGAGTGACTGTAACCTTCATAACTTTGTTGGCGCCCATATCAACGCCATAACTCTCGCCCCGCCTACTCGCACTAACGAAGAAGCGGCCGTTACCGAGCTTGTGCCCTCGATATGTGCATATTCTGGACGCCCGGGCGGATGATCCACGTGGACCGGAAGGGTTTACCTGACCACTGGCGACACCACTTACGGTCAGCGATGCAACGGCCGCTACGACGAGTACCGACAGGGCTCTTGGGTTCATCATCATCTCCTGTTGAGGCCAGCAACGTGCAGGGCTCTGACCGCCCCCACGGGGGTCATCCCTCGCTCCGCTCTACCGCGATGTCATTGGCGACTGTAGCGGATTGTCTCGACTCTTGTCTACCCCGATGTCATTGAGGCGGGGCGGGGTTGCCGTGAGGCTGGCCCCATGCCCGCTTCCCCGGCTCCCCAAGCAGCCCTCGGCCTGGCCGTCAAACACCGACGCCAGGAGCTCAAGCTCACCCAGGAGGAGCTTTCCCTGCGCTCAGACCTGCACCAGCGCTGGATCTCCAACGTCGAGACCGGCAAGCGCAACCCCAGCTACAGCAGCCTCCGACGCCTCGCCACCGGCCTTGAGCTACAAGCCTCCGAGTTGCTGGCCCGCGCCGAGCAGATCGAGGCCCACCCGGACGCGGTGGCCAGCGTGTCGGCCCCGGCAACCTCGTAGACGGGCGAGGGGCTCCGGCCCATACCTTGCCCGCTCAGCCACCTCGCCGGTAGACCAGGAAGGGTCCGCAAGACCAACCGGAACCCCCCTTGGGAAGGAGGCCCTACCGTCATGCACGGCAACATCTTCGACCAGCACGGCTCCCCTGGAGACGAGCACCGGCCCATCGACCTCTTCCTGCTTCAGTTGATGCTCGACTCCTACGAGATGAGGCCCTGGGCAGTCAAGGAGATCACCGCCCAGGTGGACAATCGCACGGACGCGGTCTTCGCTCTGCGCCGCCTGTACGCCAGCAGGCTCGTGACCAGCGTCGAGACCTATGTCATCCCCACACGCCCGGCTATCGCCTACTACCACCTCCAGCGCTTCGCCGAGCCCGAAGCCCACAGCTCGCCGGGCACTCCGCCGCAGACCACAGCTTGATCGAACGCTCCCGCCCGAACCGCGGCGCTGGGGAGCCCACCTCGGCTACTGCTCCGACTGCTCGCCCTCGATCAGCCACAGGCGGGGGAGACGCAGCGGTGGCTCGCCCACGCCGCCGAGCGTCCGGCTGGCGACGTCAGCCACGCAGAATGCGTCAGCCAGCATGGCACGGGCAAACTCGGTGATCGCGTCGTCGATGACCTGGCTCGCCCGTTCATGCAGCCGGCCGAACAGCGCCAGCACGTCGGCGTCGCTCAGCTGCACCTCGTAGCGCTCGCGGGAGCCTACTTCTCCCACCCGATCTGATCCAACAGCCGAGCGGCCTGGTCGAAGTTGCGGCGCAACCACTCAGCGCGTTTGACCTCGCTGGCGTCCAGTGCCATCGCAAGACCCCCGACCTCGGCGAGGTCACTGACGAGGAAGCCGAACACGGCGTTGCGCTGCGCCCGATCCAACACGATTGTCATTACCTGAGTCTCCAATCCGAGGGGCAGAGAGCGGCCCAAGACCCCCCGGAGGGGCCGGGGCCTTGAGCCGCCCCCAAAGGAAACCCGGTCACGCCGTGATATGGCAAGCTGTGGGACGAGCTAATCATGTGAGCTGTGTACTTGCGGGCCGGTGGTGGTGGCACCATCGAAAATCCCTGCCGTTGTTGCTCGGTGGCTCACTCTCGTTCGTAAGGTAGCCATGAGTGCAACAAGTTCACACGCTGCATGGAAGTGACAGAAATCGTTCGACCACAAGCCGCCAATTCACCGGAAACCCGCCAAGACGCAGGGGATTCTCCCCAAACCTAAGGGACGGGCTTTTTGCCGTCCTGGGCAGCTGGTAGACCATTCGCCAATTGGTGAAAAAGTGACCCCGGCCGCATTACGGGCGACCGGGGTCGTACACAGGAGGTATCTCTCCCATGCCGGCCCATCATAGTGCACTGCCCACTGCTGCCAACAAGCTCGTAGAGCGCGCCATCGTCCTTCAGCTCCTACGCCAGGATCACCGCGAGCGCTGGTCGGACAAGCAGATCGAGCGCGCCCTCTCCGACTTCAAGCCCGACGCCACACGCAAAGCCATCGTCCGCTTGGAGGCGGGCGGTGTAATCTGCTGCCTGGACGAGTTCATCGGCGCCTCACGCTGCGCGCAGTACCTGGACTCCCTCGAACTCATCTCCATCTGAGGCGCGGGTCGCCATGCGCGTCACCGACCTGGGGCTCAGTCCAGCCCCGCTGGCCTGCTTGGACGAGGCCGGCATCGATTACGTCGAGCAGCTCGTCGCCCGTCCTTGCGACGAGCTGATCGAGCACCCGGCGTTTGGCCCCGGCGAGCTCTACGAGATCATCCGCCAGCTCAACCACCGTGACCTCACCTGCCGGCGAACCGATTCGGCAGAATCCGCATCCCGAGCGAGCGCAACCTTGAGATGTTCCGCCTGCGCTTCGTCGAGGGCCTGGTCCTCGCCGAGGTCGGCCGGCGAAACGGCATCTCGAGAGGCCGCGTTCAGCAGCTCCTGCTCTTCCACTTCGGCGCGAGCAGCGTCCCACCGGCCGTCAAGGACCGTTGGCGCCAGCGCCGAGACAGGGAGACCAAATGAGTGACGAACCCTGCCCACTATCAGACGACGAAATCAACGAGGCGCTTGCGATAGCCGAACGCCACATCCAGGAGGACATCCTGACGAAACTGCTGACACCCACAGTACGACCGTGGACAGTCGAGGCGCTGATCCGCGATATCGGGAACTGGAACCTGACAACCGATGCTCTGACTGCTCTGCGCCGTGGCGGGCTGGTCAGCGCCAGAGGATTCTTCGTCTTCCCATCGCGGGCAGCCATCCACTTCCATCGGCTTTGAGTGTAGCTCAACATGCCTCAGCGGCCGTCTACTTTCGGTGAGCGTCGCCGACTGTACCTGCTGGCGCGTGCGATGGTTCAGCGTGACTACCGCAGCGAGCTGAGCGTGGAGAGCGTTGCCAAGGCCCTGGCTATTTCCCCTCGCCAACTACAGCGCATCTACGCGCAGTTCGGTGACACCACCTTCCACGATGACCTCGTTGGTAGGCGACTGGAAGCCGCCGCTCGGCTTCTGTCCACGCCCTCCATCACGGTCCGTGATGTAGCACAGCGAGTCGGCTTTCGCCAGTCGCCTCACTTCGCCCGCGCCTTCCGGCGACGCTATGGGGTTTCACCCTCGACCTATCGTGCCAACGCAGGACCCAGGGCAACGTGCCATGAGGCGCCGGCCGCCAATCGCCCATGAACCAACCAAGCGTCACTATCAATCAGGCCAGGCCGGAGCCAAGGCCAAACGGCGAGCGTCAGCCGATTCTCGTCATTGAGGCCGACCCTGATCTCGGCCAGACAATTGTTGACCAACTGGTCGCCGACGACCACCCGGCCAAGCTCGCGCTCAGCGCCAACCACGCTGAGGCACTGGCAAGCAGGGAGCCACCCAGGCTGGTGGTGCTCGGAGCACTCGATGCCCCGCGCGGCACCCTTGATCTGCTGAGGACGATCCGCAACAGCGACCCGGAGGCATCCCCCTGGCAGGAGAACGTGCCGGTGATCGTGCTCAGCCCGAACACCCAAGAACCCGACCTGCTGCGAGCCTTCGAGGCCGGCGCCGATGACTTCCTGGCCCGCCCAGCCCGATACCTGGAGTTGCGAGCCCGGCTACGGGCCGTCCTGCGCCGAACCGATAGCACCAGGACCAATCAGGTGATCCGGGTCGGCCCGCTGACGATCGACACCGACGCCCACACGGCCAGCCTCCACGGCAAGCTCGTCAATCTGCGCCCGATGGAGTACCGGCTGCTCGTCCACCTCGCCAGCGATCCTCGGCGCGTCTTCCGCAAGCACGAGCTCCTGAGAGCGGTCTGGGGATACCCCGTGGTCTGCTCCACACGAACGCTCGACAGCCACGCCAGTCGCCTGCGCTGCAAGCTTGCTGTCGGCGGCGAACGGTGGGTTTTCAACATCCACGGCGTGGGGTATAGGCTGATCTGAAGCGTTGGCAGACGATCGGCGCCCAATGGCACTTGTGCGACATCGCCTTCTTTGCCGACACGCCTCATGTAATAATGGAAGCTAATGGAAATAACCGCTGGCGAATATCGGCTCTCGAACCTAACCAAGATTAACGTGGTCTTGGGTAAGAATGGCTGTGGCAAGAGCACACTGTTGAAGTCCGTCGAGAATGGGCTTACGACAGATGGGCATAAGCGGTACATCACGCCAGAGCGAGGGGGCGTCCTCGTCTATCAGCCCAACGTTGAGCAGAACATAAGTAGCGATGCGAACTGGCTCGGGGCCAGCCGGCGCGCCAATCAGTTTAGCCAGTTTCGAGAGCAGAGCGTCGTGCAATTTCGCCGCCTTGAGCTAAGGGCCTATCCCTGTAGGAGGGTTTTGGTGGTGTAGCGGCGAACTCCGGGTTCGATCTGTTGATCGGACATAAGGAGGTGCGTGATGGGTTTGGTTGACCGCGACGATGGCTGGCGTATGCCGGACTGGTTGTGGGAGCGAATCGAGCCTTTGTTGCCGCAGGCGCCTGAGCATCCGTTGGGAACTCACCGGCGCGGTCTTCCCAAGCGTGAGGTGATGGACGCGATCTTGCTCGTGCTGCGCACTGGTATGCAGTGGAACGCGCTCAACGCGACGGGGGTGTGTAATTCCTCAACGGCGCATCGGCGCTTTCAGGAGTGGGAGCAGGCAGGCGTCTTTCATGAGATTTGGCGCCAAGGACTGCTCGACTACGACGCGCAGGTCGGTATCGACTGGTCTTGGTTGGCGGCCGACGGTGCGATGAGCAAAGCGCCGCTCGGCGGGCCGAGGACTGGTCCTAATCCCACTGACCGGGCCAAGGGGGGGCGAAGCGCTCGCTCCTCGTCGAGGCACGTGGCGTCCCGATCGGGATCGCTCACGACGGCGCGAACCGCAACGATCACAAGCTGCTGAAGGCGACGCTCGACTCGATCCCGATCGAGCGACCCGAACCAACCGAGGCCGACCCCCAAGGACTTTGCTTGGACAAGGCTTACGATTTCCCCGTCGTCCGCGAACTTCTTGAAGGCCGCGAGTTCACCCCACACATTCGCGCTCGCGGCGAGGAGATCAGCCTCAAGCATCACAACCCGGACTGGCGAGCGCGGAGGTGGGTGGTCGAGGCCTGTCACTCATGGCTCAACCGCAACCGGGCGATCCTCATCCGCTGGTCCAAGAAGGACGAAAACCATCTCGCCCTCCTCCAACTCGCGAGCGGCATGATCGCCCTCAAGCGCGCGCACACCGCACGCACAGCCAACGCCCTATAGGGATAGGCCCTAAACGTCTACCGTAGCGCTGAGACACAGGGCGAGGTTGCGAATTTTGGGGCGAACGTCGAGCGTCTCAACAGCCTGCTCGACAACATCGAGCTACGCAATGTTGACTCCACGTTTAAGTTTTTGTCCAGGTCGAGTGGTAATGAGCTACCGCCAGGGGGGATCAGCAGCGGAGAGGCCGAGCTTGTCTCTCTCGGTATTGAGACGCTGGCCTTCGCACACGAAATCGACCCCGATAAGGACAACTTCCTTTTCCTTGACGAGCCAGACGTTCATCTGCATCCCGATCTCCAGGCTAGACTCGTCAATTTCCTCGTCAGCCTCGTCGAGGAGAAGCACTTTACGATCCTCATTGCGACGCATAGTACGGCCATTCTCGGCGGCCTTGCCGACTACCAAGACGCAAGCGTTGCGCTTATGCAGCCGCTTGAACAAGCTTTGACGTTTGAGCAAATTGGCCCGATCCTCAAGCGGGTTCTCCCTGTTTTTGGAGCGCATCCACTTTCCAACGTGTTCAACGAGGCCCCCGTGCTGATTGTGGAGGGGGACGATGACGAGCGAATCTGGCAGCAGGCCGTCCGTACGTCGAATGGCGCTATCCGTGTCTATCCGGTCGGCTGCGATGGTGTCACTGAAATGAGCGATTATGAGCGCGAGGTGCGACGCATTATCGGAGCAGTTTATGAGGATGCCCGCGCGTACTCGCTCCGCGACCGCGATGGCACTGAAGGCACTATCGCCGATGAGCCCCCACTCGTCCGCATGAAGCTGACCTGCCGTACTGCCGAGAACTTGATCCTGACGAACGAGGTTCTAGCAGGCTGCGGTCTAGACTGGCAGGAGGCCAGAAGGCGGATCGAAGACTGGATCGCAGCAAGCGAAGCTCACCCCCGCTACGAGGCAATGGTGGCGTTCCGCGACGGGGGCTTCGACCGCGAGGGCTCGGATCTCAAGGATCTTAGGATGCTCCTGACGGGCGTGATTCTAAACTCCACGAAGGCATGGGAGGTGCTTGTTGGACAAGCGATAGCACGGCTTGAGAAGAGAGCCGACGGCGCGACGCCTATGGAGGGCTCGCTAGAATCTTTCTTGGGGTCAAAGACCGTTGCAACTCTGCTGCCATAGGTGTATACGGCTTTCGCTTTGCCACTGATGCCGACGAGACCTCCCTGGCTGCTGAGCCATCGGGTCGCTCAATGCCGCTTGTGCGACGGTCATGACTCTCAGCTAATCGTTCATGGTAGAATCTTAGAATGAAGATAAGACGAGGTCAGCTGAAATGGGCCACACTGCTGTGGATTCTACTTACAGTATTGGCGTTTGTAATCCTTTTTTTGCTAATGCTCTGGCTAACGTCAGCTAAGAATAACACGAGCCGCGAGAACGGGCTCTATCAGTTTATTTTTCTAGCCGTAGGAGTTGGCTTCTCATTCGTGATTGGACGTCAGTCAGCTCGTGCAGGCGCGGCTGATGTGCTTCGTCCTTACGCAAAGGCAGCAGTGCGCCGTCTCACTAACCTAGCGGCAGGCATACAGGCTTTGGGAGCTACCGTCGATGTCGAGAGTAATTATATTCAGAACCAGGCAGAGAAAGACAATGGTCGAGTCGCGATTGAGCACGTGACACATGCATATGAGTTGCTTTACATGCAAATAGAGGCACAAATTAGAACCACGACGGACGCTATGGAGGACTGGCGAGAATTTGTCCCGGATGCTGTTGAGGCAGTCGAGCGCCGCGGGAGGGTGGATAATGACTGAGGAGCAAAAAGCAATTTCTCAACGTAAGCCAGTAGAGGTGCGAGAGCCTATCGTGGGGGCAGTGGCAAAGATTCTGACCGCACGCGAGTTGGTAATCAACCGCGGCAGTAAGCATGGCGTCGAGGTTGGGATGAAGTTTCAGGTATTGGACCCAAAGGGCGAGAATATCTCCGATCCAGAGACTGGTAAGACACTAGGTTCGATAGATCGTCCTAAGGTGTCTGTAGAGGTGACGACGGTAGAGGAGCAGCTGGCAGTTGCGCGGACCTTCCATTCGCGGCGAGTTAACGTAGGGGGTGCTGGAGGACTTGCGGGGATTAGTGCTTTGGCGAGGCAGTTTGAGCCACCAAGGTATATCACACGATATGACACGCTGAAGACGGAGGAGAGCACATGGGAAGACCTCGATGAGTCCGAGAGTTTTGTAAAGATCGGCGACCCGGTCCGCGAGATCGTTGGTACAGAGGTGGGCGGCACACAAGACGCAGAGTGACCTGTGGTTATGCCCCGTCGGCACAGGGCTCCAGAGCTCATCGGCTACTGCCTGCGACCAATCGCCTCGGCCGCCCTATGCCGGGCTTGCTGTCCTGCGGGCTCCATGAGAAGCTCAATCAGGCGATCCAGGGGTTCGCACCTTGTCCCTGGCTTCCCGTCCCGCAGAAACCGCTTGAATGAGCGGTTTCTGGCGAGGGCCGCAGATGGCGGCAATCGGGCTCGGAGCCCGCTCTTGGCGCCGTATGGAAGCGTTTTGGAAGCAATCCCGACGTGGACGAAGCTCGGCGGGCTTGCGGGTGAGCTGCATGTGTTTCTCCTTGGTGTGCGTGACGATGGTCGCGGACATGAGGGCACGCGTACAACAACGACCCAGGCACCCCATCCGCTCGCCTCTCGGATCTGGCTAGCGAGGCAAGGATCTAGACGTCGGATGGCGTGGCCACAAAGACCGGAATGACTCGGTTAGTCTTCTCTTGGTAATCGGCGTAGCTGGGATATGCCTCTACAGCGCGATCCCACCACAGGGCTCGCTCGTCACCCTCGACCTCACGTGCAACGAAGTCGTGCGGCTCCGTGCCGTCCTGGATCATCAGCGCGGTTAGATCGGCGACCAGGTTGCCGTACCAGATCGGGTTGGTAGGAGCACCCCCGAGCGAAGCAACAAGGGCGTACTCGCCCTCGTGCTCCACTCGCATGAGCGGGAACTTGCGGATCTTGCCGCTCTTGCGCCCTCGGGTCGTGATGATGACCACAGGAAGGCCAGTCTCACGAAGCGTGTTGGCACGCTCACCATTACTGGCCTCGTATTCTTCGACTTGCTCCCGCACCCAGTCCCAAGGGCTCGGCTCGTACTCGCCTTCCAGGGGCATGTCACTCCTCACATGGCTCGGTTCCGGAGATGCTTCTTGGTCGCAATCCTACTCGGCCAAAGGGAAGTCGTCACCGACTATTCGGTAGGTGCTCGCCTTCGGAGCGTACCGCTCGCTCAAGCTCGGATAGCTGAGCACGCGGTCGCGTCACATGAGCCGGGGGATTTGAAGTTGCGGGCGTAGCCTCCGCTTTGTCCTGAGAAGACCAAGCGATGGAGGTACGCCCGCTGGCCCACGCGCGTGGCTCAGTCGCCGAGCGTGCGCACCGCTCGCTCCAAGTCGCGGCGGTGAATGACGCGCGCTACGTGCCTGCGCTCGCCACTGCCGACCGCTCGCCACAAGATGCGCAGCTCGCCGACCCTCAGTCGCCGCCAGGGCGCTCGGCCCTTCAGTGCGCGGTCGTTTGCGTTGGTCGGCAGCGGCTCGTGCGTGAGCACGTCGGCCATTGCGCGCAGGGCTGCGCGGTGGTCGTCGGGGTGGAGCTTGCGTAGATCGCGCTGCGCCTGGCAATCGAGTTCGACCGCGACCTTCGCCACGGTGCCTTTCAGCTCTCGTTGTCGAGAGGGTCGTGCTCGGCCTCGAACTCGGCGATGGCGTCGGCGAGCGCTACGCCGGCCTCTCCCCGCTCGATGGCCTCGTCGGCGGCGCGCATCGAGGCGACGTACTCAGGCGCGTTGGCAAGCACGAAGTCCTCCAACTGCTCCGCGTCGAGCGGCAGGAGGACGGCGACGGGCGTGCCGCGATGCGTGACGAACGTCGGTCGCCCGGTGGTTCTGACCTCGTTGACCACGCCGCTGACCTGGCGGCCCAACTCTCGAATCGTGACGGTAGCCATACCGGCATTGTACGACAGATTGCCGAACATCCTGTACGACCCGTCTCGGCCCCCCGCGCACCGTCGCGGCGCTATGGAAGCCACGCCGCGAGCGACGAGCACCGCGCAGCACGTAGCGCACGCCGAACATAAGCCGGCCCAGCCAGGCCGAGCGGCCGGAATCGGGCGCGGATCGGGAGCTATGCAAGCGGGGCATCTCGCGGTCAATGTTAGTTATCGGCGTTCACCGGACCCCCGGATCACCGACGACCTGCACCGCTACACGGATACAGGCGCGGTCGCGGCGCTCCCCACCTCGGGCGCGTCCGGCTCGGCGCCCTGTAGCGCGCGGGTCAGCAGCTGCCACAGGATCGCTCGATCGCTTGAGTCGAGCGCCCGCAGCACGTCGTCCTCGATCGTTGCCTGCGCGCGCTCGGCGCTGCTGAGCGCCTGGACGCCCGCGTCGGTCAGCGCCACCAGGTGGCGCCTGCGATCGTCGGGGTCACGACGGCGGGTGACGTAGCCGAGGTCCTCCAGCTCGTTGAGCAGCAGCACAACGTTGTTGGCGTCCATGCACAGCGCCTCCGCCAGCTCCTGCTGAGGGGCGTCGTCGTGGTCGCGCACGTAGCTGAGCGCCATCAACAGGCGCATGTGCATGCCCAGGAGCTCCTCGTCGCTGCGCCTATACACCTGCTTTGCCAGGCGGGTCAACAACACCATCGAGTTGGGAGGGCATGAGCGGACCTGGTCGGGCATAACGGCTCGATTATACCATGTCGCAGCAATCATCAAGTTTAAAACGATAATACCTGTTTCAGTGATGATCCATGCTATGGTGCTCTCCACGCGCACCCCGGAAGGAGCATTCGATGAGCACCACTGACACTGCATCACACCACCTCGAGACACTACAGCCGAGCGCTGGCGGGCAGGCCGCCGGCAGGCCGACCCACCTCCGGACCCCGCAGCCGAGCGCCGGCGAGCGGCCCGCTGAGGAGACGACCGCTCAGACAGCGGCCAGCCGGCGCGAGCGTCGCCGCTGGATCGCGCTCGCCGTGCTCTGCCTCGGCCAGCTCATGATGGTGCTGGACGCCACCATCGTCAACGTCGCGCTGCCATCGATCCAGCGCGAACTCCACTTCACGCAGGCCAACCTCACGTGGGTGATCGACGGCTACCTGATCACCTTCGGCGGCTTCCTGCTGCTGGCCGGGAGGTTTGGCGACCTGGTGGGCCGCAAGAAGGTCTTCCTCAGCGGGCTCGTCCTGTTCGTGGCGGCCTCGATCGCGTGCGGGCTGGCGGACAGCCAGGCGATGCTGATCGGCGCTCGCCTGATCCAGGGGGTCGGCGGCGCGATCGCCTCCAGCGTGATCCTCGCGATCATCGTCACCGAGTTCCCGGAGCGGGTCGAGCAGGCCAAGGCGATGGGCATGTACGCATTCGTCTCCGCCGGCGGCGGCTCGATCGGCCTGCTTGCCGGAGGCGCGCTCACGCAGTCGCTGAGCTGGCACTGGATCTTCTTCGTCAACGTGCCGATCGGCATCGTGGCGCTGGTGCTCGGCTGGATCCTGATCGAGGAGAACGAGGGCATCGGCCTGACAGGCGGCGTGGATGTCCTCGGGTCGGCGCTGATCACGCTCGCGACGATGTTCGGCGCCTTCGCGATCGTCAAGTCCAGCGACTACGGCCTGCTCTCCGCCCGCACGCTCGGCGCTGCCGGCGCCTCGCTGGCGCTGCTGGGTGCCTTCCTGGCGCTGGAGGCGCGCGTGGCCAACCCGATCATGCCGCTGCGGATCCTGCGCCTGCGCACACTGATGGGCTCGAGCCTCGTCCGCGGCTTGCTGATCACGGGCATGTTCTCTGCGTTCTTTCTCGGTGCGCTGTACCTCGAGCGCGTGCTCGGCTACGACGCGATCGACACCGGGCTAGCGTTCATGCCGCTGACCGTCGCGATCGCGGCGATGTCGATGGGGATCGCGGCGCGCGCGGTGGGGCGGTTCGGCCCGATTCCGACACTCGCTGCCGGGCTGTTCGGGATCGTCGTCGGCCTCGTGCTGCTGGCCTTCCAGGGTGTTCATGCAGGCTACTTCCCCGGTCTGTTCCTCGCGTTTCTCGCACTCGGCCTCGGTGCGGGCTCCTCGTTCTTGCCGCTGCTGACGCTGGGAATGTCCGATGCGCCCCCGCGTGACGCGGGCCTCGCGTCGGGGATCATCAACGTCTCCGTGCAGCTGTTCGGCGCGATCGGTCTGGCTGCGCTCGGGACGATCGCCACCGACCACACCAAGGCGTTGAGTGCCGCGGGCGAGCCGCTGGCTCGTGCGCTGACCGGTGGCTACCACCTCGCGTACGTGGTTGCGGCTGTGTGCGTCGCGCTCGGGATCCTCGCGGCCTTCCTGATCCTGCGTCCACCGGTGGCCTCCCGGCCCCAAGAGGTTGAATTGGCGACGGAGGGGGCGAGCGGCGAGCTGATGGCGCAAGCCGCGTAAACTCACACCGATGGGCGTCGAGCGGGGCGAGTCGGTTGTGGAGATGGCCGCGGTGCGAGCGCCGGCCGAGCGCTACGACGTGGCGATTCTGGGAGGCGGGCTGGCGGGTCTCACGCTGTCGATCCAGCTCAAGCTGGCCCGGCCGCAAACAGACGTGGTGGTGCTCGAGAAGCGCGAGGGCCCCGCGCCGCTGGCGGCCTTCAAGGTGGGTGAGTCGACGGTCGCCTCAGGAGCGCACTACTTCTCGGAGGTAGTCGGTATGCGCGAGCATCTCCAGCAGGAGCAGTTGAAGAAGTGCGGCCTGCGGTACTTCCTTCCGGGCGAAGGCAACCGCGACATCACCGCGCGCACCGAGCTGGGGGTGCCGTTCTTCCCGCCGCATGACAACTACCAGCTCGACCGAGGTCTGTTTGAGAACAAGCTCGCTGCCCGCGCCCGAGCGCTGGGCGTCGATATCCAGCAGGGCGCGCGGGTGCGGGAGGTCGAGCTCGACGGGGATGCACACCGCGTAACGTTCGAGCAGTTCGAGAGCGAGAAACGCCTGACGGCGCGCTGGGTCGTAGATGCCGCGGGCCGCGCCGGCATCCTCAAGCGCAAGCTCGAGCTGGCCGAGGATTGCGGGCATCACATCAACTCCGCGTGGATCCGGTTGGGGGGAGGATTTGACCTCGAGGATTGGGGCAGGGAGGACGCAGCCTGGATGGCGCGGATGTCTGAGCCCGGCATCCGCATGCTGAGCACCAATCACCTGATGGGAGAGGGTTACTGGGTGTGGATGATTCCGCTGTCGAGCGGCCCGATTAGCATCGGCGTGTGCGCCGACCCGCGTTTTCACCCCTACGAGGAGATCAGCGAGTTCGATCGCCTGCTGTCGTGGCTGCACAAGCACGAGCCGCAGCTCGCGGCGACAATCGCGGCGCGTCAGGGGGATGTCGAGGACTTCCTGCGCGTCAAAGACTTCGCATACGGCGTCAAGCAGACGTACTCGACCGACCGCTGGTCGCTGGTGGGCGAGGCGGCGGCGTTCGCGGATCCCTTCTACTCACCCGGCTCTGACTTCATCGGTTACGGCAACACTTTCACCGGCGATCTGATCGTCCGTGACCTGAACGGCGAGGACATCGCGGCGCGAGTGGACTATTTCAACGACATGTACCAACGGTTGTTCGCGTTGGTGATTTCGAGGTACCGGGACTCCTATCCACTGTTCGGCAACCCGTGGGTCCTGTGTGGCTATCTGACGTGGGACTTCTATGCCAACCACATCGGCTACAACCTGATCTACACCCAGAACCGGGCCACCGATCTTGAGTTTATGGGGCTTGCCGATGAGCACCTGGATCGGCTCGAGCGGCTGAGCATCGTCGTGCACGAGCTGTTGCGTGAATGGCATGAGATCGAGCGCCGACCAAGAGCGCCCGTGATGCCCCCGCCCTTTGCCGTGGCGATTCAGGGACTCCTCGGTCTCGTCAAGGAGTATCCCGACGATGACGCGTTGCTCGCTGCCCTGCGCGAGCACGTGCGCAACTCGGAGGCACTCGCGCTCGCGATCTTCGAGCGGGCGACTCGCACGCTGGCGCAGTCGCTACCGGCCGAGACTGCGATCGACCCCTATGTCGTCAGCTTGGACCCAGCACGCTGGGAAGCCGACGGCCTGTTTGCCGGCGGCGAGATGACGGTGGCGCAGGCCCGGCAGATCGTCGATGGCCTCGACGGCGTCTGGGATGCGACAGCCCCTGCGCCGATCGCCGTCGAGGGGGCTCTGTAGGGCGCCACGGCCCCCCGGCCCTGCGCCGGCGATTGTCGGCCGCAGGCGAAAGACGCGAGCGACGCCCCCCTACGCCCGCGACTCCGCGCGATCCAGCCCGTCGAGGTAGGGCGCAAGGTACTTCGCGGCGATCTTGCTAGGCGGCGACCACGTGGGCGCGTCGGTCAGCTCGGAGCTGAACCCGTGCCCACCGGTGAGATGCGCGGTGATGTACAGCGGCTTCTCGCCGGTGAGCAGCATCCCGCGGATCACCGGCTGGAAGGGCTCGGGCGTCAGCGGCGCGCCCGCGAGCGCGGCGATCGACTGCGCCGCCGCGTCGGCCTGCTGAGAGGCGAGGCCACCGTGCTTAACGGCGAAGTCGACGGCGTCGCCGGCGGCGTAGATCGGCCCCACGCCGGGCACCTGCCCGTAGGGGTCCACGCGGATAAAGCCGTGCTCGCCGAGCGGAATGCCGCGCACGGGAGGTCCGTAGAGCTCGGGCAGGGCGACCACGCGGTCGCACAACAGGCGGCGGTCGCCGGGATTGACGACGACTTCGCCGGCGCGGGGCACCTCGGCGTAGGCGGAGTTGATCGTCGCGATCCCCGCCTGGCGCAGGCGCTCGCCGACCGCATCGCTGGCGGTGGCGCCGAAGATCGCCAACGGCGTCGCCTCCGGCGTAATGATCGTGGCGGCGAGCTCGATGCCCATGTCGTAGGCGCGGGCGGCCGTCATCAGCGCGAGCTCATACAGCGGCAGCTGCCACGGCAGGCGCGCGGGCGCGACGAATGCGATGCTCTTGACGTAGCCCCCCTCGATGTCCTGGATTAGTCCGTGCATCGTCTCATCCAGGCGGCGGTCATCGATCGTCAGCGCGTGCTCGTAGCGGGGTCGGGCCTGCGCCCCGAGCGCCAACATCAGCGCGTCGTACTCGATCGCCGCGCCGGAGGTGGTGTGCAACAGTTGCTTGGCGGGCTCGATCCATTCCAGCGAATCGGCCAGCAACTCGGCGCCGGCGTCGTGCACGATCGGCACGAGCGGGTAGCGGTTAGCGGGCGGGTAGGCGAACGGCTCGCGCACCGCCAGCGGCCGGTAGACGAACTCGGTGGCCGGTGCGATCACGGTGGTGGCGAGGCGCTCGGGTGCGAGCTCGTGTAGCGCCAGCGCCGTCTCCAACGCCGCCACGCCACCGCCGACGATCATCACGCGAAACCTGGACTGGGGGTCTGTGGTGGGCATGAGTGAAAGCTAACTATTCGCAGCACCGCTGCCAGCCGCGGAAAGCCGCCGGGACCATGCGGAAAATCCCGGATGGCGCAACGATGGAGCCCACAGATCCTATCCCCATGTCCGAGCCGCCATCCACACCGAGGCGCTGAGCAAGCGCTACGGCGACACGCTCGCGCTTGACTCGCTCGACCTGACGGTGCAGCGCGGCGAGGTGTACGGCTACCTCGGACCCAACGGCGCCGGCAAGACGACCACGATCCGCCTGCTGCTGGGGCTGCAGCCCTTTCGCGGTGGCGCGGCGGCGGTGATTCTCGCGATCGCCGTGGCCGCCGGGGCGGGGGCGCTGTGGGCGTTCAGCAGACGCGACATGATTGGTCAGTAAGCCGAGGGCAGGTCACCCGGCCGTCGCGCGCGGCGCGTAACGGTGGTGGAGCATCAGCGCGTTGCCGTCGGGATCGGCGAAAAACGCCATGTGACACACGCCTGTGTCGAACGTCTCGCCGTTGAATATCACCCCGCGCTCGGTGAGCTCCGCGCGCGCCGCCTCCACGTCGTCGACGTGCAACGCGATCGCGTTGGGGGTGGTGTGGTAGGGGATGCCCATCGCCTCGGGGTTGTAGACCGAGAGCGTCAGGTTGCCGGTCTCGAACTCGGCGTAGTTGCGCTCCTTGAGGTACACCGAGCGGGGCAACCCGAGCGTCTCGCCGTAGAACGACACGGCCCGCTCGAGGTCTTTGGTGGGGCAGCCGACGAAGTCGACGCCGGTAACGAGCTGTGGTGTGGTCATCGTGAAGCTCCTCGATTTGGCGATTGTCTGGCTCAGCGAGCCGGGGTGGCGGGGCGCGCCCGGTCATCGTAGCCCCGCGCGAGCGCATACCCTGGACTCCCACGTGAGCTTCGAGACGCTGATCGTGATCGTCCTCGCCGGGCTCGGGGGGCCGCTGCTGGGGGTTGCCGGGCGCTGGTTTGTGCCGGTGGTTATCGGCGAGATCCTCGCCGGGGTGATCGTCGGGCCGGCTGTGCTCGACGCGGTGAACCCGGCCAACGGGACGGTCGCGTTCCTCGGGGAAATCGGCTTCGCGATGCTGATGCTCACGGTCGGAATGCACCTGCCGCTGCGCGACCCGCGGCTGTCCGCTTCGCTTCGCAGCGGGGGGGTGCTGGCGGGGATCGTGTGCGTGCTGGCGATCCCCGGCGGGCTGCTCGCCGCGAGCCTTGCCGGCACCGGCAACGCGGCGGTGTACGTGGTGCTGCTCGCCTCGGGCTCCGCAGCCGTGCTGCTGCCCGCACTGGAGGAGACCGGGATCGAAGGTCCCGGCGTGATGACGGTGATGGCACAGGTGACGATCGCCGATGTGCTCACGATTCTGTCCGTGCCGATCGTGCTGCAGCCGGCGCGCGTCGGGCACGCCGCGCTTGGGGCCGCATTGGTGGCAGGCGGGGTGCTCGTGCTGCTTGGTGTGGCGAGGCTGCTGGGCCGCGGCGGGTGGGTGCACAGGGTGCGCCGGCTCTCCAAGCAGCGCCACTGGGCGGTTGACCTGCGCCTCTCGCTGCTGGTGCTGTTCGTGCTCTCGTGGCTGGCGCTGAAGGGCGGCGCGAGCATCCTGATTGCGGGCTTCGGCGCCGGTGTGACGGTCGCGCTAATCGGCGGTCCCAAGCGCCTCTCCACGCAGATGCGCGGGATCGCCGACGGCTTCTTCATCCCGCTCTACTTCGTCGTGCTCGGTGCGCAGCTGGACGTGGCGGGCCTGCTCAAGCACCCCTCGCTGCTGGTGCTCGCCGGTGCGCTGGCGGCGCTCAACGTCGTGATCCATGTGCTCGCCGTGGTGCTCGTGCGCCGCCCCGTGGCGACCGGCCTGGCGGCCAGCGCGCAGCTGGGGGTGCCGGCGGCGATCGCCTCGCTGGGCCTGGCCGAGCACGTGCTCTCGGCCGACGTCGCCACCGCGATCGTCGCTGCGGCGCTGGTCAGCCTCGGGGTGTGCACCGCGGGGGTGGAGCGGCTGGTGCGGCTATATGCGCCGCCGCTCGCTCACCGTCGTTGCCCAGCCGCACTCAGTGGTGGCACTCGCTAACTTCCCGCATGTGACCAGCGAGGATGCAAAGCCAATCGGGATCGTGCTCGCCGACGACCACGCCGTCGTGCGCAGCGGGCTGCGGCTGCTGCTCGACAGCGAGCCCGACTTCGAGGTGCTGGCGGAGGCCTCCGACGCCGACAGCGCGCGGCGCTACGTGCGCGGCCACCACCCGCGGGTGCTCGTGCTCGACCTCAACATGCCCGGCAGCTCCAGCTTGCAGGCGATCCCCGAGATCCGCGCGGAATCGCCCGACACGCAGATCGTGGTGCTGACGATGCAGCAGGAGCCGGCCTTCGCGCGCGAGGCGCTGGGCGCCGGCGCGCTCGGCTACGTGCTCAAGGAGGCCGCCGACGAGGAGCTCGTCGAAGCGGTGCACCGCGCCGCCGCGGGCGAGAGCTACCTCAACCCCCGCCTGGGGGCGCGCATCGCCGCCGCGCCGCCGCCCGGCCCACCGGACGACCTTTCAGAGCGCGAGGTCGATGTGCTGCGGCTGATTGCGCTCGGCCACACCAACGTCGAGATCGCCGGCCGGCTCTACCTCTCCGTGCGTACGGTTGAGACCCACCGCTCCCACATCCAGCAGAAGCTGCGCCTCTCCACGCGTGCGGAGCTCGTGCACTACGCGATCGAGCGGGGGCTGATCAGCACCGAGGGCGGGTCGTGGGGGTAGGGCGCGCCGGATCTCATGTGCACCGAGCCCAGCGGTGCGCGATCGGCTCGCCGCGACACCCGTCGGCGGCTGAGGCTAGCCTTGGCCGGTGCCATCGCAACCAGCGATCGACGTCGTCGTGCCGGTGTACGAGCACTACGACCTGACCAGTTCCTGCCTGGAGCACCTCGCGCGCCAGAGCGTCGAGCACCGCGTGATCGTCGTCGACGACGGCTCGCGCGACGGTTCGCCCGAGCGCCTGGAGCGGGAATGGCCGGGAGTAAAGCTGGTGCAGCTCCAGTCAAACGGTGGCTACACCCGCGCGGTCAACCACGGCGTGCGCGCCGGCGAGGGCGAGTACGTGGTGCTGCTCAACAACGATGTGCAGCCGCGCCCCGACTGCCTGGAGCAGCTGATCGCGCCGATGCAGCACGACGAGCGCGTCGGCTCGGTGGCGGCGTTGATGCTCGCCCCGGGCGAGCGGGGTGCGATCGACAGCTTCGGCGTGAGCGCCGACGTCACGCTCGCCGGCTTTGCCCGCATGCAGGGCAAGCAGTCGGCCGGGATTGGCGGCGCCGGCCCGGCGCTGACCGGCCCGGAGGGCACCGCCGGTGCCTACCGCCGTGCCGCGTGGGAGCAGGTGGGGGGCTTCGACGAGACGATCAGCGCCTACATGGAGATCCTCGACCTGGCGCTGCGCCTGCGCAGCGCCGGCTGGTCGACCGCCCAAGCCCCCGACGCAGTCGGCGTGCACCTCGGCTCGGTCACCTACGGCCGGCGCTCGCCCGCCCAACGCCGGCAGGCCGGCTTCAGCCGCGGCTACCTGCTGCGCCGCTACGGCGTGCTGCGCCGCCGCTCCGCGCCGCGGGCGCTGTTCACCGAGGCGCTGGTCGTGGCGGCCGACGCGGTGCTCTGCCGCGACCTGCAGGCGCTGCGCGGACGCCTGCAGGGCTGGCGCGCGGCACGGGGATGCGAGCGCCACGCCTGGCCTGAGGAGGCGATCGACCACTCGATCACGCTGCGCGAGTCGCTCGCGCTGCGTCGGGGGGCGTTACGAGACTCGTGAGCAGCGCTACGTCTACGACCACGATGTCGCCACCGCTTTGGGTTCGGGCGGTCGGCCGCTCGGCGGCTCGCGTTGGTGCACGGTTGGTGCGTATGTGGCCTCATCGCTGATAAGGTGGTCACATGCGCGAGATCGGAGTCCGCGAGTTGAAGACGACGCTGAGTCAGACGCTGCAGGCGGTCGCTCGCGGCCAGCAGGTGCGCGTGACCCTCCGCGGTCGGCCGCTGGCCGACATCGTCCCAGCCGGTGCCTCGACCAAGGACGATCGCCTGCGCGGGCTGGTGGCCCAGGGGCGGCTGGTTGCGCCCGCCCGCGCGCGACCAACGCGGGCGCCCCGACTCGTGAAGAGCAGTCGTAGCGCATCGGCGCTGGTGCTGGCCGAGCGGGAAGCCGAGCGCTGAACCTTTATCTCGACGCGAGCTCGCTGGTCAAGCGCTATGTCGCTGAGCCCGGTAGCGACACGGTCCGCGATGAGATGGATCGCGCCGGCGGCTGGTTCATGTGTCGTGTCGGCTTCGTGGAGACCGTCCGCGCTGTCGGTCTGAGCGCAGGCCAGGCAGCCGCCAGGACCGTGTGCGAGGAGTGGCCTGCGTTCGGCGTGATCGAGGTGGACCAGCGCCTGGCCGAGGACGCTGCCAAGCTCGCGATCGACCGCGAGCTGCGGAGCCTGGACGCTCTACATCTCGCCGCGGCCCTCATGCTCCCCCGAGACGATCTTCTCCTTGCCACCTGGGACCGCCGCCTCCACGCGGCTGCCGGTGCCGAAGGGCTCGCGCTCATTCCAGAAAGGCTCGACTGACGTGATACGGCACGAGCGATAGACACCCGTCGTGACGGGTCATGTGGCGCCTCCCCACGCATCGCGCGAGAGCCGCCGGCGCAGCCGTGGGGAGGCGCGCTCCCAGTCGCCTGTGCGCCTGTCGGCGACGAGCAGGTTCTGCTGGTCCCCTGCGCGGTAGGTGGCGCTGGCGGGCCACGCCTCGATGTCGTAGGCGCGGCCGTCGCGGCCGACCACGACGGGACGCAGGCCGCGGCGTTCGAGGATCTGGCGGGTGAAGCTGTGGTGGCCGCTCTCCAGCAGATAGGTGTCGCGCTTGTCGGCGGCTTGCTCGAAGCCCGCTTCGAGCAGCAGCGTGCGATTGAGCATGAATGCCGTGGTGCGTATGTGGGGGTTGGGAAAGCGAGGGTAATCGCGTCGCGCACGCCGGAGCATCGCGAGCTGGTACGGCCAGTACACGGGCTTGCCGCGAACCCACTCGGCCTGGCTCTCCCAGCTGCCCGTCGCGCCGGCGACGCCGACCTTCGCATCATCCAATGCGTGGGAGAGCTGCCCGAGCCAGCCGTCGGCGAGGATCGTGCTGTAGGAGTTCAGGAAGCACACGCGCTCGTGCTCCAGTTGGCGGGCGGCCGCTCCGTAGGCGGGGAGGTCGAGCATCGGGCGCTCCAGCTCGATCAGGTGGTGCTCGGTACCCCCCAGCTCCGCGAGCAGGGCGGTGCGCAGCGCCTCGTCCCCGGCACCACCGTCGATGTCGCCCTGCCTTTCGCGCTCCGCGCCGTTGAGCACCACGATCAGCTGGTGCTCGGCTCCCGCGGGGTGGGCGCGATAGGAGCGCAGGAATTCGCGTAGCGGGCCGGGACCGAGTGGTGCCCACGCCAGGTAGACGAGGGCGATCATCGGCTCGGTGCCGGATCCCTGCCGCTCGGCGCTCCTCTCCGAAGCGATGGATCGGCCTGCGGTCCCCACGCGAAGCCCGAGAGCAGCCGCCGGCGATCGAGCCCGCCGGCGGCGTAGGAGCGTGTTTGGTTGTCGGCGATCAGTAAGTTCTCCTGGTCGCCCTGCCAGAGGGTGCAGCTAAGGGGCCACTGCTCATGGTCATAGGTGGCCCCGCCACGTGCGACGACGAGCGTGCGCAGGCCCATCGCCTGTACCTGCCGGGTGAGGCTGTGTCGCCCGTTCTCCAGGCGATAGGCATCCATCTTCGTCTCGATCCGGCGGACGCGCACGCGGCTGAGCGTTGCGCGAGTGGCCATGAACGCGTTGGTGCGCAGGTGGTAAGCGGGGAACCCCTCGAAGCCGAGAATCTGGATGGGCATGTCCGGGAGGGTCCGCAACTTGGCGCGCAGCGAATCGCCCAATGTGCGTCGCACGAGCTCAGGGGAATCCGAGACGGGTATGCCGTCGCGTTCAAGCTCGATCGCGAGGAACTGCTCGCGCGCGGTCCTGCGCTCAGGGATCTGGCCGCTGTAGGGGGTAGGCAGGAAGAAGGAGTGCAGGACCCACGAGCGGGTGCTTGCCCATGAGCCGGTTGCGCCGACGAGTCCTACGCCCGGCCGATCGAGAGCCCGGTCGAGCTTGGCGAGCCACTCGGGCGCCAGGATCTCGCTGTGGGAGTTGAGGAAGCACAGGCGCTCGTGCTCCAACCGGCGAGCAGCCTGGGTATAGGCGGCAAGGTCTTGTACGGGATCGGCGAGGTCGAGGACACGGTGATGCACTCCCTTCAGCTCGGCGAGCAGCTCGGGTCGCTGGTGCTCGGCGACGTTGTTGAGGAGGATCACCAGCTCGTGGTCCGCGCCGGCGGGATGCTCGCGATAGGACTGCACGAACCTGCGTAGTGGCAGCGCCCCGAACGGGCCCCACACGAGGTGCACGACCGCTAGCCTGTTGCTCGCGCTTCCCTCGTCGGTCCCGGCATACCCGAAAGGGACACGGGGAGCGTGTAAGAGACGAACGATGCTCACGTCACCCTCCGCGTGAGCCGGTCTGGCAACAGACTTGACAGCTCGGCTGGCAACGCGCGCAGTCCGAGCACGACGACGCCGTACATACACGTCGAGAGCAGCAAACGCACGATCACGGGTACGCCCGTAAGAGCTAGCGGCGCCAGTGCTACGGCGGCTGCCACCGCGACGCGCGGGACCACGCGCAGGGAAGGACGCATCTGAGGGCGCCCGTGGATCACTGTGACAGCCTGGACGATCGCGCCGGCGATCTCCGCAGCCGCGACCCCGATCGCCGCACCGCGAGCCCCGTCGATGGGGGCAAGCACGCCGACAAGCAGTGCGCTGAGCGCAAGCATGCAGACGTTAATCGCCAGGATCTGCCGGTAAACGCCGAGGCTGAGCAGCGCATTGGCCCACACCATGCTCACGAACATCGCTCCGAGCGCAACCCCCAAGATCGCGAGTACCGTGTCGGCGGGTGCGAAGCTCGGTCCGCCAATCACCGCAATCGCCAGCGGGGCGCCCACCGCGATGGAGACCGCAACCCAGGCGCCTACAATCACCGAGACTTCGAACACACGTCCCAGCGCATAGCCAAGACGTGCATGATCGTCATGTGCCGCACGCGCGAAGATAGGCAGAGCCGAGCTGACGAGCAGGGCCGGCACAAGCGTAAGCACTTCAATGACGCGGAAGGATGCACCGAAGTAGCCAAGCTGGGTCCCGCTCGAAAGCACCGAGAGCACGAGGATCGAGACACGGAAGTAGAGGGCCGACGCGGCAACCGCGGCGGAGTACGGGAGGACAGCGATGAGCAGAGGCCGCCACCGCTGCCAGTTGAACGTGGGCGACAATTCGCGCGTGCCGTGGACAAGCCTCAACGTGAGAGTCAGCACGATCAGCCCGACCGGGATCGAGATGGCGAGGAAGGGCACCAGTCCGGCACCAGCCAGCACCAGCAGTACAACTGTGATCGCAGTGAGCACCTGACGCGTGAGGTCCAATGCGGCTACCCAACCGAGCTTGAGAGAGACCGTAAGCGAGAGTACGAAGTTGTCCTGAGTGGCCTGCAGCAACAGGCCGAAGCTGGCCAGCGCAACCCCAGCCGCAAGCATTCCCGAGTAACCCCAAGCGGCCACCGCGGTGACCGCGCCACCGCCGACGAGGGTCAGCACAATCCGCAGGCCCAGCAGATCGCGGGCCACTATCCAACGATCGGAGGTTGAGCGTGAGGAGATCGCGCGGACACCCACGGCCGTTAGGCCGAGGTCGGAGAGCGCCCCGACGATCGCCACCAGCGACAAGGCGAGGACATATCGCCCTGTCTCCACTCTCCCCAAATGCCTGAAGAGCAGAGCGGCGGAACCAGCATTCACGAGCATGCCCACCATGTAGCCCCCGACTCGCAGCGCTCCTCCCCGGACCGCCGCGGGACCTGCCGCTGAGGTGGCTAGGAGGTCGGATGTGGGCTGGCCCTCCGTCTTTGGATGCTGCTCGGCGGCGACTGTCACAGGCTTGTGTATCCTAGCCCCGCCTTGTCCGACAGCTTCTCAGGGCCTGTAGAGCCGCGGTTGGGGTCGGCGAGCGCCAGGGTTCGGAATGGCTCGCGAGTGGGTGTTGTGCATCTGGTGTGGGGTCCCCTGGGCCCAGAGCCGCTGCGCAGATTCACGTGTTCTTACCGTAAGTATCTGGCGGGCTCCGAGCATGAGCTCATCATCCTCCTTAACAACGTTCCTGAGCACCAGCGACCAGGTTTGCTCTCCGAGCTGGAGGGAGTGCCCCACCGCCTTCTCGCTCTCGCAGAGCCCGTCCAGGATCTCGCAGCATACGCGCAGGCGGCGGAGCGGCTCGACCATGAGCGGCTGTGCTTCCTCAACTCCCATAGCGAGATCCTCGCCCCTGACTGGCTCTCGAAGCTTCAGCGCGCACTCGACCAGCCCGGCACCGGGCTCGTCGGAGCCACCGGCTCCTGGGCCTCCCAGCGCTCACATCTTCTGCACGACAGGCATTTGCCCAGCCCCTATCGGTCCATATTCCCCGACCGGCGCTGGATGCAGGAGCAGTGCCTGGCAATTGACCGCGAGCGCTTTGGCGAGCCGGCCCATCTCGTGGGGCTGCGTCGCTGGTTGAACACCTGGCGGGCGACGATTGAGGCGGTTCTCGGCTTCGACTCATTCCCCGTTGCTCATCTGCGTACCAATGCCTTCTTGGTAGATCGGGCGCTCTTCATCTCGCTGAATGCCCGACGACATGGTGTGCGCCGCAAGGTACACGCCTTCGCGCTCGAGAGCGGCCGTCACAGCTACACGCGCCAGGTGCAAGATCTCGGCCTCCGCGTACTCGTCGTCAACCGAGAGGGCTTCTCCTACGAGCCAGAGGAGTGGGATTCGAGCCATACGTTCTGGCAGTCCGAGCAAGAGGGGCTGCTCATCTCGGACAATCAAACGCGTAGATATGCGTCGGGGAATCACGACCGGAAGCTGCTGCTCGCTCGCTTTGCGTGGGGTGCTCGCGCAACAGTTCCCTCTGCTGTACTGGACTGACGACCCTATGCTTCCCCAATGACGACGACCTCTCGCATCGCACAAGCTCTGCCGAGGCGAATCGAGCACCGCCTCTCGGACGCCTTCTTCCGCACAACGACAGTTTGGCGATTGATTCGCCGCCAGCGTTCGAAGTTCGTTTCAAGCTACCTATCTGACCTGAAGGGTATCGAGATTGGCGCTGCTAGTCACAACCGTTTCTACCTAGACGCAATCAATGTGGACCGCTTTGCGAGTGATGACACGGTATATAAGCGCGAGGAGCGCCGGATGGCCTTACGCCCGGCGAAAGTCGATGTTGTTGCTCCGGGGGACGCCCTTCCCTTTGATGATAATTCTTACGATTTTGTATTCTCTTCCCACGTGATCGAGCATTTTCCCGATCCGTTGAAGGCGCTCCACGAGTGGGTGCGTGTCGCCCGTTGCTACGTGGTTGTCGTGGTTCCTCATCGCGACCGTACGTTCGACTCGGGACGCCCACTAACCACCGTTGACGAGCTGTTGGAGCGTCATCGAGTTGGCTTCACCTCAGAGGATGACCAGCACTGGAGTGTTTGGTCGTACGAGAGCTTTATGGCAATGTGCGACGCCGCGAACTTGAAGGTGATCGACCATCAAGACCCCGACGATAAGGTTGGTAACGGCTTTACCGTTGTAATAGACGCGACTGTGACTCGGGGAGCTAGCGAACTGGGCAGTAGAGTTCTCCACATCCCAGATGAAGCAAAGTAGACTTCCAAGCAGTGGCTCGCTGGCGAGTTGCCGACGAGGACAAGGCATTGGGCTGGATCTACGGCGCGGGGCACGTCACGGCCGAGCTTCCCCCGGAGGCGACATCATCTCGGCCATCGTAATCGATCCCCGCCTACAATGCGATACTCAAGCCGTTTCTGGGAGGTTCCCCGCCAGGCGCCTAGCCCGGCGAGGAACCTGACGCTAGCCCCAATCCAAAGCGCTTTAGGAGGTCGGAAGGTGCACGCCCAGTGCACTCAAGGCATAGCTCAGCTCGTACCCAAAACTCGAGCAGCCGGGGCTTCCAGCCGTCTCGATGGCGGTGCCATAATTATTGTAGACATAAGGTCCACCACTGTCCCCGGGTTCACTCGTTGCGCAAAGCCAATCCTCGTGTTCAACATCAATAACACCCTTCTTCTCTTCTTTGTAGTTGACCGCGACCGTAATATTTGACGCTTCCACATTTCCACACTGAGTCTTGGAGGTTTGCCCCACATGGCACTCATAATATCCCGCATATACTTTGAAGGGTGTCGGTTTGATGTAGTAGCTTTCTTCCATACCCCAAACCGCAATATCTGGCTCTGGCGCTGGCGGTTCACAGCCCTCAGTTTCTATAACCGCAGCGTCCCCTGAGCTGCCCAAGACTTGAGCAATCATACGTCCCAGCCCACACCCTACTTTTCCTCCCGGGTATGCGGTTCCCCAAGGTTCACGCCAGTAGGTTGATTTTTCAGGATAAACACAATGACCCGCAGTCAAAATGTACGGGTAGTTATTGGCATCCCTAACAAAGAAACCGGCCGTACATAGTGTATATGTACCATGTTCCGGTGTACTAATAATACCTACTCCGCCGCGTACCGGTCGTTCGCAATATGGAAATGAGCAGGAATCAGCTTTTGTTTCGAGCGTACTAGGTGCTATTGGAACGACGCGTACAGGGCCAGTTGCACTGGACGCCAACGCCTCCGTCTGTGCCACTACTGTTGACGATAGGTTTGCAGCGAGCTCGACGGTTACGCCATTAATACGTGGGTCTGCTATAGCCATAGCTTGCTGCTTTGCCATTAGTGGTGCGAGTTTTTGCTCCCATTCTTTCGTGGCCGCTTCAACCGCCCCCCAGCTGTCCTGTACTTTGTCAAATACCGTATGGTCCAGTACGCTCGAGCTTTCCATCACACTTTCGGCAGACTTTTGATCCATCTGCGAAAGCACTCCGACATGAAATTCTCCTGTCTGTAGATCAAACCAAATGCCCCCATAATTGGCACCCAGTGCCTGTTCTAGTTTGGGAACTATATTCCCTGCTGCCTTCTGTGTTTGAAGATCCTGTTCGGCTTGACTCAGGCTGACATCTACCTTTTGCGCTAGCAATTGTGGTCCATCTTGCATGGATGTGGTCAATTCCGAAGCGAACGCACCTGTCGTCATCGTGGCAAACGCGGCAACAATTACGAAGATAAAGCATTTCACCTTCATCACGTTCCACCGCCTTTCTTTTCTTGTTTAATTTCATGGTACTGCGTAGTTCGTCACAGTCATTTTGCCGTTACGGTCAGTTCGGGCCAGAACCCACCGATAACGAATTACTCGCCGCTGCGTTCAGGCATTGAAGACCTGTCCGATGTCGTTGATGGTGAGCATGAGGGCGTTGGCAAAGGCAGGCGTAGCAATCCCAAGCGTCATAGCGACTATTACGACCAGCATCGAAAGGTAGGCTCCGCAACTCAGCCGCTCCTGGTGGTGGGTGCAGCACATTGTTCGATCCTTGCTCTCCTTGTGGTGGGCTAAGGCTAGCACAATGGTACTATCGGGAACGCCCGACCTATGGGAATACTACGTTTGATCGCATCCCCGCATTAGGCGAATCATCCGACGGCTACAAAGGTCGCCGGGATAGCAAAGCCCGAGCAGGCTCAGGGAATATTCGCCACGACATCCTGGCGGACGGTGTCGCCGGCGGGGATCGTTACCCGCAGCGGCAGCGTTTCGATCGGCTGGTTGTTGACGAATGCGCTGGCGAAGGTCCCCGTGATTGCGTAAGTGCCCGGGGCGAGCGGGATCGTGGCGAGCTGGCCGTTGGCGACGTTGTCGCTCGCGACCACCAGGCCGGTTGCTGGGTTCGTTACCGTGATCGTGCCGTCGGCTGGCGTTCCTGGCCCGCATCGCGGGACGAAGTTGAGGGGGCCTCCGTCCAGGTACAGCCCGCTGATCAGCTCAGTCGGTCCGCTTTTCACGAATGGCTCGCCGGCGGGCGGGCCTGGATCTGCGGATTGGGCGCACAGTGGTTTCAGCCAGATGGTGACCGTCCGACCCCTGCGGCCTGCGCGCGGAGCCTGGCGCACGACGGCTTGGGCCGCATTCCTGGTGTACGACCGCTTTTCGATGATCTGGCCGTTGCCGGCTTCCCGCACTTGCAGCTTGCAGCCGGCTCGCGTTGCTCGGTGCCGTGCAGCAGACAGGCTCAGGCCAATCAGCCTCGGTACGTGGGCACAAGCACGATGTGCCCTTTGGGCATGCGCCACCTCGGCGTGAACGGTGGTGGCGCCGGCCGCTGCCGCGACATTCGCAGGTTTTGCATACGTGGAAGCGATCGGACCCTGGCAAAGGAGAGAGGCGACAACTATCGCCGGCAGCACCAGCCTCAGCGAGCAACTCATGATCCTTTTATACAGCTTTGTCGGTCCATGCCGACGGTCAGCGGGCCGAATCCTGCATATGTGTGGATCGAAGCTTCGTGAGCAGTGGCGCGGCTATCACCGTCGCAATCTGAGCCGGCGACCATCGCCTCACACATCGATAAACGTGACCTCAGGGCCCATCTATGGCAACTCGCACGCCACTATATTGCCAAATCCTCACCGCCGTAGACGAAATAGGCGCCTATACAGTAGACTCAAGCAGTGAGCACAACCATCAGGGTCAGCGGCCAGACGCGCGACCGTTTCGCCAAGCTGGCACAGGCGACGGGCCGCCCGATGAGCCAGCTGGTCGATGAGGCCGCGGACGCTTTGGAGCGGCGCGTGTTCTTCGATCGGCTTTCCGCCGGGTATGAGGCTCTGCGTGCTGACCGCCGGGCATGGGCTGAGATCGAGGCTGAGCGCGCACTTGAGAGCGGGCCGCTGCGTGACAGCTCGCCGTGAGCGCACGGCGTGGTGAGGTGTGGCTGGTCGACTTCGGCGATCCCGTCGGGCACGAGCAGTCCGGACGCCGTCCGGCCGTGGTTGTCTCGGCCGAAATGCTCAATGACAGTCGAGCCGCGGTTGTCGTGGTGGTCCCGCTCACGACCGCGCACCGTGGCCTGCCCTCGCACGTCGAGATCGAGCCCGGCGACTCGGGGCTGCAGGAGATCAGCTACGCGAAGTGCGAGGACGTCAAGTCGATCTCCGAGCGTCGGCTCCTCGGACGCCTCGGGGTCGTTGATTACGAAGCCCTTTTCGAAATCGCCCGTGCACTGCGCTTCTTGCTGGAGCTGTGACAAAGGCTTGCGGTCACCTTCCTCCGACGGCCTCTGCGTAGCGCGACTCGTCTATGACGAGCTGCCAGTAGCCGTGCGGTGGTGGCGCGGCCCGGAAGTGCTCAAAATCGAAGGTGAGGATCAGATGGCCGTGACGCTCGGTGCGACGGGCCATCTCTGTCCTCCGGGTATGAGCGCCGGTATCATACCATGTCGGTGAACGTGGCCTCGACGCCCATTGCCTGGTAGACGCCGCGCTCCCGGCGGTCAGCGCTGAGCAGCTTTGCGACATGCTTGGAGGCGGTCGCCGTTATCAGCAGGTGTTGAGCAGGTTGGGTCATCGATATGGTTCGGGCGCATGGCCGCATCCCCATCAGCGCAGCCCCGCGGGAGGACAGGGCTTGGCGAGCGGGGGCGGACATATTTGAGGGCCTGGCCGGGTCGTGTTCGGGCCGCCGCGCGCCAACCTGCGTATATCGCGCTGGGGGTCATCTTCTTGGTGGGACTCGCGCTTCGCCTGTACTTCATCTGGCGCTGGCGGCCCGCGCTGATCGGCTTCCCCGACACCTCGATCTACATCGAGGATGCGCTGACGGGGATCTTCAACAATCCGCTGCGCGTCGGTGGCTACTCGGAGTTCCTGCGGCTGATGCACGGCATCCGCCCGCACCTGTCGTTCGCGATCTTCGTGCAGCACCTGCTCGGCCTGGTGAGCGGGCTGCTGCTATTCGGCGCCGTCCGCCGAGCTGGGTTGTCGGGGTGGGTCGCGCTGGTGCCCGCGGCCGTCGTGATCCTCGGCGGGTCGGAGATCTTTGTCGAGCATGCGCCACTGAGTGAGGCGGTGTTCATCGTCCTGGTCGACCTGGCGCTCTATGCGATCGTGCGCGCATGGCGGGGCGGGTGGGGATGGGCGGCGCTCGCCGGGCTGGCGCTCGGGGCGGCGACCGACGTGCGCAGCCTCGGGCTGGTGCTGCTTGTGGCGATGGTGCTCGTCGCATCGCTCGCGGCCCCGGGCGCGTGGCGGCGGCGCATGGTGATCGCCGCCGCGATGGTGGTCGCGGCGGCGCTGCCGATCGGTGGCTTCCTGCGGGCACACGAACAGGCCGAGGGCTACGGCGGTTTCACAGGTGCGGGCTACTTCGACCTCTACGCTCGCGTGGCGCCGTTCGCGAACTGCTCCAAGTTCACCCCTCCCGCCGGCACGGCGGATCTCTGCATTCATATTCCGCGCTCTCAGCGGCCCGGCCACGACGCCTGGGAGTTCACCGGGATCTCGCCGGCTGTACATGTCTTTGGTGAGCCCGACGTCACGGTCCCGCAGCCGGGGGAGAACGCCAAGCTGCGTTCCTTCGCGGAGGCCGCCATCCTCGGGCAGCCCCTCGAATACCTGGAATACGTCGGGCGTGACCTCGTACGCATCGTCGACCCGTCGTTCCCCAGTTCGCCCTATGGCAACAGGGGCCCGACCGGCGCCGGATACGGCAACACGCCGCAGTCGCTGATCAACTACTACTTCAACACCTCCAACCTCTACTCCATCGACCCGATTCTCGCCGCGTACTACCCCGGGGACGGTGAAGTCCACAAGAGCGTCACCTTCCTGCTCGACTACGAGCGCGACACCCGGATCGAGGGGCCGTTGATGGCCCTGTTGCTCCTACTGGCGTTCGTCGCGCCGATCTTCACCAGGGGCCAGGAGCGCCGCGCCGCGCTCCTCTTCTTCTCGGCCACCGTCGTCCTGCTCGCTGGACCTGTGTTCCTTTCTGAGTACGACTACCGCTTCACGATCCCCTCCTTCGGGCCGCTCGCCGCCACCGCCGCGATCGGAGCCTGGGCGGTGTTCCGCCGCGTCCAGGGTAGTCAGCTAAACTACCTTGCACTACATGGCCGGAGCAGCAGCCCAAAAGCCGTTCTCGATCCGCATGAGCGAGCGGACGATGGCGCGTCTCGAGCTGGGAGCGCGCCGTCGCGGCGAGGCGCGGGCGCGGACCGCGGAGCGGCTGATCGATGAGGGGCTGCGGATGGAGGACCATCCGGGCGTCGTCTTTCGCGATGGGCCGGCGGGGCGCAGGGCCGCATTGATTGGCGGGCCCGATGTGTGGGAGGTGGTCGAGACGTTGAGAGAGACCGGACTGCAAGGCGAGCGGGCGATCGCGGCGACGGCCGAGTGGGGAGCCATCGACGCGGCGCAGGTGCGGATCGCGGCGCGCTACTACGGGGAGTTTCGCGAGGAGGTGGACGAGCGGATCGCGCTCAACCGCCGCGAGGCCGAGCGGGGGCGCGAGGCATGGGAGCGTGAGCGGGAAGCACTCGCTTGAGGGTGCTGCTGGACGAGATGTATCCGCCGTCGATCGCGGAGCAGCTGCGTGGCCGCGGCCACGACGTCGAGGCGGTCACCGAGCGCCCCCAATTGCGAGCGCTCACCGATATCGAGGTGTTTGCGGTGGCCCAGCGGGAGCGGCGCGCGATCTTCATCGAGAACATCCCCGACTTCAGCGCTCTCGCCGACGACCACGATCGGCGCGGCGCCCCACACCACGGGCTCGTGCTGGTCGACCCCAGCCGACACCCGCGGGGCAACAAGCGCACGGTCGGGCGCATCGTCACGGCGCTCGCACGGCTACTCGGCGAGCACCCCGGGGATGATGCGGAGAGCCTGCGGCACTGGCTTTGAGCCGCTGCCGGATTATGTGATCACCTCGGCATGGTCGTCGGCTCGTGCGAGGCGTGCATCTGTCGTGAGCAGCGGTATCGAGTCGAGCGCGGCGGCAAGCTCGGAGTAGAGCGCGTCGACGAGGCGCTGGTTCTCGCGCCGCGCCCACGCGCCCGTGAGCAGGCTGGCCAGTGGATGGCGTTGAATCGGCGCGGTGGCGAGCTGGCTCAGCGCCGCGGTGACGATTGTGTGCGAGACGTCGCCGGCGCGATGGAGACGCCCCAGCGCCGAGAGCACCTCGGCGTCGAGGTGAGCCGGGGCGTGCAACCGGTGGCCGCGCATCCGCTCGCGAACTTTGATGCCGAGGTCGGTTCCCAGCAGCGCCTCCACGACCGCGGAGGCGTCGAGGACGAGTTCATCGGCCACGGACGGAGTCGCCAAGCTCCAGGCGGGCCTCGTCGATCGCGTCAATCACGCCGGCATGCGACACATTCTCGCGGGGCAGGCGATCGAGGCGATCCAGCCAATGGTCGGTCTCATTGTGCGCGAGGGTGTCGCTGAGCGCCTCCTGCGCGACCTTGGAGATGTTCAAGCCGGCGGCGCGGGCCTCTCGCGCCAGCTCGTCGGGGAGATATACGTTGACCCGGGCCATGCGCACACTATACACACCTACGGCAGGTGGCATACCCCTGGCGGCGCCACCGTAGACGAAATAGGCGCCTATATAGTAGACTCAAGCAGTGAGCACGACCATCAGGGTCAGCGGCCAGACGCGCGACCGCTTCGCCAAGCTGGCGCAGGCGACGGGCCGCCCGATGAGCCAGCTGGTTGATGAGGCCGCGGACGCGCTGGAGCGGCGCGTGTTCTTCGATCGGCTTTCCGCCGGGTATGAGGCTCTGCGTGCCGATAGCCGGGCATGGGCTGAGATCGAGGCCGAGCGCGCGCTCGAAAGCGGGCCGCTGCGCGACAGCTCGCCGTGAGCGCGCGGCGTGGCGAGGTGTGGCTGGTCGACTTCGGCGATCCCGTCGGGCGCGAGCAGTCCGGACGCCGTCCGGCCGTAGTTGTCTCGGCCGAAATGCTCAACGACAGTCGAGCCGCGGTTGTCGTGGTGGTCCCGCTCACGACCGCCTACCGTGGCCTGCCCTCGCACGTTGAGATCGAGCCCGGCGACTCGGGGCTGGAGGAGATCAGCTACGCGAAGTGCGAGGACGTCAAGTCGATCTCCGAGCGCCGACTCCTCGGACGCCTCGGGGTCGTTGAGTACGCAGCCCTCTTCGAAATCGCCCGTGCATTGCGCTTCTTGCTGGAGCTGTGACAGAAGGACGCTGCGTCGACCGAAATCGAAGGTGAGGATCGGGCGGTCGTGGCGCGCCGCGCCACGCGGCTCAACCGCCGCGAGGCCGAGCGGGGGCGCGAGGCATGGCAGCGTGAGCGGGAAGCACTCGCTTGAGGGTGCTGCTCGACGAGATGGGGTGACCACCTCGGCATGGTCGTCGGCGCGGGGTGGGTCATGTTCCGGGGACTTCGCCTCGGGCGAATCGGATGAGATCGAGATATTCCCCGGTGTCTAAAGCCTTGATCAGTGCTGCTATGTACCTTGCTCGACCCGAGCCGTCAACATCGAGGTTTGCGCCGCCCCATGTGAATGGCTCAGCTTCGATAGAGGACAAGTACAGGTCGGCCATCATCCGGGTACAGCGGCCATTGCCATTGGGGAACGGATGGATGCTGACCAGGCGGCAGTGGATCCTGGCCGCCAAGTTGTCGGGCTCGAACACGCTGTGGGCGTGCCAGAACTTGGCATCGTCGAGCAGTAGTTGAGATTGAGTCGTGATCAGGTACGGCTCTACCCCGATGTTGGTGACGCGCCACCGTTGCTTTCCCGCCCATGTCCATACGTCGCCGAACATCCGACGGTGGAGCGTCAACATGAATCCGTAGTCGAGTATGCCTTCTGGTCCCAGTATGCGTGCCTGCCTTTGCGCCCACGGAAGTGCCTTCGTGATGTTCTCGAACTCAACCTGGTTAAGGTCTGCTCGGGTTGCCACGAAGTCTGGGATGAGACCCTCCAGATCCTCCGCTTCGAGCGGCGTTGTCCCGGAAGGCTCTGGACCGATGGCTCGCACGTTTACGGCCAGGAGCGGCGGCTGTCGGGTGGGACGGTGGTCACCTCTCGCGTGGCGGCCGGCTTCGTGCCGCACGCCAAGGACTGCCGCTGGCCATGAGCTGCTGGGCGTAGCGTTCGACAGCCTCGCCCTGCCGACTGTCGTCGATGTCCTGGGCCTCCAATGCCATGGTCCGGGCGGCATACCCAAGGAGCTGCTCCGCCGCCGTTTGAGCCTGTGTCCTGACTGTTTGCTCCAGCGTGGAGTTCGGTACGAGGGCGTAGACGAGGGTGCAGTCGAGAGCGCTCGCCACCTCTGACAGCTTGCCGAGGGTGACGCCGCCGTGGAGCTCCGCGCGCTCCAGCTTGTTGACCGCGGCGCTCGATACTCCGAGGCGCTCGGCGAGCACGGCTTGGCTCATCCCGAGTGCCCCCCGAATGGCGCGTATCCAGCCAGAGCGGGGGCGTGCCTCGATAGGTTCGATGTGAGCAGCGCTGAACTTGCGGTCCAGCTCACGCCGAGCCTGGGCGGCTCTTTCTGCGCGTTGCATACCTATAGGTTAGCACCCTTTGCGGCTACCCAAACCTATAGGTTGAGAAACCTGCAAAACTTCTCAACCTATAGGTTGGCTCCAGAACCTACGGTCGAGTAGGCGTCGCCGCAGTCGACGAGCGCGCGGGATTATGTGATCACCTCGGCATGGTCGTCGGCTCGTGCGAGGCGTGCATCTGTCGTGAGCAGCGGTATCGAGTCGAGCGCGGCGGCAAGCTCGGAGTAGAGCGCGTCGACGAGCCGGTAGTGTCTCAGTTTGAGGGGAGGCCTGATGGCGGCTTTGTCGCATGAGGCTTGGCGGAAGCGCTGGCTCCCGGAGCTGGACCCTGGTATTGCGCCTTATGTGGATGCGTTGCGCGCGGAGGGCGTCGAGACGTTCGAGTCTTGCGAGGGTGGCGATGGGCACGCCTACGCGGAGCCGACCGTGAGGTTCGCCGGTGAGCGCGAGGAGGGCTTCCGTGCCCTCGCAATCGCGTTGCGCCATCGGTTTCCGGTTCAGGCTGTCCGGCGTTATTGGGCGGTCATCGATGGCGAGCCGTCCGGGCCGGACTGGGAGATGACTTTTTGGCGCGTGGCTAGCTACTTCCCCCGGATAAACGGTTTGGGTTAGGCGGCGAGGTGGAGGCCGCCTGGGGTGCGCTCGGCGCCGACTGAGATGGTGACGGCTTGCAGTAGGCTGGCGGCGATGAACCGGGTGGATTGGCTGTGGAGATCGATGAGTGCGTAGGCGGCTTGGCGGCGGTTGATCTGGTGCTGGTCGCGGAGTCGGACGATCGCGTCCGCGAGTCGTGCTCGTTGTTGTGGGGTGTCGATCTGCTTGTGGACGGCGGTGAGTGCGTCCCATCCCCAGTCGGGATCGTCGTGTTCGATTGATTCGCGCAGGCGCTGGAGATCGGGGCCTATCAGTTGCGGGAGCGTGACCAGCAGCGAGTAGTCGACGCCAGGTAGGTCCATGAGTCCCTCCCAGAGATGGTCCAGGGTTCGCTCAGAGAGACCAGCGAGGTCTGTGGATGCTTCGCGCGCGAGTAACGCGAGGTGGGCACCCGCGAGTTGGTCCTCGGAGGGTCCGCGCTCCACGCTGCGCGCGATCATGGTTTTCTCCCCGGCTCTGATCATAAGAAGTCCCCACCCTGGCTGGTGAGCTGGCGCGCTGGGGAGTGACGGAGGGGAGGCCCGGAGGGCCGAGCCGTAGTTGCTCCCCAGCGCGTGTGCGCCGTTCTGTCGGGGGTCCCCCTCACCGTCAGTGGTTTCTTGGAGCCATGACTGATGAGGAGGACCGTTGGGGATGCTCACACAGGAGGACGACGTGGAGATACATGCATTGGCGGCGCGCGGCTGGAGCAAGTCGGCGATCGCGAGGCACACGGGCCGGGACCGCAAGACGGTCGCGGAGTATCTGGCCCGGCCGGCTGGCCGGGTGCGCAAGCGCCAGCCGAGCTGCCTTGAGCCGTTTCGTGACTATCTGGAGGCACGGTTCGTGGAGGACCCGCACGTTGACGCGACGGTGCTTTATCGCGAGCTGCTCGACGCTGGGTTCGATCGTAGCTATCCGACGCTGGTCCGGGAGATCCGGCGGCTTGCGCTGCGACCGGTGTGTCTGGTCTGTGAGCACCGTCGCGGCGCTGCGGTCACGGTAGAGATCGAGCACCCGGCGGGGGAGGAGATCCAATGGGACTGGCTTGAGCTTCACCAGACGCCGTGGGGTGAGCCGGCCTACGTGTTGATCGGTGCGCTGTCGCACTCGGGGCGGTTTCGGGCTGTGTTCTGTGAGGGGATGACCTTCGGTCATCTCGCGGAGGCCGCCCACCGGGTGATGGTTGGGCTGGGTGGCACCGCACGGGTGTGGCGGACCGACCGGATGGCCACGATCGTGGTGAGCGGCACGGATCGTTTGACGGTCGACGCGGCGAATATCGCCAAGCACTACGGTGTGCAGATCGTGGTGTGCCCGCCCCGGCGCGCGCAGCGCAAGGGTGTCGTCGAGGCAGCCGTGAAGTACACGACCCGCTCGTGGTGGCGGACCGCCAACGTTCTCACGATGGCGCAGGCGCAGTCCTCGCTGGATGGCTGGCTTGCCGGGGTCGCGGATGAGCGCCAGCGCCCCGGGGGCACTGTCGGGTCTGTCGGCTGCGGCGAGTCGCTTGCCGCGTTGCCGGCGCTGGCGTACCCCGCGATCATCAGCGTGCAGCGGAAGGTGTCACGCAGGGCGCTCGTAGCGTTCGAGGCCAACCACTACAGTGTTGCGCCCGTCCACGCCGGGCGGACGGTATGCGTCCAGGCCCGCGTCGGGGAGCAAACGCTACGGGTCGTGTCCGCTGCCGGCGAGGTGCTCGCCGAGCACCATCGTGCCTCGGCCGGCGCCGGGCAGACGGTTCGCAGCAGCGAGCACGCCCGGCTGTTGGAGAAGGCGGTGCTCGCCGCATTCACGACCGACCATGCGTGTCGGCGCAAGATCAACCGGCCGCCCGGCCCGCAGGCGCTCGCCGCGCTCGAACGGCTCAACGGTGCAGGGGATCAGCCCGCCACCGTGATCAGCCTGTCCGACTACCAGCAGCTCGCTCAGGCCGCTGAGGCGGTGGCGTCCAGGTGAGCGGCCAGGACACGATCTACCAGCAGGTTCGCGAGCACCTCCACACGTTGGGGCTGTCCGCCGCGGCGGACCGGCTCGCCCCCGCCCTGGAGGCCGCCGAGCGGGATAAGCCCGCCTACAGCGAGTTCCTCGCCGACATGCTCGCCCACGAGGTCACAGCACTCACGCAGCGCCGACTCCAAGGGCCGCCTACGGTTCGCGAAGCTACCAGCACGCAAGACGATCGAGCAGTTCGACTTCACCGCCCAACCCGGGCTCGACCGACGGCTCATCGACGAACTCGCCACCCTGCGGTTCATCGAGGAGCACGCCAACGCGCTGCTGATCGGACCGCCCGGTGTCGGCAAGACGATGCTCGCCACAGCACTCGGCTACCGCGCCGTTGAGGCCGGGTACCGCGTCTACTACACCACCGCCGCCGACCTCGTCGCCCGCACCACCAAGGCAGCGATCGAGGGACGATGGGAGACGACCATGCGGTTCTGGAACGGGCCGCAGCTACTGATCATCGACGAGCTCGGCTACCTACCGATGCCCGCCGAAGCAGCCTCACACCTATTCCAAGTCGTGACCCGCCGCTACGAACACGGCTCAATCATCCTGACCACCAACCGGCACATCGCTGACTGGGGCCAAATCTTCGACGACACCACCGTCGCGATCGCGATCCTCGACCGCCTCCTACACCACGCAACCGTCGCCTCAATCAACGGCGACAGCTACCGCATGCGCGCCCACCGCGACGCCATCGCAGCACTCCGACCCGCGATCACAGGTGGGGAAAAACCGTGATCACACGTGAGGAAATCTCGTGATCCTTGACACACGCCACAACAGCGCTTGGTCTTGCGGCCTGAGCCACAGTGGCAGGGCTCGTTGCGACCGGGTCTGGGCATCGCTCCTCCTATCTGTCGATTGTTGGGAGGGTCGCATCTGGGTCGGTCAGAACGAGCTGTGCCGTCCGGTGTGTTTCAGACAATCCCTCCTGCTCATGCATGGTTTTCCGGATGATTGGAGGGGTGATGCTGACGCTTGTTGGCGGGCAGGTGGAGTGCTTGTGGGACGAGGTGCTGCCGGTGCAGGCAAGGGAGTTGCCGGAGGATCTGGCGAGGCTGGACCGCGTGCTCTGCGACCCGGCGTTGCTTGTGCCGATCGCCGCTGGGTGGGAGCAGACGGCGCGTGGTCATGGTCGCCCGTCGATCTCGATGAGCACGTTCGTGCGGTTGATGGTGGTCAAGCAGCGCACCGGCTGGGGTTACGAGACGCTGGTAAGGGAGGTCTCGGACTCGCTGCATCTGCGGCGGTTCTGCCAGGTCGCGATCGACCAGCGCGTGCCGGAGGAGTCGACGGTCAGAAAGCTCGCTCGCCGGCTGGGCCCGGGGGTCGTAGAGGAGATCACAAGGATCGTGATCGAGAAGGCCAAGCGCGAGACGCGCTTCAGGCCACGCGCGGCGCGGATCGACTCGACCGTGGTCGAGGCGGACATCCGCTATCCCTCCGACGCGATGCTCGCACTGGCGGGCGCGCGGGCTCTGGCCCGGCAGGGCCGCAAGGTGAGTGCGATGATCAAGGGCAAGACTGTGCGAGTCAGGGACCGTTCGCGGTCGATCGCAAGGACCGTCCGTGCGATCTCAAAGACGCTCGCTCGTCGCACCGGGGAAGCGAAAACGCAGGTGATGAAACTGAACGAGCGCGCTGGTGCTCTGATCGCCCTCCAGGCCAGAGAAGCGCAGCGTCTGGTAGCGGCGGCCCGAGCCTGCGCTCGTGGTCGCGGCGCGCGCGCCAAGCTGCGCGCGGCCGCCAAGCTGGAGGTTCTCGCCGCCCGCTGCCAGAAGGTCGCAGAACAGATCGACTCTCGCGCGCGGGGACTCGCGATCAAAGATCGTCTGGTGTCGATCACCGACCCCGACGCCCGGCCGATCCGCAAGGGCAAGCTCGGCAAACCGACCGAGTTCGGGTATGTCGCGCAGATCTGCGAGGTGACCGAGAACACCCGCAAAGGCGCCCGCGGGTTCATCCTGCCCGCAGGCCACGCGCAGGGCAACCCGTCCGAGAACAGGCTGCTCACGCAGACCGCCACCGAGATCGACCGCGCCGGGATCAAACCCCGGGAGATCGTCGGCGACGGCGGCTTCATACCCGGCCCGACCCGAGAAGCGTTTCCCGACCTCACCAACGAGCAGATACAGCTATCCGGGCGTCACGAGCCCGGCTCCCGCAGAACCCGCAAGCGCCGAGCCCGCTACCGAACCGGCATCGAGGGCCGCATCAGCCACCTCAAGCGCGGCTACGGACTACGCCGCTCCCGGCTGAAGGGCCATGACGGGATGAGAACCTGGACCGGCTGGGCGATCCTCGCCTACGACCTCGACACCCTCGCCATCCGAGCCGGCTGAAACACTCCCACCAGCCCGCCCTCCAACCGGGCAAACCATGAAAGAGCCTGACTCGGCCGCGCCAACCCAGCGCGGCCGAGTCAGTCCCCAGGGTTTATCCGGGGGAAGTAGCTAGCGGCTTTTTTCGCGCACTCTTTGCAGAGGTGCCGTCCTTTGCCGACGCCCTGGGCGAGGTGTTTCGCCTTGATTTTCTCGCCATCCGGGCAGTTTTTGTACGTGTGGTAGACGTGCGGTGCGCCCGTCTCAGAGGTGTGGTACGCCATTTTGCGTGTCCTTTCCTACGTCGCTCCCGAACTCCCGCTGGCACGGACTAAATAAGTTCGGGAATGTGGAGCCTAATTCTGCGCGCACCTTCGGACGGACCTTTTCGGCATCCGGCAGGGTTGCGAGGATGATCGCGGCCCCCCTTTCCTGCGGGCTTGTTCCTACGTCAGTAGTAGGCGGTCCGGGCTGGCACCCGGACCGCCATTTAGTCGAATAGCGCCGCGATCTCCTTCAAGCTCCAAATGTGGTCTGCGACCCCGGCGGCCATCGCGGGTGTGCGTGGGTAGGGGTTGGCGAGCGTCTTGTGCGGGCGGGCAAAGTTGTAGTGCATAAAGTGGATGGCGATGGCCGCCATGTGGTTGTCGAGCTTCTTGCTGAACCCGTTGGTCAGCCGGGTGAATCGGCGCATCCCCATCCGCATGGTCAGGTTTTGGCGCTCGACGTAGGACGTGCTGATCTTGGCGGGGTCGGGGTTGCCACGGTCCACACGGGTGCGTGCCCCGACGCAGACGGAAGGGCTGTAGCGGGCCTGTCCGGTCCGGGGGTCCGATGCGTAGGTCTTGATGAGCTGCGCGAAGTCGATGTTGTGCCGGAACGCGAGCCCGACGGCGTTGGGGTAGGCGGGGAGCCCGTCGGTTGTGAGCTGGATGCGGTCACGAAGGCGGCCCTTGAGGTCCAGCATGAATGCGGCGGCATCCTCGTACTGGCGGCTGCCGACGTACCAGCAGACGATCAGCTTCGAGTCCGCATCGAGCGCGGTCCACGTCCAGACATCGCCCACCCCAAACTCGCCCTCCAGGTCCGCCGGGACGTTCTTCTGCTTGGCGTAGACGAAGCTCCATATCTCATCCGCCTCGATCGTTTTGCAGGTCAGGTCGCGCAGGTGTTCGTCTTGGTAGGTGGCGCACGCCTCGCCAACGTCCAGTAGGAGCTTCGAGACGGTGTTGATCGAGCAGTCCGCCATGCGAGTCGTGGAGCGCAGGCTGTTGCCCTCGACCAGCATCCCGAGGATGGTGGCGCGCTTCTCGATGCTCAGCCGGTTCATGCTGAACATTATGCGTGAGCGGTCGGACAGAAAGATAGTGTTGGGTATCTCGCTATGGGGCGAAAGAGCCGATAACATGGAGTGGCGCGCAGGGGGTTCGGACCCCTATCTCCCCGATCGAAAGTCGGGTGCTCTAGGCCAATTTGAGCTAGCGCGCCGAGAAGTGCGAGGCGACGTGGACCATGCGCCGCCTCGCAGGGTTGAAAGGCGGGACCCCAGCCAGTCCTTTAGCGAGTACGGCCACCGGGGTTCCGCTTATGCCCTCCTAACTGGACTCACCCCCTCCCGGCTCGGCGGGGCTGGTCGTGGCCGCAGAAGCGCCATTCGAGGCGTCCGTCATGCGGTACACGAGTTGAAAGGTGTTCTTCGCGATTGTCAGCCAGACCTCCGCCTTCGCGTTGTCCCACTCCGAGCCTTCGGGAGGGAGCTGCGCAAGTAGGTTCCGGATCAGCGCCGGGGCGCGGTCGTCGGGTTGCGGAGGCACCACTGTTTGCTCCTCAGCCCCATCTTGCTTTGCGCCTTTGACGCGAGGCTTGCGGGCGCCGTTGGGTGCTTTCTGTGCCTTGAAGAGGGGGCTCAACTCAACGCCGTTAGCTTTTGCGGCGGCCAGAAAGAACGAGAGCGCCTTGCGTTGCGTCTCTGTGCTCAGTTTGTAGTTCTTGAACTGAGCTTCCAACTGCTGCTGGGTGGCGTTTTTCGCCAAGCCCATCGGGCCTGGGTAGCGCTCGCCAAGGATCTGTTGCCAGATGGCGGGCCGTGTTCCAGGCTCGTTGACCATAAGTTCCAGCCGCTGCGTCGGTTTCCCATCGTCGGTGAGCCCGAGCCAGCCGAAGGCGGCGAGAAGGTGGTTCTGCGCACCCCAGGGGACGTGTGTGACGTAGCTCTTGTCGATCTGAGACGGGATCGCGCCGTCCTTCTCCATCCGCTCGATGAGCGACTCCACCGTCTTATACGAGACATACGGTGGTGCGGCGTCGGGCTCTTTGTCCCCATTGGTCGTTGCTGCTGAATCTGTAGCGGCTGTGTCTGGAGTATCCATGAGTTACCTTCCTCTCGACGAGTGCCGCAGCATTAATAGCACGCCGCGCGGCACTCGTGGCACTCGTTGTGGAACTCGGAGGATTTCGAGGCACTTATGTGGCACTGTGACCACCGCGTGACGAGTCCCGCGTTGGTCGATGGTTGTCCTGCGCCGCAGGGCGGCGCTCCTAGGATCGCCACCGAGCGCGTGCGGCCCGTTTCGCCGCTGCGCTGCGCTCCTCGGCCGTCATCTTGGCCGCGCGGGCCTTCCCACCCTTCAGACCACCTTTGCGCCCCAGCGCGACTGCTGCGGGGTCCTTCCCGTCGTCGGGGTCCGGGTCCTCGGCCTCGCCCGTGGCGATGTCCACGATCAACTTCGCCAACTGGTTTGGGTCGCGCGGGCGTTTGCGTGAGCGCTCGGGCACGCCTCCGAGGGTACCAGCGGGGGAAGCACCAACCGCATATATCAGCTCAGTTGAACGTACGTCCCCGAATGGGAGACGGATTAGGCTGACCTACGTGGAGTCCCGCCCAGCGCTAGCATGCATGCTAGCGCTGGCGGCTCTAATCCATCGCCACAAAACGTCCGATAAACACTTGCGATAGTGCTGTCCGTTAGGTAGCCTAGTCTTCATCCTTACTCTTGCGCTTGGCAGGCGTATGTGCTAGGGAAATCGATACTAAGGAAGCCCGATGACCGTAGCCGAGCAAGTCGCCGCAGAGCGTGCGCTTGCGGATACCCTTGAGCAGTACAGTGGCGAATGGGTTGCTATCCGCGACCATGTTGTCGTGGCGAGCGCCGAAACACTCGGGGAGCTACGTGAGCAAATCGAGGACGAAGGGAAGAAGGTCGAAATCTTCCGGGTCGCGAGCGACCCCCACGTCGCCTGCTTCTTCTAAAGCAGGGGGCACGCCAGCCCTTCATCCAAAATGGTTCCCCTACATTACGGGACCGACAGCCAGCCCATCTCCGGCCGTTCCGCTCGTATTTGTGCGTCAAGACGGGACGGAGACCGAAGAGTTCCGGGCGCTCGTAGATAGCGGCTGCAATCGCACGACGTTCCCAGCCGACCTAGCAGGGGAACTAGGGATCGACCTAGCCGCCTGCACCCCTATACGTGGGATGACTGCTTCGGGAGAGGACGACCCCGAAGACCAATCCACATGGATGCGCTACTGGCCAGCGGGGATCGATGCCCACTTTTGGAACATAACGATCCATCTCGACGTGTATTTTCGCAACGCGGAAATCCCTATTTTGCTTGGCCGCGAGGACTTCTTTTGGTGCTTCAAGGTCCTCTTTGATCAGCGCAACGAACGGTTTTCGTTGGAGCCGTACAAAAAGGTGCTCTAGCTGGGCTCGGGCAAGCACCGTTGGCGAGCGAGGTGCGGGGCGCCACGCCCAGCCCTGCGACGTGGCGCCCCCGGCGGTCAGCCCTCAAGCGTCAACTGCGGGTCCTGATAGCGGTCCTCGACCAGTGTCGAGGTCGGCACGTCGAGGCCGCGTGCGAGCCGTACGACGGTCGAGAGGCGGGGGTCGGTCAGCGCGCGCTCCAGCTTGCTTATCTCCGTGATGTGGACCCCGGAGCGGCGCGCGAGCCGGTCCTGCGTGAGCCTGGCGGCCGTGCGGGTATCCCGCAGCCGCCAAGAGAACGCGAGACAGATCGCGTGTGTGTCTGCGTCGTGGGCCATTCAAGCCACCTGGCCGACGATCTCGACCATGCGCCAACCGGCGCGGGTCGCAAACACGTAGCCATCCGAGGTCTGGCGGATCAGCCCGGCGCGGAGCAGGCCGTGGATCGGGACCATCGGATCGTCCGTTTCGGCCTCGCGGCCGATGTCCTCGACGCTCCAGATCGGGGGGCCGTCGGGGTCGGTCATCAGGTAGAGCGTGTCGCGCTCCAGCGCGTCGCCGCGCTCAGCGGCGCTCGGGATAGGGTTCTCGGCAGGCATGGGAGGCATCCTCTCCTGTGCTCAGGTCCCGGCGCGGGGTACCACCCGCGTCGGGACCGCTGGTTATCGGAAGACCAGCAGCCTAGACCGCCCAATGCCCGAGCGGACACGCATTTTCAAACTGAGACACCACCGACGAGCCGTTGGTTCTCGCGCCGCGCCCACGCGCCCGTGAGCAGGCTGGCCAGTGGATGGCGTTGAATCGGGGCTGGAGGAGATCAGCTACGCGAAGTGCGAGGATGTCAAGTCGATCTCCGAGCGCCGGCTCCTCGGACGCCTCGGGGTCGTTGAGTACGCGGCCCTCTTCGAAATCGCCCGTGCACTGCGCTTCTTGCTGGAGCTGTGCCAAAGGCTTGATCGGCTCTGTCACCTTCCGACGGCCTCTGCGTAGCGCGACTCGTCTATGACGAGCTGCCAGTAGCCGTGCGGTGGTGGCGCGGCCCGGAAGTGCTCAAAATCGAAGGTGAGGATCGGATGGCCGTGACGCTCGGCGAGGGCCATCACGGCCGCGTCGGCAAAGCCGAGCTCGAGCGCCGCGAAGCGGGCGTCGATCTCTGCCGCACGTCGCAGGAGCGCGGGGGTGAGGAAATCCACTGTGTGCTCGCCGGCTGCAAGCGCGGCGAGGAAGAGGCGAGCCGCGTGTCCGCTGACGCGCGAGCGCAATAGTTGATCAACCTCGACGATCACGGCGCTCGGCACCACGAGTTCCCGTCCGAGGTGAGTAACGAGCTCAGCCGCGAGCAGATGGGCCTGATCGCGCCGGTTGGCGGCCGCCAGCAGCGGGCCGGTGTCGGCGATGACTTTCAGCGAGCCTCGATCGGCTCGCGCAGGTACCGCTCCGCCGCGCGGGCGAGGTCGGAGGGCCCCTCGCCTGAGCCAACGTACCTGGGCACCGCGGGGCCGTCGGCAGCACGCGCGCCCGCCTCGATCAGCCGCGACACGGTCAGCGAGAAGGACTCGCCGCTCGCGGCCGATCGGCGAGCGAGCCGCTCGACGCTCTCAGTTAGGTAAACGGTGCGACGGGCCATCTCTGTCCTCCAGGAGTATGAACGCAGGTATCATACCATCGTTTAGGGGGCATGAGCTTCTCGGCCTACCCGCGTGGTAGTTGTGCTTGCGGCTGTGAGGTAGTCCGCTAGACTACCTCACACTACATGGCCGGAGCAGCAGCCCAAAAGCCGTTCTCGATCCGCATGAGCGAGCGGACGATGGCGCGTCTGGAGCTGGGGGCGAGCCGTCGCGGCGAGCCGCGGGCGCGGACGGCGGAGCGGCTGATCGATCAACCGCCGCGAGGCCGAGCGGGGGCGCGAGGCATGGGAGCGTGAGCGGGAAGCACTCGCTTGAGGGTGCTGCTCGACGAGATGTATCCGCCGTCGATCGCGGAGCAGTCACGGCGCTCGCGCGGCTACTTGGCGAGCACCCCGGGGATGATGCGGAGAGCCTGCGGCACTGGCTTTGAGCCGCTGCCGGATTATGTGATCACCTCGGCATGGTCGTCGGCTCCTGCGAGGCGTGAGACACGCTGTAATCCGGTGCAACAGTGGTGCTACACTTTCGTTGTGCCGACAGCTCACCCCCGCATCGCCTTGACTCGCGATCCCGAGCTCGATCGTGCGCTGAGGGTTGGCGCGTCTGTGCTCGGCCCGTCCAAGCCGACGGCCGGCGTGGCACGCGAGTTGATTCTGCGCGGAGCCCAAGACCTTCTTGCGCACTCTGGAGATGAGCTTGACCAATGGCTGACTGGGCGGGGAGCCACACCCGCCACCCGTTCCACCAGTGAGCTTCTGAAAAGCGCGGCGGATCTCGGCCCTCATGATCCCCGCAAGCCGCGCCCCCTCTCCGATGCGCTGGCGGAGATGCGCGCCGAAGAAGATCGCTGAGCATTGCCAGCCACGGCGCTGATCTATCTCGACGCGTCCGCGTTCGTCAAGCTGGTCGTACCCGAGCCCGAGACCCCGAGCCTGAGCGCCGCTCTCGATGGCGACGTCCGAGTCGTCGCCTCGGAGATCCTCGAGGTCGAGGTGCTGCGCGCGAGCCATCGTGCGGGCGCTGATCCGCGTGGCGCTCGGACGCAGCTCGCGGCGGTGCGACTGATGCCACTAACCGAAGAGATCCGAGCCTTGGCGGGCGAACTGGACCCCCCGTCGATCAGGTCCCTGGACGCGATCCACGTCGCCAGTGCGCTGAGCCTTTGCGAACGACTCAAGGGCCTCTTCACCTACGACGAGCGGATGTCGAGGGCAGCCCGCGACGCCGGGCTGGACGTGTACGCACCACGGTAGCCCGCGAAGAAGTTCCCGACGGCAGGGATGTTTTATCGACGTGCGGGCGGCTTGAGGCCGTCCGCACGGAGCTCGTCCTCGAGCAGGTCGAGGACGTTGTCGAGGACTTCTCTGGCACGCTCGCCGCTGAACTGGGCGAGGCTGTGGGTGATGGCCCGTCTGTGCGGCCGGAGCGGGTCGGCTGCCTCCTTGTCGAGTGCGCCGGCAGAAGCGATCCAGACGCTCTCGAAGGCCAGCGAGGAGTGCTCGGCGATACGGTCGAAGTCGGCGTCGTAGTGCAGTACGCCGAGTTCGTGGGCAGCGGCGATCGCTGCGACGAGGTAGTCCTGGTGTGGGAGGCGGTGAAAGCCGGCCGCGTGTCGCGCGAGCTTGGCCTGGGCATCAAGCGCGGCGCCGACCACGGCCTCCGATAGCTCCAGCGGTCTGAGTGCCTCGAGCTCCTCTCGCAGCTCCGCGTGCTCGCGGGCGTTGCGCGCGCTGTATAGGACCTCGAACTCCAGGATCGGCGATCGGTAGAGATGTCCTTCCTCGAGCGCCCGAAGCCAGTCGGCACGCACGATCTCGTCGCTGCCGCGCTGAAACGCGGAGTTGTCGACGACGAGCTTCCTGCCTTTGAACGCGGAGTTCACCCGCGCTGCCACCGCGCGGAGGCCTCGCGGAGTGCCGCGTAGTCGAGGCCCTCCGGCTGCCGGAAGCGGTCGGCCAGGCGCTTGGCGGCCGCACGTCGACGTTGCTCATAGTCTTCTTCGGCTCGGTTTCCCTGCTGAAGTGCATCCTCGCCCTTGCTGACGAGCGCAGCGAGAATCTTGGAATCTGAGGTTCCGGGCGGGAAGCTACGCCGGCTGCGCCGGAGTGCGAACTCAACCTTCTCGTCACTCGTGATGGTGTAGCGACGCTTCTTCGTCGGCATTAGTGGAGGGTAGCACTAAGTGCGGCACCTCAGCCTCGCTCGAACACCCCCACCACGTTCGAGGCCCCCGTGGCGAACGGGAAGTCGGCTTCCGTTTCGCAGAGGACACGGAACTGATAGCGGGCGGGGCCGGGGAGGCGGAAGTGGTAGAGGTAGGCGAAGCGCCCGCCCGCGCGGGTGCGGATCACATGGAACTCGATCCACGGGCCGCCGGGGGAGCGGGCCTCGAGCACGAGTTGCTTGCCGCCCGGTGGGATCGGGCCACCGCGCAGGCGGCCGTCGAAGTGGATCGTGCCGTCGGAGGCGGCCGTGCGTGGGGTGATGTTCAGGTGAAGCGCGGCGGGGACGGTCAGCGTCAGCGTTTGTAGCGCCGCGGGCTGGGCTTCGGCTGCTGGGTTCTGGCGATAGATGATCCGCAGCGTGGTGGAGGAGAGGTTGCGGGGGAGGGTGAGACTCCAGTGGCCGTTTGCGGCCGTGTCCGGGGCGGCAAGCAGGGTGGTTGTTGCACCCTTGTAGTTGGGCGACTCGCACACTTCCAGCTCTGCGCCCGCGATCGGCTTGCCGCTCGCCCCCGCTCCGCTCCGCGCGGTCGTACCGGGCGGGTTGCCGCTCGCGCTTGGCGGATCGGTGAGCGCCCCTTCGATGAGGTGCGCGGGGCCGTCGTAGCGGGCGCGCAGGTGGGCGCCCCGGTGGCCCTTCCAGTCCGCGGTCAGCACGGGGCTCTGGCCGGCGCCCTGGCCGCTCGCGGCGGCGCCCGCGGGACAGGCGGCGGGGATCGGGGGGCTGGGGGTCACCGGGTTTGCGACGTCGATCTCACGGTCGAGCACGGTCGCCGCGTTGCCGGCGGCGTCGGTGACGCTCACGACGAGGTGGTGCTCGCCGTTGGTCAGGGCGGTCGTGTCGAACGGTATGTCGGCGCTCGTTGCGGCCGGGCAGGGCTGCGGGTAGAGGAAGGCCGGCAGCCCGTCGCTCGTGCCGCCGAGGTTGTGGCAGCGCCCGCCGTTTTCGTTGATCACCTCGTGCGCGAGCACCTTGCCATCGACCTCGATGATCGCTTCGTATACGCCGGAGCCGGGGTCGGTGGCGTGGAAGGCCACGTCACTGGTCCCGTTGACGGTGGCGTCTTCGGCGAGGCCGCCACTGACCGCGGAGACGGTCGGCCCCGTCGGCTGGGAGAGTGTTATGTCGGCGGCGAACAGCTCGACCTCGGCGTCGTAGGTGATTTTGCCGCCTTCGTTGGTTGGGCATAATTTCACGAATTCGGACCCGCAGTATGCACTCATTGAAAGGTATGGGCCGTCGAGTTCATTGCTGTGCACAATCACACGGTTTTCTGGAGCAAACGGATAGTCAAGGCTGCCCTGACCCAAGCATCCCTTACTGGCTATGCATTCATCGAAAATATGTGTTTTAGGTCCAGTCGTGGGGTTTGCGGCCAGCCAGAAAAGATAGGAAGCTTCGTTCGTGCCACCACCTCGATTTTCACCCGCGCGCCATAGTGTTGCTTCGGAAATGATGCTGCCTTCGGGCGCTTTGAAGGCCCATGTAGCCTCATCGTTTTCGGTGCTTGAGACGTGAGCATCACCAGCGTCGAGTGCTGCGATCAACCCACCCCCCGAGGGGCAGGTATTCAGAGTTGGGTCGTAACTGGGGTGTTCCGACGCGCTCCACCCAACGGTCGGCGCGACCTGTCCACTTGGCGTTCGGCACGAGTACACGTGGTACTCCCCCGCCCACGCACTCACCGCGAGCACGGCCGACGCAAGGGCGGCGGCGAATCCTACCGCGAGCCCGCTGGCGACTGCTCGTTTCAACGTCCCCTGCGTCATCTCGTTCAATCTGTCGGTCGGGATCCCTTCTATGCCCCCCCTGCGAATTGTTCCACGCGGCCGCCGTGGCTGCGCCGGCAGCCGGGGCTGGGGCGGCGTGGGACGGGGCGCGGCCTACGCGGCGAAGCGCAGCGGCAGCTCGGCGAGGCCATAGATGCCGGTGATGCCCTCGAATACCGGCTCGCCCGCGAGCTCCAGCCCTGGCATCCGCGGGGCGAGGAACGTGAGCGCCTCCTGCAGCTCGACGCGCGCGAGGTTGGCGCCGACGCAGAAGTGCACGCCGGCGCCGAACGTCAGCACGCGGGCGCGGTCTCGCTCGGCGGCGATGTTGAACTCCTCAGGGTCGGCCCCCCTGCCGCTGCCGTCCTCAGGGAGGTCGCGGTTGCCGGTGAACGCGCACACCATCACGATCGTGCCGGCGGGGAACGTGATCTCGCGGAAGGTGACCTCCTCCGTGAGGATGCGGGCGGTGAAGGGCGTGATCGGCTCGTACCGCAGCGCCTCCTCCACGGCCTGCGCGGCCAGCTCGGGCCGTTCGCCGAGCAGCTGCCACTGCTCTGGGTGTTCGGCGAGCAGCCTCACCGCGTGCGCGAGCTGGCTCTGGGTTGTGTCGACGCCGCCGATCAGGACGTTGAGCACGAGGTTCACGCACTCCACGTCGGAGAGCCGCTCGCCCTCCTCTTCGGCGGCGACCAGCAGCGAGATCAGGTCGTCCCCGGGCTGCTCACGGCGGGCGCGCACCAGCCCCCACGCGTACTCGTAGAACTCCGCCACAGCCTGTTCGATCGCTGGTTTCTGCTCGGTCATCGAGATCGCGTCGAACTGGCGCTGGATCCAGTTGGACCAGTGGTGCAGCCGCGGCGCATCCTCCAGTGGCGCGCCCATCACGTGCGCGATCGCCTGCGAGGGATACGGCTTGGCAACGTCGCGCACGAACTCGCAGCTGCCGCCATCCATCCCATCCCAAATCCCCGTCAACAACTCGCGCATCACCGGGCGATAGCGCTCGACGGCGCGCGGGGACAGGGCAGGGTTGACGAGGCTGCGCAGGCGAGTGTGGTCGGGGCCGTTGATGTGGAGGATGTTGCGCCGCATCTCCTCGTACAGTGGTCCCTCGCGCACGTCGAAGATCTGCGCGATCGTCATCCCGGGGAAGATCGCCGCGCGTGTGCGCAGGAAGAACTCGACCGCCTCGCGATCGAGCACCGCGTAGCCGTACGGCCCCGCCGCCAGCCACCCCTCCGCGCGCAACTCGCGCATCGTGGCGTGAAAGCGCTCCCCCCGCAGCGTGGGGTCGGTGTAGTCGAGGGTGGGGAGCTCCAACTCTTCCACGCGCGGCATGCGGCGACGCTACCACGCGCGGCCCGCGCGCGCGGTGCGTCATCCCTCGTCCCCGATTCCCTCCCGCGGTAGGGGATCCCCCACCCGCGAATTGCCCGCCGACCCTTGGCGCGGCGGGCCGCTAGCCCTATTTTTTGGGATGGACGATCTGCTTGAGCCCCGCCCCAGGGGTGAACTTAGGGGCCTTCGACGCCTTGATTTTGACTTTCTCCCCGGTGCGCGGGTTGACGCCCTGGCGTGCGGCCCTTTTCACCACGGAGAACTTGCCGAAGCCGGTGATCACGACCTCGTCGCCTTTCTTCAGCGTCTTGCCCACGGTGGCGACGAACGACTTGAGTGCGCGCGAGGCGTCGGCTTTGGAGAGACCGCTGTCGTTGGACAGCGCGTCGACGAGCTGCGTCTTGTTCATGGATGCTTCCTTTCCAGTTGAAGTACGAGCAAGGCGCGCAGACTAGCGCTAACGGCGGAAAGACCGCTTGCCAAAACGAGATGAGACTCGTCGGGAGGCCTACCGGGCGGGCAACTTGGAGCGGGAGGGGGCAGGCCCCCCTCCCAACCTCCCCCGTCTCAGGGGACGCGCGCGAGCTTCTTGCCGGGGTTCAGCAGGCCCTTGGGATCGAACACCCGCTTGATCTCCTCGTGCAGTCGCAGCGCCCCCTCCGGCCACTGCCGGGCCAGCTGACCGCTCTTGCACACGCCGACGCCGTGCTCGCCGCTGATCGAGCCGCCCAGCTCGACGGCGAGCGCGAACAGCTCGTCGGTGGCCGCCGCGGCAGCCGCGCGGTCGGCCTCGCTGCGCGGATCCACGAGCAGGTTGGCGTGCACGTTGCCGTCGGCCGCGTGTCCCCACGCGCACGAGCGCAGCCCGTGGCGCGCGGCGATCTCGGCGAAGCGCCCGAGCGCCTCGGCGAGACGCTCGACCGGTACGACCACGTCCTCGCTCACCTTCCCGCCGCGCATCGCGCTGACCGCGCCCGGCACGCGGTCGCGCCATTCCCACATCGCCGCGCGGTCGGGGCGGCGCAGCTCCAGGGCGCCCCCGCCGAGTACCGCCGCCAGCTCGGCGTATGCGGCGCGGGCCTCTTCGCGCGTACCGTCCACCTCGGCGAGCAGCATGAACTCGGCGTGCACCGGCAGCGCCGTCCCGTTGCCGCCGGCCCATGCGCCGGCGGCGATCCGCAGCGCCTCGCCGTCGAGGAAGTCGAGCGCCGCCGGCACGATCCCTGCCCCGAGCACGTCGAGGATCGCCGCACACCCCTGCTCGCGAGTGGCGTGGAAGGCGATCAACGGCAGCGCGGCCTCGGGCGCTGGTGCCAGGCGCAGGCGCACCGCGGTGATGATTCCCAGCGTCCCCTCGGAGCCGATCAGCAGGCTCTTGAGGTCATACCCGGAGACGTCCTTACGGTAGGCCCCCCCGAGCGTGATCGTTTCGCCGGGTGCCACCACGGCCTCCAGGCCCGTCACCCAGTTGCCGGTCACGCCGTACTTGAAGGCGTGCGGTCCGCCGGCGTTGGTCGCCACGTTGCCGCCGATCTGCGACTGCTCGGAGGCTCCGGGGTCGGGCGGGAAGCACAGCCCGTTCTCGCGCGCGATCCGCTGCACGTGGCGTGTGCTCACGCCGGCCTCGGGCGTCATCCGCCACAGCGCCGGCTCCAGTTCGCGCACCGCGCGCATCCGCTCGAGCGCACACACGACGCCGCCGGGGTGGGCGCCCTCCCCGCGCGGGATCAGCGGCACGGCGCCGCCGGCCAGCCCGGTGCCGCCGCCGCGCGGGATCAACGGCACCTCGCGCTCGTAACACAGCGCCATCACGGCAGCCACCTCGGCGGTGCTGCCGGGGCGCACCACGAGGTCGGGTTGACCGCTCAGCCCGCGGCTGCGGGTCGCGTCGTGGTTGTACTGGCTCCACCCGCCCCCCCTGCCACCCGGTTGGGCGCTGTTGGTCGGGCCAGGCGGAGCCAGTACGTTTTCGGGGCCTACCAGTTGCGCGAACTCGGCCTGCAGCGTGGTGTCGGCGAGGGTGCTCACCACGTCAGCGTAGACCTTGCAACACCAGCGACGAAGCGGGAGACGCGGCCGGGGAATCGGCGGTTCCCAGCAGCCGCTCCAGCTGGCGGCGCATCAGGCGGTATCCGTTGAACGGGTCCACCGCGGGGTGGCCCAAAACAAAAGTCGTCTTGCGGTCGCACAGCGCCGTGTTGGCGGGCAGCTGTGGCGTGGGGGGCCCGTCGCGCACCAGTTCCATCTCGCAACCGAACGCGCGCGCGAGCAGCCGCATCTGCGCGAGGCGGCCGAGAATCGTGGGGCCGGCCATGTTGAAGAGGCCCTCGCACTCCTGTGCGATCAACTCGCACAGGCGCTGGGCGTAGTCCCACGAGTAGGTCGGCGTGCGGCGCACACCCTGCGGCGCGAGCAGCAACCGCCCGGCGCGCAGCGAGCTCACCCAGTGCAGCGGCTGCCCCGAGCGCTCCCACACGTACCGTGCACGCCTGTCGGTCGGCGCCGGCGGACGGGAGTGGAGACTGGGGGTTCGGATCTCGGCTCCTGCGGGGATCGCGAGGTTGACGCCGTACACGTCCGCGGGGCGGGTGGCCAGCCAGCTGCCGCTGAAGTTTTCCACGAGCCGCTCGCGGGCCAGCAGTGAGCGCCCTAGCGCCGTGGTCGGCTTGGTGAGGTCTTCCTCATCCCAGCACTCACCTGAGGGTCGCGCGCCGCTAAAGACGTGCTCGCACGAGACCAGCGCGTAGCGGGCGCGCACGGCGCGCGCGGCAGCGAGCGTGTTCTCGGTACCGAGCAGGTCAGCCTCGGCTAGCTGCGAGTCTCGTTCCAGGCTCACTTCGCTACCGGCCGGGCCGCTCCCGATGGCGCCGGGCGCGCCGGCGTGCACGACCACGTCCGGTTCGAGTTCTTCGGCGAGCGTGACGCAGGCTTGGCGGTCGCTTACGTCGAGCTCGACGGTGCGCGCTCCGAGCAGGCCCACCGGCGTCTGATGCCAGGTGCCGAGCACGCTCCAGCTCTGCTGCGCGGCGGCTGCGGCGACGTTTGAGCCGATCAGGCCGCTGACGCCGGTTACGAGTAGGCGCATCGACCCCGCCCTCGCGTGGCCCTACTGTCAAGCGGTCCGCTCCGCTCCCCTCCCTGCAAACCCCCGCGGCGCTGCATTCCCTTGCTGCGCATCGCACATCACATTATACATCGATGTATGGCCTTATCAAGGACTTGTAAAAATGCCACATGTCAAGAAATGCCCAACTAGGACGACCGAGAGGACCCCGATCTACGGTCCGGGGCGGGGAGGGCCGGGGTCTCTATTCCCCGCGTGGCAGGAAGGCGTTACTGCCGTAGCGCGCGAAGGGAAGGGGCGCCGAGCCGAGGTGGTTGGCGAGCATCCAGCGCGAGAGTTCGGCGATATGCGCCGGCTGGATCGTCCCGAGCGGGACACCGCCGGCGTCGAACAACGGCAGATACGCGCGCAGCGAGGCGGCGGTCAGCGCCCGCGGCAGCGAGGGGTTGGCACGTAGCAGCTCGCCTAGTGAACGGGTGGGGTCGCGCAGCGTATCCCGGTAGCCGCGAACCGTGGCGGCGAGGAAGTCGCGCACCAACGCCGGGTCCGAGCGCGCGAGTGCGCTGTTGGTGAACGCAACCAGGCCAGGGTACTCGGGGCCGCCGTTGCGGTCCAGCCAGAAGGGTGTAATCGGATGCCCTTCCACTTCGAGGCCGACGCCATCATCAGGCACGAAGCCGGTAAACGCAGCCACCCGCCCGGCTACGAGCGCCTGCGCGCCGTTGAAGCCGACCGTCACGACGTGCACATTCGCTGGGTCGCCGCCCGCGTGGCGCACCTCGGTGTCGAGCACCGCCAGGTCGGAGGGCACGCCCGTGATCCCCACCACGCGGTCCTGCAGCTGCGCTGGCGAGCGCAAGTGCTCGGAGGCGAGCGCGATCAGCCCACCGACGGGGCGCTGCACGAGCGCCATCACGACTTTGTCGCTGGCGCCGTGGTCGATCGCGGTGGCGACGTCGCTGCCGTCGGCCAGTCCGAACTGCGCGCGGCCGGCACTGACGAGGCTGAGCGGTTCGACGGTCGCGCTGGGGGCGACCACCTGCAGCTCGATGTTCTCACGCCGGTAGTACCCCGCTGCGAGCGCGCGGTATATGCCTGCGTGCACCGCGTTGGGCGTGAAGTCGAGGATCAGCGTCGCCTTGGTGGGGTGCGCCAGCGCGCCAGGGAGCAGTTTCGGGCCTCCGGTCGAGCCGCATCCGCCAAGCCCGAGTGCCACTGCCCCAATGAGCGCTGCCAGGTGTCGGTATCTTGCAGTCATCGTGAAAAGCGCCATCTCCGCACCGCAGGCAGACGTGGCTGGCGGGCGCACGCTATCTGGCGAACCGGTCGAGGAGCTCTATACCGAGGCCGACCTGCCTGCCGGCATAGGCACTGCGGCAGACCCGATTGGGCGTCCAGGCGAGTACCCATTCACGCGTGGGGTGTACGAGTCGATGTACCGCGGGCGGCTGTGGACGATGCGCCAATTCGCGGGGTTCGGGACCTCCGAGGAGACCAACGAGCGCTTCCACTACCTGATCGAGCACGGCCAGACGGGACTCTCGACGGCCTTCGACATGCCCTCGCTGATGGGTCACGACTCCGACAACCCGCGCTGCCTCGGTGAGATCGGCCGCGAGGGTGTGGCGGTGGACACCGTGGAGGACATGCGTACGCTGTTCGCGGGGATCGACCTCGGCGAGGTGTCGGTGTCGATGACGATCAACGCCCCGGCGGCGATCATGCTCGCCTTCTATGTGGCTGCCACTGAGACCTCACCGGAGCACCTCTCCGGCACGATCCAGGCGGACATCCTCAAGGAGTACATCGCCCAGAAGGAGTGGTGCTTCCCGATCGACCCGGCGATGCGCCTGTGTGGGGACATGATCGAGTGGTGCACGCGCCGGATGCCGCGCTGGCATCCGATCTCGATCTCCGGCTACCACATCCGCGAGGCCGGGGCGACGGCGCAGCAGGAGCTCGCGTTCACGCTCGCCGACGGCCTCACCTACGTGCGCCAGGCGGTCGAGCGTGGCCTCGACGTCGACGAGTTCGCGCCGCGGCTCTCGTTCTTTTTCAACGCCCAAATCGACCTCTTCGAGGAGATCGCCAAGTACCGCGCGGCGCGGCGCATCTGGGCGCGGGAGATGCGCGAGTCCTTTGGCGCGAAGAACCCACGCTCGTGGCTGATGCGCTTCCACGCGCAGACCGCCGGGGTCAGCCTGACCGCGCAGCAGCCGCTCAACAACATCATCCGCACCACAGTCGAGGCGCTCGCGGCCGTGCTGGGCGGGGCGCAGTCGCTGCACACCAACTCCTACGACGAGGCGCTCGCGCTGCCGACCGAGGAAGCGGTCCGCATCGCGCTGCGCACGCAGCAGGTGATCGCCGACGAGACCGGGGCGGCGAGCACGGCCGATCCGCTCGGGGGCAGCTACTTCGTCGAGGCGATGACCGACCGCATGGAGGCGCGCTGCTACGAGTACTTCGAGAAGATCGAGCAGCTCGGCGGCATGGTCGAGGCCGTCAAGCGCAACTTCCCCCAGCGTGAGATCGCCGATGCGGCCTTCGAGCTGCAGCAACAGATCGACGCCGGCGAGCGGGTGGTGGTCGGCGTCAACAGCCACGTGCTCGAGGACGAGCCGCCGCTGGCGATCCTGCGCATCGACCCGGCGCTCGAACGTAAGCAACTCGACCGCCTCCAATCCGCCCGCGCCAGGCGCGACGGCGCCCAGGTCGAGCGCACGCTCGCCGTTCTGCGCGAGGCGGCGGCGCAGCCCGATCGCAACCTGATGGAGCCGCTGCTCGCCTGCGCTCGCGCCTGCGCCTCGGAGGGCGAGATCGTCGAGTCGCTGCAGCAGGTGTTCGGGGATTACACCGAGACCCCCGTTTTTTGAGGGCCTCCGTCCGCGGGCCGAGGTGGAGATATCTCTAAAAAAGACCCTAGAACACTTTACAAAATGAAGTGTTTAGGTCCCAAAATAAAGCATTCAACTGCGCGGACTACTTTACAAAATGAAGTATATGGGGTCTGAAAAGTTGATCACAACCCCCACGTCTCAACCCCACGCGTCCACGATCCCAACGGGGTCTTAACGCGACCTTTGCCCGTCCTTAGGGTGTGGTGACATACCTTTGGAGCGATGCCCGACCGACGGATCGACAGGCGCACCTTCATCAAGGGGGGAGTGGTGGCAGGCGGGGCGCTGTTGGGTGGCACCGCGATGGCGGCTGTCGCCAAAGAGGTCGCCGAGCCGGCTGCGACGACGCCGACAGCGCCCCCCCGCACCCGTCGGCCACCCCAGCAGCCGACGACAAGCGTGCCCGAGCAGGCGCTCGGGGGAACGCCGCCGCCGGGCCGGCGCGCGCCGCTGCGCGCCGCGCAGCCGAACATCCTCGTGATCGTGGTCGACCAACTGCGCACGCCGCAGTGGTTCACCGCTTCGCCGACGCTCGCGCGGATGCTGCCGAACATCTCCCGCCTGCGCCGCGAAGGGGTCTCCTTCGAGCACCACTACACCGCCTCCAACGACTGCACGCCGGCGCGCTCGACGCTGCTGACCGGCCTCTACACCCACCAGACCGGGTGCATGATCACCGGCGGCTCGACACTCGATCCCGGCTTCCCGACCTGGGGGACGATGCTACGCGAACAGGGCTACGAGACCTGGTGGTATGGCAAGTGGCACCTCACGCACAAAGACAACAAGTGGACCGTGCTGGCCAACGCGGGGGCGCTCGAGCCCTACGGCTTCGCCGGCGGCACCTACCCCTCGCCCGACGGCGGCCCCGGCCAGGGTTGGCGCGTGGACCCACTGATCGCCAACCAGTTCGAACAGTGGTTCTCCGAAAGCGGCGACTCCGCCCAGCCGTGGTGCACGACCGTGTCGTTCGTCAACCCGCACGACATCGCGTGGTGGCACAAGTGGAGCGAACAGGTCCCTTCCGAGCGCACCGCGCCGGCGCTGGTGCGGGGGCTGCCGCCCAACTACGAGACGCCGGCGATGCTCGAAGCCCACCACAAGCCGCTACTGCAACTCTCTTTCCAGCAGACCGCAGCTGCCTCGTTCGGGCCGGTGCCGTTCACGGGCCCGCGAGCGCTCCGGAAATGGGAGCAGTTCATGGACCTGTATGTGAAGCTGCAGCGCAACGTCGACGAACACATCGGCCAGGTGTTGCGGACGCTCGAAAGCAACCCGCGCGTGGCGGCCAACACGGTCGTGCTGTTCACCTCCGACCACGGCGAGTACGGCGCCTCGCACGGTCTGCGGGGCAAGGGTGGTGGGGCTTACGAGGAGGCGATCCGGGTGCCGCTGATCGTCAAGGACCCGCGCGGCGCGCTCACCGGGGCGATCCGTCGGCCGCGGATGCAGCTGACCTCGAGCGTGGACGTCGCGCCGCTGCTGCTGCGGATCGGCAGCGGCTCCGACGCGTGGCGCACGGAACCGCGCTACGCGCACCTCGCGGAGCGCGCCGACCTGGCGGCGATCCTCACCAACCCGCGCGCCCGCGGGCGTCCGTACGTGCTGCACGCGACCGACGAGATCGTGACGGAGTTCGCCACCAAGCCCTACGCGGCCGACGCGCCGCTGCACGTCGTGGCGATGCGTACGGCGAACGCCAAGTTCGCGACCTACTCCAACTGGACCGCGGAAGGAATCGAGCCCGAGCAGGAGGGGCAGGAGCGCGAGCTGTATGACTACCGCACGCGCTCCGGGCGCCTGGAGCTCGACAACGGCGCGGGCACGAGCCGTCTGGAAGAACAGCTACTAGGGCAGTACGAACGCGCGCTGCGCGAGGAGCTGCGCGGCCCGCTGCCCCGCCAGCTCGCCGATGCGCGCGGGCTGGGCCTCGAGAACTACTTCCTCACAGCCAAGAAAGCCGCGCGCGGCGCGGCCGCCGCGAGGCTGCGCCGCGAGGAAGGCGAACACGGGCCGCTGAGCCCGTTCGGCGAATCGGGGAGCGCCCCGCGCGGCGGGAGCCCCGCGGTCGGCGAAGCGCCCGAATCAGGGGACGGGCTGCGCGGCGGACGTCCCCAGTACCTGCCCCGTCGCTGAGAGCGCGCGCGCGGCGAGGTAGGTGCCCGCGGATGCGCTCACCGGGATCGTCGTCTGAAAGCCGCTGCGGGGCACGGCGGTGAGCGGCGCGAGATTTTCCGATGACCCGCCCGCCCCGCTGGGGTGGGCGGGCTCCTGAACAACCTGCCAAGAGGCCACGCCGGTGGCGCCGTTCCAGCTCGCGTATACACTCGCGCCGGCGCCCGTGGCCCGCACGGCGATCGCCGGCGCCGTAGTCGGCTGGCCGCTCCACGGGAACAGGTAGGTGCGGAAGTCCTGCACGTTCTTGCCGAGCGTACCGTCGAGCAGCACATGGCCAGAGGAGCTGAACTCGGTGAAGTTCGGCAGCCCCCCGTAGCCGAGCAGCCAGTCGCCACCAGGCAGGCTGAGCGTGTCCCCCTGGCTGGAGGCCAGCAGCGTTTTGCTCGGGTTGGCGAAGCGCTTGACGAGCGTCACGGTGTGAGAAGCGAAATTGGGGCGCAGCAGCAGGCCGCTCGATTCCCGTTCCTTGGGCGGGTCGGAGGCGTTGTTGAACAGCGAGATCAGCCCGCCGGGCTGGAACTGGGCGTCGTGCTGCCAGTAGAAGCGCACGCCGGCGCCGAGCTTGAAGCTTGAGTGCCCGCCGTCGCCGAGCAGCCAGCTGTAGCCGCCGGTGTGCATGTTCACGTCGTACAACGTCCACGTGTTGCGCGAGGAGAGCATCACGTTCCCCGGCTGGCCGCCGACGCTAGATGGTTCCGGCGAGATCGAGTTGATGTGCACGTAATCCCAGGGGTATTCCCCGGAGGAGACGTGGTTGAGCGAGTCCCGCAGCGGGATGTGCCCGAGCGCGTGCCACTCCCACATCACCAGCCCGGTCTTGATGTCGAGCTCCTCGATGATCGAGTCCAGCAGGATCCCGTGCGCGGAGCCGTGCACCGAGGAGAGGTTCATGTGGATCGGGTCGAAGGCGTCGATCCACGCGGTGCCCTGGGGGGTCAGCAGGATCTCGTGCAGGTCGGCGCGGTAGCCGTTACCGGCGCGGACCGTGGCCACCTGCTGGTAGGAGCTGTTGTAGATCACATCTTCGCCCTCGCCGAAGCCGACCTTGATGATGCGGCCCTGCCACCAGGTCAGCGCCGGTTTGCCTTCGTAGGTCTGCACCTGGAAGTTGGTGGCGGAGTCGTCGTGGGGCAGCGGGTGAAACCACACCAGCGCACCGTTCTGTTCGGTGATCATCGGCCCGGGCTCCCCGAGTCCCTGGTAGGGGGCGAGGAACAGATCGCCGCTGGCCGCGCCGGTCTGCGCCGGCGTCGTAAGCGTGACCGTCGAGGGAGTCAATTCCGGGGCGGAGAGGTAGTGCTGCACGGCGTGCGGGTCGCCCGGGTTGAGTGGGAACTGCACCTGGCTGACGCTTGCCTGGTGGGCGATCGTGAAGGTGGTGGTGAGCGCTTGATTGGGAGCACCCCCGCCGGCGCCCGCGAGCGCGTGCACGGTGACGCGCTCGCCCGCGACGAATGGCCTGTCGGGGATGAAACTCTCCCCGGTGCCGGTCGAGTAGGCCTGCAGGTGCCCCGGGTGGGCGCCACTGCGCGAGCCGACGACGCTCACATTCGCGACCGTCGTGCCGGCGCCGCCGAGGAAGCTGATCTGCGTGCTGGGGGAGGCGTCAGGGGTCCCGGGCAGCGGCGAGACCGTCACGGGGTTGGCGGCCGCCGCGGCGACCGAGGCCTGGTCGTCGAGCGCGATCGATGCGGGGGTCGAGCTGCCGCCACAGGAGTTGAGCGCCACGGCGAGCAGCGCCGTGGCAAGCAGGGCTCCAAGGACCCTCAACGCCTTCGCCCCTGTTCGGCCCCCACTCTTATCGTCCTCTTGGACTCGGTCCTTAGCATGGCCCTAACATAACCGTTGCCGGCTTGCCGCGGCGTAAGCTTGCAGGCTTGGTGCACATGGCACCGAAACTCATAGCCTGCGGCGTTGTCTGAGACTAGGATGTGCCCTTCGACCGGCGGGCGCTACCCGGAGGACCGATGCAGGAGAGACGATTGCGGGCGACATCGTGAAGAGGAGCGAACGCCGTCCGGGTCATACGGAGGGACCGTGGACGCCCGTGCGGGTGTGGCGGGCCAACCACCGGCGCGAGAGGCATGATGTGCACCACCACCGCTGGCTGCGCCGCGGGCTGGTGCTCGGGGGCATCGTGGTGCTCGCCACGAGCGCCGGAGCGCTGGCGTTCGGCGGCAAGAAAATCGTGGCCGAGGAGGCCGCCTTCCGCGGCCCCGCGGCGCCGCAGTGCGTGCCGAGCACGCTGAACCGCACAGACCTGCTGTCGGGCACGCAGCTGCGGGTCTCGCCGCTGCCGGACTCCCTGGACGCCACCCCGCACACGCAGATCAGCCTGTTGGGGGTGCCGAGCAAGCAGATTAAGCAGGTCACCGTCAGCGGGTCATCCACCGGCGTGCATCCCGGCCGTCTGGCGGCCTTCTCGCAAGGCGACGGCGACAGCTTCCTACCCGCCGCGCCGTTCCAACCCGGGGAGATCGTCACCGTCCGCGGCCAGCTGCTCGCGCATGGACGCTGGGAGCCGTTCGCCTTCCACTTTACGGTCTCCGTGCCCGACCCGATCCCCAATCAGCCACCGGGCAAAGAGCCCGAAGGGACATCCGTGGAGGTGCAGCACTACCACTCGGCGCCCAGCCTCAACGCGCCCTCGATCGCGGTGGATGCCGGCGCCAGCTCGAATACCCCGGGGTACATCTTCAGTGCCCCCTACTCGGGCCCGGGTGGGGATGGCCCGATGATCACTGAAAACGACGGCCAGCTGGTGTGGTTCGATCCGCTCCCCAAGGGCACGTACTCGACCAATCTGCAGGTGCAGAGCCTCGAAGGCCAGCAGGTGCTGACGTGGTGGCAGGGGTACATCCCCCCGCAGGGGTTCGGCGAGGGGGAAGAGGTGGTCGCTAACAGCTCCTACAAGCAGATTCTGCACGTCCACGCCGGCAACGGCCTCACGGCCGACCTCCACGACTTCCACATCGAGGCCAACGACACCGCGCTGATCACCGTGTTCAACCCGATCCGCTGCAACCTCACCGCGATCCACGGGCCCCAGGACGCGGCGGTCAACGACAGCACCTTCCAGGAAATCGACCTGCGCACCGGCCTCGTGCGCCGCCAGTGGGACAGCCTCGACCACGTGTCGCTGGCAAGCTCCTACTCGACGCCCTACGGCTCCAGCGACGAATGGCCGCTCGACTTCTTCCACGCCAACTCGCTCGACCCCGAGCCCGGCGGGGAGATGCTGATCTCCGCGCGCAACACGTGGGCGCTGTATGAGGTCAACGAAGAAACCGGCCAGGTGGTGGCGGAGGCCGGCGGCAAGCACAGCACGATCAAGATGGGCTCGGGCACGCTGACCGCCTTCCAGCACGACGCCACGCTGTTGCCCAACGGCCTGATCTCCGTGTTCGACAACGGCGGTGTGCCGATCGTGCACCCGCAGTCGCGTGGGATCCTCGTCGCGCTCAACCAGAAGACCGGCACCGAGACGCTGGTGTCCGAGTTCGAGCACCCCGGCACGGCACTGAAGGCGGGCAGCCAGGGCAACGTGCAGCTGCTGCCGAGCGGCAACCTGTTCATCGGCTGGGGGGCCGAACCGTGGTTCTCTGAATTCAGCACCTCCGGGCAGCTGCTCTACGACGCACACATGCCGACGGGCGACGAGTCCTACCGCACCTACCGCTTCCCCTGGACCGGTACGCCCTCAGGCGCGCCGGCGATCGCGGCGAGCGCCGGGAAATCGAGCCCGCCCACCCCCGCAACGGTGTACGCAAGTTGGAATGGAGCCACCGAGATCGCCTCCTGGCGGGTGCTGGGCGGTCCCTCTGCCAAGCAGCTCACCGCCGTGGCAAGCGGCGCGCGCAGTGGCTTTGAGACGGCGATCGCCACGCCCGGCCCCGAGGCCTACGTGCAGGTGCAGGCGCTGAGCGCCTCCGGCGCGGTGCTGGGGACCTCGCCCGCGATCAAGGGTTGATGCACCGCGGGAACGCCGCCGCGCTGGAGGCGCTGGCGCACGAGATCGAAACCTGCCGGCGCTGCCCGCGGCTGGTCACCTGGCGCGAGCAGGTGGCCCGCGAGCGGCGCGCGGCGTTCGCGCACGAGCGCTACGCCGGGCACCCCGTGGCGGGCTTCGGGGATCCGGCGGCGCGAGTGCTGATCGTGGGATTGGCGCCGGCGGCGCACGGGGGCAACCGCACCGGGCGGATCTTCACCGGAGATCGCTCGGGCGACTTCCTGTTCGCGGCGCTGCACCGCACCGGCTTCGCCAACCAGCCCACCTCGACCCATCGCGAGGATGGGTTGCGGATGCGAGATGCGTGGGTCACCGCCGCGGTACGCTGCGCGCCGCCCGCCAATCGCCCCACCAGTGAGGAGCGCGACGCTTGCCAGCCGTGGAGCGCCGCCGAGCTGGCGCTGCTGCCCGACATCCGCGTGGCGCTCTGCCTGGGGGCGTTCGCATGGGACGCCGCTCTACGACTGCGGGCCGGTGCCACGGGTGGGCACCTGCCGCGGCCGCGCCCCCGCTTCGGCCATGGCGCCGAGCACCGTGGGGAGTTGTTTGTGCTGCTCGGCTGCTTTCACCCCAGCCAGCAGAACACGTTCACGGGCCGGCTCACCGAGCCGATGATCGACGCTGTCCTACGTCGCGCGCGGGAGCTCGCCGAGCTCGGCTAAGGACCTAGGACCTAGGTCCGCCATCCGTCGAAGCCTGGCGACTGCTGTCAAGCGCAGCGAGCCGACCTACGATCTTAAGGGTGATGGATCTGCCCCTGCGTCAACGCCATACGTGCCGACGGTTTGCAGGGCCGCTTGCCGGCGCGCTGCTGGCGGCGCTGGTGGCGCTTGTGTTTGGCGCCGCTGCCGGCCCCGCGCGCGCCGCCGAACCGGGGGTCGTGCTCGCCGACAGCTTCAGTCCCCACGTCGGCGACCTCAAGGCGCTCGGCGTGCACTGGGTGCGCGTGTTTGCCACATGGTCCGATCTTGAGCCCGCACCTGGCGATTACTCGGCCAACTGGATCGCCAACTACGAACGGCTCTTCAGCCAGCTTCCCCCCGGCACGAAAGTGATCGTCGATGTCGTCGGCACCCCCCAGTGGGAGACCGGCTCCACCGACGAACACACGCCCCCCGCCAACCCCGAGGATTACGCCGCGTTCGTCGGTGGCCTCGCCCAGCGCTTCGGCTCCCACGTCGCCGCGTATGAGCTATGGAACGAGGAGGACTCCCCCAGCTGGTGGGTCGGCGCCCCCGACCCCGCCGCCTACGCCGCGTTGCTCAAAGCCTCCTATCCGGTGATCAAGGCCGCCGAACCCAACGCCACCGTGCTGGTAGGGGGGCTGACCGGCAACGACTACCCGTTCCTCGAACAGCTCTACCAGGATGGCGCCAAGGGCTACTTCGATGCCGTCGCCGTCCACACCGACACCGCCTGCAACATCGTCTCCCCCTACAGCTTCCTGCGCGAAAACGACGGGCACATGATCCCCGACTCGTTCCTCGCCTACCGCGAAGTCCACAACGTGATGCTCGCCAACGGCGACGACAAGCCGATCTGGATGACCGAGCTCTCGTGGCGCACGACCTCGGGGGAGTGCGAAGAAGGATTCTGGGCCGGGCGCAAGGCGCAGGGTGTCACCGAACAGCAGCAGACCACCTATCTCGCCCAGGCCTACAACTGCCTCCAGCAGGACCCCTACGTCCAGGTCGCGATCTGGTTCCCCCTGCAGGACCAGGGCGCCGACGTCTCCGGCCTGCTGCGCGCCAACGGCTCGCACAAGCCCTCGTTCGCCGCGATGCAGGCCTACGCCCACCACGGCGATCAGCTCACCGAACAGTGCGGGGACTTCGGCGGACCGTCGATTGACGTCGCCGCGCCCGCCGATCACGCCACTTACTCCGGCACGCTGCCGATCAGCGTCTCCGCCCGCGACCCCAACGGCGTCGGGCGCATCACGCTCGAGATCAACGGCAAGCTGATCCGCAACTACACCAACCAGGCGTTTCCCCGCACACTCGCCGGGGCGTTGCACTGGCACGGCGCCGCGCACATCCGCCCCGGGCGCAACGTCCTCACGTTTATCGCGGTGGACAAGCTTCGCAACACCAGCCAGGCCAGCATCATCATCTACCACCGGCTGCCCCGCAGGCACGGCCACGGCCACCACCACTAGGCACGGCGCCGCCGCGCGGCCTTCGTGAGGCTCCCTCCCCATTGCTCTCGCCCCCCCGCGCCGGCAAGCGTTGGTGAGGCTGGGGCGTCGGTTGCTAGCGTTCCGCCGCGTGAACGTCATCCCCACCCGCCTCCCCGGTGCCATGATCCTCGAGCCGCGCGTATTCCCCGACGAGCGCGGCTTCTTTTGCGAGACCTACCGCCTGGAGTGGCACGCCACCGCTGGAATCCCTCCCGATGAGCGCTTCATTCAGGACAACCACTCCCGTTCCGCGCGAGGAGTAGTACGTGGGATGCACTTCCACATCGGCCCCGGCGTCGCCAAGCTGGTGCGCTGCTCGCGCGGGCGGATCCTCGACGTGATCGTCGACCTGCGTCGCGGTTCCCCCACGTATGCCCAATGGGCGGGGGTGGAGCTCGACGACGAGAGTATGCGCGCGCTCTATGTCCCGGTCGGCTTCGCCCACGGCTTCTGCGTACTCAGCGACGTCGCCGACGTCCTCTACAAGCAGACCGCCTACTATGACCCCGCCGTCGAGCGCGGCATCGCCTGGGATGACCCGGAGGTCGCGATCGAGTGGCCCACGGAGATCGAGCCGCTCGTCTCTGCCCGCGACGCCGCCGCCCCGACGCTGCGCGAGCTCGCCGACGAGCTGCCGTTCGTGTACGAGCTGTAGAGCTGCTCGCCCCTCCACCGGAAGCTGGCAAACTTCCAAGCAATGGCCTCCAGCATGGAACGCC